>JANQRS010000016.1 GCA_028284445.1 Calditrichia bacterium
ATCCAGCATCCAGCATCCAGCATCCAGCATCCAGCATCCAGCATCCAGCATCCAGCATCCAGCATCCAGCATCCAGCATCCAGCATCCAGCATCAAATCTCCGTGCCCTCTGTGCCTCGTTTTCCCACTCGAAAATGCCGATAATTTCAGTTGATTTGGATACCCGCAGGCTGTATTATCGATAGATGCAGACGGAAACAGGGATTGAATAGGGCTGATTATGCAGAGCAAAACCAAAGAATTCAAAAAAGAACTTCCCAGACATCTTGATAACGACATTATGCGCCGGAATATAGCCAAGGCCACCTGGCTATCCATGCAAAAGCGCGAAAAAGTAGTGACCGAGATTGATGATTGGGAAGCGCGTCGCGAAGAAGCGCATTTGATCAAGAAAGATATCGTTGCGAATCTCTTCGATTACCTCGATCAGTTCGAAGCCCGGGCAAAGCAGCAGGGAATTGTGGTGCACCGCGCGGCAGATGCCGCCGAGGCAAACAAAATTGCCGAGCAGATTGCCCGAGACCATGATGTGAAGTCCATCGTGAAGTCGAAATCGATGTTGACGGAAGAAATCGACTTTAATAAACACATGATTGGCAAAGGCTTTGAGGTAATCGAAACCGATCTTGGCGAATATATTCTGCAGCTTGCCGACGAACCACCGTCGCATCTTACCGGGCCTGCTGTACATATGTCCCGTGTGGAAATTGCCAAAGTGTTTCATGAACAGCTCGGGATAGATTATTCGGAAGATCCCGAACATTTGACGATCACTGCGCGCAACCTTCTTCGCGACAAGTTCCTCGAGGCAGACATGGGGGTCACTGGCGCCAATTTCGCCATTATCGAAAATGGCGGCGTCGCAGTGGTCGAGAATGAAGGCAATGCCCGTATGTGTATGACCCTTCCGAGAATTCACGTAGCTATCATTGGGATTGAACGAATGATTCCGCGAGTAGAAGACCTGGGGTTATTTTTGCCACTGCTTTGCCGAAGCGCCACCGGACAGAAACTCACCAGCTTTATCTCGATGATTGATGGACCCCGTAAGCCCAATGAATATGATGGACCGGAATCTGTTCACTACATCCTGGTGGACAACGGCCGCAGCGGTTTTTTGGAAGATGAACATATGAAAGAGGCGCTGCACTGTATTCGCTGCGGTGCCTGCTATAACACTTGCCCGGTGTATCAGAATATTGGTGGACATGCTTATGGTTGGGTATACCAGGGACCGATTGGTGCGGTGATCACCCCGCAATTGCTGGGATTGGAAGCGGCTGGCTCGCTGCCATTTGCCTCCAGTCTTTGTGGGAGTTGCTCCGAAGTGTGTCCGGTGAAAATTCCGCTACATCATCTCTTACTTTACCAGCGCAATCGAGTTGTAAAGGCAGGCCTGGCGCCAAGTATGGAAAAGACTGCTATGAATCAGTTTGTCAGGGTAGGGAAGTCTCCCAAAACCATGGGACGTCTAGGCAAGGCCGGTCGATTTTTTCAACGATTGCTTGGTAAAAAAGCATATGTGCCGGGTTGGTCAAAATCGCGTGAATTTCCGGAGATTGCTGAGAACAGTTTCCGCAAGTGGTGGCGTGACAACAAGAATGATGAGGATTGATGTGAAAGATACTGCGACGATGAACCCTGCCAAGACGCTCTTCGGCCGTTTTCAATTGGAACTGGCCAACATTAAAGGTGATGCGGTCATGACCAAGCCGGCAGATTTGATTAGCACAACGACAATGCTCCTGGAGCGCATCAAGGCGAGAAAATTGGCGGTCTACTATTCACCGCTGCTTCGGGATTGGCGTACTGAAGGCGTGTTCAGCGTTGAAAAGTTTTCTATGGAAGACGTTTACGAACTGGAAGAAACCCCGCCTGCAGATTTTGATCCGCAGACTCACCGTGATCGTCTCGCCGGCAGCGACGTTGCGATTACTACCGCTGATTATCTGCTGGCAGATACCGGAACTATCGCGTTTCGCGGTCATAGTCAGCCGAGCAAACTGGTGACCATCTTGTCGCCAGCGCTAATCATTCTCGCTCGTATGGAGCAGATTTATCCGGATATTCGCGCTTTACATGCGCATTTGGAAAGTGAAGGCAGCAGCACAGCCTCATCGATTGCCTATTATACCGGGCCCAGCCGGACAGCGGATATCGAAAAGACCCTGGTGCTTGGGGTGCATGGGCCGAAAGAGCTATTTGTGGTAGTTGTAGAATAGTTGAACTGATAAAATTCAAATTCCAACAGGAAAAATTCCAAATAGGTCCTTTTTGAATTTTTCCTGTTGTCGCTTATAAGGCTATGCCTTAGTCGATGGCTTTACGGACTTCTTGCGCTTCTTCTTCGGTCCGCCTTTTTTGGAAGCACCGTTTTTGGAAGGTGCAGGCTTTTCAGCCCGGGCAGCTTCTTCCGCCAGTCGTTGCGCCTTGCGGGCGCGGATTTGAGTGAGAATGTCTTCAACCTTAGTAGCCGGTTGAGCAGAGGAGCCGTTCTTCTTGCCGGCATTCCCGCGTCCATCCGGGGACATATCAAGATCAGCATCTTCTTTGTCAATTCTATCCGGGTAGAGCGAAATTTCTTCCGGCAGGCACTTAAAGCGATTCATAACCATTGCCCAGTTTTCAAGCTCTTCCTTGTAGAAGCCAATCCGCGCTTTGGATGGGTTAAAGTGCGATGGCAATTCATTCTTAAATGCACGCTGCGTGAGTTCAAAGATCTTCTTAAAACCAAGGAATTTTGCCGCCTGAACTGCACTCAGCGATTTCTTGGCAGGCACATAGATTCTGAAGTTAAATTCGTCAACCAGCCAGTGCTTCAACCAGCCGGAATCCTGTTTATGCAATTCGTCGAGAATATCAAGATATTCCGGTTTCTTGGTAGCGTATAAGATTTGCGCAAGACCGATATGGGCTTCCTTGTTTTTTGGCTCTTCCTTGAGAATGCCTTTGTAAATCGTTTCGGACTTATCAAAAACTTTCCCCTTGCGATAGGATTTGGCAAGGTCCAGACGCGCTTCAACGGTTTTTTCAATTTCTGCATACTTCTCATACATGCGCATGGCTTCATCGTACTTACGGATCTTCTTCAGTGAGCGAGCCAGCATCTTGAAGCCGGGGCCATATTCAGAATTCACCTTTACCAACTGACGCAAGGGATCAACCGCTCGCTTCCAGTCATCACGATTATAATATTTCCGCGCCCAGTTCAGGACAACATAGAATTGAATCCGCTTTGGCAGGAAAGAAACATCCTGATTCTCATTATAAACATCCATGTGAGTGGTCAGGATCATTCGGGTCTGACCTTTTTTGCGACGTGGATTATTAAGTTCAGAGGTAATTCGCTTGAAATAGTTGTAGACTTTCTGGCGCAGGAAAGTCTCGTTGTCAAATGCCACTTCCAATTCGTCGGACTTTTTACCCTTTTGGAGCATTTTTTCTGCTTCGAAACGTAGCTTGCCAAGCACTTCCTCAACCATTTCCGGTGGCTGCTGAATGCCAATATCAAATGTCAACACATGCTCGTCGTTGTCAATCAAAAAATAGTTGACCAGGGTTATTTTATTCGCCTCAAGATCCCATTTTCGCACTTCAACAGCGATCAAGACTATGTCTTTCCTGGGCATTTTTTTCTCCTGTTTAAAAAATTCTGTCCATGATGGAGCCCAAAATTCCATGCATATCGACCTATCCAGATGGTTTGCGGACACGCTATTTGGGCGTAGCCGCTCCCGGTAGCTCGCGATTTCCTGTGCGAGCCGGGATAGATCATTTAGCGAACGGGCGAGGATCTGCCAGACAGTGGCCGACGTGACTACTAGCCGAGGCCTGAAATTGGATTGTCAGAATTGTTCCGGGTTATTCAAAGTGACGATGCTCTAAAATAGCATGAAAGCCGCCACGAGAATTGACGGAGAACAATTCCAGCAACAATGCGTTCAAATTCGCCCGCCGTTACTACAACTGTTGCTTGTTACTTATCTTACGTTATAAGGAGCAGTATTGTTCTAATCGCGCTTACGGAAGTGTCACATGTTCTCAAAATGGCGTCCGGCTGGACGCATACATGATTCAGGCTCATTCTCTTCATTCCGTTGATTAGATACTGCTTCCATGTTTTTTTCGGCGCTACAATCTGCCGAAGGCCTGAACGTTTCCTCGCATTTGAGCAACGCTTTTTTACGCACATTACCTTTGGTATTGCACGCAATAAAGGCTTGTTGCTTTACTATCGCCACCGGTGTGGCAAACCTTAATGTTATCAACTGATATTTTAAAGAGGTATCTTTCAGTCAAATCTCAGGAGCAGTAGACTTGCTTTGCAGTAGAGGCGCCGAATCAGGAAGAAGTTTGAGTTCTACAAAACAAGGTATAGATCGATGCAGCTATCCCAGGCATTTACATTTTTAATGTCTCCGTCCGTTTCAGATGAACCGGTAGTATTCTTGACGATTCTGGTAGATGGTATTGCCGGTTATAAAAAGATGCGCCCTACAAGTCGGATGTCTTATGACCATTATACCACATTAGAGGAATTAAAACAAATGCAAAATTCGTGCTGGTCAAGTGCCCCGATTTTGTGCTGCTATTTAAGGCGCGATTGCATTATCTTTGAGGAATCGATTTTACCAAAACTATGGGAAATGACCGAAGCCGCAGCAAAGATATGGAAGATCAACTAATATCAAAGTAATTAAAAAAAAAGACGGGGCAGGCACGATGGTAAAGACAGGATTGGATCACATTGCGGAAAAGCAATTCGAAAATCTTAAAGGAAAAAACGTGGCGTTATTGTGCAATCAGGCCTCGATTGCATCGGATATCCGCCATATGATCACCATTTTCAGGGAAGCCCACGATAAGGGTATTCTAAGTTTGAAAGCGCTGCTTGGCCCGCAGCATGGCTTATGGGGACATACCCAGGACAATATGATTGAATGGGAAGCAGATGGACAAAGCGACGCGCAAATTCCGGTCTATTCGCTCTACGGCAGGCATCGCCAACCGACCCGCGAGATGCTGCAAGATGTTGATGTGTTGGTGATTGATTTACAGGATGTTGGCGCCAAATATTATACTTTTATCTGGAGCATGGCACACTGTATGGAAGTCTGTGCAAATTGGGGGATCAGGGTCGTTGTACTGGATAGGCCCAACCCGATTAATGGCGCGACAACGGAGGGGCCTGCCGAAAATAATGGCTTCCTTAGCTTCGTGGGTGTGCATCCACTGGGAATTCGCCACGCCTTGACGATTGGAGAAATTGCCTTGCTGCTTCAGGAGCAACATTATCCCCAATGTGAATTGGAGGTGGTCAAGATGAGCGGTTGGGAACGATCGATGTACTTTGAAGACACCGGCCTGCCCTGGGCGGTTCCTTCGCCAAATATCCCGATACCGGAATCAACCGTGGTATATCCCGGGATGTGCTTACTGGAGGCCACCAACCTTTCCGAGGGACGTGGAACTACCCGGCCGTTTGAATTTTTTGGCGCCCCCTGGATAGATGGCTGGCAGCTGGCTGAAAAACTGGCTGATTTGAACTTGCCCGGGATCGTTTTTCGCCCGGTAGAGTTTGAGCCAACCTTTCAAAAGCATGCCGAGACCCTCTGTGGCGGTTGCTTTATGCACGTGACGGATCGAAGTACCTTCCTGCCTTTTCTTACTACCGTGGCACTGCTTCGGGAAATCCGCCATGACGGCAGTGATAAGTTCGCCTGGAACGATCCACCCTATGAATATGAATATGAAAAGATGCCCTTTGACATCCTTGCCGGTAATGACTGGCTCCGGCAAATGATCGACGATCGTGCCGAACTCAGCGAGATGCAGGCGCGTTGGGAAAAAGAGCAAGAGGCGTTTACGCCGATGAGGAAACGCGCGCTGTTGTATTAGGGTGAATCAAGGAAAATTCCAAATCTATGCCGTGTCATTCCCGCATGCCTTTAGCGGGAATCCATGCGAATCAGAATTCAATGGATGCCCGATAAGAACATTCGGGCATGACAATATGACCATTTGGAATTTTTGCTGTTGGAATCTGGAATTTACTCTCTCAAAGTTTTCCTTGCACAACATTGTAGTCTTTGAGGATCACTGACAGAAATTCCAGTGCCGGAATGTCGCTGCGAATGCCGATTTTCGCCTGGACATTCTCTTTTGCTTTATCAACCAGCTTGCGGCGAAGTTTACGGTCGACGATAGAATCGTAGCTGTTCAAGACGTCCTTGATAATGGCAATGTCTTTGTCGGTGAGCTTGTCTACCTGCGGAATCTTCACCACATAGTCGTCCTCGACTCGCGTGAAGATGGTATCTTTCAAATCCACCCGTTGTTTGAGCTTCACGACAGTCGTGCCGGCAGCGATGTCGCCCACACGTTGGCCTTTTTCATTCCAGAGAATGGCAATAATGGCCACGCAGCCATAGGTGAGGGTGATATCAATCGGGCGGATAATCCACCGCAGGAAATAACTGCCAATGCCGGGCTGTGTGCCGTCGACTTTGACAACCTTAATTGCCCGCGAGCGCTTCCCGGGCGTTTGTCCATCCATAAACACTTCAAATACCAGGTCATATAGCCAGGCGACGCCCAGGAATAAAAAGAGAGCATATCTGCCCCAGCTATCCGGGAAAATGGACATGGCGCTTAGCGTCCCTAAAAAAATGGCAAGCGCCAGCACAATTAATGCGTCCACCATGTAGGCAAGGAGCCTGTCGCCGATACTAGCAATTTCATAATCGATGGCGACATTCTGGGCAGTTTCAATGCGTATATTTTCCATGCTTAAAAATCTCCTGCTCCCTAGATAAAGCCACGCGCCTTTAATTGCAAGTATTTGTTAATGGTATTAACGGACAGGGCTTGAGGTGTAGTTAGGATTGAAAATATCCCATACTTCTGCAGCTCCTTAACAATTTGCCGTTTCTCATAGGCGAATTGTTCTGCGATGGTCTTAATATAAATATCTTCCGTTTTTCCCGGATGCATCTCTTGCAAGGTTTGGAGTTCAGTATTTTCAAAAAATATAACCACCAGAAGATGCTTGCGTGCGATACCGCGCAAATACCGCATCTGGTTTTTCAGGCTGTAGAGGCTTTCGAAATTGGTGTATAGCAAGACCAGGCTGCGCTGATTTAGGCGATTCATCAGGCTGGTATAGAGGCGTTGATAGTCCGCTTCCAGGAAAGATGTTTTCTGGCGATAGAGCAACTCCAGCACCTTGGCGATTTGCGTGGGTCGCCGGTCAGCCATCAGGATGGAATGAACAGTATTGGAAAAGGTGATGATGCCGGCCTTGTCTTGTTTAAGAACAGCAATGTTGGAAATGACCAGCGAGGCGTTAATGGCGTAATCAAGCAGGCTCATTTCTTCAAAGGGCATCTTCATCACCCGGCCCATGTTAATAACGCTATAGACCTGCTGTGCCTTCTCGTCCTGGTAGTGATTGACCATCAATTCCCGTCGTCGCGCAGTGGCTTTCCAATTTACGGTGCGGTAATCGTCGCCGCGCACATATTCACGGATTTGGTCAAATTCCATGGTGTGTCCCACCCGGCGGATTTTCTTGATACCGGCCTCGGTCAGGCGATTGGAGATGGCCATTAGTTCATACTGGCGCATTTGAATGTAAGAAGGGTAGACCGGCACCATCACGGAATTGTCGATGCGGAAGCGCCGGCGAAGAACGCCAAAAATTGTTTCAGCGAAAATGTTGGTGTGCATGAAGTGATATTCACCGCGCCGGGTGGGCCGCAGGAAATAGGAAAATTGGCCTTGCTTGCGCGCCCCGATTTCCATTTGATAAATGAAATCGCGGATCTGAAACTGATGCGGCACTTCATCAATCGCCGTTGCACGGATCGGTATACGATAGCGGTTCTCGATGTATAGTGTAATCCGATTGCGATCACCGTTAGATAGCCGATCCGGTGTGTCCCGCTGTGCTTGAATGGTCTCGCCATCCGGCCAGAACAATAAAAATGCATCGGCCAGCACCACCACGATCAGACCGCTGGTCAATAATTCGGCTACCAATCCAAAAGTCGGGAAAAAATAGGCGGCAACATAAGAAAAGATGATAGCTGCCATCGCATAGTAGAAGCGCGCGCCGAGAAACAGATTTCGTATTCTCTGCCACATTAGCGAGGTACTTCCACGCGGTCAACAATCTGCTGTATCACCGTGTCGGTGCTAACGCCCTCCATTTCCTTCTCCGGTGTCAGAAGCAGGCGATGCCGTAACACGGATGGGGTCACTTCCCGCACGTCTTCCGGGGTAACAAAATCCCGACCGGCAAGTCCGGCCATTGCTTTTGCCGCGCGCATGATTGCCAGGGATGCCCGTGGCGAGGCACCGAGGAAAAGCGCGCCGTCATTACGGGTTTGGTGCGTGATCGCCGTGATATAGTTGATCAAATCCTGTTCAATATTTATCGCCTTAACCTTATCTCGCAGGGTCTTGATTTTGCTCTTAGTGAGGACCGGTTTCACCACCTTGAGGTCATTAACGCCCTTCCGGGCATGAAATTCGCTTAATATCAGTTGCTCTTCTTCCAGCGATGGATAGCCAACTTCGATCTTGAAGAGAAAACGATCCAGTTGCGCTTCCGGAAGCTGGTAGGTGCCTTCTTGCTCGATTGGGTTTTGGGTTGCCAGAGCGATGAAGGGTTCGTCCATCTGATAGGTATTTCCATCCACGGTGACCTGGCGTTCTTCCATCACTTCGAAAAGGGCAGATTGGGTTTTTGCCGGTGCGCGATTAATTTCGTCGATCAAAACCACGTTGGAAAAAATAGGGCCGCGATTAAACTCGAAGCTCGAAGATTTCATGTTGAAAATGGATGTGCCGAGCACGTCCGACGGCATTAGGTCCGGCGTAAACTGGATTCGCGAAAAATCGACATTTAGCGTACGGGCGAGCAGCTTTGCCGCGAGGGTCTTAGCGACGCCGGGAACGCCTTCGATGAGCACATGCCCATCAGCAAGGATGGCGGCAATTAACAATTTAACCAGCTTGTCCTGGCCAACTATTATCTGGCGAATGCCGCTGCGAATATTTTCAGCCGCATCTTTCAGATCCGACAGCTCCATGCGGCTGCCAAACATTTCTTTCTCTTCCATCTCTAGTTCTCACTTTCGCGGTAGAAGTCACCGAGCAGGTCGTTGAGTTTGATCAGGCTGCTTTCAGTGATATCGTTGGTTTGTTGAACTTGCCGGATTGCGGAAAATAGCGCCTCTATTTTTGAACGGTCAATGGTGCTCCGTTCGACAAGCTCATCTATCAGTTCTGCTTGCGGGCGATCTGTCTTCAAAAAATAGCGCGTCCGCAAATAATCCATAAAATGATTTATCTGTTTTGTGGCGAGATTATGATGATTGCTGTGATGAAAATACAAACGGCCGACGGTCTTGACAAATTCAACCGTGGTGTTTTGCAACGGCTTGATCACCGGAATGATTTGCTGTTTTCTGCGGCCCTGAAAAATCAGGAATAGCAGCAGCGCCAATAAGGTATAGCGCCAGGCGGAGCGCAAATTTTCATCATTAAGAATGACCCGCAGGGGAGAAGTACTATGCCGTTTGAAGGGCTTGTAGTATTCATCCCAATATGTTTTCCCTACCGGGAGATAGGACAAGGCCGTAAACATGTAGCGACCATTGTCACCTTCAAGCAGGTTGAAATTGGTAAAGGCCAGCGGCTTGGAGCTCACGATAATTGCTCCCTCACCGATCTCATATTTCAAGAGATTGGGTTTGCCCTCACTGGTTGTGCCGATAACGGTGGCTGCTTCCTTATCAAATCGCGCAAAATGGAAGTGATTTCCCGGCCGGCGATAATAATAGTTCTGCTGATCTTCTAGCTGAGGATTATTGAAGCGACTGCCAATTGAATCTTCCAGGCTCGGGAAAATATTCAGTGCCAGATTAAGCGAATCCTGAAACGCACCTCGGAATTGATTCGCCGCAGCAAAGATATAGCCGCCGCTTTCTGCGAACTCCAGCAGCACGTCGGTTTCTACTTCATCGAAATTGAGCTCGTTATGCACAAAGATCATGTTCAGAACGTCATCACCATAGAGAATATCTTCCGCATCGATAATAGGGTCTTCGCTGGAAATGATATCGTGATCAGGGAAGAGAGTTTTCAACTCCTGATAAAGCAGGAAGCTGCCATAGGGCACCTTGTCATAGCGCGAATAGGTCTGCTTCCAATTCACCGGCTTCGGTGAGTTGAGCTCAATGATGACCAAAACGATCATGCTTATGACAAGCAATAACTGGTATTTTCGGTTGCTGCTCATATTTTTTGCTTCAGCTTGTTGCTAAAATTCCGGAAGCTTTCACTTACCTGTTTGAAAGCATCAGCGCTCACCGGAAAATTCCCATACCATATATATTCAAAATAGCGAGTGAGATTGGAGAAAGCCGTTTTCAAGCCGTCATCTTTTAGTTCATGCAAGTAGTCTTGATTGGTTTTTTCCGGCCGCCAGGCCAATTGTCCCCGATCCGTCATTTCCTTCAGAAGTTTAAGATAGTGTAGACGGGTTGCTCGCCGAAAATTTTTCTTGCTGACTGCCTCCTGGATCAAGATATCGAAGTTCATTTCATGAATGTCTTCAATGCTGTCATCAAAAATCAATTCGGTATTTTGGCCTTTGGCAAAAAATGCCTGAAAATAGCTGTCGCTCATTAGCCAGACCATATAGCCGGCAATTGTAAGAATGAATAGCCAGATAAACAATTTGCGTAAGGGGGAATAGGTATCAGAGAAAATAAAGGTCGATATCTTATCGATAAACCAAATCCAGAGCCGATCAAAAATACTCAAGGCGCGCACATCCTGCGGATCACGTTCGTATTGGAAATCAGGATCAGCAGCGTATGCTTCAATTTTTTCTGCGGACAGGAGTCGGACAGCGACATCGGAAGAATCATAGCGAGTCTCCAGGCTGTCGGATGACGATGATCTTTCGCCTGTGAGAATAGAAATCAGTTCTGCATCTTCTTGTGCAATGCTGTCCTGTGGCACATTGCCCAGGAGGGATGCCATCGGCATAAGGGCGAATAGCAAGGCGACAAGGCAGCTACGCCATAGCAAGTAAGCAATGTTATGAAACTGACCAATTATCATCTATATAATTTCCGGCGGTGTCAGGTCTGCAGGGGGCTCATCATCGGTTCTGATTTGATCTATTCTGTCTATCAGGCTGCTCCGGCTTTGATCTTCCATCAAATTAAAGTACTGGAACGAAATACCCACATACATGTAAACTGAGGTAAAGAAAACCCCAACATACTGAATCAGCAGAGTAAGCAGAAACAAGCCGCCAAAGACAGTTATACCAAGTTCACGACTCATGTCGGTGCTTTCACCCATTAGCGCTGCCCCCAATATAAGCGCAAATTGCGGGATGATAAAAACCGTTTGAATCATATATGAAATCAGCCAAAGCACGAAGAGGATGCCAAAGCTTTGCCACCAGTTATCGCGCACGAGCTGAAAGCAGCGTTCAATGGTATCGATGACGGAATTTTCTTCATGTAGCAAAATAATCAGGGACATACTGAGAGGGACCAGTAGGTAAATACCGGGTAATATGCAGAGAAAGAATCCGATGACGATGAAGATTGTGCTGATTAACCCGACACCGAGAATACGCCAGACATGGTTACGAATGGTTCTGCGGATGTCGCGGAAATCAAAATTGCCAAATCCATCGTTCACGTAGTGGGCAACATAGGTATAAGCTATAGCCGGTAAGAGGAAGGCGAATATCAGCACTGCCAGCACAATGATGACTATCAGCGATATGCCTTCGGCATCACTGATATTGAAGACATCCGGATAGAAAACCGATTGTCCGAGCACCAGCCCGAATACAGCAGCAAGTATCAGCAGCGGCAGGGCGAGCAGATAGAGATAGGCGGTCATTAGGGGGCGAAAATTATATTTGAAAAAACTAAATGCTACCGTAATGATTTGACCCAGATCGCGAACTTTTCGAAATTCAATGTTGTTGGTGGCGTTCATTAATGAATCTATCCCTCTGGATTATTACTCCTGTTTTGCTACTGAAAGGTTGGTGCATCCAGTCCGCCCGGGCCCCGCGGATCGTCATCACCAATTGTATCAATTCTGTCGATCAACCCGGTGCCGTCATGCTGCTCGACAAGGTTGAAATAATGCAGTGCAATACCGACCAGCATGATCAGGTAAATCGGGTAATATAAAACACCGGTAATCGCGCCAATGATGGTAATGATTTCTGTAAATTGTGTGAAGTCACCGCTCGACGAAGTCGCCCCGATCACGATGCCGGTAATCATCACCGGTAAAGAAAGAACAAAGACCAGAACATAGCTGATAAGGGCAAGGATTACCACAATTCCGAGGGTATTCCACCAGTTTCCTTTGATTAAATTGGCGGAACGGGTCATGGCATCAAAGATGCCGGTGTTTTCCCACATCATTATCGGATAAACCAGGGCCAGGGTAACAGCGAAAAAGATGCCGGGAAGAACGCAAAGGATTCCGCCAAGCAAGATAATGAATGATGTAGCAATACCGCCAATGGTGATACGAGTAATGTAGGGAGCGGCCAATCGAAACAGCTGACCGGTTTCAACATCGGCGCCATTGCTTTCCTGGTAATACTTCATATAGGCATAGACCATGCTTGAAAAGATGCCAAAAATGATAAAGCCGAGCAGCAAATTCGGCAAGGCCTGCCAGGCGGTATCAGAATAAAACTGTAAGAGGTCTTCAAAGGTGATTGGCGGCGCTTCCAGTTGTTGTTGGACATAGAAATACGACCAGATATTGGCCAGAACAATCAAGGGGGCGATGATCAGCATTGGATGCTTAATTAGCGGCCAGAAATTCTGGCGAATAAAGGCAAAGGAAGCACTGAGCACCTGACTAAAATCGCGGATCTCACGAAATTGAATAAGGTTCGTTTCCGGGGTCACTTTTGTCTCTCCGAGTTAGGTAAATGGGGTAAACCACAAAATAGCCAATAATAAAGGCCAGGGAACCGAATATGATAAACAGGCTTAGCGCCATAGGCATATCAGTGTGACGGGTGACGAATCCTTCAAGAAAACCGGCAACGACGAAGATCGGGACAATGCCAACGATAATCTTCAGGCCTTTCTTTGCCCCCTGCATCAGCGAGGCGCCGCGCGAATAAGTGCCCGGAAAGATTAGGCTGTTCCCGAGAATCAGGCCGGCACAGCCGGCAATAATAATCGCGGAAATCTCCAGGGTGCCATGGATCCATATAACAAGCACGGACTCCAGCAACAGTCCCTTTTGGTGAAAAAAATACTGAAAACTACCGAGCATGATTCCATTGCTAAATAGGATGTAGACCGTCCCAAAAGAGAAAACGATGCCGGCGGCGAATGCGTAGAACGAGACGCGGATATTGTTTAAGGTGATACCCAGGAACATCGGGACTTCGCTGATCTGCTTATAGACGGCCATCGGATCGCCTTTTTCGATATTTGCCTCGGTCATATTCACATAGCGATCGCCGAGGATGAGGCGCACGAACAGATCGTCATTGGCAGCAGATAGAGCCCCAATGATGATGGCGAGGCCAAAGAAGAGAAATGAATACAGCAACTCCTTACGGGATTCGGCCATGACCCGCGGCAGTTCATCAGACCAAAAAGTAATCAGACGATTCTTGTCTTCGCGCCTATTGCGGTAAATGGCCTGGTGAATCTTGCGGGCCAGTCCGTTCAAATAGCTTTCTGTTTTACTGCCAGGGAAAAATGTGCGGGCATAAGCCAAATCATCCGTGATGGCAATAAATAGTTCCGCCAGGCGATCCGGGTCAATACGGTCCTGGCTGTCGAGCAAGGCTTCCAATTGCTGCCACTTCTCGACATTTTGTTTCAGAAAAGCAACTTCCTTCATAGTCCAGAAATCGATCCCTCGTTAGCGGTTTGGCTGTCATCATTTCAGAATGCTCTCTACCTGGGTTGCAACCCTTTCGAAAACGCTCGCAACCTGACTCCATATCATATTACCAATTCGCTGTCACATTTGGAAAAAAATCTCGCTGTAGCCATAATTGGGCACGATAGGGGAGACAAAGCAAACTATCTTATATGCGTCACTTACAACATAACTTGCTGCAGGGCCCCCTCGGGTGGGAGATGTCTTTCCACCGTTGAATGCCTGAACAGGTGCGCATATAATAATTGACGAAAGTGACTCAAAATATAGGGTGTTCCGCGGAACATTTTCAACTTGAATATTTTTAATTATTGAAAGCTTTTGTTAGAATCTTGCTGGTTTTTCTCGCTATATTGTGTCTGTAAATGGGAATCATCTGTCAAGCTTTAATCGTTTGGAATCTTTTTTGTTGAATCCGGGAACGATTATTGTCGGAATTTTTCTTGTTGGGATTTGGCGTTTTTTATTGGATTTTGGAATTTACCTAGAGGGTTAAACTGTTGATTTTTGCAGCAACCATATCGCGGATGTCGCTTCTGCTGCTACTGGTGATGTCGCTGTTCGTAATTTCCTCTGAGACATCGAATTCAATTTTGCAATTCAATGAGTGCAGCGAAGGCTCGGAAGGACAGATGCTGCAGCATTACCGGCAAAACGGGCAGCTGCCGGATCCACTCTGGAAAAGCATCTTGTACGCGGATGGCGTGAGAGACAGTCTGGCTATTGCCGGCTTTGGGCATTCTTTGGACAAATTGTTCGAGAAGCTCGATAGAAAGATTAAGGCCAAGCACGATGCCCGTAAGAAGAGTCAGACAATCTTTAAATTTTTGCACAAGGATGTTTTGAAGCGCTATAGTGAATCGGTGCGCTTTCGCGACCTCTTCCTGAAGAATGAATACAATTGTCTGACCTCGACCATTCTCTTTACGATTGCCGCCGACCGCTATGACATTCCCTATGCCTTGAAGCTCACACCGACGCACATTTATATTGTCAGTGATCCGCATGGGGAAAACGTGATCGTCGAAATGACCGATCCCAAAAAGGGGTTCGACTTTGTCCCTCGCCAAAAAGAATACATTCAGTACTTGCTCGATTACAAATTGATTACTGAACAGGAATTGCAGGAAGCGGGTCCTGAAGCTATTTATAATGAACATATTCAGGGTTCGGTGACTGTTGATCGCATGGCCTTGCTGGCGGCTGAATACAATAACATTGCCATCAGCTACCTTGATGAGCTCGATTATGAAAACGCGCTCTGTTATATCAAAAAGGCACTGGTCTTTGATGATGGCCACGAGACCTATCGCTACAGTTACTATTTGACGCTGGATGTTTTTCTTCGTCAGGATCTGAATGCCTACTCAAACTATTTGGATGAACTGGAGCAAGGACTCTTTATTGCCGCTGCCGATACAGTTGTTGCCGCCGGATTTTGGGAATATGCTCGCTATGTATTTAATGATCTGGTGGTCCGGCGCCAGGATTTTGATCAGGGACTTGATCTCTTGAACCGCCTGAAGTTGCGTATCGGGAGCCAGGCGTTTTATCAGCCACGCATCGTCGACACGGAACGAATTATTCTCGAGAATCGGTTGGCTGCCAAATACCGCCTCGGCCATTATGAAGAAGCGTTTCAATTTGCCGGAGAGCTATACCGGGCTTACCCGGAGATTCGTATTTATAAGGATCGCTATGTGGATGTCGGTTTGCAATATGCCCAAAAGTACGTCCGCGAGGGGCAAATCGACAGCCTCTATACAGTCATGGACTCAATGCTGGTCGAATGCAGTGAATATGCCATCCTGCGCACCCAATATGTGGCCATGATATGGAATTCGGTGATCCCTTCCCTGCAAATTGGCAACGATCTGAAGACCACGGCTGGTCATCTTGAGAAAGCCTATTCAATAGACAACAAGAATGTGCAGGTGCGTCAGGCCCTGACTCACGTGTACCACGAACTGGCCATGTCTCAAGTGCGGCGGCAACGTCTGCGGACTGCGCGACGCTATGTGATGAAGGGGCTCGGGCTAGATCCGGGAAATGTAACGCTTAAGCAGGATTTGAATCTCATCGATGACGCCATTCTTGTTGAACGGCAAAGTAAATGATTCTTGATGGCAGTTACATGTTGTTTTTTAACAAATCGACTAAAGCCATTCGACACAGATTAACACGGATTTTCGCAGATAAAAGAGCAGACTAAAAGCTTCAAAACAGATAAGACAATTGTTGACTCTTGGTTTTTTTAACTTGCCATTCATCCGTGAATCTTTCCCTCCATTTCATGACTTCAAAGAAATTTTCCGAATATGAAGAGACGATTGAACGATCGTCGTTTCATTATGTAGAAAGCGCTTTGTTCCGCATGAAAAATTTAAGTATAATTCATACTTTTATAATGAAGCAGAGGCGTTAGAGAGAATGAAAAAATATCTCAAACAAACAGCGCCGTTCCGGGTACCAACCACCGACGGCAAGATAATCGACGAGCATTTTGGGCTGGCTTCCAGTCAGCACTCCGATTTTAGTATTGCTCACATGATTGCACCACCTGGCTGGTCGGAACCCCATCAACGGCCGGAATTTGACGAAATAACCATCATGGTTTCCGGTCGCAAGGAAATTGAGATTGACGGGGATGTGGTTGTTATCGGCAAAGGGGAGAGTATCCTTATCCAGCGGGGTGCGCGTATTCGCTATGCCAACCCTTTCGACGAGCCGGCTGAATACTATTCGGTTTGTCTGCCTGCCTTTAGTCCGCAATCGGTTCACCGCGAAGAAGGGCCCTCGGAATGACGCGCAGAGAACGTCGCGAATCTACCTTGCAGAAAATGATTGCCTTTCTCGATGAACGTCTCGCCTTCCTGGAGGGCGAACGGGATCGCTTGAGCCTCTGGCGAATGCTGGTTTTCCTGGGAGGCATTGGTCTGGGCATTTTTGTATATCTGAACAATGCCATCCTCGGATCTTCGCTAATGGTGCTCAGTCTGGTTTTCTTTACCGGACTGGTGATCATGCATCGCCGGCTCGATCGCAGTGTCAATAAGCATCGGATTTGGCGGGAGATAAAATCGACCCAATATGCACGCATGATGCTTGATTGGGATGGCATACCCGAAGAGAAAAAAAGCGAGCCGCTCTGGGATCATCCTTATGAAATGGACCTTGATATTACCGGGCCTCGCAGCATCTCGCGATTGCTGGATATCACCATTTCGCGAGAAGGGTATGCTTTACTCAACAAATGGCTGCTAAACCAGCGGCCCGATCGTAAAGAAGCATTGTCGCGTCAGGCAATTATTCGTGAACTGGTAAACTTACCGGGATTTCGTGAAAACCTCTTGCTGCAATTCAAGCTTTCTTCAAACGTGCTACTTGACGGTCAGCGTTTGCTGGACGGCCTGCGGGGCGGCGGTCCATCGAAACAACTTGGCTGGTTGGTTCCTGCCCTCAGTATTTTAGGGTTCATCAATGTTCTGCTGTTTGCCGGTTATTCAATGGAAATGATTACCACTCCGCTGTGGATATTCAGCTTCGTGGCCTATCTGGCGGTCTTTATGATGAACCAGGAGCCGATCAAACGCATGTTCAACGATGCCATCTTCTTGGATGATGAGCTGGATAAGGTGCGCTCAATTTTGACCTTCCTGGAAAGCTATCCCTATCCTGAGAACTCTCGGCTCGCGGAATATTGCCGGACTTTTTACGACACGCCGCAACGGCCTTCTGCCCAAATGAAACGTATTCGTCGCCTGTTGGCGGCGATTGGTATCAGCATGAATCCGCTAGCGCGTATTGTGGTCAATATTATTGGCCCCTGGGATTTTTTCTGTGCGGCCCGTCTGGAATCTGCCAAAGCAGATCTGGTTGATAAACTGCCGCAGTGGCTGGATAAATGGTCTCACCTTGAAGCCCTGATTTCCTTGGCAAATGTTGGCTGGCTTTATCCGGAAGCGGTATTTCCGGTCTTGCTGACACCAGAACAGGACGTTGAGAAAGATGCGATACTGGCTGTAGAAATTCGCCATCCGCTTATACCGGCGGCAGTAAATGTGCCCAACGATTGCCAGTATGCGGATATGGGAGACGTATTTTTGATTACCGGTTCCAATATGGCCGGAAAGAGCACCTTCCTGAAGACCCTGGGCGTTAACCTGATTTTGGCTTTTGCCGGTGCGCCGGTATATGCCAGTGCCTTGCAAACCCAGATGTTTGCAGTATTTTCCAGCATTAAGGTGAGCGACTCGATTACCAGCGGATTTTCCTATTTCTATGCAGAAGTGCGCCGCCTGCGTGCTCTGCTGGAGCGCCTCCGCGATAGTGAAGGTCAACCGCTTTTCTTTCTTATCGATGAGATTTTTCGCGGCACGAACAATCGCGAGAGATACATCGGCAGTCGCTCCTATATTCGCGCGCTTGTCGGACAAAATGGCGTTGGCGCCATTTCCACCCACGATCTCGATTTAACCAAACTCGGCGACGAAATTGCAAAACTAACAAACGTCCACTTTCGCGAAGAGGTGGTCGACGGAAAAATGGTTTTCGACTACAAACTCCAGCAAGGTCCTTGCCCAACCACCAATGCCCTGGTCATCATGGAATTGGAAGGACTACCGGTTGATAAGGACATTGATGATTGAAGCATTGAAACATTGACGCATCGGAAATGGAGATTCGAGGTTAGAGATTAGGAATATTATCCTTTCCCTCTAAAAACCGCCAACCGCCAAAGAAATTTTCAATCTTCCATCTCGCTGCCTACATTCGACATTTGTCATTTGTCATTCGTCATTTTTTCATTTCCCCCATTCACCTTTCGCTCCTTTGCGACATAAACAGGTAAGAAACGCTTGAAAGCCCGGAAATACGCGGCTATTTGGGCGTAAAATAATGTCGAAGATGTGCAACAACGCTACTCTGAAGCTGTAAATGCAGGATCAAGAGGATCTGGCAAAAAACAGGGAAGATAGCAAAATTGGGAGCAGGAAGATGCAACTAACTTCATGTCAAATTTCCGACAACTACCGCTACGCATACGAATTGGCCGCTGATCTGATACTGGAATCGACGCGCGGAAAGGGATATGAGTGGACCCGGGAGCATCCGGACTTTATAGAACTTTGCCAATCGGTGCTGGGACAGGAAACAGTGGTGTCACTTCTACAAATTGAACTGTTTGATGAGGCACTCTACCGGCCGGTTTTGCATATCGCCATGCGTGAAATTCAGCAGCTTCTGTTGCTGGAATCGCAAAAGCGTGGGTTCGTTTCTCTGGATGCATATGACTTTGAATGGCTCTCGACGGACGTGGGCGTCACAATCGAGAAGGTGGAGACACCAAAAGCCGAGACGGTTATGGATAATTTGCGGAACCATTTAAGCATCGAGGCTATGAACTTCCTCGAAGAAAAACTGCTTAGAAATATTGCCGATTGGCCCCTGTTCTTTCCGCAGCTCGGCGCCGTGAAAGATGTTACACTGGATGATGGCCTCGTTCAAAAGATTGAAGAGCAAATAGCCCTTCTTGCGAAGTTTTATCCGCAGGGAGAAGTGACTTTTATTGGACAGACAGACGGCAGTGCCGAACTGGATGACGAACTAACGATACACGCCTACCTCAATTTCTATCTCGGTATTGAAAAGAGCTTCCCTGCTAATTTTTTGCAGCGAGACGGGGACAAGCGTTCAGCTATCGTAACACGTTTCCTGATCGACGAAATTTTGGAAACCTCGCCACAAGAGATTCTTGCCGCACGCGATGAAACATTCTTTATTCGCCATAAGCTGCAAAACGTTTATCGCTTCTTCAACTATTCCTGCAATCGCGTCCTGCGCAATGCCTATGCCGATATCATACCGCCCTGGCTTCACAGTCGTTCTGCGACAGACTATTGGGAAACGGAGTCGCACCGCATTGACGCTATTCGCTGGCTCTTGGAAAGCCGCCTGGGCCTGCATCCGCAGGAATTTTACAAGCACGCGATTAGCAAAACTGCCTTTGCGCAAAACGGCTTGTCATACATGTTCAATCGCTACTACAATTCGGTTTCTCGGGCTATTGCGGCGGCATATCCGCATCTTGAGCCCTGGGAAATCGGCAAGGTGCCGGGCAGCTACTGGACCGATCAAACCGCCGGTGCGGCGGTACGCTGGATCTTTGCACAGCAGGGATGGACGGTGGATCAAGCACCTCAGCTGCTTGCTGAGCGAACCCTCAATCGCAAGACCTTTAGCGTGTTCGGATTGGCAACGCTTTTCGAAAAGCGTTTCGGGAAGAACTTTTTTCGGGCTATTGACAGCGCGTGGCCGGGACGTTTCGAACCCTGGGAAATTGGCAAGGTGCCAACCGAGTACTGGCAGGACCGCGAAAATGTCTACCGTGCTTCTCGCTGGATTGCTGAACAGGAGGGAATCGCAGAAGACGAAATCCTCATGGCTATCCGCTCAAATGAATTTGGCCTGAAATCCTTTCGCAAGTATCCGGTTGGAAACACATTAAAGCGCGTCATTAAAGGACGCCTGGACCAATTTTTTGCGCCGCTTTTTTTGCGGGAACAAAATGCCCGCATTGGTGAGTATAAATTATTGAAGAAAGTAAGAACACTCCGGAAAGGCGAGCAAGGCGCCGGAGTGGTGATGGGCGTGATGAACAGCTTGTTGATTGGTGAACAACCGAATCATAGCGAAGCCGGCCAGAGATGTTATCGCCGTCTCGAAAAAAGATTACAACGGCGTGCTGCCAGTTATTAAAATTTGATCTCCTCCAAGAACGTAGGAGCTTTTAGAGAACAGCGATCTCTGAGAGGTCCTACACTTTTTTAGACCTTCTCCTTGCATTCTGCTGTTTTTCCTTCCTTATTGGTCGTTTATTTCTTTTGGGTAAACAACAGCGGAGACGATATCATGAGCGACCAGGCACAATCAGCCATTTTGTTAATTTCCTGTCCGGACCAAAAAGGACTGATTTCTTCAACGACCCGTTTTATATGGGATCGTGGTGGCAATATTGTCAATTTAGAGCAGCATGTTGACGTTCAGGAAGATGTCTTTCTTATGCGCCTCGAGTGGGACGTTAAGGGATTTAATATGGGGTGGTCGGAATTCGAGAAACAGTTTGGGGGAATGGCCGAACGCTTTGGTATGCGTTGGGAACTGCGGTTTTCGTATCCCAAACCAAAGTTAGGTATCTTTGTCTCCAAATATTCCCACTGCCTGTTTGATATTCTTTCGCGCCATCAATCGGGTGAATTGCCGGTCGATATACCGATGGTGATTAGCAATCATCCGGACCTTGCCGATGTGGTCAGCAAGTTTGGGATTCCGTATCATCATATACCGGTAAACAAGAGTATTAAGCCGGAAAGTGAAGCGAAGCAATTACAGCTGTTGCAGGAAGCGGAGGTTGACTTCCTGGTGCTGGCCCGTTATATGCAAATCCTCTCGCCGGGCTTTACCGAGCAGTACCAGAATCGCATCATTAACATTCATCATAGTTTCTTGCCGGCTTTTCCGGGCGCCAAGCCCTACCATTCAGCGCATTCACGAGGCGTCAAAATTATCGGGGCGACCAGTCACTACGTGACCGCGGATCTCGATGCTGGGCCGATTATTGAGCAGGATATCGTCCGAGTTAGTCATAGTGACTCCGTAAAGGATTTTGTGCGTAAAGGGCGCGATCTGGAAAAGATTGTTTTGGCCCGCGCCATCTGGTATCACGTGCAGAACAAAATCCTTGTCTACAAAAACAAGACGGTTATTTTTAAGTAGGGACAGAGATGCATCCAAAAATAGAAACAAAATTCAAAAAGCTCGAGAAGCTATCAGCAGCCTTGTTGGCGGAACTGGATGCGATGGATCAGGCGCAGCTGGATTTTATTCCGGATAGCGGAAATTGGTCGATTCAAAATGTGCTGGAGCATGTTCTCGCTGCGGAGAAGGCTGTGCTATCCTATTTGCTGAAGAAAAATCAGGCGGAGGAATTGCCGTCGAGCGGCCTTGCCGAAAGTTGGAGAGGAATTGCGCTAACCGCAGCGCTGCGCTCACCGCTGAAATTCCAGGCACCGCGGGTCTTGCGCTCGCCGCAGCGCTTTGCTAGTTTGCAGGATTTACTTACGGATTGGAAAGCGCAGCGTGAGGCACTAAATGAGTTTCTTGAGGTGCTGCCAAACGACCGCATCGATCGCATTATTTTCAAGCATCCGATCGTCGGCTATTTCAATATTCTCCAAACGCTTGATTTTCTATACGAACACCTGAATCGCCACGCCAGGCAAATTCGTCGCTTGCACAAGCATCAATCCTTTCCTGACAGCATCGCCTGAGCGCCAAGAAATCCCGGCATACAAGTCAATCCACCGCCCGGATGGGATCCACTTCCGCAAAGAAACAGGCCCGATATAGGGGTAGCGAATTGTGCGCAAGATCCAATCGGACGGCCTATCAACTGGTCGATTGCATGCTCAACGTGATGCAAGTGCCCGCCGCGAATATTATAGCGTGCCTCAATATCCTGCGGTGTTAGTAGTTCGCTACCGACGATGGAGGCTGGTAGGTCCAGGCAATATTCTGCGAGCGTTTCAATCACCGATTCCAGGAATTCCTTTCTTGCCGCATCCGTCCAACCGCCGTCGATGGCCCGTGGTGCAAACTGCGCTAAAATAGAAACGACCTCATGACCGTCCGGGGCGAGATGTTTGTTGTGAACAGTCGGAACAAAAATATCGAGAAGGGGCTTTTGCGAATATTGTCGATACTTGACAGCATCGAAGGCCTTCTCCATTTCCGTAAAGCTGCTGGCAGTCCGCGCGTATTCAATTGGCTGCTCAAAGGACGCTTTCCAATCCAGTGATTTGTTGAGCGCCAAATTGACTTTTGCGACCAGTCCGCGCGTGCGGAGGTTTTCAACCTGGGCCGCCAAACGATGGTTTATTTCATAGGGCGAAAACAGATCGAAGAAGACATTTACCGGCGAAATGGATGCACCAATCCTCAGGGAGGTAAATTCTTCGCCGCTATCGGTCTGTACGGAACGGACGCTGCCATCTTCAGCAAGCGCAATTTTTGATACCGTTGTCCCGGTGCGAATATCGACGCCTGCTGCCCGCGCTGCCGCTTCCAATGCACCTGCCAGCTGCATTGGACCGCCTTTGACTCTTGTCAGAGACGCTGTTTCGTGGAGGAGAAGGTTCATGGTGGTAAAGGCTGACCGAGGACCATTGTAGGTGGCGAATATCGCTGGAAAGGCTAGCCCGGCTTTCAGCATATCGGACTCAAAATGTTCATCGAGGAAGTCTTCGACGGACATCGGCAGAATTTTCAGTAGCTCCATCATGGTATCTTTACCCAGCCGCCGCAGGCCGATGCTCTTCTTGAATAATTGAAAATACTGCCCAAGGTCGCTACCGGGAAGCGCCGGTTGAGGGCTGTCAAGCAGCGTTTGCAGCCAGCTGGCGATATGGTCCATAAAATGCTTATACGCCTTGTAGGCTTCTGCATCCGTTTTCGATATCCGCGAGATGCTTTCTGCGGTTGCCTCGATATCTGCAGAAAGCGTAATCTGCTTACCGTCTTTGGCCAAAAGGTGAATGGGAGCGGGGGTATTCTCAATTTCCAGTCCGTGCTGTGCTAACCCAAGCTCATCGACAACCGAGGTACGTATCATGCTGGTGTCATGCAAGAGGCCGGGAGAAATATAGCCTTCGCAAAATGGGTTCCCGGCTGCTAATCCGCCAACCGCATTTCGCCTTTCCAGGACGAGTACCTTGCGCCCGGCCTGCGCCAGAACTATCGCCGCGGTAAGGCCATTATGTCCGGCGCCAATGATAATCGCATCATATTGACTCAATTTATATTTCCCTTCTATTCAAAATCGTTTTTGCGGCCAGCTCTCCACCGGCTCCCATGATGCCACCACCAGGATGCGTGCCGCTACCGCACATCCAGAGATTGGGCAGAGCAGTTTCGTATTTAGAGTAGCCTGCCAGGGGGCGCTGGAAGAGCAGCTGTTCAAGACTCAATTCGCCGTGAAAAATATTTCCTTCGCTAAGCCCCATTTGCTGTTCCAGATCCCAGGGAGTCAGCACCTGTTTGTGGAGAATAATGTCGCGAATATTCGGGACATATTCTTCCAGCGTATCTATCACCGCTTCGCCGAAAGCCGCGCGCTGTTCCGGCCAGTTTTCAGCCCCTTCAGAAATGTGATAGGGAGCGTATTGGACGAAGCAGGACATTACATGTTTGCCCGGCGGGGCAATGCTGGGATCGGATAGGGAAGGGATAACGGCATTGATATATGGACGTCGCGAGAATGCGCCGTATTTGGCTTCATCAAACGCTTTTTCCAGGTAGTCGATGCCCGGAGCGATGGCTATATCGCCGCGAATATGATCACCATCGCCGGGGCAACAGGTGAACTCCGGGACGCGGTCCAGGGCAAGGTTGACCTTACCGGAGCTGCCACGAAGCTTATAGCGCTTGATTTCCTTAACGATGTCGCCATCCAGGTGATCTTCACCAACCAGGTTGAGGTAGGTCCGTCGCGGATCCAGGTTGGACACCACTAATTTGGCATCCAGTTCGTCGCCATTTTCCAAAACCACACCGCAGGCGCGATTGTTCTTGATCTTAACAGAGGCGACAGAAGCGCTGGTGCGAATTTCTGCGCCAAAGCTCTCCGCCGCGCGGGCGCAAGCCATGCTGACGCCGCCAGTACCGCCCTTCGAGAATCCCCAGCTGCGGAAGGCGCCATCCAGCTCACCCATATAATGATGAAGGAGGACATAAGCAGTGCCAGGAGAACGGACGCCTTGAAATGTCCCAATAATGCCACTTACCGACATCGGCGCTTTCAGGGTTTCGGATTCAAACCATAAGTCGAGAAAATCGGTGGCGCTTAAGGTCAACAGCTTTAGGTTAAGATGGAAGAGATCCGGCCCGAGGTCTTTAAAGACCCGCGACATACGCAGTAGGCCCTGCAGGTCTTTCAGCTTCATGGAGGCAATGTCAGGTGCAGGGTGATCAATAATCTCTTTAGCGAATTTGCCCATGAGGGTCATGATGCGGCTGAATTCCGGATAAGTCTCTGCATCCTTCTTGCTGAAGCGGCTGATTTCCATGCGACTACGATTCGGATCCGCCCAGCGCGCCAGGGAGTCGCCGTTTGGTAATGGCAGGAAAGAGCAGTCCATCGGAATAATCTCGTAGCCATGTTGGGCAAGATTCAGCTCGCGAATAATGTGGGGCCGAAAAAGGCTGACCACGTAAGACGCCACGGAAAAGGTGAATCCCGGATAAAGCTCTTCCGATACCGCAGCACCGCCAAGCACATGTCGTTTTTCGAGGACCAGCACCTTGCGTCCGGCTTTGGCGAGATATGCTGCGCAAATCAATCCGTTATGCCCACCGCCAATGATAATTGCATCGTATTTTTTTGTCATAACCTGAAAGGATAGTTGTTAGTTGATGGTTGCTAGTTGATCACATCCCCCTTCGAAGGGGGATAAAGGGGGATGTGATTTGTCATTCTTCATTTGTCATTCCCCACAAGTCCCGGATTCGACTTCTTCCTCTCGGGATCATAGAACTGCGGTTTGTGCAAAATTGCCGCAACCGTCTGGCGCTTATGCTCCACAGTCATTTCGATGTAGACCTCGCTGCCCAAATCGACATAGTCGGTCTGCAGTGTTGCCAGGGCAATATTCTTTTTGAGGATAGGAGACCAAGTGCCGCTGGTGGCATAACCGATTTGCTGCGCGCCATCTCGATCAAAATAAATTGGTATGGATTTTCGCCAGGCCATGGTGCTGATTTCCGGCGGCAGACCGTGTTTTGCATAGAGTGCTTCCGTCTCCGGCCAGTCAATATCCAGGCCTGCAATTGTCCACTGTGATCCACTGGCTTTTTCGGCTTTCAGCGCCTGCTGCCCGTTAAAGGGTGCGCGATTCAGATGCACGGTCCATCCGAGCGAAAGTTCGTAGGGCGACGATTTGCGATCTTCGATCAAGGCGTGAAGGGAATTATAGTAGTCGACATTCTTGAGAATCAAACCGGCTTCTACGCGGGTGACATCCAGTGCGTCCAAGCCGGCCGGACGTATTGCGTAGTTTCGGCCGTTGGCCATCAAGGCATCCCAAAGTTTCAATGCATGCGCGTTTTCTACCCAGATCTCATAACCGAGATCGCCGGTATAGCCGGTGCGAGAGATCCAGATCGAATAGCCATCTACGTTGGCAGAGACCGTCTGGAAGAATTTCAGCTGATCCATATCAGCATCACAGGTCTGTCGCAGGATATCACGTGATGTGGGGCCTTGCAGCGCAAGTCCGGCGACTTTGTCCGACACGTCTTCCAACTCGACATCATAGCCACGCCGGAAGCGGCTGAACCAGGCGTAGGAAGGATCCGCAGAGGTAACGAAGAAGGACGTTTCGGAACGACGCATAACAGTGCCGTCATCGATGACTTTACCGTCATCATCACACCAGCAAAGATATGCAACGCGTCCAACCTTGAGCTTGCGAATATTGCGCACCATAATGTGTGACAAATAATCAGCGGCGTCCGGGCCCTCAACCCGGTATTTGAATAAAGGCGTGACATCCAGCAGGCCGGCTGAATTGCGAAAAGCAAAATATTCCTGGTCGTGATAGAACTGATAGGAACTAACCGCATGGTATCCGGCCCATTCCTTCCAGTGCATACTTTCGCACAAGGACATCATCCGCGGGAAGAAAGGCGTCTTTTGCATAAGCGTGGCCCGTGTTTAGGTGTTTGTTAGTCACATCCCCCTGAAATCCCTTCGAAGGGGGACACAGGGGGATGTCAATCGTCAATCTTCAATCGTTAATCGTCTCCTTCATGCCCCAATGCTTTTAACACCTCACGATCTAACGCAAAGAGGATGTCTTCCTGTCCGGAATAATGCCCGCGATCAAAACGGCGGGACTTGAGGCCCAATTGCATTTGTTCACAGACTTGCCAGTCTTCGAGATTTGTGGCATCCCAGAACTCAATGGCTGACTGGAAGCGCGCCATGTGTGCATCATTATTGATTACATCCGGATGGAGAAGGAAGAAGCAATCATTTTTACTCTTGCCGACGCCAAGCGGACGAATACGATGGTAGAGCACGAAATCGGGATGCGGCGAAAACAGCAGGTTGGGGAATATCGAATAGTAGTGAACACGCTGCAAATTATCGCCGTGCACCTCGCAAACCGGCGGCGCTGCCGCTTTGCCATCCATTGTCATGCCGCCACCTTTTTCCGTCATCTCCATATAGCCACCGATGACCGCTCCTTCCATGCAGTCATGCACCGCATTGCGAAATGGTGTCCACTTTGAAAGCAGCGGGTGCACACCCGGACAGTGATAACATTCCTGGTAATTCTGAAGAATCAGCTTCCAGTTGCATGCCAGTTCATATTCTAGTCTATGAGCGATGCGCAATTCCGGCAGATGCCATTCGGAGAATTTCCCTAAAAGCGGTCCAAGTTCCTGCTCAAAGGGAAGCGGATTTTCCGCAAGGTTAAGAAAGACAAAGCCACCCCAGCTGCGAACATGGGCGCTGTGTAAGGGATATGCTGCTTTATCAAAACCCTCCAGCTCAGTCATCAACGGTGCGGCACGTAGCTCGCCGTTAAGTCGATAGCGCCAGGCGTGGTAAGGGCATTGGATGATGCCGTTTTCGAATTGTCCGCTTTCCTCCATGCAGATGCGAGTACCGCGATGTCTGCAGACATTAAAATGTGCATGAATATCGCCGCCCTCGTCGCGCACCAGAATGATACTTTCGTCGCCGATCGTTACCGTCTGAAAGTCGCCGGGCGTAGGCAATTCTTCCTCGCGACAAACCAGCAACCAGCGCTTATAGAAAATCTTTGCAAGCTCCTCACGATAGATCGCTTCGGAATGATAGTAGTGGCCGGGGAGGGTGCGCATATTGCTATTATGCTGATAATCCACTCCGCGCTTTTTGTAATTGCTTGCCATAATTTCACATCTCTCTTGAGATCATAAAATGTTTCAGGGCAGCCGGGCATACGAACCCCGACGGCCGGATTTTGCCTGGTATAAAACAACGGGTGGGATTTTACAGTCCGGGAATGATAACCCAGGGAAGAAAGCTGCCGGATAAGGGTGGGAGCAAGTCGGCAAAGGAGGTGAGGGAAAATGGCAGCGTTTTCTTTGGCATGTCAATATGTAGCCACAAAATTTGACATTTACAAGAGTCTGCCGATGCAATTGCCAATTTCATGGTGAACGTCTTTGGATATTGTTGATAGCGGCTTATCTTCCAGCATGAAAAGACATCTGACTACATTGATACTGGCCTTTTTCGTAGCTTGCGGCGGCGGTGAGAAGCCAGCACCCGAAGCGAAGCTACCTGCTCCGGATGGTCAGCAGGAAGCACCTGCCGAAACGATAGCTGCGCCTGAAGAGAATCAGGCACAAATCGACCAGCCCAATAAGGCCGTGCGTGAGCTGGAATTGACGCATCCGGATTCAGTGGACTACTATCCTTTTGTTCGCGAAGCGTTTGGGCGATTTTATGGCAAAGATCCATGGGACACTTTGTTGTTGGAGCGTTTTTCGCCGATTGGCTGGTCCGCAGACGGCAAATTTTCCTGGCTCAGCGAGCCCCCGGATGTGGCCTGTGGTTGCTATACCGGCCGACTAAAAGTGCAAAGTCTTGTTACTGATAAGATCGTCTGGCAGCACAACCATAATTCCGATGGCCTGGCGGAGCTTCGCAGCGCTGCTGATTATCGCAAAGCCGGCAAGGCCTTTTGGGAAAATCAGAAATCGATGATGTCTGAGAAGTTTAATGAGCTGCAAGTTACGGTTCCAGCGCGGGGCGGTCTGTTGCGCTTTCCCCTGCAATTTGAAGGTGACGAACTGACAGTGGAGCTAACTGCCGATCGCAAAAAGGAAGGTCGTATGAAAGGCTCTGTTGGCCGGATACAACTGAAGGCGATTTCCAGGAAGCTGGGCAGTAAAGTGATTTTGGATGAAAGTGGGGGAGAGGATCCCTATGCCTGGCTACTGGATGTGGCCGTTGTAGGCTATATGAAGAGTCCGCTGGAATCCCGCGCGGTTGTCTTGCTGATGGAAGTCCATCGCGGCTTCGAAGGTCCGCCGAATGTGGTGATGATTCGCCCGATTGGTTTGGGACTGACCAAGGGATTCAAATAATTTGAGTGGCAGCGGCAGGAGAATATGGTTGGCGGAAAGCGGTAGTCGGTGGCAGTGAATTAAATGACGAATGTCGAATGAAAAATTACATCCTTCTTCGAAGAGGGATATGGACTCAGAACTAACAACAAAGTCCCATTCTGACGTTTTCACGTTTTCACGTTTTCACGTTTTAACTTTTTAACGAAAAACCGTCAACGATCAACTACCAATCGACACCTAACACCTTGCTTTCTTCACTCCCCAACAGAAATATCGTCACTTAGTTCATTATCATCGTCGGCTTGCCAGGGGATGAGCGGGGCGAGGTGATCTCCGCAAAAGCGGATGCCCTGACAAACGCCTTCGCAGAATTTTTCCTCATCGAAATATGGCTGCATCAGATTGCGAACTTCTTCAAAAAAGGTCGACTCGACTTTCTCGCTGATGCCGCTATCACCAATGATGGCGTATTTGCGGCTCTTCATGCTGAGATAAATCAGCAGTCCGGTCTGCCCTTCGGTGCGCTGCATGCCGATTTTGCGAAACACGACTTGCGCCCGTTTAATCGGATGCCGCCAGCAGCGATTCTCCACATGCAGACGAATTTCGCAGGCGGTCTTTTTTTCTGCGGCACGAATCTCCGCTATAATGCGTTCCGCTTCTTCCTGATGGAAATAGGTGCGTTTGCGATCGGCTGTTTTCATAAAGCAGATATCAGTTAATTGTTGACAGTTGATAGAGATTTTTCTGGCCCATCCAACTTAAATATCGGCGCGCAGCGCCTGACGCTGCCGAAGGCAGCATCACCAGCTTCCGCTAGCCCCGCCGCCACCGGACATACCACCGAATCCGCCGCCGAATCCACCACCGAAACCGCCACCTGAGGATCGCCCTCCGCCGCGTCCAAAATCAGTGAAAATAATCGGACCGTCCCAGCGATGCGAGCGATGGCCACGCCGAGTGTAGGTCGTCGAACGGCTCCGCCGTGACTGCCAGATGGCCCGGATGATTAAGAAGGCCACGAAGAGCCAGAACAAATAATTGCTATCATCATCGCTTTGTGGTGTACGTCGGCGAACAGGCAAATTATAGCGTCCTTCAACGGCGGCAATAATCGCCTCGATGCCCTGCGAAACGCCGCCGTAAATATCCCCGCGTTGAAAAGGCGGTGCAATTTCATCGCGGATAATGACAGCTGAGTGCAGGTCAGTCAGTGCATCTTCCAGCCCGTAGCCAACTTCTATACGTAGTTTGCGGTCTTGCAAAAAGATCGCCAGAAGAACGCCGTTCTGCTCCTGCTTGCGACCCGGCCCCCATTTGGTAAAAAGCCGCGTAACATAATCTTCCATCACATAGTTCTCGGGAACGCGATTGAAGATAGCGACAAATATTTGGGTGGAGGTGTTGGTTTCCAACGCTCGCAGCCGGGCGTCGAGGGTCTGCTTTTGTGCAGGTGTCAGTGTGCCGGTAAAATCGTTTACCCAACTGCTTGCAGCGGGGAATTCACCTTGAGCGTGGAGCTTGCTGCCTGAAGTGACCAGCGCAGTCAATAGCAGCATGCCGGTAAAAGCTACCGGCATTGCATGTTTAAAGGGCTTTTTCACTATGCGCCGGCCTAAAACTCAACTTTGGGAGCTACTTCAGCACCGGATTGCGCCTTAAATGGCTCACGAGGCGTGAAGCCCCACATCGGGGCAAGGAAATTCCAGGGGAAGCTGCGAATGTTGGTGTTATAGGTTTGCACAGCTTCATTGTAGCGACGCCGCTCAACAGAAATGCGATTTTCCGTGCCTTCCAATTGCGCCTGCAGGTTCAGGAAATTCTGATCAGATTTCAAAACCGGATATTGTTCAACCACTACCATCAATCGCTGCAGCGCCCCGGAAAGGGTGCCTTGCATTTCCTGGAATTGCTGCATCTGCTGGGGATTGCTCAGCAGATCAGAGTCGACATTCATAACGCCACCGAGCTTGGCGCGCGCTTCGGTGACACCTACCAATACTTCCTTCTCCTGTTCGGCGAATCCCTTGACCGTGGCCACGAGGTTGTCAATCAGGTCTGCGCGACGCTGATAGGCATTTTCAACCTGCGCCCAGGCAGTTTTCACCGCTTCATCTTGCTCAACCATGGTGTTGTATGGATTACACCCGGTAAATAAACCCGACACAACCAGAACAAGACCGAGAATCCACGCTTTTTTCATTTTGTTTTCCTCTTCGCTAAAAATGACTGTATTTTGTTGCGCTACAGCATCATGTGGATACTTTAGACCAACAGCATTATTCTGGATAAAGCGCTATTAGTGAACGGATTTCGCCGGAAATATGCAAGTTTTTTAATGAAATTATAGTTTAGGAAAGGCTTTTAGCAGGGAGGATGAGAGTTCGGCTAGGGCTTGGGTTGAACGCGCGCCTGCGGATTTAATTCAAGCCACCACTTGACACGGAAGTAGATAGAATCCATCTCCGTTGTCGTGATGTCGAAGAGGCTGGCGACGTTCTTCTTCTTGTTCCGAATCATCTTCGAACCCGCTTCAGGTGCTGTCGAATATTCCGAGGCGAACATTTCCGCTGAAAAAAAGGTGTCGAGGACGGTATTGTAGATCATTTTATCTACAGAACCGGGGCGATAGGTGTAAATGCTGAGGTCCGGCAACCAGTCCGTCAAGTCCCAACGGAAGCCTTTTCCGGGGAAGTACATTGCGCCGGTGGCAGATTTATCACCGATGACAGCGTCATCCCGAAACACGTAGATACGGGTCCGTTTTGATGGCGGTGGGTCACCGGGCCACTGAACAGATAATTTAACCTGTTCCATCACTTCCCGCGTTGAAAGATAGGGAGGGAGCTTGATTTTGACAATGTCTTCGTATTGGCTATAGTAATTTTCTATTAGCCGGTATTTTATTTCGAGGGAGTCGCGGTCAACTTCCTGTGCGAGTATGGAATAAATAGGAGCGATGGCAAAGAAAATTGGGAAAACAAAGGCACAAATACGTCTGTTGAGGCATGATTTTTTCATACGATCTAAAATTAGTAAAATAGTTGCTATAAATAAAGTAAAAATCTGAGGAAAACGATTGACAAACCCGAACGGAAAACCACGCATTGCCATGGTGATGGCAGCCGGATTCGGCACCCGCATGCAGGACTTGACCAAAGAAATTCCCAAGCCCTTGCTGCCGTTGGGAAATGTGCGGATCATCGATACGGTCATTCACAAATTGGCCAACCAGGGCATTGAACGGGTCGTGGTCAACCTGCATTATCACGCTGACGTTGTCCGCGAGCATCTGGGAGACGGGCGCAAATTTGGCGTGGAGTTGATTTACAGCGAAGAGCCGGAACTGCTAGGATCCGGCGGCGGCATCGCCAATGCGGAATCCTATTTTGAAGGCGAAACCATTGTTGTGGTCAATGCCGACGTGCTCTGCGAGGTGAATATTAGCGAGCTCTACAAGTGGCATTATGAACATGATGCAATTGCGACCATGACAATGTTGCCGTCTACCAACAGTACGGACTACGGCTTACTGCTTCGCAATGCACATTTTCAGCTACAGGGCTTCCTCGTGCGCAATGCCATGATGCCGTTTGGATTGAAGACCGGCATTTTTACCGGACATCAGGTGTTATCTGCGCATGCCCGTAGCTACCTGAGTGCCGAAAATCAGTCGATTATTTCCGCTTTCTACATTCCGGCAATTGAGGGCGGAGAACGTATATTTGTCTATCCCTACGAAGGCCGCTGGCTGGATATCGGCACCAAGAGTTTCTACCTGGAATTTGTCGGGAAAATTCGCAGCGGGGAAGTCAATTTAAATGACTTTATGAAATAGCGGATTCTCAAAAGGCAATTCAAAAAACATGGGTGGCCTTAAGCAGCAACTGTTTCCCTTGTCTTAACGAATTAGCATCATTCGTCGGGTTTTTGCCTGCCCACCTGCACTCAATCGGTAAAAATATACGCCGGAAGCCAGCTGAGATCCGGTGCGATCGGTTCCGTCCCAGCTAGCCTCATGGGGCCCGGCCGCCAGGCTGATATCCAATAGAGTGCGCACATGCACGCCGGTGATATCAAATACTTCCAATAATACATCCTCTTCTGTAGCCAGCTCAAAGCGAATGTGTGTTTCCGGATTAAAGGGATTCGGATAGTTCTGAGACAGCAAAAATCCCTCAGTGAGAACAGGTTGATCGTTTGTTTGGCGTAATTGATTGTCCCGGAATGTCTTCAGAACAATGTCATCCACACAAAACCCGTCATGCTGGACAGTAAGATCGGAGACCAGCACGAAACGCAAAAACACCTCCGGTTGTCCGGCAAAGGCCGTTAAATCACTGATCTCGGTCAGCCATTCCCATTGGCGTCCATCGTATCCTGCCTGCCCGATTTCCTGCACGCCCTTGCCGCTTGCCGCGCTGGTATAAATACCCTCGAGGGGGGTCCAGAGACTGCTGTCTGTTGAAGCCTCCAGGCGAACGATGTCGAAGTTTGTCTCAATATCCCAACGGGCTTTAAAGGTCAGGTAGGCACTTGCTTCCCGTGACAGATCGAGCGGCTGGGCCAGGGTCAGGCAGCTTTGGCTGGTCGGTTGATAATTTCCGTTTGGGCTGTCCGTAAAGGAAAATTTCCCGGATGCAGCATGGATTTCACTGACCTCCCAGCCGTTGGTGCTTTGCCACTTGCGACTGTTCGGCTCAGCGTCTCCGAGCGCTATAAGGCGCGCTTCACCGACAATCAAATCTCGTATTGGCTGACGATATTCGTTGCCATCAATCATAATTCGCACATCGATCTGTGGCCGGTATCCAGGCGGCGCACCGGCGAGAATTTGCAGGGGAGGGGCAGCCTGAACCGATGCCTCGCCGCTAAACAGCGATGCTACTTCCACAAATGGCTGACCGCGCAGGTCGACATAGGGATCGCTGCTCTCAAGCTGCACAGAAATAGAATGAGCTGCTTCAAGTCCGATGTTTTCCAGTTCCAAAACCAGGTCGAGTGTTTGTCCCGGCAGGACGGCGCCGCTTTCCGAATTGACCACGCGACTGCTTTTCAAATGCAGGTATCCGCCGGCTATGGTTGCCAAATGAATATTGGCTGCCAGGTTTTCCTGCGCCAGCGGAATGATTTGACGTCGCGCCGGCCAAAAATTATCGGTAATGCCGCCGATTTCCGGTGTAAAGGCGAGGATTTTTTCCTTATCGCCTTGCTCCCCATACATCCAGTCGATATGCGAGCCATTGGCGGGATAGCCAAGGGTTTCGTCAATCGTTCCGGCAGCGTAGTCATTTATCTCTGTCAGATGCCGGCCATGATGGACAAAGGCGGCTGAGTCCGCGGTCAATGTCTCATCATGATGGCTCCAGGGATAAATCATTATATTCCCGAAGGCGTGATAGCTGAAGCTTGTGGCGATATTGCGGGTTTCACAGAAGTCGCGAATGGCGCGGGATTCCGCTTCGGAAAAGGGGGCTTCGCCGCGATAGGTGTCGCTATTTGGCTGCGCGCTCGATCCAAGATCATCGTGGGCCCAGGCAAAACTGTAGTTTCGATTGAGATCGACCCCAAAAGAGCCATCGGGATTGGGGCGACGGTTTTTTCGCCAGAATCCGCCGCCGTCCGGGTGTTCAGTTTGGTTATAGACGTAGCCGTCCGGATTTACCACCGGAATGAAGTAGAGTTCTCGCGAGTTGACCAATTGACGGATTTGAGGATCGCTCGCATAGGTCTCTAGCAGGTGAATCATAAAATACATCAGGGTCATCATGCCTTGCGGTTCGCGGGCATGATGCAGGGCATCGTAAAGCACTTCCGGCTCATCTTCGTCTATATTTGGGTTGTCGGAAATTTTCACCATCCATATCTCGCGCCCTTCATATGTGGTGCCGATGGATTTCTTCCGGGTGATCAGGTGCGAAAAATCAGTGGCCAGTTGATCGAGTTTAGCTTCCACCTCGGCAAATGTGTAGTGACCGGCCATCTCACCGAGGTCAAAGCGGTCCAGATTTGAAAGCCCCGCTAGCTTTGTCGGCGACTGCTGCTCCGCCTGAGTGCGTTCTTCAATCAAACTTGCTAGATCGGAGTGAATAATTTCGAATTGGAAGTTCGCGCTTTCAAGCTGCTGCACCTGCTTATTATCCAGAACGGCCTCTAAGACGATGTCGCCGGAGCTGCTTTTTCCGCGCTGTGCATGATCAATATGAACGCCTTCCTGGGCCAGACGTTTGATATCGCTTGCGTCCGAAAGAAAGATCTTTACCTGCGAATAGGTTTTGCTTTGTGCAGAAAGTGGGGCAATCAATGATAAAATGAAGCATATAAGGAGAAGAGCAGCAAGTGGTTTGCCTTCAAATAATGTTTGCGAATGCATGGTCAACCCGATCATCTTGTGAAGTTCAAAACAACTATTCGGTGTAAGCTGTCAAGAAAATACAAGACCCTCACATCGGCGAATCTCGCCGAGCAACATACGGGTGAGCATATTTTGGCAAACCGGACTGATTGAGGAAGCTTATGCCGCTAGGGCAGTCAGCCATGGTGTGAAATACGGGGTGAACAATCGGCCTTGCCCGGTCGCCGGTGTCGAAGAACAGTGAAGCAATTCTGCAGTGAACATAGACAAATCGACCCATTTTTGCCAGCCCTTTTTGAAAAAACGACACAAAATTCATATAAATCAATAGTTTGGGATAAAGCTGGATTTGTATTCAGATAGCTGGATAGGAGGGGGAATGACCATTGTCGAATGACAAATGACAAATGACGAATGTCGAATGTCGAATGACAAATGTCGAATGACAAATATCGTTGAACGCTGTCCGTTGATCGAAAAAACAAAACGTTTTAACGCTTCACCGTCTTGACATCTTACCGAATTCTATATAAAAACCAGCAATGTCCAATCTCCCGTCTCTAATCTCCAAAGTATTTGTCATTCGACATTCGTCATTCGTCATTGAAAATCCGAAACCTCTTAACTTATTTCCAGTATCAACATTAACAGGTTGATTTGATTTTATATTTCCAATACATTTCGGTCGAATCAGAATTTCAGAGCCGCCCCCCAGATACTGCTGAAGCGATGCGGCTTTTCCTCATATAAAGGAGTACACACTGAGTTTTTTAAATCCCGTCATATTATACGCACTGGCGGCAGCTGGCATCCCATTGTTGATTCACCTCTTGAATCGACGGAAGATTAAACGCATCCCTTTTAGCACTGTAGAATTCCTGAAAAAGCTTGAAAAGAAACAAATGCGCAATCTGCGGATTCGCCAATTGCTCCTGCTGATTTTGCGAACCGCCATCATCTTACTGATCGTGCTTGCTTTTGCTCGTCCAACCCTTGACAGCGGACAAGCCGGTTTATTAAGCGAACGCAGCGAGGTGGAGGCGGTGATCGTGCTGGATAATTCGCTCTCGATGAACGAGGTCAAATTAACCGGCAGCCTGCTGGAGCAGCTTCGCCAGTCATTTATTTCCCTGGAGAGTGCCTTTCAGCCCGGTGATCGCATTTCGATTCTCCAATCAACCAGCTCGCCTGAATGGTTGGTGCAGGATGAGAGTTTTCAGCCCGGGCTGTGGGAACGGGTATTGCAGCGCTTGCAAACCAATTATCTTAAGAGCGATTTAACGAATGCCATCGATATGGCCACCCGCAAACTGCAGCGGTCCAGGCTTTCCGGACGTGAAATCTATATCTTGTCGGACTTTCAGGCGTCGGCATTAGCTCCGGCTGACATTGAGCCGCTGCTCAATGAACCCTCCAGCGAAGGTATTCGCTATTTTGCCATGCGTATTGCGCACACTGCGGTTGACAATATCTCAGTGGATAGCGTTGAGGTGAAGAATCGCCTGGTCGAAGTAAATCAACCGCTGCAACTGCAGGTCTTCCTTACAAATCAACATAGCGACAAGCACCTGGCAACGCTGACATCGGTCTTGCTGAACGGAAATCGCGTTGCGCAGAAGAATGTTAACCTGGCGCCGGGGCAGCTGACAGAGGTGCCTTTCAACATTACCCTGACCGATAATGGCTTCATCAAGGGTGAGATAGAAATCGAAAGCGATGCCTTGCAGGAAGACAATCGCCGCTATTTTAACATCTACGTGCCGGAACGTATTCGATCTTTGCATATCGTGCCGGACAAGGCTTTTCAAAGTTTCCTGCCGCTAATTGTGCAACCGGCAACGGAGCGCGGTGTTTTCGAATTCGAACAGGATGTCTTGCTCAACTGGACCAGCCACAATTTTAGCAAATACGATGTCATTGTGCTGGAGGGCTTGAATCAAATTCCGGAAACCCTCATGCAGCGCCTCGATCAGTTTGTTGCGCAAGGAGGCGGAGCGCTGATTATTCCCGGCGAAAATATTGCTGCCGGCAGCTATCAGAAAGTGCTGCGTCGCACGCAGATTGGTGAATTTGTAGAACGGGTCGGAACGCCCGGTAACTCGGATCAATTTTTGACCGTTCAAAATGTCTTGTGGAATCACGCGATATTTGAAGGGCTTTTTGAGGACAAGAAAAAGCAGGTCAGTCCCATCGAAGTATTTGCCGCCTATAAACTGCGAACCGCGGGCAGTGCTGTAACACTGGTTGGCTTAAGCGATCGCTCGCCCTTGCTGATTCAATCAAATCAACAAAAGGGAACGGTGCTGTTTTTGACGACGCCGCTCAATCCGCGATGGACCCAGTTGCCATTTAAGGGCTTTGTCGTCCCGCTGATGTACCGGGCAATCTATTACGCCGGTAATCGTAAAATCCAGGACCGGCAGAGCATGAGAACCGGACAGGCATTGACGCAGGAATTCAGTAATCTGGAAGCGCCCTACGATTTTGTTATTCGCGGAGATGAAGTCGAGGCGAAATTAACACCACGCATTAAGGGATCTACCCTCTTTCTCGAATACCGTAATGCCCCGCTGCCGGCGAATATGGAAATTCTGCAGAACGATGAGCTGATCGGTTTGTTGTCGGTGAATACCTGGCCTGAAGAATCGCGCGCCGATTTTCTTTCGCCGGAAGAGTTGACGAAAGCGGTTTCAGGAATTACTTTGTTGAGCGTTGACGGCATTGTCGGCGAACAAGTGCAGAACAGCCGTTTTGGACAGGAATTTTGGAAACAACTGTTGATACTGGCCCTGGTTCTATTGCTCGTCGAAATGCTAGTTGCCCGTACTGGCTATAAGAATGAGCAGGCTTTGGCTACCTAACAAGAGGAAATGCAGTTTGCAGGAAAACGGACGAATCAATGGCACCGAAAAGGCAGTGATCGTCGGTGTGGCTTTACAAAAACATGCGAAGTGGGAAGTTCAGGAGAACCTCGCTGAGCTGAAAATGCTGGCGGAGGCGGCGGATGTGGAGGTCATCGATTTGCTGACCCAGGATCGCGTGCGTGTTGATCCTACCTATTTCATCGGTAAAGGAAAGGTGGAAGAGCTAAAGGGGCTTGCCAAGGGGCAGGGGGCAAAAACCGTTATCTTTGATGATGATTTATCCCCGGCCCAGGTGCGTAACCTGGAGAAAGCGACCGATGCCAAAATCATTGATCGAAGCACATTGATTCTTGATATTTTCGCCAAGAACGCACGCACGCGTGAATCGAAAACCCAGGTTGAACTGGCGCAGTTGCGACACCTGCTGCCGCGCCTCACCAGGCAGTGGACTCACTTGTCGCGCCAGGTAGGGGGTATCGGGACCAAAGGCCCTGGTGAAACCCAGCTTGAAACCGACCGTCGCCTTATTCGCACACGTATTGAGGTTCTGAGAAAGGAATTGCGTAAGATCGACCAGCGGCGCATGACCCGCCGTAAGTCCCGGCGCAATGCCTTTAAGGTGTCCCTGGTTGGCTACACCAACGTTGGCAAATCAACCATAATGAATTTGCTGTCGGGATCGGAAGTGCTGGTTAAGAACCAGCTTTTTGCTACACTTGACTCGACGATCCGTCGTGTGGAATTGGCCAGCAATCACGAGATATTGCTCAGTGATACGGTTGGATTTATTCGTAAATTGCCACATCAGCTGGTTGAGTCCTTCAAAAGCACCCTGGATGAAGTTATCGATACCGACTTGCTGCTGCATGTCGTCGATATCAGCCATCCGGCCTACCAGGAGCAAATCAACACCGTTAATGAGGTGATCAATGAACTTGATGCCGGTGACCATCCGACCCTCATGGTCTTCAATAAAATTGATTTGCTTGAAGAGAAAGGACTGCTGCAATCTTTACGCAAGCAATATCCGGAAAGCGTATTCATAAGCGCTGCCCGTCAAATTCGCACCGACCATCTCAAAGACAAGCTGGTGGAATTCATCGAAAAGAGTTTTGTCAGCGGTCAGATTGATATTCCGATGAAAGACGCCGGGCTGGTACATCGCATTTATGAAATGGCTGTAGTGACCCGCGAGGAGTATCTCGATACCCATGTAGAACTGGAATTTCGCTCTACTGCGGCAGTGCATGATAAAATTGTGCAAATGGTGCGGTAAGTCTATGGATAAACACTTGACTGGTTAACCAGTCAACTATTCAACCGCGTTTTGTCTCGGAGAAAAAAATGAAGTTTGCAACAGAATATTTGTGGTTCAATTCAAAAAATAAGCGTGAATATCAGAATATAACCCATACTGTCGAGGAGATCGTGCAACGAAGCGGTGTTCAGGAGGGCATGGTCCTGGTGAGCGCCATGCATATTACCGCGGCGGTATACGTGAATGATGCCGAAGATGGACTGATAGAAGACATCGATGAGTGGTTGGAAAAACTTGCGCCCTTTCGCAGCGATTATCGGCATCATCAAACCGGAGAGACCAATGGCGATGCCCACCTGAAGAGTTTGCTGATTCACCATGAGGTCATCGTGCCGATCACCGAGGGGCGTCTGGACCTTGGGCCGTGGCAGCAGATCTACTATGCAGAATTTGATGGGCAGCGGCGAAAGCGCGCGGTCGTGAAAGTGATGGGCGAATAATACCGGATTTTTCGCTTGCAAAATGCTGTTTTACGGAATCTTTTTTTGATGGTGGACATTATTGAACTATATGCCCGGCATCAACAACATTATTCCGGTTTGGAGGAGAGACAGTTTGAGAGATTTGAAGAAAGGTCTTACGATAAGCGCTATTCTTGCGGCTATGCTATTCTTGCAGCCGCTGCATGCTCAATTTGCGCGTAAGTCATTTTATAAAACAGAGCAGCAGCGTCGCGCTCATTTTGCGCTCGACGATTGGATTAGCTACACCAAGGCACGCCGATTTTCCAACATGTCCGTTGGTACCCACTATCTATACATTGCCAGTCGCGATGGCGGCATCCTTCGTTACCATCTCTATGAAAACTACTGGGATTACCCCTTCACCACCAGCAATGGCTTACCCAGCAACGATGTTCGTGAGGTCATTTACGATTTCCAGACATCTTTGCTCTGGGCCAGCACAGCACAAGGTCTTGCTGTGTTCGATCCGGCGCGAAATGAGTGGATCAGTCGCTCCGAAACACCCCACTGGAATTACGAAACACCCACCGTGCGCACCGGCAACGCCAATGATCGCGGCGTGTTCTTTGGAAAAGAAGCATTGCTAAGCCTGCCGGTGTTTTTCGCAAACGATGGCTTTACTATTCTTAATGACTGGCGATTGCTCGATAGCAATTTTGAAGAATTTGAAGTCATTGGATACCTGATTGACCGCTTTAATCGCATCTGGTTTCTGGTTGATGGTTTTGGGCTTGGCAAGGGTGATATGAACTCGCAGCGAGTGGATTTCTTTGGCGTTGGCTTGCCGGATATCGAACCGCGCGCACTGGAATACATGGGAGATGATCTTTGGGTGGGCGGTGTTGATCGGCAGCGATTTGATCGACCGGGGATCGCCGAGTGGCCCTACAATGAGAACAGTTCCGGCTGGAATTATTACCAGGCGCGTTGGGTCAGTCATCTGCCGTCGGACAATGTCTACAGCATTCTGGCAGGTGAAAAACATCTTTGGTTTGGCACCGAAATTGGCGTATCCCGCTATGATGTCGGACAGGATGAGTGGAAAAATTTTGGCGTCAAAGACGGCTTGATTCATGAAGAGGTCAACGACCTGGCAATCTTCAAAAACTACCTCTACATCGCTACGGACTATGGTATCAGCCGCTTGCACATACCAACGCAGAAGGTCGAGCGAATTCGTGATGCCCGCTTTCTTAATCTCCAGTTTAATCAACTGGTTGCGACAGATTCGGTTTTGTGGGCCGGGACCTATCGTGGTGTTTTCCGCCTTGATGATAATAACGGTGCCTGGCAGTTTTTTGAGAGCAAGGCGGCTGTGTCCGATTTTAACGTAACAGCCCTGGATGTTTTCGACGGCGAAGCCTGGTTTGCCGGTGGTGGCGGTGTCTACTTTCTGGACCTCAAGACTGATAAATGGGAAAGCTTCTCCCAATTGGGATTTGAAATTGGGCCGCCTTATCGCGACTTAATGATAGGGGACCAGGCAGTCTGGATCGCCACTACCAAGGGGCTGCTCAAATATGACCGACGGCGCAAGCATTGGCGTCTTTTCCAGGAACGAGACGGGTTGTTGGACGACGATTGCTACCGTCTGCTTCTCGATGGTGATTACATCTGGATAGCGACCCGTAGCGGTATCACCCAATTTTTTTGGAATAACCCCGACCGTTTTGATTAAGCATTTTTCAAAGCGCTCCCTTTTTCGTATTTTCCGACAATTACCTACTTACAATTCAACGGAGAATACGTGATTTACCGACAAATACCGATTTTGGCAGTGCTGCTGATTATGATAGCAGCTATGTCGCAATTGTCCGCACAGGACGACTTGTCGCTGCTTGCTGAATGGATGACCGGTTCATTCTCCAGCGAAGAGCAGGCGGCAAGCGACAGCCAGTATTTTGATATTCGCCTGGAGATGGTCCGAATTTGGGAAGGGCGCGAAGATGGATACTGGCTCTATGTTGAGCAAGCAGCGGCATCCGCCCTGGATCGCCCCTACCGGCAAAGAATTTATCATGTGACACCTCTGGAAGATGGCCGTTTCAGCAGCGCCGTTTATTCGCTGCCGGACCCAATGCGCTTCGCGGGCAGCTGGGCAGATATGGAACGCCTGAATCAGCTTGACCCCGACTCATTGACGATCCGTAAGGGATGTGCCGTGATCCTGGCAAGAAAATCAAGCGGTGCATTTGAAGGCTCGACTGTCAAGAAGGCCTGTGAGAGCAAGCTGCGCGGCGCGAGCTATGCTACCTCTATTGTAACGGTTATGGATGACAGGATTGTCAGCTGGGACCAGGGTTTCAATGCAGACGATGAGCAAGTTTGGGGGGCCACTCAAGGTGGTTATATCTTTAAGAAGAAAGCGAAAATCATTAAAAATTAGCTGTGTCACTGTGCTTTCCCCCTACATCCCTCCCGGGAGGGGATTTAGGGGGGTAAGCACAATGGCAAGAAACCTAAATTGTTTTTGCACGTGCATTGCTGATTTGATCGAGAAAAGAGCATCGTGGCTAGCCTGAAATTTGAACGATTAACCGACTAAAATGTGAGACTAAAATGATAATGAAGAACAGAATATGGTACTGGGTATATGGTTTGCTGTTGGCCCTGATTGTCAGTGCCCTGAGTGCTTGTAGCACAGATACGCCTGAAGAAGCATCCGTGCCGGCGCCGCCCAAAATGGAGCAGAAAGCAAAGCCGGTTATCTACGATTTGGCCCCGGAAGCGGTTCATGAATTTTTGCAGGACAATCCGCGAAGTCTGGTTCTGGATGTGCGGACCCCGGCAGAATACAACGGCGAAGGCGGGCATGTTGCAGGCGCAATTCTGCGACCGGTTCAGGACATCGAAAGCTGGGTGTCTGAATACAGCGACTACAAAACTCGCCCAGTGTATTTGATCTGCGGCAGTGGCAAGCGCAGCATGCGTGCGGCAAACCGCCTGCTGGAGGCCGGCTTCCAGAAGCCGATCAATGTGACCGGTGGTATGCGCGCCTGGACTGAGGCTGATTTGCCGGTAGTAACCGAATAGCCAATTGCCGCTGTACTAAACAAGTCCCCCCTCTATCTCCCCCCGGGGGGAGATAGAGGGGGGACACTGCGTTTTTATTCGACTGCGCCATAGGCGCGTCCTTGCCAATTTATTTCCAACTTTGCTGTTGGGTCACACCTCAATCCATCCTATATTTATCCCCCATGGAACAGTTTTTTACGGAACAAGTTGCGCAATATGGAATTTGGTGGGCGTATGGATTTCTCTTCCTGAGCGCGATTGTCGAGAATCTTTTTCCACCGGTTCCCGGTGATACAGTGACGCTATTGGGTGCCTATTTTGTTGGGCGCGGACAGCTGGATTTCATCGGTGTTCTCGTTAGCACGACCTTGGGCAGCGTCGTCGGGTTTATGGCCTTATTCATGATTGCCTACAAATTGGAATGGGCCTGGTTTGAAAAGCGCAACTGGAAATGGATGCAGCGCTCGCAGATTGAGAAAGTAGAAAGCTGGTTTCAGAAGTACGGATATGGCATTATCCTGGCCAATCGTTTCCTCTCCGGTGTTCGCTCTGTGATCTCAATATCGGCCGGTTTATCCAAGTTAAACATCGGCTTGGTAATATTGTATGCAACTATCAGCGCCGCAATATGGAATGCGATCATTATTTATGCCGGCGCCTTCATTGGTGAAAGCTGGGAAACGATCCTGGAGTATATTCAGCTCTATAACCGCATCTTTCTATCGGTTTTCGGCGTGGCGATCGTTCTGTATTTGGGGTATCGGTTTTTGCTGAAGAAGAGTTCGTGAAACATCCCCCTTTATCCCTTCGCAGGGGGATAAAGGGGGATGTCCATTATATCCTCTATGGCTAATCAAAAGCATCAAGCATCAAATTGGAGAAGTAAATGACAACCGTTCGTACGCGATTTGCGCCAAGTCCAACCGGATACCTCCACGTAGGAGGGTTAATGACGGCGCTTTTCAATTATCTATATGCCCGTAGTCAGGGGGGTAAATTCGTCCTTCGTCTGGAAGACACCGATCGCAATCGCTTCGTGGAAGGTGCTGCCGAGCAATTGATGAGCAGTTTAAAATGGGCGGGTTTAGAATACGATGAAGGGCCGGATGCCGGGGGAGATTTTGGACCCTATGTGCAGTCCGAACGTCTGGAGATTTATAGAGCGCATGTAGAGAAACTGCTGGCATCGGGGGATGCATACTATTGCTTCTGCACCCCTGAGGAATTGGACGCCATGCGCGAGCGTATGACTGCTGCTGGTCAGACTCCGAAATATGACGGCACCTGGAGAGATCGCCCTGCCGCTGAGGTGCAGGCGCAATTGGATGCCGGTGTACCCCATGTTGTGCGCCTTAAAATGCCCCTACATGGTGAAACCAGCTTCAAAGATATGATTCGCGGTGTTGTTTCCTTTCAGAATGAGATGATGGACGATCAGGTATTGCTTAAATCTGACGGCTTTCCGACCTATCATCTTGCAGTGGTTGTCGATGATCATCAGATGGGCATCACCCACATTATTCGCGGCGAAGAATGGTTGGCCAGCGTGCCGAAGCATCTGCGTCTGTATGAGGCATTTGGCTGGGAACCGCCGAAGATGGCGCACTTGTCGCTGTTGCTGAATCCGGATCGTAGCAAGCTGAGCAAACGCCAGGGAGATGTGGCAGTTGAGGATTATATGGCCAAAGGCTACCTGGCGGCGGCATTGGTGAATTTTGTGGCCTTGCTTGGCTGGAATCCCGGTACCGAAGAAGAGATTTTCTCCCTGGAAGAACTGGTGGACCGCTTTGAGATGGAACGGGTGAGTAAGTCTGGTGCCGTGTTCGACATTGACAAGCTCAAATGGATGAATGGGCACTATCTTCGCGAATTACCTGAAGATGCGCGGATCAAATTTATAACCAGCTTCCTTGAGAAAGCCGGTGCGGATATTTCTGATGCCGATCGTAATAAAATCATTGCCGAGGCGGTATACAAACGCATTGATACTGGTGAAGATGCTTACAACGCAGCGCGGATTTTCTACAATGATGAATTGACCATTGAGGAAGAGGAAGCGATGGCGGTTCTCAAAGAACAAACGGCCGGGCCGGTTTTGGAAGCCTTCCTGACCAAGCTGGATAACATGGAAGAACTGAATATGGATACCTTCAAAGGGGCGATGAAGGAGATCCAGCAAGAAAGCGGCATCAAGGGACAGCCGCTCTGGAAGCCGGTGAGAATCGCTATGACGGGCGAAATATCCGGACCCGATCTGCCATTGGTAATGGCCGGCTTCGGCAAGGCAAAAGTGCGCAGCTTTATCCAGCAAGCGCTGGAGAAATATGTTTAAGTTCGTAGTAAACATCCCCCTGCATCCTGCTTCGAAGGGGGATAAAGGGGGATGTCTATCTTGATGTAGCCTTCTGGCTTCGTTTTTTCCAAAATTCCTTCCACTTTTTCTAATAACAAGAAGATCATCATGAGCAAAAAGAAGAAATTGAAAGTAGCGGTGCTGCTTGGTGGCACTTCCGCAGAGCGTGACGTGTCTATGTCAACTGGTGTTGCCATAGCCAATGCTATAGTCGAATGCGGACATTCAGTTGAAGCGATTGATCCGGCTTATGGAGATAAGAAAATCGACTTCCAAAACATCGATACCGGGGATTTGGTCAAGGCTGATCATTCAAAAATCGAATCGGAAAAAGTCCAACTGGATCGCAATGTTTTCAAAACAATTGATTACCTTGTATCGAAGAACTTCGACGTCGTCTTTCTGGCGCTACACGGCGGTTACGGAGAAAACGGGCAAGTGCAGGGCCTTTTGGAGTTGGCCGGCATTCCTTATTGCGGCAGTAGCTCGGCTGCCAGCGCAATTGCGATTGACAAACATATCTCAAAAATAGTATTCGAAGCCAATGGCGTTCCCACAGCTCTGTGGGGCCATTTGACACGAAAAGAAGCCATTGATCGCCACCAATTCAATGCCCTCGGTTTGCCATTAGTGGTAAAGCCCAATAAGCAGGGATCAACCGTCGGCCTCAGCATCGTTCGATTCTGGGACGAATGGGAAGAGGCGGTTGAAAAAGCCTTTCAATTTGGCGATTCCATCCTGCTGGAGCGATTTATTCCCGGCCGTGAATTGACGGTCTCAATCCTTGGAGAGGAGACCCTGCCGGTTATCGAGATCATACCGGACAGTGGTTTTTATGATTACGAATCAAAATATCAGAGCGGTAAGACCCGCTATGTGGTCCCGGCTGAAATCCCGGACCAGCTGACTTCTGCCATGCAGGAAGCAGCCATGCGCGCCCACGATGGCCTTGGCTGTTCCGGCTACTCTCGCGTTGATTTTCGCTTGCGCGAAGATGGCAAATTTTTCTGCCTGGAAGTCAATACGCTGCCCGGTATGACCGGAACCAGCCTGGTGCCAAAGGCTGCCAAAGCTGTTGGCCTCGATTTTCCGGAATTAGTAGAACGGATAATACAATTAGCCCTGAAATAAGTAGCCAGGAGTAAGTTCATATGAGAGTTGGGAGAGTCTTCATATGTATCTGCATGATTTTGACTTCAATTGCCTTTGCGCAAGATAAGTGGTTCTCTAAACATATTGCTTCTGTCGTTACTCAGCAGCAACTGAAAGCTGTTGTTCCAATAACCGGAACTGAGCGCGTATTGTTTGCAGGTAATGGTGGCAGCGCTGTCATTTATGATCCAAATTCGGCAAATGGTGCCTGGCAAGAAATCCGGCGAATTGGCAATTCATTGCTGACGTTACATGATGGACATTTTTTTGACGCCGAAAACGGTGTTTTGCTCGGTGAAAGCCGGTATTTGTTTATCACCGCCGATGGTGGCAGGCATTGGAATTCTTATGATATCGGGAGCACCGGCAACTTGTCGGTCTTTAGCGCTGCATCAGCGCAGTTAAGCTTTATCGGAACGGCCGCAGGCGATATATACAAATCGACGAATGCCGGTCAATCCTGGCAATCGACGAATTTTCAGTCGGCAAGTCGCATTACGGGATTGGCATTTTCGGATGCCTCGACGGGTTACATGACTACCGCAGCCGGTCAGATATTTCGCACTAGTAATGGTGGCGATACCTGGTCACTGATTTATGAATCCTCGAATGACCCGATCAGCTTCAATGACATCGATGTAAATGGGCCGGATTCTGCTTATGCTGTTGGTGTCTCCGGCCGGATTTGGTATACATATGACGGTGGAGTAAACTGGGCAACGACAAGGGGTTCTGTTAACGACGGAACCACTTATTACCAGATTGAATGCTTACCTGGCGGGGTTTTTGTTTTAGCTGGTGGTCAAATCGATCAAAATGGATTAAAGGGATTTCTTAGGCAAACTTTTGATTTTGGCATTACGCTGGCCTACAGGGTCGTACATTATGATGGTGTTGAGTTTTTTGGACTGGGCTTCCAGGATGACTCGACTGGCTATGCTGTAGGCAAGCAGGGGACAATTTATAGAACTGAAAATCAAGGCCTGCGCTGGGAGTTGTTGCATCAGGACAAGCATCAGGACTTCTATGACATAGACTTTGCGACGAATAAAATTGGATACATTACCGGCAGCCGTGGCGCGCTGTACAAGACTGAAGACGGTGGCAATAGCTGGAGCGAAAAGCGACTAAATCTTGTCGTGGAAACCGACTTCAAAGCTGTGGACTTCTTAACAGCTGATGTTGGTATCATCGTCGGGGGAACTATACTTCGAACCGGTAATGGTTTCGATACCTGGTTTGACGCAAGTCCGGGACGGATTGATGACTATCGTGATATCCGGATTGTTACAGCTGGAGCGGCTTATACAGTCGGCGAATTTTCCTCTATTTACAAATCTGCTGACCAGGGTTTTTCATGGAAAGAGCAAACCCGAGATGATGGTGGTCTTTTGCGATCCGTCTTTTTTCACGATGAAATGAATGGCTTTGCCATTGCCGAAAACCGATTCATTTACACGACAGCCAACGGTGGAGAAGAGTGGAAGAAGAGCGCCAGTTCGGTGTATCCGGGTTTGGAGGATATCGCTTTTGCCAGCCGCATGAAAGGCTTTATAGTCGGTGGTGATCAGCGAAGCGGAGGATGGATGTTGGAAACTGTTGATGGCGGTTTCAATTGGCAATTGTCAGCGAATATTCCCGCGACTACTGCATTCAGGCAAATCGAATTCTATGACGAAATGTCCGGAGCGTTGCTGGATCAGAAAGGAAACCTCTGGCTGACCAGGGACGGTGGGAATTCCTGGCATGCTGAACAGATTCTCAAACTTCCAACTGCATTAGGGCTATCGTTCCGGCCCGATGGCAAGTTGATTCTGATTGGTGAAGAGAAGAGTATTCAGGGAGATTTTGATAACAGAACGCAACTGCAAAATGCAATTGGTCATTCCGAATCGAAGATTGGCTCAACTTTCAAGCTGCGCCAAAACTACCCCAACCCCTTCAATCCCTCCACCAGGATTAGTTATGAATTGGTTGCTACTGCGGATATTGACCTGGCCATCTATAACCTGCTTGGCCAGAAGATTCGTCAATTAGTAGAAATTCGCCAGGAAGCCGGCACGTATGAAGTTCTATGGGATGGGAAGGATAGTCACGGAGTAATCGCGCAATCTGGTGTATATTTTTATCGGCTCACAGACGGAAAACGTCAGCTTACCGCAAAAATGATCTTACTCAAATAGAGACTTGTGGCCAGTCAGCTGGCTACAGCAGCGCCAGAGGCGATGCCAGCGTCAGGCTCGTAAACTCGCCGTCAGTTCGCTACGCTCACGTCATTTACAAGAGCGGCGAGTTGGCGTCGACGAAGTCGTCTGACGAATCGCAGGCCCTGACGTGAGCTTAGCGAACTGACCACACAAAACGCCTCAATCAAAATAACTTTCAGAGCAAAGGGAATTCTAAACCAATAACCTAAAGACACAGGAAAGGACCCGTTATGACAAAACGATTCATTTTAAGTATTTCCGCCCTGCTTTGTATACTGGGGGCGATGCCGTTGCTTGCTCAGCATCAATGGTTCAAGAAAAATATCGTGCCGGACGTGACGGACGAAAGCCTGAATCGCGCGGCTATCATTCCGGGTACCCGGGATGTGGCATTCGCAGGGAAGGGCAGTACTGTTTTGAAATTAGAGGATTGCGGACACGCAATCTGGGATATCTACGGCAATATCAACAATACCAACCGGCGCCTCGATGGCATTATCTTCTTCAATGAAAATGAAGGCATTGCTACCGGGGATGGCACCAGCATTTTTAAGACTGCCGACGGTGGCGAAACCTGGACATCTCAGGAGGTCAGCGACGGCGAGCTCTTGGAAGTGATCGGTTTCGCAACCAAAGACATTGGCGTCGTTGGCGGATTCAACGGCAAGATGTACCGCACCACGGATCGAGGGGCTACCTGGAGTGAAGTTGTCTCCGGGGTGCCGGGACGGATTACCGGTATCGACTTCTCGGACGAGAATGTCGGCTATTTGTGCACTATCCTGCCGGGGGAAGTTTACAAGACGATTGATGGCGGTCAAACCTGGCACCTGACGTATTCAGATGCTGCAAGCATAGTGCGTTTCCAGGATCTTGATGCCAGTGATCCTGACAGTGTTTTCGTCGCCGGTAGTGAGGGGAGTTATCTGGCAACGCTGGATGGCGGCCACAATTGGCAGCTACGGCAGGTTGAGGCCAATCCGACTCTCATTTTTCTCGATGTTGAACATCTTGGCGGTGGCACTGTTATGCTAGCTGGCGGCAGCCGCATTATGGCCGCAGGCCTGCGCTTCGGACGTCTTTTCTACTCGACTGATCTTGGTAACAGCTGGACTTCCTGGAGCACCGACATTGGTCAGGATATCGAATTTCATGATTTACTTTTTGTCAATGAAACCACTGGCTATATGTCCGGAAGGCATGGTGCTGTTTATCGTACCAACGATGCCGGGGCAAATTGGGAAGTGCTGAATGAAGTGATTTGGGACGATGTCAATAACGTCGATTTTGTCAGCAATCAGGTTGGCTATGCCAATACGCGCTACATACGACGCACTGACGATTACTTCGAAGTAATCAACCGTCTATTCAGGACCGATGACGGTGGAAATAATTGGCATCGTGTTGAAACCGAGGATTTATTTGGTGGGGTTGACTTCATCAATGAAACAGACGGCATTTCAATCGGTAATAAAGTTCGTATTACCCGCGACGGTGGTTTGACCTGGCAGGAGACCACGCCGGTTATTAATGCCGGCTTTGACAATGTCATTTATACCGACGAAACGACAATATTTCTATCATCTGTCGGCGATTTCTTTACGGCCGCTGATGTCAATATTCTTTTCCGATCAGATGATGGTGGTCTGACCTGGACGGAAGTCCTCCGCTCCGACCCGACCATTTCGCCCAATCGCGGCGGTTTTGAAGGGATGGATTTCTTTGACGAGCAGCAGGGAATCATTATCGATGATCTTGGCAATATTTTCCGGACCTTCGATGGCGGTGATACCTGGGACGAAAATCTGGTATTTGGCGTCAAGTCGATGTTTGATGTTGCCTATGCTTCTGCGAACTCGGCAATTATTGTGGGCCGCACGGATCTTGCCAGCGGTCAGCCCCTGCTTGCGCGGACGGATGATAGCGGCGAAAACTGGACAACTTTGCTTTCTCCGACCAGTGTTGCGCCCATCGAGATCGTGGAGTTTTATGACGATTCAACCGGCATTATTTCAACATTGACCGAGATCTGGGAAACCAACGACGGCGGACATAGCTGGGACTATATTTCCAATCCTTCCGGCGAGATCATCCGCGATATCGTTTATAAGCCGGACGGTAGCCTGGTTTTTGTCGGAGACCGCGAAACCATTTATGCCAACTATCGCAATGTTGCCCAAACCCCCTTGGGAATCGATGATGAACCGGCAATTGCATCATCCGACTTTACCTTGCATCGCAATTATCCGAATCCATTTAATCCGTCCACCAGGATTGATTATGAATTGGCGCGTGCTGCGGATGTTGACCTTGCTGTCTACGATGTGCTTGGTCGCAAGGTGCGTCAGCTGGTTTTTGAGCGCAAGAGTGCCGGCAATTATCAGATAACCTGGGATGGCAAAAACATCCACGGAAATGACGTGCAGTCGGGCGTGTATTTTTATCGCCTATCAGACGGTGTTCAGCATATTACTGAGAAAATGATGTTGGTTCGCTAAGGCCATCCCTGGCCGTCAGCTCACTGCGTGCGCGTCAGGCTCGCAAGCTCGCCGTCAGGTCGCTACGCTCCCGTAAAACGTGAGGAAACGAGCTATATAAGTGAAAGCGCCGACCCGATTGGGCCGGCGCTTTCCGGTTTCAGGAGAACCATTTTATGGGTTGCTTTTAATCTGCTGCGATGCCATAGCGTGAGAAGTGAGGTAACTCTGCGCCGCCAATGTAAACACTTCCGGCAGCGGGGTTTGCAATGATCACGTCGGTCTCGATTTCTTCCCACTCGCCGGTTGCACTACTCAGGTAGTAGAATGTCAGATCGTCAGAGTCTACGCCGGTTAAGTCGATACCATTGATATTCATGCTGAGTTCAACAGGGATATTGAAAACCGAGCCGTGGGGACCGAAGATTACGTCAGCTGCCGCGATGAAATCATCGTCGTTCACGGTTATTGAAATGTCGCGGCTTGATTGAAGGGCGCCCGGCGGAATATACAGTGATGCAGAAACGCTAAGACCAGTGGAAGAATTAGAGTGGTTGAGGTTGAGGTGACCACCACGCTTGGCGTTAATCCATTTGCTCACCGTCGAGGTTTTCTGAAGACTGTTTGACGGAGTGTTCCAGACTTTCAGGAAGTTGGGTGTATGTCCCGGTACCGTTTCGGTTACGGCATCGGCTGTGTCGGTGGCCATTGGGGAATTCGTCTCACATCCTGTGAGGAAAAGTCCCAGCGTGAAAATGAGTACAGTTATTGCGCGGCTGATTAATTTTGTGGTGTTCATATGGATCTCCTTATCCTTGTTTCGTTTCCAGTTATATCCTTCCCCTTGCTTCATTGCATATGCTATGCCATTTACTAAAACTTTCGAATTTGGGTATTTAAGTCGTTTTATTACAGATGTTTAGGGGTGGTTTGTTCTGCTGCGCATCATAGAGGAATCTGGCTGAACTCGGAGAAGAAGTGGTTGGCTTCAGCCGATTGGTTGAAATCGACTAATGTCTGTTGAAGAATCGCCGCTTATTTTTTTCTTCGCTGGCATTGGGCGAAGAACATATTATATTTGCTAGCGAAAGCCACAGGTTAATACCAATAAAACGGCAAATAACAATGATGATGCTTCGTCAACGACAACAGTAAGTTTTATCGCCCGGTGCAGATTGGCACAAGGGCTTTCGTCGTTAGTCGATTATCCTCAAAGTTAATAGTACACGTTTTCCTGGTATCGGCCTGTGGCTTCTCTTTTAATGATGCCCGACGAGACTGCAAGGAAAACCAAAGAGAAGACAGGAAGTGAAAATGAAAGAGACATCTACAGCAGCTGGTAGCAACTTTATTCGCAATATTATGGAAGAAGACAATGAAACCGGGAAATTTGATAAACGGGTCCATACCCGCTTCCCGCCGGAGCCGAACGGCTATCTCCATATCGGGCATGCTAAGTCCATTTGTCTGAATTTCGGCTTGGCTGAGGAGTTTGGCGGCAAATGCAATTTGCGCTTTGATGATACCAATCCGACCAAGGAAGACACCGAGTATGTTGAAGCGATTAAGCACGATGTTCGCTGGCTGGGATTCGATTGGGAAGACCGTTTATTTTTTGCATCAGATTATTTCGGCAAACTTTATGACTTTGCAGTTGAATTGATCAAAAAGGGCAAGGCATTTGTTGATGATTTGACCCCGGATGAAATCCGTGAATATCGCGGCACCTTGACTGAGCCTGGCAAGAACAGCCCATATCGCGATCGCTCCGTTGAAGAAAATCTCGATCTCTTTGAACGCATGAAAAATGGCGAGTTCGCCGATGGGGAAAAAGTGCTGCGCGCGAAAATCGATATGAGTTCGCCGAATATGAATATGCGCGATCCGGTCATTTATCGTATTCTCCACGCGCACCATCATCGCACCGGCGACAAATGGTGTATTTATCCGATGTACGACTTCACTCACGGTATTTCTGATTCATTGGAAGGAATAACCCACTCCAACTGTACGCTGGAATTCGAAGATCATCGCCCTCTTTACGACTGGTTCCTTGACGAACTGGACATCTATCATTCACAGCAAATTGAATTTGCCCCGCTGAACCTGACCTACATTGTTACCAGCAAGCGCAAGGTTCGCAAGCTGGTTGAAGATGGTTTGGTAGACGGCTGGGATGATCCGCGTTTAGCTACTCTCTCTGCCTTGCGCCGTCGCGGTTATACGCCCAAGGCCATTCGGGAGTTTTGCGAACAAATCGGTGTCGGCAAGAGCAATAGCACCGTGGACATCGCTCAACTGGAATTCGTGCTGCGGGAGAATCTCAACAAGATCGCCACGCGCGTAATGGCAGTGCTCGATCCAATCAAAGTGGTCATTACCAATTACCCGGAAGATAAGGTTGAAGAGTTCGACGCGGTGAATAATCCGGAAGACGAAAGCGCCGGCAAACGCAAAGTGCCTTTTTCGCGTGAGATCTATATCGAGCGCGGTGATTTCATGGAAGACCCGCCGAAGAAATATTTCCGCCTTGCACCTGGTAAGGAGGTTCGTTTAAAGCATGCTTACTACGTTACCTGCACAGACGTCATAAAGAATGCGGCAGGGGAGGTCGTTGAGCTGCATTGCACCTACGATCCGGCTACACGCGGTGGCTGGTCGGACGATGGCCGCAAGGTAAAAGGAACGCTTCATTGGGTATCCGTGCCGCATGCGCTGAAGGCGGAGGTGCGTTTGTATGAGCATCTCTTTACGGTAGAAAATCCTGATGATTCCCGAAATGAAGGGGACTATCTCGATTATATGAATCCGAGCGCACTAACCGTGGTTGAAAATGCGATGGTCGAGCCGTCACTGAAGTCGGCTGAACCGGGCAGGCCATTCCAGTTCTTGCGCAAGGGATATTTTACGCCGGACTCCAAGGACCACTCGGCAGATCGACTGGTATTTAACCGAACAGTTGGTCTCAGAGATTCCTGGGCGAAAAAGAATAAATAAGTTCTGTGCCACATCCCCCTGAATCCCCTTCGCAGGGGGACTCAGGGGATGTGGCGTTTAAATATATAGGCTATTTAACCAACAGCATTTTCCTCACCATCACTCTGTTACCTGCTCGCAGGCGATAGAGGTAGGCGCCGGATGGGACCGGTTGCCCTGCCAGGTTCCGTCCATCCCAGCTTTCTTGATGCACTCCGGCATTCTTGAATCCAGCAGCCAATGTTACGAGATGTTCGCCTGTCACTGCGAAGACGTCAAGTTGAATATCCATTCCCCTGGCCAGTTCAAAATCGATCGTCGTTTCCGGATTAAATGGATTTGGATAGTTCTGTGCCAGCGTAAATCCCAAGCGCTCTAAATTCTCTGCTTCAATCGAAGTGGTCGGCTCGCCAAAATCGACATCACTTGCTGAATAAAATGCTTCCGGGCTGTCAGAGCGCTGCCAAACACTGTAAATCACATGTTTGCCGACGCGGTCCGGAAGGATGACCGGGATTTCCACGGTACTGGCGGCCTGGCTGGCCGGCGTACTGGTTAGCAAAGTGAGATTATCCCAGGTCAATGGTTTGGATGGGTTCCAATCTTCATTGGTGATGTAAACATCATAATAGGATGTGGCATGCGGCGCACTGTTTGACCAAATTATCGCCATTGGGCCGGGAACCACCGGGGTTGCGATCCAGTCGTCTCTTACCTGGTCCATGCCGCCGTATTTGTCCGGCCGCCCGCCGCTGGCGAGATTACCATTCGGCACCACCGCCTTATGATCACCATTGGCATTGGCCTGATTGATTTCGTTCCAGTCATACAAAGGCTGAGTGCCGTGCGTGGCAACGGCTGAAATGCAGGCCGGCGATTGCGGATTTTCCGGACCTTCCTGATAGCAGCCCCAAATCCGGCTTGGTGGGCTGGTGACCGTGCCGTGGGGCCACAGTGGAGAGGTTATTAGAATGAAAAGCAGAACGAAGTTACCAATCAGTATTATCTTTGCTAAACGGTCCGATACATGTATGGTTTTCATCGTCTTCATCTCCTTATGGTTAAGAGTCAACATACATGACATAGCCGATCGCTTGCCCGATCGCGGTGTTGATGCGCCGCTGTTTTTTTAATTCTTGCCAATTTGCTCAATGAAAATCAGTCCAACTATCTTTGTGTGCAGGATTTCCACAAGGATTTGAGCCTGAGTCGCAGGAGCTGATCCGGTCCTTCAGATGCAATAAGGGAACTTAGCAGTGGCAGAGAGTTTGAGAGCAACGCTACGGTCCTTAATGAGGCAAAATGCAGGCCAAAGGAGAACATCGCCGACAGCGCATAAAACGGGAGACGCCTGTCTCCGGAGAAATCAAGAGATGGGCCAAAGACCCTGAGGTGAGCATCGTGAGGGATCTTAATGCTCACCGTAGATGTCTTCATCCGAGGCTATTTTTCCACTGAAAATGCGGTGTTGAATGATAAAATATGCGATGACTAGAATAATGCCAAAAATCCACCAGCGAAGCCCGATGGCCAGGCCATAATGTGATGTGGCGGCATCATAAATTGTGATCCCGGGATTGATATGGTTGCTGGAGGGCAGCATTACCGGAAAGAGCGCCAGGGCAGTACTCAGCAGCATGCCGAGAATGAACCAACTGCTACCGAGAAAAGCCAAGAGGTCCTGGCCGCGTTTTTGAAAGTAGGGGAGCGCGGCGAATCCGGCCAATGCCGAGAGCGGTAAGAAATATAACAGCACGTTATTGTTGAAACGATCGAGTAGCTCCGGGCGAATATCTGCAGCTGCCCAAATCGATAATCCAATGAGCGGCCACGCAGCCATCCAGGCTAGCCGTGCCTTCTCAGCGAGATGCCGGCGAAACGGGCCGTCGCTCTTGAGCAATACCCAATTGGCCCCGTGAATGGTCAAGGTCACCACACCGATTAAACCCATCAAAACTGTAAACCAATCCAATACGCCGGGGTTTTCCCCAGGCTGAAAATTCGTCCAAAGCGTCGTGAAGAAATATTGAGATTCATAATGCGAAACGCCATCAACGACGCCGCCAAAATTGACGCCCCGAACCAGGTTACCCAATGCTGCCCCTAATATTAGCGCCATCAGCAAACTGGCAATGCCGAATCCCTTGCCGAAGAATGATTTCCAAAGCGAGCTATTGAGGTGATTGCGCAATTCCAGGCTGACGCCGCGCAGAATCAAAAGCCACAGCAAGAAAATCAACGGTAAATAGAACCCGCTAAAAGCAACTGCATAGAGCAGGGGAAAGGCAAAGAATACGATGCCGCCGCTGGCGATCAGCCAGACTTCGTTGCCGTCCCAGAAGGGACCGATGCTGCGCTGGATTAGCATGCGTTCTTCTTCGTCGCGGGCGACGAACAGGTGAAGAATACCGGCGCCAAAATCAAATCCGTCGAGTACCACATAGATGCCAAGCATTGTTGTCAGTATAAAGAACCAGATTGTTTCCATTATTGCCCCTGCAGGGATTGGGTGTGGTTAGTTGTTAGTTGAATCGTTGAATCGTTCGTTGAATCGTCAAGGTGTTGCCAGCAGCAGCTAAATTCAATTGTCAATCGTCAATCGTCAATCGTCAATCGTCAATCGTCAATCGTCAATCGTCAATCGTCAATCGTCAATCTTTAATCTTTAATGCGCTCCATTTCCCTCTGGTCCATGATGGATCTCCCGGCCGACCAGTACCAGGAATAATACCCCGAGCAGGAAATAGATTGCCACGAAGCCAATTAGTGTAAACAAGGCATTGCCTCCTGAGACATTGGCTGAAATCCCGTCTACAGTGCGCATCACGTTATAGATCAACCAGGGTTGCCGTCCGAGTTCTGCCGTATACCAGCCGGCGGTATTGGCAATATAGGGGAGGGGGATCATCAGCATCAGGGTCCACAAAAGCCAGCGAGTCGTATATAGTTTTTCACGAAATAAGAGAAAGGCCGCCAGCAGCATCACTCCGATAAAAATGCTGCCCAATCCGGCCATGATATGATAGGAATAATAGAGACCGGGAATATTGCTTGGCCAATTTTCCTCCGGGAAATCATTCAGTCCTTTTACTTCTGCATCAAACGAAGCATAGGTGAGAAAACTGAGCAGCTTGGGAACAAAAATAGGATTATCGAGGGTCCGTGTTTGCATGTTTGGCTGGCCAATCAAAGCGATTGGCGCGCCGCGTTCTGTCTCAAAAATACCTTCCATCGCAGCGAAGGTAATAGGTTGATATTTGGCGAGATTTTTCGCCTGGCCGTCACCGGTGGGAAATGCTGCCAGGATGGTGGCCACCACGCCGATCATCACGCCCAATCTTACGAAGAGCTCACCATAGGGTTGGTGGGTTTCACGCAGCAGATAGAATGCGCCGGTTCCGGCAATGACAAAAGAGGCGGTAATGACTGCGCCAACCATGGTATGCAGGTATTCCCACGTTGCCCAGGGATTGGTGAAGAGAGCCGAAAATTGCTCCAGGACAATCCGGCCGTCGGCCAGTATCTCATAGCCTACCGGGTTTTGCATCCAGGCATGGGTGACAACAATGAAATAGCCGCTGAGCCACGATCCGGCAAAAACGCAGAAGGCCGCCAGCCAGTGAAGACGTGGCCCGAGGCGCTTCTCCCCGAAGAGAAACAGGCCGAGAAAACTGGATTCCAGGAAAAATGAAAACATGCCTTCCATCGCCAGGGTTTGCCCAACGACACCGCCGGCAATTTCCGAAAATTTGGCCCAGTTGGTCCCGAACTGAAACTCCATCGGAATGCCGGTAACCACGCCCATAACAAAGTTGATAGCGAAGATTTTTCCCCAAAATCTCGCAGCATTATTGTAAACCGGATTGCCGCTTCGCAAGGCCATTGTTTTCAGAATAACGATGACCAGGGCAAGTCCCATTGTTAATTGCGGAAACAGATAGTGGAAGGTAATGGTAAATGCAAATTGAAGTCGGCCGTACAGCAACGCGTCTTCCATTGTGGCTCCAAGATCTCTGATGAGTGAACTGATTGGTCAATCCCTGCTCATAGAATCGGCACGCCATCATGTCCGCGCCACAGGCAAATATAAATTTCAAATGAAAAAAATCACAAGTAAATAAAAAGATTACACATCCGCTTTCGAAGATGTTGGAGCGTGGAGAAAATAGGGCCCCTGATTCCCATTCGAAAGGGGATGTATAGCTAATTCCGGCGCATATTTGTACGCCAGGCCATCCAGGTTCGTTCCTGGCGCGGTGTCATAGCCGGCAAGCGCGTCAGAACATGCCGAATCTCGGCCGGGAGGGTTGTCAGCTGGAAATCCTTGCGAATGCCGTTACGCAGAACGGTGACTCCATAGTCCGTGCCAACTGGAAAAGACTCGATCTGGCCGACAATATTTCTAAAGTTTTGCCCGGTCCAGGCGCGGTTTTGGAAGGCGACCAGTTTATCTTTGCGTTGAATGCCGCTGTTTGCTAAATCCGGATGGACCCAAAGCACCTCAATACCATCCGGCATCGGGGTCATGATCATTCCGGCTTCGCTTCGGTCGTCCGGGGCCGGTTTGCTTTCCTGGTATTTCACCCCGATACGCTCGAGGACCGAGGCCACAGGTAGCGGTTCGTTGCCAACTATATAGCGGTCGATGAACTCCTGCAGCTCCGGTCCGCTATAGTCTGCAAATATCTCGAAGAAGCGCTCTTCCGGCAGTGGTCTTTCTGGTCCGAAATCTTTGTATAAATCGGTCAGCACTTCGCGCAATCCACGTTTTCCAAAGGTCACATCAAGCAGATAGATGTCAAGAAGGGTTGCAACCAGGGCCCCGCGGCTGTAAACGCTCAGATAATCGTCGCGCGCACGGCCGCGGCTGAGGCTCATTTGATGAAGGCTGAGCTTGGACCGGTTAATGTCCTCGCGAAAGAGCTTCTCGCGAAAGTCATGAACAAAGAAATCCTGTTCACTCTTTAGGTGGCCGCGCACCTGGATCATATCCGATGCCCATTCCGTAACGCCCTCAATAAACCACAGGTGGCCGGTCGGTTTCACCTGGAAAAATCTTTCGGTGTCGATGGCATCACTGGTAATGGAAAATGGAATAATCAGGTGGAAAAATTCATGAGCGATCACATCGCGAAAAAATGGTGTTTGTCCTGCCAGATCGCCATCCTTAAAGACAAAGACAGAATTGTCATGATACTCGACGCCGCCCGCATTTGTCTCATCAAAAACAAAAAGCATGGTATAGGTTTCCAACGGGACTTCACCGAAGAACGCGTCGGTAGCGGTGATAACTTCACGCACGAGAGGCAGCATGTCGGAGGCCAGAATTTCCCCGCTTCGCGAGTAGGCGTGAATACGGACGTCAATGCCTTGAACAACGTCAGATTCGCTACTTAATTCGCCTGCAAGAATCGGCGAAGTTGCCAGGTCACCGAAATTGCGGGCATAAAGGCTACCGTCGCTTTCAGCCGGCATGGCGCTGGCAACGGCCCAATGTTCCGGAAAGCGTGGTTGGATGATCATCGGTGCGTTCTCAAGACCGGTGAAAAATCCGAAAATGGCCTGACCACTGAGAAACGCGCCGTCTTTCTCAATGGAGGTGCCAAGCATTTCCATCACCGGCGTGTCGGGGACCGGCGTGTCCCAGGTCTCCGCTATAAGATAGCGTAGCTTCCGCAGCTTTTGCGGTGAACGAACGCGCCACTGATTTGCGGCGATGCGTGCCACTGGTATGCGTTGATTTTGCGCATCAAATGCCTCCAGACGGCGGATAAAGTGACCGAAGTCCATCATCTGGTAGGAGCCGAGGCTGGCGAAGCGAAAGATGCTATTTTCTGCCTTTAGACTGTCAACCGTCAGAATAACCTCAAAAAGATCATCTCGTGTATCGCTCAGGCCGACCTGATAAAAACTTCGCACAGGTGGCGATTCTTCATTTTCTGCAAAGTCTTTGGCCGGAGGAGCACAACCGTAAAGCAACACCAGGGCAACAATCAGCATAATGGGTTTTGGGAGCAGGAGGGGAGGATTTGGTTGTTTTTTCATGGCTATGGAAGATAGTGATCGAGTGTCAATTTGTAAATGGCGGATTCAGCGCGGTTCTTGCCTGTTCTCAAGGTAGGTTGTCATGTAGAGATGGATTTTGTTACAGGTCACGTTGTGGTTACATCAACAGCTTCAACCAGTTGCAGCGCTTTGTTAAGCTGTTTCATGCCAAAGGGCTTGGCCATGACGCCACAGAAACCGTATTCGCGATAATTTGCCATAATCGGATCGTTGGAATAGCCGCTGGCGACAATCGCCTTCACTTCCGGGTCAATATCTTTCAGTTGTCGAAGCGTTTCCTGGCCGCCCATTCCGCCGGGAATGGTCAGGTCCATAATTACGATGTCAAACTTCTCGTTCTTCTCGACTGCATGTTGATACATGCTTACCGCGTCCCGTCCATTCTTGGCGGTCTCAACGGCATAACCGATGCGGCTTAGCATGTTTTTCAGCAGATTGCGGATATCGTCTTCATCATCCATAATCAGGATTTTGCCGGACCCCTGTGCTTGCGGTTCATGAACCGGCTCCGGTGGTGGCTCCTTCGATGATACCGGGAGATACAAATGAAAGGTCGTTCCCCGGCCTTCGGCGGTATCAACGGTGATCAGGCCATTGTGATTTCGCATGATGGAATAAGAGGTCGCCAGACCAAGTCCGCTGCCCTGGCGTTTGGTGGTGAAATAGGGGTCAAATATTTTGTCCAGGTGCTTGGTGGGAATGCCGGGACCTTCGTCAGAGATAGAGACCTTGATGTATTCACCGTTGGCGAGATTGTCGTTATTACGCACTGTTTCCGTGCGCACGTCAATACCGATTATTCCGCCTCGCGGCATTGACTGGTCGGCGTTGATCACCAGATTGTTGAGAACCTGGCTGAACTGGCCAATGTCAACTTCCGCTGCCGGCAGATCGTCAGGAATCGAAAATTGGCATTTTACGTTGGAACCGGTCAGCACGAAATTAGCGGAGTCTCTCACCTGCTCTGCGATCGATACCGGGTTCGTCACCGGCAGGCCACCCTGGGAAAAAGTGAGCAATTGCTGTGTCAGTGCTGAGGCGCGAAGGGTTGCATTTTCGGTCACCTTGAGCAGCTGGGCCATCGGCCTATCGAGATTTGGATTTTCCTGGGCGAGATTGATATTGCCCAGTATCGCCGTCAGGATGTTATTGAAATCGTGTGCAATGCCGCCGGCAAGAATCCCGACCGACTCGAGCTTACTGGCCCGCAGACGTTCCTCATCCAGCCGTACTTTTTCAGTAATATCGCGAAAAACCAATACCGTACCGATAACCAGCTTACTCTTATTCCTGATTGGTGCGGTGCTGGCAGCTATGGTGCGTTCACGCCCGTCTTTCATCATCAGGCGGGTGCGCAAATTTGACTGAGCATCCGGAACGCTGCCCGAGGCCTCTTCATCTAAAACTTGGAGGTTTGAATCGCGGATGTCCACCTGCATGATTTTGCTAACCGCTTTACCAAACGCCTCTTTTTGTGTCCAGCCAGTCAAACTTTCTGCCGCCTCATTCACCATGATAATATTGCCGTTGATGTCGGTTGTGATGACTCCATCACCAATAGAGCGCAGGGTGACTGCCAGGCGTTCCTTCTCCGATGCCAGGGCGTTTTCGGCCGCGCGCCTTTCGTTGATCTGCTCATTGAGCTGCGACACGGTATTGCGCAGCTCTGCAGTGCGCTCCAGAACCCGTTTTTCCAACTCATCGCGCGTACGCTCGAGCGCTTCCTCTGCTTTTTTCTGCTCTGTGATATCGGCGTCAATGATTACCAGATTTTTGATCTTACCGCGACTATTGAGAATCGGCGTCACGGTGGAGGAGGCGTGGATGACAGTGCCGTTACGATGTACTAACTTGGATTCATAAACGACCGGCTTGCGGGTTTCATGCACTGATTTTATGATTCTACGGATATCCGGGTTGGTACTGGCGGCGGTTATTGTCCGGCCGCGCCGTTTCAGCAGTTCCTCCAGATTGTAGCCGGTCATGCGGCGGAAGCTGCGGTTGATCCAGATGATCTTACCCCGGGGATCGGTGATCACAATGCCGTTCCCGGTTTCACTTGCCACCAGCGAAAGTCTCTCCAGTTCAAGATTCGTCTTCTCGGCTTTTTCCTTTGCCTGACGCAGCTCCCGGGTGCGATCCTCTACCTTGGCTTCCAGCATCAGCCGTTGCCGCTCAATGGTCGCTGTTCTTGAACTGACGTAAGTATAAATTAGCCCGACGATCAGCAGCGCCGAGAGGAAATAAAACCACCAGGTTTGATAGAATGGGGGGCGAATGGACAGGCGCAGCGTCGTTGGTGCCTCGCTCCAGACATCATCGTTATTCGATCCCTTTACCATAAAAAGATAAGAGCCGGGATCAAGGTTTGTATAGGTGGCCTGGTTTTTACTGGTTACCTGGGTCCAGTCCGGATCAAATCCCTGCAGCTTATACATATAGCGATTCTTGCTGGGAGCGGTGTAATCGAGCGCCGCAAATTCCAGGGTAAACATGTTATCGTTGTGATCTATCTGAATCGATTGTGCGCTGGTAATATCTTCCGGCAATGGGACGGACTCGTTGAAGATTTTGAAATCTGTGAAAACGACCGGCGGCACATGCGGATTTTCCGTGACTTGCTGCGGACTGAAAGCGGTAATACCATTGATGCCGCCAAAAAAGAATTGTCCTTCGGGACTGACGGCCCAGGCATTGTAGTTGAATTCATCACTTTGCAGACCATCACGGCGGTCGAAATTACGGAAGCGAATAGTCTCCGGCTGAAAGCGGGAAAGCCCCTGGTTAGTGCTCAGCCATAGATAGCCGTTCTCATCCTCAATAATGCCGTAAATTGTATTGTTGGGAAGCCCATGCGTTTTCCCGTAGCTGTCAAAATCCTGCTTGCGAATCGAAAAGCGCGATAGACCACCATCGAGGGTGCCGATCCACAGTATGTCGGCAGTTGAGAGGTGCAAGGCCAGGATTTGATCATTGGGCAGGCTATTTGGCTCTTCCGGCCTGCTATAATAATGCGTGATGCGATAGTTGCGATAGTCATTCGCTTCGTCGTTTGAAAATCGGACAAAATTCAGGCCATTGGAAGTTCCCACCCAAAGATTGCCGTCTGCATCTTTCTCAATTGAATGAATAATGTTGTTGCTCAGGCGTTGTTCAGTATCTTCGCCGATATCGTCTATGGTAAAGCTGCTGCGAGCCTTGATATCCAGCCGATGGAGGCCGCGATTGCTACCAATCCAGAGAATGCCGCTTTGGTCGCCGTAAATTGTGCGAATCTGGTTCGCCGATTGCCCGGATTGACTTTCGGCAAGCAGGGGCATTTTCAGGAAAGTCTGCCTCTGACTGTCGTAGTAGAACAAACCATATTGCCAGCTGCCTACCCAAAGCGTACCGTAGCGATCCTCATAGACAGCGGAGACCTGCTGATTCGCTACCGTTGCGCGTGTGGGGCCAATCTGAAATGCGATATGTGAGAAGCCGGCGTTTGCCCAGCCATCCGAAAGGTCAATTCTATCAATGCCGCCGCTTTGCGTGCCGACCCAGAGCAGCTCTTCGCTGGGAGCATGCATGGCGCGAATCATATTGTCGCTCAGGCTGTTACGTTTGCCGGGAATGCGGTGGAGATGATGGAATTTTTGCCGGTACGGGCTGAACTTGTTGATACCGCCATCACTTGTCCCAATCCAGAGAAGGCCGATACGGTCTTCGAAGATAGATTGTATGCGATTGCTACTGATGCCGCGTGTGTTCAGCGGATCCTCAGAAAAATGAACCAGCTGATCGCGTTGTTTGCTGAGGCAAAAGAGGCCGCTATCCCAGGTGCCCAGCCACAACGTATGCAGCTCGTCTTCAAACAGGCGATGCACATTTAATTCGGAAAACAGTTTGGCATTAATTCTGGAGGCGCTGAAGGGGCGGAAGTCGTCGAATTCCTGGTAATACTTATATAGTCCGGCAGATGTGCCTGCCCAAATTGTGCCGCTATGGTCTGTTAATATGACATTGGCGGTCAGACTGGCTTCGTCCTGCTTGCTGCCTGAAGGCAGGTGATAGTGCTTGAATTTGTCATCGGCGGTTTGCCGGTAGATTCCATCCCGGGAAGATACCCAAAGCAGTCCATCGGCTGATAGGGCAATGTGATTGATATATTGCCCGGCCAACTCATTTCCAGCGGACGAATCGGTCAATTGGACATGCTTAAATGTATTTTCCTCCGGATGATACTTATACAGCCCATCCTGCCAGATACTGACCCAAACGACGCCGTTGTTGCCGGCGGTCAGCGTGCGGATATGGGCTTTTTCGTTTCCGCCCGTTTCATTGTCCGGGTATAAAAAGCGCTTGAATTGCTGGGTTCTAAGGTCGAAGCGATTGAGGTGCCCATCGCGGGTGCCAATCCAAATGGTATGCTTGTCATGCCCCGGCAAAATACTGGTTACCCAGTTGCTGGAAATGCTGCTTGTATCGCCTGGATCATGGGTAAATATGCGAAATTCGTAGCCATCATACCTGTGAAGACCATCCTGGGTGCCAAACCACATAAAACCGGTTTCATCCTGAAGAATGGCATAGACGGAGTTCTGGTTCAACCCATCTTCGATATCGATGTGGTCGAAGCGGATGGTTGCATCCTGGAACTGGCTGGCAAAGGGGCGTTCTGCCCGGGCAGAATAATCCGCCTGGGACCACAGCGGTGAACTCAACCAGACAACACAGGTCAAGGCTGCAGCCAGAAAACTCACAAGTTTAGGCAAAAACATGAAGTACCCTTTCGATACCTGTTTCCAGAAACTTGTCAAACCGTCCGTATGATATTCTATTTTGGTGATGGGAACATTACCAATATAACCGCTGGCTATTCAAAATCCAATTTCCCGTCACGTCTGCGTGGATTATGTTTTGAACGGGATCTCGGCTGATTGGTTCAGGGGGGGCTAAATTGTGCGGAAAATGCGAGGAGATTATATTTGTGCTGGATGCTGGACGTTGATTAGTTAAATGGTCAAAAGGTTAAATTGTTGAAACGTTAAGCGTGAGGCGTCAAAACGGCTTTCGAGCCTGTATGTTCAACTTTGTGACATTTTAACGCTTCAACGCTTCGACGATTTAACGAACAACGAACATCGGATCACGTATTGACTTTCACATTCACTCGTAAACGGCTGCTTTTTGGGGTATTGCTGATACTCTGGCTGGGTATTCCTTACGTCGGGTTACAGTATATCGCTATTCGTGAGATCTATATTGTGCCGCCAATGGCTGCGGATCGCTGGATCAGCCTTCAACCGCTGGCGATTTATCCCTATTTATCGTGGTATGGATTGATGTTACTAACTCACTTTACCTGCTGCGAAGATCCCTGCTTTAAGCGCTGGTGGTTTGGCGCCGGATTGATTGGCATACTGTCTTCGCTGGTTTTCCTGCTTTGGCCAACAGGTATTGAGCGGAGTATCGCCCCATCTTCGGCGCTGCACGCCTGGCTGATATCCATTGATCAACCGCGAAACGCCCTGCCCTCGCTGCATGCTTCACTGGCCGTTTACGCAGGTCTGATCTTTAGCAGTTCGCTGCCAAATAATAAGCGGGCTGTTGCAAGCCGAGCGACTCTGTGGCTGTGGATACTATTGATTCTGTGGTCCACGATCGCTATTCGGCAACACGTCTTTGCCGATATTCTCTGCGGTGCGCTGCTGGGGCTGGGCATCTATCAGATTCTCTATTGGAAATCTCGTTGAAATCATTTAGCATTGATAAACATGCCGTTCGATTGTGATGTCCTTATCCAAAAAGAGGGGAATCAATCATGCAACATGCCGAAGATACAGAACTGACCCATCAGCAGGTTCGGGAAACGGTTTCTCAAGGTTTGGAGACTGAAATCCGTGCCCTGCGGATTCCCAACCTCGGAAAGCGCCTGCTGGAGCTGACCTTCTTTCCGGGGATGATGATTGTTGGCATGCTGCTGATTGGTCAGGGACGCGCCGGCGCCGGACCATTTGAAGGCTACGGACTGTGGATTTTGGGTACAATTATGACCGCCCTGGCGATCAATGCCCTGGTTCTGCTGCTGCATGAGGGCATGCACCTGACGCTTCTGCCATCCGCCATTGCCAATCGCTGGGCATCTGTGGCCTTGGGCGCCACTTTCCTGATGTCATTTACTGCATATAAAATCATGCATATTCGCCATCATGATTTTCTTGGCGACCCGCGAGATCCTGACGACTACCACAATTATACCGATAGCCAGGTACTGGTCTGGATGATGCATTATAGCCGTTTGTTGATCGGCTCATTCCTCTATATCTTCCTGATTCCCTTTTTTGCATTTCGATACGGTACCCGCCAGGATCGAATTGATATAGTTATTGAATATGCCCTTCTTGGGTTTCTCTACAGCGCCTTGTGGCAGCTTGTACCGCATGATGTCCTTTTCTGGCACTGGTTTATCCCGCTGGTGATTGTCGGGTATATGGTGAACATACGCGGATTTACCCAGCATGGTATCACTGACGCGCACGACCCCTATTTGGCCAGTCGCTCGATCTATCCAAATCGCGTGGTGTCGTTCCTGCTGCTCAATGAGAATCTTCACCTGGAGCATCATCTGTTTCCGGAAATTCCCAGCTATAACTTGCCGAAGCTCAATCGCCTGATTGGCGATCGCCTGCCGCGCAAGGTAACCGGCACATCTTACCTGGGATTCATGTTTACCTTCCTCAAACGTACTTTCAAGATGGATGAGAGTATTATTGGACTAAATAAATCAGATTCCGGAAATCCTTCCTGAGAATAAAGATAATTGTCGCCTGGATTGAGGCCGGGAATTGACATACCTACCTTTTGAACCGATGATCGCACCAAAAAAAATTTCCCCTTGTTTTTTAATGTAATAGTTGTACTATTCATTCAAATAGTACAAAAGGCGCGAGATGAAAATTGTAATTGACTTAAGCGATGAGCGGCCGGTTTTCACGCAAATCATCAATCAAATCAAGGATGCAGTCCAGGGGGGACACCTGGCGCCGGGAACGGCATTGCCCTCGATTCGACAACTTGCGAATGACCTGCAGCTTAATCACAACACGGTTGCCAAAGCCTACAAGTTGTTAGAACGCGATGCTGTGATCGAAACCAGGGGATATCGAGGCACATTTGTTCATTCCAATGCTGTCGCCAATAGCCGGGTGGATCTCAATGAATGGGTGGGCAGCAAATTAAAATTGGTTATCGAAGAAATACGCCGGTCCGGTGCTACGGACTCGGAAATTCGCATAGCCTTTAAGAATGCACTTAAGAGTTAAGAAAGGGAGATAAATATGCGTTCAGAAATATTCTTTTACCTGGTGTTTTTAAGCCAAATTGTATTGCTTTCGTATTTTTTGCCAAGAAGGATGGTCAATCGCATCAATTATATATTCGAGACCTATCCGGCTGCAGAATTTCCGCGTTTCTATCCGTTGCCGGTCAAATGGTATCGTCAGCAGTTGAAAAACATTCTGCGCATTAGTTGGGTTGTACTGGTGCTTGGCATTGTCTTGTTGGCTGCCACCATTGCAGATGCAACAAATGACGATTATGCCGGCATTGTCTTCGCCTATTTCCTGCTACAGTCGATACCGGTGATGCTACTTGAAGTAGGTGTACTCAAGCACTCCCAAATGATGCAAGCAAAAGACTCACGCCGCACGCGTCAGGCTGATCTAACGCCCAGACGCATCAGTGATGTTATATCACCAGGCATGCTTTCGCTGGTTGCTCTAGTATATCTTGGTTTTGTATACTTCATTATGTATGTGCAGCAATTTGATTTTTCCTGGTTCGGCGGATATACAAATATTGTTGGCATAACTGCTGTAAATCTGGTATTTGCTATCATGGTAGCCTGGCGTCTCTATGGCAAAAATCGCGATCCCTATCAGGCAAGCGTAGACCGCATTCGCGAAGTGCGGCTGCTGGCAAACCAATTGGCATTCATCAGTATTGCAGCGACCCTCTTCATTACATTGACGATCAGTCTGAAAATGTGGGACTTGCATAACCTAACCCAAATTGCAATGAGCTTGTACTTTCAGCTGATCGCCTTTGCCAGTATGAAAGTCATGCAAGTAGATGAAATAGACTTCGATGTCTATAGAGATGATGCTTTGCCAATATAGCATAGCAAATGGTCGATGAATGCCGGTATTTCCGGCATTCGTCACATTTGTATTCCGCTTGCTTCGCTGTTTACGCTTGTTTTTTATACGATTACGTGATCTTCATTCCCTTCAAAAAATGTGCGTATTTTGACATTTTATCTGCCAAACTATTGCCGCCCATCAATATATTTTCTCAAAAATTGCGTATCTTTATCCAGCGACAATATGATCTTCACGCTACCAGTTGTTATGGGTCGTACAAAATATTGGGTATTGTCATTGGGGAATGAAACGTACCCGCAGCCATTCATCCGAGACCCGGAGAGGGACAACTATGCCATCAAGAGTATTGCTCGTTGAAGCGAATCCGATGCTGCGCTCGATAACGAAATACGCCCTCCAGCGTAAACAATTCGACGTACTGACCTTCCTGAATATTTCCGAAATTTCAAAATTACTTATTCAAACTCAACGGCATCTCTACCAGGATATTCTTCTGGTGAGTCTTGACGGCAGCGCCACGGTCGCTGAACGCCTCCCGGAGCGATTGTATAGCCTCGGTGTACCGGCATCGCGAATTGGGGTTATTGTTGATGTCTGGAATGTCGGACTGATTCAGGAAGCGGAGAGAAATGGCTTTTGGGTGTTTAATAAGCCCTTTGATTTGCTCGATGTGCTTTCCTGGATAGATGAAAGACGCTTTGATCGCCAGAGGGAATTACAGGCTGCAGAGCCATTTCTGATCTAATGCCCGATAAAGTGTGTTATTTTTATACAGAAAAGTGATGCTTGTGTTTTGCCGGCCTAACCCGGGGAGTGCCTGCCGGGAGAAAGTTTTTGCAATGCGTGATTTATGTCAGCGCTAAGTGGCGCTGCCGGTGGGTTTAGGGGCGTCTCTGAATTTGAGGCGCCGTAGGATGCTCGCTTGGCATATATCTTGTCTATTATGCAATAATTATAATTATGAGGCTTATTGGATGCAGCACCGGCCTCTATGTTGTGGGGGTGGGGTTAAATCAGGTAGTACGGAAGGTACTGCAGATCAAACCCTATGTTGAAGGAGCCTGAGATGGCGTTAAAGAAAGTCTGTTCCTATTGTGGCGTAACAATGAGTGAAGGAACTGAAGGAATATCTCATGGGATTTGCAAGGAATGTCTAAAGCGGGTTCGGGAGGAACAGATCAAGCCAATTATGCATGCGGGCGATACCTGAAGAGCAGATCAGGACCGTTCCGTGCCGCTCTTGCGTCGATTGATGCGCCGTTTTAAAGCGGGCGGCTCGAAATAGATACGAAATCTATTGCCTCGCATACTGCTATCATATCGGGCGTTGTGGTGATTTGGACCGGGTTTTTCAAACATTGCAACGCCCGAATTCATTTTTTTTCATAAATCCCCGGTTTGTGACCCGGTTAGTTCTCCGTTTTAAATAATTTTCTACCTTCATTCGATATTTATGTGACCTGGAGCGGATTTGTGCTCGCCGGCAGGCATAAATTCATTCTGATTTGCGCCGATTTGAATTTTTTTGCAAAGCAGCTTGAAAATAGATACAAAATATCGCAAAATATAGCCCTGAAAGTCTGTCATTGAAGTTCGCCGGTTATGTCAACCTAAAACGGAAGAGGTGGTCTCATCAAATTGCAAGCACGTTATACCGGATTGTTGAAGCGAATCATTCTTCTTATGATTGCTACATTTCTCTTAAGCGGCTGTTTCTCCAAAAAAGCCTGTTGTGAAAATCAAACGCCTGAATCAGATGAAGCAGTTTACTGCAAGCGGCATCAGGAAGTCGTGCGGAAATATGTGGAATCGACCCTGGATGCGGATGAGAAGCGGGTTCGACTGGAGCGCTTTAAGGAATTCTATTCGAAGATTAAATATTGCAGCAATGTTCGTTGTATTGAAGAGATCATTTACTCCGATGATACCCCTCGCAGTCTGAGCCAGCGCTACACGCTTGAGCATGAAATCGCCGAGCGGGAAGTGTTCCTCGAAAATCAATTCAAAAAAGGAAGTCTGATCCTTTGCGGCTTTTCTACGGCGATGAAGAAATTGGAAGTCAAACTGGCGATCGAGAACAGATAGTTCGGCTTTAATGGTCACTATGGGCCGGCATTCGCCGGCCGTTTGCCTTACGGCGTTGTTGTGCCTCTCTGCCATCCTTCCCGAATCGTGCGTGCCTTTTCGCCAGGTGTCTGCACATCATCCAGCAAAATCAATTTTTCCGGGGTCTGCCCGACCGTTACCTTGAAGTGTTTCAACATATTCTCGCGAAAGACGCTAATGGTGACAATTTGATCGGGGGACAGCGTTCCTAATATTTCGCTGTAATTGCGCCGCGTAATACGGCGATTTTCGATCGCAAGCAGAATGTCGTCATCCATAATCCCTGCGGCCATAGCAGGGGAATTATTGCGTAAATTCGAAATGGTTAATTCTTCGCTACCGCGAATCTCAAATCCAAGGTACGGTATGGGCAGGTTTTCTGCCTGGTCGGCGACCAGAATGCCGGCTGCAGCCATGATACCCTCGTAATCCGGCACCTCCGTGCCGTCGATGTATCGTTGGAAGAACTCATCATAATCCTGGCCGCTGACTGCCTCAACAGCTTTGAGAATACCATCTTCAGGGACGCCGCGATCTTTCTTCGCGTATTCAATATTCAGATAGCGCATGACATCATCCAGTGATACGCGATTATTGGTGCGACGACGGATGTCGAGGTCCAACATCAAGCCCAGGAATTCGCCCTTGCGATAAAAGGAGATACTTGTGTTTGGGGGAATATCGCTGGAATTGACCCAGCTATTCCAACTGCTGGCGCTTGCGCTGGTGATCAGGCTGCCGGGATTGTTGAGCGAACGGCGCATGTTTTGCTGGATATGCCGGTAGAGTTGGCCCTTGTTGAGCAGGCCGGCGCGATACAAGGTCATTCGCGTATAATAACTGGTAACACCCTCAAAGAACCACATCAGACTGCTGTAATTTTCTTTGGAATAATCCGGTTTATAGATAGCTGTCGGGCGAATGCGCTCTACATTCCAGACATGGAAGAATTCATGGGCAGAGACGCTGAGGAAGCGCCGATAAAAGCCGGGATCATCGAAGTTGGCCGGACCGCTGACAATGGAGGTGGAATTCTTGTGTTCAACGCCGTGCATAAATCGATGTGGCACCAGGTGATAAAGGAATACATAGTATGTTAGCGGGAGTTCGCCAAATAAGTCTACCTGGGTTTCAACGATCTTCTGCAGATCGGCAGCAACGCTTTCCTGTTTGCCGTCGAAGTGGCCTTCCATGGCGATGTCGATACGTGCTCCGCGGGTATTAAAGCCGAAAATCGTCAGCTCGCTGCCGGCGATCAACGGACTGTCTACTAATTCATGATAATTGTCCGCAAGCAGTGCGCCGCGGTCCTTCTTTAGCGCACAGGCCAACTCCCACTCAGGCGGATGCTGCACGGTCAGGCGACAGGGCAAGTTCTCCTTACCCGGAATATACATCAGGAGGTTATTGGGGTTCACGTACACTTCCGTCTCATCGAGGTATGATGAACCAGCGTCCAATTCGGCAGCGTAATATTGGTAGCGAATGGTAATCTTTTTTGCCTGACCGCTGTCAACTTGCCAGCTGTCTTTATCGGTTTTCCTGAAAGCAAGGGCGCGACCCTTTTCATCTTCTGCGCTAAATCCGATGACGTTGCGGCTGTAGTTTTGAATGATGTAGCGCCCCGGACGCCATGCCGGAATGCGGAAAAGCGTTGTCGGCTGATCCGGTGCCTCGATGGACATCGTGATGTCGAGGTAGTGGGAGTTGGGTGCTTTCCAACTGATAGTATATTCAACTGTCTGGGACCGGCCGTTAATTGATACAAAAAGGCAAGCGATGAGCAAGATGATCTGGCAGCGATGTAGTAACAAATTCTATATCCTGTTAACTGTGTGGGTTCAGTATTTTTCCGAGTAAATCATGCTATTTGTATACCAGAATACTGAAATTCGCAAAGATTCGCACCATCTTACGAAATTATTTTGATATCGCGGTGAAAAGCCTGAATTGGCATGAAAGTCGCATATAAAATTTTAGGCTTGAACTGCAATTAGGACACACGTATGTTTTTGTGTCAGTAGAGAAACTGCAAACAGATGAGGATAATCATGAAGAGTATGGCAAGGGCCACACTGATAATCATGCTATTGACTGCTGCCGGTTTTGGTCAGTCATTTACGTTTTCGGCCGATCAGCTCAACCATACGGATACGACCGGCCATTTCTTTGATATTTACGCTGATTTGATCAACATTGGTACTGAGACCCTGAATTTGCGGATTACGCGGACCAGGCTTGAACTACCCCCTGATCCGGGCTGGTTCAATTCTCTCTGTAATGGGCTGATTTGCTATGCCCCGCAAATCGACACAATCACTATTCCTGATGACTTTTTCGGCGTCCCTGCGCTGGAGCCGGATTCCAGCGTGGAGTTCCATATTAACGTCGGCACTGATCCGAATGTTGCCGGCACCGGCTTCGTATCGGTGAAGGTTGAAAACCTGGCTGATACCACCGAATTCATCGAATTGGACTTTGAGATTACCACAGAAACACCGAATTCTATCGAAGATTTGATCGGTACTGCCCCGGAGTCTTTTGCACTGGCTCAAAATTTCCCCAACCCCTTTAATCCGAGTACAAAGATCGGCTATCGAGTGCCGCTGGAAGGCGGAAATCAAGCTGTCTCGCTGGTTGTCTATGATCAGCTGGGCCGGAAAGTGCGCACCTTGGTGAGCAATAGCCAGGGGCCTGGCACCTACGAGGTAGAATGGAATGGCCTCGACGATCAGGGTAGCGCGGTTGGCAGCGGTATCTACTTTTATCAGCTGACCACAGCCGATCTCAGTGAAACCCGCAAGATGTTACTGGTGCGCTAATGAAAAATTTGCTGGCAGCTACCTGCCTGATAATTCTTGCCGTTGCGATTGGATGTACCACCAAAGACGGCAATTTGATGAGCAATATTGATAGTTTCGGCAGTTTGCGTGTCACCTCCAGCATTGACGGGGCGCAGATTTTTCTGGATGGTGAAGACACCGGAGAGATAACCCCGGCAACGCTCACGAACGTCCTGGTGGGCGAGCGTATTGTTCAGGTTTTTCTGGCAAGTTTTGAGCCTGTAGAAAGCTCAATATCCGTATTGGTCGAGGAAAATGAACAGGCCGAGGTCACTTTCGAGCTGGTTGCTATTCAGGTCGAGGCAAGCCTGTCAGTGGTAACAACGCCGGATAGTGCATTGGTGCGCATCAATGGCGTAGCCCTGGGAGATAATCCCTACACGCCGCTGCTGCTGGAAGGATTGGCGCCGGGCAGCTATCAGGTTGAGATTCTCAAGGGAAGCCACGAGCCGATTGATCTCGGCATGGTCGAACTGTTTGGTGACTCGCTGATTGAACTCGAGGAGAGTTTGACCTTAACCCGCTCTGCAATGGTTGAGCATTTTTCCAATACCAATTGCCTGCCATGCGTGGAAGCAGATACCGTTCTGGAGAATGTTCTGATAGAACGAGGTGTCGAGAATGTTGTCAGCATTGGCTATCATACCGAGACTCCAGCACCAGGGGATCCAATGTTTGAGGAAGCACGTGACGACAATAACGAGCGCATTAGCTACTATAGCGTTATTGCTAATCCTGTGCTCTACGTTGACGGCGTATCGGGTATCGGTGGTGTGGTAAATCTGCAGGGCCGCCTGAATACTGGTCTCGACCAGCGTTTGGGTACCCCACCGGATGCCATACTGGAAATTTTTGATTTCCAGGCTGATTCCAGCGACCTGTCCGGCCGGGTTCGCATTGAAGCCCTGGCAAATCTGAGTGGCTATGAACTGCGACTGGGCATTATCGAGCGGGAAATTACCTATACAGATGCCCCGGGACGTAATGGCGTAACCCATTTCTACGATGTCTTTCGTGGCTTTGTCGCTGGCGTAGATGGCACCGCCCTCACGCTAGGTGTTGGCGACGTGCAGCATGTTCCATTTAGTGCATCGATGAGTGACTCTTGGAATAGCGAACGGATCCAAATAGTGGCCTTCATCCAGCAGCCAGCCAGCCGGGAATTGGCGCAAGCAGCGTGGACGCTTTACCCCTGACGAGGCAACAAAAAAATTATCAACAGGAAAAATTCCAAATTTTAGAATTTGGAATTTAGGTTTTTGTATTTGGAATTTTTTCTGTTGGAATTTGAAATTTACTTATCTGGAGCATAAATGCGTTTTTTGACTTTCATACTGATTATCGGACTAACCACATTTTCAATGGCTCAGGAAAAAACTGCGCCCGATTTTACACTGCCAATGCTTGACGGCAGCAATTTTCAGCTTTCCGAGAATATTGGTGAGGGACCAGTCCTGATCAATTTTTGGGCGACCTGGTGCATTCCCTGTATTGCGGAAATGAAGCAGCTTAAAAAGATCTACAAGAAATACAAAGATCAGGGTCTGCAAATTTTGAGCATCTCTATCGACGATCCCAAAACTGTTGGGCGAGTCAAGGGCATGGTAAAATCGAAACGCTATCCCTTCACCATTTTGCTCGATACCAATAGTGAAGTGTTTAATCTCTACCAGGGATCAAATCCGCCGCTATCAATCCTGATCGATAAAGAAGGTAAGATCGTCTACAATCATACCGGCTATCGCAAAGGTGATGAAAAAAAAGTCGATAAGATGATCGCGGAACTATTGAAAAATGAAAAGACGATTGAAAAATGAAGAATGACATCCCCCTAAATCCCGCTTCGAAGGTGGATTTAGGGGATGTGAACAACGAACAACCAACGACGATCACCTCTGAACATGCATACACGACTCATCCTGACCGCATTGCTTCTGCTCCTACCTCTTACGATCTTTGCGCAGCTTGAATACACCGCCACCACCCAATTCGAGATGGCAGTTGCCGAAAAAGAGGAGTCCGAATTTCTGGAAAATTGGACTGATCTTGGCTTCACCTACCAGAACTGGCGTCTTGGCGGACGCTACGAGATCCATGAACCTTTTGCGTCATTTGCCCAACAGGTTAATCGACAGCTCCTGTCTCATTACTATCTGGAATATCGTCAAGGTGGCTTCAGTGCTCGCGCCGGCACCTTCTTTAGTTTGCTGGGACGCGGACTTGTGTTGCGTACCTTTGAGAATCGCACCTTACGCTGGGATTCCAATATTGAGGGAGCAAAGCTCGATTATCGCCACAAGCGCCTAGATGTGCAGGTCCTCTATGGAAAGGCGCGAGATACTCGCGAACTGGACGATAATTCTGCCGCCAGCAATCGGGGGACTGAGACGCCACGCACACCCGCTTTTGCGGCCGGCGAACTGAAGCTGAAGCCTGTAAGATTGGCTCATTTCGGAGGCACTTACTTGAGGCAAGTTGAAGAGTCAGGGGATTCGGTGCGCTTTCAGCGTGGCTCTGTATACAGCGAACTCTTCCTGAATAATGTTTCCATCTATGGTGAGTTTGCCCGATCTGAAGATATTGATCGTGAAGGCGAGGCATTCTTTCTGTCATCCAATATCTCTTTCGATGCGCTGAGCTTGCTGATTGAATATCGAAACTACGACAATTTTTCCTTTTTCGGAGGGAAATACAACAATCCCCCGACCGTTTATCGTGAGCATCTGTTTACTCTCATGAATCGCGCCCAGAAAATTCAAGACGCCAATTCAGAACAAGGATTTATGCTTGAAGCGGCCTACCCCTTGCTGGAGGATGGCTACTTGTTGGCTAATGTGAGTTTGACGGATGACCAGGCAGGCGATCAGCTCTACCAGGATATCTATTTGCAATTTGACAAGGATGAATTTGCCGGTGGTGAATGGAGCCTTGCAGCCGGGCGCCAGGAAGATGTGGCGGCCCGTTCTTGGAACATCGCCGGTAGCGCCTCTTTCGATATCTCTGACCAAAATTCCCTCAAAACCACTTATGAGCATCAGCATACCAAAGATAATTTTGACCGTCAGTACTATACGCAATTGCTAACCCTGGGCCTCAGCCATTCTCCCGGATGGACCTTGTCATTTTTGGGAGAACACAGCACCGACCAGTTTGAAGCTGATGACTATGAGCTGGGCGACGGCGGGATACCTCATAGCTTTTGGGGAGCATTGCAGCTGGATGTGAACCTCTTCGAGCGCTTTGACCTGACAGTTTTCGGCGGATCTCGTCGCAAAGGAAAAGTCTGTATCGGCGGGGTTTGCGTAGTAAAGCCGGAGTTGCAGGGGGTAGAGTTTACCCTTATTGGCCGGTTATAGTTGACTTTTGGTCCCACCTGTATTATTATTCGACGTTTTTAGCGTAATCAATCTTTCCGAAATCCTTATACCATCCCTTTGAGGATCTCCGGTTTCATATGGCACGAAAAGTCAAGCGACGTCAAGAGGTTGAGGTCACCATAGAAAAAGTGGCCTTCGGCGGTAAAGGTATTGCCTATATCGATGATTTTGTTGTCTTTGTCGAGAATACTTTGCCCGGCGATCACGTTAAGGCCAAGGTGCGCAAGGCGCGCAAAAACTATGCTGAAGCCTTCCCGCTTGAAATACTAACGCCTTCTGAACTGCGTGGAGATGCCCCCTGCGAGCATTTTGGGCATTGCGGTGGATGCAAGTGGCAAAGCGTCAGTTACGAGCAGCAGCTTGCTTTCAAGAAGGCCCACGTTGCCGAGTCGCTTTCCCATATTGGCGGCGTTGAGGCAGATGTATTGCACGATGTGCTGCCGGCGCCGGAAATCTACGGATATCGCAATAAAATGGAGTTTTCCTTTGCCGAAAGCGGTTGGTTGACGCCGGAAGAATTGAAAAATCCGGAGATCAAGAAGGGATTTGCGCTTGGTTTTCACGTGCCGCGATTCTATGATCGCATTCTCAATGTCAAATATTGCTGGTTGCAAAATGAAGCCATGAATGCTGTGCTGGAATTTAGCCGTAGATATTTTGACGAATCAGGAATGTCCGTTTACAATACGCATACAAAAGAAGGTAATCTCCGTTACCTGGTTTTGCGCGAAGCCCGCGTCTCCGGGAATATTCTCGTTAACGTGGTGACCAAGGCGGAAAGCATTGCTTTTTTGAAGACCTATGCCCAACAACTCAAGGCTGCCTGCCCGCAGGTATCCGGGGTGGTGAATACGGTTAATTCCGGCCTTGCCCAAATCGCAACGGGAGAAGCTGTTCATCTGATTGATGGTGTCCCCTTGCTTGAAGAAAAACTGGGCGATTATCGTTTCGAAATTTCACCGGAATCATTTTTCCAGACCAATTCCCTGCAGGCGGAGAAACTATACAAGGTAGTGCGGGATTTCATTCCCGGCGACGTAAAAACAGCCTGGGACCTATACTGCGGCACCGGATCAATCGGGATTTTTGTTTCCGACAAAGTTAAGCGCGTTGTTGGTTTCGAGTTGGTCGAAGCAGCAATTGTCAATGCCGGGAAAAATGCGGCCTTGAATGGGGTTGAAAACTGCGAATTTGTTGCCGGTGATTTACGCTTCAATCTTGATGCGTACAGTCATGAACCACCGGATTTGATCATTTGTGATCCACCGAGAGCAGGTATGCATAAAGATGTGGTGGCGCAAATGCTGTCGGTGAACGCCCCCAATATTATTTACGTCTCCTGCAATCCGGCGACAATGGCACGCGATCTCGAACAGCTGAAAGAAAAGTATGACATTATTGAAGTGCAGCCGGTAGACATGTTCCCGCATACCTTTCATATCGAGAGTGTGGCCAGGCTGGTGCGCAGATGAGAAAGCTTTCCCTGCCTGAAATCGCAGAAAGCCGCTTGCGTCCCGAGGCGGCCCTGGAGGCTGAGCGCTTTCCGATTATTGCATTGTTAGATGATATCCGCAGTCTGCATAATGTCGGGGCCATGTTCAGGACAGCGGATGCGGTCCGTTTACAAGAAATGATCTTGTGTGGGTTCACCGGAACGCCCCCACGGAAGGAAATTGACAAGACTGCCCTCGGCGCCAGCGAATCGGTGCCCTGGCGATATGAAAAGAGCGCCGGAGAAGCGGTCGCGCAGCTTAAGAAGCGCGGGGTGCGCATTATCGCTTTGGAGCATACAGCTGAAAGCCGTCCGCATTGGGATCAGAAAGTAGAGTTCCCGGCATGCCTGGTTGTTGGCAATGAAGTGTTTGGCGTCAATGAAGAAGTGTTGGCCCTCGCCGATGAAGCTATTGAAATTCCGATGTTTGGCGTGAAGCATTCGCTCAACGTCAGCGTTGCATTTGGCATCGCCATTTATGAGCTGATGCGCCAGTATGAGGCGAGTAATTTCGCCAAGAAATAAGTTGAGTATTCCGTGTCAGGCAGCACAGCGGCTTGTCGGACAGATGTTGAATATTACCTATCTACCAGTCATTTCCAAAATAAAGTGTGGTTGAGCTACATGCAGATATTTATCGGTGATAGCAATAGCGAAACCGTTGCAGCCCTTTCGGCCGGTCTCGATCAAAAAGAGTTGAAAATCCGCAAGTTCTCGTCGCTGGAGGCGCTTGGCGAAGGTATGAACGAAAATCAGCCTGACGTCGTTGTGATTAACGCCGATTTCCTACACAACGGAAATGGTCAAACCTCAGCGGTTACCCGCCTTCCGGTTATTGCCTATACCAGCGATGTGGAGCTACAAAACAGGTTACGTTTGTATGATCTCGGTGTCAGCCGGGTCGAATTTTATGATGATGCATTTTTGCGTCGCCTCCCTCAAATTTTACGCCTTTTGACCCCTGCTGGTCATGCAACTGCAGATGCCGGCACGGTAACCAGCGGCAGCCTGGGTTCTTTTTCGTTGCGTGAAGTGCTCTACAATGCAATGATGGAGAAAAAATCCCTGTCATTGAAAGTTTCCAACGGCCGAGCCGGTGCCCGGATCACGACTTTACAGGGACATATTATCGAAGCGGATAGTGGCCTCAATAGCGGAGAAGAGGCGGTGCTGAAAGCGCTGCAACTGGCCGACGGAACCTTCAAGATTCGCAGCCATGAGCAGCGCTTTGCTCGCAGCGAAATTGCTTCATCGGTGCTGGCGCTGCTTTCCGAAGGTGGATTCCAGAAACGCCGCGTTGCACGCATCTTCGAAGAACATGCACCGGATGTGGTAAATCCGGGCTTGCGTGCATTAAAGTCAAAAAACGGCGTCGCGCCGGATGATGCGGCTGCGGCTGTATTGGGATTGATTCCTGCAAATGGGGTGATTTCCGTTGCCGAACTGCTTTTGAAAAGCCCGCTATCGTCTTCGGTCATTATTCAGCAAATCGAAGAGCTCTTCGATATTGGCTTATTGAAAGCGATTGCCATGGAAACCGGCGGTGAAGTGCGTGAAGATATTGATTGGACAGCACTTACGAATCTTCTGTTTAAGGAGGATGTCAAGCAGGGGAGTCTGGTGGCCCTCGGACTACCGAGCTCCGGCCGCAGTGAATTTATTCGCACCTTTGCCGGATTACAGCGCGAGCCATTCAAGTCTACGCATGCACTGGACTTCACTCGACTGAAACTGGAAGATGATCGTTCCTTGACGCTTTTCGGCATCTCAACCCAAGAGGCATTTTTGCCGGTAATGGAGAAAATTGCCAATGGCATGCTAGCATGCGTTTTTCTGATCGATGGCTCTGAGCCCGAACAATTTGAGTTTGCCAACTATATTCTGAAGCAGGTAACGCAGATGTTTGAATGCCCATTTGTTATCGGCTTAACAAATTATAGCGGTGAGGCTCCCGCAGCAGTTGCGAGCTTCATAACACAATTTGATGTGCCGCCGGGTTTAGAGGTCGTGCCGTTTAAACCGCATTCCTTCGATGCTATCCTGGATGTGCTCGGGCAGCTTAAAGAAGTAGAACTGCCGGATGAGGAGGAGCAAGGCTATGTATGATATCCTGGTGTATGCTACCAATCCCGAGTCGGTAACAGAGATAAAGGAGCTATTTCCGGCACCCGTTCACCAGGTTTGCGTGGTGGATGAGAACGATGATTGGCCGGTAGATGTACCCGAGACATTATTTGATTTTGCCCTGGCCTGGGAGGCACCTGTCCAGGAAGTAAGCAAGTTTCTGGAGAAGCAGCAGGCAGTCGGGCTTGGCTTCGTGCCGGTAGTTGCCCTTACGCGTGACAGTAGTGAGGCGGACCAGCTCTTTGCGCTGCCCCTGGCCGATGTTATCACCTTGCCGACGCCGCGTGCCTTATTTATGAGAACCATCGAGACGCTGGTTCACGGCCGCAAACGCTCAGAAGAGGATCGCAGGGGAATGAACTGGCAGGGAAGTCTCTCTGAATTTAACCTGATTGATTTGATTCAGATGGTAGATGCCGGCCGCCGTAGCGTTGAGGCCAGGCTATCACAGGAAGGTCTGAATGGCCGACTTGTGTTCGGCGAGGGCGTACTCTGCGATGCGCAATTTCGTGCTTTGTCCGGATCGGCTGCCCTCAAAAAGATGGTATTTTGGTCCCGCGGTAGTTTTCAGATTCGCGAATTGGGGGACGAAGCTGTAACCAACGAGATCAAGCTGCAAAACCAGGAAATCCTATTGCAGCTGTTTGAAGTATTGGCAAAGCAGGATCAACTAAGCCGTGACTTGCCGGATTTCACCACCCAGCTTCTGCGAAATCCACTCATGGAGCCCGGCGAACTGACCGGTCTGCAAAGCAAAATTCTCGGGCAATGCCAGCAGGCGATAACGATTTTCGAATTGCTTCAAGTGCTCGATGATGACGGTGAAGATATCCTGCTTGAATTGAAAATCATGCTGGAGATGAATCTGATCGGTGATCGGGTTGAAGTTGAAGCGGCGATCCGGGAAGCTGCGGAAACGAGCAATTTCAGCAAGGTGATATCTTCGATTTCCTCAATTTTCAAGCGCAAGCCGCGAGAGTCGGTGGTTGAATACCAATTCTACGAATCTTTGCCGGAGGAAAGTCTGCTGCCATTGCAGTTCCCGGCTCGCGAGTTAAGCGAAGATGACCGTCGGTTGATTGAAGGCAAACTGCTTGGAGGAAGTCAATAATGCGCATCATGGAAACCATTGTGATTAGCCAGGATGGCCAATACCAGCAGGAACTGATGAGTGAATTGCCGACGCTGCGTCAGCGAGTGTACGGTGTGGATGTAGACCGCCTGGAAATCTCTGAGGATTTGATTGTTCACTTATATCATTTTTCTCTGGAAGGCGGTATCGCCGGTGAAATCCTGGATCATCTCCAGGGGCACCTGAGCGCGATGGTGATGATTGCCGATTTGGAGCAGATTCGTAATCAGGAAAATAATGACCTTGATGAGATTCGTAAAACAGTGAACAATGTACCGGCAATTCTGGCGATTCGCAGCGAGAAAGATGTGTTGCCATACAATCGCGATGCAAAAGCGTCGGGACTTCTCCTGGCGGATAATGCCCGCATGTTTTTCTGGGATCCGGAAGACAAGCGCAGCAAGGGCATCGTCTGGAATGCTGCCCTCAACACCCTCCAATTTGAGACTGTGAACAACCTCCTGTAGGGCTCTCGACATCCCCCTGCGTCCCCCTTCGAAGGGGGATTCAGGGGGATGTCACGTTAATTAGAGCAACAATTTCGGGAATTTAAGCGATGTTGTATTTATCGAGGCGAAGCCTCTGACGGCCAGGGATGGCCTGACGTAAGCACAGCGAACTGACAGCGAGCTTGCGAGCTCTATGCAGCAATTTCTTTCTTCAAATTTTCTACCGAATGCAATACTTCATCATCCAGAACCACATTGAAACGCTCGTCAGGATTGACGTTTTCAAGGCGAAGCACGCCACGTGGACAAACCGCCGCGCAGACACCGCAGCCAACGCAGCTGTTGCGGATGATGTTCTGCCCACGCTGTGCATACCAGCGTACGTCGATGCCCATTTCACAATATGTGGAGCAGTTGCCGCATGAAATGCATTGTCCGCCATTGGTCGTGATGACAAAACGGGATTTGATCTTCTGTACGATGCCAAGTATCGCTGCCAGTGGACAGCCGAATCGGCACCAGACGCGATTTCCCATGAACGGATAGAAACCGGTGCCGACAACGCCGGCAAAGGCCGAGCCGATCAGGAAGCTATAGGTCTGGTTAACCCGCCAGGTATAGTCGCCGAAGATCGCGCCGCCGGAGGTGTAGTTGACAATTTGCATAACGGTCATGATGACCGCAAATACCAGCACCGAGTGGATCATAATGCGCTCAACCTGCCAGGCCTTGACGCCTTTGTTGGACAGCTGGCGATACGGATCTCCAAGGGTTTCTGCCAAACCGCCGCAGCCGCACACCCAGGAACAATACCAGCGCTTACCGTAGAGGTAGGTGAATAAGGGCACCAAAACCACTGAAAGAATCGTTCCCCACACCAACAGGAAGAGTCCGAAGTTGCCGCTGCTCAGCAGGCTGCTGAGATTCCAGTCCATAAAGAAGCTGTAGTTGAGCGGCCAGGCATTTTTCAGGTCCATGCTTGGCTGACTGAAGCGTTCCATAAGGCTTGGTAGCAGAAAGGCGAAACCAAATTGGAAGAAGATGATCGATGCAGTGCGTATTAAATGATAATTGTTATGGCGATATTTCAGGAACATGCGAACGCCCATAACAACAATTGTCATTGTATAAAGGAAGCCGTAGAGAAACCATTGATCAGCCGGCAAGTTGCGTATAAATTGACTGATCGGATCAAACATGGTAATCGTATTGGTGAAATACTCGGCGTTCCAATACAACAGGATGTAAAAGAGAATCAGATAGGTGCCGGTCAGAATGCCGATGATGCCGCGATTCATCATGCTGCTGAACCAGATGTGATCATGCTTGATACCCGGCAGCGTGTTGCGCTGTGCCATATGAAAGAGAATCCCGCCGAGCGAGGCTAGCCCGACGCTCAGCAAAAACCACAGCCAGGGATTATCGGCGATTGGCCCGCGCAGAGCGTCTTTCATCAGCCAAAGCTTGTACACCCCAAGTTGATATGGTTGAATTGATCCGTCAGCGTTGATTGATGACTCAATCGCGTTTAGCATCTCAACTTTGGAATCAAATGTCTTGCCGGCAATTGGCGAAAGCTTCTCGATCACCTCTGCTGGTACTTTCTCGCTTGCTTGATCCAACCGCGCCAGGTCTATCTGGTAATTGCCCAGGAAAATGGTGGCTGTAAATGTAGCCATTCCAACGAGAAAAAGAATCAAACCGACCAGCCGCATCGCGGAAAGACCGCCATGATGTGAATGTGCCGGTGTAAAATCGCTGTTACTATGTTGCTGAGCCGTGCTCATTGACCTCTCCAATATTTATTTCGTTATGCGCTTCCGCCGCGTAACGATGCTTTGTTGACTGCTAAAGTGTGTCTCATCCTGCCGCTTCTTGTGGTGGAGGCAGCGGGAATCATTTCAAACTAGGCAAAGAGCCGCTGAAAAAATCCCGGTTGCCGGCTTGGCTGCAGGTTTGTTCCGGCCTGTCGATTAAAAGCCTCAATAATTTCTCCTTCAAATGCCTTGTAGAATTCCGGATCAAAATTCGCTTCCGGCAGATGCGTCATAACAAAGTTGATGTCGCGTTTCTCCTTTAACCAGCGATGCCAAACGTCCTGGCTCATGCGGATACCAAACACGTTCATGCCGGTGACGACCTTGTCGGATTGATTATAGATGATCTTCAGGCAATGGCGATGCCCTTCGTCTTCCCAATAGAACTGCGCATCGCCTTCGCGTGGACGATTGGGGACAAAGCCATAAGTTTGGTATTCGATGTCCATAAATTTTGCAGAGTTAAACCATAGGCCGCGTTCGTAAAAGGTCCGTTCGCCGCAGATCGTTCTCCCCAGCGCCTGACCCTGCATGCGCCCGGTATACCACAACTGTTCAATTCGATTCCTGGCCTCGCCTTCTACAATGATTTCGGCGCAATCACCGCAGGCGTAAATATCAGGGACATTGGTTTCCAGGTAATCATTCACCAAAACACCGCGTCCCGTTTCGACGGGCGAATCTTTAACCAAATCGATGTTGGGATGCACGCCCGGTGTGAGTCCTACCAATTGGCAGCTAATTTCTTCGCCTTGGTCCGTCGTAATACCTCGTACGCGGCCATCATCGCCTGCCAGGATCTCGACAAGGTTCGTGCTGCGTCGCAAATCTATGCCGTGTTCATATACATGCCGGGTCACCAGCTTCGCTTCCTCAATCGGCAAGATGTTATCCCAGTACCATTCTTCGCGAATCAGGAAGGTCACCGGGATATCGCGCGTGGCGAGCATTTCGGCGAGTTCGATGCCGATCAATCCGCCGCCGACAATAACTGCGCGCTGAATGTTTTCCGTATTTTCCTCGAGGAGTTCGAGATCCTGGTATGAGTAGAGACCCTGGACGCCGGGTAGATCCTGTCCCGGCCAGCCAAACTTGTTGCTCTGCGAACCGGTGGCAAGCACCAATTTATCATATGAGATTGTGCGTCCGTCGCCAAGCGACAGCGCCTTCTTCTCAATGTCAATCGCATTCACATAAGCCCGTAGCAGATCAATCCTGTTTTTGGACCAGAAGTGATCTTCATAGGGCTTTGTATGTTCGTAAGTCATGTGGCCCATGTAAATATACATCAGGGCAGTTCTGGAAAAGAAGTGGTCAGTTTCGGCAGAGATGACGGTAATATGGTGGTCGCTGCGCTTGCGGATATGTCTGGCAGTGGTAATTCCGGCTATTCCGTTTCCGATAATGACGATATGTGCCATAGATAGTTTTCCTATAAGCCTTTACCAAATGATTGAGAGCATGCTTGCGTCCGGTATTGACGCCCTGCAGATCTACGCAGAAAATATACGGGTTAGTTGTCACACAAATATCACGACTTTCAAAGGATTCGAGAACATCATAGTCTCTGGCTATGTTTTCAAGTGTGATGTAGTTGCCCAACGCGCGACAATTAATAGTGAAAGACAAAGATAGCAAGGGGAGGGGAGAATGGGAAATGGCAAATGACAAATATCGAAGTGCCCACTGACCGCCAACTGCGACTGCCACTATCATTATTTGACATTCGTCATTAGACATTTGTCATTTGCTGCCTTACACCTGACACCTCACAATTATCCCTCAAACAGGTGAACAAAAATATATCTTTTTTGCAGAAAATGCTTGACAAAGGCAATTTCACAAATTATCATATAGGTGAACGTGTGTATACTTTTTTAATTGTTATCTACGAAAGGAGTATCAGATGGAAGCAATGGTTCACCAATCTCATGAGCGGGTATTAACTCGTAATGCGGCGTCTCGCCGGAACAATTCTGCTGTGATGGGCCAGGACATGATGGTTCAGTTGCACGAGCTGCTGGAAGGGGAGCGGTCTATCGTACGCATTTACAGCAAGGCCCTGGGCGAAGAAATCTGCTTTGTGAATCCGGAAGTTGAAGAAACGGCCGCGGAAGCAGAGGGAAAGCCGGTCTACACCACACGTGAGCTGGCATTCATCATGTCCCTTTCTGCTGCCGAACTGCAGCGCTATCATTATCTGAAAACCAGGCTGGTTTAGCATAGTCCCGTTAGGCAATGGAAGTTTCTGATTGGGAATTGGATTTCTAGTTTGTTGTTTTAGCGTTTTTTCTGTTGGATTTTGGACTTTAACTCCCTTCATTTTGGGGATTCATCCGCAACATTTTAGCTGGCTTTGAGTGAATTGACAGCTACTGCTTGTATATTCTTCTTTTCTCTTGCGTTCTGCATATCCACCCTATATATTTACGCGTGCAAAAAGTGGGTTTAACGACCCACTTTTTTTGTTATAGGACCCATTTGCAAGAGCCCGAAGCATGACAGAACGCCTTGTTGACCGGATACGCAGCTTGGTGCAGCCGGTTTTCGATGAGGAAAAGATTTATTTGGTAGATTTGGAATTGCGTGGCAGTTCCGGAAGTCAAGTTCTCAAGATGTTTGCCGACACGAAAGACGGCATTACCCTGAAGCAAATTACCAGACTGACTCGCCAAATTAATGACCTTCTCGACATTAGCGAAATAGTTGAAGGGACGTATAGACTCGAAGTCTCTTCGCCTGGAATCGACCGGCCGCTGACCCAACTCTGGGAATTTGAGAAAAATATTGGCCGCAAGCTGCGTGTCATTACGGAAGTGGATGCAGAAGAACAGGTGTTCGACGGGACGTTGATTGCTGTTGCGGATGATGAGATCAAGTTAAAGGACAAAAAGAAGAAAGAAATTACCATTCCCTGGGGAGATGTTATCAAAGCCCGGGTTCAACTAAAGTGGTAACCTATGTTTGGAGGTAATCGGAATTCATGAAGAGCCAAATCGTATCTGCTGCTGCTGAGATAGCACGCGAAAAACGAATCGATCGCGAAGATTTACGCGATATCCTTGAGGACATCTTTACGACCCTGATGAAGCGCAAGTATGGTGAAGAGTCCGAGTTTGACGTGATCGTAAATATTGATCGCGGTGACATGGAAATTTATGTAGAGAAAGAGGTTGTCGCCAAAGTTGAAGACGAGGATACGCAAATTGCATTGGCAGATGCTAGTAAGGTGGATCCGGAAGTTGAAGAAGGAGAATTGTTCGCAGAGGTTGTCAACCCGGAAAATTTCGGACGCCGTTTGATTAATATTGCCAAACAAACTTTGATGCAGCGCCTGAGAGAATATGAAAAGGGCAAGGTTTACGAAGAATATAAATCCCGTGTCGGTGAAATAATTATCGGAGATGTTCATCAAGAGACACGCAATGGTTACTTTATTGTTGTGGATCGCACCGAAATGTTTATGCCGCGCTCGGAGTCTATTCCGAATGAAAAGTTGCGCCGCGGTGATAGCGTTCGCGCCCTGATTAAAGAAGTTATCAAGCCGGACATGCTGACTGAAATTCCGGCCGAGCCCGAGCAGCGGCCACGTCGCCGTCGCAATCACCGTCCGGAAATTATCGTTTCGCGGGCAGACGAGCGCTTCCTGATTCGCCTGTTCGAAATTGAGGTGCCGGAAATCTTTGATGGTATTGTGGAAATCAAGAAAGTTGCTCGCAAGCCAGGTGAACGTTCTAAAATTGCTGTTGAATCCATTGATACCCGAATCGATCCTGTTGGCGCCTGTGTTGGTATGCGTGGTGTGCGGATTCAATCGGTTGTCAGAGAGTTGAATGGCGAAAAGATTGATGTGATTGCTCATACCAATGAGCCGGAATTGTTTATTACTCGCTCCATTACCCCGGCCAAACCGATTCGGGTGATATTCAATCGCGAAGAAGGCTTTGCAGTTGCCATCATCCCCGACAAAGATATGGGATTAGCGATGGGGCGCGGTGAAGCGAATCGTGAACTGGCTCAGGAACTGACCGGCTTTAATATCGAGCTGATTAAAGAATCTGAATATTACGAGAAGGCGCTTCAGGAAGAAGAAGCGATGGATATTTCCGAAATTCCTGGCCTGTCCGCTACGATCGTTGATAAATTAAACGAGGCCGGTATTGAAAATGTAGATGAATTGAAGGGGCTGGGCCTTCACGGTTTGTTGGAAATACCGGGCATCGGCCAGAAAACAGCCGAGAAAATCCTCAGTCAGCTGAACATTTAAGTAGCGATGGTTGAGTGAATATCGCATTGGATTCACGGCTTGCAAGCCTGATAGGGTTCGGTTATAAGTCGAGACAAATATTTACCGGTTTTGAGGCAGTACGCCGGGCAATGAATAAAAAAGGGAATGTCGCCCTGATCCTGGTTGATACCGAGTTGTCGGACAACTCATTTAAGAAGATTCGGACCATGGCGGAAAGAACCGGTATTCCCTTGTGCCGGGTAAAGAAGAGTGAAGAGGGCTATGATTTGATTCAGCTTCTGGGTTACAAAATTGTGGCAATCCAGGAAGGTGATCTGGCCCAGGGCTTCATAAAAAAGCTAAAACAGGAGAGTCAATGGCAGTAACGGCTAGAAAAAAATCTAAGAAACTGTTTCAGATTGCCAAAGAATTGAATCTCGCTTCAGAGACCATCAAAGAGTTTCTGGAGAAGAAGGGTATCTCTGTCAAAAATCCCAATATGCGGATTTCTGAGGAAATGTACGAACTGATCCTTGAGCGTTTCTCATATGAGAAAAAAGAAGCAGAGAAGATTCAGAAGCGGCGTGAAGAACGTGAGAAAGAAGACGAGCCGGTCGTCACCGAAGAGGTGGCTGAAGTGCCTGTTGAGGCCCCTGTTGAAGAGCCTGAGCCTGTTGAAGAGCCGGAAGTTGAAGACGTCGTTGAAGCCGCTGAAGCATTGCTCGAAGAGCCAGCTGAAGAAACAGTGGAGGCTGCTGAAGAAGAAGCGCCTGCTGAAGAAGAGGTTGAAGAAGAAGCGCCTGCTGAAGAAGAGGTTGAAGAAGCACCCGCTGAAGCAGTGGCTGAGGTTGAGACCGAGTCGCCTGTTGAGGAAGCGCCTGCTGAGGAAGCGCCTGCTGAAGTTGCTGAAGATCTGGCAGAACCGTCACCCCAAGTTGGTGATATTATTGATCATCCGATGGCCAAGCAGTATCTCGAGCGCCAGAAGCAGGAAGAGGAAGCCCGCAAAAAGGCCAAAGAAGAGAAGGCTGAAAGTCGCAAGAGCGGTTCCGACAGTAGTGAATCCAGTGATGAGTCATCTTCGGATGCACGTGATCGTCGCAAAGGTAAGAAAAAACACCGTCGGGAATCCCAGGAAGAGAAGGATGCCAGACGTAAAAAAGCTTTTGATATGCTTCGCAAAGAGGGCAAGCGAATTCGTCCCCAGACTGTTCAGACCGAAGACGATAGTGAAGGTGGTGCAGTTGCACCTCGCCCCGGTTCAGGACGTCGTCGGCGTGGCAAGAAGAAGAAAGAAGTTGATCAGAAGGCGGTTGATAGCGCGCTGAAGAAAACTCTCGCCGAAATGAGTGATTCCGGCACCGGTACCAAGAAGCGTCGCAAAAAAGTGAAGGTCAAGAACGAGGACGGTGAAGAGGTTGAAACCACCGTAATCCAGGTAACTGAGTTCATTACCACTCAGGACCTTGCTAATCTGCTGGATGTGTCTTCTACGGATATTATTCGGAAATGTCTGGAGTTGGGACTGGTTGTTACAATCAATCAACGCCTGGATATGGACACAATTCGTCTACTTGCTGAAGAGTTTGAAGCAGAAGTTGAAGAAGTTGAAGAATATGCTTCGGATTACCTGGAAGAAGTCATGGATGAAAGCGAAGGCGAAGAAGATCCACAGCCGCGTCATCCGGTTGTTACCATAATGGGTCACGTTGACCATGGTAAGACCTCATTGCTGGACCATATCCGCGATACCAACGTGGTCGCCGGTGAATCCGGTGGCATTACCCAGCACATTGGCGCCTACGAAGTTGAACTCGATGGCGGAAGAAGAATAACCTTTCTCGATACACCTGGTCACGAAGCGTTTACGGCGATGCGTGCCCGTGGTGCACAGGTAACGGATATTGTGGTGTTGGTAATTGCTGCGGATGACCGCGTGATGCCGCAGACCGAAGAAGCACTTGACCACGCCCGCGCTGCCGGTGTTTCCATTGTGATTGCCATTAACAAGGTTGATAAACCCAATAGCAATCCGGAAACAATCAAGCAGCAGCTGGCTGAACGCAATGTGCTGGTCGAAGACTGGGGCGGTAAATTCCAGTCGGTGGATGTATCCGCAAAAACCGGACAGGGTGTGCAGGATCTGCTCGAGAAAATCCTACTTGAGGCTGAGCTGCTCGATCTTAAGGCTGATCCGAATAAGCGTGCCCGTGGTGTGGTGCTTGAAGCTCAGCTTGATAAGGGCAAGGGACCGGTTGCTACCGTTCTCGTTCAGTCCGGTAATCTGAAGCAGGGTGATAATTTCATCGCCGGTCAAAATGCCGGTAAGATTCGCGCGTTAATAAACGAGCGTGGACAGCGTGTGACCAGCGTTGGCCCATCTTCACCCATCCAGATTCTCGGATCCAGTGCGGTGCCGGAAGCGGGCGATCGCTTTATGGTGATGAAAGATGAAAAATCTGTGCGGGAAATTGCACAGCGTCGTCAACAACTGAAGCGCGAGCAGAACTTCCGTCAGGTGCGTCTCTTGACGCTCGACCAGATATCGGAACAGATTCGCACCGGAAACGTCAGCGAACTGAAGCTGATTGTGAAGGCCGACGTGGATGGCTCAGCCCAGGCGCTTGCCGATTCACTCTTGCGTCTTACCAATCAGGAAGTCGACGTGCAGGTGATTCGCAAGGCGGTTGGACCTATTGTTGAGTCGGATATCATTTTGGCGGCCGCATCTCGTGCGATCATCATTGGTTTCCACGTCCGTCCGACTACCAAGGCGAAAGAGCTTGCCGAGGTTGAAAACGTTGATATCCGTCAGTATAAGGTTATTTATGACGCGATTGAGGATGTTGAGAAGGCCGTTGAAGGTCTGCTAAAACCAATTGAACGTGAAGTGATTCTTGGAACCGTTGAGATTCGCGAGGTGTTTAAGATTAGCCGGATCGGTTCGGTTGCCGGTTGCTACGTGCAAAGTGGCAAGATTAATCGCAACAGCCAATTGCGGTTGATTCGAAACGACGTTGAGATCTATGATGGTAAACTCTCATCTCTGAAGCGCTTTAAGGAAGATGTTCGTGAAGTGCAAAGCGGCTATGAATGCGGTTTGACTATTGAGAACTACAACGATATCAAGGAAGGCGACATCATCGAAGTGTATGAAGTTGTCCTGGAAGCACAAACACTGAAGAAAAACTAATTTAGTGCGATGATCGTAGCCGTTTTGACTGTCGATCTGTTCTTGCCCGGTTCTACTTCCTTGAAGGACAAACGGGCAGTAATTCGCAGCATGAAAGATCGACTTGGTAACAAGTTCAATATTTCGATTGCCGAAGTGGATTACCAGGACAAGTGGCAACGTGCCCGAATAGGGGTTGCACAGGTCGGCAGCGACTATAAGTTCCTTGAAAAGAGCATGGATACTATTTTCAAGGCGATTGACAACAACGTGGCTGCTATGGTGACTGATCACCTGATTGAATATCTCTAGCCACCTGTTAATTTGAATTGAATGATTGACAGATAGGAAGACACGAGCCGGGATAGTAAGCGAAGGCAAGATGCCTGGGGTCCCGGAAGATTGCTGAATAACGGAATACTGGTATTGAGTTAAGCGGCGATACCAATATTCCTTTATTCCTTTCTTCCGAAGCCCTCCTATTACTACGGTTTGTCCTGGGAAGGAACCATGTCAGCAAGTGTAAGACAGAGAAAAGTAGCAGACCAGGTAAAACAGGCCGTCAGCTATGTCATCGATCGTAAAATCAAGGATCCGGACAAGGGATTTGTTACCATTACCCATGTGCGAATGAGCCGTGATTTGCAGATCGCTTCGATATATTTCACGGTGCTCGGTGAAGAAACCGAGACCGAATTGTCGCTCGCAGCGCTCAATCGAGCCAGCAATTTTATTCGTAGCGAAATTGCCCCGGAATTGAAGTTGCGAGTTGTTCCCGAACTTCGCTTTTTCGTGGATGACACGCTGGAATACGCGCGCAAGATTGACAAGATTCTCCAAAATATCAAAAAGAAAGACGATGAAGACGAGTGATTACTCAGGCGAAGCCGGCCGGATATTGACAATAGACAAGCCGGTTGACTGGACCTCATTCGATGTTGTAAACAAGATTCGGCGCTTAACCGGTATCAAGAAAGTGGGGCATGCCGGTACTCTAGATCCATTTGCCACCGGCGTTTTGCTGGTTTGCCTTGGGCGGGCTACCAAGAAGTCCTCGGAATTGATGCAAATGCAGAAAGAGTATCGCGCGTCCATTGCGCTCGGCAGCGAGACGGATACCATGGATCATACCGGGAAAGTCGTCGTTGAATCCGACGTTCCGAAGCTTGAAAAAGGGCAGATTGAAACAGCGATCGAAGCTTTTGTTGGCGAAATAGAACAGGAAATCCCTGCTTATTCGGCAGCGAAATTCAAAGGAAAACGACTTTATCGCCTGGCCCGGGAAGGGAAGGAAGTGCCAACCCTGCACAAAAAGGTGACGATTCATGACATCGAATTGCTGGCCTTTAACGAGCGGCACATAGAAATTCGCGTCGTATGTGGCCGCGGCACCTATATTCGCACCCTGGGAAGGGACATTGCCCGGGCGTTGGATACTGCCGGTCATCTCGACAAGCTTGTGCGGACTCGGGTCGGCTCGTTTAAGATCGAAGATGCCCTGACAATAGATGAATTCCAGCAGGAATTGAAAGGTATGGAAGTAAGCGGGAAATGAAAGTCTGCCGGCAAATCGATGATATTGGAATTACTACCGATGGCGCCGTGACGGTTGGATCATTTGATGGTGTGCACCTTGGCCATCTGGCGATATTGGATCGTCTGAAAGGCCTGGCCAAAACAGCTGACCTGGAAACAACCGTGATTACCTTTGATCCGCATCCTCAAAAAGTAATTGGCGGGGAACGTGGGCGTGAATTGCGGCTTTTATCAACGATCAGCGAAAAGCTGGCGGTTTTTAAGAACGAAGCGATTGACCGGGTTGTGGTGATACCGTTCACCCGCGATTTTGCCGGTACCTCTGCAGAGCAATTTGTAAGGCGCCTGCTGGTGGAGCAACTGAAAGTGCGTGAGATGGTGGTTGGGTTTAATCACCAGTTTGGGCGCGGCCGTGAAGGAAGTTTCGAAAATCTCAGTCGCCTCGCAGGTGAAATTGGATTTAATGTGCATCAGGTAGGCCCTCGGGATGTGGATGGCGAAACCGTCAGCAGCACAGCTATTCGTGGTTTGCTTGCGGACGGGCACATAGAGAAAGCAACCGCTTTTCTCGGCCGCCACTATGAATTGTCAGGTACTGTCATTCACGGCGATGGACGCGGTCGTCAAATTGGTTTTCCAACCGCCAATATTCAGGTGTTGGATGATCAAAAAGCTGTTCCTGGTCGCGGGGTTTATGCCGTTGACGTTTTCATCGACAACGAGCGCTACGGCGGGATGATGAATATCGGTATCAGACCCACGTTTGAATATGATCTCTTGACTTTAGAGGTACATGTTTTTAGCTTCAATGCTGACCTCTATGGCAAAACAATAAGAATTGCTTTTAAAGCGTTTATCCGCGAAGAGAAAAAATTTTCAGGTATAGAAGACCTAAAGCGCCAGTTGGCTGAAGACAAACTGGCCTGCGAGAAAATGTAACGGAGGAAAAATGTCTCTGACGAAAGAAAAGACACAGGAAATTATTAACAAATTTGGCAAAGACGAAAAGGATACCGGAAGCACCGAGGTGCAGGTTGCATTGTTGACCCACCGGATCCTGCATTTGACGGACCACTTGAAAACTCATGGTGAAGATCACCACTCCCGCCGTGGCCTGTTGAAATTGGTAGGACAGCGTCGTCGTCTGTTAAACTACCTGGCGAAAAAAGATATCGAACGCTACCGCTCTTTGATCAAGGAATTGGGATTAAGAAGATAAACAGGAATCGAGGCTTTTAATGATCGTAAGAAAAGAGAAGGAAATCGGTGGCCGCACGCTAACGATAGAAACCGGAAGGGTTGCCAAGCTGACCAATGGCGCTGTAACCGTTCGATACGGTGATACCATGGTGCTGGTTGTTGCTACCGCTTCCAAGAAACCGAGAGAAGACATAGACTTCTTTCCTTTGTCTGTGGAATACCAGGAAAAAACCTATGCTGCCGGTAAAATCCCCGGTGGATTCTTCAAGAGAGAAGGGCGTCCTGGTGCCCGCGAGATTCTTAGTGCGCGCTTAATCGATCGCCCTATCCGCCCGCTGTTTCCCAAAGGATATCGCAATGATACTCAGGTGGTTGTACTGGTTATTTCCAGTGACCGGGAAAATCCGGCAGATGTTTTGGGTGGTATCGGCGCTTCTGCTGCATTGTCCCTATCGGATATTCCCTTTGATGGTCCGGTGGCGTCAGTGCGCGTTGGAAAGATCGGCGATGAGCTGATTGTTAATCCGACAATTGACCAAATGGAAGAATGTGACATCAACCTGGTGTTGGCCGGATCGTACGACTCGATCATGATGGTGGAGGGCGAATCGCTGGAAATCAGCGAAGCCGATATGCTGGAAGCCCTGGAATTTGGTCACGGTCACATTCGCGAGATCATCGAGCTGCAGCGTGAACTGCTGAGCGAACTTGATGTCGTGAAGATGGAAATTGCCGAACAGGAAGTGCCGGAAAATCTCGCTGAGCGGGTTGAATCCCTGGCGCTGGATAAGGTTCGTGCTGCCGCGAAAATTGCAGACAAAAAAGAGCGCGGCCTGGCCTTCTCTGCTGCTGCAGATGAAGTGAAAGAAACATTGGCTGAAGAGTTTGAAGATCATGGTAAATTGATCGGCTCGATGTTTGATGATATCAAGAAGCGCGAAGTGCGCCAAATGATGCTGAGTGAAAAAGTTCGCCTTGATGGGCGTGGTATGGATGATATTCGTCAGGTAACTTGCGAAGTTGGCTTCCTGCCGCGTGCCCACGGTTCCGCGCTGTTTACACGCGGACAAACCCAAAGTCTGGGAACCACAACTCTCGGCACCAAAGTCGATGAACAAATTATCGATGCACTGGAAGGCGAATCGAAAAAGAGCTATATGCTTCACTATAATTTCCCTGGTTTTAGCGTTGGCGAAGCAAAGCCTTTCCGCGGCACCAGCCGTCGTGAAGTCGGTCACGGTGACCTCGCCGAACGTGCGCTGAAAACCATCCTTCCCGACGACGAAAGTTTTCCCTATACATTGCGCCTTGTCTCAGAAATCCTCGAATCAAATGGCTCATCCTCAATGGCTACCGTTTGCTCCGGATCTCTCAGCCTGATGGATGCCGGTGTGCCGACCAAGTGTCACGTTGCCGGGATTGCCATGGGACTGATCAAAGAAGATGACGACGTATTGGTCTTAACGGACATCCTCGGAGATGAAGATCACCTGGGTGATATGGACTTCAAAGTTGCCGGTACCCGCGACGGTATCACCGCTTTCCAAATGGATATCAAAATTGGTGGTATCACCTTTGAAATCATGACGGAAGCTTTGGAGCGCGCCCGCGTGGCTCGTAACAAGATTCTTGACGTGATGGAAAAGGCCATTGATCGTCCGCGTGCGGAGATTTCGCCTTACGCACCACGCATCCATTCCATTATGATTCCGCAAGATAAGATTGGCGCGGTGATTGGACCTGGTGGTAAGATGATTCGTCATATCGTTGATGAGTCCGGTGCCAAAATTGATATCGATGACAGTGGAATGACTATTGTTTCTGCGGTTGATGGCGAGGCGCTTGACATTGCGCTTGGCATGATCAAAGCCCTGGTTACGGACCCCGAACCGGGGACCGAATACATGGCGACTGTTAAGAAGATCATGGATTTTGGTGCCTTTGCTGAATTCCTTCCCGGTAAAGACGGGCTGATTCACATTTCCGAGCTGGACCTCAAGCGGGTCGGTAAGGTTGAAGATGTGGTCAGCGTTGGTGATAAGCTCGAAGTTATCCTGAAGCGGGTTGACCGTGAAGGACGCTTCAACTTAAGCCGCAAGGAATACCTGCTTCGTCAGCAGGAAGCTGAAGGCAAAAACGGATCGGAAGACTAATCCGGTTCTGAAATTGCTATAAACGACGTGCAAGCAATCCCCCCTGCATGTCCCCCTGGGGGGACTTTTAGGGGGGATTGCTGGTTTATGGACCTATTCCTGGTGGAAAGGTGCCAATTGCTCAGGAGCGTGATGACTTTTAGCTCTACCCCGAAGGGGTAATAAATTCCAGCCCCGGGTAACACCCGGGAGACCGGATATTATTGAAATGTTTACCCTTAAGGGGTAAGAGTCGAGAGGAATCTCAACTTTTAATGACACCCTTTCAGGGTTTAAAATACGTTTCACATACGTATCCCGGGGTGTTACCCCGGGCTGACAAAGGATGCCCCTTCAGGGCAAAAAGGACCAAAGATCATGTTTGATAAAAACAGTTTCTTCAATCCCAAGCTCCTGCGCCAACTCCCGGTGACGTCATTAGCCGGTATTATCGCAACAGCCACTTTTGCGCTGCTCACAGTCGCCGGTGCGAAAATCTCGATTCCTTTTGGCGAATTGCCACTGACCCTCCAAACAGTCGCCGTATATAGCAGTGGACTATTCCTCGGTATGCGCAAAGCATTTTTGTCGCAAGTGCTCTACCTGTTTCTCGGACTTTTTGTGCCGGTATTTGCCGGCGAAGGTACCGGTCTCGAATATTTGTCGACACGAGCCTCCAGCGGTTTTCTGCTGGCTTTTCCATTTGTTGCTGCCCTGATTGGCTGGCTCTCAGCGCGCTGGCAGTCCTATCCGGGCATCGTTGGTGCAGTTCAATGCGGCTCATTGCTGCTGTTCTCGCTGGGGCTCATTTGGCTACATGTCGCCATTAACAGCAACTCTTTCTACCATACGATGTCCGTTGGATGGTTGCCCTATATTCCAATGGATCTCTTCAAAGTATTGCTTACCGCCACCATTTTCTTCCTGGTCAGACAGCGTTTCCAAAGTCGCGAGAAAGTTAAGGCATGAGTGACCCCCTTTGCTGGCCGGCACCGCTAACATTCGGAGAACGAGACAAACAGCCATTGCTATTGCTGCATGGTTTTATGGGAAGCGGCCGGGATTGGCAGAAGCTGGCAGCTGAGCTTGCAGCCGAATTTTTCTGCATTTGCCCCGATCTCCCCGGACATGGCCAAAATCTTGCGGATAGCTACGAATGGAATATGGACAATTGTCTGCAGGCGCTGCTGAATATGCTCGATGAGATGGCTATTCCGGCAGTCCATTTGCTTGGTTATTCTATGGGCGGACGTCTGGCGCTCTACCTTGCGATACATGCCTCTCGGCGCTTCCGATCCGTAGTGCTCGAGTCTGCATCTCCTGGCCTGGAGAAACGGGAAGGGCGGCGAGAACGAATGATGAACGATCAATTGCTTGCAGCAAAGATAAAGCGGCTCGGCATGACTCAATTCATCAATGAGTGGTATCAGTTACCCCTATTTGCCTCTCTCGCCATGCATGAAGATCTCCCGGAAATGAAGGCGCGGAGAGTCAAAAACCGCCCCAAGGCGCTCGCAAAATCACTGGCGGAGATGGGAACCGGTGCGCAACCTTCTCTCTGGCCGAAATTGGCCGATAATAAATTACCTCTTCTTTTGCTCGTGGGTGAAAAAGATCGTAAATTCGTCTCCATCGCCAAAAAAATGGCGGTAATGGGTAATCAGATAATAGTGCGGGAAATTGCCGGCTGCGGACATAACATCCATTTTGAAAATCCGGCCGCTTTTCTGCAGGAAACGAGAACATTCTTTGATATAAATTCGCAGGAGGAAAGTTGATGAGTACTGTTCAATGGCAATCTGCCGGTGATTACACCGACATTCGCTACGAAAAGGCTGAAGGCATTGCCAAGATTACAATTAATCGCCCTGAAGTGCGCAATGCATTTCGCCCATTAACCGTTAAGGAAATGATCAATGCCTTGGCGGATGCGCGTGATGACGCTGGTACTGGGGTCATTATTCTCACCGGGGAAGGCGAAAAAGCATTCTGCTCTGGTGGCGATCAACGCGTGCGCGGCGATGCCGGATATGTAGATGATGGCGGCACCCATCGCCTCAACGTTCTGGATTTCCAGCGCCAGATTCGTACCTGTCCGAAACCGGTGATTGCCATGGTCGCAGGCTACGCGATTGGCGGTGGCCATGTTTTGCACGTCATGTGTGACTTGACCATCGCTGCCGATAACGCTATTTTTGGTCAAACCGGACCGAAAGTCGGTTCTTTTGACGGTGGTTATGGCGCCAGTTTCCTGTCTCGCCACATCGGCCAAAAGAAGGCCCGTGAAATTTGGTTCCTCTGCCGTCAATATGATGCCCAGGCTGCCCTTGAGATGGGTATGGTAAACACAGTAGTACCTTACGAAGATCTCGAAGCAGAGACCGTTCAATGGTGCCGCGAAATTCTTGCAAACTCTCCGATTGCCATCCGTTGCCTGAAGGCTGCCCTCAATGCCGATTGTGACGGTCAGGCCGGGCTTCAGGAATTGGCTGGCAATGCCACCATGTTGTTCTATATGACGGAAGAAGGTCAGGAAGGAAAGAACGCATTTCTTGAAAAGCGCAAGCCTGATTTCAAGAAATTCACACGCCGTCCCTAGATTGACAAATGAGGCAGGAGCAAGATGGCATCAAATCGTGACACGCTTCCACAATCGACCTTAGGTATTTGGCTTTCCGCGACGCGGCCCAAAACGCTTTGGGCCGCCGTCGGCCCGGTGCTGATGGGAATTGCCATTGCTGTCAGTGACGGCGCAGCCCACTGGCCTTCGGCGCTGGTAGCCCTGCTAACGGCTATTCTCATCCAGATTGGCACAAACTTCGCCAACGACTACTACGATTTTGTCAAAGGTGCTGATACCAGTGAGCGTAAGGGACCGGTGCGGGCAACCCAGGCTGGTCTGGTTTCACCAACCGCTATGAAGGTGGCGTTTATCCTGGTATTTGCGCTCGCTTTTTTGATGGGATTATACCTGGTCTATCGCGCCGGTTGGCCCATTTTAGCCATTGGAATCTTCTCGATTCTCTTCGGAATTCTTTACACGGGCGGACCCTATCCGCTTGGCTACAATGGCCTTGCTGATATCTTTGTGCTGATTTTCTTCGGCCCGATAGCGGTAGGGGGGACCTACTACGTTCAGGCACTGTCTATTTACGAAATCCCGCTGATCGCCGGATTGGCGCCCGGTCTGATATCAACAGCATTGCTGACAGTTAACAACCTGCGCGATATTGAAACGGATAGACTGGCCGGCAAGCGAACGCTCGCTGTTCGTTTCGGTGCTGGATTTGCCCGGGCTGAGTACCTGTTTTGCATTCTGGTGGCCTTGATGATCCCGGTTGGACTGGCCCTTTATCTCCAGGGACACTATTTCGTCATGTGGACCGTCATTCTGCTGCTGCCGGTATTGCCTGACATCAAGTTGGTCTTTAATAAGAAGAGTTCAGCTGTTGCCCTCAATCGCGTGTTGGGCCGCACTGGTCGCCTGCTATTTCTCTACGGCCTGATTTTCTCGATCGGTTGGGTGGCCGGAAATATTCCCCGATGAAGCTAAGTATCCACTCTTTTCGCCTGCCGCTATCGCGTCCCTTAACCATGCTCGGGCATCGCTACAGCAGTCGTAGTGGTATATTATTGGGCATCGAGGATGATGATGGGCGAGTCGGTTGGGGCGAGATTTCGCCGATGCCGGGCTTACATCGTGAGACGCTTGATGATGTCCGGGCGGTATTGAAAAAGCAGTTCCGGAACATCCAGGCGCTGCTCAGCCAACCACTTTCATTGAGCGAATATCTGAATTCCCTTTCTCCGTCGCTTACTGTCCATAAATCGATAGCTTACGGCCTGGAAATGGCCTTCTTGAACCTTTTTAGCCAAAAAACAAATCAGCCAATTGCCAATTTACTGAGTGAAGACGTCCTAGAGACGGTCTCTATTAATGGATTGATCAGCATTGATCAGACCAATATCGATCGATCGCTGGAAGCTGTTTTACAGAAGCCTGTTCGCAGCCTGAAGCTGAAAGTGGGGCAACATGCCGTCGAGCAGGATGTCGAGCGGGTTCGATTAGTCCGCTCCAAATTACCCGCTCATATTTCTTTGCGACTGGATGCCAATTGTGCCTGGGAATATGACGAGGCGATGCGTTTCGCAAGCGGCATTGAACCTGATAGCATCGAATATATCGAAGAACCGCTGCGCGACAACCGGCAACTGGCTCGCTTTTTTCAGGATAGCGGCTTGCCAATTGCCCTCGACGAGTCACTACTTGATCAAACACCGCAGAATGCTGAATTGTCCGATGGTATTGCAGCGGTGATTCTTAAACCCGGCTACCTGGGAGGGTTTACCGAATGTCAGGCCTGGGGGCGACTTGCAAAAGCCGCCGGGGCCAAATGCGTTGTGAGTTGCGCCTTGCAATCCGGTTTGGGACTGCATGCTGCCGCCAATCTTGCGGCAGTATTAAACGATATAGATGTCCCCTGCGGACTTGGTACCTTTGCCTGGTTGGCAGAAGATCTGATTGAGCCGGCGTTTGCGTCAATAGCCGGGCAGATGCAGGTCAAAATTTCAGATACTGTGCATTGGCAATTGCGGAAGGATATGATTAGCAGTGGAGAAGGGTCGCATGGGTAGTGAAGCTCAATTTTTTCCATGGCAAGAGTTTATAAAGGAGCATAGCGAACGGCCTTTCCTGATAGATGAAACCGCTACTATTTCTTATGCCGAGTTTGATCGACGCGTTTGCCATATTATGGAGGCTTTGGATGCGCTGAAGCAGCCACAGAAAGCTCGCATTGCGCTTGCTGCAGAGAATCAGCTTGATTACATCGTTTTATTGTGGGCCATTTGGCAGAAAGGCTTGCTGGCACTACCGCTAAATACACGGCTGCCAGCAAAAGAGATTCTGGCAAATATGGAACGGGTGCAGTGCGATATTCTTATCACTGATAATCCCCATAACTTTAAAAGCAACAAGGCCGTCTACGCTTTTGTAGACTTCCTGCGATATTCCGGGCATGTCGAATCGCAAGGAAATGATCTCCCACTGGCGCAACTTGCGAGCATTGTTTTTACCTCCGGCAGCTCCGGGCAAGCGAAGGCGGCTGTTCATTCGCTAGGGAACCATTATTATAGTGCCCTTGGCGCCAATATGAATATGCCATTGGATAGTAGAGATCGCTGGTTGCTTACTTTGCCCTTATATCACGTTGGGGGACTGGCGACAATTTTTCGCACGATGCTCGCCGGTAGCGCGCTTGTATTTCCAAAGGCGTCCCTGGATTTAGCCGGGAATATTCGCCAGTTCGGCATTAGTCATGTTAGTATGGTTGCCACGCAGCTGCACCGCTGCCTGCGTCAGCCGGACGGCGAGCGGATTCTTGGGGGCATGAAAGCGATTCTTCTGGGCGGTAGCGCAATCCCGGATGCGCTTATTCATCAGTCCGTCGCTGCGAAGCTGCCAATTCACACGTCATACGGCTCGACAGAGAGCGCTTCACAAGCAGCTGCTACCGCTCCCGGCGCAGATATGAGCGAGCTCCGCACCGCCGGGCGACCGCTTCCTTACCGCGAGCTAAGAATTGACGGTGGCGGCCAAATTTGTCTTCGTGGACATACCCTCTTTAAGGGATATTGGCAGGAAAACAGGATTGTGGATGCCCGTGATGAATCCGGATGGTTTGCTACTGGTGACAGCGGTTTTTTAGACGACACCGGGAATCTGGTGGTAACCGGTCGCATAGACAACATGTTTATTTCCGGCGGCGAAAATATCCAGCCGGCCGAAATTGAACGTGCCCTGTGCCGCCTTGAAAAAGTGGCCACAGCTTTGGTGTTGCCGGTTGATGACGAAGAATTTGGCCAGCGTCCGCTGGCATTTGTTCGTCTCGACAATAATGCGCTGCCTGAAAGCGAAGCCCTTCGCAAGGCGCTTCGTGAGGTTTTACCCGGATACAAAATTCCGCTGGCAATTTTGCCCTGGCCGGAGGAAAGAGAGACCGGCAGCATCAAAGTTGATCGGTTATATTTTAGGCAATTGGCGGCTGCCTGGTCCGCAAAAGCCTAACTGTTTTTTTAGATCCTGCTTTCATTTCTGGCGAAATTTCTCTAATCTTGTTTTTTTGAATCAACGACATCTCGCGAATCAACGCCCGATTTGCCGGGCGGATGAGGTATATATATGAAGTGGGTCAAGTTCCTCCTTGCAGCTGTTTTCTGTACATCCCTATTCTATGTCTTACAATTCCCGATTGGTCAAACCCCTGCCGTAGGTAATTTCCTTAATCCTTTTGGCGGTTTTTGGCAAAACAATACCCGCCAGGATGAGCTCTTTACCCGCTATCAGGTACAAGGACTGAAGGCTGAAGTGAAAGTGGTCTGGGATGAGCGGCAAGTTGCTCATGTTTTTGCTGAAAACGATCATGATCTCTACATGATGCAAGGGTATTTGACGGCCCGTGATCGTCTCTGGCAAATGGACTTTATCGCCAGGGCTGCCGGTGGCAGGCTCTCCGAAGTGGTAGGGGAGAGAGCACTGGAACTGGATCGCTTTCGTCGAAGGACCGGGATGGTGTATGCTGCCGAGAACTCTCTGGCCGCGACCAGTGATGCACAGTCCAAACTCGTCATGGAAGCTTATGCAAAGGGGGTAAATCGCTGGATTGCTACCCTCACTCCCGATCAATATCCACTCGAATTTAAGATCCTGAACTATCAACCGGAAGCATGGACGCCGCTCAAATCAGCCTTGGTCTTGAAATACATGGCCTGGGATCTTACCGGTCGCAATGATGAGTTGCAAATGACCCGCACTCGCCAGCTCCTGGGTGATTCTTTAATGAATGAGATGTTTTTCAAGGATAGTGATTTGCAACGACCCATTATTCCCCGAAATACGGCATGGCCTTTTGAAGCGCTTTCGCCCCCCCCTGCGCCGGAATCGCTGGTAGAGATCGAGCCTTTGGCCATGAATATGCTTCTATCGCCTGATCCCGACATCGGCAGCAATAACTGGGCAGTTTCCGGGGAAAAGACCAAATCCGGTCATGCCATTCTTTGTAACGATCCGCACCTCGCTCTGCGCTTGCCGGCCATTTGGTATGAGATACAGCTGCATGCACCGGGTGTGAATGTATACGGTACCAGCATTCCCGGGGCGCCGGCAGTGATCATTGGTTTCAATGAAAATATTTCCTGGGGCGTCACCAATGCTGCTACGGACGTTATGGATTGGTATGAGATTGAATTTCGCGATGATGCACAATCGGAATATCTCTATGATGGTGAATGGCTGCAGGCAAAACAGCGTCTGGAAACAATTCACGTTTTGAACGGCGCATCTATTGTTGATACGATTCCGATGACGCGCTTCGGGCCGCTGGTCTATAACGCTGCTGAAAAGAGCTTTAGCAGCAACGTTCCTACCGGTATGGCCCTGCGCTGGACAGCCCACCAACCGTCCAATGAACTAAGAACCTTCCTGCATCTGAATCGCGCGACAGATTATGATACCTTTACCCATGCGCTTTCTTTTTTCGATTGTCCGGCCCAAAATTTTGTCTATGCAGACAACCAGGGGAATATCGCCATTCACCACAATGGGAAATTTCCGGTTCGCTGGCAACACCAGGGACGATATATCAGTGATGGACGTGATCCGGCTTACGATTGGAAGGAATACATTCCACGCGAGCATCTGCCAAAGGTCAAGAACCCGGAGCAGGGATTCGTCTTTAGCGCCAATCAGCGTCCCACGGACATGAGTTATCCATACTATCTCGGCGCTCGTTATGCGACCTTTGAGAGATCAATGCGAATTCATGAACGCCTCAACGAGATGCAGAATATCACCGTCGAGGATATGATGGTGCTGCAAAAAGACAATCAGAATTTGCGCGCGGAGGCAGTATTGCCTATTATGCTCGATGTCCTTGAGATGCAGGGCGTTTCGCTTGCGGAAGCACGTGATATGGATTTGTTACGCAGCTGGGATTTTAGCAATGAACGTGATGAAGTGGGACCGTTGATTTTTGATACCTGGTGGTCGAATTTTCACGCCCTGGTATGGGAGGATGAGGTTCGAGATCAGGACGAGGTGCTGTCTACGCCGGTCAGCGAAGTGACGGTAAACTTGCTGCTGTCGGATACCGCCAGTATTTGGTTTGACCGTCGTGATACCGCAGAACGCGAGCGCCTGGGCGATATTCTATCGCAGTCCTTTGCCGAGACCAGCCAGCAATTGACGGAAAAGCATGGCTTGTTTGGTGATGATTGGCAGTGGGGGAAGGCACGCGGCACGGATATTTTGCACATGGCGCAAATTCCCGGCATGGGCCGCACTGGTTTGGAAACCAATGGCAATCGGGCCATCGTCAACGCTACCTCTAAACGTTTTGGACCTTCCTGGCGAATGATTGTCGAGATGGGGCCGGAAATAAGGGCCTGGGGAATTTATCCGGGGGGGCAATCAGGTAATCCCGGATCACAATATTACGATAATATGATTGATGACTGGGTTGCCGGCGAATATTATCCGATCGTTTTTCTGAAATCGGCTGATGAGGCATCAGAGGACATCATCGGCACCAGTGTATTCAGCAATACATTGGCGCCCTAGAAGGTAGGGGAAGCGTAAGTGGTTCTTTCATTTATGATCATGCTAATTCTACATCTGCTCACCCCTTTTTGGTGGTGGGTGATGTTGATACCGTTCATTAACAGCGTCATTCGCGGGGCAAGTGCGCTCCGTTCATTCGGCAGCGGCTTCGTGAGTGCCGGTCTGCTGTGGACAGCAATGGCGCTATTCTTGAACATCAGCTTTACGCGAGAAGTGGTGCCGCGGGTAATGGCTATGACCGGAGCAACATCATTCTGGATGCTGGTGCTGGTTACGGGCATTGTTGCCGGTCTCTGCGGGGGATTCGCCTCCCTATGCGGATTCTATCTGCGGGACATCTTCCGCAAACAACCAGTACCAGAAGTGAGTTAAAGTCAATAAATTTTCTCTTCACCAGAAAAATACCGCGTAGCGGTTACATAATGCAGCCCGGGGTTTCTTTTCTACCCCGGGAGGGATTTAGAGTTGTTTACACGCATTGCGTAGCGGTTACAGATGATAGCCCGAGGTTTCTTTGCTGCCTGGGGACCAATATCAAAGGATCAAGATTCAAGGATCCAGCATCGAGTATCAAGGATCCAGCATCAATCATTTTTACATCGAAGGCTAATTTATGTCGAATCGTTATCGAATTGGTGTCATCACATCAATCATTTCTTTTTCCATCCTTTTGGATCAAATAACCAAGCGTATTGCCGAGACAACGCTCAAAACAGCGCCGCCCAAGATCTATTTGGATGACTTCTTTCGCCTGCAATATGCAGAAAATATGGGGGCTATGCTTGGATTCGGCTCCAACTGGCCGGATACTGTTCGTTTTTGGGCGCTAACTGTCGGACCGGCACTGATCCTGGTTGCCCTGCTCGGCTACTTGTATCTGAACCGCAATATGACGCGCAGCCAAACCATTGCGCTGGCCCTGATTGCCGGTGGGGGATTGAGCAACATTATCGATAGAATTTGGAACGATGGCTGGGTCATCGACTTTATGAATATGGGCATTGGCGGCCTGCGTACCGGTATCTTTAACTTCGCAGATGTTTCTATTATGACCGGTCTAGGTGTCATGCTGGTTTTCGGTGGTATTCTGGTGCCGGAGAAAGAACCGGAAGAATCGGGAGCAGAAGCAGAGCAGCCGAAATCAGCTGATGAAACAGATGTCGGCAGTGTGGGAGATCAGTAAGAGACAAGGCCCGCATGATTAGCTCATGCAGGCCTTTTGAAACAGCTCCTGATGGTCAAGTCGTCAGATAGAGACCACTTGGAATTTTACCTTCTGGAAAAGCGTTACCGGTTAAAACTGATTAAACAGGTGTTACATCTTGTGCCTGCAATCCTTTATCGCTCTCAATCACGGTAAATTCAACTGCCTGTCCTTCCTGAAGGGTACGATACCCTTCTCCCTGAATTGCACTATAGTGCACGAAGATATCTTCACCTTCATCAGGGGTGATGAAGCCATAACCCTTAACCGAGTTAAACCACTTAACTGTACCGGCTTGGCGATCAGCCATGACGCTTCACCTCCTTTCACAACCAAATAAATATCCCCAAAAATTAATAGCTTCCGGCTTCCCCCTCGAATATGAGAACCGGCTGAACTGAGTACGATGCTGCCGTATTTGCCAAGTACAGGTCACTTTTCATGAAATTACTGCTCAACTGGTGGCCTACAAATGACAAAGGTATCTCAAATGACTGGTATTCCCCTGGAATTCGGGAATGTTGCATGATGTAAATCAGGCAAATCTGCGGAGCCAGCCTGGTGGTATTTGCGATGCCTTTGTGATTTGGATGACATGCACGATGCATGATAGAGAGATGTTGAGTAGCTGCAGAACTTGACGCTTTATGGCAAAATCATCATACTTCAAGAGAGATTCATTTTGGTTGATTACCGATGTTTTTCTTTGATAAACCGGAGAGAGGGGAAGGCGATAGGAGACAGGCAGAAAGTCGAAGGGGGATCTTTCCGTTCCAATAACATCTTGCCTGTAGACGAGGTAACTCACGAAAACTCAGTAATAATAACCACACAACCAATTGGATAAATATATAGCCGGGAGTCGGAAAATCCTATTTCTTTCTTGTTAAGGAATGAATTTGCGGCAAGGCAAATCGTTGTAACTCTAAATTAATCAAGTGCTTGTAGAAACGCTCTACGAGCGCCTGAACAATTTATAACCGCAGGAATCGCCCTGGCGGGACGAGTACCTGCGGTATCATATACCACTGCCTTAGCGGAGATTAGCGCTTAGCCAGACACCGGATTCTGAAGACGCTGATTAAGAATGGCCTCCGCATTCTTCAGTTGATCGACGGTATTAATACCGTGAGTTTCTTCAACATCACGTGTCAATCTGGCAGCCAGTTTCTCGCCGCGCTGGACATAAATTTTCAGGACATCCGGCAGATAATATTCTCCCTGACGGTTGTCATTCTTCACTTCCGGCAAGGTCGCAAAAAGCTCTTTTGCCCGGAAGACATAGATACCAACATTGATTTCCTTTATTGCGCGAATCTCATCACTTGCATCTTTTTCCTCGACGATTTGGGTAACGTCGCCTTCCGGATTGCGAATCACCCGGCCATAGCCGGTGGGATCGGTCATTTCGGTTGTCAGCAATGTTGCAATTGCGCCGCTTTCACGATGATAGTCGACGAGATTTTTCAAGGTCTCAGCCTGAAGAAGGGGAACATCCCCGGAGAGAACCAGGACGTTGCCTTCAAAGTTTTCGAGGTTCGGGGCGCTCTGTAAAACGGCATGCCCGGTACCAAGTTGCGGAGATTGCACTGCATATTCAACGCTTAGGTCAGCTGTTGCTTCTTCCACCAACTCTTTCTTGTGGCCGATGATCAGTACGACCTTTTCAGAACCGATTGCCTGTGCAGCATCGATAACGTAGTGAACCATTGGCTTATCGTTGAGCGGATGAAGAACTTTCGGAAGATCGGATTTCATTCTGGTACCTTTACCAGCAGCCAGAATAACGGTTGCTACACTTGCCATAGGATTACGACTCCTTGTTGCGGGTTTTATGATACTATCGTTTTCCTATACGATTTCTTTATCGCATAAGGATGTAAATTAAGCGCAGAATAAATCTTCGCTGTGATCATGGATAATTTTGCGACGATTGCCTTCCCGGAAATATGACTTGTCGGGCAATTACGACCAGTCCAATCGGGAGACAGCACTCCCGGAATGATGATTTTTGAAATCGAGCTAAGGTCAGAAAAATATTTAAATTACAGTTGAATTCGTACAAGTATTTAATTAAGTTTTTAGCAAAATTCGACGGTGCCAAACACTGAATGAGGAATTTACAAATCTCAATCTTGAGCTTTCAGCTCCATTTCGTGAATTAATAGCCCAATATAATCAGGTGAAACGATGACAAGAACCGGAATCTTTCTCAGTTCCTTAATGCTTGCCGGTGTACTTTTTGCGCAGGCTCCGCTTAGCTTGAAGTACAATGCCTACGAATTATTGTCCACGCGCGACGGGGAAGTAACAGGTGTTTTGACAGATCCCAAGATGTCGCCGGTGGCGGAACGCTTCTTTGCGATTTCCAGCCAAACCCGCGATAATCGCTCTCTTTACATTTATGATATCAAGAACCGAACTTTAAGAAATATCAGCGCCACACAAACGACACTGGCAACCGGTGATGAAATCAATCTGGAGCCTAGCAGCTATGCGACTTCATACAACTATGAACTCGACTGGCGGCCGATACCGGATAAGCAAGGACGGCAGTGGTTTGTTTTTGTCAGTAATGGCCTGGAAGATAACCACGATATTTACCTTGGCGTTATTGGTGGTACCCGCTATTATCGCTTAACAAAAAATATTGCTATTGATATGATGCCAAAATGGTCGCCCGACGGCAACTCTGTGGCTTTTATATCATATCGAAGTGGTGACGGCGACATTTATTTGCTGGATGGTATGGACAAAATGATCGCCAACCCTGACGGTCACGATGTCGATCTGAATCAGCTGACCCGCACTGCGCTTGAGGAAACTGATCTGGCCTGGAATCCGAATCCACGTGCGGAGCTGTTGGCATATGCCAAACGCGAAAGCTATCCCGGCCGTGATGTGGATACTTATCAGATCCGGGTGCTTGACCTTGGCGCCAAGCAGCTTCGCAGCTTTCAAATTACGGATGACCAACTGACGCACTTTAACCGCCCCCTGTGGGACCGGAATCGGGCTGACAGGTTGCTCTATGTCGGCAAATCTGTTCTCGAAAACTCACCAACCAACCTTTACTTGAGTGAACTTGCCTGGGACGACGAAAAGATCCTGCAAAACAAGGTGCTCGAAGGGTATAAGACAGAAATTTTTCGGGACGTGCGGATGAGTAATACCCATGCGCTGTGGTTATCCGGCTCTCAAGCCATTGTTTGCCAGGAAAACAATCGGATTCAAAACAATCGCCTCTATTCAATCAATGTTGAAAAATGGGTCAATAAAATTGAAGGCGCGGTGCACTATGTGGAAGAATTGCATCGTGAGAACCCCTTCATCCGTGAATTTTCAGAAGTGGATGGAAACTTTCTCTTTGTGACCAAAGAAGGGGAAATTTCCAGTGTCTTTCTCGCGCAGCTGGAAGGCGAGGACATTGATTGGACAGCAAACCAGGTTGCACCGGGCCTGAATAATCCCGGGCCGGGAACCAACTTCTTTGCCGCACCGCTGTTCATCGGAGGGGGCGCACTTGCCGCAGGTGCTGCCGCATTCTTTCTCCTGAGAGATGGCGATGATGGCGATGTGCAGAGTGTGCCGATTGGCTTACCGCCAAGCCTGCCGAGAGAATAACAGGAATGAATCAGTGCTAGTGTCCCGAATGGACGATTACCACCAGTGAATATTGGAGGACAGGTCGCCGCTTTGTTTATCAACAAGGCAGCGGTTAACGCGGTCTGTATGCATGTGGGAATGTTGCCAAGGAGCAAACGCTAATGTCGAAAGTTGTATCTTCTTTCTTAACCATATTGTTTTTTACGGCTGGCCTTTTTGGTCAGGCGACCTTGCAGGTGGATCCAACCACAGTCGACTTTATGGAAGTCGAGCTCTTGTCGGATTCGGTTTTTGGATTGCGGGTGACCAACGAAGGCACCGATGATCTCATTATCAGCGAACTGAATATTACCGGCAATAACGCCGCCCAGTTTTCGCTGTTCAATCCGCTTCCCCTGCCAATAACGGTAAATCCCTCGAACACCAGGACGATAGAGCTGCAATTCGCCCCGGCAACCACTGGCAGCAAATCTGCGTTCCTGGAAATTCTTAGTAATGATCAGTTTTCTGATACGCTTGAAGTGCCGTTAATCGGTGTTGGTATTGCCTCAACCATTGCCGTAACACCCAGTCCGCTATCCTTTGACAGCGTTGTGGTTGGCGGCAGCAGTACTCTCAGTGTCGAGATCAGCAATCTTGGAAATAACACCCTGATTGTGAACGATACTTCTATTGTTGGAGATAATGCCGACGCTTTTGCGATTGTGTCAAGCCCGGCCTTGCCGATAAGCATCGAACCCGGTGGCAATCCAGTGACATTGGATATTCGATTTGCCCCCCTGTTAGCAGGCACCAATTCTTCTTTTATGATCCTTACCAGCAACGACCCGGCAAATCCGGCCCTGGCCGTCACCCTTGACGGTATCGGGGTATTCCCGGAGCTGGAAACCAGCGCAACAGAGCTTGATTTTGGCGAAACCGTGGTGGGAGTTGGCAAGACCCTGACATTTGATATCTTTAACAGCGGTATTGGTGAACTAATTATTAGCGATACCGATATCGTTGGCAGCGACGCTGATAATTTTCGTTTGGACGGTTTTCCGCCAACCCCGGTTATCCTGGAAAGAGGGATCGACACCCTGACTGTGAGTGTGCAATTTGACCCGGATTCCAATGGTGTGCGCGATGCATTTTTATTACTAACCAGCAACGATCCGGACGAGAACCCCTTGACGGTCTCTTTGACCGGTATTGGCGTGAAACCCGATATTGCCAGTAATCCGGAGGCGCTTGATTTTGGGCGCGTGATCGTCGGTGAGGACTCTACCATGAGTCTGCTTGTCAGGAACGATGGTGATGCCGATCTGATCATCAGCGATACGACCTGGAGTGGTGACAACATCGATCAATTTACAGTGCTGAATATGCCGACCCTGCCATTTACCATTCCGGAGAATGGTGATTCGGTTGTGATTTCCATTCAATTTGTGCCGACCTCGCAAGGACTAAAAGACGCGACGCTCTCATTTGTCAATAATGACGTATTTCGAACGCCCTATGCTGTTCCGATTAGCGGGGAAGGTGTTGTGCCCGATATTGCCGGAAATCCCAACCCATTGGCTTTTGGCGAAGTAGAGGTGACCTTCAGCGCCACTCGAATGATCCAAATTCGCAACGATGGTGGGGCGGCGTTGGTTATAGACGATACGCTATTTGCAGGACCGAACTTCGATCAGTTTGCACTGGATTCTCTGCCGGAACTGCCCATTGTTATCGAACCTGACAGTGACCCGGTGGATATACTGGTGCGATTTTCGCCCACCTCGGAAGGGGACAAAACCGCAGCCTTGCAGCTTTTTAGCAATGACCCGGATGAAAATCCATTCAGCATCGATCTGGCAGGCACCGGCATACAGCCGAGAATCGCCGTGTCTCCGGATACTGTCGATTTTGGCAATATTCGCATCGAAACGGATTCAACCCTGCTTCTTGACATTCTCAATGAAGGTACGGCATCCCTGTTTATTTCTGATACTTCCTTCCGTGGGCAGGACGATCGATTTTTCCGTCTCGTGAACGCGCCGTCACTGCCAATCCAGATTCGACCCGGCGCCGAGTCATTTCCTCTGCGTATTCAGTTCTCGCCTGAAGAACTTCGCGAATATGAAGCCGACTTCATTCTCGGTAGTAACGACCCCGATAATCCTTCGCTAACCGTTCCCTTGCGTGGTATTGGCGCACTACCGGATATCGACACAGTGGAAGATACTCTCCATTTTGGCGACGTGATTTTGACAACCGATTCTGTTTCCTTTCTACAAATTCTCAATACCGGCGGCGTCGATTTATTGGTAACTGATGTTGCCTTGCTTAATTCACCAGCGCAGTTCTCTATTGCAGACACGACAGCCGTGCCGTTGACGGTTGCACCGGGAGATACCGGTTTGGTTGGTATTGTCTTCTCGCCGGATTCCCTCGGTGGAGACACGGCTACTGTGCGAATTCTAAGCGATGATCCGGATGAAACCCAGATTACCCGAACAGTTACCGGTAATGGCGTTCTGCCCATCATTGCTGTCGAAGCTGATACCGTGAATTTCGGTATTGTGGAAATCGGCGGTGATTCGACTATCTCAGTGTTTGTGTCCAACAGTGGTAGTGCCGCCTTGCGTATAAGCGATGTGGTCTCCGAAGGGCCGAATTCCAATCAATTCGCTTTGGCTGACACGAGTATATTGCCTATTGTCATTCCGGTAGGCGGCGCCCCGTTTCCGGTGCCACTGCGCTTCAAGCCGCTCTTCAAGTCCAGTAAGCAAGCAACGCTCTCCCTGGTGAGTAATGACCCATTTAATGCCAGCCTGCCGATCGAGGTCTTTGGGCGAGCGGTTGCAGCGCCATCTGTCGAGTCACTGCAGTTCTCGAATATTCTGCTTGGACAGGATGTGGCTGTAACAGCAACCTTTGCAGCGGATACAACCATTCGTTCAGCTGTGCTGCGATACCTGACCGCCGACGGGCGGACTGCTCTCGGTTCCAATGCGTTCCTGTTAGGCACAGATTCTGTTTATACGGCGATGATTCCAGGTTCGGCAGTTACTACCGACGGCTTGCAGCTGGATATCCTCGTGACTGATAATTTCCCAACCAGCGCAAGCTCGCTATTTTACCCCGAGATTACCATCCCCACGGGCGCGCTTAGCCATACTTTTGAGAGCAGTGAACAGAATCGCTGGATCATGTTCTCACTGCCTTATCCCCCGGTTATCGAAGGTGATCGCAGCATCTCATCGGTTCTAGAAGATTTGGGCAGCGACGGCGATTTTAGCTGGAGGATTTTCCGGACGGATTCCTCCGGCCTCAACAGCAATTACCTGGACAAAACAGCGCTCGATTTGGCCGGCAGCTACGGCCGTTTTGAACCGGGCAATGCTTTCTGGCTCTATCTTAGAAATGATGAGGGCGGACAAATTGCTTCCTCGGTGATTGATTTTGCTGATACCAAAACCCTTGCTGCCGACTCGTTCACCTATACACTCCAGCCTGGCTGGAATCAAATTGGTCTACCATATGCCTTTGATATGACCTGGGGACAGGTCGGCGCTACGGATAAGAGCATGCTGCAGGTGTATAGCTGGAATGGCACCGCCTGGACGGATCAGCTACAGAAGAGTGGCTGGACGCCGTTGCTGCAAAATAACTTTGTGATGACGCCCTGGGATGGATATGTCGTTCGTAATCTCACCGGCCAGCCAATGGACATCGTGTTCCGGCCCCAAGAAGCGGATACACTGCTTGGCAAGTCAGCCCTGAACAAAATTGCCGACTATCGAAATTGGCGTTTGCCGCTGGTAATCGAAAATGAGCTGAACTTTGATGTGGTTGTTGCAGGAATGGATGAGAAGTCCATTGATGGCATTGATCTCAATGACTATCCGCACCCGGCCAAAAACGATGGCCGCCATGTTCAACTCTGGTTTGAAAACGAAGATAGCAACTTTGGTCAGCGGTATAGTAGTGATGTGCGCGCTGCCAGCCCAGAGGGTCATACATGGTATTTAACCGTTGATAGTGATCTGGCAACCGCGACCATTAGCTTTCCTGAACTGGCGCAACTACCCGCCGGCTTCATGGCTGAGTTGATTGATACCAAGTATCGTCAGACCTATCCTGTGACCGCGTCAACCCGCATCCGTGTTCGGAATATCGCAGCGGGAGAACCCAAGCGCTTCGCTTTGATGGTTGGGACAGCCGCCTTTCTCGGCAGGGAAGCGGATAATATTGAAATCCTTGCGCCGCAAACCTCGCTGCTACTTAGCAATTATCCAAACCCCTTTAATCCAACGACTCAGATGCGTTATCAACTGGCGGATGATGGCCGTGTTAACCTGATTGTTTACGATATTCTTGGCCGGAAAGTACGAACGCTGGTGAACAAATATCAACCGGCCGGTTTCTATGAATTGCAATGGAATGGAAAAAATGACGCGGGTAATGAGACAGCAAGCGGTATATATATTTACCGGCTCGAAATCAACGACTATGTCGAATCGCGTCGAATGCTGAAGTTAAAGTAGGGATACAATCTGGCGTTCTAAAAAATCGAATTCGCTGATCACTGTCATTTGTCACGATTCCGGAGCGAATTCGAAGCGAACTTAGGACGTCGAAGCGAGATCTGTCATTAGCGACTATTGAACGGCATGGGGAAACTGCTTATCTATCGCTTCTGCTCACCCACTTAACAACGGATTGTATTTGCACTACGCAACCGCCTTAAATGGCCTTCATGGATGAGTTGTAACGTGTAATGCGCTACGCAATGTGACGGGAACCATTCCCGCCCTGTTCGTGTAACAGAACAGGTACTCTACCAAATTTTGCCATGTTTGATGCAAGCTTCAGAGCCCGGGCAAATCGCCGATAATGACTCCAGGGGAGCACTATCAATCTATGGCTGAACAACATCATCTTCAAGACGAAGCAACTACGATGCCTGTAGAAATTCGACATAAGTATAAATTCGATTTTTCAGGAAGCAGCGAAGGCGGTAGCCGCCATCCGGAAAACCTTGATAGCTTTGGTAGTTTTCCGGAAAAACGCTCCTATTTTGCAACAGCCAAAGGCAAGCTCTTCCTGATAGCTGATTCGAAGAAGTATAATAGTGAATTTAATGCCAGTCAGATGGCTATCGATTCGATTCAGCAAAACTATTTTTCCTATCCATCTGAAGATATCGCCTTTTGCCTGCAGAGGGCATTCGATATTGCCAATCGCAAGATTTATCAACACGCACAAACCAATAGCCTGGATCGTAAGGTCGGTGCTACCTGCTCCGCTTTGGTGCTGACCGATAAATACGCATACATTGCCCACGTAGGGGATTGCCGGATCTTCCGGGTAAGCTTTCGGAAAACAGAACAGTTGACCAGTGAGCATACCCGGGTGATCGAAATGATGTCCCGCGATGAGGAAGGCATGGTAAACGTTGGAGGTAAGCCGCCCTACAAGACCCGAACAGCCCTTACGCGGGCATTGGGTGTCAAGCTTGGTGTGAAAGTTGAAGTTAGCAAAGTGCCGGTGAGTCGTGACGAATATTTCGTGCTGTGCAGTGATGGGGTAAAATCTGTGGATAGCGAAGATATTCGCAATATTGTGCTATCCAGCTCTCCCAATCACGCCTGCCGGCGAATTATCGATATGGCGCGTGATCGCGGTGCAGACGACAGTGCGACGGTTCAAATCATCAAGATTTACCAGGAATTTGAAAATCAAGCCGAACAGGCGAAGCAAATAGAAACCTATGCGCATGTCGCGACACCCTCGGTGGAACGCGGGAATCTGATTCCGGGCATTCTACTGTTTGTGCTCATTGTGTTATTCGGCATGCTGTATCGCGATTCGATTACAACCCGCTTTCCTGAAGTGGTTGAGAAGCTCAACCCAGTCACGCATTATATGGAAGTCACGAAGCCGGCGCCGGTTGCAAAGGCACCCGGTGATCTTGAACGGGGATTTGCTTTCCTGGAGGAAGGTGAATTGGGACAGGCGCTGACGTACTTTCAACGCGCACGTAAGAGCGATCCAAGCAATCAGGCTGCCAAGCGCGGCATCGAGATTATTGCGGCGCGCCACGAACAGACTGCCAATCTTTATTTTAGTAAGGGCAGCTGGGCTTCCGCACTGAGCTATTACAAGCAGGCGAGTTTCCTGAAACCAAACGACAGGCAGTTGAAGATCCAGATTGGTAAATGCCAGAACAAGCTGGCTGTATTGAATGCCGAGAAGCGCAAAGAGCAACAACTGGCGCTGCGAAACAATCAAAGCGCCCGAAACGAATCCACTGCATCACTGGTATCCAAAACGCCCTTATTGGGTGAACAGCGCCGTCCCGAATGGGTAGCTCCGGGGCTCGATGCCGGGGTTGATTATCAAATCAGCGGTGACAACATTCAGCTGTTCGACAACCTTCGTGCTAAGCGTGTTTTTGGCGCCGGCAAGCTCGGCAGGTCCGAAATCGAAGTAACTATCACCCCGCAGTCTGCTGGCTCGACTCAACGCTACGGCGTGATCTTTGGACACCAGGCAGAACAGGGTAAGAAGTTTCAGACCTACTATCTGTTTACCCTACAAATGAACGGTGAGTATACCGTGCAGAATATCAATGAGGCCGGTACGACCTTCATTGAAGCAGATAAAGTGAAAACCGAGCTCAAAACCGGCCAACCGATCACAGTTCGCCTGAAGTTCGGCAACAAGCTTGCAATCTGCTACGTAAACGGTATTTCTATTGATATGGTGGAACTGGGTCGTTCCGCTGAGGGCGGCATCGGATTTTTTGCCGATCCGAATACTCGCGTTGAATTTGACAATCTGAAAATATCGCCGGTTGTGAATTAACCACCGGCGTGCAGCAGGGCCGCACAACCGGCAGTCTTAAACCGGGGTGTTATGCGCCGGTAATTCGCTTCACTACCTTCGCCACATCATCCGTTTTCCCCAAAATTGTCACCTCATCACCGGCCAACATTCTGGTATTACCATCCGGGATAATCAGCTGGTCCTCGCGTTTGATCGCCGAAATCAATGCTTCCTTCGGTAAACGTAATTCCTTTAGCAGCTTGTTGGCCATAGAGGAGTTTTCGGCGATCGTTACTTGCTCAAGAACCGCATTGGAGGCTTCGAGGTCTTCGCTAAGTTTGTTCAATACATAGTTGTCGGAATGCTGCATGCGCATGGCATCATATGCTTTTTGTTTTTCAGCGATTCTGCCCTTGAGATTCTTTATCCGATCTACCTGTTTCTGAAATTCTTCGTGTTCAAGTGATGGATTGTCCTGGCTCCTCAATACCAATGCAACCTTGCCAAGCGATGTATATTCTGTTTGCAATTGCTTGTTGAGGGCATTGATGTCGATTTTATGCCGGGTTAAAGCGGTAATGTCCGAGGCTTTTTCACTGATGCCGGCAACGACTTCACGAGTTGCTTCGAGGCCCTCTTCGCTAATTTTCTTGCCTTGCTCAATTAGTTTGTCAGCTACCGGCCGGACGCGCTCCGAACTTTGCTTGAAGGTTTCTTTTATTTTTTCAATCAGGCTCATAATTCCCTTCCTATTATTGACGTACGCGTGTTTGTCGTCCCGAACAAGTCGGGCCTACCCTTCGTCTTCGTTTCGGCTATCCAGCCGTTTCCCAACTTCAATGATTTGCTCGTCCAGAGCCGATATTTTCTGGAAAAGTCCGCCTACCATTTCGCTGCCGGCGATTTCCTCCCAGGTCGCATTTTGCTTACGGCTTTCGCTGTAAAAAAATGACCCCAGTTCAGCTATCAGGGCATTCTTTTCTCCATTTAGCTTCTTGATTTCGGCGCTGGTCTTGTACTGCTCAGCGTAGTCGCTGGCGGTATCCGACAGCTCACCAACAACCTTGCTGCCGGCTTCATATGCCTGAGACACGCCCTGCTTGATTTTCTCGAATACCTGACCGGCGAGGATGCTGGTCTTCTCACCAACTGCGCGCGCACCATCTTCAAGATTGCCAAGGGTCTCGTTCAAGCGCTGACGCCGATCATCCGTGGATTCTTCATCGGAGTTCTCCACCTCATCTGTCGCAGCGGTTTCCTCAGTTGCTTTCTCTTCGTTTTTTTCTTCATCTGCAGGTTGCTGCAGGTCTTTTTCTTCGCTCATATCGTTCTCCTTATACTTCGAAATGTCGCACCCGAAAGCGACCATTATGCCGCAGGTTCCCGGGGAGATAGGGGATTATCACTCAGGTGTCTTTACGTTAATCCTATAATAATTGTTTTCGCGTATTATTTCAAATGAGAAAATACACATTCAGGAAAAATTTTGCCGGAGGATAGCTTTATTTACGGCTGATGGCAGTTGTTGCGAGGTTTTTCAGGACATGCCTGGCGATTTGAGGATTCTCCGTGAGGCGTCGCGTTGAATAGGCATACCATTCAGGGCCAAATGGGACATATACCCGCAATTTATGATTGGCGCGCAAAATGATGCGGCGCAGTTGCGGGTCAACGCCAAGGAGCATTTGGAACTCGTATTGCGATGTGGGAATTTTATACTTGTCTATCAAGCGCAGCGCCGCCCAGACCAGCTTTTCGTCGTGCGTAGCGATGGCTACATAGCAGTTATTGACAAACAGCTTCTCGAGGACATAGATGAAGTTTTGATTGATGATATAGGGATCCTTGTAGGCAATATCCCTGGACTCGATATAAATGCCTTTACAGATGCGAAAATTGGGCTTAACCGCGATCAGCTTATTGATATCGTCGACTGTTCTGCGCAAATACATCTGTAGCACAGTACCAACATTGTCGAAGTCACGGCGGAGCCGAAAATAGACATCGAGGGTATCACTGGTGGTCGTGGAATCCTCCATGTCGATGCGCACAAAGTTATTGTACGTCTTCGCCATTTCTACCAGGGCACGGATGTTTTCATAACAAAGGTCTTTGTTCAGCTTGATGCCCATATGAGTGGGTTTGATAGAAATATTGGCATCGAGCTTGTCTTCATGAATGCGCTTCAGGGCCTGCTTGTAGATCTCGACCGCATGGCGGGATTGCTCCTCGTGGCGCACCTCTTCACCGAGAACGTCCAGCGTTGAGCGGGCGCCCTCAGCCATCAGGGATTTAACAACGTCTACGGCATCATCCAGTTTTTCACCAGCGATATAGGGACGGGCAAAGTAGCCAACGATTGGTTGCGGGACGACCGGCAGCGTGGAGCTGATAAACTTGTCGAAAAGACTCATGCAGAATTCCTTAGATTACGGCAGACGAAAATATAGCGCATACGGAAATATCAGTCAATCCTTCGCTGAAGATTTGATTACGCGTATAGTCCGCGTAATTCGGCGGCTTCCGTCACCCGGCGTATCGACAGAATGAAAGCTGCGATGCGCAAATTCACCTTATATTGCTCACTGGTTTGCCACACCTGCTGGAAGGCGGTTACCATAAAGCGCTTGAGGTCTTCGTTCACCCGTTCTTCGGCCCAATAATAGCCCATGCGATTCTGCACCCACTCAAGGTAGGAGACGGTTACGCCGCCGGCATTGCAGAGAATATCGGGAATTACCCGCACGCCTTTTTTGTCAAGAATCGCATCCGCCTCCACGGTAATTGGGCCATTGGCGCATTCAGCGATCAGGCGGGCCTGAACATTTGCTGCATTTTCTTCGGTGATTTGATCTTCCAAAGCGGCCGGGATGAGAATGTCCACATCCAATTCCAACAGCTTCATGGGGTCTTTCAGTTTCTCAACCTGCAGCTGCTTTTCCAGGCCTTGTAGTGACCAGCGCTTGTTCTGCGCACAGGTGCTAAGGGCGGTGTTCACGTTGATGCCGTCCGGATTATAATAGGCGCCGGAAATATCGCTGATGGCAACAACCTTTGCGCCGGCATCACTGAGAAATTTTGCGGCATTGGAGCCGGCATTGCCAAAGCCCTGGATGGCAACGCTGGCCCCTTCAAGGTTTTTGTTCATGATGCGATAGGCTTCAACAACGCAGTGGAACATCCCCAGGGCTGTGGCCACTTCCCGTCCGGCAGATCCGCCAATGCCAAGCGGCTTACCGGTGATAACGCCGGGAATGTGTTCTTTATGCTGCATCGAGTAAGTATCGAACATCCAGCACATCACCTGTGAGTTGGTATTGACGTCGGGTGCTGGAATATCCTTGTCAGGACCGAAGAGGTCGGACATCTCCGCAAAATAGCGCCGGGAGAGGCGTTCGAGCTCTGCAGGGGATAGCTTGGCAGGATCAACGACAATACCGCCCTTTCCGCCACCAAAGGGGACATTTACGACAGCGCATTTATAGGTCATCCAAAAGGCCAGTGCCTTGACCTCATCTACATGGACCTGCGGATGATAGCGGATACCGCCTTTGGCCGGTCCACGAGCAATGCTATGCTGAACGCGAAAGGCCTTGAAGACCTGGATTGAGCCATTGTCCATGCGGATAGGAAGATTTACCTCTGTTACTCGCCGAGGCTCTTTTACAACCGCGATCTGGTTCTTGCTCAACTTCAGGACTTTTGCTGCTTTGTCAAATTGCTTAAGGGCATTTTCGAATGGATTGCGCTGCTTAAGGTAGCCCATAGTGATTCCTCCTGCTAGAAGTCTGTTGTCATACTCGGCCAAATTCGTCCATGATTGACATGCGTTGCCGCCGGGAAGGCTGATAGGCGGTATGCCTGCAGGGTCATTTGCTCTGGAGTGACGAGCAACGAACCGGTTTCTCCGCTGACAGATTCCCCGCTATGGGGTTGCCATGTTATCTGCTAGCGCAAAGCCGGAAATCATGTGTTTTCGGGAAGTATGGAAGCTGGGTTGAGTGTCCTTCTTTTGTCATTCTCACAATTAGTGAAAGAAAGCGCAAAATTTAGCAGGGATATAAATAAATGGCAAGCGAAATAGGATTTTGTTGGCGAGTGGGGATCAGTGAATTGGTTGACTGGTGGATTGGGTTAGGCATATACCGTGGTTCGATTGTCCCCCCTCTATCTCCCCCCGGGGGGAGATAGAGGGGGGACAAGGCGACATCGATAGAGATACCGTCATAGCACAACTAATAGACGATTCAACTAATGAACCGATTCACCAATCAATACTTCATCACCATGTAGATCAGTCCGACGAGGCTGGTATAGGAAACCCCTAGCGTGATATCTGATATACGATCGTAGCGCTCTGTGGCATCCCAGAAATCTGCCTGTTTGAGCGGATCGGCTGTTTGCTGGTAATCTTCGTAGTTTTGGTCAGCAAGATTCTTGAAATAAAAGGCTGTCCATTGGGTTGCAATGGTCAGCGCCAGCAGGGAAAACTTGCTCTTCATGTGTCGCCGAGGGATCAGGCCCAACAGCTGCGGCTTGGCTTCTTGCTCCACATAATTTTCATCCTTCTCCAACTCGGCGAGAATTGCCTGTCGGTTCATCAAAGTGAAGATAAAGGGCTTATAGCCTGCCTTGCTGAGGGTAAACTGCTTGTCCTTAAATGACTCAAAGGGCACATAGAGCGGGGTAAGTCCAAGCTTCGTTGTGTCCTGGGAAAGGGTCGCCCCAAAAGGTAGGGAGTTGACCAGAACCGGGGTTTCGAAATTGGCTTTGATTACCGTGTCTTTGTCGGCGACTATTCGCACGGTATATGTTTCCTGCTGGTAATTCCAGGTACCTGTTTGTTTTGGCAGGACCTGAATAAAGTGTGTGCCCGGCGCCAGTTCATATTTTTCCAGAGGCGTTTTACCTACCAGGGCGGAATCTATGCGAACCCAACAGTTGGACGGTGTCGAGCGAACGGTTACGTAGCCAACTTCCGGCTGTTTCATTTCCAGCGTTTTCAAATCCATGCTGGTTTCAACCAGGGAATCAGCGGCAGGAGATTGAGCATAAAGGGCCAGGCAAAAGAAGCTGATAATTAGCTGAATTCCGAGAAATTGTTTCATCGTTTGTTTTCCTTCATTTCGGTAATCAGTTTTTCATTTGCCAGGGCCAGGAGCTGGTCATTTGCCGAGTGAATAATCAGGTAATCCCGATAAATAATCGGTGATGATTTTGCCGGGCGCTTCAAGCGAAATTTGAATATCAGTTTACCGGAAAAGCGGTTTAGCACATAAAGATAGCGGTCCCAACTGGTGACGTACAGGTAATCCGGCGACGGAAGGGGAACCGTGTTGACAATGCCTCGGGTTTCGAAGCGCCAGATCTCTTCACCGGTTTCTTTGTGCAGGGCAATGACCTGATTGCCATTATTCCCGAAGAACAGCATGTTTTGGTAAAGGGCCGGACTGCTGTAAATGGCTCCATTGCTGTCATATGACCATAGTTGTTCACCACTCGTCAAGTCGATAGCGGTAAATACGCCATTGGTAGACCCCAGGTAGACCGTAGAATCATCCAGTACCGGGTGTGAAAAAAGGCTGCCGCCGAGCTGTTGTTCCCATAACACGATACCATTCTCTGCCTGTAGTGCATAAACCCCGCCTTTGTGGTCAGCAAATACAAGTGTGTTTTCTATCATCGCCGGGGAGCTGAATATCGGTGCAGGTGTTTCATAGCGCCAAACCGGATCTCCGCTGCGCTTATCGACGCAGAAAAAGACACCGTTGTGGGTGCCGAAATAGATAACGTCATCCAAGACCAGGGGAGAGGTGTAAATGTGCGGATAAGGTTCGGCCATTTCCTGATTGGCCCGCTCCAAATCGAAGCCAACAAGGGTTTTGTCGCCCAGCGACATACCGGCATACATTACGTTATTATGAATAGATGGCGCATTTGCAATTGAGGGCCCCAGTTTACCGGAGCCGATGCCGGTGCCTGTTTCATAGTCAATCATATAAAGCAGGCCGCTCTTGGTCGGCGCAAAAATATAATCGCCAACAGCCAGGGGATGATCAGCGATCACGGACTTAACATTCTTCTTCCATACAATGTCCAGGGGTGGACTGATATTTTCGGATGAAAAATGCTGGCGCTGCAAATTCTTGCCCAAGGTTGTCCATTCTTTGCCTTCTGTTGCTTTTCGTGACTCCCTGAGTTCCAGGGATACCAGCCCGCTACAACCAAGAATCAGCAATGCCAATCCAGTGGCAAAAGAAATCTTCAGTTTACGTGAATAATGTTGCATCAAAAATCCCATCCGAAGAAGAATTGTGTATTCCAATCATTTTCAATGGTCTTGAAGTCTGTTCGACGCGCAAAGTCCCAGCGCAATACCAGGAAACCGCCAAGGTTAAAGCGGATGCCATATCCCAGGGCGCCAATCCAGTCGTTGTTATCAAACTGGCCATCCCGCCAAACATTGGCTGCATCAAAGAACAGTGCCCCGCGGATGCCCGGAAATACCATGGATAAAAATGGAAACTTGATCCCCAGGTATTCAATGAATGGAAAGCGCAATTCATGTGAGGTAAAGAGGATCTTTTCACCATGAATGGACCAGCGCTTATAGCCGCGCAAATCCCAACTGCCGCCAAGCGTGAACCAGCGGGTTTCCCGGCCGTCGTTCAGTAAGGCCATATAGCGCGAGGCGTAAGTCAGACTGGGCCGCAGTCGTATATATTTCCGATAATCTGCGAGAAATGTCCAGAAGTTGACGTTGGAAAAACGGACATCGTAGGTGTTGCCTATCGATAGATTGTAGCGAGTGCCTTCTACAGGGCCGGTATACGACCAGATTGAATTGTCGTGGATAAACGACAGGGAATTTGTGGTCAGGGTAGCGAAGCGCCGCCCGTTGGCAATGGTCTCTTTATCCGAGTAGCTCAAGGAGGTATTGTATTCAAGGCGCGAAAAATGCGAGAAAGGATGGGCGATGGTGAAAAAGCCGCCGACCTGGTCTTCGTAAAAGAAATCGTCCTTGAAATTGAAAAATCGTCCGGCAAAGCGGAAGAGTCCATAGGCGTAATTGGTGCGCTTGCCAAGTGATACTTTTGAGACGGCAAAGTTCGTACTTCTCAGGAAGTCAGAACGGGTCTGCGCATTGTTGTAAATCAGGAAGTAGTATTGGTCGTTGCCAAGCACATCGGTAAATGCCATCATGGCGCCGCCGTTGGTGCCCCAGAACGGGTCCTGATTTACCTGGGTTTGGGCAATATCCAGGTCGTAATCTTTCTCATATTCCAATTTCTTGAGGACCTTGCTGCCGCTGACCCGTCCCGGTTGCCAGTGGCTGTGCACAAACTGAACCGGGGTCTGCTCTACGGCCGGGGTTTCGATAATTGCCTGCTGCACATTCTGCATGCGGCGAATCTGGAAACGTCCGGCTTCAAACACTGTGAAGAGCAACTGATCATCATCCATCCATTCCGGATCAAATGCGGCATTAGCGTAGCGGGAAATTTGATGCACGGGAATGACATGCGGATCGGTTTCAGCCCAGGTACCGATTTCGCTGACGTCAGCCACCCAGATGTTCAAGGCGGAAGAGTCGCGGTCGGATGTAAAGGCCACGTAATCTCCGCTTGGCGACCACACCGGCGTATAATCCTGGTGATGCCCGGAGGTCAAATAATAGTTGAGATTGGTTTCCAGGTCATAAACAAAGAGGTTATAACACCATTCTTCACCGAAAACCGTGCGATCGGACGAGTAGACCAGCTTTTTGCCGTCAGGTGAAAAGCTGGGCGAGCGGTCTTCGTACAGATCGTTCGTCAATTGAATGACCTTTTCGCTCTTCAACTGCAGCATAAACAAATCTTTACTGCCATTGAATCCCAGTCCGGAAAAGGCAATCTGTTGACCATCCGGTGAAAAAACCGGGTCCGAGACACCAACGATGTTATTCCACTCGTACTTGCGAATTATCTCTTCAGTTTCAATATCATAAATGTAAAGCGCGTCGTTTTCGCCACTCTTCGACGAGAAAGCCAGGCGTCCATCGTGTGAGACGTCTATTTTACTGGAAAAAATATGGAAGGCTTCAAAATCAGAGCTTCGTCCGCTTTCTACCAGCGTCTTCAGTCGCTCCTTGCTGCGCGGTCCCATCTTGTTGATGTCGGACATAAAAATGTTTGAGTAGCCGGTGCGGTTACCGACAAAAACAACTTTGTCGCCATTTGGTGAGTTGTAGTAGGCCGGCTTGAAATTGTATCCGTCACGGACAACGGTTTCGGCAACCATTTGCGAGAAGTCGTGATCGTCGAGTAAGGGATAATATTTCTTCTTAAGATGATACAGCCATTCTTTATCGAATTCCTCATACGATAAGCCGATCACTTCCCGGAAAACATCGGAAAACTTGTTGTATTTCCAGATGTTTTCCATCAATAGCAGGACTTTTTCCGGGCCGTATTTATCCGAGATGTATTCGAGGATGGCTTGCCCCTGCTTATACATCGTAAAAGTGCCGTGGATAGCGTAAATCTGTGACAGTGGCACAATATAATTGTTCAGCACCGCATCACGGATGATCATTTCTGTTTGGGAGTCCCATTCCGAAGACCAAAGTTCTGCGAGGCCTTCTGTAAACCAGAGCGGGGGATAGGTGCCATCTATCCTGCCATGTTCCTTATTGGCAAAATAAACCTTGGCGTGCATAAAAACGTGCACCAATTCGTGGCGAATAACTTTCTTCCAGTGATTGAGATTGCCATTGCTGGGAATCACCACCCGGCCTTTCAAAAATTCGAAGAAACCGCCAACGCCTTCCGGTATATGGTTCGGTATTACATTGGTCTGTTGAAAATGCAGATGGGAGCTGTAAAAAATGAGCGGTATACGGCGGTTAATGGAAAAATTAAACTTGTTCTCCAGAATGGCATAGCTTTCTTCTGCATAGAATGCGCCGCGTTCAGCCAGATCTTCCATCTCCGGATAATAATAGATATCAAAATGCTCAGTCTTCAAAATTTGCCATTTGAAGTCCGTGTATTGAACTTTATTACGGCCGAAATTGAACCATTGAGCTTGTATGGGGAAACTGCTGATAATTAGAAGTGCAACCGTGATCCAGATAAAATGGAACTGTTTACCGGTTCTTGACATAATACCTATCCTGGTTGAAATGAGGGATCTCTAATGATGCTCTAACGCCATATTCTCCTTAAAGTTCATCGACGCAAGGCATTCTAACGTTGAACAAAATTTCCTGAAAAATCAGTGAACTCTGTTACAATGCTGCCGATGCCTGCTCTTATTCAGCCGTAACATCCAGCATAGCAACAATTCATTGACAACGTCCAAATTCTTGTAAAGAAACAAAAACAATACCAAGATTGGACACCAATCATCTAAATATATGATAATAAGTCAGTTCGGTGTTGTGCTGCTAATCAGTCAATTCTTATTTCGGATTTATTTTGCCCGAAAAACGGGAAAAAATTTTCCATATTTGCTGCAAAAATTGCTCAATCGATGCGATCGTACTTACGTAAGCGCTTCAGTAGGGCGGAAAAGTCCTTTGGTAGCGGCGCCTCGATGTCAACTTGCGTTTCCGAAAACGGATGTTTGAAACGCAATCGGCTGGCATGCAAAGTCAGGCGATTGATCAACGGTGATATCGGGGCGTCGTCGCGCCTGGGGGATACTGATCGCTTCAACATGCTGATGTCCAGGGCGGCATGGCTGCCATACATCGGATCAACTGCCAGCGGTGCCCCGATGTGTTGCAGGTGCAGGCGGATTTGGTGCGTGCGTCCGGATATCGGGCTGAGCTGCAACAAGGCGAATCGTCGAAAGGTTTCTAGGGTTTCGTAGCGGGTGACGGCTGCCTTGCCTTTGCGGGCAATGCGCATGCGTCGTTTGCGCGAAGGGTGTTCTTCCATTGGCGCGCTGATTTCACCGCGATCAGGTTGCGGAATGCCGCTGGTAACCGCCAGATATGTTTTCTCCACCAGCCGTTCCTGGAATAGCCGGTTCAAGCGCCGGTGCGCTTCCTCATGGCGCGCCAGCATGACAATTCCGCTGGTGTCCATATCAATCCGGTGAACGACCCAAACAGCTTGCTCTGAATCCGCTGGCTTTTTTCCGTATTGTTTTTGCAACAATTCCTTTAGATTGGGAAGGTTGGCATCCCAGCGGTCTCGAATCACCGGAATTCCGGCGGGCTTGTCAACGATCAATAGATCATCATCTTCATGGAGTATGGTTATTCGACGCTTTCGCTGGTGTTTATCACGTATCTGAAAACTATTCATGACAGAAAGATGTTCAATGAATAAGCAAAATCCAATTTTTTTTGCGATGTAAATGAATTTTGATGTCAAACGTCCAATTATCAGCGCCGACATGGGGAGCGCTCTGTGGAGAATGACTTCTCCCGGGAAATGATTGTTGCGAACCGGCATGGTTCCGGATTGCCTAATTCACATTGACGTTGATATCGAAATGCGCGAAATCCGGTGGCTCAACAACTAATTAAAATGATGAACTCAGACGCTGAGCAGATTATTCTGGAGGCCAAGGCGGGGGATAAGCGTGCCTTCAATATGCTTGTGACGCAGCATCAAAAACGGGTGCTGTACCTGGCGTACGACCTCTTGGGCGACTGGGATGAAGCGAAAGACGTGGCGCAGGAAGTGTTTGTAAAAGCCTATCAGAAGCTGGATACCTTTGAAGAGCGGTCCCGCTTTTCAACCTGGATTTATCGGATTACCACCAATCTCTGCATTGATATACAACGCAAAAGAAAGCGCAATCGAACTGAACCCATAGAAAAATCAGGCCCGGACGGCAAACTAAATCTTAACCAAAAATTGTCGGAACCGCCGAAGATCGAAGCGCTATTGGAAAATACGCAACTACGCCGCCAGCTGGAAGAGGCGCTGACGCAACTGTCGATCAACCAAAAGACCGCCATTTCCCTTCGATACTTCCAGGAATTTTCTACTACGGAAATTGCGGAAACCATGGGCTGCAGCGAGAATACTGTGCGCATCCATATTTTTCGAGGTATAAAGAAGCTAAAAACGATACTGGGTAACATTCAAATAAGTTGACGGGATATCATGAAGACATGTCATTTTGAGGAGAAAATTGATGATCTGCTTGCCGGCTCGCTTGAAGCTGAAGCGGCTGAAGCGCTCGAGAATCATCTGGTGACTTGCACCACCTGCTTTGCTCGCTGGGAGGAAGCGTCGGCAATGGTGCAGGTTTTGTCGCAGGCAAGCGCCCCGGAGCCGCCGCCAAATCTTCTGGCCGACTTTCAAAGCGAGTTGACGAAAGCGCTTGCCAGTGAGGACGACAAATCGCCGCTGTGGCCAAATATTCAGAATCGAGCCCGCTCGATTTTCTGGCCGGGCAATACCACGTACCGGGTATTGCAGGCAGCAGCGCTGCTCATTTTCGGGGTATTTATTGGCCGGCAATTCCTGGCGCCGGTTCCGGAAGTTGTCGGACCGCCGGTTCCGGCTGCCCTGAATCAGAATATCTCGACGGAGGAGATAGAATCTGTTCAGCGCTTTTTCAACGAAGCCGAAATGCTGATCATCCAGGTGATGAACCTCAGTTATCCTGATGCAATTGAGACCGAGGAAATTGAATTCACGCAGTCTATTGCCCAGGATATGCTTGTGCGCTCTCAGACAATGCAGGAGGAAGCGCTGGAATTAAACGATATGGCCATGCTGAAGCTCCTGCACCGCATGGATGTGCTGCTTTATGAGGTGGCAAACCTGTCTGGCGAGGATATGCCCGATATGCTGCCTTTCATACAAAAGATGATAAGAGATATGAATATCGTGGCTGAAATTCGCCTGATCCTGGAGGAAACCCGGGAAGCGATCAAACCTTTTTCGATATAGTTGAGGAATGTGTATGCAGTTAATGATTCGGATAATATTTATCGGGTGTGTGTTGAGCGCTGCGCTGTTTGCTCACCAGGACTCACCGGATGACCAGGTGCTCTTCTTCGACGCCAAGAAAAAAGTGATGTCTGAGGCGTATCTGGATGCCATTAATGACCTGGAAAAGCTGGTTGACAGCTATCCGGAAAGCCGTTATGTCGATGACGCCAAGTTTTGGATTGGGTACTGCCTGGAAAAGATCCCTGAGCGGCAAATCGAGGCGTTCAAGGCATTTCAGCTGGTGGTGAGCAACTTCCCGGCAAGCTCCTGGGCTGACGATGCCCTTGCTCACCAGATTATGTTGGCGGAGCAGTTTGTGCGCAACGGCAAGGAAGAATATCGGGATGTGCTCGAGAAGCAGCTGGACAATAGTAATGAAGATGTGCAGTATCAGGCCGCTATTTCGCTCGGCAAATTGGGCGACCAACAGGCGCTGCCGGCGCTACGGGAAATGCAGCAAGTAGAGCGCTGGCGCTCTACCGCCTCGGAGTTGCTGCGGAATTTCGAGAATGATGCCTCCGTGCCGGGCCTGGAAAACTACTCCGTGTTTGGTCCCGGTATTCCCGAATACCGGCGCGAAAATCCTGAGGATATTGTCTTGCCGAGCGAAGGAATAGATCTGCTGACCATCCAGCCGGAGCGCTACCGCCATTATCGCAGTATGTTGAAGACCGATAAGGACTGGCAACTGCCGGAACTGGTTGATTTCGGCCTTTGGCATATTCTGAATATTGAAGAATTTGCAGACTATAATGGACTGAGTAGCACCTTTGACCGGCGTGAATGGCTGCGAAAGTTCTGGAAAGAAAACGATCCCACGCCAACCACAGAAAAGAATGAGCTGAAGGACGAATTCGTTAAGCGAATCGTTTATGCCCATCAACATTTTTCGGAACCAATGAAGTCCAAGAAACAGCAATATCTGGAGGACCAATATCTGATGACAGGCGTACCGCGTGCCCCGTGGGACTCGCGTGGTGAGATGTATGTTAAGTTCGGTAACCCCGATCACCGCGGTGTTCTGGCCCTCAGCCGCGAGCGCTGGAATTACGGACGCTACCAGATCTCTTTTATTATCAAAAAGCACGTGACCAACATCTATGGAAACGGTATCCAGGGAAATTCCTTCCTGGCGCGCCTCGGTCCGGCATATGATCAGTCGGAGATGGTCCGTGCAAATTATATCGATCGCGAACAATTTCATTTCATGGCAGATTATCAGAAGAAGATGATCGAGGGTCTGGAAGTGCAGGTCAAACCGGGTAGCAGCGGTAGCAGCGAGATTCGCTTACAGGTGCCGTTGGCGGAATTTAAACCGGAACGCGAAAACGAGATTTATCGCAAGCAACTGCGCTATACGATTGTGGCCTTTAATGAGGATATGGATGAAACCAAGCGGATATCAGAACGGACCTCTATCGAAAGTCCGTCCCGTGGAAAAAAGGTACCCCTGACGGCCATCATTGCCTTGCCGGCCGGGGAATATCAAATTGGCATTCGCGTAGAGGATCCGGAAAGCGGCCTTCTGGCCATTGCGAAAACGGAACTGTCGGTGAAATGACGCATGACCAATGAAAAATGACGAATGACAAATTTGACATTTGACATTCGTCATTTGAAAGTTACCCTTCAGTCGCTTTGACCATGATCTCCGTCATGCGTGAAAGGAAGTCCGTTGGTGAAGCAAGATCGGCATCCATCAATTGCGCGCCTTCAAAGAGCTGCAGGATGCACTGCCGTAGCAGTTGATCCTTGCTGTCGCCAAGGTTCAGGCGAGATAGGTTCTTGATCAAGGGATGCGTGGTGTTGATTTCCAGGATTTTCTTTGCAGATTGATAATCCTTCTGCATCATTTTCATCATGCGTTCCATCTGCGGATCGAGGCCGTTTGCACCAACCACCAAAGTCACTGCTGAATCAACAAGACGTTTCGATTCGATCACATCTTCTACCCGGTCTCCCAAGGTCTCCTTAAAGATCTCGATCAAGGATGTGGACAGATTGTCCGCCAGCGCCTCTTCGCTACGCTCTTCGTCAGATACTTCGATATCCGCTTTGTCAATCGACTTGATGGCTTTGCCTTCAAATTCATTAAGCGACGGTACGATGAAGATGTCTGCCGGATCGGTCAATAGCAGCACTTCGATTTCTTTCTTCTTAAAATATTCAAGGTTCGGGTTGCGCTCAAGCGTCGCGCGGTTTTCGCCGGAGATATAGAAAATCTCTTTGTCGTCTTCGCCCATTCTCGACACATACTTTTCCAGGGAAGTTTGCTTACCGGCTTCAGTAAATGTGGACTCAAAGCGCAGCAGCTTGATGAGCCGATCACGATTGCTGAAATCGGTATTGATGCCCATCTTGAAGTAGGGACCAAAGTTGCTGAAGAATTTCTCGAATTTTTCCGGCTCGTTCTTCTCAAGCGTTTCCAGGTAACTGAGAATTTTGCCAACGATGATATTCTTGATTTTGGCCATTACCGGACTATTCTGCGTGACTTCCCGGGAAACATTCAGCGGGAGATCTTCGGTGTCAACCACGCCCTTGAGGAAACGGAGGTAATCCGGCAGGAGCTCCTTGCAGTCATCCTGGATAAAGATTTTCTTTACGTACAGCTGCAGCGATTTTTCATCTTCCAGGCGGGCAAAGGGACCGGGAGCGGTATCTGGAATAAAAATCAGCGCCTTGAAGTTCACTGCCCCTTCGATAGATAAATGCAGATGCCCCAAAGGATTTTGATAATCGTTGCTCACAAATTTATAGAATTCATTCAGCTCTTCATCATTGATTTCGCTCTTCTGCCGATGCCAGAGCGCACCAACGCGATTAATTTCCTTACCATTCAACAGGATCGGGAAGTCCACAAAATTAGAGTATTTATTGATGATGTGCTCAATGCGATGATCTTCGCAGAATTCACGCGACTTTTCATTCAGTTCGAAGGTGATGGTTGTTCCGCGCTCAACTTTGTCGATTGTCTCAATGGTGAAAGTACCCTGTCCGTCAGATACCCAGCGCAGGCCTTCGGAGTCTTTGTCTGCGTGACGGGTTTCGATCGTCACCTGATCCGTAACCATGAAGACGGAGTAGAAGCCGACGCCGAATTGCCCAATCATATCGCCATCAATCTTTTGTTCGCTGTCTTTCAACTGCTTGATGAATTCCATGGTGCCGGAGCTGGCGACAGTACCAATACGGTTGATAAGGTCTTCACGGGTCATACCGATACCGTGATCCGTAATGGACAATGTGCCTTTGTCCTTGTCTGCCGTAATCTCGATATTCAGCTTGGCATCCGGAGAAACCACTTCTTTGTCGGTCAGCATCCTGAAGCGCACTTTGTTGGTCGCATCCGAGGCATTGGAAATCAGTTCTCGCAGAAAGATTTCCGGATGGGTGTACAAAGAGTGGATAATGAGGTGAAGCAACTGCTTAAGTTCCGCTTGATATTCAAACTTTTGCACTTTGCTCTTGCTGCTTTTGCGCGTGGTTTTCCCGGCAGTTTTTGATGTTTTGCTGCTTTTAGGCGACTTGGCTTTGCTTTCAGCCATAATCTTCTCCTTTGTTACGTTCTTGCGGAATGTCCGCTGATATCAGATGACCTCATGCTATATTTCTAACGAGGGATGAGATCGCGAAGTTTTCTCTAGTTGTATCGGAGGGCGGCGAGTTCTGCAACATCTACCCGCCCGAAAAAGATATAAACGTGCCTAATATAAATTAGGAATTGAGCGATATCAAGAGGACCGCAGTTTTTTCGTTGCGCAGTCGCTACGGCCGTTTTGCAAATTGTTATTGGTTATGGTAAGTTATGGGCAAAAGCTTGCCTGAATTAGCGCTTATATTGACCCTCGCGTCATTTCCAGGAATCATACAGGTATCAGGAGGACTGAATATGCCCTTGCAATCCATACAGGAATGGCCTCGTATTGAGAAAGCGGCTTTCAAAACAAAGATAGATCGCCTGCAAATTCGCTTGAAGCGGCTTCAGCGAACCGCCATCGAATTGGAAATTCCGGTCATTATCTTGTTTGAAGGGTGGGGGGCATCCGGAAAGGGAACCCAGATAAATCGCCTGATCCTCGATCTGGACCCGCGGCATTTTTCCGTACACTCGATATTGATGGAGAAAGAGGAAGAAGCCTATCGGCCTTTCCTCTGGCGATTCTGGACGAAAATGCCTGCCAGGGGACGGATGGCCATTTTTGACCGCAGCTGGTACCGGCGTGTGCATGTCGACCGGGTAAATAAGACCGTTCCCAAACAGTCCTGGCAAAATGCATTCAATGAGATTGCCCAATTTGAGCGGACATTGGCTGATGATGGGACGACGATCATCAAATTTTTCCTTCACATCTCGGAAGGCGAGCAGAAAAAACGCTTTCGCCGCCTGGAAGCTGATTCGGCGACCGCCTGGCGGGTGACGAAAATGGATTGGCGCAATCACAAGCGCTACGAGAAATTCGTGAAAGTGTCGTCGGAGATGATTGAGCGAACGGATGTGCCGCATGCCCGCTGGACGATTGTGCCTGCTGATCAGCAGCGCTACGCAACGCTGAAGATTTTCGAAACGACAATCGCTTCCTTACAGGGGGCAATCCGTAGAAAGCGTCGTCGAATGAGAAGTGACTACAAGCCCCGGTCCGTGCGCCTGAGAAAGGTCACCTCTTCGCGCCTGGACAAGGCAAATATGAATCAGGCGCTCTCTCGCGAAGACTATCGTGACATGTTGAGGCCCTTGCAAGACCGGATCAGGCAGTTGGAGCATCGCGTTTACCAGGAACGAGTTCCGGTGGTGATTTTATACGAAGGGTGGGATGCTGCTGGCAAAGGGGGGAACATCAAGCGCCTCACACAACGGATGGATCCTCGCGGTTACGAAGTTATACCTATTGCGGCGCCGAATGATATTGAAAAGCGCCATCATTACCTGTGGCGATTTTGGAATCATGTGCCTAAAGCCGGACATATTGCTATTTTTGATCGCACCTGGTATGGGCGAGTGCTGGTGGAGCGCATTGAGGGATTTGCCAGCGAGGCGGAGTGGCGGCGCGCTTACCGTGAAATCAATGAATTTGAGGCGCAGTTGACCGCAGCCCGCACAGTGCTTCTGAAGTTCTGGCTACATATTGACCAGGACGAACAACTGCGTCGTTTCAAGGAACGTCAGGCGATACCCGACAAGAACTGGAAGATTACGGAAGAAGATTGGCGGAACCGGGACAAATGGGATGACTATTATCAGGCTGTTGACGAAATGATATTTCGCACGAGCAAGGAAAATACGCCCTGGACAGTTGTGGAAGCCAATTCCAAACTCTTCGCTCGAATTAAGGTGCTGCGCACAACGATTGCTGCGATTGAAGCGGCTCTGGGGTAGCGCGCTGGATTTTCATCGATCAAGGATTACTTTTTAATCTCACCTGAGGGCGGCTGATAGAGATTGTAAAAGAGTAACGCGAATCTTCGCGAATAAACCCGAATGATTTGGATCTTGTTTGTCGCCTAAGCAGCAATCTACAAATTCGCGTAAATTCGTGGTAGACTTTTTGACTCTTCCTTCCCGGGGGGAGATGGGGGGGGATTGGCATCGAATATAGCAACTGCAAACCGTGGATTTGAGAACGTCTTCCGAAAATATGTGCGCCTAATGACCTGGCTTAACATTCCGTTTATTAAATTGTAGCAAAATCTTAATCGTTTGTCATATTTATCGGCCTTTTTCTTACCTGGAATGCTTGTTTGGCGGTTTTTCTATGTCAATTATAGTCGAAAATCGTATATTATCCGAGTACGTCACAGGTGGTCTCAGACATCAACCGCTATATGGAGCAAAATGGGAAAGAATATTCGCAATAAGGAATTGAGCTGGCTTTCATTCAATGCCCGCTTGTTGCAAGAGGCATCTGACACCACGGTGCCGTTAATCGAACGGCTAAAATTTCTCGGTATCTTCTCTTCAAACCTGGATGAATTTTTTCGGGTACGCGTGGCCACCCTCAATCGCCTGGTGCCGATGGGACAGGCTGCTGTAAAGCTGATTGGTGCTGATCCCAAGGACGTTCTTCGGGAAATCGAAAAGGTCGTGCTGCTGCAGCAGGCAGATTTCGATGAAATCTATCGCCGCTTGCTGAAGGAGCTGGAGCAGCACAATATATACATCGTCGATGAAAAGGGATTGATGTCCCGGCACGTTGAGTTTGTTCAGGATTATTTTCGTGAGAAGGTGCGGCCGGAACTCATTCCAATAATGATTGATCAGGTCTCAGAATTTCCGACACTCAAGGATCACTCCATCTACCTGGCTGTTCGTATGTCGCGGCGCGACGGCACCAAGAAACCCCGCTATTCAGTGATTCAGGTGCCGACCCACGTGATACCGCGCTTCCTGATTTTACCGGAATTGGATGGGCGTCAATACGTCATGTTGCTCGATGACGTCATCCGTTTCTCGCTGGACAGTATTTTCTCGATCTTTAATTTTGACGACTACGAAGCCTATACCATTAAAGTAACGCGCGATGCGGAACTGGACCTCGACAGTGACCTCACGGAAAGCTTTATCCGCAAAATGTCCAAAGGTTTGAAGCAACGCAAACAAGGGCATCCGATCCGCTTTATTTATGATTTGGAAATACCGGACAAATTCCTGCGTTTTCTGAGTAAACGTATGGAGTTGAAAGGGCGGGAGAGCACGCTCATTCCCGGGGCGCGCTATCATAATTTTAAGGATTTCATGCGCTTCCCGCGCATTGGGCCGGATTCATTGCATTACGAGCCGATTTCGCCCTTGCCGCATCCGGCAATAGATCGCAGCCGCAGTTTATTGCAGACGATTGAAGAGCAGGACCTATTGCTTCATTATCCGTATCAGTCATTTGATTATGTGATCGACTTTTTGCGGGAGGCGTCAATTGATCCGAAGGTTACCAGCATCAAAATTACGCTTTACCGGGTTGCCAAGAATTCCCAGATTATCAATGCGCTGATCAATGCAGCGAAAAATGGCAAGACGGTGAAGGTCATTGTGGAGTTGCAGGCCCGCTTTGATGAAGAAGCAAATATTTTCTGGTCGGACCGCCTGCGTGAAGAAGGCGTTAAGGTGTTGCATGGCGTGCCGGGACTGAAAGTACATGCCAAAATGATCCTCGTTACCCGGAAAATCAAAGGGCGCAAGTATATTTACGCCAACGTATCTACCGGGAATTACAATGAAGCCACGGCACGCATATACAGCGACCACAGCATGTTTACCAGTGACCGCTTTATTACCGCTGAACTGAATAAGGTTTTCGATTTCATGGAAAACAACTATAAGCGCGGCGCTTATCGCAAATTGTTCGTATCGCCTTTTAATACCCGCCAGCGTTTTGAAAAGTTGATTAACGAAGAAATCAAAAATGCCCAAAAGGGGAACGAGGCCTGGATCATCATAAAGATCAACAACCTGACTGATCCGCGAATGATTCGAAAATTGTATCAAGCCAGCAAGGCCGGTGTTAAAATTCGCCTGATGGTTCGCGGTATGTTTTCTGTTGTGCCGGGACAAAGCGGCCTTAGCGAAAACATCAAGGCTTCCGGTCTGATTGACCGCTATCTCGAACATACCCGGCTTTTCGCCTTTTGTCATGGCGGTGAAGAACGTTTCTTTATGTCGAGTGCCGATTGGATGCCTCGCAACCTGGACAGTCGCGTTGAAATCACAACCCCGATTTGGGATGAAAATATTCGCCAGGAGCTGCGCGATTTTCTTGATATACACTGGCGGGATAACGTAAAAGCCAGGATTCTGGGCGAGCATTTGCGGAATCGCTATCGCGCTAAGGGTGAAGACGACGAAGTGCGCGCGCAAGATGCTGTATATCAATATCTACGTGAAAAACTGGCCGAGTCAAAATCAAACGGCATCAAGGTTCAGTCTGTGCTGGAGCCGGTTGAAGAAGAAAGCTAGGGGCAGAGAGTAAGGGTGAAATTTGCTGCAATTGATGTCGGTTCAAATGCCGTTCGGCTTTTATTGAGCCGGGTTTTCGAAAACGATCAAGACCCTCCGTATTTCAGGCGCGAGTCGCTTATCCGGATTCCCTTGCGGCTCGGCGACGATGCTTTTACCTCAGGCAAGATTTCCGATGAAAAAGTCGATATGTTCATAAATACCTTCAAAGGATTTAAGTACCTGATGGATGCGTATCAGCCTATCGACTACCTGGCCTGTGCCACATCCGCGATGCGCGAGGCTTCGAACGGACAGCAAATCGTAGAGACGGTTCGAAAAAAATGCAAGGTGAAGCTCGATATTATCAGCGGGGAATTTGAGGCTGAGATTATCAAATCCAATCGCATCGACAGCCGCTTATCGCGAAAAGGCGCTTTTCTATATATTGACGTCGGCGGCGGAAGCACTGAATTGACGCTCTTCGCCGAAGGTAAGACGCTTGCTTCCCGATCCTTTAAAATCGGAACAGTTCGATTGTTAAAGGATCTCGTACCGCGTAAAAGCTGGGAGGAAATGAAGCGCTGGATTAAAAGCAATGTGGAAGGTATAGCTGAAATTAACGGCGTAGGTAGCGGCGGGAATATCAGTAAACTGTTCCAAATGGCCAGGAAGAAGCACGATAAGCCACTTTCATACAAGGATTTGAAGACGCTCGAACATTATATCGGCTTTCATACCTATGAAGAAAGAATCCGCCGTCTGGGATTGAAACCTGACCGGTCGGATGTTATATTGCCGGCTGTGCGAATTTACACATCCGTTATGAAATGGGCAGGTATTCGCAAGATATATGTACCGGAAATTGGCCTGGCAGACGGTATCATTCGGCTATTGTATGACCGGGAAAAAAATAATCAGTCCCGGAAAAACGGGTAAACTTCAAGTCCGACCGTCCGATAGTTCAGGCTTGGGCAGATCACTGTTTCATCCCACATGTTTAATATTGTATTTTTTTGAGGATCATCACCGCCTTACGTTGAGATATTACACTATATTGTCAACTTGATTCGATTATTTCGTTTCTCACCGGCTTTTCTTTTGAATGGTTAATGAACGAATAGTCAACAAACGCAAAAACAGGTCATAAACTCGCAGGTATCTTACAAGCTATGTCAACTTATATTCTCGGGCTTTCCGCCTTTTATCACGATTCTGCTGCTTGTTTGGTTAAAGATGGAACCATTGTCGCAGCCGCTCAGGAGGAACGTTTTTCTCGGAAAAAGCACGACCATCGTTTTCCGGAACATGCAATCAATTATTGTCTTCGCGAGGCCGGTATTACCAAGGCCGATCTGACGCACGTTGCTTTTTATGATAAACCCTGGCTCAAATTTGAGCGTTTGCTGGAAACCTATCTGGCCTTTGCGCCCCGTGGTTTCGGCTCCTTCATCCGCGCGATGCCGCTGTGGATTAAGGAGAAGTTGTGGATGGGAGAGATGATCCAGAAGCAAATTGGCTATGAGGGCCAGATGTATTATCCGGAGCATCATCAATCTCATGCCGCTTCTGCATTTTATCCATCACCCTTCCAGCGCGCCGCTTTTTTAACGATTGACGGGGTAGGAGAATGGGCAACGACATCCTGGGGCGTTGGGCACGATCACAAGCTTGATATTCAATATGAGATGCATTTCCCGCACAGTCTTGGTTTGCTCTACAGCGCTTTCACCTATTATACCGGTTTCAAGGTCAACAGCGGTGAATATAAAGTGATGGGGCTTGCGCCATACGGCGAGCCCAAATATGCCCAGCTGATCATGGATGAGATTATGGATTTGCGGGAAGACGGCTCTTTTAGGTTGAACATGAAATATTTCAATTACTGCACCGGCCTTACCATGACCTCCAGGGCAATGGACGAATTGCTGGGCGGTCCGCCCCGCAAGCCTGAGAGCGAACTGACACAACGCGAGATGGATCTCGCTCGCTCAGTCCAGGAGGTGACGGAGGAGGTGATGCTGCGAATGGCCCGTCATATTCGCAAAGAGAGCGGTGAAAAGAATCTTTGTATGGCCGGTGGTTGTGCCCTGAACTGTGTTGCTAACGGCAAGATATTGCGAGAAGGCATTTTCGACAATATCTGGATTCAGCCTGCTGCCGGTGATGCCGGCGGCGCCCTCGGTGCAGCAATGTTCATCTGGCATAATACGCTTGAGAAGCCGCGGAAGGCCGACGGCGCGAAAGATTCACAGCGCGGCTCCTATCTTGGACCGGAATTCAGCGACGAATCAATCGATGGTTGGCTCGCTGAAAACAAATATCCATTTACCCGCTTTACCAATGGCGATGTCCCGAAAAAGGTGGCGGAATATATTGAGTCGGGTAAAGTGATTGGCTTCTTCTCCGGGCGAATGGAATTTGGGCCACGGGCATTGGGCGGGCGCAGTATTATTGGTGATGCCCGCAGTCCGAAAATGCAGTCCATCATGAACCTGAAAATCAAGTATCGTGAGTCGTTCCGGCCTTTTGCACCGTCTTGTCTGGAAGAAGATGTCAGCAAATTTTTTGATATAGAAGAGCCGTCGCCATACATGCTGCTGGTGGCGCCGGTGCGTGAAGAACGGCGCATCAAGCTGAATGAAGATGAGAAGCAGTTATTCGGCATCAAGAAGCTCAACATACCGCGCAGCGATGTCCCGGCAATCACTCATGTGGATTACTCGGCGCGCATACAGACGGTGGCGGCGGAGACCAATCCACCGTATTATGCGGCAATAAACGAATTCAAGAAGCGTACTGGCTACGGCATCATTATCAATACCTCCTTCAATGTTCGAGGTGAGCCGATTGTCTGTACCCCGCAAGATGCTTATCTCTGCTTTATGCGTACCGAGATGGACGTGCTGGTGCTCGGCAATAATATTTTGCTTAAAGAAGAGCAGCCGGAACTGAAGGGCGACGAAAATTGGCGAGAACTTTACGAGTTGGATTGATTTTTTGATTGAATGAGAACCATCCCCCCTGTATGTCCCCCCGGGGGGACATACAGGGGGGATAATGACCAAATGTGAATTGAGTTTGAGGAACGATAGTGAACACAAATAAAAAAAGCACTCCGCGCGAGTTGCGTAAATTCGGCCTGACGATGGCCATTGCCTTTGGGCTGATAGCAGCATTCCTTTTCTGGCGTCAAAAAGCAGCTGCGCCTTACATCGGCGGTATTAGTGGATTCTTTCTGCTGGGCGCCCTGGTCTTTCCTGAACTGCTGGCGCCGATCGAGAAGGCCTGGATGAAGCTGGCGATGGTTCTCTCCGCAGTGATGACGCGGGTCATCCTCGGTATCACCTTTTTCGCCGTCATCATGCCCATAGGTCTCTTATTGCGAATCACCGGAAAGGATTTGCTGAGCCTTAAGCTGGAAGCAGACAAAAGTACTTACTGGCGTCCGGTTGAAAAAGACGGTCCCGGAACGAGGCCGGATAAGCCGTATTAATGATAGTTGATAGTTGATAGTCGTTTGTTGATAGTTCATGACTGTGTTTACCGGGATTGATAAACTGGTGAGGAATAACGACCAACAACTGACACCTAACAACTATCAACCTAACCCTGTTGAGGAGCAATCATGGCAACATCAAAAGTAGGCATGATCTGGGATTTTCTGAAGGTGCGGAAAAAGTGGTGGCTAACGCCGATTATCGTATTTCTTCTGCTGATGAGTCTCTTGATCGTATTGACGGAAGGCAGTGCAATTGCCCCGTTCATTTACACAATTTTCTAGCAGATATGTCAGATTCAAACAAAGGCGGCCATGGCCGCCTTTGTTGTTTTGGGATGATCCCATTTTTGGAGTCGTATAAAAAATCCCCCCTATATGTCCCCCCGGGGGGACATATAGGGGGGATTCCTTGCTGCCAGGGGATTCTCTGCTTTCAGGGGATTCCTAGCTTTCATTCGTGTTTTACAAGTCTCCATTCCTTCCCATCCCATAGCCACATATCATCCAGCGCCTGGCGCTTGCCATCGCGTCCGCCAAAGAGTACAATACCGCCCAATCCGGCATGAAAGGCCATTGCGGTCATGTCGCGCGCCTGTGGGCCGCTTTCTGCAACCTTGCGCCATTGCTTGCCGTCCCACTCCCAGGTATCGCCATAAAGGATGTCCTCGTGTCGCGATTTTCCGCCGAAGAGCAGGATTTTGCCGGATTTTGAATGGGTTGCCATGCTGTGATTATTCCTGGCCGGCGGGACGTTCACCTCAAGTTGCGTCCAGCTTTTGCCGTCCCAGCTCCACATATCGCCAAGGGACTTCCCGCCTGCAAAACCGCCGAATAGAATTACGACTTGACGACTCGGATCATACGCCATTTGTCCACGCATTCTGTTTACCGGTCCGTCGTCGCTGGTTTCGATCGGAAACCAGGTTTTGCCGTCCCATTCCCACATGATGTCATTGCCTCGGCCGCTGCCGCCAAATACGATGACGCGCTGACGGGCCGCATCATAGCCAACCGTCGGGGAGTGCCGAGGGGATGGGCCTTCGTCCTTCATGTGCTGCCACTGCTTGCCATTCCAGGTCCAGGTCTCATTTTGCAAGTAACCCTCCTTGCCAATACCGGCAACTAGAAGCGTTTTACCGGCGCCTTCATGATGAACAATGGAATGACTGCTGCGAGCGGCGGGGCCACTGGCTTCGTAATGATACCAGGCCTTGCCGTCGAACTCCCAGGTGTCGTTTAACAATTGCCGACCAGCGGTATTGCCGCCAAAAATGATGAGCTTGTCGCGGCCCTGATCGTGCGTCATTGCAAAGTGATCACGAGGTTGGGGAGCGAGCTTGGGTTGCGTGGTGTTCCGGGCAGGTTTTATCTTGGTCTGCTGCAGTAGCGATGCGCCGTCAATGATCTTCTCCGTCACTGAGGCAAGGCTTTCTTTCTTGAGCATATAAGCCGGTAGGTGGGCGTCCATTAACGGGTAGATTCGCTGATAGGACATTTTTGTGCGCTTTACGTACATGTCATATTCTGTGAGACCTTCCTTCGCCAGCAAGTCCTTGGCGACTTTGCCGGATAGGTAAAAGAGGTAAGCATGGTAGAGCTGCCGTGGCGCTCTCTTGCCTTTCACGTCGACGACATCACGAATTGTGCCGCTAATGAAACCACTGGTAGATTTGATCAGGTGATGGCTGGACTCGTGCAGTAAGAGCTCAAACCAATTGCCGGGCGGTTCATGATTCATTCGGGAATCCATAACGATATGTGTCGCGATGCGCGTGGTGGTGAAGGGAATATCCCGTTTGGAATGATAGGAAATGTCAACGCGAATTTTCTCGCGCTGCCAGGGCGCCTTGCAGAGATCGCTCAACGCCTTCGAAAATTGAGCTTCGTGTTTTTGAATCCAATCAAGATTGGTATTGAGAACCGCCTGATTCGCAGCGTGATGCTTCTTCCAGAAATGCGAAAGGTATACATGCTTGATCTTGTTGAGCAAGTTGACATGTTCCCTTATTTCCTCGAGATCAGGCAAGTCGCCCTCGGCACCGAATTGAATCACCCAGCGCTTGAAGTGAAACATGTACCCGCTTCTGCGCAGGTCTTCTTTGAGGAGGTTATCGCGATAATATGCCAGCGCTTCTTTCAGTGCCTCTTTTTCCTGAGAATTGAGACTTGCATATACGTTTTCATCGGATGGATATTCAGCCTTCGGATCGTAAGCAAATTCTGCCTGCCGGTACAAAAAGTGGTGCATGTTCAGCCATATATGACTGAAGAAGACAAAATGGTCGGTTTCAGCTTGAAAGCCGGGATCGGTCGCTTGGGGATGGACATAGTCACTGGCGTGCAGGCTAAGGGGGATCAAACATAAATTTAGCAGGAAAATCAGGCGCGTCGTCATCGAAATCTTTCGCATGGGCAGACGTACTCCTTTGTGCAAAGGTGCATTGCTTGGAAAGACCCCTGATTCAAAGAACGAAGCGCCGGTGCAAAAGTTACATTTATTCGTCCTGTAGGGCATCAACCGGATTTGCAACAGCTACGCGCAGCGACTGAATACTGACTGTTAGCCAGGTAACGAGCAAGATGCCCACTCCGGCAGCGAGGAAAGTTGCCGGGCCGATCGAAATTCGAAAAGCGAATTCCTGCAGCCAATGATCCATAAAGTAATAGGCGAGCGGCATACCAATCAGAAAGGCAATGAAAACCAGGCGGGTAAAGTCTTTTGACAGCAACATCAAAATATCGGTCAGCGTTGCACCAAGCACTTTGCGAATGCCGATTTCCTTCGTGCGCTGCTGGACAATAAACGCTGAGAGTCCCAGCAAACCGAGGGCGGCGATGAACAGCGATATGATCGTGAAATAGCTGAAGAGCTGCCCCAACTGCATTTCCGTTTTGTACATCTGATCAAAGGCATCATCGAGAAAGTAATAGTCGAGTGGATAGTTCGGCGAAAAGTCCTGCATGACCTGACGCAAATAGGAGATGGTTTGATCCACGTTTGAGAACTCAACCTTCACCAGCATACGATTAAATGACCACCAGCCATCACCCACGAAGAGCGCCAGCGGCCCGACTGCCCGATGCAGTGAATGAAAATTGAAATCCTTCACAACCCCAACGATCGTAAACGTCTTTCCGAAGAAGTCGAATTGTTCACCGACAGCAGTTTCCCATCCCAATTCGCGCTGGAAGGTTTCGTTAATCAAGATGCCGCTGGTGCGATCGCTGGAAAATTCAGTTGACAGATCCCGGCCTGCAACGATCTCAAGGCCAAAAAGGTCTACAAAGTCGTCATGAATGGATGATCTATTAACCAGCAATTGCTGGCCCTCAGTGGCGCCTTTCCAGTTGCGAAAGGGCGTTGCCGAATTAACACCTGTTGGGTCACTTCGTGACAAAGTGACTAGATCAATTTGCGGATGCCGCTCAAGCGTTTCCTTCAAGGCCGCATATTTGTGGTAAACGGCGGTGTCTTTCACCGCGATGGAAATAATATGTTCGCGATCTACGCCGGTGTCGGTATTCTGAATATAGTGCAGCTGCTGCTGAATAACGAGGGTGCCGATGAGTAAGGCGGTTGTCGCTGTAAATTGGACAATCACCAGAAGATTCCGCAATTGCACCTTGTTGCCTTTATGGCGAAAAACGCCCTTAAGAACGCTCACCGGCTGGAACCCGGAAATATAGAATGCCGGATAGCAGCTGGCCAGGATACCGACGATGAAGCTGCTGAACAGCAGCAGAATGGGTATCGGGCTGGCGGAAAAAATCTCAAAATTGATGGCAGCGCCGGTCAGGTTGTTGAAGCCGGGTTGAAGGATCTGAACGGCACAGGCGGCCAGCAGTGTTGCCAAAAACGAGTAGACAATCCCTTCGCAAATAAACTGCAATGCCAGGTTTAAGCGTTGTCCACCAAGCGCCTTGCGAACGCCCACTTCTCTTGCCCGGGTCACGGAGCGGGCGGTGGCGAGATTGATATAGTTGATACAAGCAACCATCAGTATTAAAACTGCAATTGCTGAGAAAAGGTAGACATAAAGAATATTGCCATTTGGGCCAAATTCGTGGTTGACCCGTGAATACAGATGAATGTCGGTGAGGGCCTGAGTTTGGAAGAGATCATCGCGGCCCGGATTGCGACGATAAGACTCGGTATCGGCTAAATACCTGTCGGTGAGTGCTTGCAAACCGGCTTCGAAAACGGTCGCATCGCTTTCGGGCCGCAGCGCAACATAAGTCAGATAATTATTGCTATCCCAACGGTCCCGGTAATGCCGTAGATCCGGAGAAGATTCCGGAGAGATCATATAGTCGAAGTGAATATGGCTGGTTGGGGGCGGATCAGCTATAACGGCGCTTACCGTCATCGGCATGTTGCCGTCGTAGTGATCACCTGCTTGCGTCACGGTCAACGTTTGGCCCAACGCCTTCTTATCGCCATAAAGCCGTTCTGCCATGGACTGCGTCAGGACAATGGAGCCGGGATCAACAAGCGCTCGCTGCGGATTGCCACTGAGCACCTCAAAGCTGAATACTTCGAAAATTTGCGGCGTTGCATAGATGCCATCCTCAAATGCCCGGAATTTCCCGCTATGCACAAGAATACTGGCCTTGGTAATCTGCGCGGCCGCCTCCACCTCCGGAAATTCTGAGGTCAGCGATGTCAGAAGAGGACCGGGCGTGGCAGTAGACAGCTTGCCGCCGGGGAAGCCGGCGCTGTTATATGATTT
>JANQRS010000019.1 GCA_028284445.1 Calditrichia bacterium
ATGCGGCGAAGACGAAATAGACAACCAGCGATTGATCCGGATCTATTTTATCATGCATTGCGTTTCGAACTGAAATCGAAAATAGCGAAAACACTCCAACTCACCTCTCGGGCTGAATTCAGCAGCAATGAAAGCTGGCAAAAAACAATGTCGAATCATGGCACATCCCTGTTCCTGGATTTGCGCTGGCAACTGCATTCCTCGCTGCGCCTGCAGGCACGCTGGACACAATTCGCGGTGAACAGTTTCGATGAACGGATCTATGAATTTGAAAATGGTATACCGGGAAGTTTCGACAATGTTTTACTTGATGGGCGAGGATATAAGTGGTTCCTGAAACTGGATTGGAAACCGGCAAAGAACTGGCAGCTGGCCGTGCGCTACCGCAGGTTATTTTATCCGGATCAAACCACAATCGGCAGCGGCCTGAGCCAAATCATAGGGAATTATAAGGAAGAAGTTGCTGTACATATTCGTTTCAAAGACAAATAAGCATTGAATCTTGACAAATGAAGCATCGTCAAATCATTGTTATTTACTCAGCTTTTGCTATTCAGCAACTTGAGGGAGTTCGGGTGGGCAACAATCGCCATGTAAGGCCTCAGCGGGGGTCAAGTTATTGCATTCCAGCTGTAGAAAAACCAGCAAAGCCAGGCATACAAACAGTAATCGTTTCATCGTATTCCTTTCATGAAAATAGATTCCATTCTCTAAAAACTGTGTAGGCAATTCGATTCGGAAGGCGAGCGACAAGCCCTGCTACTACCCCAATTCAGCACTAATCATCACCTTTGAGCAGCAGAGCTACGCCGCATTTCATCCCCTTCCTTCTCCATAGAGAGAAAAAGCCATTTTCTTTCACGATATTGGCAAGCTGCTGAAAAATGCTTACTATTTTGCTACATATCTCATTTACACATTGAATGGACGTTGAAGCAGAGAAGGAGGTGCGCAATGAAAGGGCATGTGTGGCTGATATTAATTTTAGTATCCATTTTAGCCGGAGGGATACTATCCGGTTGTGGTCAGGACTTGCCGGCCGAGGAACCTGAGCAAGATAAGACCACGACGCAAACCGCGGAACAGGATCCTGAACCACCAACAGACATACCTTATTACACAACCGAAGAAGTTTCGGTTTACAATCTGAAAAATTATTCGCTACGGGAACTCTCGCTTCGGCGAAATACGATATATGCCCGTGCCGGCAATGTCTTCCGTAAAAAGTGGCTTAACGACTATTTTTCCCGTCAGCCCTGGTATAAACCCACCGGACTTGATATGAGCAAGTTGAGTGCCACTGACATAGAAAATGCCCGGCGAATTGGTTCTGTGGAAGTTTCGATTCCGAAGGAAGAACTGAAGATCAGACTGGATGGAATGATTGCCGAATCTCAGGAATTTGATCACTATACCTTTGAAGAAGAAGAGCTGATCGAAATCAGCTTATTGTCACGCGCACTGGGTATCGATGTGCCGGACGGCCTGGAGTATGAGAATCGAAATCCGCTCGACTATCCCAGTCAGCTCAACAACCTCCTGACGGTTGATCAACTAAGCGATTTTTCCCGACGTGACCTGCGGATTTTGCGAAATACCATATTTGCCCGCCGCGGGCGCCCATTTAAATCAGAGATGCTTAACCTATATTTTGAAAGAATGGCCTGGTATAAGCCAACACCCACCTACAGCGATGATCGCTTGACTGATATTGACTTGAAGAACATCAAGATTATCCGCAGTGTGGAACAACAAATGGGAGGGCAGCTAACAGAGTCGGAACATCGACAGATGGGTAGCGAGTGGCATATGGCCGCCTGATAAGGCCATGAGCATCCCGTGAGGATGTCAGGATATTTAGAAGTACCCACGATTTTTGCGCCGCGAAATTTCGCTGCTTCCAAGGCTCTCCAAGAGGTCAAGAACCTGCGAAGGCCTTTCCAGAATTCGAACCGGCTTGTCCATCAGGCCGGCTTCGATTGGTATGATTGCCACTTCTCCAACCGCCGCTTTACCATCGACCTCCGTTAGATCTACATTCAGAAGCAAGCCTTCGCGCTCACTGGTACAGTCACAGTTGAAGGTCAGGTTTCCGAGTCCCCAGGCGATCACCGCTTCATCTCTGCGTTCAACCGGCCCGACCATATGCGTTCCGTGGGCAACAACGATTTTTGCACCAACGTCAACAGCGAGATCAACCGCCTCACGCAACTCCCGTACCGGCAAATAGGTTGGCGGCGCCAACACATGGAATGAACAAACAAGAATTTCACAGCGCTCCGCGGCACGCGCAATCGATTCCCGAAGGTGCGGGATAAGATCTTCAGTCAGGTGGTAGCCGACAAACCCCACCTCAACATCGCTCACTGTTTTCACAATGATGCCCGCTTCGCCGCCAACGGCATTGAGATCAGCTACAGAAATATGCTCTTGCGTTGAAGCCCAACCATCCTGTCCATAATCCGCTTGATGATTATTAGCGATGCTGACCATCTTTGCCCTTGCAGAATGTAAATAGGACAATCCCTCCGGGGCATTAAACAATCGCAGGCGATTATCCTCCGGTGTGGTCAGGGTATCAGGGGCAACAATTGGTCCTTCCAGATTGATAAAGCCGAGTCGACCATCAACGACGGGGATGACATCCAGGAGTTTGTTATCCACCTGATCGCCCCAATGCATATCACCGCCAAACCAAAGCCCCTCGTAGTGCTCCTCCGAGTCGCCTCTGCAGGCAAAGAATAGTACAACGACAGCCAAAAGCAAAGCACGTCGTACACATGTATGGGCATTCAGGTTCATGGTCTTCCTTTTATACTATGGACGACCATTTTAGGATGATTTTCAGGGGTGGACAACACATTTTTGAAAAGCGAAAGCTTAAAAAAGTTCAATGGGGCGAAACGATATCGTTGACAGCAACCCGCACCAATACCTGGCATTGACGATTTTCTTTATCAACCCAGCGTTCAAGCGGCTCGATATTACGCAGCAAATAGCGCAAGCGAATAAACTGCAGGCGATCAAATTGATCAACACTGCCGGTCTCTTCAACATTTCCCTGCAGCGAATGTACTTGCATGGCCACACTGGTCAGGATGGTAAAAATTGCCCGCTCTTCGGCAGTTTTCCAGGCACCGTTCTCATTACCTTTTAAGGTGTAAGAACCAACACCGTAATAGTAGTCATCCTGCTTCCAAAACGTTTCTTGCGACCAGCGTGGCGCGGCCATCGAATCAATATTGATCAGGCGGGTATCAACTTCCGCTGTTGAATCAGTAGAAAACACTCCGATGCGATCATTGACCAACACATTGTTGGCGAATTGGTCAAGCATATGCAGGCTGTCAGCTATCTGCGCCAGCGAGTCAGGGGAAAAATAGTAGTAATAATCACTATTGCGAAAAAAATCATCTTCCGTTACATCGTGAAACAATTCCAGCGTTCCTTCAACGGTTACTGAGCGATATACGCAATACATTCTCTCCGCGTCTATAACCGGTGGCGCTCCAAAATAACTAAACCCGGTCAGAGCATTACTATTCTGAGCTGGATAGAGAAACCAGGCCGGGTATTCATATTGCGCAGAGGCTGTAGTTCCGAAAAAAATGAGGGCGAACAGTAAGCAAGGGAAGGAGATCTTTTTCATGGTTGTTTCTATTCGGGCGCTGAGGGTTCTTAGACAAAAAATAAGGTAGCTGCCGGAATGGCAGCTACCTCGATGAATTGCAAACTCAGATTTTAGTAGCCACTTTCAGCTTTTTCAGCTTCGTACTTTTCCATTTCATCTTTCAAGCGCTTGTAAGCTTCGGAGGCGCGATAACGCTCATACAATTTCGGCTTTGAGGAGCGCATTTCGTCAAGAATGGACTGGTCCAACATCTTCGGATCGATGGACATAACAACGCCAGCAGTCAGTTTGCCAGTGCTCTTGTCTTTGATGAACTTGGACTTGGTCATGATTGCGCCGCGCAGTACCTGGCTGGAAAGAACTTTTGTTACGCTGGTAAAAGCTTCATTGACTTCGCTGCGTTCGTCAGAACCGATTTCCTCGAGGAAACGTTCTTTCAGATTCTGGACTTTTGCATCAAATGTTTCAGCCAATTTGGCCTGGCCATCGGTGCGAGCTTTATCTTTCGCGAGATCCATGCGAGTTGAAGTACCGGTACCTACAGCTGCAACGCCGCCACCTTCAACGGTCTTATTTGCCATTTCCTGCAGATCGGAAAACGGATCAGCAATTTCTTCATAACCATCATCCAGATCCGCCTTGGTTGCATCAGCGCTACCGCCACAAGATGCCAGGAAAACCAACAACAGCATGGAAAATGAAACAGTCAATAATTTCTTCATTTGGAATACCTCCATAGAACGAGTGAGTTAATTATTCGGGATAATGTCCCATCTAGTTAGTGTTTTTATTCGTCTATCTATTAAGGCAGAGAATTATCAAAAAACTGCTAATCGATAATCATTTTTTTCAATTTTGATTGGGGAAGTCCAAACGGTACACACAAAGGAATGCCAGCTCTTTTCCACTCCCCCCGATATTTTGCATCTCTTACAATCATCAAGACCGAATATAGAAGTCAGCACTATACCACAGTTTGACTAATGTCAAACTTTGCAGAATATAACACATATCAGAAGTACAATAAAGTAAAAACCTGCATAGATATTCATCGTCACTTATGCGGAAAGATTTTCCAAAAAATTTTCTCACCTGTAAATAAAAACCGCATGTGTTTCGTCAAAGAACAAATGAGAGATAAGGAGGAGCTGTCATCTCATAAGACGAGGCTGTTATGACTTCTACATCAAGATTATTTCGCACACTGCTCATTATCCTGACAGCGGCATTATTGCAAAGCTGCTTCATGAGCACTCAGACCAGGCAACCCAAAACGTTTAAAGAACAAACGATTGACGATGTCTGGCATATTACTACGCCGGAACAACGAGCAGCATTAAACAAACTTACCACAGATGAGGCGGTAAAAGAATTCATGGATGAATTTTGGGCAAACCTGGATCCGACGCCGTATACCCCGCAAAATGAACTACAGGCTGAATTTGAGAAACGATTGGCATATGTCAGGAAGCACTTTGCCGATCGACGCGGGTGGGGTAAAAGCGATAGAGCCAGGGTGTATCTCCTGTACGGCCCACCGGCATCGATCGATCGGGTACCATGGTCTGATTTTAGAATCAGCGATGGTACCCGACTCGGTGCGGTGGAATTTTGGGTCTACAATGTGGATCGCGGCGGAGCCCATGTAGAGACCATCTTTGGACCGCTTTATCCGAACCAGATGCACTTCATATTTGCAGAGTTGAATGGCCTGGGAAGCTATCAACAGTTGTTTTCGACAGAGCCGGGTGAAAAAATTGACTCGCGGGTGTACCTGGCAGGCTTTTAGAAAAGTATGCGATAAATCACCCCTACAAAACAGTAGCCGACATTTCTTTGGAATGTCGGCTATTTTTTTACATTTGATGACAAAAAATGAATTGAGTTTTGTCGGAGGAGTGCCGACTTTGTAAGTGGAGTCAAGTCTGGGAAAACACCAGGGAATTTGGAAAATTTTTAACACACATGGAGGGGGTTATGACCGTCAACCATGCGGCTACTGCTGCCGTTTCTTTATTAATTATATCAATTATGCTGTTCGGATGCGCCGGCAACGGCCCCACAGTTAATGACAGTCCCCTGAAAAAGCAGGTACGAAACGATATTTACTATTTAATGACCTCGGAACAGAAAAAGGCCTTAAAGCAAGCCGCTACTGATGATGAGGTTTCGGCATTTCTTGAAACATTCTGGGCCAATCTGGACCCAACCCCGGAAACTGCGACCAATGAAGCTCGGGTTGAATTTGAGAATCGCCTCCGATATGTTAAGGAGCACTTCACTGAATGGCGGGGGGGTCGCAAAAGCGATCGCGCACGTGTTTATCTGCTATACGGACCGCCGACATATGTAGAAAAATTGGAATGGTCGAAGTTCCGCCTGAGTCATGCAACGCAGATGGGTGAAATGGAAGCCTGGATCTACAACCAGCATCGCGGCAGTCGTTATATTCCGACGATCTTCGGTGATCTGTATCCAAACCAAACCTATTTCATTTTCGCACGGCTTAATAATCCGGTTGCGTTTGAACAAATATACTCGACAGTGCCCGGCGAAAAGATTGATTCACGCACCTACGCAACAGGGTATTAGAACTAGACAGCAGGGTTAATACGAGAAATCCCCCCTCCATCTCCCTCCGGGGGAGATGGAGGGGGAATGACTGAATAGTCAGAACCGCATCTACCCCAGAGGCTCAAGGGCCAGCGACCAACCGCTTTACAATCTCAACACCGGAAAGCAGCGACTTGTCGGTCAGATGATTCTTCTTTTTTGCGGATGCTTCGCTTTTTGACACCCGCGCGGGTTTCTGTGCAGTGCTTGGCCTGACGAAAGCGAACTCGCTAAAAACGGCTTCGATACTCAAGCCATCTTCGGATACAGCTTCTACCCGCCCCTCACAATCCGACCAAAGCACAAACGATTTATCAAACCCCAATACATGCTCAAATTCGATGACACCAACCAGCCCATCCGGCGAAAGTACCATCACATCACCATCCTCATATGGTTCAAACTCGAGAAGGTCGCCGGGCTCTACAGAAAAGTAGGTGCTCTTGAATTTGCGTATCGGCAAGACACTATCTTGATGAGTCTCTTTCTTTTCCGCCAGCAGTTTTTCCGGATCTTCTACAGGTTCTGCAGCTTTCTGACGGCGGCGTGGCTTCCTCGCGGCTTCCGCCGCTACAGCCTTCTCAATTTTGCCAGTCAGGCTATCGATGCTGGTTTTAACCACATCTTTATGAGCAGACGATAGCGGCTTCCACACCTGCAGAAAACGCTCCAGGTGGAATTTACCCATGTAGCGGCAAAAGCGAATCAATCCTTTTTGTCGAACGATGCGCAGACTGTTTTCCAATAATTCCGACATATCATCCATCTCATCCAGTAAAAGACGGATATCTGCATCCTCCAAAAATCTCGAAAGCGGTTTGTCGAGCGCCGAATATAAATGTAGCGAGGTCTTCGCGCGGGTAACGGCAACGTAGAACAGCCGGCGTTCCGCCTCTACATCCTGGACCAATTCACCTTTTTTGCCACTATCATCCGCCGTGGCACATGGCATTATTCCTTCATTGCAACCCGGCACAAACACAGTCTTCCACTCCAGACCTTTTGCCCGGTATATGGTCATGATGGTTAGCGGCTGCACATCCTGACGAACCGGTGGATTTAGTGAGATTTTCCGAATGTAATCAAGAAAATCGAGGCACTTTCCCTTTCGGCGGGAAAATTCGATCAATGCGTCAACCGTTTGAACTCGGGTGATACCAATTTCATAAATACCGCTGATACCCAGCAGGTAATTTCGATAATCCAGCTCTTCCACCAGCCAGGTCAGGGTTTTGTGGGCAGTTTTTCGCAGTCGAGACTTCAGCTTGCGGATCAGTCCTGCAAACTCCCACATCTTCTTCTTGGAGCCACCTTTTAATTGATCTTGTTGTTCGATCATGATCTCAACAATCGAAACGCCGCGGCGCTCAGATTGTTGGGACACGAACATCACGAAGTCACGCGAGAGGTATCGCCTCGGCTGATTCACGATTCGCTGGAACATCTGCTGATACTTGCGCACATCAGCCGGGTTCTGCGGATATCCATCTCGCTCAATCAACTGCTCGTGACGGGCAAATGACAAATATTGAAACAGGGTGATTAACTCGCTGCGCCGATAAAAAGGCTCGCCCCCTATGATTTTATAGGGCATGCCATTTTCGATCATCGCGGTTTCCAGGAAGGCGGTCTGAGAATAAAGGCGAATCAGAATGGCAATATCATCCTCCACCACGTGACCGGAATTGATCAGCTTTCGAATATCTCCCACCAACAAACGCGCGACGCGTTCATCATTTGCTTCCTCGTGTAGAAATGTCTCGCCGTCAAACCCGCTGGTCAGGCTGAGATACTTTTCATAACGCTTCTTATTTTTGGATATTACCTCATTAGCGAGAATGACTTGCTGGGCTTGAGAACGAAAATTATCGCTGATCGTATACACCTGAGCCTTGTAAGTGTCTTCAAATTCCAGAATGTAGCGGGGATTGGCGCCGCGCCATTCATAAATGCACTGATCATCATCGCCAATCGCCATATAATTCCCATGAGGTGCGGCGATAAGATCTACAATTTTATACTGAGCGAAATTCACGTCCTGGAACTCATCGACCATCACCATCTGATATTGAGAGCGCACGGCCTCCAGAATCGCCGGTTGTGTCACCAGAATCTCCCAGGCAAACATAAGCATATCATCAAAGGTTATGAGGCGTTCTTTTTGTCGCTGCTTTTCATATAGATGATAGGCACGGGTGTACAGATGATTATCATGCTCAGCCTGACCGGCAATCGCCTTCGCTTCTTCCGGCAAGTTTGCCTTTTCCAAATCCGGATAGGCCAGATTGCCCTTCCAAATTGAGATCTGATTGCGCAGGTCTTCGCGATCCAAATTTAATTCGGTGCTGTCCATCCCTTGCTCGATAGAGAGCTGCACCAAAATCTGACTGATCAGGCGATCTCCCTGGTCGTCCTGCTGCCGCCCCATCCAAGCCCGCTCAATTGCCCCCTGCTCAGCAGCAATTTTTATAATCATATATCCCAATGAGTGGAGCGTGCGACAGTCCACTTTACCGGTAACACCAATCCCCCCTAATTGTTTGACAATATCTTTCACAGCGGCATTATTAAATGATGTAGCTAGAATTTGCTCCGGCCGCACAATCCGCTGTTGAATCAGACGACGAATACGATGAACCATACTAGTGGTTTTGCCGGATCCGGCCACAGCGAATACCAGCGCAGGACCGGTCGTGTGCGCCACGATCGCTCGTTGCTGGTCGGTCAGTTTAACAGAGGGTGATGCCATAGTATATTTGTTTGCTGTTATTAAGATTTTCAATTTAGGTCATGTAGGAATACTGGAGTAATGGAATACTGGGAAAAAACTTGACGGCAGTCCAGGCGGGTGTACATTCCATCATTCCATCATTCCATCATTCCATCATTCCATCATTCCATCATTCCATCATTCCATCATTCCAGCATTCCAGCATTCCAGCATTCCAGCATTCCAGCATTCCATCATTCCAGCATTCCAGCATTCCATCATTCCATCATTCCATCATTCCATCATTCCATCATTCCATCATTCCATCACTACAATAGATGCCAAACATAGGCAAAATCCATAGTACTTATTTTTTTAATGTATTGACATGTCGCCAGGCGCTTCGCTAGATTCGAGTGCATCAAGAGATGCGTTTCCACTTACCAATAGGAGGATTTACGATGAGAGCAATTCCACTCATCATCCGTTTTGTTGATCGTCCCAAGGATGATCAGGAGCGGTAGCCGGGAGGAATTCCATGTCTGGCTGATCTATCAGCAGATTTTTTTATCTTCATCTTCACCATCCCTTCCGTTTACCCTCACTTAGTTTTAATTCATTACACAATTTTCATGTACGATTCGACGCTTATTATTATTGACGCGGTTTCGAATATTTAAGACATCCATCGCTGTGCTGTCTTTACTGCCACAATAGCTATTCAGCCAGTGACGGTATCTGGAAAGGATAATACAATGCTTAGCAGTATCAAAAGCCGATGGTACGAACAGGGCGGCTATAGAGAGGTGATGGTTATCGCCTTACCCCTGATTCTCAGCACCGGCTCCTGGAGTTTACAACACTTCGTCGATCGAATGTTTCTTACCTGGTATTCAGCAGAAGCCATTGCAGCTTCGATGCCTGCAGGCCTTTTAAACTGGACCATTCTCAGCTTATTCATCGGGACTGCCGGTTATGCAAATACCTTTGTCGCACAATATTATGGCGCCAAACAATATGATCGCGTCGGACCGGCTGTTTGGCAGGCTAACTACCTGACTATTCTGGCAGTGCTTTTTGCTATTCCGGTCTATATGGGGGCGGAAACCATTTTTGCATGGGCCGATCACGGTGAAAAAGTTATGGAATTGGAAGTCATTTATTTCCAGATCCTGCTGTTTGGCACCCCCTTTGTGGTTATTTCAAATGCTGTTTCCGGGTTTTTCTCCGGATTGGGCAAAACCTGGATCGTTATGTGGGCCAATGTCGCTGGGGTTGTCGTCAATATTATCCTCGACTACCTGGTCATTTTCGGAAATTATGGTTTCCCGGAGATGGGAATTGCCGGTGCCGGATGGGCGACAGTCGTAGCCGCTGCCACCACCAGCGTGATTTTCCTGGTGTTGTTCATGCGGGAAAAATACAATACGATGTACAACACCCGCGGATGGCAATTTGAGAAAGAATTGTTCTCACGGCTTATTCGCTTTGGATTACCGAACGGTATTCAATTTGTTCTCGACCTGCTGGCGTTTTCGATTTTCATCATGTTGATCGGCCGGTTGGGAACCATTGAACTGGCGGCAAGCAATATTGCCTTTAACATTAATACCTTGGCATTTCTGCCAATGTTTGGAATGAGCATTGCTGTTTCAACACTGGTAGGACAGGCATTGGGTGACAACGATGCGCAATTGGCGGAGAGGTCGACCTGGTCGGCTTTTCATATTGCCTTCGCCTTCTTTGTATCCATTGGCGTGGCGTTTTTCATGATTCCGGATCTCTTCCTCTGGCCTTTTGCACTGGAAGCAGACCCGGTAACCTTTGCGCCTATTTACAGTATGACCGCCATTCTGCTACAGTTCATCGCTTTTTATTGCCTGTTTGATGCCGGCGTGATGATCTTTTCCGGGGCACTGAAGGGCGCAGGCGATACTCGCTTTGTGGCCATTGCCAGCTTTGCCGGTTCCTGGGGAATCATGGTCGTTCCCTCGTTGATCGGTATCTGGTTTTTTGACGCAGGCGTTTATTGGCTGTGGACAGCGCTCGCCGCCTACGTGGCAATTGTCGCCTTTGTTTTCTACTGGCGTTTCCGCGATGAGAAGTGGAAGGAAATGCGGGTAATTGAAACGGAAGAAGAAGATCAAGAAGAAACGAATAAGAAGACCGCTGAGCCTGAATCACTGGCAAAGAAAGTGGCACCAACTGAACTTCCCGGTAATTGATACCGGGGAGTTTTTCCAAATTTCAATTGATTTACCCCACCAATCTTATTATACTTTTTTCTCAAAAAGTACAACAAGAAGACCATTGCAGAACCGAAGTATAATATATGCGAACGACTGAATTCGTTAAAAATGGGAGTGGGAGACTCGTCAAATCAGCTCAAGGTTACTGGGCATTTGTTCCAAACCCCCTCGAGCCGCAATTAAACTTCTCCCTCTCCTTAATTCAGACTTTATCCGAAGCTGATCGTGCGGTCAGCGAATTAGCAGGCATTGCGCGAACACTACCAAACCCACATCTACTCATCGGATCTTTTGTCCGTAGGGAAGCAGTATTATCCAGTAGAATTGAAGGAACGAGGGCCTCATTCTCTGATCTGCTCTTTTTTGAGGCTGCCAATTTGCGAGTAGATCAAGTACCGGACGTTCGCGAGGTCGCCAATTATGTCAAAGCTTTAGAGTATGGCCTTAAGAGATTGAATTCGCTTCCATTGAGCTTAAGGCTCATCAAAGAAATACATTCTTTGTTACTTGAGGGCCTGCAAAGCGAGATCTACACACCTGGTGAATTTCGCCGCTCACAAAACTGGATAGGTCCACCCGGATGCACGCTGATGGATGCGACATATGTTCCCCCGCCCGTGGAAGAAATGAACGGGGCTCTGGACAAATTTGAGAAATATCTACATGCGCAATCGCAGCTTCCCCCGCTTATTCGCATGGCACTGATTCACTATCAATTTGAAGCAATTCATCCATTCTTAGATGGCAATGGAAGAATGGGTAGACTTCTTGTCACATTATTGCTCTGCTCGGAAGGTATACTTACACAACCGCTCTTGTACTTAAGTGCTTATATCGAGCAGAATCGGAATGAATATTATCATTTGCTACTAAAAGTCAGTCAAACCGGCGCCTGGAGTGAATGGATTGCTTTTTTTCTAAATGCCGTTGCCACTCAAGCACGAGATGCTATTCAACGAACAGATCATTTGCTGGACCTATGGCAACGTTATCGAGAGAAAATGCGACAGAGAAAAGCATCAGCTCTCTTGCTACAGATCGTGGACGATTTGTTTGCGCAGCCCGTTATTACAAATCCGGGTATCACAAAAAAGCTTTCAATTACGCCGCGATCAGCTCAACTGAATATCGATAAACTTATTGCGGCAGGCCTAATTGAAGAAGCAACCGGTCAACGCAGGAATCGCGTTTATGTAGCACAAGAAATATTGACGATTATTGAAGCTCAAAGCTAGTGGACAGCAAGCAAAGCATGATACTGAAGGTCGAAGCCCGGCACTCAAATCCTACCTCGCCTGCAGTAAACCCACCAGGGTCTTAATCGGACTGGCTTCATCGTTATGCAGCAAGCACGCCTGGCGGAATATCTTCATCGCAAAATAACCGACTACGGCAATGGCAACGACCAGCACACCGGCAGTCATGTAGTAGTCGAACTGCTCCGGACGATCCAGCGGTGTTCTTAGCACCATAAAGCTGGGCGTTAGCATGGGAATATAGGAAAGTATTTTTACCAGCAGCGATCCCGGGAACTGAAGAACTATCAAGGCAAAGGCCAAAGGCGAAAAGGCCAGGAATTTCAACCATTGATAAGTACCGTGCGCATCTTTCTCGGACGACGCGAGCGATGCCAGCGCAAGCGCAATTGCCCCAAAGAAGAAATAACCCAACGCGAAGTAAAGCAGAAATATCCCTGCGTTTTGCCAGTTAAGCAGTGGCAATTCCTCCGCCGGCAGCACGTTGATCAACAGCAGAAATGCCGTAATCAGTATCCACACCCCAACCTGCAGTAATCCCAGTAAACCGAAGCCCATCAATTTCCCCCAGAACAACTGTCCTGGTTTTATAGACGAAAGCGTCACATCGATAATTCGCTGCAATTTTTCATCGACCAGCGATGAATACAGAAAGGATATGCCTGTGAAAATTGCCAGGCAAAGCAGCATGACCACAACTATTGGCGAGAGATATGTAAACATCATCTGGAACTCACGCTTTTGCGACCCTTCCGAGAAAATTTCCTTTATCGTAATGGGTTGAAGCAATGCTTCAATTCTGGTGGTCGAAAGGTCTTCTGCCTTCATTCGCTCTTCAACCAGCAATACCTGCAGGGCATGCTTTAGCGGCTGAACGCGTAGAAAATTCAAGGCCTCGTCACTATGATACTCAACAACGCCATCTTTAAACTTTTCCGGATCAATAATCACGTATCCGGAAAGCACCTTGTCCTTCAGCAGGCTGTCGGCTTTGCCGAGAACCGCAGCCCGCATCATGGAATCCACTTCCGTTTGCAGACGCTGCTGTTCAATTTGCACCAGGTCTTTCTGCTCGCGTGTAGAAATCAACTGTTTGTAAGATTCATCCAGCATCTGGTTCTTGCGGCGAGAAGGTGTACGCTGAAAAATATAGCGGCGACGCTCATTAACCTTATTATACGCGTCCGTCAAGCTGTCCAGATCTTTGTCAACTGTTGCCAGACGATCAAAGTGCTGCTGCAGTTGCATCAAGGTATCGGGGACAACCTGCATCAGCAGGAGTTCAGAATCAGCAGTGCTGTCATTTTCCAGGTAGCCGGCCAACACATCGTACAAGCGGGTTGTATCCAGCTCTACAACGCCGATTCGAGAATCACTAAATGTCAAATTTTGATAATACACGGCAGGAATGACAATAATCGCCGAAAGGAGCAACGGTGTTACCAGGGTTGCGAGAAGGAAGCTTCGCGACTTCAAATACCGCACAAATTCCCATCCGATAATCTGAAAAACTCGTGTCATTGCGCGCCCCCCTTATCCAGCGTACCATTACCGGACAATTCCAGGAAAATATCATTCAAGCTACAGGGAGCCACTTCAATGCGAGAAATATTCACCGATTTAATAATGATATCAAGCACGCGCTGCGCAGGAATCTGGTTATCGACATAGAGTCGCACCAATTGCTTTTCTTTGATAAACTTCTTAACGCCCTGGATTTTCTTGAGCAAATTGAGATTGTCCGGCCCTTCAACCAGGATAATATTATCCTGAAATTTTTGCTTCAGTTGATGAACAGGACCTTTCAGAATCGTCTTCCCATGCTCCAGCAGGACAACTTCATCGCATAAAGGTTCTGCCAGCGCCATTTCCTCACTGGCGATGATTATCACTTTACCGTCTTCCTTGAATCGATTGACCATTTTATGAACCAGGCTGCGATTCATATCAGTAAAGCCGGTAAAGGGTTCATCCAGAATCAAAATCTCCGGATTATGGATGATCGTTGCCATAATTTGCACCTTCTCAAGATGATCTCGCGAGAGATCTCTAACCGGTACCTCCATCTCTTCAATCATACCGAATCGATCGAGAAGGCGAACAGCTTCCACATGTGCTTTCTTGCGAGCCAGACCTTTGAGGCGGGCAAAATGTACCAATACTTTTATTAGGGGGTATTGCGGATAAAGTCCACGCTCCTGCGGCAAGTAACCGATAACATTGCGCGTTTTCCGGTCAAGCTGCTTCTCATCGAACAAGGCTTCACCGCCATCGGCTTTATAAACGCCCAGGAGAAGGCGAATTGCGGTGGTCTTACCGGAGCCTGATGGCCCGAGAATTCCGAGTGCGGACCCCGGTTCAATGTTACAAGAGAACTTATCAAGAACCTGCCTGCCGTCAAACGACTTCGCAAGGTCAACTGCTTTAATGTGCATTAGTGATCAACTATCGTAATGTGAAACCTGCCATTTCCTGTGCGATTTAATTCCTTCTTGAACTGGTCCAGACGTTCTTCAGGTACGCGGACAATAGATGTCACGTCCGTGCCGAAAGCACTCTTCTGAAGATCGACGTCGAGCTTGTCAACCAGGTACTGAAACTGGCGGGTCAAATTATACGGATAGCTGATTTCCAGAGAATGGTAGTGGATAAGGCGTTGCAGTGCTGCATGCTGTAATGTCTCTTCTGCACATCTGCCGTATGCCTGAATCAGTCCGCCAACCCCCAATTTGGTTCCGCCGAAATACCGGGTAACGACCAGCGTTGCCTGCACGACCTGATACTTGTCGAGCATAGCAAGGATGGGCTTACCAGCGGTAGATGATGGCTCACCATCATCATAATAGCGGAAATTATCCCGATCGAGTCGGTACGCAAAACAGTTGTGGCTGGCATCTGCATATTCAGACCGGATACGATCAACATATGCTTCAGCTGCGTTACGATCAACCGTCGCTTCAAGAGAGCCGATAAAGACGGATCGTTTTATTCTGACTTCCTGACGGACCGGTTTCGTAATCGTGAAACAAGGTGAATCTGCCATTATCCGATTTATCTCAGAGTTCGAAAAATATACAGTGACGATCCATCTTTGTCAATGATTGCTTTGAATGACTACCGTCGGCTACGCTCAATTCCTTTTCATCGAACGACATAGGTTTTTTGAACGGGAACTAATATATTAGGACCCGCTTACAAGTATGTGATGAAGGTGGTGAATCTCTGAAGGCCGGTTTCAATCCGTCAATTTCCTTGCCAAAATTGACACAATTTGTTGCATTGAGAGATTGAAATTTTTATGTTTAGGCCTTGCAAATGTCCGAACCTCACCGTTAGCTACGATCCGCTTGTTATCATTATCAATAATGCTGTCTGAGGTTATGCCAATGCCACCCGGTTTCTGGCCGGACGCAAAAATAAAAGAGCAATATTCCGTGTATCATGAATAAGTATCGGCCGTGTTCTATCATTAATTAAGGATAAATGAATGAGATACCTGCTTTCCAGTGTATTAACCGCTTTGATTTTTTTCACCGCCTGTGAAAACTGGGGTGAAGTAAACAGTCTGCAAACAATCCATATGTCTGAGATGACGCGTATGGCTGCGTCGAATCAGTATGTTTCCTGGCTCAACTCCGGAGATGTTAATGTACGTCGTGCGGCAACACGTTCACTGGGCATCCTTCAGGATTCCAGCAAAGCGCTCCTGCTATTTAACCGTAACACGGACAATGATCTGGAAGTACGTGCCAACTCGGCATTTGCCCTGGGACAGCTATTCTCACCCGATGTGGAGAGTTATATCCTTGATTTCCTGAAACACGAGACTGATAAAGATGTTCGCCTGCTTCTTATTGATGCGCTTGGTAAAAGCGGTACGAAGAAGAGCTTTCTGAAACTACAGGACTTTCTGGAAGGCACAGATCCGGAATATCTGAAAGCTGTTACTGTCGCCCATAGCAATCTTGCCCGTCGCGGCTACTTTCCATCAAGCTTCAGTGTTCAGCTGCTATCGCATCATATGTCCAACAACATGGACCCGGAGATTGTCTGGCGCTGTGCCAACGCCCTGGCAGCAACCGGTAAACTTTCGTCGTTCGGAGACCTGCATAAAATCATGACGCATCCGGACCCGAAAGTACGCTTTGCAAGCTTGCGCGGAATGAACCAGATTGCCACCCGCATTATTGAAACGGACAAATTTACCGAATACCGCAAGAACAATCCCGACGACGCAAATTTGCGTGGCCTTTGGCGCACCTACAATTCCGCCCGATTTCATCGCTCTGTTGTCGGAATGCTGCAGGATTCTATTCCATATGTTCGTATTGCCGCCATCGACTTACTGTCAGATATGGGCAACGAACCTTTCCAGGGAGAAATCCTGAAGCTGGTGGATGATCCCAACCCCAATGTTCAGGTTCGTGCCATCCAGGCCATGGAAAAATTCAGCAATGCCAAGTGGTACACTCGACGGGAAATGCGCAAGATTTATCGAGACTCTTCCGACTGGCGTATCCGCGGGGAAGCGCTGCGCATATTGGCACTTGTCCAGCCGGCTGAGGCACTGGAAAGAGTGAAGACAGAATGGCTGGAGCAACCCTGGCCGCAAATCACCTATGCCATTCAGACCTTGCAAAATATCGAAACTTTCGATCTCAATAAGCCACTAAAGGAAGCTGAAGAGGCCACACGCCTGCTCATGCAATTAGCAGATAGTAAAAACATTGCACAGAGCACGCTGGCGCTGGAAGTGTTGGTCAATCGCCAAAATCGCCCGAGAATTGACTATTTTATCGGCAAGCTCAGTGAAGGCGATATGGCAATTACGACGGTTGTTGCAAAGCTACTGTCAGTAACCCGGGATGCCCAAGGCGCCAAGCCCTTAATGGATGCCTACAGCAACTTCCAGGCGCCGCGCGATCTCGAAGCTATTGAAGCGATTCTCTTTGCCCTTGGTAAAATCGGCAATCGCAATGCAGTTGAATTCCTGGAAAGCCAGCTTTCCAATCCCTACCCGCTCATCAGGGAAACTGCGGAAGCATCGTTGCGGGAACTTGGTATAAATAAAGAATATAACGTGCCAATTCAGCAGGAAAACCAAACGTTGAAATGGGATTTTTCGCCGGTGAGTAGCGATTCCAGCTACGAGGTCACCTTCTACACCTCTGCCGGCGATTTCGTTATTGAACTCTTTGCTGATAAAGCACCGATCAATGTCGCTAACTTTGTCAGCCTGGTCCAGGATGGCTTCTACAAAGGGATTGCGTTTCATCGCGTTGTGCCGGGCTATGTCACCCAGGCGGGTGATCCGCGCGGCGATGGATGGGGCGGTCCTGGCTATGCTGTGCCCTGCGAATACAATCGCTCATTTTTCGATCGTGGTGTGGTTGGCATAGCACATGCGGGTAAAGATACAGGCAGTAGCCAGTTCTTTGTCACCCAAACGCCGCAGCCACATTTAAACGGTCAGTATACGGCTATTGGCAAAGTCGTTAAAGGGATGAACGTGATCGATCGCATTCTCCAGATGGACAAAATCCTGAATACCGATCTCGCCATTAGCAGCAAATAAAGGAGTATTACCGCAGCAACTATAATGGATAAAAGGTATCAGGATACGGTCAGCTATATTTTCGGGCTGCAACGATATGGTGTCAAATGGAGCCTCGATAATATTCGCGCCCTGCTTGATGCCGTAGACAATCCACACCTGGTTTGGCCGGCAATTCACATTGCCGGCACCAACGGCAAGGGTTCAACCGCCGCCATTACAGAATCCATCCTTCTGCAAGAGGGATATAATGTCGGCCTCTATACCTCCCCACACCTGGTTGATTTCACCGAGAGAATTCGCGTCAATCGCGAATTAATCGCCAAATCAGACGTTGTCACATTTACTGACATGATCCGGCCGGTGATTGCCCGGGTGCAGCCGTCATTCTTTGAGGTTACCACAGCAATGGCTTTCTGGTATTTTGCCCGCCGGAAAGTTGATATTGCCGTGATCGAAACCGGAATGGGTGGACGGCTGGATTCTACCAACGTAGTCAATCCGTTGGCAACCATCATTACCAGAGTCGGAATGGACCATCAGCAATACTTAGGCAATACGATAGGTGAGATTGCCGGAGAGAAAGCAGGGATTATCAAAGCCGGGATTCCCTGCATAACAACCCGGCAAAAAGCAGAGGCCCTGACAATTTTGCGGGAAATTTGTAAAAAAAAGGGTTCAGATCTAATTGAGTGTGCCGATAACTACAGTTATCGTCTGAGTAAGGAAGCATTGGGCGGTACGCATTTCGAGTTATTCACTACCCAAAATGGCTGGCTCAACTTGCACTTAAACCTGACCGGTTCACATCAGGTTGAAAATGCACTGATGGCAATTGCAGCAATCGAAGCGATTCAAGACAGCTTTCTTGTAAGCGCTGATGCCATCGTTGCCGGAATAAATGATGTGATCTGGTCTGCCAGGATTGATCTCGTTTCAACAGCACCTAACATAATGATAGATGTTTCGCATAATGCAGATGGTGTTGAGAAAACCCTGAGCGTTATCCATCAGCATTATTCAGCAGAAAAAATAAAAGCGATCACCTATTTACAGGAAGACAAGGACTACCAGGACATCGCCCGGCTGCTGACAAAGGGAACAAAAGAGATATTTATCGTTCAACTCAAAACCGGTAAACCCTTGAATCCGGAACTATATAGAAAGGCCATTGAGAATGAAGGAGGAAAAGTCAGGATAATCCCCGGATTCGAAGATATGAAAGAGCTAATTTTTGCCGATCGTGGCAGCACGGATTTATGGTTAATTATTGGCTCTCACTTCCTGGCAGGAGAAGCCTACCTAAATCTCGAATTTTCTTGATTTTGGAAAATCAGACCAATATATTGCGTTTCATCCTTTTACTTCTTTTGTCACCAACCCCCTTCCTTCTTTACCGATGGAGATTAATCACGACAAACAGATCTATAACTCAATAAATCACCCTTAACATTGGAGTACTACCACTATGTTGGACTTAGAGTCTTTGAAGTCCTTGAAGATCTCTGAATTGAATCAAGTTGCACAAGAGTTGGGAATTCAGGGCACTTCCGGGCTAAAGAAGCAAGAGCTTATCTTTAAAATACTCGAGGAGCAAACAGCCCAGGAAGGTCTCATTTTCTCGAAAGGAGTGCTGGAAGTGCTCCCAGATGGATATGGCTTTCTTCGCTCACCCAAATTCAATTATCTCCCCGGACCAGATGACATTTACGTATCACCTTCGCAGATCAAACGCTTTGACCTGCGCACCGGCGATACTGTATCCGGGCAGATTCGGCCACCAAAAGACAATGAACGTTTCTTTGCCCTTTTACGCGTCGAAGCCGTCAACTTTGAAAGCCCTGACAAAAAAAGAGATATCAACCTCTTTGATAACCTGACCCCGATCTACCCGATTGAACGCTTGAATCTCGAGAGCAATCCCAAAGAATACACCATGCGCATCATGAATCTGCTTACCCCAATCGGTAAAGGACAGCGTGGTTTGATTGTATCGCCGCCACGTGCCGGTAAAACCGTGATTATGCAGAAAATCGCCAACGCGATTACTGCCAATAACCCGGATACCGTCATGATCGTCCTGCTCATAGATGAGCGTCCGGAAGAAGTTACCGACATGGAACGTAATGTAAATGCAGAAGTGGTGTCCTCGACATTTGACGAACCGCCGGAGCGCCACGTTCAGGTAGCGGAAATGGTCCTGGAAAAAGCCAAACGCCTGATCGAATACCAAAAAGACGTGGTTATTTTGCTCGACAGTATTACCCGTTTGGCACGTGCGCACAATACCGTTGTGCCGCATAGTGGTAAGATCCTTTCCGGTGGTGTTGACTCGAACGCCCTGCGTCATCCCAAGCGTTTCTTTGGTGCAGCCCGTAATATCGAAGAAGGCGGCAGCCTGACAATCATTGCGACTGCGCTGGTTCAAACCGGATCACGTATGGATGAAGTGATCTTCGAAGAATTCAAGGGAACCGGTAACATGGAAATCGTGCTGGACCGCCGTCTTGCTGATCGCCGTATCTTCCCGGCAATTGATATCAACAGTTCCGGTACGCGTAAGGAAGAATTGCTGCTTACCAAGAAAGAAATTTCCCGGGTGTGGGTGCTCCGCAAACTGCTGAACGAAATGAACCCCATTGAAGCAATGGAATTCCTCGTTGGAAAGATGCGCCACTCCAAATCCAACAACGAATTCCTGGACAGCATGAGTTCCTAAACGAATATTAAAAATGCTTGGAACTTCAGTTCCGTAACCATTATATTTGTGGTCTTAACTGAAAGATAAGGACAGTACGATGAAAAAAGATGGACATCCTGAATACAGACTGGTCGTTTTCCAGGATATTTCGGCTGAAGAATCATTCATTACCCGCTCCACGGCCCAGACCAAAGAAACGATCAAATGGGAAGATGGAAACGAATACCCGCTTGTAAAAGTGGAAATTTCCTCGAAGTCCCATCCGTTTTTTACCGGTAAGCAGATGTTTGTTGACACTGCAGGCCGCGTAGAGAAGTTCCTGAAGAAGTACGGCGATCGCCGCTGACTTTTTCAGTAATAGACCTGTTAAAGAGCGGGATGCCCGATGTAATGCGGGGTATTCCGCTTTTTGTTTATGCAGCGCTTGCAATTCATGAAAGAATGTAGATGATATGATAGAAAAATTACGAGACATCCAGGCCAAATTTTCGCGCATTTCCGAAGAAATGGCCGATCCCGATGTGGCATCTGATCCGGAACGCTATACCAAACTGGCGCGTGAATATTCGGAATTGGAAGCAATCGTCCTGAAAACCAGGGAATACGAAAAAGTTCTCGCTGGTATTGAGGAATCAAAATCCATCATCGAAGATGAATCTGATGACGAGCTCATTGAAATGGCTCGTGAGGAGCTGGGCGAACTGGAAGGCCGCTCAGAATCGCTGCAGAAAGAGATACAGCAACTGCTCATTCCGGAAGATCCGAATGACAGCAAAAATACGATAGTGGAAATTCGCGCCGGTACCGGTGGCGATGAAGCGGCGCTTTTCGCCGGCGACCTCTATCGCATGTATATGAAATATTGCGAAAACAATCGCTGGAAAACAGAAACCATCAGCGCCAACCACACTGAACGGAATGGTTATAAGGAAATTGTTTTTTCGATCACCGGAAAAGGCGCCTTTGGCCGTCTGAAATTCGAGAGTGGGGTACATCGCGTTCAACGCGTGCCGGAGACCGAATCGCAGGGACGTGTCCATACCTCCGCTGCCTCGGTAGCAATCCTGCCGGAAGCAGAGGACATTGAAGTTGAATTTAAAGAAGGTGATTTACGCATCGATACATTTCGGGCCTCCGGTAAAGGCGGTCAGCACGTAAACACCACTGATTCCGCCATCCGCATCGTTCACGTCCCAACCGGAATAATTGTTTCCTGCCAGGACGAAAAGTCGCAGCACAAGAACAAGGCGAAAGCCCTGAAGGTTATGAAAGCGCGCATATACGATCTGGAAATGCGCAAGCAGCAGGAAAGCGTATCCAGTCAACGACGCAACATGATTCGTAGTGGCGATCGCAGTGAGAAAATACGGACTTATAATTTCCCGCAGGGGCGAGTGACCGATCATCGCATCAACCTGACCTTGTATCGGCTGGAAGAAGTGTTACACGGTTCATTGGATTTGTTGATCGATGAAATTCGCATTGCGGATCAGGCAGAAAGATTGAGAGAGAGCATACCTGCTTCAGAAGAATGAGTGAGACCTGGACGGTAAAGAAGATTTTAGACTGGACCCACCTTTATTTTAAAGATAAAAATGTGTCCGAGCCACGCCTTGGCGCGGAGCTCATGCTCGCGGAAGTGTTGAATTGCAAACGCATAGAACTCTATGTGCAGTTCGAACGAATCCTGACCGCCGATGAACGTTCGACGTACCGGGAGATGGTTAAGCGCCGCAGCACCCATGAACCCGTGCAGTATATTCTCGGCGAAACGGAGTTTATGGGCCTCCCCTTCCGCGTGGACAAATCAGTCTTAATCCCTCGTCCGGAAACAGAGCTCCTGGTCGATTGCGTTATTGAGCACAATAAGGATAAGCGCTTGAGCGCACCAGCTATTCTGGACATCGGCACCGGCAGCGGCTGTATCGCAGTTTCCCTGGCCCACATGCTGACAGAAGCATCAGTGACGGCGCTCGACAAAAGCAGTGATGCCATTCAAACAGCCCGCAAGAATGCTGAAGCCAATGTAGTAACAGTTGACTTTGTGCATGCAGACGCTTTTCATTGGGCGGCTAAAAGTCAGCAACAATTTGACATCATCGTCTCAAATCCGCCCTATGTTGCAGAAAGAGAATGGGACGACGTCATGCCGGATGTGCGGCAATTTGAACCAAAAGAAGCGCTGCTTGCAGGTCAAGATGGACTCGATTTCTATCGGGCTTTTGCCCCACTTGCCGGAAAGCTTCTTAAGCAGCAGGGAGCGGTTTTCCTGGAAACCGGTTATGATCAGGCAGCTGGCGTCGCAGACATGATGACAAATGCCGGATTCCGAACCAGTATTCGCCAGGATTTGAACGGCATCGATCGCGTGGTCATCGCCACACGAGGATACGCTGTAAAGGAACAACTCGAACCGGTATTGGAAATGATTGTGGAAAAGCCGATTGACCTGGACTTGCTGGAGAACGAGCAGGAAATAGCAAATGAAACGGATGAGAATCGAGAATAAAAATTAGTGGGCATCGTCCCCCCTCAATCTCCCTCTGGGGGGAGATTGAGGGGGGACAGCCCGCCAAATAACACATACAATTACTTTAATGAAAGGAATGATGCAAACCCTGTAGAGTGAATGGACGATTGTCGGTTGCCAGTTGTTAGTTGTTTGACGCAAGTGCGAACAAGCAACAACTTTCAACTGACTCGCCCGGAAGCTGTCGATTGCAGACAACCTACAGATTCATGCATCAAGAAAAATTATGACAGCAAAAAAAACCAAATCGAAAAAACGTAAGAAGATCCCCTTTGAAAAGGAGATTCTTGACTATCTCCGCAAACGCCAGGGCCGATCATTTCGCAAGAAGGAAATCTCCAAAGCGCTGGGCGTACGCAAATCCACGTATCACATGTATCGTGACACGCTTAAAGCGCTGCTGAACAATGGCAAAGTCGCCCGTGTTTCCGGTGGCCGCTACACCTGGCCCGGTGGAGAGAAGTCACGCATACAGGGCGAACTAATGCTCACTAAAAAGGGCTTCGCCTTCGTGGCCGATCCCAATGGTTCGGAAGACATCTACATTTCTGCGCAAAACCTCGGCACAGCTTTTAATCGCGATGTAGTCGAAGTGCAAGTTTCCGGCGCTACGCGTGGACGCAGCCGCGAAGGCCGGGTTGATAAAATTATTCGTCGGGCCACCAATACGTTTGTCGGCACTTACCGTCACAGCGATTACTACGGCTTCGTGGTGCCGGATAATCCGCGAGTATATCGCGATTTCTTTGTTCCGGAAGGCAAGGAGAACAAGGCAAAAGACGGACAAAAAGTGGTTCTCCGCTTTACTGATTGGAAACCAGGTCAGATGAACCCCGAAGGTGAGGTCATCGAGGTCCTGGGTTATCCCAATGAGCCAGGCGTTGATATTACTGCGGTCGTCATGGACCACGGCATCGCGATGGACTTCAACCAGCAGCTTGAGAAAGAAGCACGTAAAGTCAAGCTGACCATCGATGGCGCGGAATTGGCCAAGCGCCTTGATCTGCGCGATTTGAATGTAATTACGATTGATCCGCCGGATGCTAAAGACTTCGATGACGCTATTTCTCTTGAAAAGCTGGAAAACGGCCACCTGCGCCTCGGTGTTCACATTGCTGATGTGAGCCACTTTGTTCAACCCAATACCGCCCTCGACAAAGAGGCGCTGGAGCGTGGAACCAGTGTATACCTGGTAGACCGGGTTATCCCGATGCTTCCGGAATATCTGAGTAACGAACTGTGCAGCCTGAAACCGGACGAAGACCGCCTGACTTATAGCTGTATTATGGATATCACTCCTAAGGGCGAAGTGGCAGATTATCAAATCGCCAAAACCGTCATTCGCAGCAAGCGCCGATATACCTATCAGGAAGTGCAAAAAATTCTCGACAACAGGCGGTCACGCGCGAAAAATGCCGGCCTCTTGCGTGAGATGCACAAACTAAGTCGTCTGCTCCGCAAAAAACGCTTCGACCGCGGCAGCATCGATTTTGATACGCCGGAAGTCAAATTCAAGCTTGACGAGTCCGGTAAGCCGGTTGAAATCATCCCGGTCAAGCGCCAGCATAGTAACGAGATGATCGAAGATTTTATGCTGATGGCCAATCAAACCGTTGGTCGCCATATCGAGAAAATTGCCGGACGCCGCAAGCCGGAGCCTTTTATATATCGAGTCCACGAAAAGCCGGATAACGAGAAGGTTGGCAATTTCAAAGAATTCCTGGATGCATTGGGATATCGTGTGCGCTTTCCGCAGCATATGACGCCGGCAGCCTTCCAAAATATTCTGGAGAAGGTCCTCGGCGGCAAAGACGATCTGGTGATAAAGGAAGTGGCCCTGCGAACCATGATGAAAGCGGTCTATTCGCCAAAGAACGTCGGGCATTTTGGCCTGGGCTTTGAGCACTATAGCCATTTTACATCACCCATTCGACGCTACCCGGATTTACTGGCCCACCGTTTGCTGAAGGAATACGAACAGCCGATCACGGCTGCGCGTCGCACAAAGCTTAAGAAATTCATCAGTAAAGTCTGTGATATTACCTCAGATCGCGAGCGCTCGGCGTTAAATGCGGAACGGGAGAGCATTCGTCTAAAGCAGGTTGAATGGCTGTATGAACACCAGGATGAAACCTTCGAAGGTGTTATTTCCGGCGTGATGTCTTATGGCATTTTTGTCGAGACGCTTCCATACCTGATAGAAGGCTTGATTCGCGTAGAAGACCTGACCGACGACTACTATATTCAGGATGAAAAAACCTATTCGCTGATCGGCAAGGACTTTGGACGGCGCTATCGCCTCGGAGATCCAATTAAGGTTACCGTTAAGAACGTTGATCTGTTCAGCAAAGAAGTTGACTTTGTTCTGGTGGATGAATCGTAGCCGCTTTTGAGGCGGCTCCCTGCCTTTATCTATTTGTAATATCAGATTCGTTGACTGTTGTCAATACGCCTTCCCTCACTTTATCATAAAATATTGGCAAGCAAATCTAATCTTTTTCTGAATGGCCATGAACTTTTTTCTGATAAAGCGGCAAAGCTGTTTCAGCTTGTTGGCGTGTCTCATATTCTATTATTCTGGCTTATTGGCACAGGAATATCTTGTGCATTCCTACACGACGACGAATGGGCTGCCAAGCTCCACGATAAACGCCATCGCCCAGGATAGTTTGGGGAATATGTGGTTTGCCACCCGTGCCGGCGTTTCAAAATATGATGGATATGAGTGGCATAACTATAGAAGCGTCGATGGTATTGCCGGCGCCGATTTTATCGCAATAGAAATTGACAATACCAACCGTCCCTGGGCACTCTGCCGCTTCAACTACCTGCAGGTGTATTATCTGGACCACGACTCATGGAAAAAACTGCCCGACCCCCCGATAAACAAGCGACACCGCTATAGAGTACGCGGATTTGTAACAACGGAATTTAACGGCAAACCGGTTATAACGATTGCCGTTGACCAAATGGGACTCTATATCTGGTATGATAATTTCTGGCATCATGTGAATGAATTGGACGGACTGCCATCGCTAAATATCAATGCCATTACAGCCGACAGCTACCTGGTTTATCTGGCAACGGATTCAGGCCTGGCCGTTATACAGGCAACGGCGATTCTAGGCGGTTTCGGCGATTCATGGGATCTGCCTACACATAAAATTGTGGGCCTGGCAATGAAGGACGTCGAACCAAACGCGATTCCCAACGATGCGGCAAGACTGTGGCTGGCAGGAGAAAACTGGCTGGGCTACAGCGACAAAGATTGCTTCCATCCGCTAGACTTGCCCGCGGAGAAAACCTGGACATCTTCCCTTGTAGTAGTGGATGATCGGCGCGGCGGCGTTTACCTGGCTTCAGATAGTCTCATATCGCACATTAACGGGCGAGACAATACGCGTACGATTTTTGATCAAAGCAGTGGTCTATTTGAGGAAAAAATAACCGAAGTATTTGTGGATGTTGAGCACAATACCTGGATTGCCCATACCGGTGGTCTCAATAAAATGCCGGGGCGTCGATTCGCCAATTACCGGCGTCAGCACGGTATGCTTAGCGACGCGGTCGAGTCTGCCTGGCAACGCTCTGACGGCCGCTTGTATTTTGGCCATCGAAAAGGCTTCACGGTATTCGAAAATGGCCAACCAACCGCCCACCTTCTTCCAAAAGAGATTCGAGACAATCGGCGCTATACCAAACTTGAGGATTTTGCTGAAGATAGCGCCGGTCACCTTTGGGCTGCCAGCACCACCCTTGGCCTACTAAAAATAGACCAGCAAGACCGCGTAGAACTCTATTTGCCTCCCCCCGAAGACGCGATAGTGATATCTGCAGTTGCCGTCGATCAGGAGGACAATATTTGGGTTGGCACCGACGCCGGACTCTATCGATTGCAAGATAAATCCTATGAAAAGGTACTCTTACCCGTTTCGAGAAAAGTATATGTAAGAGAGATTGTTACAGCAACGGATGACCGTTTGCTATTAGCTACGCCAGAACATGGCATTTTCCAACTTCAGGATAATACCATCAGTAATTACCGGCAACCCTCGCAAAGCGGGGCCAATAACGTTTATGCTATTCATCAAGATGGTGTAGGGACCATATGGGCCGGAACCTTTGCCGGATTGTATTTCGTTGATGGTGATAGCCTGCGTTTCTTTCAAGACCAATACGTGCAAATCGAGAACCATGTCTATACAATTCTACAAGACGATCGAGAACGCTTCTGGTACGGTACGGACAGTGGCCTGCTACGACGAGACGGCGTTAAGGTGGAAGCCTTCGGCGTTCGCGATGGCTTAATTGGCCCGGAAACCAGCCGGTCTGCCGGATTGGTGGATGCAGACAACAATGTCTGGATCGGCACTCCGAATGGGTTATCTTGTTTTCGAAGCCGATATGACAACAGCGCTGTAGCACCCCGTCCCCAACTAAATCTTGGCAGGATTGAAGTTGGCCAAACCAGCTATACGCCGTCTCAAGACCTTTTTTTGGAAACGGATCAGAACAAAATCAAATTCAATTTTAAGGCCGCATCCTTTATTGACGAACGTGCTGTAGTTTATGAGTTCCTGCTAGAAGGGTTTGACCGACAGGCAGCTTTTACCGACCAACCCACCGTTGAATACACCAATCTGCCGTCCGGCAAATTTCACTTTCAGGTGCGTGCTGCCAATGCCGCCGGTATTTGGAGTGCCTGGCAAAAAACACCCTCAATAAGCATCGCCGCTCCTTTTGTCGAAACCGCCTGGTTTTATATTACTCTGGTGCTTCTGGCCACGGTCTTTGGATATTTTGGCCACTATCTTAAATCAAAAGAAACATATATGCGTCGCCTCGAAAAAGAATTACATGAACAAACCCACGAACTTCGTTCCTCAGAAGAAAAATATCGGTCCCTTTTCGAGGATTCGGAAGATGTTGTATTCATCAGCACTTTTACTGGACACTTCCTCGACATCAACCCCGCCGGCATAAAGCTTTTCGGCTATCCCTCCCGGAAGGCAATCATGAAAGCTGATCTCACGTCGGAGATTTTTGCCAAACCAGACGAGTGGCAGTCGCTGGTTGCTGCGCTTAAGGAACATGGCAATGTTCGCAATATCGAAGTAGTGATGAAACATCAAAGTGGCGAGCAAATTTATGCCCTTGTATCTGGCACCTGCCTGTTTGATAGCCACCAGACCCTAATTGGTTTTCGTGGCATCATTCGCGACATCACCGAGCACCGCCAGTTAGAGCAGCAATTCTATTTGGCCCAGAAAATGGAATCTATCGGCTTATTGGCTGGCGGCATTGCCCATGATTTCAACAACATTCTTAGCAGTATTCTCGGATATGCTTCGCTGATGAAAGAAACGCTTCCCGCAGAAAGTGAAGAGCAAACTTATATCGACACGATTGAAAAAAGTGCGGATCGGGGCGCAGAACTCACCTCCCAGCTACTGGGATTTGCTCGCGGTGGCAAATACGACCTCTGTCCGGTTGATCTTCACGAGATCATCGACGACACATTAGGCATGATTGCCCGGACATTTGATAAGAATATCGGGATTGAGAGACGGCTGGCAAATGAACCTGCCATTGTGGAAGGCGACGAAACCCAACTACAGCAAGTTCTGCTCAATCTATGTGTCAATGCCCGCGATGCCATGCCGAATGGCGGCAGGCTTCTTGTGCATACAGAACATATAGACGATACATCCAGGCTACCCAACCCATTGGCCAAGACCGGAAGGTCATTTATCCGTCTCGCGATCCAGGATACCGGCAGCGGTATGAATAAAGCCACCCAGGAAAGAATCTTTGAACCATTTTTTACGACCAAGCAGGTTGACCGGGGCACCGGGCTAGGCCTCTCGATGGCCTACGGTGTTATCAAAAATCACTCAGGATGGATACAGGTAGAAAGCCAACCAGGACGAGGAACGACCTTCGAGGTCTTTTTGCCAACCACTGAAAAACAGGTTCCGATTAAAGCCATCAGCCAGGAATCAGAAACGAGCGGAACGGAGACAATCCTCGTCGTCGATGATGAAAAAATCATCCGCCAAATGCTGCAAGAATCGCTGAATCGGGCTGGTTATTCTGTTATTCCGGCAGAGGATGGCGAAACAGCACTGGCGATCATGACGGATCAACATGACAAAATTGATTTAATCATTCTGGACATGATCATGCCGCGCATGAATGGGGTCAAAACACTCTCGGAACTGGAAAAAATAACCGCTAAATCGAAAGTGCTCATCGCCACCGGCTACTCTAAACCTGTCGAGGTGGAGCAGCTCACAGGAAAAATTTCCGGCATACTGCAAAAACCATTCAAAGTTCATACATTACTGACGAAAGTACGCACAATTCTTGACGAAGACGACTAATGGAAGTTTAATGAAACGGGGAAATTTGAATGTTTAAGATTGCTATTATCGGCTGTGGGAATATGGGATTGACCTACGCCAAATCCTTTTTACAATTTAACCTTGTTACGAGAGAAAATCTCCTTCTGGTTGCCCGGGACAAAGATCATAAGCAGGAACTGGACGGCATGGATATCGGTGTCAGCGTTGCCGGAATCGGCAGTCAGGTTGCCGACTGTGGTGTAATCGTCATTGCTGTAAAACCACAGGACTTTCACTCGGTGGTTGATGATCTTAAAAGTATCCTGCTGCCACACAATGTTGTTTTATCTGTCATGGCCGGTATTACGGTTGAAACCATCCAAAAGGCACTTGATCATGAAATTATCATTCGAGCTATGCCCAACACGCCTGCCCAGCTCGGCATGGGTGTCACCGCCTTTACCGGCAGCAAGAATGTGAACATTCATCAGGTAAGTATCATTGATAACCTGCTGAGCACCACCGGCCGTACTATATTTCTGGAAGATGAACAACAACTGGACGCGGTAACAGCTTTGAGTGGTAGCGGACCAGCCTATTTCTTCTATATTGTTAAATCGATGATTGAAGCAGGAAAGGAGATGGGGCTTGAAGAATCTGTTGCTGCCATGCTGGTGAAACAAACGATGCTCGGCTCCTTCCACCTGATGAATCAATCTCCGAAGAAGCTTGATGAACTCATTTCTGCGGTCACCTCTAAGGGTGGTACAACCGAGGCCGCATTAAAGACGTTTAATGCCAGAAAGATCGACGAAAGTTTAATGAAGGCTATTTTTGCAGCCCAACACCGGGCAATGGAGCTTTCAAAAAGTGAATAGACTCACTGCGTTCGTGTCAGGCGCGAAGCGCCGTCAGGGCCTTCGGCCCGTCAGGTGTCTACGCCAACGTCAGGCTCGCAAGCTCGCTGTCAGCTTGTTTCACTTGCGAGACATCCCCCTTTATCCCCCTTCGAAGGGGGACAGAGGGGGATGTCTCATAAACACAGATGGCTAAAAATCAACCATCGCCTCAGTTGCCACTTCTTTACCACGCCCGGTCAGAATCAAAATTTCCTCCTCTAGTTCGATCAACCCATTCTTACGGGATGATTTCACCACACGTTCCGCAAAGTCCCGCTCCCAATTCATGTGCAGGTGAACGGTGCTGATATGACATTCGTCGCCAGCCTCCGGACGTCCCTGGTGATTCATGACGTGAACCGCCAATAACTTCTGTGCAAATTCCCAGCGCTGCCGATACTTCCGACGCCGGGCGGCCAACCAACCGCGCTCCGGTGCAAATACAAAGGTTAATAGAAATATCACGCCGCTCATCGTAGCCATGCTACCGGCAATATTCACATCAAAATAATGGGCAAAAACATAGCCGCTAATCGCGCTAAAAATGCCGGCCAGTGCACTCAGCCAGAGCATCACGGATAATCGATTGGTCAACAGGAAAGCGGTAGTCGGCGGGGCAATCATCAAGGCCACAACCAAAATCGACCCGACAGCATCAAAGGCGCCAACGGCGGTTAAGGACACCAGCGTCATCAGGCTGTAGTGAAGCACCGTTGGCGCAAAACCAAGTGCGGCAGCCAAAGCAGTATCAAACGAAGACAGCTTTAGCTCTTTAAAGAAAAGTAGAATAAACATCAGGTTCAAAACAAGAATGGTAGACATCACCCATAATGATCGCGGCCCCATATCGAAATCGCCGATGATAAATCGATCGAAAGGGGCAAAAGCTAGCTCTCCGAGCAAAACCGCATCAGTGTCAATATGAACATTCCCGGCATAGCGGGAAATCATGATCACGCCGATGCTAAACAGCACCGGAAAAACCAGCCCAATAGCAGCATCTTCTCTCACAAGGCGGGTCTTATAGATAGCTTCAACCATAAACACCGTCAGCACGCCGGTTAGCGCCGCACCGAGAATCAGGAATGGCGAAGAAATGTCGTGAACAATAAAGAAGGCAGTGACAATCCCAAAGAGGATGGCATGACTGATGGCGTCACTCATCATGGCCATACGCCGTAAAATCAGGAAAACCCCGGGCAAGGCACAGGCGACCGCTACAACTGAAGCAATGAGCATAATTTCAAGCTGTGGTATGGTCATCATTCTGCCTCATGCCGTCTTAGCAATTCCTGCGCTTTCTGAATGCCGCTTTCGGAAAGGCTCCAGAGGTCGTTTTTCAACTGACGCACAAATCCGTTCTGCAAGAGAATCTGTAAATTGCGTCGCACCGCCGCGCGGTTAAGGTTCATTGTCTCCAATACCCCGGCTTTATGCGCGTGACTTAAATCCTTATGCTGCATGGCCAGCGAATAGAGATCAATCAACACCGCTTCCGAATGGAATTGTCGAATATTACGCCGCTGTCGAATCCAATCCCAAACCAGGCCGCGAGCCGGTGCCAGGAAAAGAGACAAAACAACGATGGCGCTAACGCAAAGAACAATGGTTGGACCAGTTGGCAATCGCGGCACCAGGCTACTGAGTACCGAGCCGGCAATACCGGCCATTGCCCCAAAGGCAGCAGAGAGCCACACCATCACCGACATATTGTTGGTCCACTGACGAGCAGCTGCGGCCGGCGCGACAATCATGGCACTCATCAATACCACGCCAACCATCTGTAACCCGAGGACAATCGCCACAACAAGAAGGGACGTTAGCAGAATATTTAGTCGATTCACTGGAAACCCAAGTGCTGCGCCAAAATCCGGATCAAAGCTAATCAGCTTGAATTCTTTCCAAAACAGAATCGTTACCAGACCAATGGCGACACCGACTACCGCAACAACCAGCACATCTTCAAAAAGGATTGTCGCCGCCTGTCCGAAAAGAAATTTCTCGAGCCCGGCTTGCGCGGCATTCGGTATCTTTTGCAAATAGGTGAGAAGCACCAAGCCAAATCCGAAAAACACCGAAAGCACGAGGCCTAGCGCGCTATCCTCCTTTACCCGCGTTGTTCGCACAATATTGAGCATCAACAGGGTGGCAATCCAGCCTGCGAGGGCAGCTCCCAGTAAGAGCACCATGGTTGATTTGCTCCCGGTAAACAAAAATGCCAGGGCAATGCCGGGAAGAGCGGCATGGGAAATAGCGTCACCGAGCAAGCTCTGCTTACGCAACACCGCAAATGAGCCAAGCGCACCACTGACCAGACCCAGTGTCATCGCTCCCAGGATCACGTTCCGCAATGTATAGTCGAAGAAGATGTCGTTCAGTAAGTCCAATGTTTCCTCAGGTTTAAACTATTGCGGCAATCGCAAAGAAATACCGGCGTTGATGAAATAGTCAGGCGCCAGCTCCGTTACTGCTGCGCCAGCCGAAACATCAAATTGCACGTTTGGCTGAAGCTGATATGTCATTCCGGCATCATAGAGAAATTGCCGGCGATCATTTTGGGGAAACTCTCCATATACCTCGAGAAAGATTCCGGTCTTTTCATTTGCGCTAATTCCAACCACTGCACTATAGCGGCCAATAAAATTAACCCCTTCCGGCCAAAGCCCGCCGAGGTTATATCCAAATCCCACAGTCTCTGAAATGCTATGTGACAGTGAAAACAGGAATCCCGGCTCAAAACGGTCCGGCGTTAATTCATCTTTTCCAATTGGCACCGCGGCATCAACAATGACAGCCGCTTCAGGACGGGCGCCTTTCTCTTCAAACAAGTATAGCTTGGTGCCTATAGAAGCGCCGGCAAATCCACTCGTGGTGACTTCGCTTTGACCCGCTTCCGTTTTTTGCGAAATAAATTCTCCCCCAAGCCGCAATTCCACGCGCTCGTGGATGCCATAGCGAATGAGGGTTGAGGCCAGTGAGAAAACCCTGCTTTCTATGTCCACAAAGGCGCTTTCAAACTGATCCATCTCCATGGAAATACCCGTCTCAATTTGAACACTTTTTAACGGTACAGTACTACTCGATTCTGTCTGATCCGGACGATCTGTAACCATTGGACCAGGCGACTGGGCATTGACAACCAGTGAAAAAATCAGTGAAATAAAAAAGGTCGTTCGTATTTTAAAGGCAAACATTTGCTCTCCTCACTTCTCTATATTGGCTCATTGTAATTCGTTTCTTCGGAAGTAATGGCAAGGCGATCACCATTGCCATTACCTGCCGACATAAATGCGATTCGTCCACCATACGCTTTCCGCAGATTGGTCTCGTTGAACACCTCCGACACCGGGCCACAGGCAATGCGGCGAACATTGAGCAAAAACACCCAGTCGAAATAGTCTCCCACCGTTTGCAAATCGTGATGAACCACAGCCACGGTCTTACCAGCTGCCCGCAACGAGCGCAGCAAATCAACGATCGCGCGCTCGGTGGTGGCATCTACTCCCTGGAAGGGTTCATCCATCAGGTAAATCTCCGCTTCCTGAACCAGTGCGCGTGCAAGAAAGGCTCGCTGCTGCTGCCCACCGGATAATTCGCTAATTTGACGATTCTTATATTCCAGCATACCGACCTTTTCCAGCGCTTCTTCTGCCAACCGGCGATCAGCCTGTCGTACTCGCTTGAACCAGCCAAGCGCGCCATAACGCCCCATCAAAACCAGGTCAAGCACACTGGTGGGGAAATCCCAGTCAACAGTGCGCCGTTGGGGTACATAAGCCACACGCTTGCGGAATTTTTCATATGGATTGCCAAAAATCCGCACGTCGCCAGCGACGGGTTTCACCAGACCGAGAATCGATTTGATCAACGTGGTTTTACCGGCGCCATTTGGACCAACAATGGCCATGAGGACCCCCTTGGGTATTTCAGCGTCAACATCCCATAGCACCGGCTTATCGCGATAAGCGACGGTAAGGTCTTCCACTTTCACAGCAAGCTCAATGGTATTATTGCTCATATATCAATCCTGCTCATGTTATCTGATTTTTAGCCGCGACGCTCCGGCTGTCACGGCTAAAGTGTTCCGAAGGACTATATTATCAGGAAGCAACTTTCAATAAGGCTTTAACGATGGTATCGATGTTATGACGAACCATACCCACATACGTGCCTTCGGGAGTGCCGGGGTCGCCCATCGCATCAGAGAAGAGCTTGCCGCCAATCTCAACTTCAAACCCTTTTGATTTCACCGCTGCCTGTAGCGCTTCGATATAGCGGGGTGACACCGAAGTTTCCACAAACATTGCCGGAATACGCCGCTCAACGATGAAGTCTGCCAGATCCTGAACGTCTGCCGTACCGGTTTCCGCAGCTGTACTGATGCCTTGCAAACCACGCACCTGGAATCCATATGCTGTACCAAAATAGTTGAAAGCATCGTGAGCGGTTACCAGCACGCGGGTTTCAGCATTAATGCGCTCCGCCTGGTCCTGCACGTATTGATGAAGCGTGACCAATTCATTCAGGTATGCTGCGGCATTCTGCCTATATATTTCTGCATGTGCCTCATCATATTCGACCAGGGCGTCCTTCACCGCTGCGACAGCCTGCATCCACAAAGATACGTCGAACCAAATGTGCGGATCGAAATTCCCTTCATAGGCCTCCGGCGTTTGTAAGAGCGCCGGGTCAATTTCAGAAGCCACTGCAACAGTTTTGACACGACTGGACATTTTCTCAAAAATCTCGCCCATCTTGCCTTCCAAATGCAGCCCATTATAAAAAATCATGTTGGCGCTTGCCATCCTGGTAACATCACCTTCGCTCGCCTTGTAAAGGTGAGGATCAATGCCCGGCCCCATTAATGTGGTAACCTCAACACGATCACCACCGACATTCTTTACTGCATCGCCAATCATTCCTGTAGTTGTTACGACACGAATGACCTTGCCGTCTTTGCCGGCCGTTTGGCTCTGTGCTTCACCCTGACGTCCGCAGCTTGCAAAAGCTGCCACGAGCATCAGAATCATCATTGTTTTCATCATGTTCATTTTACTCTCCATTTACAATCAAGCGTTCTTGGATTTCTGCCATCCTCTCAACTCGTAATACTTTTCCTTCGGTTCTCCTGTCCAGCCATTAACACCATTCTTCGGCAACCACCAAAGGTGGATCATCAGTCCACCGGCAATCAACACAGCAAGAAATAGCCAGAACCACAGGATGCCAAACTGCCGGCTGATCAGCACTGCCAGTGCTGTCGTCAGGAAAAACTTTCCCAGACGGCGAATTTTGGGCGTTTGTTCCTCAAAATGTCCAAGCAAGATGCCACCAATGGCATAAATACAGGAAACAACCGCAATCTCAAATGCCATGTCTCGTGCTCCGATTATAGCAGCCGTACAAAAATCTGTTCTGCTGCCTTGCGTCCAAGTGTATATTCTTTATCTGCTACCTTTATAGTCAAAGGGCCTTCAAAAGGTGCAACCTCCAGAATCTGCAATTCAACATTGGGATACAGCCCCATGCCCCCCAGGTAGCGCAGCAATTCCGAATCATGATCATGAACCTGTACAATCTCAACCGTCTGTCCTGCTTTTTGATCTGCAAGTAGCAAGCGAGAGGTCTCTACCATCTCTCCATTGCGATTTGGGATGGGTGCGCCATGCGGATCGCGGGTCGGATGCCCAAGCAGTGCATCAATTCGGTCTTCCATGTCCTCCGAGAGAACATGCTCCCACTTTTCAGCCTCTTCGTGAACCTTATCCCAGGGCACGCCCAGCGCTTCCGCAAGAAAGAGCTCAATCAAGCGGTGATGCCGCAGCACCTCTAGAGCAATCTTCATCCCGGATTCTGTTAATTCGACCCCTTGATAGCGTGTATAGGTGACAAGATTCATATCCGACAGCTTTTTGACCATTTGAGTTACCGACGCCGGCGATATCTTCAGTCGCCTGGCTAATGCGGTTGTTGCGACTTTGCCGCTGGTTGTCTGAATCTTGTATATTGCTTTCAGATAATCTTCGATGACTTGATTTTGCATGTACATTCCTCAATTTTTAGGCATGCCTAAAATTCAATTTGAAGATACCAAAAGAGTTTTTTTCTGTCAAGTAAATTTTTATACGGGGTGGTCATATCATAACTTGACAGATCGCAACAAATATTGTAATTTTGGCTGCCACTTGACCCTTATCGCTGATTTTAATTCGGCTAATCATCAAATTGGGGTATTATTCCATTGAAATTTGGTTTGATTGCAAATACGCGCAAAGAATTGTTTTGGGAGAAGTTACCGGCTCTACTAAAGTGGTTTAAGCAGGAAAATATCGACCTGGTTGTTTCGAAGCGAATTGCAGAAAATCCGGAGTCCGGCCCGATCAAGTTCCCGGTGATTGCCCAGAGGGAAATCCCCGGCGCCTGTGATATGATTCTGGCAATTGGAGGCGATGGCACTATTTTGCATACCGTCCAATTGATCGGGCAATTGACAACCCCTATTCTGGGGATCAATGTCGGTGGCCTGGGATTTCTGACCGACATATCTTATGAAGATTTTACAACCGCATTTAGCGGCATTCTCAATGGTGAATATACCATCGAAGATCGCCTTATCGTTGAAGGTCGAATTGCCGGCGAAGATCGTCCGCTCTACGGCCTGAATGAAATCATCATTGATAAGGGCAGTTCAATTCGGGTTATTCAGATACAGATCGATATCGATGGAGAATTTCTCAACTCCTACGTCGCTGATGGTCTGCTGGTCTCCACGCCAACCGGCAGTACCGGCTATTCCCTGGCTTCAGGCGGTCCGATCATTGTGCCATCAAGCAAAGTCTTGATTATCAATCCGACCTGTCCACACTCTCTCACGAATCGTCCGGTCATTATCCCGGATACAGTCTCCATTCGAGCAATTACCCGCACAGAGCATAAGGACTTCATCGTTGCTGCTGACGGCAGAGACGTTAGAAGATGTTCTACCCGCACTGAGATCACCGTTCGCAAGGCTCCTTTTGCCGCGCGCCTGGTGAAGCCATTAAACAGCCACTTTTTCAGACTACTCCACACCAAGCTAAATTGGTCGGAAGATTTCCGCGACAAAAAGCGCTGGAGTCACGACTCTTGATTGGTTGGATGCTGCTGGCAATATACCTCGCATTCCTCGCACGTATTATTTTAGGATTGAATCGCCTGCCAGCCCTCGCCAAGACTGCAAAGAATGCTCAGAAATCATTTACCGTCATCATTGCCGCCCATAATGAAGAGGCGCATATCGGAGCACTTCTTGAAGGCCTCGTTGCTCAAAACTATCCCCCGGACAAGATCGAAATCATCATTGCAGCGGACCGTTGCACGGATAACACCATACCGATTATCAGAAGTTTCCAGTCATCCTTTACTCATCTCAAATTCATCGAAATTGACGACGTGCCGGCAGGTGTATCACCGAAGAAGCACGCATTAGAAATGGCAATTGAACAGGCAACACACCCTATTTTCCTGTTTCTTGATGCAGATGTAACAATCAAAGTGGAATTTTTTGCTGCATACAATCAACAGTTTTCGGACGATACTGCTGCGGTAGTCAGCCTGATGCGATTTACACCGCCAACCAATATTCTGGAACGTTTCCTTATCTTTGAAAAGATGGTCAGTTGGATGATTGCCGGTGCCGGCATCGGCTTTCAGAAACCAATTATTTCTTATGGCGGGAATTGGGGATATACCAAAAAAGCGTATGAAGGAGTGGCCGGGTTTGCTGAGATTCGCAAGTCGCTTAGCGGCGACGACGATTTGCTATTGCAGCGTTTCAGCACACAAAATCTGCCGGTCCGAATGTGCCTCGATCCCAACGGCTGGGTCGAAACACGGCAGGTCGATTCTTTCTCAACGTTCCTTCGCCAACGACGCAGACATTTCTCCGCCGGCAAGTACTATCGAAACTCCTTAAAGCTTGGCTACTTACTTTTTCATGGTACGCATCTTGGATTGTGGGTTTGGCCGATGGCGGCCGGCGGCAGTTGGCTGCCACTACTTATCAAGCTGGCTGCAGATATTTGGGTGACACGAAGAGGAAACAGGTTGTTTCAAACGCATATTAAGACAGCTGAAACAATGCTTTTTTCATTCCTTTACATGCTCTACAACACCTTTGTTGGGCCCCTAGCCCATTTGGGTCGGCTCAAATGGTAGTGCCGACATCTTACTCGTCGTTGGCGAGATAGGCAAGAATCTCCGAGCGGCGAACCTGATCCTTGAGCCAATATTTGAATTCATTGACTTTGTAAAATGCCTCTGATCCGATGCGTTTTTTGAACTGCATCATCAATGATTCACGCTGTTCGTTATCAACAATGGCTCGCTGCCAGGAATCAGTAAACACTTCAGCAAGCCGAAACTGCAGACCGAGCTGTTTTATGGTTTCCCACTCACCGCGATCGAACCAGACCCCCCCGGTAATTGGCGAGCGATCAAGGTAAAACTCTATGCTCTCACTGACGCGATAGCGGGACAGCAAGGCACCGCTTTCAGGGCAAATCTTGGCCATTTGATCTTCCGGCGCCACCTCATGATAGAGCAACGATCCAATACTATCAATGTCATCATCGTTATGAGACTGGCACCAGCGGCGATATTCATCAGCGTTTATCCAATGTCCTTCGCTCTTCGGACAATGCAAGGCCTGCAATTCTTTCTCCAACTGCACCTTTACCAATTCAAGCCTCGGATATATCGGACTCTTCATGCTGACTCCTTAAAAGTTGATTGTATATCTCGCTCCGAATATGACATCTCGAAATGACCGATCGCCACTATATTCTACGACATCCCCGTTGAGACTCAGCTTACCGAGGCGTGGGCTATCGTAAATTATCCGGCCGCTAAAATGCATCCGATTATAATCCGTAATTGAGTTTAAGCGCGGGCTATTCCCCTGTGCAAGACTGAGTTCATCGCTCGCAATACCGTATTGTCCGCGAATTCCCAGCGAAAGCGCGTCATTAGTATTTGTCAAACCGTCGAATGTATACTGTGCACTGGCGCCAAATGTATTCATGGCAAAACTGGTGGTATCGCGATCCACGTTTGTAAGATAATTGTCTGATTGCTGAAAGTTGAATTCCAGGCTGGTTCTCAGCGGAAAGGTATAGCGGGTTTGCAATACCAGGGTTGCAGTATTCGACAAATTATCCACGCCAACGCTGGTCTGATCATTCCGATTATAATTCAGGAGATTCAAGGTCAGGCGATTGCTCAAGGAAGCAATATCAAACGCATATGAAGTGGAAATATTCACAGCATTGGTAACATTGTTTTCCGGCAAGGCCAGACTCGAATCCGCATTGCTATCATTCTCCCGGCTATAGCTCTGATAGCCGATGGTCAAGGAAGGTAAGGCCTGCAAAGGGAAGATTGAAACATTGACTCCCAGATTGCGGATATCGGTAACGTCGGTTTTGCTATTGGTCAGGTTGTCCTGTAATTGCTGATAGCGCAAATTCAGGAAGAGCTGATTACGGAATAGGCGGACATTATCGCTTATGGTCAGCCCCTTGATATCGCGAAGCATAAAGGGTTGGGTGAGGGTCTGGAACTCTTCCTGGATGTAGCGATATTCGGCTGACAGCGTATTGCTCAAAAAATTGATTCGCACCAGTCCGCGATAGGCTTCAGCAGGCTCAAAAAGCAGGTTGCGATTGCGCGTCATCAAGCCATCCAGCCGGTTATAAAACGTTTCGTTAATATCGAGGCCTTCAGAACGCAGCGTCTCCAGCGGCACGTCCTCTCCATCACTGATATTTGAGTTGTAAAAACTGATGTTATAGCTGCCTTCCACAACCAGCCGATTGTTGAAATAAGCCAAAAATAGCTCGGAGCCAATCCCAAGTGATTCTTCCGGGTCAGGACCGAGAATGACATTTTCGCCGCGGTCTTTCGCCTTGGCAACAGTCAGTCCCAATTGGAAATTTTCGCGGGCGCCGATGCTGGAATTGATTGCCCAAATATCGCGCTGAAAACTGCCGCGACTGGTATCAACTGCCACGCCGCTGGTGTCTGTTCGCACAGCGCCGTCAAATCCACGCTGATTGTATCCGCGCACCACATTCAGATTGATGTACTTCAGGAATAGTTCAGCGTGAAATCCACGCACAAAAATATTGCGCATCAGGAAAGGATTTAGTTCCGGATAGGTATCACCGCCGGAGATACGGATTCTCCGCCCGTCCCAAAACTTGGCTTCTGCCCACATTGAGTATCGATTGACAGGTTGCAGGAAGCGTTTTTCCTGATTGGAAATCAAAATTCGTCCGCCGATGCCCATGCGCTGATTGCCACCGCGCAATTGCAAGCCGGCGGTGCTGTAATTTTCTTGTCGCGCCCCGCTGACCAAATCTTCATTCCGCGTTTCAGCGAACATCCGGCCGGAGAACGCAAAAATATCTGTTACCGGCGCAGGACCGCGACGTTCACTTGCGCTAAATTGCCAGTCTTTTCGGGCCAGAATCCGGCCGGAGCGACTGTAAAAATCGATTCGCAGGCGATGTTTTCCAGAAGGGATTTTGCGAGGCGTATAGGTCAGAAAATCGTCAAAAACACGAACATTCTGGGTAATATCAATATCATCAAATAACACCTTGATGCGTGCCGGGTCGACATCCTTCCCGATGCGAAAAAAAGACACCGTCATCAGGAATTCATCCGTCAACACGTTTTCACCAGGCTCGGGTGATACAATCACCACTCCGTCATCACGCGATTCTGGCAGTTGTTGCAATGAGAGCTGATAAAGGTTTTGCGAGGGGGCATCGAAGGGATATGCCTGATGTTGTCCATCATAATATTCGATATCAAAATAGTATTCAATCGTGCGTCCGGCATAGCCGGCGAGATCAACATCCGCAAAATAGCGAAATCCCGAAGACAATAACTGCTGTCGCTGAAATATACTGGTGTTCACCGGTTTGTAGTTAATGGTGATTTCGCGGATCTGGAAATCACTCTGATTCTCCACCGTGAGGGCCAGACGTAGTTGCAGATTCTCATCCACAAGCGGAAGCGAGGAGAGACCCACTTCAGCGCGCTGAACGTTGGAAGCATTTGCTGCCAGAGTCAGCAGCAAAATGAAAATAGTGGTGGCTAGAGATCTACGCATTCAGTCTTATTCCTGGATCTGGATACGTAAGATCTTCTGTTCATTTTTATCATTTACAAATTCTATATCAAGGTATTTCAGCGACTTGGTAATTTTTCTTTCTGAAGGTATTTCAGAGCTGTCAGTCAGTTTCACTGCCGCCCGTTTCTCGCTCGACTCGACCGTTGCGGTTTGTCCTTCACGAAGCAAAATTTTGCCCTGTTCATTGGCGACCTCGACGGTGCCTTCTGTGCAGATGTATCGTGTTTCGCCGGATTGATTGGGCTGAAGAATCCAGAAGTTAGTGCCCTTGACAGATGCGGTCGAGGTCGGCGTGATCACCTGAAAACTGCCTTTAAGGTTTGGCAATGTGGCATGATAAGAACCGCGAAAGATCGTCATTTTTTTATCAATATGATCGCCTTCCCGCACGCCGTTAACCAGGCAAGCTGCATTTTCACGGAGGGTAATTTGACTGCGATCGTCAAGATAGCGAATCACACATAGTGAACTCTCGCCCACTTTTAAGCGATCGCCGTCATACAGCACTTGTCCGCGCCGCACCGCTTTTTCTTTCACGGTGCCGGCCTCGGTATGCCGAACTGTTCCCTCCAGCCGGGTGACAACAGCAAGGGGTTCCTCGGCCCCGGCAATAGCCGTAAGCAATAACCAAATAGCCAAAAGTAGAAGCGTTTTTGCAAACATCCTGTTCATATTAATACACCTGCGCTTCGGTTACACGTGCTTCACCGTTGGCGATTTGATTGAGAATATCAATCAGTTCATTGATGCTGATTTGCTGATCATCGAGCTCAATTTTACCGTTTGGATCAAATCCTTCTTCGCGAAGTGCTTCGAGGGCATCTCCATGCTGAGATCCCAACAACTGCTCAAGAATTGATATCACTTGCAGGCCATAGTTGTAATCATCTGACCCAACAAAATCAGATATCTTGAAGCGAAATACATCGCTGCGAATCGTCTCAATGCCACTCACAGTCGGAATGAGCGATTCGACCTGCCAATAATATGTGCGGCCCGCTTCGAGAGGACGAACCACGGCTGCCTCTCCACTAAGCAATAGTGGAGAGGTATTGGCCGGATATTGGAAAAATGAGTCCTCATAGTCGCGGATTTCCAGGATCGCCGGTTTGCTCAGCACATCCTGAACCGTTTCTTCATCAGGACTTTTTTCATATACCAGGATGTTGTAGCGGTCGGCGTTTTGTCCGATATCACTGGTCCACTGAAAGAGCGGAAAGCGCGTGGCAATTTCCATTACCTCATTGCTGGCAACGCTTTGTCCGGGGAATTGCAAGTGAAGGGTCGTCGGATTAGTAACGGTTATTTGTCCACTACTTGAGGGTTGCCGAATGACCTCTCCGACCGGCGCGCCATTTTCCAGCAATTGGAAACCGGCTACCATATTGTAGATGCCAGCCGGTAATCTGCCGGCATTCTTTACAACGTTATCGATACCGATACCGGCATAATCAAATGTAAATGGGAGGAGTTGAATAATTTGGTTATCAACAAAGGATGCACCAACTGCGAGGTTTCGGCCATTAAAGCGAAAGAAAGTATCATCACCGGGCAACCGGAATCCATTTGTAACGGCAGAAGCAAAGCTCCGGCTACCGGCACGCAATTCAATATGCAGACGAATTTCGCGGGCAACGCCGCCGTCATGCAGTTCTACAACAAAGAGATCCGCCAGCCTGTCGGGATTGTTCAGGTCGAGATCTCCCGCGGCCACAATCTGGGCGTCCGGATTAAATAGTACCAGCTCAACTGTTGTCTGTGCGTATAAGAAAGAAAGAGCAAGTAAAAACCAGCTCATCAGGTATCGCAAAATGGTTGCTTCCCCATGTGTGTTCACGGTTCCAGTTCTACAACAGGTTCTCCCAGGGACACGAGATCACCGGCCGCAAAATTTACAGCCTTGATCACACCGCCGCGCGGTGCCTTGACCTCATTTTCCATCTTCATTGCTTCAACAATGAAAAGTCGATTCCCTTTCTCCACTTCCTGCCCAACATCCACAAACAACTTCAGGATTTTCCCGGGCATCGGGGTTTCAACCAAATTGCCGGTAACGTCATCACCATCACCAGTTCCGGAAAATGCGCCTCCCTGGCGTTCAGCACGCCGCAATTCGAAGGTTTTCCCGGCAACATGAACAAAAATCCGATCACCATGACTTACTGTTGTTACCCGATATTGCTTACCGTCAAGCTGCAGGAGCTGCTGATTACCGGGTAACCGCAGGATAGAACCATTCAGCGCCTCATCATCGATGTGAGACTCAAATTGCGAAGATTGCTTTTCACTAAACCCAACGGCGTAGGTGCTATGCTGATATTGAAATTTCTTTGTCGCCATATTTTGTTAGTATTTATAATGGTTGAAAGTTCCCGGAATGATGTGATTGATGTCTTTCATTCCTTGTTTGGAAATCCGCAGCAGTTGGATCAGCCGTCCAGCATTTTCCAATCACCGATCAGTTGCCAGGGGGTTGGTAGCTCCGCTTCCCCGGCGTCGCCGCTTGCGTGCTGCATCTTTGGGCGGTTTGCTGCAGCTGCGATCAAGGCAACGTTGAGCAGTTCCGGTTCATCTTTCGGCTGCCAATCCGGCAGATGCTGCCCGATAAAACCAGTATCAAAATCTCCACTCTGAAAATTGTCGTGATTGAGCACCACGCGCAGGAATTCCAGGGACGTACGAACGCCAAGCACCACATATTCCGCCAGCGCCTGGTCCATCTTGCGAATGGCTTCGTCGCGATTCTCCGCCCAAACGATCAACTTGGAAAGAATCGGATCATAGTGCAAGGTCACCTCAACACCGCTATAGACGCCGCTATCGCAGCGAATACCGGGCCCGGCCGGTTCGGAAATATGATGCAACATGCCGATCGACGGCAAGAAATTATTGGCAGCATCTTCTGCGTAAATCCGGCATTCGATAGCGTGACCATGCTGGCGAATCTCATCCTGCGACAAGGTCAACTTTTCGCCAGTAGCAATGCGAATCTGATGCTTGATCAGGTCAACGCCGGTGACCATTTCGGTTATCGGATGCTCGACCTGGATTCGGGCATTTACTTCCAGAAAGTAAAAATCCTTGTTGGCGTCCAGCAAAAATTCAACAGTACCGGCGTTATAATAATTAACAGCCCGCATCACTTCACAGGCGGTCTCGCCAATTTTCCGGCGTAAATCATCGTCCAGTGCGACAGACGGTGTTTCTTCAATGATCTTTTGATGGCGGCGTTGAATTGAACATTCACGTTCAAACAAATGAATGGTATTCCCGTGCTGATCTGCCAGAATTTGTACTTCAATATGACGCGGTTTCTCGATGAATTTCTCCATATAAACCGTATCGCTACCGAAAGCAGACATTGCTTCACGTCGCCCGGCTTCGATGGCGGGGCCCAATGAGGCAGTGTCGTTTACCAGTCGCATCCCCTTCCCACCACCGCCGGCAGCGGCTTTTACCATTACCGGATAGCCCATTTCCTCGGCTGCGGCTTCAATTTCTGCAAGCGGCATTTCATCAATTTCCACACCTGGCGTTAGAGGAATCCCGGCATTCAGCATGGTTGTTCGGGCAATCAGCTTGTCGCCAACTTTTTCCATAGCCTCTGCGCTGGGACCAACAAAAATCAATCCTGCAGCACGACAGGCTCTGGCAAAAGCGGCATTTTCAGAGAGAAAGCCGTAGCCAGGGTGAACCGCATCGCATCCGGTTTCTTTTGCAGCGGCAATTACTTTCTCGATATTCAAGTAGCTTTCAGCCGGTTCCGCTGCCCCGAGATGCACAGCTTCGTCAGCCCGCAACACGTGCAGGGCTTTGGTATCTGCGTCTGAGTAAATTGCGACAGTGGTGATATCCATTTCCCGCGCTGCATTCATCACACGGACGGCAATCTCACCACGATTGGCAATCAGCAGTTTTTTGATCTTCTTCGTCATAGTTTGCGTTAGTTGAGTTTCTCTAATCCCTGGCTAGCTCTGGTTCTACAATGCGCCAGTATCCAGCATCAAGTATCCAGATTTTACATCCTAAACACCCCGAACTTCTGATCTTCAATCGGCGCGTTCAGCGACATAGAAATGCCCAAGGCAAGCATGGTCCTGGTTTCAGCCGGATCGATGATGCCGTCATCCCAAATCCGGGCCGTGCTATAATATGGACTGCCTTCTTCTTCATATTTTGCACGAATTTCTTCACGGTAGGCATCGAGCTCCTTTTTAGCAACCTTCTTTCCCTTTTTCTCGAGCGACCGTTTCTTAACGGTTACCAATACGTCGGCAGCTTGCTCTCCGCCCATAACGCTAATACGGCCATTTGGCCACATCCACAGCAGTCGCGGATCATATCCCCGGCCACACATGCCGTAATTGCCGGCACCGTATGAGCCGCCAACGATGACGGTAAATTTGGGGACATTGGCATTGGCCACAGCATGCACCAGCTTCGCCCCATTGCGAGCGATGCCACCATGCTCATATTCTTTACCGACCATGAATCCGGTGATATTTTGCAGAAACAGAAGCGGGATTTTGCGCATCGTACAGAGATTAATAAAATGAGCGCCCTTAACAGAGCTTTCACTGAAGAGCACTCCATTATTGCCAATAATGCCAACAGGATAACCCATGATGCGCGCGAAACCACACACCAGTGTCGGTCCATAAAGTTCCTTAAATTCCTGGAAACGACTACCATCGACGATCCGGGCAATCACCTCGCGAATATCATAAGGTTTGTGGAGATCTTTTTGAATAATGCCGTAAATTTCTTTGGGATCGTAGTACGGCTCTTCCGGTGCTGCGCGTTCGATTTGAAACGGCTTCGGCCGATTCAAATTTTCCATCAGGTTACGGGTAATTTCGAAAGCATGGACTTCGTTCATCGCGTAGTGATCAGCCACGCCCGACAAACGCGCGTGCACATCTGCCCCACCCAATTCTTCATCAGATACATCCATTCCGGTTGCCGCCTTTACCAGCGGCGGCCCCCCGATATAAATGAACCCTTGTTTGCGAACGATAACCACTTCATCGCTCATTGCCGGCTGGTATGCTCCGCCGGCAGTGCTTGATCCCAGCACAACCGATATTTGCGGAATATTCATGGCCGACATCCGAGCTTGATTGAAGAAAATCCGCCCAAAGTGATCACGATCAGCAAATGTCTCTGATTGATGCGGTAGAAAAATACCGCCGGAATCCACCAGGTAAACGCATGGCAAGTGATTCTGCATGGCAATTTCCTGAGCACGTATATGCTTCTTTATGGTCATCGGGAAGTAGGTGCCGCCTTTCACTGTTGCATCGTGGGCAACAACCATCACCTCCTGACCATGCACCACGCCGACCCCGGTAATCATTCCCGCGGAGGGTGCCTGGTTGTCAAACATGTCATAGGCAGCAAGGGTTGAGAACTCCAGGAATGGTGTATCCGGATCCAGTAAATGCTCGAGGCGATCACGAACAAACATCTTGTTTCGCGACTCATGAATTTTTCGCGCATGAGCCGGCCCACCCTGGCGAATTTGTTCCGACCGTTCTTTTAGCTGCTCAACAAGGCCTTCCATATGGACCTTATTTCGCAAAAATTCTTCACTGCGGGTATCAATTTTCGATTCAATGCGATACATATTACCGGTTCTGTTTCGTTCTCATTGGGGCTATTTGAAAAAGGTGCTCTAATGATAAAGACAAGCATTCGTGCTAAAAAGTCAAATCTGAATTATTCTCATGCTTGATGCTTGATGCTTGATGCTTGATGCTTGATGCTTGATGCTTGATGCTTGATGCTTGATGCTTGATGCTTGATGCTTGATGCTTGATG
>JANQRS010000033.1 GCA_028284445.1 Calditrichia bacterium
ACATTGAAGCATTGAAGCATTGAAGCATTGAAGCATTGAAGCATTGAAGCATTGAAGCATTGAAGCATTGAAGCATTGAAGCATTGAAGCATTGAAGCATTGAGGCCTTGAAAAATACAGTGGCAGTGAAAAATGACGAATGACAAATGAATAATGTCGAATGTTTTCTTTTCACCCCAAATTGCGGCGAAGCCGTTTCATAGTCCAGGCAGATGTTCGCTGCAGGCGAACTTGTGCGAGAGTACAAATCAGTTAATCACAGACATAATCAACCGAAAACATGTCAACCGAGCAACGCTTTAACGATTCAACGCTTTAACGATTCAGCTAATCAACCATTCAACAAGTCAACCAAACACTAAAGCACCGAAGCACCGAAACCACAGCCAGTCTCGATGCTTCGCAAGTGCTTCGTGCGTCAATTGTTCAGCGCTCCGCGATCAATCCACGCCTCGATGCTGTCGGCGATTGAAGATGACAGGGCGCCTTCGCCAAGCGGCATGCGACTACCGCTGATATTGCTGCCGATAATCTTGCGATACAGGTAGCTATTGTTCGGATCACCGGGATCGACATATGGAATGCCGCGGCTGGACGTAATGTTAACGATATTATTGTAGGCCTGGCCACTGGACAAATTCGGACTGGTTGTGCCATTGTGACATCCGGATACTGCACAGGAGTTATCAAACACATTTGCCTGTATAGCTGCAAATTCAGCCTCGGTTTCCTCAGCCTGCTGGAAACCGGTAGCATCATCACAGGCAGCAAGCAAAAGCATTAGCAAGCCGGGAATGAGCAAAATAGATACACGATTCATCTTTTTTTCCTTTGGTTTGATGAATTGAACAATCTGTTCTAATCGGGACGTTACCGTTCAGCACCTCAAACCTTCCTTATTGCATGCTTTATGACAAAATCGATAAGGAGGGCATTAACAAGATGCTGGCAGTGCAGATGATGGGCGCAAATTGCATACCAGATGGGGATTAGAGACTCGATATTGGAGCCTCGATACTGGATGCTGGATGCTGCGTTGTTCGATGACCGATGTCCGTTGTCAGGCGATCGTTTCCAGTGGTGCGGCTCTGCCTTCTGGCAAATAGGCAAATCTGGAGCGATAATACCAGTGGCAGGAAAAGAACCCGATATGTTCCTAAACTTTCAATCTTTACTGAACTTTCCGCCAACTGATTGATTTGTCATTGCCCTTCCAATCCCCAATACATTTCTTATCATTTGAAGAAAATACCGGCGCGGCTTAACTTGCCGGAATGTTGAAAATCGTGAAGAATAAGATCATCATCCCAATTCTGGCGCACGCCGGGAGCCGTCGCGCAAAACAGGTCTTTCATAAACCGCCGATAGTGCTCGGTGGTTGCGGCCGATCCGGCACCACATTGCTGCTCTCCATTTTGTCCGCCCATCCGGCGATTCATGCCTTGCCCTTCGAAACCGGTATCTTTTCCTTTTGGCAATCAGCAAATGATCCGCTTGGTATTGACCCCAATTTCCAGGAACCTACCCGCTTGCATCGCTTCTACCGCAACATTTTAAGGCAGCGTATTCCGGCGACGGTAAGTCGATGGTGCGAAAAGACACCGACCAATGTTCGTCACCTGGAACGCATTTTCGCATATTACCGCGAAAACGTTCGCTTTATTCACATCATCCGCGATGGCCGTGATGTGATGACTTCCCGCCACCCGGAGAATCCGGATGCTTTTTGGGTGGAGCCACAGCGCTGGGTTAACGATGTCAGGCAAGGCCTGGCCTACAAAGACCATCCGCAGGTGCTGACGATTCGCTACGAAGATTTGATTCTTGAGCATAAAACCACAGTTGGCACGATTTGCGATTTCATAGAAGAAGAATATGTACCGGAGTTGAAACAATGGTTTGAAAATGCGACATTAAGGAAAGATCAAGCCTGGTTTAAGCCACTGCAGCGACTGCATTCCAGCTCTATCGGCCGCTGGAAAAAGCCTGAGTTTGAGCAGCGTATCGAGGAACTTACGGCAAATGATGAAGTGGTGCGATTGTTAGTTGAATTGGGGTATTTGAAGTAATTTTCATTGTCTTCTCTGCAACTCCGATCAGTTATAGCACTCGAAGTATCCCAAAAACAAACTTGATGGGATAACCGCACTCACCCAAACGGTCAGTGCAGCGTACCCCATCAAGTATTCCTCTCCTCCTCAACTTCCAACACTTAATTCATTTCGTAAAGCAGCTTGAGACCAAATGTAAAATTAAGAATATCATTCACGTTCTCGTCCAGTGGCACTTTCAGGTATACACCTGGTCTGAGTTTTCCCGAGCCAAGGCCAGCATTAAATCTTAATTCATGAAATGAGTTGTCGCCAAACCCATTATCTTCAGTGAGCAACCAGCGTCCGGCAACGCCGCCGGAGATACTGGCCACCGGGCCCTCATAGCCAATCGCAGTACTATAGCGCAGGAACAATTCTGAATCACTCTCAAATCCATCGTTGCCGCTATCGGTATTTATCCACCAGGAAGGACCACCATTCACTATGATTGCAACCCCGCTCTCGCTGCGCCGATGGAAGCCGACCAAACCCTGTATGGCCATCACATTAGGGACAAAGGCCTCAAATCCACGATCAACAGGATCGGTGAACAGGCCGATAAATGAGGCAGGTTCATCATCCGGCGCTATCGGCAATCGTAGACCAAGCGCGGTTGAGAACGAGGAATTTTTTGGATGATATTTGAAGCCCAAATAGGGATTCCCAATAACATTTCCTGAAAAACTCTGACCAAAGCCATCCTCATCGCCACCGACGTGCTGAAAAGGCAGCTCGCCGACAATTGAAAACGCTTCACTGACTCGAAATTCTCCAGTCAGGTAGAGTGTTGACGAAAAGAATGACAGCCCTTCCGATTCAGAAAAGTTCGGCTTATTGAATTCCAGGGCGATTGTGGATTTGGCATTATTGTCTGTCCAAATACTCTGGGCCATTGTTGATGCGGAAAAAGCCATAGCAATGATAGCTGCGGCCATAAATCGTCTTAATGAAATTAAACGTACCATCTTTGGTTCCTTAATATGTTTTGGATTTCTAATTCAAGGTTGGAACTGTGCCCCTCACAACCTAATTCATGCGCACCATCGCCGTTATTGCTGACAACTTTGATGTCGCTGCTTAGGTATAAATCAATCTTTATGCCAAAACCGGAAAACAAACGTTTCTTATGAAATTACAGATACTTAGGCACTCGCACATAAATGTATAAAAATACAGTAAGCGTCTACTTTTATGAAAGCACGTCTACATAAGTGGACAATATTTGCAGGGATCAATTCGGGCATAAATTCCATTGAAATCGAAAGGCGAATAGTATAGATTGCGGCAATTGCGAGGATTCATCCAGATGCAATTGAACCTGCAAAACCAGGCACTCAATACATAGGAGGAAACATGGCGAAAGTGACCGGAATTGGTGGCGTTTTTCTGAAATGCAAAGGCAATCGGGCAGAGCTAAACGCATGGTATGCGAAACACCTCGGTATCGAATTGGAAGACTTCGGTGGCGCTATTCTCAAATGGCAGGAAGATAAAGCGGAAGACGGTGGTCTGACTGTTTGGAGTCTCGCCGATAAGGACAGCCAATGGTTTAGCCCCAGCGAATCGAGCTTTATGATTAACTACCGGGTGGACAACCTCGAAGAGCTGCTGGAACAACTGTCTGAGGCCGGCGTGAGCCCGGTCCAGGGGCCGGAGTCACATGAAAACGGCAAGTTCGCCTGGATCATGGACCCGGACGGCAACAAGGTTGAGCTTTGGGAACCGATGCTTTGGGACGACAAGAACAAGGGATAATTCTCAACAAAATTTATTGATATATTTTTGTGGAAATTCCCAATTCCCAGGCATCCATAAGGAAAAGACCAACACCAGGAGTCAAAAATGGATGCCATTTCGTATCAAAAAATCAGACAACTCAACCGTCGGCCCGTAATTTACTCTCAAGATGATATTGCAGAATTGCTTGAGAAGCTCAAATATCCTTATTCCTTAATAGGCGGCTTGCTCTACGGTGCCGGCCTGCGCCTACGTGATTGCCTGCGGCTCCGTGTGCAAGATATCGATTTTGCTGCACATGCGATAACGTTGCGCGACCATCGTGGGTATGTCCGTCATAGCACCTTGCTACCCCTGCAGGTTCGCGAGGCGCTTGTATGCCACCAGACGGAAGTTCAGAAGCGCCATCAAACTGATTTGGACGCCGGATTCGGTGAGGTTTACCTGCCACATGGCATCATCGGTGACGCCTGCGGCTTCGACTGGGAATGGCAGTACGTATTCCCCTCACCGAGGCGTTCACTCTGTGCAGCCGGAGGAACGGGACGACGTCATCATCTTTCCGAGACAACGGTTCGCAAAGCTTTCGACGAAGCGATCCGGCAATGCAACTTGCCGATCGCGGGCACTTCCAATGTATTCCGCGATAGTTTCGCAGTGCACTTATTACAGGAAGGCCACGACATCCACACCGTTCACCATCTTCTCGACCACAAATCTATTGAAACGACCATGGTGTATATGCAGTTTGTAGAGACGGAGCAATTGACGCTGGTGAGCCCGTTGGATTTTGAATGAAAAATGAAGAATGAAGATTGAAGATTGAAAAATGACAAGGGTGCGGTTAGCGGTCGGACGTTGATCGTTCATCATTGGCAGAACGGCGGAGCCGTTGCATAGCTCAGGCAGATGTTCGCTTCCGGCGAACTTGTGAAGAAGAAATTAGAGACCAGAGATTGGGAAAAAAGCGTTGATCGTTCATCGTTGACCGAACGGCGGAGCCGTTACATAGCACAACCACATGTCCGTTTCGAACGAACGTGGGGGAGACGAAAGACATTGAAGCATTGAAAACCGCTGACCGTTCATCGATCAACGTCTCAACGTCTTTACGCTTCAACAATTTGACGTTTCAACCCTTCAACGTCTTAACGATTTACCGCTTTTACCAATTTGCTCATTTGCCGATTTACGATATCGCTTCAGTCAGCCCACGCACCAGGGTCAATTCCGGCTGCTTCAGTTGAATATCAATGCCTCGAATTTGTCCGGTGGCATTGTTAGCAACCCAGGTTTCGCTTAGCATACTTTGATTTTCAATATCGCGATAATCGATGGTCACCTCATCCCCTTTAACGGTCATGTTGGCAAAACCATTGTAACCGACCGGGTGGCCGTCTGCAAAGCGGCTGCGGCGATCATCGTATGCCACCAGAAAATCGCGGCCACTGCGCTTGTCCGGCGGATAGCCAATCTCGACCGGCATGCCACCATGACCAATACAGCGGCCATAAACTTCCATTCCGTCCCCGACCTGGCCCTTTTTGTAAACAGCCATGCGATGCTCATGGGCCCAAATCCACAACACCGGCCGGTCAAGAATGCGCGCCAGTTGGATGCCCGGACGCGAATAGGCAGTTTCAAAAGCCGAGAAATATTGATGATGGCTGAGAAATATTACCCCACGTTTATCATCTGTCTTGAAGACTTCATCTTTTAACCAGCGGCGCTGCGCACCGGTCAGGGTGCAATTGGCCCGGGATAGCTTTTCAACGATGGGAATACCGAGCGCATGATAAGCGGTATCTAGGGCAATAATCCGCCAGTGATCATTCTCCAGGCAGAAATAACTCGCTTTCTGTCCCTGGAAAGTCCGTTCTGCACCACGCATGCCCAGTCGAGGCAACAAATATTCAAAATAAGCCTTTCCCTTGGCATACATCTCATGATTGCCGTTGACCGCAAAACTCCCGCGGCTTCCCAGCGGCCATTTGACCACAGAAAAGAAGTTCTCTTCTATTTCCTGTTGGGTGCCCACGAAATAGGTGTCGCCAAGATGAATGGTAAAATGCGGCTGGAACTTTCGCATCATTCGGCCAACAACATCCGCCTCATAGACACCTGACGCCCAATCACCGGCGAGGCCAATGCGAATTTCTTCATCCCCGGCGGCGCTTTTATCCAGACGATACACACCGTTGTCGTCAGATTGAGTCGTATAATCCGGGAATGGGTGGCGGGCACCAAAGCGGCTGGCAAGATAGTGCCGCAACCAGGAGAAAACCCGAATACTCAAGAAATCCTTTAGCAGGTTTGCATATTCGCTGGGACTTTTGAGATCTGCCAGTTCATCAAACTCGACCAAGTCCTCGACAAGTTCTTCCACATCCACTTTGCGCCTGAACAAATCTGCCTGGGTGCGATTATGTGCCTGCAAGGGAGAGCGATGCAAATCCCGCATGTCTTCGAGATTGCGATTATGTTTCTTTTCCTGGCCCTTCGTCATTGACGTCCTGCATTAATTCCGCATTTTTCCGCATCAAGATACCGGTTTTGGCAACGATAATAAAGGCATTTAGGGAAATCCTGCGGCTTTTTGTCGCGCTGAACGATCAGATAAAATCAATAAAACCAACAAGGATGATCAGAGATGAAATGGAGTTTGAGACAAATCGCTATGTGTATGTTCCTTCTGGCGACGGCAGCACTTTTCAATTGCAGCGAGTCTTCCACGCCACCAGATGTCGAGGAAACGCCGCTTAGTGCACCACCGGGATTCGAATATGATACACGTGAACGAATAGATGTACGCTTCGAGGCTTTCACAACAAACGGACAGCCATTGCATATGATTCAGTGTAACGTATATCCCACTGCTGAAGAACTAAATGCCAGCGAACCCACCCACTTGTTTCGCGGCTTTACCGACGTAAATGGTATCGTGGAGGGCTTTGTAGAACTCGAAAAAGACCAGGACAGCCTGTTTTTCGAAATCAGCTATGTTGGTCAGCTAAATACCGCCTGGGCAGCTGTAGAAGGCAATTCTATGACCTTTGTGCTCGGTGATGGTATCCAGGGCCAGCCAAAGCGCATACCAAAGCAGCCGGATATTGCTTTCCAACGCACAGTGGCCGGCGCACCGGTTCTTGACTTCATTGGCAGTTACAACAGCAGCGGACTTCCGGACTACCTGGAAACAACTGTTGTCGAGGTAAACAATTCACTGGTCGAAAAGTTGAATGAGACGCTTCCGGAGCAGGTCAGTGTTGTTGATTACTTCGGCGACTACCTTGATGATGGTAACGAAACGCATATCATCATTGAAGAAACAACCGATTTAACCCTGACATTTCTCCATGAGGGCGCTATCTTTGATCACTTGCTGGCCTACTATACCTATCCAACAGACAGTCCACCGGGCTCAGAATCTGATATAGATACGTTGACGGTTATTCTACCACGGGTTAGCTACGACATCGGACTGGAAGCCGGCCACCAAATCAATCTCGGCACTTTCGAAAAAGGCACATCGGTTGGCTTTGCGGCAGTGCTCTTTGGATGGTTTTTTGGCAATCCCACTACTGGAACGGATATACTTTATTCCGATGCCGGCTTCAACCCCGGCGACGTATCGGAAAAGCCCCATAATCTGTTGTTCAAGTCCCCGGTTAGCAGCGCCAAGCAAACGTCGGATGACTACCTGGTAGCAATCGAACTAGCACCGCGGAATTTCATCAGCGACGAAGACTTCAATGACATCTTATTTATGGTGTCTGCCGATGAAGGCGCGGTAAACGATGCTGCAGTCGCAAGCCTGGCGAATGATGCGCCGGACTGCGACAATGATGGTATCGCGGATTTCTACGATGCATTTCCCTGTGACGAAAATGCGGCATTGCAAGTGTGGACCAACTGGTCAACAGTGGCTTTTGATGATGAGTGGCCGTCCCTGGGTGATTTAGACTACAATGATCTAATCATCGATTATCGCTTTGTTGTAACCTGCGACTATGATCTGGATATTCTTGACTTCATCGGAACGTTCGTCTTAAAGGCGCAAGGCACTGAAAAATCCAATGGTTTTGCCCTCGAATTGCCCTTTTCCCCGGATTTAGTCGCCAGCGTCAGCGGTAACGAGATCACCGAGAATTACATAAGCTTCAATTCCAATGGTACGGAGAGCGGCCAAGACAACGCAGTCATTGTTATTTTTGATAATGGACTCGCACAGATGACGCCGCCGGATTCCGGGATCGGCATCAATACTGAAAAAGGCTATCGTTTTCAATCCCCGGATACAATTTCGGTTCAGGTTGTGTTCAGCGAACCTCTTTCCGGCGCCACTTTCGGATGGCCGCCATTTAACCCATTCCTGATCGTCAATCAAGAGCGCGGTCGCGAGATCCACTTCAACAATGCCGAACCGACCAATCTGGCAGATGGCTCGTTGTTTGGCAGCGAAGACGATGCCAGCGATGCAGCCACCGGCACTTACTATCGCTCATCCGGCAATTTGACCTGGGCTCTCGACATACCTAAGGTTTGGGAATATCCGTTTGAAGGAGACGCCACGACAGATGCATACACTTATTTCTCTGCCTGGGTTACCAGTGGAGGCGCCACAAATTCTGATTGGTACAATAATTGGTCTGGCTACCAGGACGAATCAAAGATCTATACGCCGTTTGGAATCGGCAAGAGAATCGTTATTCGCAAGTAGCTCGATTTAGCACAAATTCCGCTTCCCCCCTCCCATTCGGAGGGGGTTGCTTATTCCGCGACCGGATCTTTCTCGGAAAGTATGAGGCCGCTCGGCAGCGCTTCGCCAAGCAACCATCCCTGCTCCTCACGCCCTAGTTTCTGATCAGGATTGTCCAGCATGGCCAGGAAACGGTCAGGATTTTTCAAACCTGCAAGCCATTCGCGAGCAGTATCACGTTGCCCATCGGGAATATCGCGCTTTCGATCACCGGTTTTGCGCGATAGTTGGATCAATGCATATGCGCCGCTGGCATTCTGATCCAGCTTCATGCCCAATAGTGCCGCAAGCCAACGCTCGGCACTGTCGCTGGATACGACCCGGTCTAGCGGCCCATACACCGTTTGGCGAGCTCCCAGGCGACTCATGGCCCATAGTTCCTGCTTACGCGGAACGCGCTTTTTGATGATATCAACAAGCAAATTGCCGAGAAGGGTCTTGTTTTCCGGCTTCAGCCGCTCGAAGCTGGCCATCATCATCCAGGTTTCCAGCTCTTCCTGCGGCGAAAAATATTGTGCAAATGCGCCACCGCCTTTTTTGCGCCCTTTTGACGGCTGCAGCAGCGGCCAAACCTGTTCAAAAATTTGTAGCTGTTTCCCGGCAGTCAAGCCACCGGAAACGCGACGCCAAAAGATCCACCATTCAGCGCGACTTCTTGCCTGTTTAGGGAAATTCAGGCCGTCAAAAAATAGCTTCCAGACCTGCTTCATACGCCAGTCATCAAGCGGATCGCCGAATCCCGGACGCAGACAGTAGCCTAACAAATTGAACCAACGCGCTTCATGCTGGGGAGTTAAGGCCTTGCCTTTTGGCAATTCCAGCAGCGTGTCCGCCATTTGCCGGATCAAACCGGTCGGCCAATTCTCGCGGGTCATATCCAGCAGCTTTTCGAGGCGTTTCACCAATTGCTCCGGGACATTCGTGGACTTGCTGCTCCCTGCCTCAAATGTTTCTTTGACCGCTGCACAAGCCGCTTCAACAAGCGATTGATCCACCGTTTCGCTTTCAAATTGCGGTGCATCGGATGTTTCGGTTTCGTGCCGAACATCGAACTGCAACTGCCAGCGATGCTCGCTCTGCTGTGCATGACACCAGAGTTCCAGGGTGCCGATTTCAGTCAGGCGCACGTGCAACTGCACCGGGATTTGCCGCGCCGCCTCTTTCTTGCCGTAGCGCAATACAGTTCGCATAGGTGGCAAGGCGGTAATTTCATCCGCAGTGAGGGAGACGATATCACCAAGGCTGTCACCGAGGCGGGTACTGGATGATATAAGTTGAAAAGCCACCGGTTGATTTGCCAGGGCTTCAAAAGCCGGCTCTTCCAGGTCGACCTCAAATCCCTCTTCGGTACCTCTGGCAACCAGGCAGACAGCCTTTTCAATATCCGTATCAGGCGCATCACTGCCATCTACCTGGATAAAGTAGGACCGCGGACTACCGCTACCGACGCGAACCCCGGCGCCCTGCCGGACCATGCCGTAGTAGGCCGCACCAATTGCCACCGCCAGTTCCGGACGCGGATTTTCAAGCTCATCCGGCAGCCAATCGCTACCGGCCTCAGCTTCAAACCAACCGCTAATCACCGATTGCAGGCGTTTACGAATTGAAGACGGCGTTAACACACCGCCATTAAACAAAACAAAGTCAGGAAATACAGTATCGCGTCCACTTTCCGACTTTAGAAGTTTACGAAAACGTGACCAAAATGCGGCGAGATGTCGCGTAACTGCCGGATCATTTACATACGGCAAACCCATCTCACTCAAACCGGAGCGTGGTGTATTAGCAGGGTTTTCCGTCAATTGTACATCCGGAAAAAATCCATCAAGAATTAAGTCCTGTATTTCCTGCTGACTCAGGCTGCCTTTAATGGTTCTGGCAATCAACTTGCCGGCAGTTCCCATGACTGAGATATCCATTTTTTGCAGAAGATCAGGCGCACCAAGTAGTTTCTCCTTGGCTTTGCGGCATTGATAAACCAGCTGATGCCACTGGCGGTTCTCCAATTTCCCCGGTTGACCCATCAGGCGCGCCTCAAGGTGGCGGCCAAGAGCCAGGTCCATATTGTCACCGCCAAGCATCAGGTGATCTCCCACGGCCAAACGGTTGAAACGAAGTCCCTTCTCCCCTTCACGCACCCCGATAATTGAGAAGTCCGTTGTGCCGCCACCAACGTCACAGACCAGCACCAGTTGCCCATCTGCCATGATGTCCTGCCAGCCCTTTTCGTGCTCCGAAAGCCAGGCATAGAAGGCCGCAAGCGGTTCCTCCAATAAAACGACGCGCGGAATACCGGCATGATTGGCCGCACTGATCGTCAACTCCCGGGCCACTTCATCAAATGATGCCGGCACAGTGAGCACAATAAGCTGTTCTTCAAAATTATGCTCTTCGTCGCTGTGGGCCATCTTTTGATTCCAGGCCTCGCGAATATGCTGCAAATAGCGCATGCTGGCAGCTACCGGGGAAACTCCGTTGATTTCTTCGGGAGCTCCCCAGGGCAAAATCGGGGCCTGCCGGTCCACGCCAGCATGGCAAAGCCAGGACTTCGCCGAAGCAACCAATCTGCCCGGCACTTTTGCGCCCTGCTCACGGGCAAATTCACCAACCATAAAGGGACGATCATCATCCCAGGGTAAACGGGTGCTGCCTGCGGGCAAATCATATTCGCCGGGCAGATAAAGAAAAGATGGCAAAATAGAGCGATTGGCAATTTCACCGGCAGCAACAAGCTGTGGCACTTCGAAAAATTGAATTTTACGACGGGTGGTTGCCTGCGCTTCATCGCGCAAGTCGACATAGGCAACAGCAGAGTTGGTGGTGCCAAGGTCAATCCCAATGATGTATCTGTATGTTAAATCTTCGGAGGGTAATGATGTAGTCAATGTGTTAATCCTGTGAATAAAAGTTTCTCGTAACGGGGCTGCATCAGAGACATCCCCCTGCGTCCCCCTTCGAAGGGGGATTCAGGGGGATGTCCCAAGTATCACCCATCTTGCCGGATCTCAAACTCGAGCTTCCAGCGCCGATCGTCATTGGCAGATACGCACCAGATTTCCAGGGTCCCAACACCGGTCATTGTGCATTGCAGCCAAACGGGTAACAATGTGCCCCCGCCTTCATTTTCCGTGGCCGGAAGGAGAGTCTCCATGCTTGTTACTTCCTGGATATCGCCGCTCCAATCTTCGACCATTTCACCGGCCTGATGCGCCTGTTGGGTAGATGACGCAAGTAGCTTAAAGTGTGCGGTTTCTCCAACAACCAAACCAAATTCGCGCTCTCGAATATCTACGGAGGTTTCTTCTTCCATGCCGAACGGCACGACACAAAGCGCCTTTACCGGTGTGGGAATACCAGGCACTGCCGGCATGGCGCTTTCAACACCGATATAATAAGACATTGCAGCGCCAGCACGAACACGAATGCCCTGTCCGCTTCTGGCCAAACCATAATAAGCTGCGCCATTACCAACAGCCAGATCGAGGTTCCCGGAAGAAAGCTCATGTAGCGCTTCGCCGCTGTTCCAGTTCGTCAAGCATTCAATAACCTGCTTACGTAATACCTCGGCCTTCATTACACCGCCATTAAAGAGCACTGCGGAAGGAAATGCCGGACTTCCGTCATTTTCTGCAGAGGCATGTTTGCTCAGAAATTGAGCGAGATGACGGGTTATCGCCGGATCGGCTTCGTACGGCAAGCCCATTTCACGGACACCCACGCGGGCAGCCTGCCTGGGCTGATCAGATGCTTCGCAAATCGGGAAAAAGCCTTCCACCAAAACCTTTTCGATCTCGGCGCGCGTCAACTCACTGCGAATGGTTCCGCCAATCAAGGAAGATCCACGTCCAAGAATGACAATCGGTTCACTCTCAACTGAAGCATCGTTCAGCAATTTTTCTTTTGCTGCGCGACAGCTATGCCAGAGGCCGCGGAACTGCCAGGCATCGAGTTTGGTGTTTTTTTGCGCCAGTTTTCCCTGAATCGTGTATGCCAGGGTCAAGTCCATATTATCACCGCCAAGCAGCAGGTGATTGCCCACAGCAACGCGCTGCAAAGAGAGTTCACCATCTTCATCGGTCACTTCGATGAGGCTAAAATCGGTGGTTCCCCCACCCACGTCGCAGACCAGAATCGTCTCTCCGACTGAAAGACTGCTGCGCCAATCATCGGAACGGGCGTCCAGCCAGGCATAAAACGCAGCTGTCGGCTCTTCAAGCAGGGTGATCTTCTCAAGGCCGGCATCGGATGCCGCCATCACCGTCAATTCCCGAGCCACTGCATCAAATGAGGCCGGAACGGTCAAATAGATATCCTGGTTTTCCAGCGGGGCATCCGGCTGCTCATGATTCCAGGCATCCTTTATGTGATTGAGAAAGCGCCGCGTTGCTTCCAGTGGGGATACGCGCCGCGCGCCCTCCGGAGCATCCCAGGGTAATATGTCATCGGAGCGGTCAACACCGGCATGACAAAGCCAGGATTTTGCCGAAGCCACCAGTCGCGCCGGCAATTCCGCCCCGCGACTGCGGGCATATTCGCCAACGGCATAGTCCATTTTGTCTTGCCAGGGCAAGGCCAGATCGGTTTCTGCTGCGTCATGCTCGCCCGGTAAAAACAGGAAAGATGGTAAAAGTGGCTGGCTCTTTATTTCGCCTGGCGCGCTAACTTGTGGTATTTCAAGCAGTTGAATATTGCCGGGATTGTCATCCTCAACAACCTCGGCGTAGGCCAACACGCAATGTGTCGTCCCTAAATCGATACCAATAATGTATTTTTTATCTGACAAGGTTTCGTAGATCCCTGTTGTTTGTTGAATTGTCACTTCGTTAAAGCGTCAAAACGTCGAGACGTCGAAGCGTTAGATCGTTGATCGATGAACGGTCAACGGACATCGGTCAACGGACATCGGTCATCGATTTTTCAATGTTTCGATGCCTTTCGCCCGTTTTCCACACGTTCGTTTGAAACGAACATGTGGCTGTACTATGTAACGGCTCCGCCGTTTGTTGGATGAACGGTCAACGATCATCGATGAACGGACATCGGTCTTCGGTCATCAATTTTTCAATGTTTCAATGTTTCAATGTCTTTACCCGATTTCCACACGTTCGTTTGAAACGAACATGTGGCTGTACTATGTAACGGCTCCGCCGTTTATTCGATGAACGGTCAACGATCATCGGCCATCAATTTTTCAATGCATCAGTGTCTTACCCGATTTCCACCTCAGCCGCTGCCAGCACTTTGTTCTGGCCAGCTTCGCCAACCTGCTTAGGCAATTCGATTTTCTTTACCTGCCATCCCTTGTGGCGAAGAGTGCCTTTAAACGGCGGTTCGCCGACCACATTGCCGGTCAAATGAATAGCGTGGGTATCAAATCCGCTATCCAGGGTAACACTTGCACCTTCTTCCTGTGACATGACCGGCGCCATGTCCACGTACTCGCCAAGCGCCTTTTTGCAGCCTTCATGAACGTTTCGAACGGCAGCTCCAATCTGCGCATCTTCGTAGGCGCCAAGGTTTTCCTGAAGGAAATCAAGCAGGCGACCTTCGCGCTGCAGAATAGACAGGAGTTGCACGGCAGAGGTGCCGACAGGCTCCATGGGCACTGCAGGCATCTCTTTCTTTTCTGCCTTAGCCGGTTGGGCATTGCCAGCAGCAGATTGAATCGCTTTTCCACCAAGGAACTGAAGCAATGCCCACAAGATTACCGATGCGCCGGCCCCTGCTCCCAACAGAATCGACATTGTCTGTTGATCCGTGATTATTTCGCGAGTCATAAAATATAGAGCGGCCAAGGCCCCGCCATTGAAGAGCAGCACAAGTAGTAGTGATTGAATCGTAAAAGACTTTTTTTCCGGCATTATTTTTCCTCTGACATAAATGCGTATCGTAGTTTCCAGGGCAGCCGCACTCAGCAAAAACCCCACTGACAGCCGGCCGCAAAAATCAAGCATAAAGTTAGGTAACAAGCTTACTTGACGCAAGCAATGTTCTTTCCTGACACATCCCTGTCGCTTGATCGCCACAAAGAATCAAGCTTACCGTTGCGATATAGCGTTGTTTACTTTAAATTGCCTCAAATTTTGAATTTATGCTCATTCCACATTGGATGCGTGGGACAAAAGTCTGCTCTCTACCCGCAAAACAACATGAATCATTGGAGATTTCAATCCCGGTGTAAAAAAAGACGTGATTTTGCTACTGATTGTGATGTACGCTACAGCTACATCCATCGCACTGCCATAATGTCATAGACTGTACTCAATCGCCGTAAATATCTACATTTGAGGATATAAGAACCAAAACACCCACTTCTAATTGGAGGCCTAAATGTACAGATTTCTTGTACTACTCTTACTTTTCACCGCTTTTGCGTCTCAAACTGCTTTGACCCAGGACCGGGTAATTATGATCCCGCAGCAGGTCGAAGGCGCTCCATTCAAAATGAATGATACCGATGATCATTTTGGTCAGGCCTATCGCTGGTTTCATGAAGGCCAAACGGTATTGGCCTATCATGAATTGCGTAAAGTTGTCGCTGCTGCCGGCTACAATCTTGATCCAAAAGCATACTATGTAGTGGTTGCCAACTTCACTGATGAGTTCAGCCCGATTGGTATGTTCCACGGTGAAGACTCCCTGTTCTTCGATACCCGTCTCTACGGGGTGAATGAAGACAATCTCTATTATATCTTCATTTCACGTGAACACAATGCTGAATCCTTTGTGTCGGTTCTTTCTACCCGTAAGAACTCCCCGACAGAAGAAGGTTTGTTGCCGTTCTTATCACTCTTTCTGCCAATCATTCCACCGGGACAATCTATTCAGTCGCTTCCGGCTGGCGGCGATACCTGGGTGGACGTGCGTCAGTTCACTGTTCCCGAAAAGCATCGCAAATTCGCGGATTTCTCCTTTATTGTTAAGCGCAAGCTATCCGATACGCAGGTTCTTGCTCAAGGCATTTTCGACAATACTGCTCGTGAGAGATGGAGCTATGGCATAGCTACAGCGCTTACCAGCATTAATGATGTCGACATCGTTGTTGGCGCTGACGGCACCATCACCATCGATCCGAAATCAGAACTGGATCTGGCAACCTTTGCCGTTGTCAACTATCACTTCAATCCGATTGACACCAAGAACAAAAGCTTTGGCAACTCCTGGTATCTACTCGGCGGTATTCGCTTGATTGACTTTATTGAGCCCATTGGCGGGGTCGGCGCCAGCTTCGACCTCGGTATTTTTGACCTTGGCGTCTTCGCAGGCTACAGTCTGGAATTTGCTCAGGAATTGCGCAGTGATATCGGTGTGGGAATTGGAGATAATATTAGAGACGCAACTGACCAGGAAGATATTTTTGACCTGAAGCTCCGCGGTAAACCGCGCTTTGGTATCCAGGTCAAATTCCCCTAAGCAATATTAGCAAATGAATGATTTATATAGTGATAGGTAGTCATTTTCAGGCAGGTAAAATAGCCTGCCTGCAGATTGCAGTCGGATCTTGATTTCATTCTCTCTATAACAATTTCTAATTTCTCACGTAGATCCGATCTGTTTGCACCACCATGCAATGCGCAAAGAAAAAACATTAAAACAATATCCAGGAGAAATACCTATGGCAGACCTACAAGCAGTTCGCCAAACATTGGAAGGGAGCCGCCGGGAATTACTGGCCAAGAGCAATGTTGTGGCCTGTGGCGTTGGTTATAAAACAGTAAATGGCAAGAAAACGGATGAATTGGCCTTGATTTGTTCCGTCGATTCCAAAGTATCCAAGGAATCCCTCAGTGCCTCCGACATCGTTCCGGCAAGCATTCAAAACATTCCCACAGATATTAACCCAACCGGTGCCTTTTTCGCCCAGCAAGACCCTACCGGACGTTTTCGTCCCAGTCCCGGCGGTGTTAGCTGCGGGCATTTCGCCATTACAGCCGGCACCTACGGTTGTCTGGTAAAGAAGAATGACAAACTTTACATCCTCTCCAACAATCACGTATTGGCAAACAGCAATGACGCCAATATCGGCGATGACATTCTGCAGCCTGGCCCTTTTGACGGCGGCACACGTCCGGCGGATGTCATAGCAAAACTGAGCGACTTCGTTGAAATCCAGTTTGTTGGTCAGGGTGGCGCAGATCCTTGTGGCCTGGCTGGCGCCGTACGCGGCGTTTTGAATGGCGCTGCAGCGATGATTGGCAGCGATACCCGTCTTGAGCAATATCGCGTTTCCGAACGCGTTCAGCAAACCGACAACCTGGTCGATGCTGCAATTGCAGAACCGATCAACCAGGAAGACGTGACGAATGACATTCTGCAAGTCGGTACCATTTCCGGCCTGGCAGAAGGCACCCTCGGGATGGCTGTGAAAAAGCATGGCCGCACCACCAGCTTTACACAGGACGAGATTGTGCAGATTGACGTGACCGTCCAGGTTAGCTACGGCACCAATAAGACGGCGCAGTTTACCAACCAGCTGATGACCGGCGCATTCAGTGAAGGCGGCGATAGCGGCTCAGCGGTTGTGAACGACAGTAATCAATTGGTTGGTCTGCTCTATGCCGGTAGCACGACAAATACCATTCTGAATCGAATTCAGGATGTATTTAGCCTGTTGAACGTAACCTTGCCTTAAGCAGCAAGCAGCAAAAGAACTTTCTATAACAACAAAGCCTCCCAATGGGAGGCTTTGTTGTTTTGAAAATTTGCCGATTTGCGTTTTGCCTTTTTCTTCTATCACGGCGTAAAATGCAGAAATGCCTCCACCGAAAATGGCCCGGAGCCATAGACAGCCTCTAACTCGTCCGAAGTGCGATATATCGTCCCTTGACCGCCAAGCGCAACCGATCCATTTTTTGTGCTAAACAATTTCCGTGACACGCCAAGTGTCCAGCTGCCGATCGACAACTCTTCATCCTCGAGCAAAATCACCCCCAGGTCCACGGATGATTTTTCTACCCATTCGGCGCGACTGTATATCGACTGCTTGCCGAATTCCAGATCGGCCTCTAACAAAATCGAATGGAGATTGGCTCCGGCCGGCACATGATCAATGTCCAACGGACCGCTAGCCTTGCCGAGACGCCCGGTATCAATCACCTCTTCCTCAACAGGTTCATTTAAGCCCCAAATGAAGGCCGCAGAAAGGCTGCTGGATTGCGATAAGGGGTGATGATATAAGATCGATGCGGTCGTCCGCCATATGTCGCTGCCGGGAAACAATTCTTCCGGATCATTGAGGAAGGCGCGGGAAATTTGAAATGAGAGCTTGTCCGGAACATTGGCAATCAAACGGATGCTCCAGGAATCCATCCGCGGTTTATCCGGGATCAGCCGCTCGTCATTGGGCTCGCGGCCGGTGAAAAGCGAGGCATCAAATTTCAGATTCTGGTGTCGCAGCCCAAGCGTCACCACGCCATAGGTGATGTGGGTGGCGTCCTGCCAGTGATGCGCCAGCGGTGGATTGGGATTATGCCGGGCGGAGGGACGATGCATGAAGGCTGGCGGTCCAATAGCCGGCTCGCCGGGATAAGCCGCATAAAGTTGCATGCCGGCAGAATCATTAAAATTAAACGTGTAGCCGACACCCACTTCAGCCAGCAAGTCGTGCGGATGCTGACGATCAATCAATAATTCGCCATCCAAAGCCTCGCCGGTTTGAAAGAGCATCGGGTAACCGCTCTTACCCTCCGTTATCGGTTCCAGGGTAAACATGGTTCGCACCATAAACTGCTGGCGTGGCGATAATTTTCGCTGGGCCGCAGCCATAATCCAGTTCGGAAAACTAATTTCCGTCTCGCCACGATCACCGGCGTCGTTCACATCCTGGGCAGTTACCCGGGCGAAGATCGAACCATGCAGCATCATATCCCAACCATTGCGACGGAAATGATGTCCGATCACCGGTGAAGCATCCGGATGCCATGATGTGCCTGAACCATCCCGCCCCATCGGATGATCAACAAAAAACACGCTGGACATGCTGTGGTGATCTACATGCTGCCCGGATGAATCCGCCATCTCCATTCCATGATGGGCATGATCCTCACTATGCTGAGCCACAACGGCCGATGCAAAAAGCAAGACGTAGAGAAATAAACATGTATTTATTTTCATTGGATTTACCAACCAAAGAATTAACAAATCATTTAGAGATTAAGATTGTAAAGTGCCAACTTCTGTCAACGAACCCTCAACTGAAAACGCTCACCTAACACCTCTCACCTACGCCCCTGCCTTTCACGCCCCCAAATGCCGCTGCACCACCTCCACAAGCCGTTGCACACCTTCTGCCAGGGGACGAACCACCGGAATACCAATTTCCGTCTCCAGCTTATCCCGGTAAGCAGACAAATCGGCCTCGGACATATCCTGTTCACTCAGCGTGACCGCTAAAGTTTCGGCGCCGTATATGCGGATCAGCTCAATTTCTTCCGCAATCGTCGGAATTTTACAGCCAAATGCTTCAGTGCCGTCGAACATTTCCCGTGATGGCTGATGCTGAAGAATGACACCTTTGCAATCAGCAGAGATAATGATTTCTGAACCGCAGGGGCCGGAAGGATTTCGCAGGGACGATTGACCTTCGACAAGCATCAGCTGTGGTCTTTCCTCGCGATCGCATTCTACTATCACACGTTCCAATTCACCGCTGATAAAATCGTTAATCGTTGAATCAAAAATAAACCCGTGTTTGGATCCTTGCATCCAGCCGGTCTGTCCGGTATAGATCATTTCCGTCGTAATTCCGGCGTCCCGACAAGCCTCCATGAGAAACCGGCAGGTTGTCCGTTTACCCACGGCACAGTCCGTGCCCAAAACTGCAATACGCGGGGCACGGACGGAATAGATATCGCCGGTCCAGAATTGTAAATCATTTGTCGGACGAGGTCGCCGCACGTCAACGATCTCTGCATTGTTCCGGCGAGCAATTGTCACGAGTTCTTCGTCATCCCCCAGCAGCTTATGCAAACCGCTGACCACCGATATGCCATTTTTCAGTGCGGTGATTACCGGTTTACGACCGGATGGTGGAAGAATACCACCATGAAATGCAACGCCGATGATAAAGTAGTCCGGCTTTTCCGGAAATTCAGTGAGAAATGTTTCAATAGAAGAATAAACATGGATACCACGACGACGTCCGTCCATCACCTCGCCGGCATCACGGCCCGCATTCGCAGAATCTATCACGCCGAGGATTTCAAATCGTTCTGTGCCGCGCAATAATCCGTGGCAGGTTTTTGCAATAAGCGTATGCAGCAAATCTTCTGTATAAACAATCGCGGTCCCGCGTACCATACCGTTTCCTTGTGATCATAATATGTTCGTTCTTCGAATAGTCGCAGAATGTACTAGGCGGGGTGCATAAAAACAAGTGTGGGAATAAGGGTGCTGGCTCAGGTGGATTGAAGGGGAAACCGTTGCGCGGCAGAGCCGCGCAACGGCATGTTTAGGCTGCTTCAACAAACGGCTTCAAGCCTTCACCGAGCAAGAGCTGCCAGCCTTCTTTGATGCTCTTGAATGCATTTGGCCCCAGGGAACCGTAGAGCACATCTTTGATTTTGAGAACGGTATGATCGTCACCTGCCTCAAGCGCCAATTGCAGCATAGTGGTTGCCGGTCCGCCGTATTGCGGCTGCAAATGGCCAACGAGATCAATCTGACGCTGCGGATAGAAACCGGTGATGGTGTACCAAAGACCTTCGTCTCCCCTGTCGTTGTGCTCATACAGCCGTCCGCCGACGCGCGGCTCCAAAACCACTGCAGAATTTTCGACAGCATAGAAGTCATCTCGCCACCAGCTATCTACTTTATGCACCAATGCATCCCAAACTTTTTCAGGTTCTGCCTGAATGACAATTTCCAATTCTACTGTCTTGTGGTGATAATCGCGTTCAGTCTTTTTGTCAGCCATTGCTTCTTCTCCCTTGTTTGACTCTACCAGTTGTTTGATTTTCAGACCACTTTCTGCCCATAAGGCCTCAAACGGTTTGACCCATCGCTCATGAATCTCCTGGATGGGCGTAACATTGAGGTAATTCCAACGGAATTTTCCTTCCCGCTTGATAAAGATAAGCCCGGCATCTTCGAGAATGCCGAGGTGCTTCATGACCGCATACCGTGTCAGGTGTTCAAAATTGGTGCAAAGCATACCTGTTGTCGCCGGTTCCTTGCGCAAAATATCGAGAATTTCCCGACGGGTCGGGTCAGAAAGCGCTTTCCATGTTTTAGCTTGTTTCATCATGTGACTATTTAGTCACATGACAAGAAAAAGTCAAGCTCTTTTTTGAGAATTTTTGAAAATCTTCCCGATTTCTTCATTTTTCGAACTTAGATTAGGCTTAGAATGCTGATTTAGTTGGACAATATTGGCGTAGTAAAACAAACTGCAGAAGGTGAGATTTAATTAAAGTCATCCCCCCTCTATCTCCCCCCGGGGGGAGATAGAGGGGGGATGACTCTGGAATGCTGAAATAATTGGCTGGGCGGCTCTCTTACATGAATATCAAGTGGCGATTAACATTGTGGTATGTCGGCGTGACGCTGGCAATTATCCTGGCACTGAATATCAGCACCTATTATGGCATGCGCTACCTGCTCTATGAAGCACGGGATGCTGAATTGGAAAAGATGGCCGCCAATATCGAAAAACGGCTTAATCCGGCGACCAATCGATTCGAAGGCCTGGATAAAATGCCTCAGTTTCAGCAAAGCCAAACCTCGCGCTATTTTCACGTCAGTGTGTACGGTGCGGATGGTAAGCCATTATATCGTCAGTCGCTGAGCAGCCGGGAAACGTTCAAAGTGCCGTTAAGTAATTCCGGGAATTCCGAACTCCATCTGCTGCAGGAAGAACGGGTCAACTTACCAACGCTGGAAGGCAACGCCAGGGAAGTGATTAATTTCCGGGCCATGTCACGCAAAGTCTATAATGGACAGCAATTTGCCGGGTGGATCAATACCGCTCTGCCCATTCACGACATCGAAAATGCGATGAGCGATCTCTTTCAGACCCTGCTTTGGGGAAGTCTGTTAGTGGTCCTGGCAACCGGCGCAGGCGGCTATTTCCTGACGCGCAAGGCGCTGCTACCCGTACGTGAGATCACCCAAACCGCACGTAATATCAGTAGAACCAACCTCGATCAGCGCGTTAACATCCATAATTCCCGCGACGAGCTGGGAGAACTGTCGGTTGTTTTGAATGAACTTCTTGAGCGTTTGCAGAAGTCCTTTAACACCCAGCAATCCTTTTTGTCCGACGCGGCACATGAGTTAAAAACCCCGCTGGCAGTCTTACGCAGCCACTGGGAGGGTGAACTGAACAATCCGGACCTGCCGCACAACACCAAGGAAAAGCTGGTAAAGGATATAGAAACCCTTAGCAGGCTGAGCTATCTCATTAATCATTTATTGCTGCTTTCGCAGACGGAAGAGATTCAGTCCAATTTCAAATTTGATGCGTTGAGGATCGATGAACTCATCGAGGAAGTGGTTGCTGATGCACAGATACTGGCAACCGAAAAAGAACAGGTTTTGGAAATCGTTGCGAATAATCCCTTTTGCATCCAGGGCGATCGCATTCGCTTGTATCAGCTGATTTTCAACCTGATTGACAATGCCGTCAAGTATACGCCGTCTAAAGGCCGGATTGCGATATCGCAAAAGCGAACTGCTGAGCACCTCTTGATCGAAGTAACTGATAACGGGCCGGGGATCTCTCAGGAGCATCTACCGCACTTGTTTAATCGCTTTTACAGGGTGGATAAGGATCGCTCGCGCAAGACGGGAGGAAGTGGCCTTGGGCTGGCCATTTGTAAGCTCATTGCCGAAGCACATGGCGGCATTATCACCATCAACAGTGAGCCCGGCGTCGGTTCAAGCTTCTGTGTCAAGCTCCCCCGCGAGATGGTTAGCAAGGCTGCAACGGGAAGTGCCGGCAGCTCTGCCTAGCGGCTATCGGATATGTCAATAACATCGGGGATATTTGCCGGTTTCTCATCGGTGGAATCACCGATAAAAAACCAGAAGATTTGTTCACAGTTCAATCCGCCTCGGTCGGTGGCTCTCACAAAATAGGTGGTATTGCTCCTGTCAGCGTTGGGAAGAATCGGGGTGTTGATCTCATAGCGTGCCGTAAATTGATCCAGCGTTTCCAAGCGCTGCATCGGAAAAGAAAAACGCCGCTTCACCGCCGGCTCGTCAGGCTCTTCAATCACGAAATAATTGCCGCTCCACATCACCTCAGCAATATCAGCCTCTCCCTGCGGATCGTGCACATCGGCAATCAGGTATTGCGAAGGCCGCTCGCCAATGCTTGCCACAACTTCCGGCGCACCAAAGGTTAGCGTCAAATCGAGCCGATTGGTATCCGGGAACACAATGATAGAGGTGTCAACCGGTTCAAATTTCGATGAGCGCACGGTAATATCGACCGGCCGATTGGCACCTTCATCAGCGCTCAGTAGATAATCAAGCTGAAAAATACCGGTATTGCTAACCACTTCCTGCCCGGCAAAATCCAGGATTACCTCAGCGGTATCTACCGGAAATCCATCGCGATTATCGATAAGCACCCCTTCAATCCGCGCGGTATCTGCCAGGCGATCCGCGTCATATTTATAGCCGAAGAAGCCGCCTTCGCAGGCGACGAGCAGCATTAGAGCAAAGATGCGAAGTAGATTCTTGTAGGTAGTCATCATTTTTTCTGTTGTTAATTGCCCGTTCATCGTTGTTAGTTGACCGTTGTTCGGTTCAATCTTTATTCTTCAATCTTCATTCTTCAATCTTCATTCTTCAAGCTTCATTCTTCAATCTCTCTAATATACATTCATCAATAACAAATGCCCATCCCCCATGTGGGTCATTTTCCGGTCTTTTTCGGCACAATTCAGACCGTTTCAGTCGTATATATTTGACTAGCTGCCGGGAATCTTTTATGTTATGACCATGAAAATACTTTATATCTACCCGCATCCCGACGACGAATCCTTTGGCCCCGGACATGCCATGCACAAGCAGCGCCGTGATGGCCATGAGGTGTATCTATTGACGCTCACCAAAGGCGGCGCCACCAAACGCAGACACGACTATGGACTCAGCATTGCAGAAATGGGTGAAGTACGCTTTCAGGAAATGCTCAACGTCAAGAAAGCGCTAAACTTGAGCGGCATGACGGTGCTTGACCTGCCCGATAGTGGATTAAAAGAAATGGATCCGCGTGATATTGAGGCCGTGATCCGGAAGGAAATCGAACGACTACAGCCGCAGGTGATCGTTACCTATGCGGTACACGGCATTAGCGGTTTTCATGATCACCTTGTAGCTCATGCCGTGGTCAAGCGTCTTTTTGTGGACATGCGCGAGGAATATGATTGGCTGCAGCGCTTCGCGATGATCACGCTGACGGAAGAGGAATCGAAAGTGAGTCCAATGTTCCGCCTCAATTGGTCAAAACCGGCGGATATTGATTGTGAACTACCGGTTGAAGATGAAGATATAGAAGCCGTGCAGCGAGCACTTGATTGCTACACCACCTTCCTGGATACAATTGAAGGCGCCGGTGTACGCAATGTTTTTCGCCATATTGCCTCATATGAGATTTACGATGAACAGCATGATCCCCCACTTAACGATCTTTTCAGCGGACTGAAAGATATACCGATTTCCAGCTAAATTCACCGCTTCCTTCATCTTTTCTTCATTTTATCACGCTATCATTCTTTTGAACGCGCCGGAAAAATTCGGCCCGGAGGAGGAATAAACACCTTATCCAAAGGAGAATGATACGATGAAACAACCTAAAAAATCCAATAGCCGCTGGCAGTTATTGCTGGGCGGCGCTATAGCCGGGCTGCTTTTTGCCGCCGGCCTCGGTCTGGTACCGGAAATAAATGCAGAGCCGAGAAATGGCGATAAATCTGAGAAAACCAATGTTCAAGAATTGTCTTCATTGCAGATTGCCCAAGGCCTCAGTGATGCATTCGCCGAGGTTGCCGAACGCGTCAATCCGGCCGTCGTGACAATATTTACGGAAGCAGAAGTTAAAAGGATGCGCGGGCTATCCGGTTCGCCTTTTGAATTCTTTGGCGATAAGCGCTTCGAACGCTTCTTCTGGCAGCAAGGCCCGCGCGGCGAAGAACCGCAGAAGCAGCAAGGCCTCGGTTCCGGCGTCATCATTGAAGCAGATGGCATCATCCTTACCAATCATCATGTGATCAAGGGTGCGGATGAAATTAAGGTTCGCCTTATCGATGGGCAGGAATATGAAGCGACTGTAAAGGGCAGCGATCCACAAACCGATCTGGCAGTCTTGTCAATCGATGCAAAGAGCCTTCCCTACGTAACTCTGGGGAATTCTGATCAGGCACGGGTTGGCGAATGGGTGTTGGCCATCGGTTCACCGCTAAACGCCAATTTGAACCACACTGTTACCAATGGTATTATTAGCGCCAAAGGACGGAATGCTGTGGGCATCAGCCGCTATGAAGATTTTATCCAGACCGATGCCGCCATTAACCCCGGCAACTCCGGTGGCGCATTGGTAAACCTGAAAGGTGAACTGATTGGCATCAACACCGCCATTGCAACACGCACCGGTGGAAATATGGGAATTGGCTTTGCAATCCCGGCAAATTTGATCGAGAAGGTTAAGACTGATCTGCTTGAAAAAGGCAAGGTTGAAAGAGGCTGGCTCGGTGTGTATATTCAGAACGTAACGCCGGAAATTGCAGAAGCACTTGAACTCGATCAAAATGGCGGCGTTATTGTTACCCAGGTCCAGAAAGACAGTCCGGCAGAAGCAGCTGGATTGCAAGCGGAAGATATTATTCTGGAAGTCAACGATAACAAAATTGACAACACTGTTGAGTTGAGCACCCAGATTGCCAATACTCCCCCCGGCAGCGATGTTCGCCTGAAGGTATTGCGCGATGAAAATATTGAAAAAGTGAAAGTGAAATTGGGTGAACTGGACTCAGATGACATCGCTTCGCTGGAAAATGGCGGTGAATCTGCCCTGGGTCTCAAATTCAGCGACGTTAGCCATGACACCCGCATTAAATTCGACCTCACGGTTGAGTCAGGCGCGGTTGTCACTGCCGTAAACCCCGGTAGCATAGCTGCAAGGGCAGGTCTGCAGGCTGGCGATGTGATTGTGAAATTCAATCGCGAGCGTATTCGCTCCGCGGAACAATTGCAGCAAGCGATTAAAGACACCCCCGGCGGCCGCAAAGCGCTATTCGCAGTCCGCCGCGACAATGGCAGCTTCTTTATTGCGATAACCATGCCGGAGAAGTAAGAACTATTTTGCCTGAGGCTGTCGATGCGGATAGCCTCCTAAATTCTGCAAACAGAACATCCCCCTGTATCCCCTTTCGAAGAGGGCCAGGGGGATGTTCTGAATCATTCTTCAAAATCCACTTGGAAAGAAAGCTCAAAAATGCGCCTCTTAGTCGTCGAAGATGAAGAACAGCTGGCACTTCAGGTAAAGGAAACCCTGGAGAACGAAGAGTACACTGTGGATGTGGCATTCGACGGCGATAGTGGGCTTGAGCAAGCACTCAGCGAAGATTATGATCTACTGATACTGGATATCCTCCTTCCGGGAATCGACGGTATTTCCTTACTGGAGACCGTCCGCAAAGAAGGCTATGTCATGCCGGTGCTGATGCTTACCGCCCAGGGACGTATCGAGGATAAAGTACGAGGCCTTGACGCCGGCGCTGACGACTATTTGACCAAACCCTTTGCACCACCGGAATTGCTGGCCCGCATCCGCTCACTCTTGCGTCGACGCAGCGAGGTTAAATCCACTTCAATCACCCTTGGCGAATTGGAAATTGACACTGGTACCCGGCAGGTAAAGCGCGCCGGAGAATTGATTGCCCTGACAAAAAAAGAATACGCCATTTTCGAATTCCTTCTTTACAACAAGAATCGCGTGATCTCGCGCCTATCGATTGCCGAGCATGTTTGGGGAGACAATTTTGATCTTTTCCGCATGACCAATTTTGTGGATGTGCACGTTAAGAACCTTCGCAAAAAAATAAGCCCGGCTAATCCGGGCTCAATCGTCAAGACTGTGCGTGGTGTTGGCTATTTGATCGAGGAATGAGGCACATTTCCTACCGCTTTGGATATTTCGTTCAAGAGTCATGCACATCCCCCTGAATCCCTCTTCGAAGGGGGACGCAGGGGGATGTGCCACTATCTTTTCAGTACCCAACCGCGGCGCCGTCCGGGCTTCGTGGATCAGATGCCCCCTGCCGAACGCCGGTCTCCGGATCAATCAGAATCCCCATCGCCCGGCCCATTGTGTGACGCCGCTGAATGTCGTGCCCCATGATTTCCAGCCAGCGTTCTGAATCTTTTGTTGTCGCCCACTTTTCCATACGAATGGCATCCGGCAGCCACTGATGATGGATGCGTCCGGCGTTAATTGCCTCGAACATCGTCATATCAAAATCTATCACGTTCAAGATCGTCTGCAATACGGTGTTGATAATCGTGCGCCCGCCGGGGCTGCCAATCACCAGAAAATTCTTATCATCTTTGGTCACAATGGTTGGCGTCATTGAGGACAACATGCGCTTTTCCGGCTTGATGATATTCGGCGGGGTGCCGATACGCCCTCTATCGTTTGTCTGACCGGGCACCGGGTTAAAGTCGCCCATTTCATTGTTGAGCAAAAAACCGCCACCATCGAGAACAATTTTCGAGCCGTAGTAATGTTCAAGAGTGAAGGTATTTGACACGGCATTGCCGGCAGCATCCACGACTGAATAATGAGTGGTTTCTTCGGACTCATAAGCCCACTCAAATTCGGTCGGACTGCTTTCCGAGGCCTGGTATGGATCGATGGTGCCGCGCATATCATCGGCAAATTCCTGGGATATCAGGCGAGCCACCGGCATATCCGGATTAAAATCGGGATCTCCAAGGTGCAGCGCCCGCTGGGAAAAGCCACGGCGCATCGCTTCAGCCACCACATGAATATACTGGGCGGAATTATGCCCCATCTCTGAAAGATCATACCCTTCAAGAATGTTCAGCATCAGCGAGAGGGTTATCCCCCCGGAGCTCGGCGGTGCCATTGAGTAAATGGTATACCCGCGATACTGATTTTGAATTGGCCGGCGTATCACCGCCTGGTAACGGGCCATATCTTCCCGAGTAATCAACCCGCCATTAGCAGCCATCACTTTTTCCATGATCTCGGCAGTCTTTCCTTTATAAAAGCCGTCTCTCCCCTTCTCGGAAATACGCATAAGGCTGGCAGCAAGATCTGCCTGAATCCAAACATCACCCGGTTCATAAAAACTGCCGTCTGCTTTATAGAATGAGCGCTTTGAGGCAGGGTATTTATCAAAGTATTTCTTCAGGAATTTGAATTCACGCACCAGGACATGGCTTAATGGGAATCCGTCCTGGGCCAGGCGTATTGCCGGTGCAATGACGGTTTGAAGCGACATGGTGCCATATTTTTCTAGAGCGAGCGTCAGACCGGCAACGGTGCCAGGCACCCCAACGGCGGTATATCCTTCATGACCGCCACCAGGGATATATTTTCCGTCCGCATCCACAAAAAGCTTCTCATGAGCTGCCAATGGGGCTTTCTCGCGATAGTCAACCGTCGTCGCCATACCGTCCGCCATGCGAATAACCATAAAGCCGCCGCCACCAATATTGCCAGCACCGGGATTTACAACCGCCAGCGCAAATCCGGTAGCAACCGCGGCATCAATAGCATTGCCCCCTTGCTTGAGAATATCCTTACCGACTTTTGAAGCAAGATGATGCGTCGAGACAACCATTCCCTTGTCGGCGAAAACCGGATATTTTTGGGCCAGTAACTGTGTCGACAGCAGCCAGAAAATGCTGCCCAGAAAGAGGATACAATATATTCGCAAGCTCATCGAACATGATCTCCATTTTGGTTGAGGGGGAATGCACCTGGAAGACGCTGTATTAGCTGAATCAATCTAGTCATTTCCCTAAAATAAAACAACCCTCTGCCGGGCAGAGGGTTGTAAACAGAATAAAGTGTTGCTACGGCGCTACTACATATTGACGTTCAGGCGGGCATAAATGCCGCGGCCAAAAAAGCCATACGGAATTAAACCATCATACGGAAAAATACCGTTAAAGCTGTTAACCTTCAACTGCTTGTCAGGATAAACGTCAAAAACATTTTCTGAGCCAACGGAAACACCAAGGCCATCCATCAATTGATAGCTTACCTCAAGATCGGTAATCCATTTACCGGCAAAGGTCTCATCGCGGATATTAACGCCATCGACCGGCAGTCCGGAATTCAGATCTGTTACTTCACCATAATATTGAGTCCGCAGCATGAAACGCCACTGATTCATGTCATAGTTTCCGGTAACATTCAGCTTGTCCTGCGGCTGACCTACCTCAAAACGACCCACTTCATTGCGGCCAAAAAGTGGGCGGGTTGTAAATGCCTGCAGGGCTTCCGGTGTTTGAATGTCTTCTTCGTTGGTAATTTCGGTTTCGTTGTGGTTGTAGGCAACCGTCAGGCGACCAGTACCATTTCCCACGCGATCTGCATAACGGGCAATGATATCGATGCCGCGGGTCTCTGTATTAACTGCATTGGTAAAAAAGCGGCCGCCATTGGCGTTGATGTTGCGAGTGGCCAGGAAGTCAGCAATGCCAGTCCCGGTAAAGTTCTCAGTAAAGACGATGCGGTCATCAATATTAATTTGGTAAGCATCAACCGTCAGCGAAATATTATTCTGCGTGAAAGTGATACCTGCACTGATGTTGACGGATGTTTCGGCTTCCAGGTCTTGCGCACCCAGCGCACGAGCGACCGGATCATCTACAGGAAATGTACCAACTTCGAAGGGAACGCCATCAATAAAGTTGGTAGCAATTGCTGAATAATTGGCCTGGGCAAGAGAGGGCGCACGAAAGCCGGTACTGACTGCGCCGCGAAGGGCAAATGCAGGCGTTACTTCCAAGCGACTGGCCAGTTTACCGGTTACGGTTGAACCGAAGTCGCTATAGTTTTCAAAACGCCCGGCAGCAGCCACCAGCAGTTGCGAGGTCAGATTGTTTTCCAGATCGATATAGGCGCCAAAGTTATTGCGGGTTTCGTCCTGCTCGTTACGCGGGGCAAAGCCCGGGAAACATGATGAACCAACCGGTGCAGCGCCACCGGCATTCGGGCCGTCCTCAATCGCAACACCGCCATTGAGATAAGAATTTTCTTCACCCGGTTCAATCTTGTATTGATCGAAACGGAATTCGGCGCCAATCGCCACATTCAGCGGCGCCGCAGTACCAATATCAAAACCATTGTAGAGGTCGAAATTGGTAGTAGACTGGGCAAAGCGCAGCGTACCAGCATCAAACTCAGTTTGATTCAAGGTTGATCCAAAGGAGGCATTATTGGTGTTGGTAACCGCGAAGTTAAATGAATTGGTGCCAAAGGTTTCACTCAGGTCATAAGCCCAACTGCCGAAATTGCCCTTAATACCGACGGTTCCGGAGAGATCACGGAGGGTATTGTCCATCAGCGGCAGGAAGCCATCCGGATGAATGGAGCGAACTGTGCGGTTATCCAGGGCGCGACGATAAAAGCAACCGGTATTACCAACGCGATTATTAAATCCGCCGAAAAAATAGGCCGAATTGCCTGATTCGCCGAGCGGCATAGAACCATTAACAAACACGCTGATATCGTCAAATTCACCCTGACCGTAGCGGTGATTCAGGCGATCAAAGGAGCTTTCGCGCGAATCGCCGTCGAAGTACTGCGTACGCGGATCGAGACCGGCGCGGTTGGCAGAACCACGGCTCCGCAGCTGACCGGCGATAAAAATGTTGCCGCCGTTGCTGGTCTGAACACCATAACCAAGGTGTAGATTGACCGCTTTACCATCGGTGTAACTTACATTTTCCGGTGAACCAACGGCGCCGTTGCCATCCCAGCTATACGCCTCGGAACCGGCATCGGAATTGTCTGCCTTAACGCCTTCGTCTTCTTCATAGCCGCGTACCGGGTTGCTAAGGTGTTGTGAATAGGTTACCTGGGCATCAAAGCCGACGCTTTCTTTTAATACGATATTGATGACGCCGGAAATCGCATCAGATCCGTACTGGGCTGCCGCACCATCGCGCAACACCTCGACCTTGGCAATTGCCGATGCCGGAATCGAGTTCAGATCAACGCCGGTCGATCCACGTCCAATAGACCCATTCACGTGAACCAGTGCGCTGGTATGGCGGCGCTTACCGTTGATCAAAATCAGCACTTGATCCGGACCAAGGCCTCTCAAGGTCGCCGGACGCATATGATCTGTGCCATCGGTAATGGAAGGACGGGGTGCATTGTAAGAGGGTATTAACTGCTGCAACACCTGGGTGGTTTGAGTTGCACCGGTAGAGCGAATTTCTGCTTCCGTAAACACATCAATCGGTACGGCAGATTCAACGACAGTCCGGCCCTGGCGGCGGGAACCGATTACTACCACCTCATCTGAACCGAGAAGGTCGGTATCCAGGCTGAAATTTCGGGTTTCGGTGTCACCGGCACCAACCGTTACGTCAAGGGTGCTTGAGGAATAGGATACATATGTCACACGAACACGATAGGTGCCTGCCGGCACATCCAGCTGGTATTCGCCATCGAGATTTGTGGCAGTTCCCATTTGGGTGCCGAGAACAAAGACATTTGCGCCAATCAAGGCCTCCCCGGTATTGGCATCTGTCACTTTCCCTTGAATCGTTCCACTGGATTGTGCGAAAACAAAGCATGTCAGGAGCAGGAGGGCAAATAATGCGCTCCCCACCATTCCCGATTGACTGCGATTACGTTTCACCATTTGTTGAATCTCCTCTTGTTAGTGAGTGGCGGAAGTGGTTAGTGAAAATAATCCGACAGTAACTGCTCAACCATCAGTCGGCTATTATCGAATTTGCTGATAAGCCCATGATTTGTTCGAAACACCCCCAAATGTGATGTGTGTCACATAATCAACTGATTTTAAAAGAGATATCCAAGTGAAACTATGTAACTAAATAATTTTTATTGAAATTCGGATCTAAGAAAACGAGGAATTTGGCATAAAGTTTCATTTTGTCTTTCAGTTCGATGATTCACTCCACGGTAGAATGAATTATCTATTGCGAAATAGCGCGCAATTGCTGAGACTTATTTTGTTGAGCGTTGAGCGTTGAGCGTTGAGCGTTGAGCGTTGAGCGTTGAGCGTTGAGCGTTGAGCGTTGAGCGTTGAGCGTTGAGCGTTGAGCGTT
>JANQRS010000036.1 GCA_028284445.1 Calditrichia bacterium
TGATGGAATGATGGAATGATGGAATGATGGAATGATGGAATGATGGAATGATGGAATGATGGAATGATGGAATGATGGAATGATGGAAGCTGTTGCGCATAATACCTCATAGCAAGTCCTTTTCCAATATTCCAGTATTCCAATATTCCACTTGCCAAGCGCATGAATGAAAGAGGGGCGTCACGAAATGATAAGAAGCTAGCGCTAGTTTGGTAGTTTCAATAGATGAGCAAACTGCTTGCGGAATTTCATTACCTTTGGGGCGACGACCAGCGAACAATATCCCTGGTTGGGATTGTTCTTGAAATAATTTTGATGATACTCTTCGGCAACATAGAAGGTAGGCAGGGGACTAATCTCCGTGACAATCGGGTCCGGCCAGAGGTTTGAGGCGTCTGTTGCCGCCAGCGATGCTTCCGCTTTGGCTTTTTGCGCTTCATCGTGATAGAAAATGACCGAGCGATATTGGGTGCCGATATCATTTCCCTGGCGGTTCAAGGTGGTGGGGTCATGCGTATGCCAGAAGACTTCGAGCAGTTCATCAAACGATATTGCGGATGGATCAAATTCGATGCGTGCGACCTCAGCGTGACCGGTGCGTCCGGTGCAAATTTGCTGATACGTGGGGTTTTCTATTTCGCCACCGGCATAGCCTGACACCACAGAGTGAATCCCTTTTATGTCCTGATAAACTGCTTCGATACACCAAAAACAACCGGCGCCGAAGGTTGCATACTCAAGCTGGGTCGACATTGCGGCCCCCTTTTTCTTTATGAAAATCGATTGCTAGCATTACTATGCATTCAACTATAAATAGCAAGCATATCGAATGCAATAAGAAAGTTGGGCCGTAGGATTCGAAGAATTGGCCGACGATCCAGGGGCCAACCATACCGCCAAGGCTTGCGCCCAGGAAAAAACGGGCGGTGGTTTTACCCGATATCGGTAGCTTGTTGTGCGCCACCGTTAACATTGAGGCAAATAATGCTGAGACCGAAAGCCCCAGCCCCAATAATCCCAGCCAAATGGCGATGGCCGAAGCCGGATTCAATACCATGATAACAACCATCAAAAGTCCGCAGCTTACGCCCACTCGCACAATCAGAATTGGACGAATTACCGCCGCAAATGGAATGGCCACCAAGCGGCCAATTGTTTGCGTGCCCCAAAATGCCGAGGTCATATACGCTGCATTGACTGAATCAGCAATTTCCATTTCCAGCGCATAAGTGTAAATCCAACCGGCGACACTGGCTTCTATCGCCACATACAAAAAGAAGAAGAGCATGAACAGGATGACCAATCCCGAGGTGGCAGTTTCCGCTGCCTCCGCTTCTTGACTACGTTCGGGGAGCGCCGGCCTGGGAACCTGGGTGAGAAGCAGCGTTGGAAGCAGCATGAAGACAGCCAGCAGCCAAAAGACGCTTTGCGGCGCCATGTCGAATAGGATCACCCCGGCGACGAGCAGGGGTGAGATAAATGCACCAAGGCTGAATGCAAAGTGCAGGCCGTTGATATAGGGCGCAACTTTGTCGCCGTGCACATACAGAATGAGGGTGTTGCCACCAATATTGATGGTCATGCTGGCGATGCCCGACAGGAAGAAGAGAGCTGCGAGGATGTCCAGCGCGTCAATAAACGGGAAGGTGGTCAGGAATATTGAAATGGCAATTGTTGCTATCGCCAGCAATTTATGTCCATGGAAGCGATCGTAGAGATGGCCGACAAACAGTGAGCCAATGATCATGCCGAGTGGCCGAGTCACGAAGAGGATACTAATGTCTTTTAGGGTACTGCTGGTTTGCTCGGCCAGGGCCGGCAAGGTTGGTCCTAGTGAAGATCCGAACATGCCGATAATCAGGAAGGTGATGCCGTAGGTGAGCGTCTGCTGAATTTCGGTCGACAGACCTCCGCGTGTTTGCGCGCTGTGCACTCTCTTGCCTCTCAAATTATCTACCCCCTACAGCGAAATAGCCCCAAAGGTAAGCAATGGAGCTGTTCGGAGTCAACGCCAAACTGAAAGGCGCGGCGGTTATCTGACGAAAAAGAGATAGCCGAGAAAAATACCGGCAATGATACCCGCAAAGTCTGCGATTAAACCGGCGGTCACTGCATAGCGAGTCTTGCGAATATTAACCGATCCAAAATAGACGGCAATGATGTAGAAAGTCGTCTCGGTTGCGCCGCGGAATACAGACGATAGTTTTCCCTGGAAGGAATCTGCCCCGAAGGTGTTCATGATTTCCAGATTCATCGCTCGTGACGCGCTACCGCTCAAGGGCTTCATCAAGGCCGTTGGTAAAGCCTCTACGAAAGCGGTGTCAATCCCGATGCCGGAGACAACTGCGGAGATGCCGGATATGACAAAATCCATGGCGCCAGAGGCGCGGAAAACCCCGATGGCTACCAGGATCGCAACCAGGTAAGGAATAATCATGACGGAAATATTGAATCCCTCCTTCGCGCCTTCAATAAAGGTTTCATAGACATTGACCTTCCTGAAAAAGGCAATCAGGATAAAGGTAACAATCACTGAGAAGATGATCAGGGTGCTGGCAATGTTGGAAATGGTAGAAATTTGTTCCTGTGGGATGCTGGAAAAATACCATATGACGCTGCCCATGAAGAGCGTCAGGCCGCCGAGGTAGCCAAGGATGACCGGATCCAGCAAGTTGATTCGCTGATAGAAGGAAACCGTTAACAAGCCCACTAGCGTGCTCACAAATGTCGCTAGCATGATGGGTATAAATACATCTGTGGGATATGCCGCCCCGACCACAGATCGATCAATAAGAATCGTGAGCGGAATAATGGACAGGCCGGAGGTGTTGAGCACCAGAAACATGATCTGGGCATTGGAGGCAGTGTCCTTTTCCGGGTTTAATGACTGCATTTCCTTCATTGTCTTCAGGCCTAGTGGCGTTGCGGCATTATCAAGCCCGAGCATATTTGCGGCGAAGTTCATGATCATCGAGCCAATGGCCGGATGATCGCGAGGGATTTCCGGAAAGAGACGTGCGAAAAATGGACCAATTAGCTTAGCGAAAATGCGAATGATGCCACCTTTTTCGCCGATCCGCATAATGCCCAGCCAGAGAGCCATCGCGCCCGTCAAGTATATGGACAACTCAAAACCGGTTTTGGCCATATCAAAAGTTGACTTGACGATCGCGGGAAATACTTCGGTATCGCCCATGAAAATGAGCTTGATCAGTCCAACAACAAAAGCGACAACAAAGAAGGCGATCCAGATATAATTGAGGGCCATACCGGTGTGTCCGTTTTAGGTTCAAGGCATATTACCGTTTCTGCTCTAATTTCGCAAATCAAGAGGCTAGCGGTCGATGGTCCCCCCTCTATCTCCCCCCGGGGGGAGATAGAGGGGGGACCTTTTGCCGTTTGCAAACTGCGTCGATCGACTACTGGTTGCCAATCGCGAACTCAATATTTTCCTGTTCTGTTTCTGGAATGCAGCGCGTATCTTCCAGCATGTCCGAAGAGAATCAACATAGGAAGCAATGTCTCAATTGTGGTGCCGTGCTTGATGGCCCATATTGTTCGCAATGTGGACAGAAAGATCGGGATCCTGATCTGACTGTCAGGGAAATGCTCGGTGAGGTCGGTGCGAACGTCTTTCAATTTGATTCACGCCTCTTTCGCACCCTCAAAGCACTACTCACTCGTCCCGGTTTGCTTACTGAACGGTATAATGCCGGACAGCGCCTCCTTTATGTGCCGCCATTGAGGCTTTACCTGGTGATCAGCGTAATCTTCTTCTTCGTGCTGAGCTTTGGAGAAAAGTCATATTTCAGGGTTGGCGGTGTGGATGACGACGACAGCGGATCGGTCGAAGTGGTAGCGCTGAGCGATAGTCTTGAGACAGCTGCCGACAGTCTGACGGCCGACACGCTCAGCGCTGACAGCCTTACGAGTTCTCAGAACGATGATACGACTGCTGCGGATCAGTCATTCCTGGAAGGAGTGGCGGAGCGATTTTGGCAGGGAATGCAGAACGCCTCCGAGAATCCGCAAATGGTCAACGATATCTTGCTGCGGCGCTTCCCGCAGATGATGTTTGTGCTTCTGCCAATTTTTGCGCTGCTGTTGATGCTGATTTATTGGCGTCGCGATCACCTTTATCTTCATCACCTGATCTTCAGTCTGCACTACCACTGTATTGCATATATCCTGCTTTCCTTTGCTTCCCTGATAAATACAATCTTTGACGCGGAATGGGGCGTGGTTATTCCGCTGACCTTGCCGATTTTCCTCTTCCTGAGCATGAGACGGGTTTATGGCCAGGGGCTTTTCAAGACGACCATCAAAATTATTCTCCTCAGCTTCAGTTACATCTTCATATTGACATGTGCCATAATTGTCGTTGCGCTGGTGACTATCTTACTCATTCAGTAATTGACAAAACGCGCCGGGGGATATTATACTAATTCAACCTGAGGACGGTCCCTTCCATATTTAACACCGGAGTTCACCATTTTGATTAGATTCCTCTCGCTTGCCCTTCTATGCCTGTTTGTATTTTCTTCCTGCAATGATAGCGCGCGCCGCAAAGAACTCTCGGCAAAATACCAGGTAAGTGCCCTGGATAAGGAAACTTTCAAGCTATACAGCAAGACAGATGAATTCCTGCAAACCGGCATAAGCTTGAAGCGGCCGATTGCCCTTCATCCGTCAAGCAAGATTGATACCATTATTGTCGATGCCGCGTCCGGTGCTGTGACTATCGATTTCAATGATGCATTTGCCTACACGCCGTTCCGGGAAAGGGATGTTCGCCTGGTTGAGGCTGGAGTGCTTGCCAAACTGGGGAAGTCTTATCAGAAGAAAGGCGTGACGATTCTTGCCAATGGCTACCCGCTGGCCGATCTGGTGCCGAATTATTACCGAACTTCGAAAGAAAATTATGATCGCGAGCGCCTGGCTCGACCGATGGGAGAGCGGATACCGCTGGTTCGGCGATTGGATGCGCCGTGGAGAGCCGAAATGGGAATGAGCGACTATAATATTGCGCTTTGGGGCTCCCACGGCTGGTATTATGAACCCAGGTCGGAGCGCTGGGAATGGCAGCGGGCCCGGGTTTTTCAGAGCATCGAAGATTTACTGCCGACCGCTTTTGTGCATGGTTACCTGCTGCCGATGCTGGAGAATGCCGGCGCGCAGGTCTTTATGCCGCGTGAGCGTGATTTGCAGACGAATATGGTCATTGTTGACAATGATGCCCTGGGAGACAGCCTTGCCTATTCGGAAACCGGACCGGCGGATAGTCTTTTTTGGCAGACGGACAGCGGCGGTTTTGCACCCGGTTTTGAGCCTTATGAAGAAGGCGTGAATCCGTTTCACCTCGGAACGACGCGTCGCATGAAAAGTGATACCAGCGAATCAGCTGTCATTCAATGGACTCCGGTCATCCCGGAAAGCGGTGAATATGCAGTTTACGTAAGTTATACGGCTGGTACGGATCGTGTGACAGATGCGGAATACACCGTCCATCACGAAGGGGGAACGACTCGCTTCCTGGTGAATCAGCAGATAAGTGGCAGCACCTGGAATTATCTCGGCACCTTTTTCTTTGCTGTTGGGAGCGATAGTAGCGCCGCCAGCGTTATCCTGAGCAATGTGTCGAAAGAGTTTGGGCGCGTTGTCAGCGCTGATGCGGTGCGTTTTGGCGGCGGCATGGGAGATGTTGCCCGCAATGGCAGCACCAGTGGTCGACCCCGCTTTGTTGAGGCAGCCCGCTATTATATGCAATTTGCCGGTATGCCGGATTCTCTCGTCTACAATGTGACCAACCAGCCGGACGAAGATTACAAAGACGATTATCGCGGTCGCGGCGAGTGGGCAAATTACCTGCGTGGTCATCCTTTTGGCCCCAACGCCAAACGCGATGTGCCTGGACTGGGCATTCCAATCGATCTGTCACTTGCTTTCCACACTGATGCCGGGCAGAATAAGACCAAAACCATCGGCACCTTGCTGATTTATGCGACACAAGACGGCGTCAAAAAGGATGTCTTTCCGGATGGCGTGCGCCGCCTGGCCAATCGCGACTTTGCCGATATTCTACAGACCGAAATAGTTGATGATATTCGCAGAAAATATGATCCGAACTGGCGTCGCCGCAGCTTATGGGATAAGCAGTATAGTGAAGCCTTCCGTCCGAACGTGCCGGGCGCTTTACTGGAGTTGTTGTCACATCATAATTTGCTGGATATGAAATTTGCCCTCGATCCGCGCTTTCGCTTCGATAGCAGCCGTTCCATTTACAAAGCCATGTTGAAATTTCTTGCTACCCAACATCAGAGGCCTTTTGTTGTGCAGCCGCTGCCGGTGACGCATTTCGCCTTGAGAACTGAGGGCACCAGCGGTCTGCAACTGTCGTGGCAGGCGCAAGACGATTCCCTGGAAGCTTCGGCTGTGGCCGAAAAATTTATTGTTTATACTCGCCTCGACGGTGGTGGCTGGGACAATGGTATGCTGGTTGACGGCCCGGTATTTACCGTAGACTCGCTGGCCGATAGCGTCATTTATAGTTTTAAGGTAGCGGCAGTGAACGAGGGCGGGACCAGTTTCCCCTCGGAAATTTTGTCTGCCTGCAGAATCGGTGATTTTTCTGATCCTGTGATGATCGTGAATGGCTTTGATCGCATTGCCGCGCCTGCGGTCGTGGAAACCGGCGATTTTGCCGGATTTGCGGATTTTGTTGATCAAGGCGTGCCGGATCGCTACGACTTGAGCTATACCGGCCCACAGTTTGATTTCATGCGCAGCTCCAAATGGCGGGGCGATGATGCACCTGGCTGGGGCGCCAGCTATGCGGATTATGAGACACGGGTGATTCCGGGGAATACATTTGATTATCCCTATGTGCACGGTGAGGCGATTCGCGCGGCCGGGCGCTCGTTTATTTCTTGCAGCGATGAGGCGGTTGCTGATTCACTCATATCGCTTAAAGCTTATTCACTGGTTAATCTGATCCTTGGTGAAGAGCGCTTGACCGGCTGGCCGCAACCGGGACCGGAGCCGGTATTTGAGGCGTTCCCTGAAAATATGCGGCAGCGCCTGACGGACTACTGCGCCGGCGGTGGCAACCTTTTCCTGTCGGGATCTTACATCGGCACCGATCTGCTGGCAGGTGATGACGTTTCGGATGAGAAGAAGGAATTTGCGAATAACGTATTGCACTATCGCTGGGTAACCAATCATGCAACGCGCGGTGGGCGCCTCGCAATTTCAGACTCGCTGTTTTTGCCGATAACGGAAAGGCTGGAGATCAATACCGGCTATCACCCGGACATCTATACCGCCGAGGCACCGGATGCCATTGCGCCCCGCGATGTTAAAACCAAGACCATTCTGCGCTATGCTGAAAACAACATCCCGGCTGCCACAGCCTACGCCGGCCTGAAGCACAAGGTCATTGCTTTCGGCTTTCCTTTTGAGACGATATTGGGCCGTCAGGCTCGCGCCCAGTTGATGCAGCAGATTCTGGCGTTTTTTGAATAAGGTTCGCTTCGCTCACGTCAGCTCGTTTCACTCACGTCAGGGTCTTCGACCCGTCAGGCTCGCAAGATCGCCGTCAACTCGCTACGCTCGTGCATTTACGGGAGCGCAGCGACCTGACGAGGCGAAGCCAGCTGACGCGAACGAGGTGAGCTTACCCCTTCACCCAATCCACAATCACAGTTGCCAATTCCTCGCCCTTGTCTTCCTGGAGAAAATGCCCGCCACCGCTGATCGTCGTATGCGGTTGTCCTTCGCAGCCGGGAATGACTTTCCGGAGATATTTATCGGCCCCTCGGGTGATCGGATCTTTATCGCTGAATGCCGTCAGGAATGGTTTCTGCCAGCGTTTCAATACCTGCCAGGCTGCACGATTGGCGTCGGAAGCGGGGTCGTCCGGGCGATTCGGTACCAGCATTGGAAACATGCGAGCACCGGCCTTATAGCTTTCATCCGGGAAGGGGGCGTCATAGGCAGCGATGATTTCCTTGCTCAATTTCGAGGTGCAGCCTTTGGTGATAATCTTGCCGACTTTGAAACGCGGAACTTTCTGCGAGTAGGTTTGCCAGAGGGTAAATGCCATAGGCATTTTACGATCGCCGGTTGGCAGGAAGGTATTGGCGGCCACAATCCGCGCAAAGCGTGCTTCCTGCTCAGCGGCCATTCGCAGTCCAATCAACCCGCCCCAATCCTGGCAGACCAAAATGATATTTTGCAGGTCCAGTGCTTCCACAAATCCGGTCATCCAATCCATATGTGATTGATAGGAATAGTCGTTCTTATTCGCAGGTTTGTCGGAACGGCCAAAGCCAACCAGGTCTGGGGCAATGACGCGAAAGCCGGCCGCCGTAAAAAGAGGGATCATCTTCCGATAGAGATAGGACCAGGAAGGCTCACCGTGAAGCAAAAGCATTGGTTGACCATCTTTCGGCCCTTTGTCGAGGTAGTGAATGCGGACCTCGCCTTGCATAAGGTAATTGGGGGTAAAATCGTAACCGGGCAGATCTTTGAACCGGTCATCCGGTGTGCGCAAAATATCCATGTATTTCCTCACGCTTCAGTTTGGACAAATTTTAGTATCGGGATCAAAATATAAGCAAAATGGATATAAATAAGCGGGTTCAAATACACAAACAACAAATTGGCGGACAAAGTTGGTGCCAAACGCTCAAAATGTTGCGTCGCCGGGATCAATCGTTTGCGAATTTGATTATTTTTATTAGTTTAGGAAGTGGTTTTAGCTCGAGATAATAAATAGTGATCGATTGTTTTGATTGACACGTTGTGACGAATATTCAGCAGGGGGTATCCCGATGGCAGAAGTGACTCGCCTCTTTGAATTGATCTATCATCAAAAAGAAAAATTTCCGCAGGAAAAAGCCTTTGGTAGCCGCAGAGACGGCGAATGGAAGTTCTATAGCACAGACGAAGTCATAGACCTGTCGCTTAAAGTGGCCAGTGGGCTGTTGAAGCTTGGCTTGAAACCGGGCGATAAGATCGCCACCGCGACCTATCAAAACCGTGCTGAATGGACGGTTGTTGATTTGGGCATTTTGCAAGCCGGTATGATCAACGTTCCGGTTTATCCAACTATCAGTCCTTCCGACTACGAATACATTTTTAATGATGCCGAAGTGAAATACGCTTTTGTCGGCGCCAAAGACTTATATGATAAAGTTGAAAGTGCTCGGCCGAAGGTGAAAAGCCTGCAGGGCATTTTTACCTTTGATCGCCAGGACGGCCGTCCCTTCTGGGAAGAGGTTCTTGACGACAGCAGGCTGGAAGAAGTTGAGAAAATCTCTGCCGGGATCGATCCGAAAAGTCTGGCGACTATCATCTACACTTCCGGAACCACTGGTAATCCGAAAGGCGTGATGCTGAACCACGAAAACATCATTCACGTGGTATCGACGACCGCTGAAATATTGCCGAACCCGGTTCCCGGTGAAAAAGTCCTCAGTTTTCTACCGCTTTGCCATATTTTCGAACGCGCAGTTGCCTACGGATATATGTCGATGGGATTAAGTGTGCACTTTACAGGCACGGACAATCTCGGTGGTGATGATGGTGACCTGAAAGCCGTTAAACCGGTCTTCTTTACCACCGTACCACGTCTGCTCGAAAAGGTATATGAAGCCATTTATGCCCGTGGCCTGGCGCTCACCGGACTAAAGAAAAAACTCTTCTTCTGGGCTCTTGGCCTGACAGAAACTTATGACTATGATAAGGAATTTGGCGGGTTTGATAAATTCAAGCGCGGGCTTGCCGATAAGCTGGTTTTCAGCAAATGGCGGGAAGCGCTTGGCGGTAACGTGCGCGGTATCGTGACCGGGGCGGCGCCCTGTCCGCATCACATTGCACGCATTTTTTCGGCGGCCGGTATCCCGATTCGTGAAGGCTATGGATTGACAGAAACATCGCCAACACTGACGGTGAACAAATTTGACAAAGATGCTGCCATGCTTGGGACTGTTGGTCCGGTGCTTCGCGGTGTCGAAATTATGATTGATGCCAGTGATGGTGTCTATCGGGATGGTGAAGGAGAGATTCTTGCCAATGGTCCGAATATCATGATGGGCTATTACAACAAGCCGGATGCTACGGCTGAAGTGATGAAAGAAATTGATGGCAAAACCTGGTTTTGTACGGGAGATATCGGCACATTTGTTGACGGTCCCGGTGGTAAGCAATTCCTGAAGATTACGGACCGCAAGAAACAGCTTTTGAAGACCTCCGGTGGTAAATATGTTGCGCCGGCTCCGATTGAGAACAAGTTCAAAGAGGATTTCCTTGTTGAACAAATCATGGTGGTTGGTGAATCACGTAAGTTTGTTTCAGCAGTGATCGTTCCGGCGGAAGGCGCTTTAAAGGACTGGTGCATAGAGAATGATCTTGAGTGGACGAATCTGGCGGACATGGTCAACAATCCGCGGGTATTGGCGCAATATCAGTCGATTCTGGATCGCTATAATCCCGGCTTCAGCCATATTGAACAAATTAAGAAGTTTACGCTTCTCGACAGCGTTTGGGCACCGGTCACCACAGACGGCTCTCAGGCTGAGCTGACCCCGACGATGAAACTCAAGCGGCGGGTCATTTTGGACAAATACAAAGACGCTATCGAAGATATGTATCAGGGCTGATATGGAAAGCGGAGAATTCCTGAATAAAGTGGCTTTTGTTACCGGCGCGGGCTCGGGCATCGGGCGGGCCACTTCGATCATGCTGGCAAGCCGCGGCGCGACGGTGATTGTTGCTGATATTGTTGAAGAAGGTGGACAGGAAACTGTCGACATGATTTCAGAAAACGGCGATGAAGCCGTTTTTCGCCATATTGACGTGACGAAGCGTGCCCAGGTTGCCGACGTCATTGAAACTGCGGTTGCCGAATTCGGGCGCCTGGACATGGCGGTAAATAATGCCGGCATTGGCGGTATGCGTACCCCGACGGCGAACTATCCCGCCGAAGATTGGGATCGGGTGATTGCCGTGAATTTGACCGGCGTGTACTACTGCATGAAGGCGGAATTACCGCATATTGCTGCTGCCGGCGGCGGAGCGATTGTCAACGTGGCTTCCATTGCCGGATTGAAGGGCTTCCCGGCACATGCCGCTTATTCCGCCAGCAAGCACGGCGTGATTGGATTGACCAAATCAGCCGCGCTGGAGTATGCGCGCAACGGTATTCGCATCAATGCGATTTGCCCGGCTTTCACCGAAACAGCCATGCTGGACGGCTTACTCGATATGAAACCGGGGCTCGATACCCAGCTGCGCCAGGCTATTCCACTGAAACGCTTTGGCACGGTTGACGAAATCGCCGAAGCGATCGTCTTCCTTTGTTCAGAAAAAAGCTCCTTTATTGCCGGACATGCATTGCCGGTTGACGGCGGTTTGCTGGAGCGCTAAAAATAGATTCAGGAAAATAGAGGATATACAATGCCGGACACTTTATTGAAGACCGAGCAGCAGTCAGACATTAATCGCGTATTTGACATTCAGAAGAATGCTGCTCCGGAGATGGCAGCCTTAAATGCCCGGGAACGCATTGAGCGTCTTGGACGCATTCTCAAGTATGTTGAGGATGAAAGCAATGTGCAGGCATTGGCAACCGCCATGCATGCTGACTTCAAAAAGCCCTTTGCTGAAGTCTTGCTGAATGAAGTTGGTATCGTCATATCTACGATCAAGTTTGTCAAGCGGAACCTTCGCAAATGGATGAAGCCGAAGTCGGTGGGTACGCCGCAGGCCTTGTTGGGCGCTCGTTCGCAGATCATCTACGAACCAAAGGGGTCTGCGCTGATTATCTCTCCCTGGAACTATCCATTTCAACTGGCGCTAAACCCGTTGATTTATGCGATTGCCGCCGGAAATACGGCAGTGATGAAGCCCTCCGAACTGTCGCCGCATACCTCGGACTACATTTCAAAAATGATGGCTGAATTGTTCAGCGAGAAGGAGGTAGCAGTTTTCACCGGCGGAGTTGATGTCTCCACCGCGCTGCTGGCACTGCCATTTGATCATATCTACTTTACAGGCAGCCCGGCGGTCGGTAAAATCGTAATGGGTGCAGCGGCGAAGAATTTGGCCTCGGTGACATTGGAGCTCGGCGGGAAATCGCCGGTGATCGTCGACGAAAGTGTCAATATCAAGCAAAATGCCGAGCGTCTGATCTGGGGCAAATTGGTGAATAACGGTCAGTCCTGTATTGCGCCGGATTATGTTCTTGTGCATGAGAATATTTTTGATGCCTTTGTGGAAGCGCTCAAAGGCGCCGTCTTGCGGCTGTATGACTCAAAAGGTGTTGGGATTGCCCATTCCGAGGATTATTCACGTATCATCAATGATCGCCACTTCCAACGTGTAAAAGGCCTCGTTGCCGATGCAGTAGAAAAAGGCGGTGATATTGTTATGGGTGGGAAAATGAACGAGTCTGATCGTTATATTGAGCCGACGATCATTACCAATGTGTCTGAAGATATGGCCTTAATGCAAGAAGAGATTTTTGGCCCGGTCTTACCTGTGCTGAAGTACCGGAACGATGCTGATGTTGTTAAGCTGATCCGCAAATACCCGAAACCGCTGTCGCTATATATTGCGGCCCGAAATCGCAAAAAAATAGACTACTTCCTCGAAAATACAACTGCAGGTGGCACAGTCGTCAACGACTACATGCTGCACTATGGCAACCCACATTTGCCCTTCGGCGGCGTCAACAACAGCGGTATCGGCAAATCGCACGGCCACTTCGGTTTTATTGAGTTCTCTAATGAGAGGGCGATATTGTCACAAAAGGCCGGTACGCTGAAACCTGTTTATCCGCCGTATACCAACCGGGTTGTAAAGACCATTCGCTTCATTGTCAAGAACTTGCTATAGCCGGTGGAAGCACTTCCGGATTGACAATTGACAGCGGACGCTTACCTTGAAGATAGCATAAGATGTTTTCACCTGCCACACGCGCCATTTCCTCCCTGGTGTGAATCGTCGAACTGCCGATGTGCGGTAGCAGTATCGCATTCTCCAGCTCTTTCAACCCGGGCATCATTTTGGGCTCATTTTCATATACATCGAGGCCGGCGCCGGCAATCCTTATTTCCTGCAGCGCTGTCACCAGTGCAGCTTCATCGATAATTGGCCCGCGGGCGGTATTGATCAGAAAGGCAGTCGATTTCATCCGCGCAATTTCTTCCGCACCAATCAGGTGATGTGTGTCCTTCGTTAATGGTAGGTGAACAGAAAGAAAATCCGACTCCTGCAGCAATCTTGAAAAGTCCACCCGGGTTGCTTGCAGTTCCTTTTCCATTTCCGGGTTCTGTGATCGGCTGTGATACAACACCTTCATCCGCCACCCCACCGAGCGACGAGCAACAGCGCTGCCGATACGTCCTGCCCCAAGAATTCCCAACGTCTTTCCATAAATGTCTGCGCCGAGCATAAATTGTGGTTCCCATGTCGTATAACCGCCGCTGCGCATGACGCTATCTGCCTCTACCACGCGGCGGCTGATCGCCAGGATGAGCGCCCAGGCAACATCGGCAGTAGCTTCGGTCAGAACACCGGGCGTATTGGTAATCCAAACACCGGCCCGACTCGCCGCAGCCAAGTCTATATTGTTGTATCCGACCGCATGTTGCGACACAATCCCAAGATTCGGACAAGCGTCGAAAAAGGCCTGATCAATTTGATCACTGAGGATGCAAAGCAAGGCATCTGCTTTCGAGGCTTTGTCCAGCAACATCTGTCTCGGCATCGGCAGAGGGCCGCTATACACTTCGATCCCTGCGCGGGATCTCAAAGGTGAAATCCCTGTCTCCATGATCGGCGCCGTAATATAAACGCGGGGCTTTGGGGGCATATTTTCTCTCGTCTTACATTTAGAATTAACCTGGTCAGTCTATTATAAACAGCCTTGCTTGCATTAACAAATTCAGCAAATAAACGAAATTGAAATCTAGTGACGACGGTAAATTATTGCGACTGCGCCTGTAATAACTTACGCTTCATCGATTTTGCTAAAGCCAGGTTTGCAAATTGTCGATTCTCTCAACAAGACCACAACTATTTTTTGTCTAAATTGCTTCATTTAGGGAAGGAGCATGCGATGTACGGCATGGTTAACAAAGCAATCAAAGAGTATATTTCAACCCAATATGGTGATGGTGCCTGGAGAGAAGTGAAACGGCGGGCAGATATTCAGGATGACAATTTTATCAGTATGGATCAATACAGCGATGAAGTCTCTGTCGGCATGGTCGTTGCAGCCGCAGCTGCGCTGGAAAAGTCCCCGGCAGCATTTCTCGAAGAGGTTGGCGAGTACTGGATTGCATTTGCACTGGACAGCCATTACGGCGACTTGCTACGGGACGCGGGTGATACCTTACCGGAGATCCTTGATAATCTTGATAACCTGCATGTTCGCGTTGGATACTCCTTCGACAATCTGAAGCCCCCATCTTTCTGGTGTACTGACGTTACGGATAAGGATTTAATTCTTCATTATGTGTCGGAGCGCGACGGCCTTGCGCCTATGGTGAATGGACTTGTAAAGGGCCTTGCTCGTATGCTCAATACAACCTGCGAAGTTGAACAAATCAGAACAAAGGGCGTCGAGGCCACTGAAGATCAATTCAGGGTCACATTCAATGGCTAAGCAATCTGGTGCAAGCGCCAGGCCTGCACATATTCCCCCGAGCGATGGTTTGCTTCTTTCCAATGCCTTCCCATTTCATCTTGTACTCGACGACAAACTCCTGATTGTCACGGTCGGTCCTTCGATAGCAGATGTATTGCCGGATGTCCAATGCAATGATCCTTTTGTGGATTATTTCGAGCTGGTTCGTCCACGCGTCCAGCTATCATACGATCAACTCAACGCAATGCAGCGGTCGATGCTGATTGTCAATCATCTTGCCAGTGGCCTCACATTTCGCTATCAGCTTATTCCGAATCCCGGCAATGGGTTACTTTACCTGGTTGGGTCTCCGAAGCTGACAGACAAAAAACAACTTGGTAAGTTCAACCTGCATTTCCGGCACTTTGCCTTGCACGATGTTATCTTCGATTACCTGATGGTGATGCAACCGAAGGATACACTGATAGAGGAAACGCGTGAGCTTGCTCGCAAGCTTAATCAGCAGCAAGAAAAACTAAAGCGAGCCAACCAGGAATTGGAAGAAAAAGTGCTGGTTAGAACCCGGGAATTGCAGGTTGCAAAAGAAATGGCTGAGAGCGCCAGCAGCGCCAAGAGCCTTTTTCTTGCCAATATGAGTCACGAAATTCGAACGCCGCTTCACGGCATAATTGGCATGAATGCATTGCTTGCTGACTCCGATCTTAACGCTGAGCAGCATGAATTGGTGAATACCATTTCTGTTAGCTCTCGCGCCTTACTGGAAATTATTGAAGAGATCCTTGATTTTTCAAAAATAGAGAGCGGCAAACTTGAAATCGAAATGGTCGCTTTTGATCTGGGCAAACTGCTCTCAGAGGTTGGACAGTTAGTGCGCATCCAGATCGAAGCAAAAGGCCTGGAATTTCGGATTCAGTTACCGGAAAATATGCCGGAACTGATCGTGTGTGATCCGGTTCGCGTTCGCCAGGTGCTAATTAACTTGCTAAACAACGCCCGCAAATTCACTTTGGAAGGAAGCGTCGTCTTAGAAGTTGGGCTGTCGATCGGGGAACGTTCATCACAACCGGCCGCGACAAAAGCTCTGCTAAAACTAGCGGTTGTGGATACCGGTATCGGGATCAGTGAGAAGCAACAAGCTCATATTTTTGACAGCTTCACCCAGGCTGACGGATCGACAACGCGTAAATACGGTGGGAGTGGTCTGGGACTTACCATAACCCGGGAACTGTGTCAGCTAATGGGTGGAAATATCTCTGTGAAAAGTGCCCCGGGAAAAGGGACGACTTTCACAGTTGAACTCCCGGTTGAGATTCAAGATCAGGACACATCTGATTCGACGCAACGTCCGCAAATCCCGGCAACTGCGCACTTTGGGTTGAATATACTTGTTGCTGAAGACAATCCGATCAATCAGCGCTTGATAGAGAAACTCCTGGATAAATATGGCTGTGCAGTGAGAATTGTCGATAACGGCGCCGCCGCCGTTGAAGCCGTTACTGGCAGGGGGTATGATTTAATTTTTATGGATATGCAAATGCCGTTGATGGATGGTCTGGAGGCAACTGAGAGAATTCGCAGGCTCGCAGACAAGCACATTTCCACAATACCAATCATAGCATTAACTGCCAATGCCAATACCCACGATCGCCAACAATGCTTTGATGCTGGCATGGATCTATTCCTTTCAAAGCCTGTGTCTCGGGAGAAACTCTATATCTTGCTTGAGAAACACGCCGCGTCTCCGCATTCTTCGAACGTTCTCTCCTGAGTCTCTACACTCATTCAATTATTTCAAGAAAAAACTTGATTTACGGCTGGTTGTCCATTAATTGGTGCCGAAACTATCAACGAAAGGAACCGGTTTGGCACGGAAGAATGAAGGTGAATTTATGGGACATATTTTGGTGACGGGCGGTGCCGGATATATTGGGTCGCATACGGTACGTTATCTGGCCGAGAAGGGACATAGAATTATCGTCGTGGACAATCTTGTCTACGGTCATCGCGATGCGCTGCCGTCCGAGCAAGTGGATCTGATTGTCGGGGATATTGGCGATAAACAATTAATGACGGAAGTATTCAAACGATATGATATTCAGGCAGTTCTGCATTTTGCCGCGTATGCATATGTGGGTGAATCAGTGACAGATCCGGCTCGCTACTATGCCAACAATCTTGTAGCACCGCTGAATATGCTTGAAGTGATGCGGGAATTCAATTGCAAGCGCATCATCTTTTCTTCGACCTGCGCAACCTATGGCCATCCGCAATACTTGCCAATTGATGAAAAACATCCGCAGCGCCCGATCAACCCCTATGGCAAAAGCAAGCTGATGCTGGAAGAAATCATAAAGGACTATTACACAGCCTATGCTTTCCGCTATGCCTTTCTGCGATACTTCAACGCCTGCGGTGCCTCCCATGACGGCGCGATCGGTGAAGATCACAACCCGGAAACGCATTTGATTCCGTTGATATTGGATGCTGCATCCGGGGAACGCGAGGCTATCACCATTTATGGAACGGATTACGATACCGAAGATGGCACCTGCGTGCGTGATTACATCCACGTCGAAGACCTGGCATCCGCGCATGGCGCCGCCCTGGATCGACTGCTTGGTGATGGCGATTCTTTGATGGTGAATTTGGGCACCGGACAGGGACATTCAATTAAGGAAGTCATTGACGCAGCCAAAGCAGTGACCGGTCGCGAATTTGATGTGCGCCTGGGTCAACGACGCCCGGGAGATCCGGCTGTATTAGTTGCCAATCCTGAAATGGCCAAAAAGGCACTCGATTGGGAAGCGGAAGTCCGCGATATCGAAGACATCATTCGCTCTGCGTGGAATTGGAAAACCGGGCCGAAAGGCGGGAAATATTCAAAATGATTTAGTGTTGCAGTATTTGCCAGGCCAACGGCGGAGCCGTTACATAACACAGCCTCATATTCGCTCCCAGCGAACGTGGGGGTATTGATGCCTCATTCCCACATGAATTCCTCGTCGATCTCCACACCAAATTTCTGACAAATTCGTCGAATTTCATCCTTGTAGGAAATTGTTGCATGGTGTTCCATTTGGTTCTCAATGTAGCGCATCAGAACCTTTATCTGCCCTGGTGCTATTGAAAACGCACCATATCCTTTTTGCCACCGGAATTGGTGAGGCAATTTCGCACCGGAATTTAACCAATGTGACGACGCCCGCTTTAAATCTCTAACTATATTGGCAATAGATTGCGTCCTCGACAGTCTTATCAGCAAATGGACATGGTCCTCAGTGCCTCCGACTGCCAGGGCAGTACAGCCTTTTCGTTTGCAGGTAGTTGCTAAATAGGGATGTAATTGTCGCCGGATTTCACTCTTTCTCAGGAAGGGAAGCCGGCGCTTTGTCGAAAAAACAATGTGAATATAAAGCTGGCTGAACGAATGACCTCTTGCCGATCCTATAAGAATCTCCTTCCTGCTAATTTGTCCATTTTCCGCAAGTTCGCCTGTTTCCACAAATTTGTCCATTTTCCACAAGTTCGCTTGGGGCGAACATCTGGCTGTGCTATGTAACGGCTTCGCCGTTCTGGAAAGCAGGGTTTTGCGTACCGGCATCTCTGTACCTCCCACAAGTTCGCTTGGGGCGAACATCTGGCTGTGCTATGTAACGGCTTCGCCGTTTATGCATAGATGACGGGAATGGCGAAATTCCACAAAAATATTAAGAGGAAAATTTGGAAGGTCGGTTTTTATAATGAAAACCAGTTCTTAATCGCCGGACCGAGGCGATCGTAGGATTGATAGCCGGCGGTGAGCAATCCCAATTTTGCATCACTGCGCAGGATGACCGATGGGAAACCGCGGACGCCATATTCCTTTGCCTGCTGAAAGTCGGCGGTTGTTGCCTTGCGAATGTCTATTGAGTCATAGTGCGATTGAAAATCGCTCTCAGAAATATCATATTTTGCGAGGTAGGGGAGGTAGCTTCCGGGAAGGGTGATATCAATATTTTTTGTATAGAAGGCTCGCTGCAAATCCTTGAAAAAATCAAATTCAACCTCTGGCTTAAGATGCCGAACCGTGACCACAGCTTTGGCCGCCGGTTCGGTATCATATAAAAAATCTTTTCGATCAAAAAACGAATAATCAAATGGCTGACCGCTGGCCTCTTCCACATGCTCCCAATGTGAGCGGATCATATCGCCAACAGAGGTCGTCATGCGTTGTGCATGAATACCGGGCCGCAATCCGCCAACAATGGTTTTAAATTCAGCATATTCACCGAACTCCGCTTGAATTTTTTCCAGGACCGGGACAAATCCCCAGCACCAGGAGCACATCGGATCGCCAATGTAGATAATACTGCGCGATGCTTCAGCCATGAGCGTCGTTCCTTAATCCTGCGGTTTAACCGACTTGAGTTGGGAGATGCCGAAATTTTCCAGCAAGGCATCCTGAACCTGATCGCAGGTGGCATTAATGGCCGTCGGCCCTTCGCCGCCGCTCATCGGGTCAACAACCATGCGCAACGGACGACTGCCTGCCGGTGTTTCGATCAATGTCAATACCGCATCTGCGACGTCTTGCGGATCAGGTGCATCATCACCTTTCAGCATCTCGGCGGCTCCGCCCCACATTTGACCGGGGATATCATTGATCTCGCCATAGCTCGCAAGGGCTGCTGTATCAGCCGGAGGCGCCATGTTAGCAAGAAAGTTAGTGCCGAAACCGCCCGGCTGAATCAGCACAAAATCAACGCCGGTGCCGGATAGCTCGTAGCGATAGCTTTCTGTCATGCCTTCCAGGGCAAATTTGGAGGCCGTGTAGGGCGCCGCGAAGGGAATAACGATGCGACCCATCACGCTGCTGATGTTGATGACCAGGCCGCTGCCCTTGGCTCTCATTGAGGGCAAGACTGCCTTGCATACTCGCTGAACGCCGTAGACGTTAACATCAAACACTTTATGCCATTGATCGGTTGTGAAGCCCTCTACGATGCCGCCTGCGCCAAATCCGGCATTGTTGACGACAACATCGATGCTGCCGGTTGCGTCCAATGCCTTCTGAACCGCGTCATTGACGGAGCTTTCGTTTGTCACATCGAGTTCCAGCAAGTGCAGCGTCCCGGATGTGCCTTCAGCTGCTGCTTTCAGCTGTTGCGCATTATCGGCATTCTTTCCGTTTAAGCCGCGCATTGTGGCGAATACGGTATGTCCCTTATTGAGTAGGGTTTGTGTAATCAGAAATCCGAAACCGGTGCTGGCGCCGGTCACAAGAACATTTTTTGACATTCTCTCTCCTTGGAAAAATTAGATGGTTGTGCGATGTTATGATACTAAGATGCAGAAATCACAAGCGGGTTACAGTTTTGTTGATTTCCACAGAAAAACTTTACATTTGATGGCCTATGAGAATTCTAAATATCGTCATGTTACTTGCGTTTCTTTTGTCGGTTTTTGTACAAATTAACGATCCCGATCCGCTGCTCTGGATAATTGTCTACGGACTGGCTGCTGCCGCCTGCATCATGTATCATGTCAAGAAACTTGAGTGGCGATATCCGGCAGTGCTCGGTGTGCTGACATTGCTATGGGCAGCTAGCCTTGCGCCGGCTGTCATCGGCAAGGTTGGATGGGGAGAATTGGTCACCGACATCACCATGAAAACAATTGCCGTCGAAAAGGGCCGTGAAATGGGCGGTTTGTTGATTATTGCAGCATGGATGCTGGTATTGGCGCAGAATTTGAGAAATTCGAAACAAGAATAGAAAATGCCAAATCTGTCACAATGTCTTTCGCTCAACGTAGTATAATTGACAAGTCTGTTTGTGGCGCTTCTACCACTTTTTGTAGCAACTTTACGACAGGCTGTCGATCTTCTACCACTTTTTGTCTTTGATATCACCGTTACAGTTTTTTGGTCCGGCATATTCAGATCACCGCAGATTCGAATGTCGGCCTCTTTAGCACCTCAATGTCGCATTGCGCTTTGGGGATGTTGTATTTATTGCATCAGCGCGCGGGCACGCGGCTGATGTCATTGGAGCATGTTACAATTTGAAAGTAAAATAGTCTTGTGTTGTGAGGTAGCTACGCATGGAACGCATATTGTTCATTCTGGCAATTCTGACGTTCTCGATGATATCGTTGTCAACCAACAATGATATCCTGGACCGGCAGGTGCTCGTGTTTCAAAGTGAAGCCATAATCAATGCCGTCGGCGTTGCCGAACAGATTCTCGAAGAGATTTCGCTCGAGAGTTTTGATGAGGAAACGACCAATTCGCAAAGAGTGAGTTCCGCCGGGGATTTGACCTCGGTATTGAGTCTCGGCAGCGATGGTCTGGAGCCGTCAGATGATGATATTGATGATTACGATGGACGCGTCATTAGCTTCGACGCCGGCAGGATACCTGGTTTTCAGGCTATTATAGACGTTGCGTATGCCGACACGTCCAATCCGAGTCTGGATGCGATCAGCCCAACCTACGCCAAGCGAGTAAGGATTTCTATTACCAATCCGGATTTCATGACCGATTCGCTGCGAATCGAACGTTTGTTTACTTACTATTGATAGGACACCGCCATGCAATTTCTAATCGATCACGTCAGCTCGCTATTATATTTTGCCTTCTTCCTGATGGCCACGATTGCCTTGCAGCACGGAATGACGGCATCTCTCAATAAATGTCGAATGGAAATCGACGAGCAGTTGGATATGGTTCAGACAGTGAAAATATTGGACCAGGACTTTCACAAGCTGGGTTACGGCACCTCTGCGCCCAACTTCATGGTTGGCAATGTCGATTCCATGGAAGTAAAGTTCTTCAGCGATATCGATAATAACGGTATTGTTGATTCAATCCACTATTATCTTGGCGACGTCACAGAATTGTCGTCAACCGACAATCCGAACGACAGGATACTCTATCGCAAGCTTAACTCGGACGCCGCTACCCAGGTGATTCCGGGAGTAACCGATTTTCAGCTAAGCTATGTGGACACTTCCGGCAGCGTTATTCCCTACGCTAATTTGACAACCGTAACCGGAGTGAATAATGTCCGGGCAGTACGGGTGCGAATTAAATTGGAAAGCGCCTTCATGATGGAAGATTCCTATGCCGGTACCAGCTGGCAGGGTAGTTATGCCCCGGTAAATCTGAGGTAATATGGGAAAGCTAACGATAATTTTGGTCATCGGCCTGATGATGTTTGTTGGCGTTTCATCGATGAACTTCAATCGCGTTGGTGTGGAAGCGGTAGCAAATAGTGGCGACTACTATAGCGATGGCGTTGCTCGGAATCTTTCACGCTCTGTGCTTGAGTATTATTCGATGCGTTTGGCGGCCAACCCGACTCTCAACGGAACGTTCACAGAGACAGATAAGTATTTTATCGGCAGTTACGATACCGTTACTGTTACGCCGGCTGGGGGAGACACCGTCAATATCCTCATTAAATCCCGATTCGGCCAGTCACTCCACGAACTCTCTGCCACGCTTGTTGTTGATGCAACTGTCGAGTGGCCATACGCTATTTTTGGCGCCAACGATGTGACATTTAATGCTGGCGGCAATATTACCGGTGATGTTCACGCAAATAATATCATCGATAATACCGGAGGTGTCAGCATTAGCGGCACGACCAGTTCCGGTAGTCCGCTTTCGGCACCGGCAGTGAACTGGACCTTCTACGAAAACGAAGCAATCGCTGCCGGCCAGCGAGTAGTTGGTGATATGACCTTTACCGGTGCATCATATACCGGGGTTTGGTACATTACCGGTACCGCCACAATCGGTGCCAATACCGATCTGGATGGTACCATCGTTGCAGCAAATGATATCATTATTAACAGTGCTACCAATGTTTCCTTAAGAGCCCTGCCGCAAAATTATCCAACCTTACTTTCAGGAAACACCATCACTGCTACCGTCACTGCCGATATCACTGGATTTAGAGGCTTGATGTATGGGACCAATGATATTATTATCGGTGGTGAGTTTGATGGGCGGGGAGCGCTGGCAACCGGCGTCAATATCGGTACGATTACGACAAATGATGTCTTTAACCTCATTTACGACGCAGTCTATACAACCGGCAACCCCGGCATGACGTTTGGCATCAGTGCCTCTGATACTCTGGTGACCCTAATCCGCTATTTTGAATAGCACCTGCCAAAAACCTTTGTAAATCCCGCAAAAAACTGTTGATTAATTCCTGATTATTTGGGAATTATAATGGGTGTTTTCTGAAACATCTCTCAAACTACCAGCAATATTACCAACTTCAGCGCGGAGAACGTTATGCCCAGAAAAATCCGGATGGGAATGATTGGCGGTGGAAAAGACGCCTTTATAGGAGCAGTGCATCGAATTGCAGCGGCGATCGATGGCCAAATTGAACTGGTTTGTGGTGCGTTCAGCAGTGATCCCAAGAAATCGAAAGCATCTGGCCGGGAGCTCTTCCTACCGCCGGATCGCGTCTACGGCACCTACGAAGAAATGATTCTAAAAGAGAAGGAGTTGCCGGAAGGGGAGCGCATGGATTTCGTATCGATCGTTACCCCGAACTTTATGCATTATGCGCCGGCAAAAATGGCCCTGGAAAACGGTTTTCACGTGATATGCGATAAACCGATGACCTTTGATTTGGAGCAGGCAAAAGATCTTGAGAAGCTGGTCAAAAAGAGCAAAAAACTTTTCGGTCTGACGCATAATTACACCGGTTATCCGATGGTGAAGGAAGCCCGGCATATGATTGCTACCGGCAAAATAGGTAAGGTTCGCAAGATTGTGGTGGAATATCCGCAAGGCTGGCTGGCGACCCCGCTGGAGAAAACCGGTCAAAAACAGGCCGATTGGCGCACAGATCCCAAACGCGCCGGCGCCGCCGGCTGCATGGGTGACATTGGCACCCATGCGGAAAATCTTGCTGAATACATAACAGGTTTGAAAATTCAGTCGGTTTGTGCTGACCTCACAACTTTTGTGAAAGGGCGTAAACTGGATGATGATGGCAATGTTTTGCTGCGCTTCCGCGGCGGTGCGAGGGGAATCCTGTTTGCCAGTCAAATCTCTGTTGGCGAAGAAAACAATTTGAAAATCCGCATCTATGGCGAGAAAGGCGGCTTGGAGTGGTTCCAGATAGAGCCGAACACTCTCATCGCCAAATGGCTGGATAAACCGACGCAAATCATTCGCGCCGGTGGCAACTATGGCAATCTATCCAAGTCCGCACTTGCGCATTGCCGCACGCCTGCGGGCCATCCGGAAGGATTCCTGGAGGCGTTCGCCAACATCTATCGTAATTTTGCAAACGCTTTGCGGAAGGTGGAAAGTGGCAAGAAGCCTAACGAGATCGATCTTGATTTCCCGACTGTGAAGGACGGCGTGCGCGGCATGGCCTTCATCGAAACGGTGGTTGAGGCCAGCAAGAGCAAAGAAAAATGGTATCCGTTCAAGAAATAGAGACAGGAGTACATTATGGGACGTCCCGTAACACTTTTTACCGGTCAGTGGGCGGATCTCTCACTGGAAACAATGTGTGAAAAAGCCGTTGCCTTCGGCTACGACGGTCTGGAATTGGCGTGCTGGGGAGATCACTTTGAAGTAGATAAAGCAGACGATGCCTACTGCAAGGCGAAGCGCGATCTGCTGGCAAAACATGATCTTCAGCTGTTTTCAATTTCCAGCCACCTGGTTGGACAGGCTGTTGCGGACAATGTTGATGAACGCCATAAGGCCATCCTGCCGGATTACGTCTGGGGCGATGGTGATCCACAAGGTGTGCGCGAAAGGGCGCAGCAGGAGATGATTGAAACCGGCCGGGCAGCAGCGAGACTTGGTGTCAAAGTGGTCAATGGCTTCACCGGCAGCCCGATCTGGCATTTGTTATATGCCTTTCCGCCAATTCCGGATGGCATGATTGATCGCGGCTACGAAGAATTTGCCAGCTGCTGGAAACCGATTCTCGACGAATACCAAAAGCTTGGCATCAAATTCGGGCTGGAAGTACATCCGACAGAAATCGCCTTCGACATTGCCAGCACGGAACGGGCGATTGAAGCGCTTGACGGGCATCCGGCATTTGGATTTAACTACGATCCCAGTCACCTTGGCTACCAGGGCGTTGACTATGTTGAATTTCTCTATCGTTTCGCTGATCGCATTTTTCATGTTCATATGAAAGATGTTGGCTGGTCCTCCGAACTTACCGAAGCAGGGGTATTTGGCGGACACATTTCTTTCGGCGACCGCCGTCGCTTTTGGGATTTCCGCTCTCTTGGTCGTGGCAATATCGACTTTGAAGAAATTATCCGTGCTTTGAATCGTATTGGCTATCAAGGACCGCTTTCCGTCGAATGGGAAGACAGCGGTATGGATCGTGAGCACGGGGCTCGTGAAGCAGCTGAGTATGTGCGCATGGTTGACTTCCCCTCTGCTGATCGCGCATTTGATTCTGCGTTTGAGGAATAGGGTTCCGAAAGTTTCTTTTGAGGAAGCAAGGTCCCCCCTCTATCTCCCCCCGGGGGGAGATAGAGGGGGGACCTTTTTTATTAGCGCGAAGGAGAGCGTCGAAGCGAGATGTACTTTTTTATGACATGGTGAAAATGGTGAACATTTGTATTATATTCCTGCATGAAGAACTCTGTCCTCGATCCGTTTCATCCCTTGATTTCCGAATGGTTTACAACCCAGGTTGGTACGCCAACTGATGTTCAGCAGCAGGCCTGGCCGCGCATTGCCGCGAATGAAAATGTGCTGATTACCGCACCGACCGGGAGTGGAAAGACCCTCACGGCCTTCCTTTGGGCGATAGACCGTCTGGTTCGCGAGGACTGGTCAGCGGGTCAAACCAGCGTTCTCTATATTTCGCCGCTTAAAGCCTTGAATAATGATATACGCCGAAATTTACGTCGCCCGCTTCGCGAGTTGAGCAAGATTTTCGAGGATCGGGACACACCCTTTCCGGATATCCAGGCCTTGACCCGTAGCGGCGATACACCGCAATCGGATCGGCGGCGAATGCTGCGGCATCCACCGGAAATCCTCATTACCACACCGGAAAGTATCAACCTGATGCTGAGCTCTGCTGGCGGCCGGTCGATATTGACCGGCATCAAGACTGTCATATTAGACGAAATTCATGCAGTATATGGCACCAAACGCGGCGTTCATCTAATTACGGCCGTTGATCGCCTTGTGCCGCTTTCCGGGGACTTTCAGCGAATTGCACTGTCGGCAACAGTGAGCCCGCTGGATAAGGTAGCTCGCTTTGTCGGTGGCTTTATGCAGAGCGGGAGCGGACCTGCGTTTCGCTATGAGCCCCGGCCAATCTCCATCATTCAGTCGAAGGCAGAAAAGCGCTACGAAGTGAAAGTGCAATATCCGGAAGATGCGCTCGACCAGGAAATACGCGATTCCTACTGGGACCCGCTGGTCGATGATTTTCGAAAGATCATCAAACGCAACCAGTCTACCTTGCTCTTCACTAACAGCCGGGCCTTATGCGAAAAGCTCACCGCCAATATTAATGTGGGGTTTGATAAGCCGCTGGCTTACACGCACCATGGTTCTCTCTCTCGTGAAATTCGCGAGGTCGTTGAACAGAAGCTCAAGGCCGGCGAGTTGAAGGCAATTGTGGCCACCAGCTCACTTGAAATGGGGATTGATATTGGTGCGTTGGACGAGGTGGTGCTAATTCAATCGCCGCCCTCAATTTCAGCGGCCATCCAGCGAATTGGCCGTGCCGGGCATCAGGTGGGGGAGACCAGCCACAGCACGCTCTTTCCAACCCATTCCCGCGATTTTCTTGACGCCGCAGTTTTGGCGGAAGCGATTCGCGACCACGACATTGAATCTCTGCGGGCCGTAGATTGTCCGCTCGACGTGCTTGCCCAGGTACTGGTATCAATGGTGGCCATGCAAAGCTGGGATATTGATGAGCTATTCGGCTTGATCCGCACCAGCACGCCTTTTCAAAATCTTAAACGAGAACAGTTTGATCAGGTGCTGAATATGCTCGCCGGACGCTATGCCGACAGCCGCATCCGCGAGCTAAAGCCGCGCGTTGCCATAGACCGGCTGGATAATACCGTGACTACTCTCAAAGGTGCGGTGCAGGCGATTTACATGTCCGGCGGCACCATTCCCGATCGCGGTTACTTCCATATGCGTCACAGTCAGACAAATGCCCGCATCGGTGAACTTGACGAGGAATTTGTCTGGGAAAACGGGCCGGGCACCCGCTTTACGCTAGGTACGCAAACCTGGAAGGTTGAGCGGGTTACTCATAATGATGTCTTTGTCTCTCCTGGGAATCCTGCCAAACCGGCGCCGCCTTTTTGGAAGGCTGAGGACTTTCATCGCGACTACCATTTCTCGGAACGGGTTGGCAATTTTCTCGAAAAGGCCAACGATTCATTGGATAGCGAAGCATTTGCAGAGAGCCTCCAAATCCGCTATTGCCTGGATAAGACCTCGGCAAGTCAGCTCCTGACCTATCTTAAGCGCCAAAAAGCGGTGACGAGGACTGATTTGCCGCATCGACATCACGTACTTATTGAGCATATCGACAGTGGTCCCGATGGTGCGCCGGGCAATCAGGTGGTGATCCATAATTTCTGGGGTGGCCAAATTAACCGCCCACTAGGCATGGCCATGAGTACTGCCTGGGAAGAAAGCTTTGGTCATCAGCTAGAAGTTTTTCCCACCAACGATTCGATCGCGCTGCAACTGCCGGAAGATGTCAGCGCTGAAACCTTGCTGAGCATGGTCTCAGCTGAGTCGCTGCCGGATCTTCTTCGCAAGCAACTTGAAGGTTCGGGCTTCTTTGGGGCGCGATTCCGGGAATGTGCCGGCCGGGCCTTATTGCTAAGTCGGGGCCGTATTAATCAGCGCATGCCGCTTTGGCTGAGTCGCCTGAAATCGCAAAAATTGATGGATTCGGTAATGCGCTACGACGATTTCCCAATTTTGCTGGAAACCTGGCGCACCTGCCTGCACGATTCCTTCGATCTGGAACACCTGCAACAACTGCTCCACGAACTGAACGACGGACAAATCAGCTGGAGTGAAGCGCGGACCAGCAAGGCCAGCCCTTTCGCGCAAAGCGTTGCCTGGCAGCAGGTCAATCAATACATGTACGAGGACGATCGCCCGCGTGGTGGTCGCACCTCAAATCTGCGCAGCGACCTCATCCGCGATGTGGTTTTTACGCCCGGCTTGCGCCCGGTTATCCCGGATGAGGTAATTACCGAATTCGAAACCAAGCGCCAGCGCCTGTCACCGGGCTATACCCCGGACGCCGGCGTCGATCTCATCGAATGGGTGAAGGAGCGCTTGCTGATTCCTGAAAATGAGTGGACGGCATTGCTGCAAGGAATTGAACGGGACCAGAGCCTATCCATTGCTGAAATCATTGAATTGGTTCAAAACAGATTGGTGCTGGTGGATGGGGAATCATTTCAGCAGCCTTTTGTTTGCGCTATCGAGCGGCTGCCGGAATTGAATGCTACATTCTTCGCTGAGCTGGAAACGGACGTGCAAACATTGGTGCGTAAGAAGAGTGACCATCAACTTCCAAATAGCTCCGCTGACGTTGAACGCGAGGAATTGCTCCCTCAATTGCTGTGCGAATGGCTACAATTTTATGGTCCACGAACACCTGCTTTTCTCAAGGAATTGCTGCCGCTAAATGAATACCTGCTTGAATCGGTCCTGGAGGACTTACAGGAGCAACAAGTCATTATACGTGGGGTGCTCACGGCTGATGCCAATCTCGAAACGATTTGTGATAGCGAAAATTTTGAGACCCTTTTGCGCATGAATCGACGCAGCAATGCACCGGTGTTCCAGGCCCGTGCCATCGAAGAGCTACCACTCTTTCTGGCGAATTTTCAGGGATTGTTACCGGAACGCCGATTGCGGCAGATTGATCCGGAAGAACGTCTGGAACAGCTATTCCAACGTTTGGAGCAATTAAGCGGCTATTCACCCAATGCGCGGCTTTGGGAAACGGAGATCCTACCTGCGCGAATGTCGGAGTACGATCCCAGCTGGCTGGACAGCGTAATGCTGGAAGGCAATATGTGCTGGATTGGCCGTCAGGCCGGTCAGGTTATGTTCGCACTGAACGTGGACCTGGATTTGCTGCGTAACGAGCAACAAGACGCACCTGACGACGAGGTGCCGGAAGCTGATAACCCGGTATTTGCCATATTACGCCCCGGTGGCGGCCGTTTCGATTTCTCCAGCCTGATGCAGATTGCCGGTACGCCTGCCAGTCAATTGTCAGAACTGGTTTGGCAGTCGGTTTGGGATGGTGAAGTAACAAATGATTCGTTTGCCGCGCTGCGCCGAGGTATTGAAAATAAATTTCAGGTGCCCAAGAGCAGCGTGCCGGGAAAAGGGCAGGGGCGTGTGAGGCGTCAGGGGAGACGCCCGGGATTCGCTCGCTGGAAGGGGGCAGTGCCCTTCAGCGGCAACTGGTATCGACTGCCTGAGAACGAAGCAGCGACTGACTTGCTGGAAATCGAGGAGCGCAATAAAGATCGCGCTCGCATTTTACTGGATCGCTACGGCATCGTTTTTCGCGAGATTCTACAGCGCGAGACCGATCACCTGCAATGGTCGAAAGTGTTTCGCTCGCTGCGTTTAATGGAATTGGCCGGCGAGGTGGTTGCCGGTTACTTTTTCGAAGGCATTCCCGGACCGCAATTCATGTCACAGCGCGCATTCCGTGCCCTGCAGCGTAAACTGCCTGCGGATTCGATCTACTGGATCAACGCGGTGGACCCGGCATCTGCTTGCGGATTACCGCTGGACGGCCTGCGAGGCAATCTGCCCAAGCGCCTGCCCAGCACGCATCTTGTCTATCATGATGCGAATATTGTTCTGATGTCTGAGCGCAACGGCAAGAATCTGAGTATCAATGTGGCGCCAGATCATTCACACCTGCCGGAATATTTTGCAGTCCTGCGACATTTGTTGATGCGCCGTTTCCAACCGATCAAACGAATTCAAATTGAAACCATCAATGGTGATCCGTCTATCTCATCGCCATATGTGGATGTCCTGAAAATGCTTTTCGATGTCACTGTTGACTATAAGGCGGTCGTGCTGCGAAGAAAGGAATTTTAGAATGGCAAATGACAAATGTTGAATGACAAATAAAAACTTCGCGTGACGAAAAAGGTTGACGGTTGGCAGTCTGCCGGGCAAAAATAGAGATTAGAGATTCGAAAATCGTTGACCTTTGGCACCCTGGATTGAAGAAATCGGAGCTATTCGTTCTTTCGCCAACTGCCGACTGACTTGTCATTTGTCATTAGTCATTTGTCATTCGACATTTGTCATCCTCCGTGCTTTTCTCCCTCAGTGTTCTCCATAGCTAAAGTTCTCGCCAGGATCAAGCATCCAGTATCCAACATCAAATCGTAATATGAATTTGAAATTCCTGTGATCTTTTGGTGAGTCTTTTTATGTTTCTTCCGGTTGTTATTCAGACAATCTTGGAGGAAATGATGAAAACCACAGTTCTACTCTTAATGATTACCACAACACTCGCTCTGGCTGGCGGGCCCTGGACGCAAGAAAAGGGTAAGGGGTATATTCAGCTATCAGGAAGTTTTATTCCTGCCTATACCGGTCTATACAGCAATGGCCCGGAAGATGATATCTCTCTCAATCGCGAAATTTCCGATCAAACCTATAATCTCTATGCCGAGTATGGTATTCGGCATAACTTAACGCTTATTCTTGAGGCGCCCTGGAAATCAGTCGAGGCGGAATTCCTTCCCGGACAGCTGACGGTTTCAAGCCAGGAGGCCCAGCAAGGATCAGAAAGCGCCCTGGGTAATTTGGCCTTTGCAGTCAAGCAGGGATTTGGTGGTGAAAAGGTTCAATTTGCCGGCCAGATTCGCCTCGAGCTCAATACCGCCACAAGCGATTTTATATCCAATTTGAATACGGGATATGATACCTGGAGTGCGATGGCGTCGCTCAGTGCTGGTCAAGGCTCGAGTCGTTCTTTTTGGTTTGCAAACCTGGGATTCAATTACCGAAATGATGATTACAGCCATGAATTGATCGGTGGTGGCGAAGCAGGATGGCTCTTTTTCGACCGGATTTGGCTGATCGGGGCGCTCGCTATCCGCAACGCTATTACGGACGGCACGGCTACTTCCAGCAATATTTTGACCGGACTTTATCACGACAACCAGGAATACGTCTCCCCGGGCTTGAAGCTAATTTGGCAAGTCACTGACCGTTGGGGAATCAATTATTCACGCTTTGGGGCCGTTAGTGGAAATCTGGTTGCGCAACAGGCCTCAACAACGGTGGGTATATTCGTAAAAATCTGAGGCAACGGGAGAGAGTTTGGAGATAATTGACGATCCCTGGTTTTATGTGGTAGCGGTTCCCGCGGTCTTTATGGTTGGAATGAGCAAGGGAGGGATTGGCGGATTGGGTACGATTGCCGTGCCCATCATGTCTTTTGCGATCGACCCGTTAAGAGCAGCCGCGATCTTATTGCCGATCCTCTGTGTGATGGATTGGATCGCCCTCTATACCTTTCGAGGCAGATTCGACAAATATCATTTGAAAATACTACTGCCTGCAGCAATAGTCGGCGTCGTGTGCGCCTCGCTGCTGATGGGCCAGTTATCAACCGATGCCCTGCGAATTATGATTGGTGCGTTGGCTACTTTGTTTTGCCTAAATTATTGGCTTGCACCGGCGAGTCGCCGAAAAGAGAAGCCGGGGCCTCGCAGCGGCTACTTCTGGGGATGGATGGCCGGTTTCACCTCGACCCAAATACATGCCGGTGGACCGCCGATCAGCATGTACATGCTGCCGCAAAAGCTCGACAAGGTCGTGCTGATGGGCAGCATGGTGGTTTTTTTTACGATTATCAATGCGGTGAAGTTAATTCCCTTTACGATCCTTGGCCAGTTTGATGCACGAAACCTCTGGACGTCCTTAATATTGGTTCCTTTGGCGCCGCTGGGCATTCGAACCGGTTTCTACCTGCTGAACCGGATCAACCAAGCTGTCATTTATCGCATTCTTTACATCTTGTTATTCCTCGCCGGCGCCAAGTTGCTCTGGGATGGACTGTCTTGAGGCATCAGTCAGGAACCCTCGTATTGTCCGATGTGCTGCTTCCGGCTGGCTCCACATGAGCCCGTGACCGCAATTCGGCAGCATAACAACAGTAATTGCCGGATTGATAGTCTGAATCCTCTCAACCGCTGCCTGCGAAGGATAGATCTTTTCGTTTTCACCGATGAGAAATAATGTCTTTGCCGGCAAGTCTACCAGCTCGCTATCTGCCAGCACCCGCGGATTGACCAGCATTTTGAATTTGAAGCATTCCTTTGCACGAATTGCGTCTTCGACGGTTGTTTCGATTAACTGCCTGCCTGTCTCAGTGGCAGCGAGGTCCGGTAGCAACCAATTGAGCATTTCGCCGGTATATTTTTGTGGCGGCAATAAGGTCTTGAGTGCCCGGCTGATCCATTCCGGGGATAAGGGCAGAATCGTCGCCGCCGGTGCTATGAGAACCAGTTTTTCAACCGCTTCCGGATATGCCAGGGCATATTCCGCAGCCAACCAGCCGCCGTAAGAAAGTCCCATAATATGGGGTTTGCCGTCCAGGTCGAGCTGGTTCAGCGTGGCGTCGAGCCAACGTACCATTTCTTCAGGTTGTGTCATTTCGCGGGAGTAGACGCTCAGGCCGACGTCGTAAATATTGTCGATGGCGTAAATACGATAGTCAGCGAAATCTCTCACAGTATACCGCCATGAAAGGGAGTTGCTCCCACCACCGGATAGCAGCACCAGCGGCTGTCCGCCCTCCGCGCCACTGACGCGCACAAATGTCCGGCCGTAAGCGGTAGGGATCATCAGCGTATCGAACGGAAGCGGCCATTCTTTTTCCTGCTCGAAGTAGGCCTGGTGATAGATCGCTTTTGCGTCTGCTGATCTAAAAGGGTGAAACTCTGAAATCTCCATAGCGCCCGGACCGGAAAAAAGTGGAATCGCTATCCAGGCGACAACAAAAGCAAATAGGACCAGGACCAAGCCGCATCCGATCCCGGAGATCTTTAATGCCTTGCGCAATATTGAGGGTTGTTTTTTCGCTGTTTGCTGATTCGTTTTTTTGAACATGACATAGTGCTCCTGTTAAACGCTGTACGTTTGCAGTGAATTCTAGACGATTTGATTCGATGGGTTAACAGGAAGCGGGCGGTTCATCGCCATCAGCATTAGATAAACTCTGGCGGGTGATTAGGTGAATGCGTCTGGTTTGTGAAACGGGTTCTGCGGACATATTTGCCAGACGAGTTTCGTTTAGTCTTACCAACTGGTGGATATGTCGCAGCAGCAAATGGTCAGGAAAAAGATCAGCGAAGAATAATTGTCCTTTGTCTGGGGGGCTGCTTGGGAGAAGCAAAACATCCGACAAACCTGGGGGAGGGGAGGCTATTTGTGCGGAAACCGGCAAGTTGTCGTAGCCGCTATTCTCAATGTTTTGATCAATGGGACTGTCGGTACCCAGGAGGTAGACTGATATCGCCAAAACTGCGAAGGCGCGTAGGAACAGTGCTGCGAATTCAGCGACGTTTGATGTATTGAGCTTTTGCTTCATTCGTACAATATACGGAATACTGGAGTATTGGAATACTGGAATATTGGAAAACTTGCTTCGCGAGGATCGTTAGAATGTGTTTGAAAAGTATTTTGGGCTATCAAATACGATGTTCAGGCTTGTCATTTCCGCATGCTTCTAGCGGAAATCCATTATTTGAAGCTCTGGATTCCCGATAAAAGCATTCGGGAATGACAAGAAGCAACTTTCCAACACACTCTTAGAAACTTGGTTATGTTAACAAACACAGGAACTGTTTTCTGGTTCGTCAAGAAACATCTTGATGTTTCTTGATTGGGGTCGATTTATAGTTTATATTAATTGAGCATAGGTATGCGATCAGATACTAATTTTGAGAGGATAGCGCAATGGCCGCTCGTCGCAAAAAGTTTTCAAGTCAGGCAAATCCCGATATTTTGGCCGCGATACAGGAAATAGCGAAAAACGAAGGACGTCAATTTCAAGCAGTTTTGGAAGAAGCAATGATTGACTATATCGAAAAGAAGAATGGCGACAACGCGCGTAGCACTGTTATGGCTCATTTTCGAGCCAGTGTAGCCGCGAATCAGAAATTAGGTGAGTTGCTGGCTAAATGATGCGTGAATTCCCGACGCTAACCGAAGTATTAGCGATGCATGAAATTCTCATTGAAACCTTCGGAGGCACGCATGGTATTCGTGATCAGGGTGCCCTTGAGTCTGCATTAATGAGGCCGCAGCTTGGCTATTACCAGGATATTATCGAAGAGGCTGCAGCGTTGATGGAGAGCCTGGCCAATAATCACCCCTTTCTGGACGGCAACAAGAGAATTGCTTTCTTCGTTACCGATACCTTCCTGCGCATGAACAAATTTTACATTGATAGTGATGATCTACTGGCCCATGAATTTTTTATGAGCCTCTTTGATACCAATTCCTTTCGCTTCGAACAGCTTGCCGGTTGGTTGCGCGAGCATGTTAAACCTTTGCCTTAGTCCCTGGCTCGGGCAGTTCGAATTCGGCCCCATATTTCATTTTGACATTTTTTTTCTTGACAAGTGAAAATCGATGCCGTATAATTAGACCAGTCAGTCTAAGTGGTGAGATGATGAATCGCAAGCACAACATAGAAGACATTCTGGATAAGGGGATCGAGCTCTTTCGCGCCCAGGGGTACAATAATACCGGTATTGAAGAAATCCTGAAAGCTACCGGTATACCCAAGGGATCTTTCTACAATTTCTTCCGCAATAAGGAAGATTTTGGCGACAAGGCTATGGCCCGTTATAGCGAGCGGCAAAATACTTATATCGAGACCATGTTGAACGATACGTCTTTGTCACCGTTTGAGCGGCTCAAGAAGTTTTACCTATCCATGATCCAATTCAATGAAGGCGAAAGCTGTAGTAAGGGATGCCTGATAGGGAACCTGGCTCAGGAAATGGGCGGCCAAAGCCAGTTAATGAGTCAGGCGGCCAATCGCTACTATAACAATTGGGCGCAATTGATTGCGAATTGCATTGAAGAAGGCCAGGAAAGCGGCGAAATCCGCGACGATATATCGGCAATCGAATTGGGGCACTATATCCATAATAGTTTTAACGGATCACTCATGCGGGCCAAGGCTGGACAGGATGCAGCGCCCTTGCATCTATTCCAAAAAGTGGCCTTCGAATTTTTGAAGAAATAGCGCATATATTTTTTATGTTCAACTAGACCGACCAGTCTGTCTAGTTGCGATCAAGAAAGAGAATTAACACGAGTTTTCACGAATATACCGAAAGAGGAGGGAATGGTTAGACCCTCCAATCAATACATAAACTCAACAATTCTTACAAGGAGATAATAATGTCGAAGCTCAATAATCAAGTTGCAGTTATTACCGGTGGCAATAGCGGTATCGGATTTTCAATTGCCAAGCGTTTTCAGGCTGAAGGCGCATCACTTGCTATTTTTGGCCGGAATCAGAAAACCCTCGACTCCGCCCGTGCAGAACTCGGTGACGGTGTTCTCGCTGTTCAAGGTGACGTTCAGAAGCTGGAAGATATCGATCGTCTGTTCCGCGAGGTGAAAGAGAGTTTTGGAAAAATTGATACCCTGGTTGTCAACGCTGGTGGCGCGAAGATGGTGCCGATCAATCAGGTAACGGAAGAAATCTTTGATCAGCAAAGTGATATCAACTTCAAAGGCGCTTACTTCACTATTCAAAAAGCCTTGCCGCTTTTTACGGAATCCGGAGGCACCATTACTATCATGTCTTCTGTTGCAAATATCAAGGGCATTCCCGGCATGAGTGTCTATGCTGCCGCCAAGGCGGCGGTTCGTTCGTTGGCTCGTACCCTTGCAGCGGAGCTGGCCCCGCAGAAAATTCGCGTGAACACCCTCAGTCCCGGACCGATTGACACCCCGATTTTCGACCGCATTGGGATTCCCGAAGACCAAATTGCCGGCGCTCGCGAAAGTTTCAAAGGCATGGTGCCGCTGGGGCGTATCGCAGATCCTGCTGAGATGGCCAGCGTGGCTCTCTTCCTGGCATCGGAAGATTCGTCCTTTGTTACCGGAGCTGATATTGCTGCGGACGGTGGCCTGGCTCAGGTGTGAAATCTGCAAGTCAGCAAATCTGCAAATGGGTAAATCTGCACGAGTGCGGTATCCCGGAGCGCGGGATGCCGTCTCGGTAAATCAAAACCACCAAGGATACATTGATTATGCGAAACAAACTTCTAAAAATGGGCGTGTTTGCCATGTTGATTTTTTTGCTATCAAGTTGTGCAGCAGACATCAGAACGGATTTCATCAAGAAGAATGGCATTGAAGAAGCGCAGGCCATAAAGGGCAAGGTGCTTCTGGAGCAAGCCGCGCAAGCGCACGGTGCCGATGCCTGGGCGAAATATGATACCTGGCAGGTGACCATGCGCGATGAATGGCGTGGCCTTCCGACGAAACTGCTTGGCCGCCCCTGGAACAAAGATGATTTGCTGGAATTTCGCTTCATCATAGATTCCTTCAATGCCCGGGTTGATTTTATTGACGGTGATCGCAAGGGAGAAGTCTGGGGTATACAAGCCTGGGAAACGTATAAGAAAAAGCCAGATGAGAGCGAGCTAAAATGGAAGGATGATGGTGACGTTCGATTTTTCCTGGCGGCATTTCAATATTTTCTTGAATTTCCATTTCGCATCGGGAATGCTGAGATCATAAGCTATGCCGGCGAAGAAATTGTTGACGGGCAGCTTTACGACGCAGTATTTGCTACCTGGAATAAGAGTGAGCCGCACAAGGAAAACGACCAATATCTGGTTTTTATCAATAAGTCGACCAGACTCATCGATCGGATTCAGTTCACGGTGCGCGATCAATTCAAGTTTGCTACCTCAGCTATTCACTTTCAAAATATTCGCGATGTCGAGGGTGTAAAATTGCCTTACACGGTTACCATTACCGGTAAGAACACTATGCCGGAACCCAGCAAGAAGAATTACTATCACGAAATGCGCATTGAGGACTATGCCTTTGATACGTTTGAGCGAGCAGAGCTGTTGCTGAAGCCGGAGTTGCAGTATATCGGAGATGCGAAGGTGGATTGATCCAACTTCGCAATTTCCAAATTCCAACAGGAAAAATTCCAAAGATTTGGATCAGAATTCTTTTCGCCATATATACTATCAATGGCTCACTCCACAGACATAAAAATTGAACTGCAGCAGGCGGGAATGACTTTCGGAGAGGTGGTTGCACTTTATCCCACCGATTTACAGATTCCCGCCGGTAAGACCACAGTGCTAATCGGGCCGAGCGGATGTGGCAAGTCGACAATCTTACGCCTTATCATTGGTCTTTTGCAACCAACCAACGGGCACGTGCATGTCGCCGGAGGCGGCGATAATCTTGTGGCACTTCGACGACAAATGGGGTATGTGATCCAGGATGGTGGTTTATTCCCGCATCTGAATGCCCGTGAGAATGTCCTTCTCATGCCCCGGCAGTTGAAGCAGGATGAGGCGGCAATGAACCGCCGCTTGACCGAACTCTGCAATCTGACCCACTTTTCAATGGAGGCGCTGGAGCGCTACCCGGTCGAATTGTCAGGCGGCCAGCGTCAACGTGTTAGCCTGATGCGCGCCCTTGCCCTGGATCCGGACATTCTTTTGCTCGACGAACCGCTGGGTGCGCTTGATCCGATGGTGCGGGCATCGCTCCAACGCGAGCTAAAAGAGATCTTCGCCAATCTCGGTAAAACCGTGGTGATGGTCACCCACGACATGGCCGAAGCAGCTTTTCTGGCTGATATGATTGTTTTGCTCCGCGCTGGTGAAGTCGTACAATCCGGTAGTCTGGACGAACTTCGCGACCAACCTGCTGAACCCTATGTTAACGAATTCATCGATGCCCAAAGAAGTTTGGTGCAGCTATGATGCTTAAGCGCTTCTTGCTTATTATGCTGTTCGCCTGGCAAATGATGCCGGCGCAGGACATTGCCATCGGCTCAAAGCGCTTCACCGAATCTTATGTACTTGGTGAAATCGCTGCCCGTCTCTTGAGCGAGGCCGGATTTGAAACGACGCACCGTCAAGGTCTCGGCGGCACCGTCATCGTTTGGGAAGCTTTGAAAAGCGGTTCCATCCGGATGTATCCGGACTATACCGGCACTGTCCAGGAGGTGATCCTCAAGTCAGATGGTCCCGTTTCTCCCGCGGAGATGCGCAAGCAACTTGCTGAGTTCGGCGTAGGTATGTCTGAAGAACTAGGGTTCAACAATACCTACGCAATTGCCGTGCGGCGAGAAACCGCAGAAAAATTTGAGCTGCGGCGCATAAGCGACCTGAAGAAGCAACCGGATTTGATTGCCGGTATCACCCACGAAACGCTGGACCGTGACGACGGCTGGCGGGCAATGTGCCGTCATTACGGCTTGACGATGACGAATGTTCGTGGTCTGGATCATGCCATTAGTTATGCTGCCATCGCTGACGGCAGCATCGATCTTATGGATGCCTATTCAACCGACGCCAAACTGGTTGAATACGATTTGGTGGTGTTGGATGACGACCTGCGCTTTTTTCCGGAGTACAAGGCCGTTTTTCTATATCGGCTGGATCTGGATCCGGCGGCACTGGCTGCGATTCGGTCGATGGAGGGGCAGATTGATGAAAAGCGCATGATCGCTCTCAATGCGGAGGCGGAGCGCAGCAACGATTTCGGGCGCGCCGCCAGTCTTTACTTTACCAAAGCCGGGGAGGCACCGCCGCCCGAAACAGAAACTACTTTCTGGGAAAAACTCCTGGGCTGGACGCTTCAGCACCTGCTACTGGTTGGCGTTTCGATGTTTTTTGCCATTTTAATTGGTATCCCATTGGGTATCAGGGCCAGTCGTCCTGGCAAGCTCAGCCAAATGATTCTCGGCGTGACCGGCATTATTCAAACCATACCGTCTCTGGCGTTGCTGGCGCTTTTGGTGCCGGTGCCGTTTATGGGAATCAGCGCAACGACGGCAATTGTTGCGCTCTTCCTATATAGCCTTCTGCCGATTGTGAGGAATACCGCTGCCGGCTTGCAGAATATCCCGCGGCCGGTTCGGGAATCAGCCGCGGCCATTGGCCTCGAGCCTTTTGCCCAATTATTCAAGGTATTTCTGCCAATGGCGACCAGGACCATTTTGGCAGGCGTGAAAACCAGCGCAATTATCAATGTCGGTACGGCAACATTGGCGGCCTTGATTGGCGCCGGTGGATTGGGTGAACCGATTATCAGCGGTTTATCTTTAAACGATTCACAAACCATTTTGCAGGGGGCGATTCCCGCTGCCTTGCTGGCGATTGCCGTGCAGCTATTGTTTGAAGGGCTCGATCGATTTCTGATCCCCAAGGGGCTGCGTCTGGAAGCGGAGAATCTAAAGAGCCGGGTGTAGGCGCTAGACAGCAGATCTGAGTATTATGCAAATCGCAAGGACATGTCTATGTCAAAAACTGTTACAGAAATTCGACGAGGCACTTATTACGATTCCATTGTACTAATGCAGCTCCAGGCGGCCCTTGAAAAATTGGCGGATGGGATCAGCGCCGGGGTAATCATGGGGACTCCAGCAAACAAGGAATTGTTGCGTCAAAATGATCTGCTGACGCCCGAAGCGGCAGAGGCGCGTCCGGACGATTTGCTGATCGTGATTAGCGCTGCGACGAATGCCGCGGCAGAAAATGCACTGGCCAGCGTCGATGAACTGCTTCAGCGCCGTCAGGCGGTGGTTGAAGAGGCTTATCGCCCGCGCACTTTGAGTGCTGCCATGAAGATGTTGCCGGACGCTCAATGGGTATTGGTGTCTGTGCCCGGACGCTATGCAGCTCGACTTTCCCGTGAAGCCCTGGAACATGACAAACACGTCTTTCTCTACAGTGATAATGTCTCAAAAGTAGACGAAGCATCGCTGAAAAAGCTTGCCGCTGATAAGGGAAAACTGCTGATGGGGCCGGATTGTGGCACAGCCATTGTCAATGGCGTCGGGTTAGGGTTTGCCAATCAGGTTCGTCGCGGTGCGATAGGCCTGGTTGGTGCTTCAGGCACCGGTTTGCAGCATATTTCTTCCAGAATTCACGAGTTGGGCGCCGGTGTATCACATGTCCTCGGCACCGGCGGGCGCGACCTTGATGAACAGGTCGGCGGGATCACGGCCCGCCAGTCCTTGCAACTGCTGGCCGATGATCCTGAGACAAAAGTGATTGTGCTGATTTCCAAACACTTGTCTGCCGGAATCTTCGAGTCCCTGCTGGGAGAGCTGCAGGAGATAGATAAACCGGTGGTGATCGATTTTCTTGGTGCCGGCACGCCGGCAAATCGAGACAGTCGTGACAATCTCCGCTTCGTTTATTCACTCGATGAAGCTGCGGATTGTGCAGTCGAGCTACTGAACGAAATCAATGAATCGCCTTCCGCAATAGAAACTGTGCCATTGTTGGCAAGCGGTTATTTGCGAGGTCTCTTTTCCGGCGGAACGCTTGCCCAGGAAGTGCATTTTCTACTGCAGCCATATTTGTTAAGCATCTATTCCAATCTCGGCTTCGACAAGGCGACGGCCCTGGAAAATGTTCATCAAAGCAGGGGGCACACAATTGTCGACATGGGGGCAGACGAGTTTACCGTTGGGCGCCTCCATCCGATGATGGACAATTCGCTCCGAGTCGATCGCTTCAAGCAGGAGGCGATGGATCCACAGGTCTCTTGCATACTGCTCGATATTGTTTTGGGGCACGGCTCGCATCCTGATCCCGCGTCGGAGTTTGCAGAACCAATTCGCACAGCGTTGCAACAGGCTGCCGGAAATGATCGGGAATTAAAGGTGTATGTGCTGATGGTCGGCACAGATGAGGATCCGCAGGATCTCAGTGCTCAAATAGAAAAGCTGCAAAATGCCGGCGCAAATGTATTTACGAGCTGTCGGGAAGTGGCCGTAGAAATTGGCGCGGCTTATCGCCGTTTCACCCGCCCCGAGCCGCTGCCGCCGATTGATCCGAAAGTGCTCACCGAACCTTTACAGGCGATAAATGCCGGGCTGGACTTTTTTTCGCAGAGCCTGGAAGCGCAGGGCGCATCGGTCGTGCAAATGGACTGGCGTCCACCGGCCGGCGGCAACGAAGAACTAATGGCATTGCTTGATAAAATGAAGTAGGTGAAAAGAGTAAATCCCAATACACATATTCCAAATTCCAAAGAAAAAACAGGCTTAAGGTTCGGAGTTTTCTTATTGGAATTTTTCCTGTTGGAATTTGGAATTTATGCTTTACCAAGGGAGTATTTATGGATATCAACAAAGCAAATGTGACGGCGGCTCAGCGCATGATTGAGGCACGGGCGACATTGATCGGGATGGGAAAAGCGATTGAGGTGATTCCCGATATGCATGAGAATCTCCTGCTGCATGCCGGTCCGCCCATCGATTGGGATAGAGCATCGGGACCGTTGCGCGGTGCAATTACCGGAGCCTTGATATTCGAAGGGCGAGCCAAAAGCGAAGCTGAGGCCGAAAAGCTTGTGAAAGGCGGACAGATTGAGCTGGCGCCCTGTCACCATCACTCAACGGTTGGGCCGATGGCCGGTGTAACCTCACCATCGATGTCAGTTTATATCGTTGAGAACAGCGAGCATGGGAATCGCGCTTTCAGCAATATGAATGAAGGCTATGGGAAAGTCTTGCGCTATGGCGCGTATGATGACGACGTGCAGCAGCGCTTACGTTGGATGGAGGAGGTGATGGCGCCGGTGCTTGCTAAGGCCATTGAGGCCTCCGGCGGGATAGACATCAAGGCACTGTTGGCGGAAGCATTGCATATGGGCGACGAAGGCCATAATCGCAATAAAGCCGGCTCAATTCTCTACTTGAAAGCCCTTGCACCTTACATTGCTCGCGTAAGTGACAGCTTGGAAACCGCTGAGGAGATTTTGCGCCGCATTGGCGATAATGCCCTTGCTGTTTTGAATCCTGTTATGGCCGCCTGCAAGGCGATGGCCGATGCCGCTCACGATATTCCTGAAAGCACCCTGGTGACAACGATGGCGCGAAACGGAACAGATTTCGGCATTCGGGTGAGTGGACTGGGTAAGCGCTGGTTTACTGCGCCGGCGCAAATTCCGCGCGGGCTCTATTTTTCCGGATTTGGTGATGAGCACGCCAATGCCGACATCGGTGACAGCACCATTACCGAAACTGCCGGCATCGGTGGATTCGCCATGGCCGCCGCTCCGGCAATTGTCACCTTTATCAGCGGAACGCCGAAAGATGCGGTGAATGCCACCCTGGAAATGTACGAGATAACAGCTGCGGAACACGTGGCGTTTACCATTCCTCAATTCGATTTCCGTGGAACGCCGACCGGCATTGATCTGAGGAAAGTGGTTGAAACTGGATTGACGCCACGAGTCAATACCGGCATCGCTCACAAGGAACCCGGCATTGGTCAAATTGGGGCCGGGCTGGTCCGCCCGCCGATGGAGATTTTTGAAGAAGCGTTGCGCGCTTTTGCACAGAAATACAATATATGACACATCCCCCTACTTCCCCCTTCGAAGGGGGACTTAGGGGGATGTGGCGCGTAGTGCTGACGAACCGAAGGTTCTGACGCCGGCGTAGCCGGCTAAAACGCCATTGGCTCTACCAAAACGTAATCATCAAATGCCCGCTTGTATGTAAAACGAACCTGGTAAGGCGCGCGATCATAATGCCAGATTTCCTGGTGCGTCCGCGCATATCCCAGATCTTGCTTGAAGATTTTGTTAGGCATTCCGTACTTCATATATACCTTCCCGCGATCTGACATAAATCCATCGCTCTTACCGGTCCAAAAATTGACCTTGGCGAATTCAATACGACGATAGTATTCCGTCATCACTTCGTTGAGGACGGTTTCCGGTGTCGGATCTTTTGTCACCCAGAATGAATCAATTGCGGCCTGACGTTCACCCTCCGGGATCTCACGCAGCGCTTCGATTTCCGTCTTGTTGGCAATGTATTCCAGTTCTTGCAAAACGTCATCAAATGACTTATAACGCAGATCGATTGGGCTTTGGTAGACATAAAAGGGGATCTGGCGCTCAACGGTAAAGACCGCGTCGTTGATATTAACATTAGCAATCAAGTGATATTTCCCGGCCGGCAGGTTTCCGGTGTCAATATTACTAAATACCGGCTGCTTGGTCGAGAGGATTGGCCGCACAGACTCATCAACAATCACGTCTTCGTTTTGCTCATTGATGTAAGAGATTGCCAGCTGCATGGAATCACCGATCATTTCTTTCGGCGCGTAGATTTCAAAATAGTAGAACAGTTGCTCTTGGCCGTTACCGTAGATCGCCAAAGGATACGGTAAAACGGCATCGCTTTCGTTCGCATCTGCTGTTAAATCAACCATATACTGGGCGGCCAACTGGACATCGCTCAGATCGAACATATCTGTCTGACTCACGGAGACGCCAAATTCGTAAATGATAGTGGTGGATTTTTCACTTTGCTGATCGCGAATCACGATCGTCGCCTTGTGGCGGCCGTCCTGCAGACTGGAAAAAGCGGCCTGTCCGATACAAAACCAGTCAGACTGTAAACTTTCTGCATAATCGGCTACCTGAATGGTCTCTTTTTGAAAACGATCGTCAATATGCTCACCATTCTCGTCGACAAGATTGATATGAATTTCGTAGCGAGCGGTATAGCCCTCTGCACCAGCGGTGAAAATCAAATCTCCCGGAATGATTTGATAAAAAAGGATGGTTTTATTCTCACCGCTGAGCTGATCTATACCAGACCAATGGCTGATGTAGGTGCCGATGTCGTCCTGCTGAAAATCAGGCTCTGTATTGGCAAAAGTTAAGGAAAATAAGGCGGTTAAGAGAAGAAAGGTGATGCTTTTAAGAACCCGAATCTGCTGAATCGGGTGGTTTGGTGACTGTTTACCCGTCATGGCGTTATACATTAGAATTCTCCCTGAAGTAAAGTGGCCCGGACTCCAACGCGCGAAATGCCTTGAATAACCTTCGTCATAAGTCCCCACAAATTGACTCTCCTCGAAGGCTGCTTGACTTCAAAATGGTTTTGGTTCTAGGTAGATTTTTTAGTGCTACTAATTATTATATATCAAATCTGATGCCAAAATTTGCCACAGGGCACGAATTAGCAATTCCGGGAAGTTTTGTGTAAGTTCGCCGGAATCATTGCCGCAGGATCAATGATCTGCAGAACTGTAGAGAATGCATGGAAAGGATGTTTGATGATTGGCAGGTGGTGGAATAACCTAAAGCGGGTGGTTGTGCTTGGCTGCTTATTAGCCACGGTCCTGCATGCACAATCGGCGATCGATATTTATTTCACCGGGGAGCTGAATGGGGTACTGCGCAGTGAGTCTGCAAAACATGGCGGACTACTCCAGGTCAATACAGCTTTCAAGCTGGCTTTGCGGGGTGATTCGCTGCCCTATCTTTTGTTGGATACCGGAAATGCCCTGGCCAGTCACTATCATGGCCGGTTTGATCAGGGCCGAACCATCCTTTCCATAATGAAGTCCGTCGGCTATGATGCGATGACACCGGGCAATCGGGATTTGCATTACGGGTTATCTCACCTGTTGGAATTACAATCTGCCGGCGTTGGCCCTCAACTCGTTTCGGCAAATATGCTTCAGGCAGAGGGGAAACCTGCGTTTTTGCCGGTCTCATTATTCTCGCGAGGTGATATTAAGGTTGGCGTCATTGGATTTACTGCACCTGACTTAAAAGAACGGATCTTACCGGAACATTTGTCCGGTGTGACTCTGGAGAGTGGTGGAGAAAAACTGGCCGCTACTGTGAGAAAAGCACGCTCGGACGCGGATTTGCTTATTGGATTGACGACGCTCGATCTGGCAGGCAGCATTGAACTCGCCGGCAAATACGCTCAGCTGGACCTGATACTTCGTCGTCCTGAAGATGACAGCGCACCTTTGGTCAGAGTCAATAATGCATCCGGAAAGACCATCACCATTGCGATGTCGGCAGCCGATGCACAAGCAGTCAACAAGATTTCTGTTACAAGCAATGATGCGGATGGGCGTTGGACGTTCACGCAGAATGAGCCAATTCCCGTTGCCGGTGTGAAATTGTCAGCCGCCGACCGTAGCCGCTATATGGAAGTAGATGCTGCATACGCAAGGTATGCTGAGGGCCGCTGGCAAGGGTTGACAGCCGATTCCGTTCTTGGCCAGTTCGGTGACGATCCCCTCGCACAGGTGCGTGAATATCAACTCTACCAAATGTTGAAATCAACTCGCTCGGAAATTGCTATTTTGAATGGCGGCTTCTTGCGAAATAAGAATGGGGGCGTATTGACCTCCGCCCTGCGACTGCGTGATCTTGATGCCGTCAATTGGACGGACAATCACCTGATCACATTCCGCCTGAAAGGCGCCGCGCTGAAGTCGATTCTCAAGAAGGGCGCCGCATATCCTGAAAATAGCAGTCGGCGATTGCATTCCCTGGCGATTTCGCGCGTGCCCGGCAAGTTGCTGACCATCCACGGAAATGACATTGTTGATAATGAAACCTACGCAGTGGTAACCTCTCGTTTTCTGGCGGACGGGGGAGACGGGTATACCACCTTTTTGCAAGGGACCCGTCGCCGAACCCTATTCCGCGGACAGGGGCGCCTGTATGGTGTTCAAGGACCTGATGGCCGGCGCATTGCCTTGAATGATGCCCTCATTGACTGGATGCGCGGTGGGGACCGGCCGGTGCAATTCGCAGGTGTGTCCGACTGGTTGGCAGAAAACCCCTTTTTGGGACGGGCGCTCTGGCTTGTCAATCTTCGACAGGTCGATTTTATGCTGCGACAGGTGACTGTGAACAATAATGAACGCTTCTCAGCGGCGCCGGATGCCCGCATTAATGCTGCTAGCGAGAATTTTTTTAGCCTCGGGTTTGACGGCGATTTCGGAGTTTTACGTCGCAGTGAGCGCCTCATTTGGGAAAACCGTCTTTTGCTGAGGCATGCCCGGACCCGCCAGGGTGGGGATGAGCTTGAGGAAACCGATGATTATCTCGAATTCCGCAGTGTGTTTGATACGCCGCTGCCACAGCGTCTCTTTCGCCTTCCCCGAAAATTCAACCTTTTTGGAAGCGGCCGCATCGAAACGGAGTTGACGCCGACAGTTGATGTCAGCGGTGTGGAAAATCCCCGCCGTCAGGATGCATATTTGACAGCCGGACTCAGCTACCTGGGCCGCTGGGTAGATGAATTGCGTTTTGGATATTATGCAAAGTGGAATCTCCAGGATGGCAGCCGTGATTCCGGCATGGAGTTCAGCGGGCGCTACGGAAAAGGATTTGGGCGCCTGGGCATCAGTTCTCAATTGCGGACTCGCTATAATATTAGCATCTCCGAATTGTCCGCCGGTGATGAAAGAGCGTCGCTGGAACTGAAAAATGCCCTGGTAATCAACCTCACAGGCAATTTGTCGGTAAAACCACGCATCGATTTCTTTGCATGGCATGATGCAGTCCTGAAAGAAACTGCAACCAATATTCAATATATCGTTGGCCTATCCTATGCCAAGGTCTGGAAACCGCAATACTTGCGCTGGAGGTGATAGGTGGCAGATGTCAGTTGATTGGTTGAATCGTGTTTCGTTGATTCGGTCAACGGTCAACGGTCAACGGTCAACGGTCAACGGTCAACGGTCAACGGTCTTTTCAATTGTCAATTTTCGATCTTCATTCATCTCTGTATTCGAAAATTCATCGTTCTGTCATGATTGTCTCGCAATTCCGTAGGATACTATCTACCTCTAAAAGTACTTTGAATTGTATATTTGCTGGCACATATTTGTCTACTGGATTACAGAAAAGATGAACTTTGCTTAGCATAATAGAAAAGTTATTAGATCTCATCCTGTCTTGCCTGGTTGCATGTCCTTATTCCCGCCAGCGTTAAATGGAGAATGCCTTTGACTTTGTCGCTACGTCTCAAGTGTTGTACCATTAGTTTGCTTCTATTCTCAGTGATTGTTCTTGTTAGCCCTGCAGCTTCCCAGGAACGGAGCAGGCCTGCCCAACTGTCCAAAACTTTCATCGATGATGATGACAATTTTACATCCGTCGGTAATATCGGTCTAACATTAAGCAACTTCGGTTTGTTCGGAGATGGGTTTGTGACCCAGGGACCGATTGATCAGCCTTCGTGCGAATTCCCGAGGGGGTCAGGTATAGAGCATATGTTTGATGGCGGGCTTTGGGTCGGCGCTGAAACACCAACCGGTATTCGTGTTAGCACCGGCGCTTTTAATTCATCAAGCATCGGTTCCTCCGGTTCGAACAACTTCGAATATACCAATTCCGATGATCCCAACGACCTTATCCTTGAACGTTCTCTTTTCCCCGACAATCGTTTTTTCTCACCGGAAGCTGTTAGTCATCAGGACTTTGTTATCGATTTTGTCGACACCAATACAGTAGTCCCGGGCACCGCGATTCAGATCCCGAATCACCAACCGCTGGGAATCGCTGTTCATCTCGAATCGTACGCCTGGAACTTTCCCTTTGCCGATGCCTTCGTGATTTTAAACTATACAATCAAAAACGTCGGCTACGCTGGAAACCTGGATACTTTGAAGAATGTTCATGTCGGCCTTTGGGCGGATATGGTTGTGCGAAATACCAACATCTTGCCGCCGCGAGTAGGAGGCCCTTTTTACCAGGATGTTGGTGTCGGATTTGTCAATGATCCCGATACCGGGAAATTTGTTTATGCCTACGAATATGAGGGCGGCGGTAACTATACGCGCTCCGACAGTTATGGCTCGATGGTCTATCTCGGTGCCGAAGCGTTGCCCGGTGACCAAACCTATCAGAAAGAAGTCACAACGAATTGGTGGTTGTTCAGCGGCGGAAACGAAGATTGGCAAACTGCACCCTCCACTGAGGCAGCGCGTTACGAACGGATGCGCAATAGCATTGCGGAGGAAGATTATACCTCCGGTGTTCGACGTCAGCGCAACAACTTTATGAGTATGATCAGCACCGGTCCCTTCGAAAATATCCCTCCCGGCGAGTCGATTAACGTGGTTTTTGCCATTGTTTGCGGGAAAAAGTTCGGCACGGCACCGGCGTCGACAGATGATGCGATAACCCGTCAGAATCTCGTGGAAAATATTGGCTGGGCACAGCGGGCCTATCACGGTGAAGATAGCAATCGCAATGGGGTACTGGATTTTCTCGGCACTGACTCCAGTGAAGACGTGCTTGAAAATGGCGTGCTGGATCGCTATATCCTGCCTACGCCCCCAAGCCCGCCGCGCTTGCAGGCAGTGCCGGGTAACCAAAAGGTCACTCTACGCTGGGATCGCAGTGCGGAAGAATCGGTTGATCTTATCTCCAAAGAACGCGATTTTGAAGGCTATCGTGTTTATCGTTCCTTCATCGGTAATGACATTGCCGACACCGGTATCCTTGACAATCTCGAACTGGTGGGGGAATACGATTTACAAGATGGCCTGTTTTATGATACCGGTCTCGATGCCATTCTTTCTGACAATCCAACGGTTGAGGTAGTCACAAATCCGGCTACGGGGCTACCGGACACCATTGAATACGTTTATGAACTTGAAATAGACAATCTCCATAATGGCTGGCAATATGCGTTTGCTGTATCGGCTTTTGACAGCGGCGATGTGAGTCTGAACCTTTCCAGCCTGGAAAGCAGCCGTTTGCAGAATGTGGCCATCGTTAGCCCCGGCACTGCTCCACGCCAGGATGCCTCGGATGATGTCAAGATCGGCGTTTATCCAAATCCGTATCGGGTTGGCGCGCTGTGGGACGGACGTTTGGAGCGTCAACGCAAGCTCTACTTCTACAATCTGCCGGCCCAGTGTGAGGTGCGTATATACACGCTTGCCGGTGATTTGGTTGACAGCTTCCGGCATGACGGGGGCAATTATACCGGTGAAGATATACGCTGGTATGAGAATTTTTCGGAAGGCAATACCGTGTTTCCCGGTGGGGAACACGCATGGGATCTGGTAACCGAGGCTGATCAGGCGCTGGCAACCGGGCTTTACCTTTTCACCGTTAAAGATTTGCAAAGTGACAATATCTATAAGGGCAAGTTTGTAGTTATAAAATGATATGTTTTTGTGACGGGAAAATAATACATCTAACACACTAATCTGATTCATGGGAGAAAAGAAGCTATGATCAAAAATGCGACTAAGTTTCTATTGTTTTTCTGCCTGCTTGCAGGCGTATTCAGTCAGGTAACTGCCCAGGCTGCTTATGATACTGTGAGCGTTTACGATATTCAATATGTGCCGGATCCGCTGAACGATGATTCGTCACCACTACTGGGTGATACCGTTGTTGTAAAAGGGTTAGTCATGACCGGGCCACGTGATCTTTGGATCGGTGCACGTTGGTCTATGTTTATCCAGGACCCGGATAGCCTCAATCAACCCTGGAGTGGTTTCTTTATCGTGCAAAATGATACCTTTGAAACGGCAACCAATATGGGATTTCTGGAGTCCGGAATGATTTGTAATTTTACCGGGGTTGTCACCACATTTAGCCAGTTCACGCAAATAAACTTGCTGACGGCCGATCCGCTGGTGCCGGTAGAAATTCTCAGCGCCGGTAATCCGCTGCCGGATCCGGTCACTCTGACCACAGCAGATTTGGCTGATCGCGCCACCGGGGAACAGTGGGAATCGCAATTGGTGAGGTTTGAAGGCGCTACGGTTGTCAACAATGCCATTGCCGGTAACTGGGCTTCTCTGAACGATGCTTCCGGTTCTGTTGGTTATATCGCTGAATATGCGAACTTTTTCCGCGATATGCTCAACGCCGGAACATATACCTGGCCGGCGAATGGCACCAATCTTGACGTAGAAGGCTACGTGCGCGATGAGGCCGGATCACCGGGACAGGTCTTTACAATCAATCCGATGACCTTCGATGACCTGACGATCCTTAGCAATCCGCCGGAGATTCTCAGCGTGGACCGCTCGACGGGGGCACCGCTTTCCAGTGAAGGCGTAACGGTATCGGCTATCATCATCGATAATGTCGGCGTTGCTTCATCCACACTGCACTATAGCGTCGATGAAGGTGACTTCCAGACCGTTGCCATGACTGCTGATGCTGACACATTTTCGGCAGATATTCCTGCCCAGGTCGACGGCGCGTTTGTCCGCTACTTTGTAACCGCTGAAGACACCGACGGCGACGACAGCATCTTGCCCGGTGATACCTCCAGAGCTGCCGGTCAGGTTTTCTTCTATGACGTTCGCGATGGTGGACTGACCATTGCTGATCTCCAGGACACACGTGGTTATGCCAGCGATATTTCCGGCTATAACGGGTATGAAGTGACTGTCACCGGTGTTGTCATGACGGACTCCACCGATTTTATTGGTGACTACTACATCCAGGACGCAGCTGCAGCCTGGTCCGGAATCTGGGTGAACGACGGCACATTCACGCACACGATTGGTGATGAAGTGACTGTTACCGGCGAGGTCGAAGAAAACTTCGGCGTAACTCGTATCGACGAGGTTAGTGCCAGCGATGTCACCACAGCCGGCGTTGGTGCTTTCGAGCCAGTTGACGTGACCACCGGCGAACTCAACAATTCCGGTGCTAACCGCGAAGCGTATGAAAGCGTTCTGGTTCGCGTATCGAACGTTACTGTGAGCAATGCTTTCCCGGATGGTGGATCCAACTTCGGTGAATTCGCTGTTGATGATGGTAGCGGCGAAGTGCGTGTTGACGACCGCGCCAGCGGCTTCCGCGGCAACCTGGACTCACTCTACACCCAGGATGCAACGATCGCCATGCTGACCGGTTTCAACTATTTCAGCTTTGGCAACTACAAGATGATTCCGCGTGATTCAGGTGATGTTTCCACACCGACTTCCATTGAAGATATCATCGGTGCCGTACCGACGGAATTTGATCTGGAGCAGAACTACCCGAATCCGTTCAACCCGACAACCGATATTCGCTACACCATCGCAAAGAGTGGTAAATATACCCTCGAAGTATATAACCTGCTTGGTCAGCGCGTGAAGGTGTTGGCAGATGATTTCCACGCTACCGGACGCTATCAGGTGCGCTGGGATGGTGTCGATAATAACGGTAATAAGGTGGGTAGTGGTGTTTATTTCTACCGCGTTTCCGGAGAAAATGTAGCATTGACCCGCAAAATGATTCTTCTGAAGTAAGACTGATTGTTAATCGTCAGGGCTGCACCGCTTTTGCGAGGCAGCCCTGGCTGAATCCTGTAACCTTTTTGGTTTGAAATGACAAAATCCTTTCGATGGATATGCTTTTCAATGATCTGTCTGGGTTGTCTGTGGATGCACAGCTGCGTAGACGATATCACCGGTGAGGTGAATACCAACCAGCCCCCTGAGACCACGATCTTTGTTGAAAGTGGGGGAGAACCCCTGAACGGTACAGAGAGTAATCAGGTGATTTTTTGGGATGGTACTGATCCGGACGGGTTTATCACCGGCTTCCTCTACACCTTCGCTCAAAATCCTACTGACGATGACTGGATCTGGACGGAACAGCGCAACGAAACGTTCCGCCTGCAGCTGAATGGCAGCGATACAACCTACGTTTTCCAGGTCAAGGCTGTTGATAACAGTGGCGCTGAAGATCCCAGCCCGGCTGTCGAGTCTTTCCCAATTGTCAATAGTGCTCCGGAAATCAGCTGGGCAGTTGGCAGCGCACTGCCGGATTCCATTTTTACTGTTGCGAACTTTGTTTGGGATGCCACTGATCCGGATGGCGACGAAACAATCGCCTCGATTGAATACTCGCTGGACGATACCAGCAGTTGGGTGGCCATTGACGGCACGAAACGTTCCCTGATTCTTCGCGAAGAAGACGGCCTTTCACCCGGCGCGCACTCGATTTACCTCCGCGCGGTAGATGTGGCCGGGACGCGAAGCAATACCATTCGCCTGCCGGAAAATCCCGCAGATACCTGGTTTGTGAGAGCCCCGCAGGGACGATATCTGCTGATTGATGACTATCTCGATGAGAGTTTTACCAATCGCACGCCCGATGCCTATTACCGATCACTGATGAATGACGTGTTGACCGGCAGCGGAGATAGCTTTACCTATTGGAATATCGAAGCGCATTATCCCAGCTCTGTTGCCCAGTTTACTGAAACACTGAAGTTGTTCGAGCGCATCATCTGGTATAGCGATGCCGTTGATCCGGCTGATCCCAAGTTTGTCGGCGCCCAGATTGCCATTCCGGAATTTCGCCGGCTGGGTGGAAAAATCATTTACACGGTGCAGTTCGCCAGCACCTTTGGCAGCCAGGGATCACCTCTCGATTTTTCACCGGTAGATTCTCTTGGCGAACGCTTTGGTTTCATCGCGAACAACAGCCGATATTATCCGGATCCGGCATTTGGCCAAACCTTTCCGGGTTTACCGGCCTTGCCGGAATTGTCTACTGAAGTTTTTGTCCTGGGACTCATTGCCCTCGCGCCCAAAATAACCTCTGTGCCAATGTATCGTTACGATCTGGCGAACAGTCCTGCGACCGATCCTTTGTTCATCATGGCCGGCCGTAACGACAATACCGGTGAATACGATTTTATCTTCTCAGGTACGCCCCTTCATTTGCTGAATGGTAACGGGAACCTGAATGAATTTTTCGATATCGTTCTTGACGACTTGTTCGGATTATAAAATAATGTCCGTAAAGGGTGGATATATGGTAAGACAGACTGTGGCGTATGGCCTTCTGATAATGCTGATCCTGACAGTGTTTAGCGGTACAGCTATGGCTCAGCAAAACGGAACGATTCGCGGTGTTGTGAAGGATAAGCAATCCGGCGAACCGCTGATCGGGGTAAATATCAGCGTAAAGGGCACCTATCTTGGCGCGTCAACGGATACAGATGGCTTTTTCCTGATACCCGATGTGGAATCCGGCGAATACGAAATTGAAATCTCTTATATCGGTTACAAGGTGATTCGACAAACCGGTATTCAGGTGGGCACTGCGCAAACGCTGACACTGAATTTTGAGATGGAAACCACTGCCCTGTCTATCGGTCAGGAAGTGGAAGTTATCGGGGAAAAGCCGCTGCTGGATCTTGAAGGCACCTCAACTGTGCGTAACCTGACCAGCGCCGATTTGCAAAATCGCATTGTGAACGACGCCATCGACGTGGTATCCCAGCAGGTTGGTGTTGTGCAGCAGGACAACGCTATTCATATTCGCGGTGGCCGGGCCTATGAAGCACAATATTTGCTGGATGGAGTCTCCGTGCAGGATCCGCTATCCGGAACCGGCTTCGGCTTGAACGTTAGCGCCAATGCCATTGAAGAAGTTGAGGTGATCACCGGTGGCTTCAAAGCAGAAATGGGACAGGCGACCAGCGGCGTGGTAAAGGTGAAAACGAAAACCGGTGACGAAGACTACGAGATGGGCCTCGATTATCGCTCGGATCATTTCGGCGTATTCGAAGATCGCGATTTTAGTTTCAATAATGATCAGTTTGAATTCTATTTTGGTGGTCCGGAACCGATCAGCAATAATCTCCTGAAGGCAGTTGGGCTTGACCTGCCTGGAGATATGTTCATATTCTTCAACTTGTATGCTCAATTGGCAGATGACTACACCGGCGCAACCTCGCCGCAGTTGATTTCCTCTATTGCACCGACCTTTAACGGCTTGCTGGATGAAACGAGCCTGGCCCCTCGCCAGAACAATAACTGGTCCGGACTCTTTAAGTTGACCTGGAAACCGAACCCGGTGAATGTAATTACCTGGAGCTATAATCGTTCGCTCAGCATCAGCCAAAACACGCAGTTGCTGCAGACAAACCTGGAATTCGTTGAGCCGAGTCCCGGCTTCCCCTATGATTTCTCTCTAAACCTGGCTGAGTTTAATACCTATACCCATCACAATGAGCAGACCTCTCTTGGTTGGCAGAAGACTGTCAACAAAACCACTTTTTTTGAAATCCTTGCCAGCCGCTTCTTTACGCACTTGCGCAGTGATTGGGAGGGGCGTTCCTGGGAAGATTATCGTCAGCCATTCGACGTTGCTCGCCTGCCGCTGGCCTATTTTTTTCAGGATGACGGCGAACAGGTCCGGGTGATTCCGGGAGACGGTTTTTACGATTACGGCAATGCCTTCATCTGGCATGACCACTATCTGGAAGCGTATACTCTGAAAGGGGATATCACTAGTCGTATCGGTGAGATTCATACCGTCAAGGCCGGCTTTGAGTCATCATTTAATGAACTGCAACTGATTGATATAGCCGATCCCTGGGTTGGGACATTCGGTTCCAGTCAGGATATTTATCGGGTGAATCCGGCAGACGGCGCCTTCTTTGTTCAGGATGACATTGACTTAAACGGATTCTATCTGAATGCCGGTGTGCGGCTTGATTGGTGGGCGCCCGGAAAATTTGCCGATGATGCCGTTGCTGATACCAACAGCATCCTTACCGACGGTGTGCGTCAGAAGTATACGGATGAAACGTTTGGCGTTTTTGGACGCCGCGTGAAAGCACGTTTGATGCCACGCCTGGCAGTCTCGTTTCCGATTTCAAACAATCAGATGTTGTATCTGAACTATGGCCATTTTTCCAAGCGTCCCAAGCCGCAGTTTGTTTATGCGAAATTGTCCCCCAGCAGCTCGCGTTCATCCTTTCAGAATTTTGGAAATCCCAGTCTCAGTCCGGAAACCAGCGTAAAATATGAATTGGGCTTGCGCAATAAATTGACTGAAGATGATGTCATCAGTATTACCGCTTTTTATCAGGATATCTTTGATTACGTGCAGACAATTTCGGTGCCCAATATTCCACGTGTGGGAAGAGGTATTACCTACATAAACCAGGATTATGCGCGGTCGCGGGGCGTTGAAGTTGAATACAAAACGCGAATTGGCCGAAATTTCTTCGGCGACCTCTCCGGCAGCTATTCGATTACAACAACCAAATCTTCCAATGCAGATGCTGGACGTCAGGTGGCATCCGGCGAACTGGATGAGCCGCCGATCAACGAGGTCTGGGCACAGTGGGATCGCCCCTGGCAGGTCGGTGCAAACCTTTCATTGCGTTTCGGAAAAGGAGATCACGCCAGGCTCTTTGGTTTAAAGCTGTTTGACGATTGGTATATGAACCTGCGCTACTTTGCTCAGGCCGGTAAACGCTACTCGCCTCAGGATATATTTGGTGAGAGTGTTGATGGTAGAATCCTGTATGCTACTACAGAAGATCAATCGCAATTCTTCTCCGAAATTGCCAGCAACTGGCAGTGGGTAGACTTTAGTTTTACCAAGAATTTCGCTGTGGCCGGATTACAGTATGGATTCCAGGTCGAAATCAAGAACCTCTTTAGCAACCAAAATGCCCAGATCATTAACCCGGTTACCGGCAAGGCATACGAATTTGGCGATCCGACACCGAGCGGCTGGAACGATCCGCTTTTCCCGGATCGATTTTATCCGATCTCAAATCCCTTTCCATTAAATCCGGCTCGCTATATGGCGCCACGAAATATTCGCTTTGGACTTTCTGTCGATTTTTGATAAAGGAATAGTGTGGGAATGATGAAATATCTGATACAAACAATGTCGATGCTGCTCTTATGCTCGCAAATTTCGATGGCGCAGCTTTTCCCGGATCTCGGTGGTCAACGCGTGGGCACATCTGCTGCGCAGTTCCTGAAAATCGGCCTGGGGGCCAGGGCTATTGGACTTGGTGAAACATATGCTGCGATTGCAGATGATGCTGAAGCACTGTACTGGAATCCAGCGGGCCTGACGCGGGTTGACGGACATAGCCTGATTTTCTCGCATAATGAATGGCTGGTAGACACCAAACTGGAATTCGCCGGCGCTGTTTATCACCTCAATCAGGCCAACACAATCGGCATGTCGATCACCTATTTGCATACAGAAGACATGATTGAAACCACCGAGTTTCAACCCTTCGGCACTGGTCGAACATTCGGTTTCGGGGATTTCCTGATAGGTCTGAGCTACGCCCGTCAAATGACAACCAATTTTAGCTTCGGCATTACTACCAAATATATGCAGGAAACGATCGCTGAAGTGAGCCTCAAGTCGCTGCTTTTTGACCTCGGAACTTTCTACGATACCGGCTGGCGTTCAGTGCGCTTTGCAATGACTGTGACGAACTTTGGCCAGGACATTGTCCCGGACGGCACTTTTATGGTGCAGAATCTCGATGGTGAATTCGAGGAAGTAACCGAATTCCAGTCGTTTCCGCCACCAATTCTCTTTCGTATTGGCATTGCCGCCAATGTTGTGGAAAACGAACAACATGTCATAACCAGTTCAGTGCAGTTGAATCATCCCAATGATAACACTGAGAGTTTGAACTTTGGTGCGGAGTATGTTTGGAAGGATTTTCTGGCGTTACGTATGGGATATTTAACACAACGGGTTGAGGAATCATTGTCATTTGGATTTGGCTTGCATGCGCCGATTTCGATTGCCGATTTCCGCCTCGATTATGCCTATACGAATTTTGGCCGTCTGGGAAACGTCAATCGCTTTGCCTTACAGTTTAGCTTCTAATGGAGAAAGCCTTAATGCCATCTTTGAAAATACGAGTGTGGTTGGGATCTTTGCTGATGATTGTCGGCGGTCTGGCTCTACATAGCTGCGCCAACGAAAAGTTTGATTTACCGGTTATTCCGGCAGAAGACGAGCGATTTCCCAGCATCGATGATGCCGATTACGTGCTTTTGAATCCGCCGCTCGATGCCAACAATGGATATGACTTCAATAACCCCTCCGATGTGTACATCGGTGTTGATAATCTGCTATATGTCTGCGATACCGGCAATAACAGGATTGTCATGATGGACCTCGGTGGGCAGATCCAGGGAGTTTCACAGCCGATAGATCATCCGGAAGCAATTACGCAAAATGACAGTTTACAGCTACTGATTGTCAACAAAACCAACACGGTTTATCGTATCAAGCTGTTTGAAAACAATCATGATATCGCCAGCGCGCCGATCGAGCCGGTATTTCAGCAAGCCAGCGAGCCAACCCGCGAATTTACAGGTATCACTGTCCACAATGGATTTGAGTATTACGTGACGGTTGTCGATGTCGCTGATTCCAGTACAAATTTTCGTGAATTCAGTTTCATATATGACTTCAATGCAGATCATACCTTTAAAGGCCCCTTGCCGCTTCAGGTGAACGGCAGCGGGTTATTCTCTGCAATCTTGCCAACCGGTATCGTATCCTTGCGCGAGCTATGGTTGGATTTGTCGAGTCAGGAAGTAACGCCGGCATTTCTGTTTTGCCAAACCGGGCAAACCCAATCGCTCATCAATAACTTTAAAGTCCAGCATGTAACGACCCGAGTGATTGAGGGTAACACAGTGATTGTGCCGGATACCAGTCTTATCTCGACCGAAATCTATTTGTCCGAAAAATATGGCAATCCGGAAGATATTACCATTGATCGCTCCGGTTTTGTTTTCGTTGTGGACGAAGGAAGCGGTGATGATGAGCAGCCGCCGGCGTTTTATCGCTTTTCCCTGAATTCCGGCCGTCAGATCCAGGCTTATTTGGGCAATGGCGACAACACAGATGCATTGACCTTTTCAAACCCACGAGGTATTGCTGTTTTACCCTCCCTCGAGGAGCAGGTTGTTTACATTGCTGATTCCGGTAACAACCGTATCCTGCGCTTTCAGCTTTCAACGGAACTGTAGATCTGTTACATCCCCCTGCTTCCCCTTCGAAGGGGGACACAGGGGGATCCTTTGTTTTTTGCCAACCGCCGACCGCCTTTTTAATCTTCAATTTTCCTTCTGTATTTGCGCTCCTCCTAACCTGTTTATTTCACCATTTGTTGTTTTGTGACCCCTTAGGAAAATCTTCACGAATTAGTGCGTATATTCCTTAACCTCGTACCGATACCGCCTCAGTTGTTGTTCGGTTCTTTGATGCCACACCGCATTATATGGACAGTCATAACTGTCTACTCGTTAATAGCCAGCATGGAGGGAATAATGTTGTTTTCCAACAAGGGATGTTTGTTGTTTGTTTGTCTTTGCTTCCTGATGATGTCGATGGTATCTGCTCAGGTCATACCCAATGTTGAGTATGATACTACCAGCAATTTGCGCTTGGATCATTATGCCGGAGGTGCTGATCAGCCAATCTCGGTATTGAAGCACTCCAGGTTGATTCATCCTTCTGTCAATCAATATGATCGTTTCGGACAAACCGTAGATATGTGCGAAACATATATGGTCGTTGGTGCATCCGGAAACGATACCTACGGCGCAGAAGCCGGCACTGTATACGTTTTCCGTTATGATACTGACCGCTGGGTAGCGGATGGCCAATTGTTTGCCGAGGATGCGCGTTCATATTCTCAATTCGGGCGATCTGTTGCGGTCACCGAGGACTACATTGCGATCGCGGCCCTGGATCCGCAGAAGCAAAACAAGGTTGGCGGGGTTGTATATATATTTGAACGCGGCGACAATGGCTGGCAGCAAGCGGCGCGTCTGACAGCCCTGGATGCATTGCTTGCGGAAGATTTTGGCTCGTCTCTTGCCATAAACGATAATCTGGTTTTAATCGGTGCGAAGAAGGATAGTGAAAATGGGAAGGACGCCGGTGCTGCGTATCTCTTTGAAAAAATGAATGGTAGCTGGAAGGAGAGCGTTAAACTGATTGCCAGTAATGGCGATAGCGGTGACCGTTTTGGCAGTAGCGTGGGACTCTCAGAAGAATTCTTGGTAGTTGGTGCGCCGAACGCCAGAGCGGATGGTTTACAAAAGCGAAGTGGCTTAGTCTATGTTTTTCATAAAGACAGGTCTGGATGGTATGAGCATAGTCGCCTTTCCACTAATACTGATGCGCCAGTAGCTGGCAACAAATTTGGTGGCGCGCTTGCTATGGATGGCAATATTGCCATAGTTGGAGCGGCTGGGGGAGATAAACAGGGCGAGGACGAATCCAGCGCAGCTTATATTTTTCAACGCAAGGACAATGAGTGGCGTCAGATAGCTGAATTGATGCCGGATGATGCAATTCAGGCCAGCTGCTTTGGCAGCGCAGTCGACGTGCGCAATGGATTTGCTGCGGTTGGTGCGCCTGCAAGAGATGGAGAAATCGACAAAGAAGGCGCAGTCTACCTTTTTCGTGGCAACAAGACAGACTGGCAGCAGGTTGCCTGTCTGAAGTCCGGTAAAGAGGTCTATACTGAGGCGCTTGGTGTTGATGTCGCCTTGAATGAGCAAACATTGGCAGCTGGCGTATCTATTGATCACCAAAATACGATCAGCGAAACCGGTGCAGTTTGGGTCTTTGCGGATGTTGTCGCGTCGATGTTTGCTGATAGCACTGGTGAAACCTCTCAAGACTCGCGCGTTCGGGTTCGCGAAAGTAATTCTATTCCGCAAGCAACTTTCCTGGCCTCAGGCGTGCCGCAGCTAGCCAGCCAGTCCGCTTCTATTCGCTACGGATTGAGCAATGAAGGATGGGTCAGCTTAAAGATCCTGGATGCCAGTGGACAGGAGATTCGAACGCTTGTTGAGTCTGAGCAGCCACCGGGTATTCGTTCGGTCTTTTGGGATGGACGCGATGCCAGCGGTAGATCGGTAGCAGACGGAATCTATGTCTCTCGGCTGGAGACAGACTCCGTCATTAAGACCCAGGAAATTATAGTTGGAAGGCGCTAGCCTTCCGCGACATCTCAGCTTCCCGCCTCGGGGTCAATTGGAAACTTTCCGCATCAGCCCCACGTATACCTCGGGCATCAATGAAAATCTATGCGGTTGCTAATCGCATTATTTTCGAGTTCCATCTTTGAACCCTTCCCGGGAGGCCAGCCATGCTGCAGAATTATCTGAAGATTGCAATCCGTAACTTGTCTCGCAACAAGTGGTATTCCCTGATTAATATTGTCGGACTCTCTACAGGCATGGCAGCCTGCTTTTTGATCTTGTTGTTCGTTCGGGACGAGCTAAAATACGATCAGTTCCACGAATATCGTGATCGTGTCTATCGCGTAGCGACTACCTGGACACGCCCAAATGGCAGCACGCATTCCAGTCCCATCCAGAGTTATAAGTTGGCTCCTGCATTACAGACGGCGCTTCCGCAAATGGAAGCTGCGGTCAGGATCTATCCAAGACACCTTCGCCTTCAGCACAACAATCAAGATTTCCTGGAAAGAGAAGCGGCATATGTCGACGAGGATTTCTTTGACGTCTTCAGTTTTGAATTGCTGGATGGAAATCAGGCGTCGGTGCTCTCAGAGCCATTTTCAGCCGTCATTACGGAAGAGCTGGCAAAAAAGTATTTTGAAACAAGTAACCCAATCGGACAACGACTGACCTTAAAGGCCGGAGATGAGAGTCAATTTGACCTGAAAGTGACGGGCATAATGGCGAGTATGCCGGAGCATTCGCACTTTCATTTCAATATGCTCGTTTCCATGAGCAGCGGACCGCAGGTCTTTAACGAACGGGTGCTCAATAATTGGGGTGAAGGAAGCTCCTACACCTATTTGATGTTTCCGGAGGATACCGAACAGGCTGCCATTGAAGCAGAAATTACTGCCTTCAAAAACGCGAATTTTCCCGAAACCGTTGTTGAGTATGTTGATTTCTTCCTGCAGCCGCTCGGCGATATTCATTTGCATTCGCAGCTTCGCGGTGAAATAGAGCCCAACGGCGATATCTTTTACGTTTATGTCTTCACGGTAATTGCACTGTTTGTAATCCTTATAGCTGCCATCAACTATATGAACCTTGCAACCGCACGCTCGGCCAGAAGGGCTCGAGAAGTGGGGATGCGCAAGGTGCTTGGCGCTTTCAAAAAGCAGCTCGTGATGCAATTCCTCGGCGAGTCGCTGGTGTTAACCTCGCTGGCCTTAATAACGGCAATAGCACTCTCCTGGATTCTGCTACCGGCATTTAACGAACTGGCCGGCAAGACTTTATCGCTCAGTCCGCTGGATGACCTCGGTGTTCTTGGAGCGATTGCGGCCTTAACCTTTTTCATTGGCATTTTTGCAGGCAGTTATCCGGCCTTCTTTCTGGCCCGTTTTCAGCCTGCGCAGGTGCTTAAAGGGACTGCATCGCCGGCAAGCGCCGGTGGCTGGCTTCGCAAAACCCTTGTTGTCCTGCAGTTTAGCATTTCAACCTTTCTCATTATCGCTACCCTGGTTATCCTGGGCCAAATCGATTTTCTGCACAATAAGAAGCTGGGCATGAATCCCGAAGAGGTGCTGGTCATTCGTCATCCCGGGCCTGATTACGAAGCATTCCGTAATGAGTTGCTGAAGCATCCGGATGTACGTCAGGTAACAGCATCAAACAAGCGCCCGACGAGACGTCTTAGCAGCAATCTGCGCTATCAGGCAGAAGGCGTCGATCCGGAGCAGCGAACCTCGATCAAAATTGTGACCGTTGATTATGATTTCTTTGAAACATTGGATATTGATATCGTTAAGGGGCGCAGCTTTTCCAAAGAGCATGGTCAGGATGCCACGGAAAGCTTCATTCTGAATGAAGCGGCTGTCGCTGAAATTGGCTGGGAAGACCCGATAGGGAAGTGGTTTGAAACCAGTACCCTCGATGCAGAAGGGCGCTGGACGCCGCGTAAGGGGGTAGTTGTTGGCGTTGCGAGGAACATTCACTTCGAATCATTGCACATACCGATTCAACCGGTCGCGTTTTTTATTGAACCCAACTGGCTTAACTGGCTGTCTATCAAGATTAGCGGTGCCAATATACCGGCGACAATTACTCACGTTGAGCAAACCTGGCAAAATTTTGTGCCGCAATACCCCTTTGATTCAACGTTTCTTGATGCAGATGTGCAGGCGCTCTACAATAATGAAGAACGCTTCCTGAAAATCTTTGTCAACTTTGCGGTATTGGCCATTGTTATTGCATCGCTTGGTATTTTCGGGCTCGCCAGCTACATGGTTGAGCAAAGAACCCGCGAAATTGGTATCCGCAAGACACTAGGCGCCAGCGTCAGCAATATTGTATTGATGTTAACGTCAGAGTTTACCTCCCTGGTGTTACTGGCAAATTTGATTGCCTGGCCGTTTGTCTATTACTACATGAGTGGCTGGTTGGATAGCTTTCCGTATAAGAGCGCGCTTGGTTGGGAAGTGTTTGTGTTTGGCGCCATCATTGCCGGAGCGATTGCCGGTTTATCAGTCAGCTATCAAGCATTAAGAGCCGGATTGATTAATCCGATTCGCGCTCTACAGCATGAATAAAGTGTTTACGCTTAAGGTTCTTGAATCAAGCTGCCGATCTTTTAGTATGGACAGAATTATCGACAAGGAGGTCGTTTTCATGCAAGTCAACATCCCATCAAATTATTTATTCCCATGCTTCATTTTTGCCTTTTAAATCGGGCGTTGAGCGCTTTCCGGCAGCGGAAATCGTTTGCAATGGCTCTCTTTGTGAAAAAAAGAACTTCTTTGTTGACATTTGAGAAAAAGTTCACTATAGTTCTCGCGAATAGAGCAATTTTGTCTCTGAATAGGGGAAAAAGAGTTTAATTCATAACTAAAGGAGCAGCAAAATGCCAATTTATGATTATTTCCTGATCACTCTGGTCGCCGGCCTTATTGCCACCGTTGGGATTACGATATATATGAAGGTGATTGCCCGAAACTCCAAGAGCAACGTTGATATGGTGAGAGCGGTTGGTGGCTTATACAGCCGGTCGTACGAGCGCGCACAATCCGTAGGCTTGTCGGTACATTTCATGGCCGGACTTATTTTCTCCGGCGTTTACACATTTGCCCTGCTATATATGATTAAGCCCGACGCAATGCTGGCGGCAATTATTGGCGGTGCAGTCTTGGCCTTTATTCACGGGTTTATTTTTAGTTTCGTTATGGTTATTATTGCCAAGAAACATCCGCTCGAGAAATTCCGCGAAACCAGCCTGAAATCAGTTGCAGTACATTTTGGCGGACACCTGGTTTATGGTGTTATTCTTGGCGCTGTTGTCGGAGCGTTTGTTGTGTAACGCTTGGTCTTGCGCTGCATGGCATCCAAGGCATTTCAAAATTGAAACGGCGAATTCACTTGCTTGAATTCGCCGCTTTTTTTAAGGAATTTTCAATAGCGCATCATCGAGGATCAATGGCGCATACGGGTTATCGCTGCCGCCAAATTCATAGGGACCACCTTTCAGCGTCAGCGGCCGCCTGAACCCTTCACTTCCGCCGCCATCCCAGGTAGTCACATAGATCTTTGCACCGCGTAGGGGAGCGCTACCCACCTGGCGTGCATCAAAATTGATGGATATTCTCCGATTATCCTTATCAACGGAAACGGACGGACTCGGCGTGACAATGATGCCGTTTGGCGATTCTCCGCTGGGATCATTTCGGGCAAATATGCTGCTCCAGCCCCCAACGTAGAAGTGATAATTCCATTCGAAGCCTTCCGGTCCATCGCTGCGGAGTCGCGGCAGCGCCTTTTGTCCCGGCTGATCCGGCAAGTCGATAAAAATATCGAACACCGCGTGGTCAAATCCGTTCGGCGGTATCCACATATCAGTGATGTCGCCGGTTTCGATTTCCAGCATCAGGTTACTTCCGGCAACTGTTGCCTTCACCTCACGCAGATCCATCTGCTCACCGAATGTTGGGTCACTGGGCTTTAAATACTTTCCTCGTGGTCCGTTGTCGTCGTTTGCAGGGTCTTCTTTAATTGCCTCCTGCCCGGAAACAGCGACTTGCGTTGTTATCGTAATCGATTCTTTAGCCGCGTGATTTTTCGGCTCCGAATAGACCGTAATCTCATGCATACTCCTGCCGAAAGGAAAGGCCTGAATGGGAATGGTCTGACGCCATCTGCCATCTTTGTTCGGAAAGATTGTTGTTCCTTCGAGAATTCTGCCGTTGATGACGACTTTCAGCGGGCCAATATGCCGTGGTGCGCTACCTTCCAGAACGATATCATCTTCCAGAACCTGCCCGTCAAAATTTGAGCCAATCGAAATCGGTTTGTATGTCAGCTTGCGAAGTCCCCTGCCGTCCGGTGCGAGTATGGCAGCGGAGCGTCCCGGTAATTTGAATGTGAGGCCGCGTTGGGCCACGAGTTCAAAGTCAGCAGGTAGGTTTAGGCTTGCCAACGTCGTCAGGCGTTGCCGGCCCTTCAGTCCCGCGTCCAGATTGCTCACCAGTATTTCGTGTGAAGCAGTATTAAGAAGCACAATGCTGACTTGATCGCCAAGCCGACGCTTAAAGGCGAATATACCCGGACCAACGGCCGAGGATTGCAGCATAGTCAACTCCCCGGTCCTGAGCTCCGGGCGCTCCATACGAATTTGAGTCAACTTTTGTAGGAAGCGGAATGCCTCCGACGATTGATCAAAATGATCTTTGCCACCAGCGCCATAGCCCCCGGCAAACATTGCCTGGCGCTGACTGGTAAAGGCCTGCTCAGTGCCCTGGTAAATGACCGGCATGCCGGGCACGGTCATCAACATGAACAATGCCTGTTTGAAAGCGTCCGGGCTGGTTGAGGCAAGAAAACGCCCCATGTCATGGTTGTCAATAAAGTTTGGCATGATTGCCGGATTGCGATAGATATCCCCGTTGTAGGCGGTGTTAAGCCGGTAAGCCAGCCAGTCCGTCGGGTTGCCCTGACCGATAACCCGATAGATGGTATAGTTCAGGGGGAAATTAAGTGCAACGCTCATTTCCGGCTTCTCCGGCGTGCCTTCATAGCTGGCCACTCGTCGATCACCGGCGTCATCCAGCGGATCAGAACCAACATATGCCTCGCCAAAAGTCATGAAGTCTTCCCGGCCGGTAGCGGCAGCAACATGATTGATGCCGGGATTGGCCTTGTCTTTGGAATGGATGAAGTCATGCCAGAAATCATGCTCAACATAAATGATGGTATCAATCCGATACCCGTCCACACCGACCTTCTTAATCCAATAACCAAAGGACTTCCGAAGGGCATTTCTCACCGCTGCATTGGTGGTGTTAAGATCATCCAGGCCGCTTAGCTGATAATTCAGCCGTTGATTGTCGTTGTTGTAGTCGACAATTGTCGGCGTCCAATGGTAGATCGCCGCGGTTCGATGCTTTGGATTGTTGTAGTCGTTGAGATCAAAGGGGAATTGAGTTGGAACGGTTACCGGAACAGAGTTCTTATTCAACTCGAAATTAATTGAAGGATCCGTGGCATTGTATTGACCGTTATAGCGGAAAAAGCTGCCCATGTGATTGGCGACGATATCCTGAATGAGATACATGCCGCGCTTGTGCAGTTCTCGTGATAGCTCCTGGTAGGTTTCAAGCGTGCCGAAGTGTTTGTCGACTTCCATGAAGTGCTCCGCCCAATAACCATGATAGCCGCCATATTGCACCCACGGATCCCACCATTGATTGGCATTCGGAGGTGTAATCCATATGGCGGTAGCACCAAGAGCCTGAATGTAGTCGAGCTTATCAATAACCCCCTGCAAATCTCCGCCGCTGAATTTGCGATGATCCTGCGGGTCGTATTCGCCGTATCCTTGATCGTTGTTGCTGCTGTCGCCGTCATTGAAGCGGTCAATCATTAGAAAGTAAATGACCTGATTTTCCCACTTGGGGGATGGGACGTGAAGAAGGTCTGCTGCTTGATTCTCTTGCGCAGTTCCTGTTGAAAAAAACATCAACACAATAAGCAAGATTGACCGAAGAATGTAACTCGATATCTGACAAAATTGCATAACTAGTGCTCCGTAATATCGTTGTGCGAATAGACGTGGAGAGGCTCTACATCCCCCAGTGTCCCCTTTCGAAGGGGGATGTATAACGCGAATCATTTAATTGGCCAGAATCAACGTTCCTCTGCCGGTAATTGACAGTATTAGTTGCCCGTTTTCCATGCGCAATGAATTCTCACCCTGCGTGAATATCGTCTGCAAGTCGCCTGCGAATTTGTCTAACTTTTCAATGTTGACTTGCAACTCACATGCTACATCATCACGATTAAACGCGACAGCCGTTAAGTCGTCACCCAGTCTGCGAGAATAGACGAAGCTATTGCTATCCGCGTGAAGTGTTTGAAAGGCGCCTGTGCGCAGCGAAGCGCGGGATTTCCTCACCGCAATCAGATTCTGGTAGTCGGAGAGAAGCTCTTTATCCCAACTGTCCGGGAGATGCCAGGGAAAAGCCGCCCGGCAATAGGGCATCATTTTGCTGCTCATCCCGATTTCATCGCCATAATAGATACATGGAGCGCCGGGCATAGTCATTTGAAAGGCAATTGCCTGACGCAAGGCATTCTTGTTATTGCCGAGCAAATAGAGCGCTCTGGCCGTGTCATGACTATCAAATAGATTTAACTGGGCCGTAGTGATTTCCCAATCGTAGATATCGAACAGTTCATTTAGTTTTTTATCCAGTCCCTTGCCGTCCAACGGTTCAATAGGATGGTCGGGATTGGCCACTGCATCTTTGCGAAAACTCTTATGGCCGAAGAATCCGAGGCCCGCGAAGCCCAGTGGATAATTCATTAAGGCATCGAAGCGATCTCCCTGCAGCCACTCCGGGGCAATACGCCAAATTTCACCGCAGATATAAGCCTCCGGATTAGCGCCTTTGACAACCCGTCGAAATTCATGCCAAAACGATTCATCTTTGATCTCTTCGGCAACATCAAGCCGCCAGCCGTCGATACCAAACTCGATCCAGTGTTGGGCAACGCCGAGAATATACTGGCGGACTCCCGGGTTCTTGAAATTGAGTTTCGGCAAGGCAGGCAGGTTCCACCAGGCGTCATAGTTGGTTGGATTCTCTTTGTTGCTGCTGTATGGGCGAAGGGGCCAGCCACGAACTGTGAACCAGTCGATATAGGGCGAGTTGCCGCCATTCTCAAGAATGTGGTGAAAAGGCCAGAAGCCACGGCTGGCATGATTGAACACGCCATCAAGCACCAGCTTCATGTCACGGGCGTGACAGGCTTCCAGCAGGTGTTTCAGGGCCTTGTTGCCACCAAATAGCGGATTGACCTGGTAATAATCGAAGGTGTGATAGCCATGATTGGAGGCTGAAGAAAAAATTGGGCATAAATAAATGGCAGTAACGCCCAGGTCCTGCAGATAATCCAGGCGATCTGCAATACCATATAAGTCACCTCCCTGGTATCCTCCGTCCTCTGGCGGCGTTCCCCATTCCTTGAAGGTCAGGCCGAGGTGCTTTTCAAAATATGCGCTCCGGGAAAAACGATCCGGAAAAATCTGGTAAAATACGGCGTGCTTTACCCAATCGGGTGTATGTATCTGCAAGATATGTCTCCATCAAAAAATGCATTACTCTTCAACCCGCACTTCTGTTGAGAGATGGCGAAACCAGTTAAAATACAGTCCGACTGAAAGGGCAATCAGCATCACGAATAGCCAGGAAAATTGATCCCAGCGCCCAAAGATCGCGGTCATACCGGTTAGAAAAAGAACCAGCTGCCACGGCACTGCCAGGAAAGTTGAGAAAATATCGCGGCGGTTTTCGCTGTTGATTTGCGCAAGGGTGTTTTCTGTCAGTTTCTTGCGAACCGGTGACCAGGCGCCAAACGGGCGGGTGCGTTTATAAAACTCTGTCAGGGTATCATCATCTGTCGGGTCAGCCGCATAAGTACCGATGATGACGCCTACTGTAGACAAAACGGTTGCAAAAATGAAGGCATAGTATTCAGGTATATCCGGCCATACGATCTTCTGGATGACCGCGGCAATCATACCGAAGACTGTGCCGGTTGCAAAGCCGATACCATTCATACGCCACCAATACCAGCGGCCGAGCATCGGGACCAGGAGGCCGGCACCGAGACTGAGTGTAATCCAGCCCCAGATTTCGTTGATGTTTTCAATGACCAGCATGAAGGCAAGTCCGAAAATGACGATTAAGACCGAAGCCCAGCGACTGTGGCTCATCAGTTGCTTCTCGCTGGCGTTGGGGTTGATGTAGGTTTGGTAGATATCCTTCACCCAGTAGGCTGCGCCGGCATTTACGGTGGAGTCGAAGGTTGACATGCCCGCTGCCATCAGACCGGCAATCAGCAGGCCCTTGATGCCAGTTGGCACCAGTTCGTTGATTACGACCGGCAGTACCGTCTCAGGATCCTGGATCACACCTTGTTGACTGCCCCAGGCGATCCCCATCATGGCAATAGCAACGATGAAAGGCCAGCGGAATGCCAGCAGGAATGTCCAAAAGAGTGAGAGCAGGCCGGCTTCACGATCACTTCTCGCTGCAAAGAAACGCTGCAGCATATAGTTGCCGGTGCCGCCGCTGCCTTCAAGAGTGGTTTTCAGTAAATAGAAGAGGATGGCGATGCCAAATAGATTGTAAATTGAATAAGAAGAACTGGCCGGTAAATCCAGCGTCCATTGTGGGATGATATTTGTCCAGGCTTCGCGGGTGGTTTCTATGGCCATAAAGCCACCGTCTCTTAGGGGCACCGATATCTCAAAAGTTTCCGGCAACTGAAACTCGGTGACGGCCAGTGTGCAAATATAGACGATGGTTCCGAAGATGAGCACTGATTGAAATACGTCCGTCCAAACAACCCCGTAGAGTCCGCTGGCCACGGTATAAATCATAGCCAGGAAGATCATCAATGTGGCTGCCCAAAACTGCGAAGGCAACCCCAGGAAGGCCGGAATACCCATAAATTCAGCAATGAACTTTCCAGCGCCAATGGCAAAGTAGGTGACAATGGCAATGGTAATAATTATCGCCGATGTTGCAGCTATCAATCTCGCCACATCGCCCTGGCGGCCTTTACCGAAGCGAAAGTGCATCCATTCTGCCAGGGTCATCACTTCCGCACGCCGATTCCACTTGCCCTGGAAGATCATCAGGAAGGCCATGATCAAAGTGACGCCACCGCGGATCTCTATGAAGAATCCGGCCGCGCCCAAGGCAAAAATAAAAGCGGTATTGATCATTGTCCCGCTTATGTCGAGATTAGAAGACATTCCGGAGGCGCCCAATGCCCACCAGGGCATTTTTCTACTACCGAGAAAATAGGCGTCGATACTGCCGGCGGCTTTGCGCTGGAAATAGAGGCCAATTCCAACCATCCCGAGGATATATACAATAACGATGATATAGTCGATTGTTGCCATGCGCTAATCCCTGTAATTGAATAAGTACAAATATACGGGATTGAAATTAAATGACAACAATCAGGAACTAATGGCTCCGGTGAGGCAGTTCTGGCTCAGGGAGGCTGAGTGGCTATCATAGCGAAAGCGAGATGCGTTTTGATTTAGCAAACAGGTATCTATGGTAACCCCCCAGCCGGGTCGCTCATCGAAACGAGACGTGTCAATTTTCCCGCCGTGGTCAATCTGAAGCGGTTTTTGGGTAATATCATGTGTCAAGAGATGGAGTCCGTATGCACCTTCACAACTTTTCAGATCGTCGGCGATGCTAGCGATAATTGTGCCGGCTGCAGTTAAAATAGAAGTCTCTCCAACCTGGCAACCCAGGCGGCAACGGTAGCCGAATTTCCGTGCTCGCCGATAGAGCCGCAAGGTATTACAGATACCGCCAAGTTTGGAGATTTTAAGCAAGAATGTAGAGGCGCCGCCATGCTGGATAAACCAATCTAAATCCCGTTCGTGGCAAAAGCTCTCATCCACTACGATTTCAATTTGCTTATCAACGGCCTTCTGGAGTCGCGGGTAATCCTGGCGCCGCTGAGCAGGGAGCGGCTGTTCAAAAATTTGGATACCCAGCCGCGACATGGCCTCAATTTGATGAATGGCCTGTGGTAGCGTCCAGGCACCATTAACATCGACGCGAAGTTCGACGTCGTTTCCAAGAATGGCGCGCGCCATTGCCAGATTTCTGAGATCGAGATTTATTGCGTTCCCGACTTTGACTTTGACTTGCCGAAATCCTGCTGCTCGTATTTTTTCTAGCCTGCGTTGGGTTGATGCCGGCGCGCCACTGGATACAACCCCGCTATAGTTGTGCGTACTGCGCATCTCCGGTAGCCAAAATTTGTGAACCGGCTGGTTGAACTCTTTACCGGCGGCATCCAACAATGCTAATTCGATGGCGCATCTTGCATTCGCAAATATCAGCGGTAAGCCCGCCAGGTTTTCTTCAAAATTATCCAGCCAAGCCATCACGGATTCGACCGATTGTAAATGAATCGTCTTGAGTTGCGGCATTATTTTGCCTAGACAGGACAAAGTCGATTGCACTGTTTCGCCAGTGACATAATGGCGCGGGGCACATTCCCCATAACCGCGGTTGCCGGTATCTGTTGTTACTTCGAGGATGATTGATTCCGTAGTGGAACGCTCTGCGAGAGAATGATGAAAAGCCGATTGAAACGGTATTCTGACAACCCGAATCACGTAGTCCACGATTTTCATGGTGAATCCCTTTAACTTAGATGAGTATGAAATTCAGCCGATGATTTTGAGGCAGTTTTCATCGTTTTGGACAGATAGCGATGTGTCGTCCGGTAGACTGAATAGAGCAAATTAACCAGGGTGTTTGGGTATATACACACAAGGCCATCACCACGAAGATATCCTGGGTTGAGCTTGATATAGCGCTGAATTCCCGGCACACCCAAGTCCTTCTTACAAATTTGTATGTCTTGATCGCTAATGCGCTGATGAGACTTGCGGACCGTGCCTGATTCCGGATCATATAGGTCCTTATAAAACTTTTGACCGAGAATATTGCGTAAAGATTGAAGATGAAGTGGCATTTTGCCTTCCACATCCGGATAAAAGTGGCGCGAGTAGCGACTGGCCATTAAAAACGGCTTATACGAAATCGCGTCAAACCAGATATAGGATTTTCGACCTGGTTTTTTTAATCTGCTCTTTAAGGCGTACCAAACAATTGCGTTCTTAATGAGCGGTAGCCCTCGATACTGTGGGCGGAGATAAGTTTGGCCGATATAAATTGCCTGTACAGTGCCTTCTGTTTCGGTATCAATTAGGTTTTGACGTAGCCCTACAAACCCGATGATGCGCCGAGTGTCAATTTGATAGAAAAGTGCAAATGCATGAAAGCCGTTCAAGACGCGGTTCTTAAATTCTGTAAATTTCACATGATGGTGAGCTGAGTACAGCTGCCACATTTGATCAAATTCCTTGTAGGTAATGGACTCTGGATCTCTGAATGTGGTCCTGATTGTTCGTCGAACTAACATTATAACCTCCGAATAAAAATAGTGAATAAGATATCACGTTCAGGCCTATTGCCTGAAATATTCCGAAAGCGGGTGTAAGAGAGCGGGGTTTCAGTTGAATGACAATCTGATTCATGAAAAGTTGGAAAATTATTTTTACAAAATTTACGGTAACGTGTTAATGACAGGAGTATTTGTATGAAAGCTTTTCCGGAAAAATTCTTGTGGGGTTCAGCAACCTCCTCATATCAAATAGAAGGCGCCTGGAATGAAGGGGGCAAAGGCCCATCCATCTGGGATGCCTTCTGTACAGTTCCAGGGCGCGTCGCAAGAGGCGAGAGTGGGGAAGTGGCATGCGATCACTACCATCGTTTTAAAGATGATGTCAAATTGATGAAAAATATCGGCCTTCACGCATATCGGTTTTCAATCGCCTGGGCCCGCATTCAGCCAAACGGTCGTGGTAAGCCCAATCCGGACGGGATTCGCTTCTACTCCGAGTTGATAGATGAATTACTGGCCAATGATATCGTTCCCTGGGTAACGCTCTATCATTGGGATTTGCCGCTGGCATTGCAAATGGAAAACGACGGCTGGTTAAATCCGCAAATTGCAGATGACTTTGCGGCGTATGCTGATATTTGCTTCGAGCATTTTGGCGATCGGGTCAAGAATTGGATTACCCTGAATGAACCATGGGTGGTATCCATTCTTGGATATGGTCAGGGCGTATTTGCGCCAGGCCGCACATCCAACAGCGAGCCATATCTGGCAGGGCATAACCTTTTGCGAGCCCATGCCTATGCGGTGGACATCTACCGTCGCAAATATCAGGCAAAGCAGGGCGGACAAATCGGCATTACCAACAACTGCGATTGGCGTGAACCGGCAACTGATTCCCAGGAAGACAAAGAGGCGGCACAGAGAGCGGTGGAATTTTTCCTGGCCTGGTTTGCCGACCCGGTTTACTGCGGTCAATATCCGAAAGTGATGGTGGCGCGCGTGAAAGACCGACTGCCGTCATTTTCAGACAAGGACAAGGGGCTGTTAAAAAATTCCACCGATTTCTTCGGGCTTAATCACTATGCCACCATGCTTGCTGCCAACAATACCAATGGCTCCAGGAAGACAGAAGTGTATGGTAATGGTGGCTTGTCTGAAGATCAGGATGTGCTTCTTACGGTCAAGAAGGAGTGGGAAAAAACCGATATGCACTGGGCGATTGTGCCCTGGGGATGCCGTAAATTGCTCGAGTGGATCGATGATCGCTATGGACGTCCGCCGATCTACATTACCGAAAACGGCTGCGCTTTTCCCGAGGGCCCGGTTGACGGGAAAGTGGATGACCAGCGGCGCGTGGACTTTTTGAAGGGGTATCTCAGCGAATGTAACCAGGCGATAGCAAATGGCGTTGATCTCCGCGGTTATTTTCTTTGGTCGTTCATGGACAACTTTGAGTGGGCATCCGGTTACAGCAAGCGCTTTGGTATTCACTATGTTGATTTTGAGACCCAGGAGCGCATCCCAAAGGCCTCAGCCTTTTGGTATGCCGATACCATTCGCAATAACGGGTTTTAAGTAGACACCAATGTAGATTTGTCTAAGGAAGCACATTGTATTAGATTCGCATAAATAAGTTGGTGTCTGTCAATATCAGCGCCATAATTGGTGAATCTTTGCGAAAGAGGCTTACTTGAAACTTGGATTTGTTTCCGCGATACTGCCGGATTTGGCGCTGAAAGAGGTAATGGATTTTGCTGCAGAGACCGGTTATGATTGTGTCGAACTGATGTGCTGGCCAAAAGGCAAGGCCACTCGCCGCTACGCTGGCGTTACGCACCTCAATGTAAATACCCTTAACGAATATGATGTCGAGCGGGTGCGAAATTTGTGCAAGGCTACCGGTGTGTCCATAAGCGGTCTGGGCTACTATCCCAATCCGCTGGCAGCGAATCGTCGCGAAGCCGGGATCTATATCGATCATATCAAAAAGGTGATTGTGGCTGCACAAATGCTTGGTATCAAGGTGGTAAACACTTTTGTTGGTCGCAATCCATCGCTGTCGGTTGATGATAACTGGCCGCGCTTCCTGGAAGTGTGGAAAGATATTGTGACGTTTGCGGATGCCCATAAGGTCCGCATCGGCATTGAAAACTGCCCGATGTTATTTACCGATGACGAATGGCCGGGAGGCAAAAACCTGGCGACGTCACCGGCGATTTGGAAGCGGATGTTTAAAGATGTTTCCAGCCGGCGCTTTGGGCTGAATTATGATCCTTCGCATATGATCTGGCAGCACATGGATTACCTTGCTCCGATTCGCAAATTTTCGGATAAGCTATTTCATATTCACCTGAAGGATGTGCGCATCGATCACCACCTGTTAAACGAAGTCGGCATTATGGCGCCTCCCAATCACTGGCATTCTCCGAAAATTCCCGGATTGGGCGAAATTGATTGGGGAAAGTTCTTTTCATTGCTAACGAGTGTCGGATATAGCGGAGCAGTTTGCGTGGAAGTCGAGGATCGGGCATTTGAAGGCTCACTCAACAGGCGTAAGGCTGCCTTGCGGCAAAGCCTTACGTATCTCCGGCAATATGTGCCGGCTCCATGACAAGCGCTATCTTTGAGTCGAAACTATTCAAAGTGACTCAGATAGCTTTCATACCCCTCGTCCGCTAACTTTTCCTTTGGGATGAAGCGCAGAGCGGCAGAGTTGATGCAATAGCGAAGGCCGGTTGGTTGCGGGCCATCGGTAAAGACGTGGCCAAGATGCGAATCACCATATTTGCTTCGAACCTCTACGCGCGGAACCAGCAACTTATAATCTTTCTTTTCAACAATATGTTCTTTCTCCAACGGACGAATAAAGCTTGGCCAGCCGGTGCCTGACTTGTATTTGTCCCTGGAGCTGAACAGCGGTTCTCCACTAACGATATCGACGTAAATACCGTCTGCCTTATTGTCCCAGAACTCGTTGCGGAACGGGCGCTCAGTGCCATCTTCCTGTGTCACATAATACTGCAGTTCGGTCAGGCTCTTGCGAATCACGTCGTCGGATGGTTTGTTGTATTTCATTGCCATCTTATTTGTCGCCTTCACTTTTCCCCAATGCTTCTCGATGAATTTGTCCCGTCCGGACCCCTTGCGATAGCGCTGATAGTGGGCGGGGTTTTTCTGATAATAGTCCTGGTGATATTCTTCCGCCGGATAAAAGACATCAAATTGACGAATGGGCGTTACAATCGGTTTGGAGAACACACCTGATTCCGCCAGTCTGGTCTTTGATGCTTCGGCAATTTGTTTCTGCTCATCTGTGTGATAGAAAATCGCAGAAGTATAGTGATGACCGCGATCGTAAAAAGAACCGCCGGCATCGGTTGGGTCAAATTGCCGCCAGAAAACTTCCACGAGTTGCTCATAGGTGACGCGAGCCGGATCAAAAGTAACCTGAACCACTTCGATATGGCTGGTGCGACCGGAACTGACCTGCTTGTAGGTTGGATTTTTTTCGGAACCGCCGCTATAACCGGAAACGGCCGAAACAACGCCATCGACTTTCTCAAAGGGGGCTTCGATACACCAGAAGCATCCGCCGGCGAAGGTCGCGGTCTCAAGCTTGGCATCGCCGGATGATGACATGGCGAAAAGGCTGAAGGCCGCTAAGGCAGTTATGAACGTATAGAACAGGGTTTTCATTTTTGCTCCTCTAAACATTTTTATTCCACATTGCCTCCCCTTAATTAACAGATCGGGTTGGCAATTCCAATATCCACAATAAAATATTCACAAACCTCACAAGAACCTCAAATAATTCCCATCTTCTCCTGTTTGATGTTCACTATTTCTTATTTGATACAATGCTGTCAAAGTTCCATCCAATATGCCGAGGATGAACATAGCGTAGTTTGTACAATGGGGATTCAGCTTAGAATGACGGCACATGGGCAGATAACGGAAGATTTGATCAAAGAGCATCGCTTGCAGGCCCTTTTTGATCAAAATACCATCGCCGTTTCCGGAAATTTGGCTGTCATTGTCACGCTACCGCTCATCCTGGACAATAGCTCGACCGGTGGTATCATCTTTCCCTGGCTGGCCTCTTTCCTCTTTATCATATTGCTCCGCGTTATTAATTGGCGACTGTGGAAGAAAGACCAGGATTGGAAATCTCGCAAAAGAATCTACTTCCTCTCCTATGGAGCGCTGTCGTTTCTTACCGGCATGGCCTGGTTTGTTTTGGCGGCATTTGTTAGCATCAATGGAACGCCCTCGACAATGGCCTCTCTCTTGTTGATTCTGGCCGGTGTATGTGGTGCCTCGGTATCAACCTTGAGTGCATCCTTTCGCATCTATGCTTCCTTCGTTATGCCAATTATTCTGCCAACTACTTTCATCCTTATATTTGGCAACGATTTTGAAATGATGCCGCTTGGCATTCTCTGCTTCATCTATATGGTAATTGTTCTGAGATCAAATTGGCTAATGAATCGCATTCTCATTCAGTCGTTAATAAATCGGTTTGAAAAAGAGGATTTAGTCGCGGATCTGGAGTCTGAAAAGCACCATGTAAATGCACTCAATGAACGTCTGGAAAGGGATATTCTTGTAAAGGAAGCCTTTGGGCAGCAGCTGCAGGAGAAGAATGCCGAGTTGGCGCATGCGCATAATGAATTGGAAGTGACCTTAAAGAAAGCACGGGAGTACGCCCGCAATGCTGAGGAAGCGAGTCAGGCAAAGGGTGAATTCCTGGCGACGATGAGCCACGAAATTCGCACCCCGATGAACGGCATTATTGGCTTAACGGATCTGCTTGCCGACACAAAGCTGAATGCTGATCAGGAAGATTTTGTCAAGACGATTAAGATCAGTGCGGATTCCCTGCTCACTATTCTGAATGATATTCTGGATTTTAGCAAGATCGAAGCAGGTAAAATTGAGCTTGAATCCGTCGATTTCCACCTCGCCGAAAGCCTGGAAAGCATCACCGATATCCTGGCGCCCCGAGCCCATGAAAAGGGGCTCGATTTCATTCTGGATATAGATGATGCATTCTTCCGTAAGCTAAACGGCGATCCCAATCGCATTCGCCAGGTAGCGATCAATTTTTTAAACAATGCCATCAAGTTTACGCATGAAGGGGAAATTTGCCTCAAGGTGGAAGTGATGTCCGAGACACCCACGGGCATTCTGGCCTGCTTCAAGATCAGTGATACCGGAATCGGTATCAGCGCTGAGCAGAAAAGCCGTCTGTTCCAGGAATTCTCTCAGGCCGATGCCTCAACAACCCGCAAATATGGCGGCACCGGACTTGGGCTGGTTATTTGCAAAAAATTGGCAGAGTTGATGGGTGGTGAGGTCGGCGTCAATAGCGTGCCGGGCGAAGGATCGACCTTTTGGTTCACGGTGATGCTTGGCAAAGTATTCGATAAAGCCCCGGTGGAGCCGGAAAAATCGCACGACGGGTTAAACGTGTTGCTGGTTGAAAGCCACTCTGCACACCGGCAGATTATTGTCCGCCATCTGAAGCGATTGGGATGTCGAGTAAAGACGGTTGATCGCGGGAAAGAAGTGCTGGATTCGGTTGAGGATTGCATGATCAACGGTATGCTATTTGATATTGTGATGATTGATCATAAGATGAAGGATCTGTCCTGGGAAGGTCTGGCGCGGCGTTTACGAATGAATGCCAGCACCTGCGGCATGTCGCTCCTGCTGCTGACGACGGCGACGAATCTCGCATTGAAGCGCAAAAACATGGAAGAGCTCTTTCATGCTGTGCTGACCAAACCAGTGAAGCTGAAATCGCTTCAGGCTGCGCTGACGCTGGCAAAAGAGGCGCAAAAGAGCATTGCGGCTGCGCGCCGATATGAGAAAAAAACGGTCATTGAAAAAGAAAAGACGCCTGCTGACCGGGGGGCACTACGTGTTTTGGTCGTAGAGGACAATCGCGTGAATCAAAAAGTAGCCCTTAAGACAATGGAGAAATTCGGCGCCGCCGTCGAAGTGGCCAACAATGGTGTTGAGGCGGTTGACGCGCTCCAGGAGAAGACTTTCGACCTGGTCTTTATGGATATCCACATGCCGGAAATGGATGGAATGACGGCAACGAAGATCATTCGGCAATCGGGCCCGGATATGCCCAACTATGGTATCCCGATTGTCGCCATGACCGCCAACGCCATGAAAGGCGACCGCGAAAAATACCTCGATATCGGCATGAATGATTACTTGTCGAAACCCTTCAAGCGTGCGGATCTTGAAGCGCTGCTCCAGCGCTACGCAGAGAAAATAAATAGCAAGAAATGATGTCCATGCTTACATGACAATTGCATCTTGGCGGCCTCATCGCAAATGCGCTGCTTGCGCAATTATGGTCAGGTATGTTAATTTTCAAATTCCAACAGGAAAAATTCCAGGAAGCGTTCTGTTTGGTGTTTTTCCTGTTGGAATTTTTCTTGTTGCCATATATCCTGTTGGATAGCATCAACCATTTCGTAGGGTAATGCTATGTCTCTCCGGTATTAGCAGATGTAACGGCAAATCCCCCAAATCCGCCGGCCATTCCCGGATGACCGGCAATTCTTTACATCCATAAGTGATTGGACGGTTATGAAAAAATGTAACAATGATGAACATGGTTCGTGGCGCAAAATCGCAGGCGTGCTGCTCTTCCTCTTTTTCGCCGCCGGCGCCTTGTATGGCCAGCAGTTTGAATTCCTGGCAACCCAGGTAGCTGGATCCGGCTCCAGTGACGTTGAAGTAGAAGTGGTAGATCCGTCTGCGACGACCGGTGACGATTATCGAGTGACCTTCAGTCTTTCAGGCGATGATCTGCTTTACAGCGTGGAAAACACAAGCACCCAGACAGTTGTTGCGCAGGATATTGCGGTTGGTACAACCTCTCCGGTGTTTGAAGGCATTACCGTAACCGTTGTTTTGCCGACCTCGTCCCAGTATCGTGATTTTATTGAAGTCGCCTACGGCGGTGTCGCAGTAGATCCGGCGGTGCATATTTTCCGGCCAGGTGATAGCCAGGGACGCGGCGGCAATAACTCCAATGGTGAATATACCTTCGTTGGCGGTGGTGGACTAGGTGGCCTCAGCCGCATTTCCCGAAACGAGGCAAACACCAATTTTTTTGACTACGAAATTCGCTTTGAAGGCACCCAGGGTGGAAATAACAAAATGGTGCATGCATTTACTGCGGAAGGGACGAATGATGTGCCATTCTCGGTTTGGAATATCGGCAAGAACACCCCGGATGATACCAGCGATGACTACCAGGTTTTGGCGATAGGTTTCGACGATAGCAATAATCCCACGGTGTTTGACGGTGGTGCAGCGCCGTCCGACGGCGGTAGCGGGACGATGTTCGACCGCATCTATATCTACGAAATTAACACAGCTGGCGGCACCGCCGCTGATATCAACGGAGATGGCAGCGTTGATTACGCTGATTTTCTTCAGGACGTGACCAATAGTGGTGGCAATGTCAGTTCCGGTTTCTTTGGTAAAGCCTATGTGGGGAACGAAGTGCTTGCCCGCTTCTCAATGGTCGCCTTGAACAATGTCTCCACATATCTGCCCGCTGATGGGACCACGATTCGGATAACAACGAGTAAGCCGCCGCAGGCAGATGACGTTTTCGAGTTTTCGACCGAGGAGTTCGGTTTATTTGCCAGTCCGGCTGAATTGAATTTTGGTAACCTGCAGTTGGGCATGCAATTGACCCTTCAACTTGATCTGGTGAATGCCTCTGCATCAACGATTTCCATTACCAGCATCAGCGACAATTCCAGCGAGATATCCTTAAGCGCAAATCCTGCCTCAATTGCAGCCGGTGATACCGCTACAATTGATGTCACTTATGAGCCGACATTCATCGGCGCAGTAAATGCCACCTTAACCATTGCCAGCGATGACGCATTCTATCCATCCTACGTAATGGACTTACGTGGCGAAGGTCTGCCGCAAACCACCGGCATTATCAATATTCTCGGACGCCTGGATATTCCCAACATCGGGGTAACCGATATCTGGGGCTACTATGATGAAGTCAATGATCGCGAATATGCTGTGCTGGGCGGCGCTTCCGGCGGAATCTCCATCGTCGATGTGACCGATCCGGCCCGCCCGGAACTGATGTCTCAGGTCACCGGGGTACCGGGATTTGATGTAAAGGTGTATGATCACTATGCGTATTCCGTAAACGGAGGATCTGCTGGTCTGGGTGGAATTGTTGATATCCAGGATCCCGCCAATCCGCAGATTGTCGGGGACTTCCCATCGTCGCATAATATTTTTATCACGGAAACCGGATATATGGTTTCGGAAATATTTGGCCTGCGAGTGTTCGATCTAAATGCCGATCCCACCAATCCGCAATTGCTCTACCAGGGCGGCAACGAAGGACACGACGCCTCAGTCATTGGCAATACCCTCTACGATTTTCACGGCAGTGTCGGCACCTTTATCTATGACTTTACCAACCCCGGAACGCCCGTTCTACAGGGCAGTATTCTGGACCCCGGCATTGCCTACAACCATAGCGGATGGACAACCACCGACGGTAATTTTCTCTTCATCTGCGATGAATTGGCAAATCACCCCTCTCCGGATATTATTGTCTATGATATCAGCAATTTGTCCAATCCGCAGCGGGTAGGGGAGTTCGCAGATCCGGACGCAACCATTCACAATCTCTTCGTTCTCGGTGACTACGCCGTCACGTCCTACTACAACCAGGGATTCCAGGTCTTTGACGTATCGGACCCGGCAAACATCAGCAAAGTCGATCAATTCGACACCTCAATTTTTAATGGCGAAGGCTTCAATGGCGCCTGGGGGGTGTATCCTTTCGCGCCGTCGGGAAATATCTACATTAGTGATCAACAGTCCGGTCTGCATATTTTCGAACTGAATACCGAGACAACCTCAGTTGGACCGGAGCCGGACATTCAGCCCGGTACTTTTGCGCTCTACAATAACTATCCGAATCCATTTAATCCGGAAACCCGTATCGCTTATGATCTTGGTAAGGGCAGTGCGGTCACCCTGGAGATATTCAATATGCTTGGACAGAAAGTGCGCACCCTGGCAAATGGCCGTAAAGCTGCCGGTAGCCATGAGGTGATTTGGGATGGCGCCGACAATGCCGGGCAGCAAGTGAGTTCCGGAATCTATTTTTATCGCCTGGAGGCCGGAGATTTTGTCGACACCAAGCGCATGCTGCTTGTTCGCTAACCTCCCTGATAATGTAAGAGAATCTTAATTGCAACCACCCGCCGTTTTGCTTATCTTTGATAAGCAAAACGGCGAGTTGGATAGCCACACCTAAAGGTAGTTGAATTGATTCAGTAACCAGTTCATTCTTAACTGACGGGGCGACCTATGAATGTATGTCGTAGCATAGCAGTTCGTCTGGTGCAGCAACTTACCTCTCTACTGCTTTTCCTGACCATTATCGCTTTTAATATTTCTGCGCAGCAATTTGAATTTCTGGCCACTCAAGTGGTTGGATCAAGCGCCGCCGACGTTGGGGTCGAAATCGTTGATCCGACGGCAGCCACCGATGATGATTACCGCGTGACCGTGACTGCATCCGGCGATGATCTCGTATACAGCGTCGAAAATGTTACCACCCAAATGATACTTGTGGAAAATCAGCCGGCCGGAACAACGTCCCCGGTGGTTGAAGGGCTGCAGGTGACCGTCTTTGTGCCGACAACGTCGCAATATCGGGATTTTCTTGAGGTTGCCTTTGGCGGGACAGCGGTTGAGACCCCCGTGCATATTTTTCGTCCCGGCGACCGGCAGGGTCAGGGCGGCAATAATTCGACCAATGAGTATACGTTTGTTGGCGGCGGCGGTAACGGCGGAATTTTCCGCATAAACAGAAATGAGGCATTTACGAATTTCTCTGATTATGAAATTCGTTTTGACGGTAATCCTGGCGGCCGCAATAAGCTCGTTCATGCCTACACCTCGGGCGGAACGGCGGATGTGCCCTTTTCAGTATGGAACATCGGTCAAAATACACCAGACGATACCAGCGATGATTATCAGGTCATTGCTGTCGGATTTGATGATAGCAATAATCCGGAAGTATTTGATGGCGGCGCTGCCCCTTCAGATGGCGGCAGCGGTACGATGTTTGACCGGATTTATATTCACGAAATTAACGGGCTGGGCGGCGGAACAGCTGATATCAATGGCGATGGGCAAATTGACTATGATGATTTTCTCCAGGACTTAAACAACAATGGCGGTGACGTCAGCGCAAACTTTTTCGCGAAGCCATACCTGGGGGACGAAGTGCTGGGCCGTTTCTCTATGGTTGCCTTGAATAATGTAGTGACGTATCAACCGCCGAACGGGACGACGATTCGTATAACCTCTACTAAACAGCCGATGGCTGGCGACGTTTTTGAGTTTGCCGGCAGCAGATTTGGATTGTTTGCCAGTCCCGTCGAGCTGGATTTTGGTAATGTTCAGTTGGGAAGTGACATGACATTACAACTGGATTTAGTCAATGCCGCAAACTCGACGATTACGATCTCCAGCATCAGTGAAAATTCCAGCGAACTTTCTATTGCAAATATTCCTTCCGCAATCGCAGCAGGTGATACTGCCACCGTTGACGTGATTTACCGTCCAACGGTTACCGGGCCGTTTAGTACGACATTCACCATTATGAGCGATGATGCCCAGTATCCATCTTATGTCATGACCGCTAGCGGCGAGGGTTTGCCGGAAACCAACGGCGCCATAAATATTCTTGGGCGTCTCGATATTCCGAATCTTGGTGTCACAGATATATGGGGTTACTACGATGCGGTGAACGAACGCGAATATGCGATTCTTGGCGGCGCGATTGGCGGCATCTCCATCGTTGATGTGACCGATCCGGCTCGACCTCAATTAATGTCCCAGGTAAGCAGCGTTCCCGGCTTTGATGTGAAGGTCTACGACCACTATGCCTATTCTGTCAACGGCGGATCGAATGGCCTCGGTGGCATTGTCGATATCGAAGACCCTGCGAATCCGGTAATTGTCGGCGACTTTCCTTCATCTCACAATATTTTTATTACCGAGACCGGTTACATTGTCTCGGAGTTTTTTGGACTAAGGGTGTTCGATTTGAATCCTGATCCGACTGATCCTCAGCTAATATTTGAAGGGGGCACTGAAGGCCACGATGCTTCCGTTATCGGGAATACGCTTTTCGATTTTCATGGCCGGGCCGGGACCTTCATTTATGACTTCAGCGACCCGGCCAACCCCGGTTTAATAAGCAGCATTCTGGATCCGGCCATCTCTTACCACCATAGCGGCTGGACATCCTCAGATGGCGATTTCCTGTTTATCTGCGATGAACTGGCGAATCATCCATCGCCTGATATTATCGTTTATGATATCAGCGATTTGTCCAACCCGCAGCGGGTTGGCGAGTTTGCCGATCCGGATGCAACCATCCATAATCTATTTGTGCTCGGTGACTATGCAGTGACCTCTTATTACAACCAGGGTTTTCAGGTGTTCGATGTCTCCAATCCCGCCAATATTAGCAAAGTCGACCAGTTCGACACGTCCGTGCTCAATGGTGAAGGATTCGATGGCGCCTGGGGCGTCTATCCATTTGCGCCATCTGGCAATATTTACATCAGTGATCAGCAGTCCGGGCTTCATATCTTCGAATTAAATGTTGGCCCGTCCACCGGTGATCCCAATCGTGAGACCCCGCCAGGCACATTTGCACTCTTTGATAATTATCCAAATCCCTTTAATCCCGAGACGCGCATCGATTATGTCATTGGTGTCGACAGCAAAGTGAGGCTGGAAGTATACAATATGCTGGGACAGAAAGTTCGGACATTGCGAAGCAGAGAGCAGGCAGCTGGCAGCTATAACGTCATTTGGGATGGCTCAAATGATGCAGGCAATCAGGTTGCTTCCGGGATCTACTTCTATCGCCTGGAAGCCGGTGATTTTGTGGATACCAAGCGAATGTTATTGGTGCGATAGGAAGGCTGAAAAGCCACGCATAAAATTTAGCCGCAAAGGCCTCAGAGCGTAGCTCTGAGGCCTTTGCGGCTTTTATTTACTTGCGAGGGAAGAAAAGTTCACCGAAGTCAAGAATTTTTGATTCACGGTCCCTCTTCTAGGTAGAAGGACAATTTGAAACGACATTGACTTCTTCGAATAGAAAATTGCCCAACCGCCAACCGACGTGGAGCGCCTGTCTGTATAAGGGCGCTCCACGCGTATTATTATTCCCTCATTAATTCTTTTATCTCATTATCCAATCCGGTCATTTCCCAGCGAATAAGAGACACAGGAATCAGGCCGGTTGCATCCATTTCCTCGAAGAAATCCGCCATATTAAACTTATCACCAAGTTGAGTGCTGCGTTCCGCCATCAACTGCTCAATCAAGTATTTACCGGTGATATAGATGCTGCCGTAGCCCGGCTGCCGCAAATAAAGCAATTGCTCAAAACCCAACAAGTCGAGATCTTCGCGCATCCAGCCTCGTGGTGTCCACTTCACATGAAAATCCCGCGCCTCCTTCATGGTATATTCATTTGCGTGCGCGTAGAGAGAGCCCAGACCGCGCGCAGCACGCTGCGCCAGCATGATCCACACAATCTCCCTTATCTGGGGATCCGAATCATATAAACCGGCATGCATCACCATTTCCTCAAAACCAGTGGCGTGGCCTTCCGAGCGGCTGTCCCAGATATTGTACAAAAGCGGTCCGCGACGCATGGGGCTGCTATGCGGCATCTTTTCCATCCGCTGCAAGTCCCACCAGTGATAAAAGTGGGCGTTCAAGGTGTTTGTATCGTAGTGCATGGCGGTGCGGAAGAAGTTACGCTTCTCTTCAGGAACGAAACGCCCTTTGTGATCCCTGAGAGTGGCATCCATATAATCTTTGATGTGAAGGATATTCTTGCGTTCCATGAACTTCATGAAGCGAGTCACCGCGGCTTCAGCCCAGAGGTCGTATTCTTCCGGCGTTGATGCTGCTTTGAGCGGCGGCAAGTGCTTGTTGCGTTGCTCCTCCAGGCGTAACGAAGCATGGGCGCGCGCCAACTCTCGCTTCAACAATCTAACCTCGTCTTCCCATGACATCGGTGTATAATGGACGTTCTTTCGATGCCATGTATAGTTCTCTTTGCCGATGCCGGAGGGCCCGGTTTTCTTGTCGGATTCGGCCTCCAGCCACTCTATAAACGTGAGCGTTGCCTCGTGAGCCGATTTTACGGCATTCTTCAGCTTACGGCCTGACTTTGCGGTTTCTTTCTGCAAATCTTCCAGGGCGCTTGCTTGCCCACGGATATTAATGATACCGCCGATCCACAACTCGCGCGCATTGCCGGTAAGATTGGTACGTGCGCTTTCAAGCAGGGGAGCGATGGTCAACAGACGCTTGGTCAAATCCTTTTCTGCGCTCTTAGAAAGCGGGAAATTATATTGCCATAGATCAATGATTGTATGATTATAAGGACCTTCATGCGCGGGCGTATCGCTTTGATAAGTCCAGATCGTCTGATAAAAAGCTGGGTCGCGTACCCAGGGTTTCAATACGCGGATATTGAAATCCATGCCGTTCATCTCGGCACGGATGATATGCCAATCTACCTGTTGGGGAATTGACCAGCCGGAAGTGTTGAATGCATTCAAACGATTCTGATGGGTCTTTAGCTCCTGGTGCATTTTCGCCATCTGTTCCTTCGAATAATCAGGCACACCATCCACAACCAATGAGCTTTCGAATGCCCGCCAGTCATTAAAGAGCTTCACCAAATCGTCATAACTACTGCTATTGTTAGTAGCCTGACCGGCAAGGTTGCCAGCGCCCAAAAAAGCCATGCAGACAAATAAAGGCAGGAAATTCCTGAACATTTTCATTTCTCCTCCGAAAATCAGATCGAGTCCCGAGATTAGCTTGAAATTAGCTGAATATACCAAGCGGCCATGAAATATCCATTTTCCGGGCGGAGTTTTTTCGCTAAATGGGATTCAGAAAATACTTTTGGGCTTGGGGATAAATTGCGTAGATTGGAAGAATAGAGCACTATTGTCCTTCCCCCCTCTATCTCCCCCCGGGGGGAGATAGAGGGGGGAAGGACGAAGGTGCGGCAACAAAATGAATTCAGCAAACGAGATCAACTTGGCTAACCGGAACGGACAAAAAGCAAAAGACAGCGGGCACGGATTCGGAACCGCTCCGGTGTTTCTTGCCGCTATTAGCACCATACTTGGCGCGGTGCTGTTTTTGCGTTTTGGCTACGCCGTTGGTCATGCCGGGATGTTTGGTGCAATTGCCATTATTCTCATCAGTCATGCGATCACTATTCCCACCGCACTGGCAATTGCCGAGATTGCTACCAACCTCAAGGTTGAAGGCGGGGGAGAGTATTTCATTATCAGTCGGTCATTTGGGCTAACGATCGGCGGAACCATCGGTTTTTCCCTGTATTTTTCTCAGGCAATTTCCGTGGCATTCTACATGATTGCCTTCGCGGAGTCTATTACCCCGGCATTTGGCTGGATTGAAGCGCAAACCGGAATTAGCCCGGAAACCTGGATGATCAGCATTCCCGCGACGATCCTGCTATTGGCGCTGATCCTGACAAAGGGGGCAGATCTCGGGGTATCAATCCTTTGGGTAGTTGCCTCAATTCTCGGCGTTTCCTTGCTGATGTTTTTTATGGGCTCATCGACGGTTTCCGGTGATCCCAATCCCTATGGCACTATTGACGCGCCCGACAACTTCTTCGTGGTGTTTGCGATAATATTTCCAGCTTTCACCGGCATGACCGCAGGTGTGGGCTTATCCGGTGATTTGGCCAATCCACGCAAGTCCATCCCCTTAGGGACGCTTTCTGCGACCATTTTTGGTATGGTTACCTACATTTTTATTGTCTTGAAGCTGGCCTATGGCTTGTCTCCGGAGGAGCTGGTGGCTGATCAATTTGCGATGAGCAAGATAGCGCTTTGGGGACCGATCATCCCGATTGGCCTCGCTGCTGCCACGCTTTCCAGTGCGGTAGGATCAATCCTGATTGCGCCGCGCACCATGCAAGCGCTGGCTGCCGATGAAGTTTTTCCGGTGCAGAAGATCAATGAATTCCTCAAGCGAGGGAAGGGCGCCAGTAATGAGCCGATCAATGCCACGGCCATTACTGCTGTGTTGATATTCATTTTTGTATCCCTGGGCAGCGTCGACTTTGTCGCCCAGATTATCAGTATGTTCTTTATGATTACTTATGGCTCCCTCTGTCTGGTCAGCTTTTTGGAGCATTTTGCCGGCAATCCATCGTATCGTCCGACCTTCCGTTCTCGCTGGTATATTTCGTTGATTGGTGCACTGGCCTGTTTTATTATGATGTTTCAGATGGCGCCGCTCTATGCCGCGCTGTCGTTACTGGCAATCGTTATCTTATACTTCAGCTTGAAACGGGGACGCAGCGACGCCGACGATTTCTCTGCCATGATCAAAGGCGTGCTTTTTCAACTGACCCGCCGCTTACAGCTGGTGATCCAACGTCGGCAGACCAGCGAAGCTCAGCAAAGCTGGCGTCCGTCCTTTATTGCGATATCGGATAGCTCGCTGACCCGTCTGGCACCCTTCGATCTGCTACGCTGGATCTCTCACTATTATGGATTTGGGACCTTTATTCATTTCATCAAAGGCGTGTTGAATAAAGAAACCAATATGGAATCGCGGAAGATCCTCGACAGCTTGATCCGCCAGGGCAAGTCCAGCGGTGCCAGCATTTATGTCGACACCATAATTTCACCGAGCTTCAAAACGGCCGTGGCCCAAATTGTGCAGATCCCCGGTATCTCCGGTATGGACAATAACAGCGTGCTCTTTGAATTTCACGAGGATTCGGAAAGTAACATTACCGATATAATTGAAGGCTGCCAGTTTGCGGCTTACGTGGATTTTAACATCTGCGTGCTGCGTTCGTCTGCCCGGCATTTCGGCTACAAGAAGCGCATACATATCTGGTTGACGCATGGCGACTATGCCAACGCCAATCTGATCATTTTGCTTGGCTATATCATGCTTGGTCACCCGCAGTGGGCTGGCTGCGAAATTGAGCTGTTTGCCGCTTTCCGCAAGAAGGAATTGAACAAGCATATCCGTCAGCTGCATGAACTGATCGATGAAGGGCGCATTCCAATTAATCGCAAGAACCTGCAGAAGATTAGCTGGGATGATGACTTGCAAAGTTATGACGCCTTAGTAACAGAACGGTCTGCCAATGCCGATTTGGTCATTATGGGATTTTCCCTCACCAAGTTGATGAAAGAAAACGGACAGTTCTTTAAGCAGTTTGCGGCAATTAAGGATATCCTCTTTGTCCGCGCCGGTGAGTCAATTGCCCTCGAAGAAAATCTTTCAGCAATTAACAAGACAGTGAAGGATATTGCTGAGGAGAAAAATGGTAAAGCGCTGGCCAAGGACCTGGAAAAGAAGGCAAAGAACGCCGAACCGGTGAAATCTCAGGACAAAAAGAGCAAATCATCTTCCTCCGGGAAATAGTTGCTGGAAATCCGCTGTTTCCCTACCCGTCTGTAACCACAGTCCCCGATAATTCTACTTGATTTTCCTATGCTCTCTTGTAGATTTGGGTGATTGAGTAGGGGAGAAGACCGTGGTGAGCGGCCTTAAGTGGGGTTTGAGCATTGTTGCGCTTTTGTTGACAAGTGCTCTCTACGTAGCATATCTAAACGCTGATATCCTGGTTTTAGATGCCTTCACAGGACAATCTCTGGATATCCTCAATGACAAATTCAGGCAACATAAGAGTTACGATCCTCAAAATCGCGATCTTACCTATTTTCAAAACCTTGTAAAACCAATACTTCTCCGGCTGACCCTGGCAATGTTTGCCGTCGGTTTCCTGGTGTTTGGCCTGATTCATTTCGAAAAAAGTCGCCGGCATATATTCAGCTACTTTCAGCACGCGCAGGCTCCTGAAACGTTGACGCTTTTTCGCATAGTGGTCTTTGCCTTGTTGCTGTGGCGGGTTATGGTCACACCATCGATGTTTTTTTCCGGCCTGTCACCGCACCTGCTGGTGGCGCCAATTCCGTGGCAACCGCTGATTCACTTTATTCCGATCAATCCGCTACTCGCCGAGCTTGCCTTTTATGGCTTGATCACCATGTCAGTCTTTGGTTTCATCGGTCTCTTTACAAGAACTGTCACATGGATAGCCCTGTTTCTCTCGATTTACTATTTTGGGATTCCTCAATTCTATGGTAAGGTCAATCATTGTCATCATCTAATATGGTTCCTGATGATACTTGCTGTGAGCCCTGGCGCGGATATATGGTCCGTTGATGCCTGGCGGAAGCGTGGAAAAATGGCTTTCTTAAAGTCGATTGCGCCCGCCAAAAGATATGCACTGCCTATTCGAATTGTTTGGTTGCTGGTAGGCATCATATATTTTTTCCCGGGGGCCTGGAAAGTGCTAACAAGTGGCCTTGCGTGGTTCAGTGATGACAGCTTCCGTCATTGGATATATTTCCTGACACATCTGGCCGGTAAAGATACTGTCGTTCTTCAAATAGATCAGTATCCGCTTTTGCTTACCGCAACTGCTACAGTTGCAGTTCTCTTCGAACTGTCCTTTATATTCGCTGTTTTTTCGGAGAGAATGAGAGGGGTTTGGGCCGTGGCTGGGATCCTGTTTCATCTTAGTATTGGCGTCATCGGCGATATTTGGTTCCTGGATTTATGGTTGCTGTATTTCGTCTTCTTTGATGTTGGTAAAGTTCGCTGGATTTCTCATAGCCGGGCAAACGCGACGTCGATTATGCTGTTTGTAAACGAGAGTAAAGCCATTCGTCCCATTGCCCTTGTCGGCGGAATATTGCTTTGTCTCAACATTGCGTTCGGCGCCGGACGTATGGTTGAGGCCTGGCCGTTTAGCTGTTATCCATTGTTTGCAACAACGGGACCGGAAACGATTCGGCAATTGTCCTTTCATGGTAGGCTTAATGGCTCTGATTCGTTGGAGCTGGATATTGATTTGCTCCGGGAGAAGATCGGGGCGGCACGACTGAAGGCGATGATAGATGATATCCTTGAGGAAGAGAACAAAGACGACACATCGCGAAAAATACGATCGTTGCTAAGCCTATTGCCAAATAGTTCTATGAAGTTGAATGATTTCAAAGCTATCTACGTATACGAGCGAACCATGACCATGGGCCCGGGCAAAGCGGCGCAACGGGTTGTAGAGAACAGGCTGTTATTGAGCTGGCGGAACGAACCAAGCCAAAGCCTGCCGCAACTTGCCAGGCCTACTCGGTAATTTCATCCTTCATTGGCCGATCCCCGATCACCGTTGACCGATTAACGGTCATCGAGGATCTTTCCGCAGCGCAGGTGCATTTTTTGCACCTCATGCATTTCCTGCATTTGATTTCCTCACCTGTTATTCTTGAATCCCCCATAAAATGCCCATTGCGATTATGGCATGATAGTTGAGTTCATCCAGGTCAGCTATCGGAGGACGATGACTGAACTGGATACGGGGCATGGTGCACGGCGCCATGATTAGCAATCAACCAAGGGTGTGAACACGGAAACAGGATTGAAATGGAGATAGCAACCAGAACCAAACAACGTGACGGCTTTAAGATTTTTCTACGCCTTCTCTACGCCGTCTCACTCATCATATACACGTATTTTCTGCTCGATGGTCTCGGCTACTATGTGACCGACATTATCGAACGACCCCGACACGACGGCTATAGGGCTCTGCGCCCGGCTGGGTTCTATGGTCAAGGGTTTGGGGTCATTGGCACAGCGATGATGCTGCTGATGCTGTTATACACTGCTCGCAAGCGCTTCCGCTTTATGCAAAGCTGGGGATCGCTAAGCCGCTGGCTCGATATTCATATCTACCTGGGCGTCATGGGACCGCTCTTCATCATTTTGCATTCAACATTCAAATTGAATGGGTTGATTGCCATCAGTTTTTGGGCCATGATTATCGTGGCACTCAGCGGTTTTCTTGGCCGCTATCTCTACCTGCAAATTCCGCGCACCAGCAAGGGACGGGAGCTGGATCTCCGTGAAATTTACGACCTGGAGGCGGATTTAACCGAAAGCCTCGGTAACGAACTCGGTGCTGCTCGCTATGATATTGAACAGAGGCTGGCAGCATTTTCCAATAGGTTCAGCCAGGAAAAGAGCACTGTCGGATTGCTTTATTCGATGGTCATTGCCGACCTGATGCGGCCTCTACAGGTCCGGAAAATCAAACGCTACTACGAGACAGAACTGCAGCTTTCCGGCGCAGATCTCCATCGCGCTGTATTTCTGGCGCGCAGGAAAGTCAAGCTGGAACGGCAGGTTCTCCTACTAAACAAAATCCAACAACTGTTTCATTACTGGCATGTGTTGCATAAGCCTTTTGCACTGCTGATGTATGTGATCATGTTTTTGCACATTGGCGTCGCCATCTGGCTTGGCTATACCTGGATATTGTAAGGAGACAGCCATTGGAGAACTGTTGAGACACCTGCTGATATTCATTCTATTGACAACGTCTATGTGGGGACAATTCACCCCCGGCAAATTGAGTCGCGTGCATGCAGACCTGGAAGGCTTGGCAAATTGCACCAAATGTCATTCTGCGGGGCAGCAAATCAAGGCATCAAACTGCCTGGATTGCCACAAGCTATTGAAGGCCCGTATCGACGCGAATTTGGGCTTACATGCACGTAAGGAATTTCGGGATTGCGTGCAGTGTCATATCGAGCATCATGGGCTTGACTTCGAATTGGTCTACTGGAAGGAAGGGGAGAAAAACTTTAATCATGATAAAACCGGTTATCCGCTGGAAGGCGGTCATAAAAAGCCGGAATGCCGGGACTGTCACCAGGAAAAAAATATTGTGGAAAAAGCACCGCTCATCGAGGCAAAAAAAGAGCTCAATCGCACCTTTCTTGGGTTGCGGCAGGAGTGCTTGAGCTGTCATCATGATGAACATCGCGGGCAGATGGAAGAAGACTGCCTGAGTTGCCACAATATGGACGCATGGAAGCCCGCGCCCGGATTTGACCATGATAAAACCAAATTTAAGCTAACAGGTAAGCATCAGAAAGTTGACTGCGAAAAATGCCACAAGTCAATGACCGATAACCGCTTTCCCGGTGATGCAGATTTCCTGCAGTTTAAGGGGACTAAATTTGCCACCTGTCAGAGCTGTCATGAAGATACACACAAGGGGCGATTTGGCAATGACTGTCAATCCTGCCACAATACATCCGGCTGGCAAGATGTCAACGATCGCAACTTCAATCACGACAAAACCCGCTTCCCGCTGCGTGGCAAACATGGTGACGTGAAGTGTGAGTCCTGCCATAAGCCCGGCAAGCGGAAACGCGGTATTCCATTCAACAACTGCCTGGATTGCCACAATGATTTCCACGAGCGGCAGTTTGCCGATCGTCCCTCAAAGGGAGAATGCGCCGAATGCCATACCGTTGACGGCTTTACACCGTCGACTTTCACAAACAAAGCCCACGATGAGGTCTTCAAGCTGGAAGGTGCCCATTTGGCGCAGCCTTGTTTTGTCTGTCACAGTAGTGAAGCGAAAAAGACGACAGCTGTTTCATCGCGGTCAACGCTGAAGCTCAACCGCTTTACCATTCAATCAAAAACTTGCCAGGATTGTCATGGCGACCCGCATAAGGGCGATGTAGACAAATTTCTGGCAGCTGAAGCGGCCGGATGTCAGTTCTGTCATTCCGTAAGTAGTTGGCGGGATGTCACATTTGACCATTCAAGCACTCGCTTTTCGCTCGTTGGTAAGCACGAAACCATCGAATGCAAAGCCTGTCACAAGCCGATTGAATCTGATAGTCCTTCGGCGCGAATCAACCTCACGAAACTGGATCGTTTGTGCGTGTCATGCCATACTGACATTCACGAAAAGCAATTCGATATGACCTACGAAGTCTCCGGAAAAAAAGTGTCGGTTACAGACTGTCGAACTTGCCATACGCCACATGACTGGCAGGCCCGGAACTTTGATCACGACGAAGACTCACAATTTAAATTGGAAGGTGCCCATGAGCGCGTGGAATGTACAGCATGTCATAAGAGCGAATCAATCGCGGATCGTTCCTTCATTAGATACAAACCACTTGCAACTGAGTGCCGAAGCTGTCACGGAGGAGAGAAAACCAGGGAGGCGTTCAATTGACCGTTCGAATTTTCTCCACCGTTTTCTCAACGTTATTCATTGGCATTCTCGCCATCATGATGATTTCCACCACGAGCGACGAAAATCCGCATGGAGATCTCAAGTGGGACTGTCAAAGCTGCCATTCTTCAGAAAGCTGGCAGCGTTTGAAAGTGCAAATGGACTTCAATCACGATGAGACAGCCTTTCCGCTGGTGGGTGCCCATCAGACGAACGACTGTATGTCCTGTCATCAGAGCCTGGAATTTAACAAAGTGGGTATCGCATGCGCAGACTGCCACACAGATATACACCGCGGGCAGCTCGGTCTGGATTGTCAAAGTTGTCACTCGCCAACGACATGGCGCGATCAGCAAGAGTCATTTGATCTGCACGCGGCTCGAGGCTTTCCACTGACAGGTGTCCATACTGTGCTTGATTGTCAAGCCTGTCATACCGGCGAGCAGCAAATCGAATTTGCAGGCCTCTCCGCCGAATGCAGCAGCTGTCATATAAGCGATTTTCAGCTGACTGCCAATCCCAGCCACGTCAAGGCGGCTTTTGATCTGGAATGCCTTTCCTGTCATCAGCCGATTGCCGTTAGCTGGGAGAATGCTCGCTACGAACATCCGCCATCATTCGAAATCAAGGGAGCGCATAAGTCGTTGGATTGCCAGAGTTGTCATGCCGAGACTTTCGCTGCTACACCAACGGAGTGTTTTAGCTGCCATTCCAATGATTTTACTGCTGCCCAAGAGCCCAATCATGTGACAAGCAATTTCCCAACGGACTGCATGGTGTGCCACACCAGTGATTTGACCTGGGACGGCGCTCAGTTTGATCACAATCTGACCGGGTTTGCACTGAATGGCGCTCATCAAACAGTCGATTGCGCCAGCTGTCATGTCAATGATGTTTATGCCGGTACGCCGATTGAATGTTTTAGCTGCCATGAATCTGACTATCGCGCGACCACTGATCCGAACCATGTTGCAGCCAACTTTCCGCAAAACTGCCTGGGCTGTCATAGTGAAACAGCCTGGGAACCGGCTGCTAATTTCGATCATAGCCAAACCAATTTCGCCCTGACCGGTGCCCACATTCAGGTCGATTGCGCCAGCTGCCATGTCAATGACGTTTATGCCGGTACACCGACAGACTGTTTTTCCTGCCACGCGAGTGAGTATAATGCGACAACTGATCCAAATCATGCTTCAGCCGGATTCCCGACCGACTGCCTGTCATGTCATACAACCAGCGCCTGGGAACCGGCCAATTGGGATCACGATGGTCAATATTTCCCAATTTATTCAGGGACCCATCGCAACGAGTGGAACGACTGTATTGACTGTCATGTTACTCCCGGCAATTTTACTCGTTTTGAATGCATTGTGTGTCATGAGCATCGCAAGTCGGAAATGGATGATGAACATGACGATGTCGGTGGATATGTCTACGAAAGCACCGCTTGTTTGAACTGCCATCCCAGCGGCAATGAGAAACGAGCCATGTTCAAATATCTCGATAGGGTAAGACGCTAAATGCAAAATAACTGTCCTCGATGCCTGGTTGTGTTTGTCCTGTTGTGTGGCTTCTTTTTCCACGCATTGGGGCAAAACGATGATAATCCGCATGGTGACATTCACTGGGACTGCCAGGTATGTCACGGCAACGAATCCTGGGATGAGCTAAGGTCGCCATTGCCCTTTGATCATTCCGAAACCGGTTTTGTTCTGAGCGGGCGCCACAAAACAACCGACTGTCTCGACTGTCACCAACAGCTGGAATTTATCAAGGTCGGCAGTGCCTGCGCGGATTGCCACAGCGATGTTCATCGCGGGCAATTGGGACTTGATTGTCAAACCTGTCATCATTCGTCAAGTTGGGAAACGGAAAAAGATATGCGTGTATTGCATTCCGAGCGAGGGTTTCCGTTGACCGGCGTTCATGAACGCCTGGATTGCCAATCTTGCCATCTCAACGACTTGAATATTGAATTCGCCGGCACGTCAACGGAGTGCGTTTCTTGTCATCTCACTGCCTTCAATGAGACGAGCACACCGAGCCATATCGAAAGTGGTTTTTCAACGGATTGCATGGTCTGCCATAGTACTTCCCGGTGGCAGCCGGCCACCTTTCTGCACTCGGAAACGGCATTTCCACTGACCGGATCCCACATTCGCGTCGGCTGTCAGGAATGTCATGGCAATGAATATACAGCTGTGCCGAGTGAGTGCAGCAGTTGTCACCTGGCGGATTATCAAGCTGCCACTTCACCGAATCATATCGTCGCCGGATTTGAAACGAATTGCGAGGACTGTCATTCGACGGTCGCCTGGAATGACGGCAGTTTTAATCACGATGCGCGTTTCTTTCCCATTTACAGCGGAGAACATCGCGGTGCCTGGAAAGACTGTATGGATTGTCATGTGGTTGCCAACGACTTTAGCCGCTTCGAGTGCATCAATTGTCATGAACATCGGAAATCTGAAATGGACGGCGAGCATGATGACGTTCGGAATTACGTATACGAAAGCACAGCCTGCTTGAATTGTCATCCGAACGGAGAGGAGAAATTTAAAAGGTTCAATTTCCTGAATCGCACCGGCAGAACCGTATTCTGATCGATCTGCCTGAGCTGTAGCGTGGCTCTGCCCTGCGGCTGAATTCATTTCATGTTAGCAGCAAAGCGGCATAACAGATATCTGTTGTGCCGCTTTGCTGCCCAACTAAACATCAAGGACCGGATATGTTAAACCGTTTGTTTGTTCTCCTCATAGCAGTCTCTTCAATAGTTATTGGGCAAGACAAAAAGGTGCAGGTGCGCATCAGCTATTTCTCATCTGAAAATGTTTTTGTAGACGGTGGGAAAACTGCCGGACTGAGTGTCGGCAATCGCCTGGTTGTCAAAAAGGGCGACAAGAATATCGCTGTACTGGAAGTGGTGTTCGTTGCTGAGCATTCAGCCTCATGTAAAATATTAAAGAAGTTGGAGGCATTCGCAGTTGGCAGTGTTGCCGAGACCTTTGTGAAAGTCGCAAAGAAGGAACCGGAAAACCTGGTGAAGAAATTACCGGATTCCCTGGTGACCCGCCCCGATTACAAGGCGCCACGAAGACAACGCGAACGTCGCAGAAAGCGCACGCGGATTTCCGGGAGCATCTCGGCCCAATATTATGGCTTGAAAGATAATACCACCGCCGGCCTTGACTTCGGTCAGCCAAGCTTGCGCGCTAACATTCGTGGACGGCAGCTCTGGGGACGCGATTATGCATTCCGTATTCGTACCCGGACGCGTTATAACAGCCGGTCGCGTGATTATAACTCGGACGTTCTGAAATCCGAATGGCGCAATCGATTATACGAAATGTCCTTCTCATATGAGAATCGCGAAAAACCCTTCAATTTTCGAGCCGGGCGAATCATTTCCAGTCAAATTAGCGGCATTGGGTATGTTGATGGTTTGCAATTGACTGCGAATCTTACCCCGGGCTTTCAAGTCGGCGCATTTGGCGGCACTCAGCCGGATATCCGCAACTCCGGCTTCAGCGGGCAGGTTACCAAATATGGCGGCTTTATCAACATGATTCGCGGGTCTAACTCCCTGAGGCGATTTGAGACGACAGTCTCGGCTGCCGGAGAATATAATGCCGGCACCGTCAGCCGCGAATTCCTGATGCTGCGAAACACAATAATGCTTGGCAATTTTAGAATATATCAGAGCCTGGAAGGCGATTTGAATCGCCAGTGGCGGCGTGAGAAAAGCGGTGAGAGCTTCTCGGTAAGCAATCTATATATCTCCGGAAATTACCAGATGGGTAAACGTGGCAGCATTGGCGTCACATTCGACAATCGAAAAAACTACTGGACCTACGAGGTGCGCTCCGTTGCCGATAGCCTTTTCGACGATGCCTTACGAACCGGCTTGCGAAGCAATCTTTCCCTGCGCCTTCCCTGGCAGGTTCGCTTTACAGCCAATGGCGGCTTTCGTAAACGTGACGGAGAGGCGCAGCCAACCTGGTCCTGGTTTGGTAGCTTGGGCAAAACCAACTTCCTCAACCGTGGACTTGGCTTGTATGTGAGTGGTTCCGGATTTTCTAATGTCAGCACCAATGGACTCAATTCATCGCTTGAATTGAGTCAGGGTTTTCGAAGTGCCAGCCGCTTCTCATTGGCCTACGGTCTTTACCGCTACCGCTTTGACTTACAGGCGTTAACGCAAGACAATCATTGGGTGCGGAGTTCTTTATACCTGGCGGGTTTAAGACGGCTATTCTTGTCCGGCGAATTTCAATATGATTGGGGCGGTGATATTCGCGGCTTCAGATTCTTCAGCGAAATTGGAGTGAGATTATGAGCGACATGTTTTTTGATGAGACAATGTTTGTTTGGGGCGTTATGCTGATTTTCGCAGCCTTCGTCTTTATACTCTATGTGATGAAATTCAAACGGCAGCAACGTGACTACATGGAGCAGAAAATCCAGGCTGATTCAGTCGGCGCCTCGCGCCCGCAGGCGCAGTATCCAATCATTGATGAAAGCCTCTGCATCGGTTGCAGCACCTGCGTGGCAGCTTGTCCGGAGGGAGATGTACTTGGAATCGTATTTGGAAAAGCAACCCTGGTAAACGGACTGCGCTGTATTGGTCACGGTGATTGTGAAGATGCCTGTCCAGTGGGGGCAATTGAAGTTGGTCTGGGTGATATTTCGCAACGGGATGATATACCGGCGCTGGACGCCTCTTATCAAACCAATATACCCGGCCTGTATATCGTCGGCGAACTTGGCGGTATTTCATTAATCCATAATGCTATTGCTCAAGCGAAAATCGCGGTTGAGCACATTGCTGCTCATATCACTCCCGTTGTGGGCGATTTAAAAGACATCGTCATCGTTGGGGCCGGACCGGCCGGTTTGACGGCAGCCCTGGCGGCCATGCAAAAGGGATTGACAGTCAAGGTGCTTGACCAGCAGGATGCCGGGGGAACCATTTTACAATATCCGCGACGTAAGCTTGTGATGACCCAGAAAGCCGAAATTCCCGGTTACGGCTGGCTAAATCGGGAAGAATATACCAAAGAGGAATTACTGGAAGTTTGGCAGGGGTTGGCGCGAGATCACGCAATTGATATCGATAGCGGCTTCAAGCTAACAAACCTCGACTACCATCATGATCATATGACCGCGGTCAGCGATTGTGGCAAGGAAATTGGCGCCCGCAATGTCATCCTTGCTCTCGGGCGTCGCGGTACTCCACGCAAACTCGGTGCGCCCGGTGAGGCGCAGGCAAAGGTGATGTATCAGTTGATTGACGCTCAATCATTCAGGGAACAACATCTTCTGGTGGTTGGTGGTGGAGATAGTGCGGTCGAGGCCGCTATTGCTTTGGCCAAACAGCCGGGGAATAATGTGACGATCTCCTATCGCAAGGCCCGTTTCTTTCGCATCAAGAAAAAGAATGAAGAACGCATTGCTGAAGCAATTGAGCAAGGCTTGGTAACACCGGTATTTGATTCAAACGTGTTGGACATACGACCAGACTTGGTGGTACTGGACGTTGGGGGAGAGGCGCTGGAAATCGAGAACGACTTCGTTTTCGTCTTTGCGGGTGGTATCCCGCCGTTTGACATGTTGAAAAGAATGGGCATCACCTTTGGTGGTGAGGAAAAAGAACTCGTAGCCTAAAAGGAGTTAGCATGGATCTCACTATTCATCCTCGCGAAAAAAACAGTAGCACTATGCATGTTTATAAAACCTTGCATAGGGAACATATTTTACTGGACGACTTAATTGTTATCGAAACAACCAATTCCACATATTTCATGCGCTATCTGGGGGACGAAATGTATGCCGTGATGGGAGGGCACTTTAATCGGATGGGTATCGCGCCGTATCACACCAGGATTAATGGTATTTCCCTGGGAAGGCGCCTGATTGAAAGCAAAGTCGTTATTGCTTGTGGCTACCGGCTGAATTTCGACCGTCAATTTATTACCAGCACTGTCCGTCGAATTTCAGTGCGTCGTGCGCTTGTAATCGAAGGGCGATAACCCATCGAACTGCCCAAAACTGATTTTATTTGGAAATTTGCAGTGAGTTTCGCTAGATTAGGTTAAACGTTTACATTTTTTTCATTAAATGTGAATATTCGTATGAAAATTCGTTTAACCGGGCTGTTAATTCTAGTATGTTTGATAGTCTCTTCCTGCTACAATGGCAGTGAGGACATCAAGCTGACATTTTGGGCCATGGGCTCTGAGGGCGAGAAGGTCAAGCCCTTGATTGAGCAGTTTGAAGCAGAAAATCCTGGTATCCGTGTCAAAGTGCAGGCGGTTCCCTGGGGCGCTGCCTATGAAAAGCTGATGACGGCCTATGCCGGACAGGCGCTGCCCGATGTGTGTCAACTGGGCAATACCTGGATACCGCAATTTGCCATGCTCGGTGCACTCACCTCACTGGATTCCCTTGTTACTGCTTCGCCCATTATCGATGCTGAAAACTATTTTGACGGCAGCTGGCAGACAAGCCTGGTCAATGGTCATATATATGGCCTTCCATGGTATGTCGATACCCGCCTTTTATTCTATCGCCATGATATTTTGACCGAGGTTGGATTTGAACAACCGCCGCAGACCTGGCAGCAATGGGTGGAGATGTCACGGCGCGTCCGCGAGCACAATGAAGAAGCCTACGCCAATTTTTTCTCCCTGATATTCAACGACTGGCATGTCCCGGTGATTCTCATTCTTAGCAACGGTGGGCAACTACTGCGCGAAAACGATTGCTATGGGGCGTTTGATGACCCGAAAACGTTTGAAGCGCTGCGCTACTATGTTGATTTCTTTAAGAACGAATTTGCGCCGCGAAGCATGACCGAGTTTGTAAACGTCTATCAAGGGTTTACCGAAGGGCGTCTGGCGACCTGGATCACCGGTCCCTGGAATATCAATCAACTACGCGAACGCGCGCCTGAATTAAAAGGAAAGTGGCGAACCGCACCGGTACCGGCTGGACAGGGCGCCGTATCTACCGCCGGTGGTGCGAGCCTGGTCATTTTTAAGACCAGCAAGCATAAAGCGGCAGCCCGGCGTTTTCTGGAGTTTATGTCGCTGCCGGAAACCCAGGAGACTTTTTTCCAATTGACAAACGGTTTACCGGCTGTCAAGTCGGCCTGGAATAGCCCGTCGCTGAGAAATGATCCGGAAATCCAGGCGTTTTTCAAGCAGTTGGAGTCAGTTGCTGCAACCCCGGCGATTGCTGAGTGGGAGCAAATTGCGGTAGCGATACAGGTGTACATGGAAAAAGCGATTTATGAACAATTGACCTTCGAAGAAGCAATTAGCGAGCTAAACCGCGAGGTAGATCGCATCCTGGAGCGTCGTCGCTGGCTTTTGCAAGAAAATTTGCTGTTTCTCGAAGAGGATTAATCCAAACGGAATTCAGACTGCGGAGAAGGTATGCGTGCAAGCCGCCAATCCATCCTGCTCTTCCTGACGCCTGCGCTTGGCGGGATGCTGCTATTTGTGTTTATGCCGATTGCGGCGGCATTGCTGATCAGCTTCACGGACTTCGATATATACTCTTTGGGGTATTTTGAACGCACTCGCGTGATCGGGCTGGACAATTATGTGCGAGTCTTTAATGATCCGGTTTTTTGGACGGCAGTGCTAAACACCCTTTATTTTGTTGGGGTGGGTGCACCTCTGACCATCGTGGTTGGCCTGTTTGCGGCACTGGCGCTGAACGTGCCTGCATTGCGGTTCAAACGGCTTTTTCGAATGGCGTTTTTCCTGCCGGTAGTAACAACGCTGATCGCGGTCGCCGTTGTCTGGCGCTATTTGTATCATCCCCGCTATGGCCTCATTAATTATGCTTTGATCAGTCTTGGGATTGAGCCAGTCGACTGGCTGGGGGATCCGCAATGGGCGATGCCGGCCCTCATTCTATTGGCAATCTGGAAGAATTTCGGCTATAGTATGCTGATATTTATGGCCGGCTTGCAGGCGATACCACCGTCGCTGTATGAGGCCGCCAGGATTGATGGCGCCGGTTGGTGGCAGCAGCAGTGGTATGTAACAATCCCTCAGCTAGCCCCAACCACGCTTTTCGTGACGGTCATCACCTTAATCGGCTACTTTCAGTTCTTCGCCGAGCCGTACGTAATGACGCAGGGTGGCCCGCTGAATTCGACACTCAGTGTTGTGCTCTACTTGTATCAACAAGGGTTTCGCTGGTGGCAGATGGGGTATGCCAGCGCCATCGCCTTTGTCCTTTTTATGATGTTTGCCGCCATTTCGATCGTGCAAATGCTGATTCGTCAACGACAATACGGTCAACTGATATGAAGCAGCTGAAGCTCAAAAGCCTGCTGTTACATGTGGTTGTTGCCATTGCTGCATGTATGACCATTGCGCCTTTTGTCTGGATGGTAAGCGCTTCGCTGACACCGGCCGGCGAGTCATCGGTTTTCCCGCCGCGCCTCCTTCCCTCTGAGACGACATTTGAACACTATCACCATCTCTTTGTGCGTCTTAATGTTGGGCGATATTTCTTGAACAGCCTGATACTTGCGGTTTCGGTGACAATGATATCGCTGTTGGTGAATTCTATGGCCGGTTTTGCTTTTGCTAAATTCGCCTTCCGTGGCAAGCGGCACATTTTTGCAGTTCTGGTTGCCTCGATGATTGTTCCCGGTCAGGTAACCATGCTCCCGGTCTTCCTGCTCTTGAATAAAATGGGGGTGCTCAACAGTTACCTGGGCGTCATACTCCCGGCGATGGCCAGCGTCTTTGGTATTTTCCTGGTCCGACAATATTTGGTCAGCGTGCCCGATAGCATGATTGAAGCAGCGCGGATCGACGGGGCGGGGGACTTCCTGATATATCGAACGATCATTTTGCCACTGGCGTTACCAGTGCTCTTGACCCTCGGACTGTTCACCTTTATGGGAACATGGAACGACTTTCTTTGGCCACTGATCGTGATGACGCGTGAGGAAATGCACACGTTGCCGGTGGCGCTTGCCGGCCTGCTGGGAGAACACGCCCAGGATGCGGAATTGATGATGGCCGGGTCTGTTGTCACCATTGTGCCGGTGCTGATTGTTTTCCTCGCCTTGCAGAAATATTACCTTCAGGGTATCACAGTCGGGGCGCTCAAAGAGTAATTGCCATAATTCCTTGACAAGTTCTCACCTGGAAATTATATTACAGGAAATGTAAACGTTTACATTTTTTGCAAAATACTTACCTCTGGATGCTACAACTGGATCGTTGATGAAGATTGACATCAGAGAAATTGCTCGACAAGCTGGCGTTTCGACCGCAACTGTATCACGCGTGATGAATGGTAAGGGATCGGTCAGTGACAATACCCGCCAGCGAGTGCTTGCAGTCGTAAAGCAAAACAATTACAAGCTCAATTCAATCGCCAGGGGACTATCCAGACAGAAAACCGATACCATCGGCGTTGTCTTGCCGGAACTTGTGGATGAATTTTTTATGGATCTCGTTCACAGCATCGATGAGGCGGCATATGCAGCAAATAAATTTGTAATGATTTCCAGTTCTCATAGTCAGCGCAATACAATTGAGACAGTTATGGAATTCATGAATGGCGGGCGCATTGATGGCGTCATCCTCATGGCCCCGGAAATTATGGATGAAGAACTGCTGCGCTTGATTACCCGCAGCAACCGGCCGCTGGTTATGCTGAATGCACCCGGGCATATCAAGGATTGCTACAGTCTGAATATCGACAATCATCAGGGGGCCGTTGCGGCCGTGACGCATCTGCTCGGACACGGTTATGAAAAAATTGCTATGATCAAGGGCCCTGCCGGCAATACCGATGCCGACGAGCGTTTTGCCGGTTACCAGGATGTATTGGAAAAAAGCGATATACCGTTTCGCGATGATTTGATCGTGAACGGCGACTTCACGCTTCAGGCCGGCTATTATGGATTATTGCGACTGATTAGTCAGCCGGTTAAGCCGGATGCCGTTTTCGCAGCCAACGATATGATGGCACTGGGTGTCTATCAGGCGGCGCTGGCATCTCAAATCAGAATACCGGAAGATCTCGCTGTTGTGGGGTTTGATGATATTTTTCTGAGCCGTTTATTGACACCGCGTTTAACAACGGTTCACTCCCCGGTGCCGGAAATGGGGAGCAAGGCTGTGAAGGCCTTATTGGGTATTATTTCCGGCGAGGTATCGGCTGAACAGCCATATCGAGAGTTGTTGTCTACCGGATTGGTTATTGGTGGTTCCTGCGGCTGCAAAATGCCGAATTCATCTTTACTTCTATAATCGCTAAGTCTTTTCCTTTTATCCCTGATCGCGGTGTTCTCTGGAACACTGAACGGCAGCGCGCGGCCAAAATGATTCGGGGATAAAAATAATGCCTGTTTCCATACCGGGTGATATTAGCCGTTTGCTAAACACCCTTTACCGGTCATTTTAAGGAGGTCTTTATGAACAAAATCATTACACAATCTATTGTGTCTGTTGCACTCGTTGTTTTCATGGCTATGAGCGTGTGGGCGCAAACGCCTTCGCGTGTCGGGAACGATGTGTATTGGGCACGAGGCCTGGATGGCGCTACAATTACGCTGGATGGCGATTTGAGTGAAGCAGCATGGAGCATGGCTGAAGTGATTGATATTCGCTATGGTGAAAGATCCGCTTTACCAACAAGCGGATGGCGGGCTGAATTTCAGGAAACGGTCTATAACGATCCGCTGGTTGCCACAGTTCGTTTATTGGTGGACAATGATGCCAATCAGCTCTATATGTCTGTCGAAGCGCAAGACTCTTCAGTCGGCGGTATTGCCAGCTGGGCGCGCTGGGATGGCTTACTGATGTCTATCAAAGACCACACGGCCCGCAGCTCCGTTGGGACCACTGAGGCTCGCGAATATTTTTATACCTTCTGGTATAACAATGTCGATAGCTTAGTGGCGCCAGGCGTTCCGCCGATGTTTCGCGGTTACTACGGCAATAATCAGGATACCAGCCGCACAGCCGACCAGGTTCGTGCCTGGGATGGCGCGTTCACGGTTCTTAACGGCACCTCGAACGACGATGCTGCCCCGGATGAAGGCTACATCATGGAAATGCGGATGGATCTCGATACCCTCGGATACAACGCGGCCAACCCGACAGGTGACGTGATCGAATTGAATTTCTCGATTTGGGATGGCGACTGGCTGCATTCCGGTGATCCCGGGCGCATTGCCGTCAGCCGCACATCGTGGCAGAGTCCCTGGAACGGAAATAATGACAACGTTGGCCGGGTTCATGTTCATCCGAGTGTAACGATCAACTCCGGCGAACTACCGGATGTTGAGCCTGATATCCGCATTCCAAATGGCGCCACTCGCACTGCACCGGTGATTGACGGTGTTCTAGATGAGGAAATGTGGGATTTCGCCTATACATTTGACATTGCCTGGGGCGATAGCTTGCTGCGTGACAGTTATCCTGGTGTCGGTAAATGGCGTAGTGGCCAATTCCAGCCGCAGGTCAACGGCAATCCCCGTCCGCCGATTCTCGATCCGTCTCAGGCGACAATTAAGATGTTCTTTCGCGATAACTTCCTCTATTTCGGCGCTGATGTGTCCGACCAGGTGGTACAGGGAACGTCCGTCGAGGCACAGTGGGATGCTGTGCGCTTCATGTTGATGCATCGCGATTCAGTCAATGCTGATAACGAACTGGAATTCTACAAGTTTACAGCCAGTTTTGATTCAGCCGGTACGATGGTCGCCAATGAAATTCTGCCGGTATTGGTTCTGGACGGGACTGCTACTCTGGGCTCGACCCTGAAAGGGGCAACCACCGTTAACGATAATACCGATATCGATGAAGGCTATGTGATTGAGCTGGAAATTGATCTGACTGCTCTTGGCTATGCCACGGATCTCGGTGATCATCTGCTTTTCGGCGGCGTTACCCTCTTCGACGGCGACTCTTTCGACGATCCGCTGTCGGATTACGGCAGCCGCACCTGGTGGTTCCGCGAAAACGATTGGGGGCAGTCAACACCGTGGATGGTCATGGATGAAACACTTACCGGAATCGATTCCGATGAGCCGGTCATTGTGGCGGATCGCATTGAGCTGCACGGCAATTATCCCAATCCCTTTAATCCGTCAACGACGATCAGTTACACTGTTCCGTTTAATGCAGACGTAACACTGCAGGTTTATAATCTTCTCGGGCAGCGTGTTGTCCGCAAAAATATCGAAAAAGTTCCCACAGGCGGTCACACGATTGTCTTTGAAGCGGCAAATTTGGCTTCCGGTATCTACTTCTATCAAATTGAAGCAGTCAACCTGGCAACCGGTAAGCTGCTTCGCAGCGAAGCATCAAGAATGGTGCTCTTGAAGTAATTCTGACAGTTGATAATGGTGTCATATCATGTGTCCGCGCAAGTTGCGGACGCATGATTTAACTTCTAACCTGCTGTGGGGATTCATAATGAATCCGTTTGAAAATCTGTATTCAATGCGCCGGTGCTGCAAACACCACATTTGGTTGTGCTTTCTGTTGCTGTTTCTGTTTCCGATGCTTTTGACGGCGCAGACAACCGGTAAGCTCTCCGGCATTGTGAAAGATGACGGCGGCGAACCGCTGATTGGTGCTAATATTCTCGTAGAAGGGGCAACGCTTGGCGCTTCTACTGACGCCGACGGCTTTTTCGTAATCCTCAACCTGCGTTCCGGCACCTATACCATTCGCTGTGAGTACATTGGATATCAGGCAAAAATTATTGAGAATGTCAGAATATCGGCAGATAAAACCACTTCGCTTACCATCGAGTTAAGCAGCGAAACGGTTGCCGGTGAAGAAGTGGTTGTGACAGCCGAAAAACCCCTGGTTGAATTCAATGTCACTAGTTCCGTCGCCAGCGTCAGCAAGGAAGATCTTGAACAGCTGCCGCTGCAGTCGCTCGATGAAGTCGTCAATTTGCAAGCAGGAGTAGTCGACGGTCATTTTCGCGGTGGACGTCTAGGAGAAGTTCAGTATCAGCTGGAAGGCGTTACCGTCAACAACCCCTTCGACAATTCTTCAATCCTGGAATTGGATCGTTCGGTGATTGAAGAAGTTCAGGTTATCAGCGGGACCTTTGATGCAAAGTACGGCCAGGCGATGTCCGGGGTAGTTAACACGGTATTGAGATCCGGCTCCGAGACGTTTGACTGGAGCGCGGAGGTATACAGCGGCGACTATTATACGGGAGATAGCGATCGGTATCCGGGAAATGACAGTTACCAACCGATCGATATTCAGAGCCTGCAGCTAACGCTCAGTGGACCGGTTGGACTGCCAAAAACCACATTCCTGTTGAATGGCAGACGCTTTCTCAACGACGGCTATTTGTTCGGCACCCGGCGCTTTGTGCCGACAGACTCCAGCAATTTTGAACAATCGATATTCTTGCCAAGCGGGGATTATGAAGAAGTGCCGATGAATGATTCCCGCGAGTATAGCGGGCAGTTTAAGATAACCAATCGCTCAGTTTCCCGCGTAGAACTGAGCTATCAAGGGGTGCTGAACGATCTCGAACGGCGGTTCTATTCTCATGCCTTTCGTTTCAACCCGGACGGCATTAGTACCCAGAACACCTTCTCTTTATCTCATGGCGTCGATGTCACTCATACGCTGTCGGAAAAACTCTTCTACAAACTCAGTTTTCGCCACAACTTTTTTCAGCGTGAACGATTCGTTTATGAAGATGTTTTTGATAGCCGCTACGAAGAAGCCGGTCCGGCCAGAGCAGATGCCAATTATGAAAATGGAGCGGTTGTCCAGGGTGTCGAATTCGGACGCTTCGAGCAGGAAACCAATGCCGGTGTCGCTAAACTTGACGTCACCTGGCAGGCCGACCGCTTGAATTTGCTGGAAGGCGGTCTGGAATTTCAGCGTTCTGATTTGTCCTTTGGGTCACCTGGCTACCTACGCTTTGTGACCATCAATGGCGTGCAAGAACTACTGCCAATCGAGAGCGATCCTCCTGATTTTCCTGGCATTTTGAACTATGATCCCATCCAGGTGGCAGGCTATCTGCAAGATCGCCTGGAATGGCGTGATGTTGTTGTTCGCGGCGGACTACGAATGGAGTATTTCGACGCACGAGCCACGGTTCCCAGCGAATTGCGCAATCCTGCCAATGCCATTGCCGGCGCTCCGCAATCGGTTCCTGTCAGTACTACCGTCAAAACCGCCCTGGCACCCAGGCTGGGACTCAGTTTCCCGCTTTCCTCGTCCGCTTCCGTTTACGCTTCCTACGGTCATTTTTACCAGATGCCCGGATTGGGGAATCTCTACAACAATGCCGACTATACGGTGCTCAAGGATTTACAAGCGGCGACGGCTCGGTTCGATATCCGCGGCAATCCGGACCTCAAACCGGAAAAAACGGTACAGTATGAATTTGGACTGAAGCAGGCCCTGACCGCACGCCTCGGATTGGAATTAGCCTTATTCTACAAAGATATTCGCGATTTACTGGGGGTCGAATTCATAACGACCTTCAACGTGGCTGATTATGCACGCTTTACCAACGTTGACTATGGGAGCGTTTACGGGTTTACCGTATCCCTGGATCAGCGCCGCATCGGCGCGTTGAGCACCACTCTTGACTACACCTTGCAAGTTGCCCAGGGCAATTCAAGCGATCCGGGTGAGACCGCTTCGCGTGCTCAAGCGGGCAAGGACCCGCGACCCCGTGATATCCCCTTCAACTGGGATCAACGCCATACATTGAATGCCACGGCCATCTATGCTGATCCCGGCAACTATTCCCTCAGCGCCATTCTGAAAATTGGCAGCGGTCAGCCCTATACGCCGGCCATTGGTTCCGGCTTTAATGCCGATCTGGAAACCAATTCGGGGCGAAAAAGCAGTTTTGCGCTTTTGGACGTCCGTGCTGAAAAAACCTTTCGCGTTGGCGGTCAGCGCCTGAACCTCTTTGGCCGGGCGATTAACCTGCTGAATGAACATTTTGTTAACGGCTTTGTCTTTTCTGAAACCGGATCTCCGGATTATTCACAATTTCCCCTCAGAGATCGTGCAGCACTGATAAATCCCGGTCGATTTTATCAGCCGCGCCGTGTTGAAGTGGGATTACGCATTCAGGCCAAATAACGTGAGAACAAGAGGCCACATATGATCAGGAATCAGTATTGGTTCTATAAATTTGTGCTTGTGACGGGCATAACTTTGGTGTTGACAACACTTACTGTCGCTCAGGAATTGCAACCCTACGTACCATTTGACCTACGCGGCAACCAGCAGTTTGAATACGAAGGCTTGCATGATGCAAATAATATCCGAACGATGTTTTTTAACTTTGGAATGGTTGGCAACTATCCGCGCAGTCCGCTAACGGTCGACCTCAGCGTCTTTCACTCAGTCGAGGTGCCCAAGGGATCGAACGAGAACTACAGCGATGGCATTACGCCATTTGTGCTGGCCAAAATTGTGCAGCGCAACGGCAGCGACGCCTACATCATGATTACCGGATTTCGCGAACGGCAGGGAGATAGTCCATTCTTCAATCGCAAAATGCGTTTGGAGCCGCGTCCTGGCTATGCACAGGCAGATCCGACAATCAACCAGGCGCTGTCTCCGGCAATTAGCAACGATCCGCGAACCTGGCCGGATCAATGGATCGACAAACTTGATGACCCGGATGATCCCGGTTGGAGTGGTTCCTGGAATGGCTATTTCGGAAAACGCATTACTGCTGATCAGGAAAGTTACGTTGTCTATGACGACCAATATTACGATGGCTGGGATTTTTTCCCGGACACGCGAGATGAAGGCGAAGATCCGCTGAGACGCCGGCGAGGATTGGGGTTGCGGGTTGCCCAACGCGGTTTGCAGTGGGCAAACCCGCAGGCCGGTAACGTTATTTATTGGGTTTACGATATCACCAATGAAGGAACGATTGACTATATAGATAACGTCATCTTCGGCCTCTATATGGATTCCGGGGTCGGCGGCTCGGCAATTGGTCTCGATGGCATACCAGAATCTGACGATGACAATGCTTTCTTTGACCGGGAAGCCGGTCTGAACCTGGTCTATACCTGGGATACCAATGGCAACGGTTTTCAGGGACCAACCGGATATTTGGGCTATTCTTATATGGAAACCCCGGGGAATCCCTTCGACGGTATTGATAATGATGAGAACGGGATTGTCGACGAACAGCGTGATGGCGGCCCGGGCATCATGCTCGAAGGGCAAGATGCCATTCGTGCCTATGTAGAAAGCAACTTTGATCTGGAACAATTTGAAAGCTTCTTTGGATCACTCGAGAGCCGTCCGGCTTTTCGTGAAGGTATTTGGTGGACCGGTGACGAAGACATGGACTGGGTCGCCGAGTTCGACGACACCGGTGGCGACGGCATCTTTGAAAGCGGTGATACCGGTGAAGGTGATGGCATACCAACTGCGGGAGAATCGAATTTCGATGCCACCGATGTTGATGAATCGGACCAGATTGGACTCACAGGCTTTAAGATGAACCGTCTGCGTCCCGGAACCGGATCAACTTCTACGGAAACGGACAATATTGTCTTTTTTGATAACGGTCAGGAATGGCCAAAGCGCCTCTATGAATTTTTTACCACCGGTGCCCGCTTTGATGATCCACTGGTTGAAAACTATAATATCGGTTTCCTCTTTGCTTCCGGACCGTTTCAGCTGAAGGCCGGCAAGACAGAGCGATTTAGTCTGGCCCTCGGTTGGGGAAAAAACCTGCGTGAATTGCGAAATACCACCCGCGTTGTACAGCAAATCTACAAGGCCAATTATCAGTTTGCGGTACCACCACCGCTGCCGACAGTTGAAGCTTATGCCGGAGATGGTTTTGTTACGCTTAGCTGGGATGACAAGGCGGAGCGGGCCTTCGACCCGGTGACGAATCGCAATGATTTTCAGGGATATCGGATTTACCGCAGCACAGATCCGGCCTTCCTGGACCCGAGGGTGATCCTGACTGGCACCGGCTCCCAGCCAATTGGAAACGGCCGGCCAATCGCCCAATTCGATAAAGTTGATAACTACGAAGGGTTCAGCGAGACGACGGTAGAAGGCGTGGCCTATTTCCTTGGAGAAAACAGCGGATTGCAGCATACCTTTGTTGATACGGATGTCGAGAATGGGCAGCTTTATTATTATGCTGTTACTGCCTACGATACCGGCACGGATTCGATCTTCATTTATCCTTCGGAAAATGCCATCACCGTCAGCCAGACCTTGCGCGGCGGCCTTATTCTACCCAGCAATGTCGCAACGGCTAGGCCCAATCCACCGACAATAGGCTATACGCCTGCGGAAACGGATGATGTGCAGCAGGTTGCTGGTCGCGGTGTCGGTTCGGTGACAGTCAACGTGGTCAACCCGACGCGTGTGCCGGATGATCATACTTTCGAAATTCGTTTCAACGGTTCAGCGGACAGCGTTCGCGCTAGCAGCTACGAACTGCATAACGTTACCACCGGTGATACGCTCTTTTTATTCGGGCAAGATTTCACTGGTGAGGGCCGTGGTCCGGTCGGCAGCGGACTGCTGCCAATAGTAGAATCCGCACCCACGCTTTTGTTCGATGAGGATGCCAGCGGATTCCAAGAGGGAAGCGCCTTCAACGCCTCGCTGGCCTATCGCTATGCACCGGCCTTGCCGATCACCCTGCGCCGCCCGTTTTTCCCAGATGATATCCGTATCGATTTTAGCGACGTGCCGCAAGACACCTCTATTGCCGGCATCGGCGTACCCGCTAAGCCTGCCAATTTTCGGGTGTTTGCGGAGACCGACAGTGGCGATCAACAGCTGAATTTTCGCTTCCGCGATCTGGACGACAATGGCACTCTGAATCAGCTTGAAGAATACATCGAGGTAGTTACCTATACCCGTGATCGGCCGACAGTTGCCCGCCCAACCTGGCGGTTTGACTACGATTCAACCGGCCTTGGCGGAAACCCGGTCGTTCCACCGGCAGCCGGAGACGTATTTTCACTGAAGCTGGATTTGCCCTATGCAGCCGACGATGTCTTCACATTTAATACCGTAGGACAGCGAGTGAATGCCGGGGATCTGAACAGCAATGTCCAGAAACCTTATGTGGTTCCCAATCCTTATGTGGCTGCGGCCAGTTTTGAACCCCAGCGATTTGCTGTATCCGGACGAGGAGAACGGCGTATCGAGTTTCGCGGTTTGCCGGCAAATGCCACAATCCGCATCTTTACCATCGGTGGCGAGCGCGTTCAAACCCTCTTCCATAGCGGGAACATCGTTGAAGGATTTGTTGCCTGGGACCTGCGCACCAAGGACAATCTCGAAATTGCGCCAGGTCTATATATCTACCATGTGGAGGCGCCGGACAGTGAGCCCTACATTGGAAAATTTGCAATTATCAAATGAGAATGCGAATATGAAAGCATCGACCAGCACCGGGATAACCGGTTTGACGTTTGCAGTCTTCATGCTCTTCCTTTGCCTGGCCCAACCGCAGTTGATGGCCCAAAGCAAGGCAGGGACGACGGTGGGGCAATTCTTGAAAATTGGTCCAAGTGCCCGCAATGCGGCGATTGGCAGTGCCAGCGCCTCGCTCAGTGGAGAGGCAATTGCCTCGTTTTATAATCCGGCAAGCCTTGGACGCCTGAATAATTTGCAACTGCAGTTTACCCACAGTGAATGGCTGGCTGATATCGATTACAATTACCTGATTACCGGAATACCGGTTGGTGGTCTCGGGACCTTCGCCCTGCAATTGATCTCCCTGAATTCAGGGGAGATTGATGTCCGAACGGTAGATCAGCCGCTCGGGACTGGTGAACGATACAGCGTAACAAATTTCGCCCTGGGCGTCGCTTACGGCAAGATGATCACAGAACGAGTGGCTATTGGCTTTCAGTTGAACTATCTGCGCGAAACCATCTGGCATAGCAGCTTGCAGGCCTTTGGGCTCAATTTTGGTGTGCAGTATCGCTTATGGGAAGGCGGTCCGGTTTTTGGGGCTGCAATTTCTAACTTTGGACCTCGCACCGGATATAGCGGCCGTGACCTTTTTGTCGATTATGATCTGGATACCGGAATTGCCGGAGACAACGATCGATTGCCTGCGGAATTTCGGACTGATCGTTTTGCCTTACCCACGGCCTTTCGGGCGGCATTGTCTTATGCAATTGCCTTTGACGATAACAACAGTATTCTCCTGGCTGCCGAGGCGCTGCATCCGAATGACAATACCGAAAGTATCAATGCTGGTGCGGAGTGGAAAGTGCTTGGTCGATTCTTCCTAAGGGCCGGTTACCGTAATTTGCTTTTGGAAGATTTGGAGGGCGGTTTAACGTTCGGCGGCGGCCTGCATGCTGAACTGGGCGGCAGGCTCCTCAGTATGGATTACGCCTGGGGAGACTATGGCCTCTTGAATGAAACTCAATGGTTTACACTCGGATTTCAGTTCTAAGCGGAGATTTGTGTTTGGATATACATCGTTTTTACCCTCGATTTGAATGCGACTATGGATATTTTACGGAAGATGGCTACGAATATGTGATTACGAGGCCGGACACACCACGTCCCTGGGCGAATATCATCTGCAATGGTGATTTTGGCCTCGCAATCACTCAAGCCGGAGGTGGATTTTCCTGGCGCACGCATGTGTCAATGAATCGCCTTACTCGCTGGCAGCAAGATCTGATTCGCGACGATTGGGGAAAGTGGCTATATCTTCGGGACCTGGATAGTGGTGATTTGCGCTCACTGGCCTATCAGCCGATGCAGGCTGCTTACGATCATTATGAAGTGCGTCATGGGCTGGGGTATTCCCGCTTCATCCAGAATTTTGACAATGTTGAATCCGATTGGCATATTTTCGCCGCTTGCCAAGATCCTGTTGAAATCTGGATGGTGACACTTCGCAACAAGAGTAACAAACCACGCCGTTTCCAGTTGACGTCCTACTTCGAGTGGAATCTCGGGGCAGCTCCAGATAACCATCGTGAATTTCATAAGCTTTTTATTGATACCAGCTACATCGAGGAAATCAATACGCTTGCTGCTACGAAGCTGGTTTGGGAAGTGCCGACGGAACGCGGCCATTGGAATACCGATTGGCCTTATGTCGCCTTTCATACCAGCAGCATCAAACCGCAAGGCTGGGATACGTCGAAGGATCATCTGCTTGGCCGGCATGGCGGCTTCCATAATCCCAAGGGAATTCGTGCCGGTCATTTCACCGGTCAAAGCGGACGTTTCCAGGATGCTGCTGCCTCCCTTGCCCCGGTGGTAAGCCTTGCCCCGGGAGAAGAGCAAACGGTCGTGATGTTGCTTGGCCAGGTTGATAAAACCGCTGACTTTTCCCATGCTGAAGTGAAGGCGCTTGTCGAGAAATACAACACGCCTGTTGCCGCTGATGCAGAATTGCGGCGTGTGAAGGATTTTTGGCGGGAGTTAACATCGCGAGTTCAAGTTGAAACCCCGGACCCGGCTTTTGATCTCTTAAACAACATATGGTTGAAATATCAATTTTTCTCCGGACATCTTTGGGGCCGTACCGGCTATTATCAGCAATCCGGCGCCTTTGGCTACCGCGATCAGCTACAAACCAGCCAGGCGTGGTTGCCTCATGAGCCGGCGAAGATGCTCGAGCAGGCGAAGCTGAATGCACGCCATCAATTTGCAAAGGGAACCGTCTTGCACTGGTGGCATCCGCTGACCGATACCGGCTTGGTGACCGATATGACCGACGATTTGCTCTGGCTGCCGTATATGTTGCTGGCGTATTTCCGCGAGGTCGGGAATTATGATGCCCTTCTTGACGAGGTGCCTTTTTATGATGAAGGCTCCGGCAGCTTGCAGGAGCATTGTATCCGGGCGATAGACGTGGTGCTGGGCAGGTTTAGCAAGCGTGGCCTGCCCCTGATTGGCGCTGGTGACTGGTGCGACGGCTTCAGCGCTGTCGGGCTCGACTGGCAGGGAGAAAGTATCTGGCTCGGGATGTTCCTTTACGATATCCTCAATCACTGGTCAGACATCCTGACCAGCAAGAGCCCGGCCGCACAGGCGGACATCGGACAGCGATATCGCGACCGGGCGAGCCAACTGAAATCGGCCCTGAATGAACATGCCTGGAACGGAAAGTGGTATATCTGCGCCACAAAAGACGACGGCACGCCGATGGGCGATCCATCCCAGGATGAGAATAAAATCTATCTGAACTCGCAGACCTGGGCAATCATGAGCGGAGTGGCTGGCAATGAGCGCCAGCAGATCGCGGCAGAAGCAATTCTGACACACCTCGAGGGCGACAATGGCACAATGCTCTTTCAGCCCGGCTACAGCCGTCCGGATAAATATATCGGCTATATTACCCGCTATGCACCGGGACTGCGGGAAAATGGCGGCGTTTATACGCATGCTGCGACCTGGAGCGTGAAGACTTTTGCACAGCTCAAACGTCCGCAGGATGCAATGCGACTTTTCAATAAATTGAATCCCATTCTTCAGGCGCAAAAGGATATTCACCGCTACATGGCCGAACCCTATGTACTGCCGGGCAACATCGACGGGAAGGACTCGCCGTATTACGGCCGTGCCGGTTGGACCTGGTATACCGGATCTGCTGGCTGGTTGTTTATGATTGCCCTGGAGTCGCTATGTGGAATACGTGCAACGCCGGATGGTCTGCTCGTGGAACCCTGTTTGCCGCCGGAGTGGAAAGGCTTGAAAGTAAAGCGTCGTTTCCGCGGAGCAGTCTACCAAATCGAGATACAAAATTCGGCTGCTGCAAATCCTGCTGTGCGCAACATTCGCCTGAATGACCTAACAATTGACGGAAACCTGATTCCGCCGCAGCCACCGGGGTATTATAACGTGCTGGCAGTGATGGAATAATCCCTTTGAATTGACGGGCTCACCAACTCATTTAATGCTGCGGCAACCTGATTAAACAGACAAGGAAATGGTTCGATGAAAACCATGATATTTTTACTATCCGCCTGGATAGTTCTCGGCCTCGCATGTACCGGAGGGGAAACACAAGTTGATGAGAAAACATCGTTATCCGCAGAGGATATGGCATTTCTTGACGATCTCCAGTATCACACTTTTCAATTTTTTATCAATGAGATCAATCCGGAAAATGGTTTGGTAAAAGATCGTTCAACGGCGGACTCACCAAGCAGTATTGCCGCAGTGGGGTTTGCCTTACCGGTTTGGGCGATTGGTGCTGAACGCGGATGGATTTCGAAGGATCGGGCGCGCGAGCTGACTTTGACTTGTATGCGCTATTTTTGGAACTCTCCCCAGGGAACCGAACCGCTTGCTACAGGCTACAAGGGTTTCTACTATCACTTCATTGACATGAAAAACGGGCAACGTGTTTGGAATTGTGAATTGTCGACGATAGATACAGCCTGGTTGCTGGCTGGCGTACGTTTTGCCAGCCAGTATTACAGCGGTTCTTCGGAGCAGGACAGCGAAATACGCGCCCTGGCGGACTCGCTTACCTTCCGGGTTGATTGGAGTTTCTTTACCCGCCCGGATACCATGAACCATCCGGGAAGCGTCACAATGAGTTGGCGGCCGGAACGTGGCTGGAGCCCGGTTGGATGGGTTGGGTATAACGAGGCGCTGTACCTCTACATCCTGGCTGCCGGCAGCGGTTATAAAGACGCCGCCCGCGGATACGAACAATGGTTAAGCCACTACCAGTGGAAAGAACCATATCCCGGTTTGGGGCATGCGGCATTTCCGCCGCTGTTTGGCCATCAATACTCACATATTTTTGTTGACTTCCGAGGCTTACAGGACCGCTATATGCGTGACAGAGGGATTGATTACTTTGAGAATTCACGACGAGCCTTGCTGGCGCAACGCCGCTATGCAGTTGACAATCCGATGCAGTGGGTTGGATATGAATCTCTGGTTTGGGGATTAACGGCATGTGATGGTCCAGGTGTGCAGCATTCTACTGAAGAGCGGCAATTCAGAGGGTATTCAGCGCGCGGTGCCACAGGGCCGGAGGATATTGAATTTGATGATGGTACCATTGCCCCGACGGCAGTTGGTGCAAGCGTGCCCTTTGCACCGGAACTCGCGGTCGCGACCCTGCGGGAAATCAAAAAGCGCTATGGAAATAAAGGCCTTTGGGGGCCTTACGGTCTTCGGGATGCTTTTAACCCGACGCTCAACTGGATCGATAAGGACTACCTGGGAATTGATCAGGGACCCATTGTGTTAATGATTGAGAATTTTCGCAGCGGTATGATTTGGGAATATTGTATGAAAGATCCCGTTATCCGCAAGGGCTTACAAGTCCTTGATTTTCAAGCAGCTAAATAGAAATCCACTCATAAAGATGGTTGCTATGCGTCGCCAAAGAATCGGCAAGGGCTGCTTGCTCTGCCTGTTGCTCCTGATGCTCATCTCTGTTCACGGATTCACGCAGGCCGTTAGCCTTAATGACTTCTCTAGTCTTGAGAATTGGGATATCCATCATTCTGAGGCTGTTGCGGTGGAATTGTCCCTGGAACCAGGGAAAGCAGGGGAATGTATTCGCATGGATTTCGATTTCATTGCCGGATCGGGATATGGGGGTATCAATACCATCTTTACCAAGCCGCTACCGGAGAATTTCCAGTTTAGCTTTTGGCTGAAGGCAGAGGCCCCGACCAACAATTTTGAATTCAAGATCATTGACGAGAGCGGAGAAAATGTCTCCTGGCTGAATCAGCGTAACTTTGACTGGCCACAGGAATGGCAAAAAGTGACCATCAAGAAAAGGCACATTGAATATGCATGGGGGCCGGATAGATCTCGCGCATTAACTGCGCCCGGGAAGCTGGAATTTATCGTGGCCTCGTCCTCCGGCGGTAAGGGGACGCTTTGGCTGGACGAGCTGACATTTGAAGCGCTGTCGCCGCCGGATTCAGTTATTCCGCAGCCTATGGTTCAGGCATCTTCTGAAATGACGAAACAAAATGCCATTGAAATGATTGTTGATGACGATCCTGCTACATTTTGGCAGAGTTCTCCCGAAGACCAGCAGTCAATTGTCCTGGATTTCGGACGGATCTGCAAGTATGGCGGTTTGGTGATAGATTGGATTGGTGGAGATTTTGCAAGGCAATACTCGGTAGACATTTCCAACGACGGTATGAACTGGGAGCCGGTATATTCCGTAACACGTGGAGCAGGGGGGCGGAGCCATATTGCAATACCTGAGGGAGAGTCGCAACTAATCAGGTTGAATTTTGAGGAAAGCGGACAGGAGAGGGGGTATGCCATTGGCAATGTGGCAGTGCGTGATCTATCATTTTCTGCTTCCGGCAATGCCTTTTTCACCGAGGTCGCTGCACATTCACCACGCGGTTATTTCCCTCGCTACCTTTATGGGGAACAATCCTACTGGACGGTTGTCGGTGTCAACAATGATGAGAAAGAAGCGCTGGTTGGGGAAGATGGATGTGTTGAGGTCGATAAATCCGACTTTTCGCTTTCTCCGTTTATTTCGCTGGATGGCCAGTTGCGGACCTGGGATGACGGTGAATTAACACAAGAGCTGGCAGGTGATTACCTACCGATCCCCAGCGTGCGTTGGCAGGTAGATTCTCTGGAATTACGAACTACCGTCTTTGCCGATGGCGATGCAGGAAATTCCCTTCTCTACGTCAAATATACGCTGACGAACAACGCCAGCCTTATGAAGTCTGGCAATTTCTACATCGCCCTGCGCCCATTCCAGGTAAATGCGCCCTGGCAGTTCTTAAATTGGCCGGGAGGCACCAGTGAAATTAATTCCTTTGAGCACAATCATGGCCATGTCCTCGTTAATGAACGCAAGATTGTCTATCCTTTAACCGGTGGCTATGCCTTTGGGGCAACCGAATTCGACGAAGGCGATATCAGTACCTTTTTGGCAGAAGATCAACTGCCGCCTCGTCAATCGTTGATAGATCATACCGGCTACGCCTCGGCTGCTTTTCAATATCCATTTCAATTGCCGGCCGGAGCCAGCAAGACCATATCGTTTGCCATACCATTTTATGAAACAGATCCCTCAGAACTGGATTTAGAGGAAACCGGGACGGTCGCTTCACGATTGGCATCGGTGAAAACCTTCTGGGAATCCAAAATCAATACCATCAAATTCGATTTGCCGCCTTCTGCGGACCGGATTGTCAATTCGATACGTTCCAATCTCGCCTACATCCTCATTAATCGCGATGGCCCTGGTATTCAACCCGGCTCGCGCAGCTACGAGCGTTCCTGGATTCGTGATGGATCGATGACATCATCTGCTTTGCTTAAGCTAGGTGTGCAGGAAGAAGTCCGCGAATTTTTGAGCTGGTATGCGCCCTATCAATTTGAAAGCGGCAAGGTGCCCTGCGTTGTGGATCGACGGGGGCCGGATCCGGTGCCGGAACATGATAGTCATGGTCAGTTGATTTTCGGCCTGTATCAATATTTCCTTTTCACAAAGGATACAAGCTTCTTGCAGCAGCACTTTCCATACGTCGTCAAGGCGGTGGACTATATGGATTACCTCATTGCGCAGCGTTCAACCGAAGAATACTTGAGCGGTGATGTTGAACTGCGTGCCAGATATGGCATTCTTCCCGAATCTATCAGTCATGAAGGCTATTCAGCCAAACCAATGCATTCCTTTTGGGATAACTTCTTCGCCTTAAAGGGCTATAAGGATGCTATCCAAATTGCAGAAATTTTAGGCGAGTCCGCTTTGGCCGACCGCTTCCGGGAGTCCCGCAATCGTTTCCAGGAGAATCTCTATCAGTCGATACAGCGCTCGATCGCCAAGGAAAATATTGATTTTATTCCCGGCTGCGTTGAACTGGGCGACTTTGATGCGACCTCAACGGCGATTGCGATATACCCGGGTAATGAACTTCGCAACCTGCCGCAACCTTATGCGCAGAACACCTTTGATCGCTATCTCGACTTTTTCCGCGAGCGCCGTCAAGCAGATTTTGTTTGGCAGAATTATACGCCCTATGAGGTTCGCTTAATCGGCACTTTCCTTTATCTCGATCAACCGGAGCAGGCGCATGAGCTGATCGATTTCTTCATGCAATACCAGCGTCCGGCAACCTGGAATCATTGGGCGGAAGTGGTGCGCAAAGGCTACCGCACGCCGGGATTTATCGGCGATATGCCCCATACCTGGGTAGGGTCGGATTTCGTGAACGCTGCCCGGGCGATGTTTGTCTACGAAGACGAGCTTGAGGATGCTTTGGTGATAGGTGCTGGCCTCTACCCTGAATGGTTGCAAAAAGGGATGAGCGTGGAAGGCATGCCGACCTACTATGGCAAAATTAGCTATTCGATAAAGCAAAGAGATCAAGAGTATCATATATCTCTCAAGGGTGATCTGACCGTTCCGGCGGGCGGCATTCGAATTCGCCATTTTGAGCAGGGGGCGCCCGAAAAATTGGTTGTTAATGGAAAGCGCCTTGAGGCGATAGACCCAGCTGTGCTCACTGTGCATGACTTTCCGGCTGATATTTCCATTCGCTATGATAAATCTGATTGAGCAAAGTGTTGTAAAGGAGATCAGGAGATCTATGAATATCAAAAATCGAATTACGAGAAGCCTGTTAGTAATCGGCGCTTTGGGGATCGTGACAGTATCCTTTGTTCTGACCCGTTGCGCACCGGAGCAGAGGCAGCGCCCGAATATCATCTTCATTATGACGGATGATCATGCTTACCAGGCGATTAGCGCCTACGGCTCCAATCGCAATCGCACCCCGAATATTGATCGGCTGGCTACGGAAGGAATCCGCTTTGATCGCTGCTACGTAACAAATTCAATTTGCGCGCCTTCCCGGGCTGTTATCCTGACCGGAAAACATTCCCATATGAACGGCGTGCACGACAATCACTCCCGCGCTTTTGATGGATTCCAGGATACCTTTCCCAAGCGCCTGCAAAAAGGCGGTTACCAAACGGCGCTGGTGGGAAAATGGCATCTGAAGTCAACTCCCTCAGGCTTCGATTATCATGAGGTCCTGCCAGGCCAGGGCGCGTACTATAATCCGGATTTTTTGCGGAACGGGGAAATGATCCGTTACTATGGCTATAATACAGATGTGACTACGGACATAGCTTTACGGTGGCTGAAAGAAGACCGAAAAAAGTATCAGCCATTCATGCTCATGCTGCACTATAAAGGCCCGCATCGCCAGTTTACGCCGAATGTCACCCACGCCCATCGGTATAAAAACGATCACATCGCCGAGCCCGGAAATCTGCATGATAACTATGAAAATCGAGCCAGTCCTGCGCGCGATCAGGAACAGTCGATCCTGAATCATATGGGCGTTGAAGATGTGAAGATCAGCATTCCGGAGCCGCAGCGCATGAAGTTTCATCAGCGTTCAGTGCTGAAGCACGCCTATGAGCCCAAAAAGGCCGCCGAAGAAAGCGCAAAACTGGCAGGTGAAGAGCTGGTTTCCTGGCGATATCAACGCTTTATCAAGGATTATATTCGCAGCGTTGATTCCATTGATGAAAACATTGGGCTGATCCTCGATTACCTGCATGAAGCGGGGCTGGAAAAGAATACGGTGGTTGTCTACACTTCCGATCAGGGGCTCTTTCTTGGCGAACATGGCTGGTTTGATAAACGCTTTATGTATGAAGAATCCATTCGTACGCCGCTGGTTGTTCGCTGGCCGGAGGTCATCGAGCCGGGGCAGGTAAACGACGAACACCTGACGTCCAATCTTGATTTTGCACAAACCTTTCTCGATATCGCCGGATTGGAGGCAACCGGCGATATGCAGGGCCGAAGTCTGCTACCTTTGTTGCGCGGAGACAGCCCGGATTCTTGGCGAGAGAGCGTCTATTATCATTATTATGAACATGGCTTTCACGGCGTACCGCGTCATGAGGGCGTTTCAACGGGTGAGCACAAGCTGATCAATTATTATACGCTGGGAGAGTGGGAGCTTTTTGATTTGAAGACCGATCCGAATGAGATGACCAGTGTGTATGATGATCCGAGCTATGCTGAGGTTCAGGAGCGATTGACAGCGGAACTGGCGAAACTTCGGACGCAATATCAGGTCCCGCCAAATGACAAGCGAGCTGACAAATGAGAATGCTACTCAATGGTATAAGCCGCATGCATTTGACAGCCCGACGGTTATTGCCTGCGATGCTCGTTGCTATTATCCTGCTTTGTTGCTGGTCTTTGCCTGCTGCCGCCCAGTCGCGACAAAAGATATCGATAAATGATAGCTGGCGTTTCAGTTTGGGGAAGCATGAGGATGCGCGAGCGGCGACCTATGATGACCAATCGTGGACGCGAATAAGCTTGCCGCATACCTGGAATGCTGAAGATGCATTTATCAAAGAAAGAAGCTATTTTCGCGGGACCGGTTGGTATCGCAAGTCGTTGACAATACCGGAATCGTTTCGCGGCAGACAATTGTTCCTCTATTTTGAGGGTGTCAATCAGGTTGCTGAGGTGTTTCTCAACGGTCGCGAACTTGGCCGGCACATTGGCGGTTACTCCGCAATTGTGTTCGATATTTCAGCGCACGTTGAAGTTGGTGAATCGAACGTGCTCGCTGTTCGGGTTGACAATAGTCATAATCCCGATATTCCGCCGCTCAATGCAGATTTTACATTCTATGGTGGGATCTACCGCGATGTTTGGCTGGTCGCTACCGATCCAATACACATCGATATGCTCGATTATGCCTCTCCAGGCGTTTATATCAGCACACCAGGCGTTTCTGCCGCCTCGTCGCGGGTGAGTGTTCGTGGAACAGTCGTTAACGATAGTAACGAGGATCGGAATGTCTTGCTCAGGCACCGCATTGTGGATGGCGACGGGCGAGAAATTAGGCGCCTCGAACAGGGGTTGGTGCTCCCGGCCAAGAGATCCCTGCCATTTGGCCAAACCAGTCAAGAAATCCCTGCGCCAAAACTATGGTCTCCGTCTTCGCCTTATTTATATCAGGTGCACACAGAAGTGGTCGCTGATGACAGCTTGCTGGATGCGCTGACAAATCCATTGGGCTTTCGTTGGTTTTCAGTTGATGGCCAGAAAGGTTTCATGCTCAATGGAAAGCCAATGAAATTATATGGCACAAACCGGCACCAGGATTGGCCGGGATACGGTAGCGCATTGCCAAATTGGGCGCACCGGCGTGATTTAGAAATAATCAAAAACGATGGCTTTAATTTCTTGCGCCTCGCCCACTATCCCCAAGACCCGGTTGTATTGGCGGAAGCAGATCGCCTTGGATTGTTGATCTGGGAAGAAACCCCGCTGGTCAATTTGATTACCACGACGCCGGCATTTGCCGAGAACTGCGAAAACATGCTGCTGGAAATGATTCGTCAACATTACAATCATCCGAGCATCGCTATGTGGGGATATATGAATGAAATTATGCTGCGCAGGCCGGAATCGTTGCCGAAAAATTATTACAAAAAGTTGCTGGCATTATCGCAACGCCTGGAAGAATTGACACGAGAGGAAGACCCAGGCCGTCTGACCGTGACAGCTCAATCGAATGAAGAGGTCTATAACGGTAAAGGCGTCAGCGATCTGCCTGACATCCTCGGTATGAATCTCTATTTTGGCTGGTATTATCATGATTTTGCCGGCCTTGGCGATTTTCTCGACGAGCTAAATCGCAAGCATCCGGATCGCCCCTTACTGGTCAGTGAATATGGCGCCGGCAGTGATGATCGGGTTCATACAGCTGATCCAAAGAGGTTTGATTTCAGTACACAGTATCAGCAGCGATTCCACGAAGAAAACTTCCGGGAAATCCTCGAACGTGATTATATGGTCGGTAGCGCAATATGGAACCAATTTGATTTTGGCTCCGGTCATCGCCAGGATACCCGCAACGCAATTAATCAGAAGGGTATCTACTATTTCGACCGAACGCCAAAGGATATCGCCTGGTTCTATCGCGCGCATCTGCTTGATACGCCGATATTGCATATTGCGGTCCGGGATCATGATTTGCGCGCAGGCAGCCGGACTGACGATGCCTCTCAACAGGTAGCTGTTTACAGCAATTTGAAGTCGGTTGAATTGTTCTTGAATGATGAAAACCTGGGAAGCAAGGAGCTTGAAAATGCCACTGCGCGTTGGGATGTTCAGTTAAAGCCTGGAGAAAATCTCTTTCGGGCGAGCGGGATGGCGCAAAATGGATTGATCGAAGATCAGTGGCCGGTAGTATATGAAGCTCGTGACGGTTTCTTCTTGGATGCCCAAAGTCCGGTCCGCGAAATTGCCATTAATTTTGGCGCCCACTATCATCATACCGACGCTTCTGATTTGATCTGGGAGGCGGAACAGGCATACCTGACTGCAGATCGCGGGACGACGCAAGGAGAAGCGCGGCGCACCCATCATCGTATTTATGGCAGCGATGAAGATCCGCTTTTTCAGAGTGCGAGGATAGGGGCTACCGATTTCCGTTTCGTCTTGCCGGATGGACGATATCAGATTGAATTGGGGTTTGCCGAAATAGAAAATGTGACCTCCGGAGAACGGGTGTTTGATGTGTCGGTTAATGGGACCGTGGTATTTCAGAACCTTGATTTGACAAAGCAGGCAGGACGCTACGGGGCCCTCGTCAGGAACATGATATTAACGGCTGTTGATGGCAGCGGCATTCATCTTGAGCTAAAGCCGCGAACCGGACAGCCCTTGTTGAATATGTGTCGAATCGAAAGACTTTGAATGAGTGAAAAGAGGTGATGCGGATGACGAAAGTCTTCCTTCTTATACTACTGTTGATGACCGGCATCTACGCCCGGCAAGCGCCAACAGCGCCAGAAAACCTGGTAGTGACCGGGCATGATAGCCGCATTGATCTGGTTTGGGATCGGCATAGCGACCCGGACATCGCCGGTTTCTATGTGTATCGCGCCGAGACAGAGGACGGGCCTTTCGAGCGGCTGAATGTCTGGCCGCAATCTCTGCAGATCTATAGCGATTTCCTCGGTGAAAACGATCGCAGCTACTTCTACTACGTAACGGCTGCTGCGGCAGATCTTACCCAATCACCGCCCTCGGACACGCTCAGCGCGAGCTCCTTTTCTATGACCGATGAGGAGTTGTTGACCTCCGTCCAGGAAGCGACCTTTCGCTATTTCTATCATTTTGGACATCCGGTTAGCGGGATGGCCAGAGAGCGAAACTCCTCCGCCAATACAGTGACCAGCGGCGGAACCGGCTTTGGTTTGATGACGCTGCCGGTAGGCGTGGAGCGTGGCTTTGTCAGCCGCGACTCGGCAGCGGCGCGAGCGCTCAAGATCATGACCTTTCTGCGTGATAAGGCTGAGCGCTATCATGGCGCCTGGGCACATTGGATGAATGGGGAAACCGGGCAAACCATTCCTTTTAGCGCATTTGATGATGGCGGTGATTTGGTCGAAACAGCCTACCTGGTGATGGGATTTCTCACCATTCGCCAGTATTTTGACGGTGCGGATTCCACCGAGACTGAACTTCGTGCGCTGGCAACCGAATTATGGGAAGCGGTTGAATGGGATTGGTACCGGCGCTTTGATAATGGCGCCTTCCTCTACTGGCACTGGTCACCAAACTATGGCTGGCAGATGAATCTCAGAATCCGCGGATTCAACGAGGCAATGATTGTCTATCTTCTCGCTATTGCTTCGCCAACGCATTCTGTGCCGGCAACTCTTTATTATAATGGCTGGGCCGGAGCCGGCTATACCAACGGTGGCAGCTTCTATGGCTATCCCTTATGTGCCGGTCCCAGCTGGGGCGGGCCGCTTTTCTTTACGCATTACACGTTTATGGGATTTGATCCGCGGGACAAATCGGACCTTTTTTGCAATTATTTTGAGCATGGGCGCAATGCTGCCCTCGTTCATAGGGAGTATGCAATTGAGAATCCGCAGGGTCATACCGGCTATGGTGAGAACTGCTGGGGATTAACCGCCAGCGATTCTCCTTTTGGCTATACGGCGCACCGGCCGGTGAATAATGATAATGGCACTATTACCCCAACCGCAGCATTGAGTTCAATGCCTTATGTGCCGGAAGAGTCCATCGCCGCGCTTCGCCATTTTTACCATGACTATGGCGCGAATCTTTGGGGACCAATGGGATTTCACGATGCATTTAATTTGAACGAAAACTGGTTTGCGGATAGCTATCTTGCGATCGACCAGGGGCCAATTGTTGTTATGATCGAGAACTATCGCAGTCAGCTGTGTTGGGATTTATTTATGTCTAATCCGGAGATAGAACCGATGCTGGCCTCAATTCTCTTTACCACCGGTATTGAAGACGAGCCGGGCAATTATGCTGGAACATTTCAACTGGCACAGAATTTTCCGAATCCGTTTAATGGTCAAACGACGATTCGCTTCACACTGCAGTCGGCGTCGTACATTTCAATCGATGTATTTAACGCGCTTGGTCAACACGTTCGGACCTTGTTCCATGATCATTTCTTTGCGCAAGGTGAGCATCGCTTCTCCTTCGATGCTGAAGGTTTATCGGCCGGTGTGTATTACTACCGCCTTACCAGCGATCGGCAGTATGAGGTGAAGTCATTGCTGTTGGTGAAATAGTTCATAATTCGATCATCGCCCAACGGTGATCGCTTACCGACCACCGCTGAACAGTCAACGAGTATCAATCCGGCTGTTTCGCCAGATCGATCTTTAAAACGATGTAACCGAGAATGCCTGCAGCCAGAGAGCCGAGGATGATTCCCAGTCGTTCGTCAAAAAGCAGGTTTACGCCGGTTTCTTCAAATGCAAGTGAGCCGATGAAAAGGCTCATCGTAAAGCCGATGCCGCAGAGGGCGGAGGTGCCGTAGAGGCCTTTCCAGGTCATCCCGGCCGGTAGTTGGGCCAGGCCGGCGCGAATTGTAAGGGCGCAGAGACCAAAAATACCAATTTGCTTTCCAAGGAAGAGACCCAGGGCAATGCCAACGGGTACCGGATGCAGGACTTGATCAAGTCCCATACCAGTCAGGTTGAGACCAGCATTGGCAAAGGCAAAAACCGGCAGGATAAAGAAAGCCACTACGGAATGAAGATCATGCTCCAGATCTTTTAGGGGGGACTTGTCCGGGTTTTCAGTCGAACGCATCGGGATAAACATAGCGAGCACAACGCCGGCCAGCGTTGCATGCACACCGGATTTCAGCGTCGCAATCCACATGATGATGCCGACCAGGATGTAAGGACTGTTGGTGCTAACACCGCGTCGATTCAGGACAATCAGCGCGCCGATACAAACCGCTGCAATTGCAAGGGCAGCAAATGAAATGTTTGCCGTGTAAAAGAAGGCAATGATCAGGACTGCGCCAACGTCGTCAAAAATCGCCAGTGAGGTCAGAAAGATCTTGATAGTTACCGGAACGCGTGAGCCGAGCAGCGCAAGGACGCCGAGCGCAAAAGCAATATCCGTCGCGGCGGGGATTGCCCAGCCTTTCATTGCAACGGGATCACCGCTGTTGAAGTAGACGTAGATGAGGGCTGGTACCAGCATCCCACCGACAGCGCCGACGCCGGGAAGGATGATGTTGCGCTTGTCAGACAGCTCTCCTTCGACGACTTCCCGCTTCAGCTCTAATCCAACCAGCAGGAAGAAGACCGCCATCAGGCCGTCGTTAATCCACAATAAGAGCGGTTTGGCAATTTCCAGTGCTCCGACACGAACTTCAACCGGTGTTTTTAGCAGTAGCTCGTAATAACTGGTAAGCGGTGAGTTTGCCACAATGATGGCCAGCACTGCCGAAGCCATCAGTAAAATCCCACCGGCCGATTCCATTTTTAGAAAATTGGCTATATATGATGATTGACTGTTTTTCATGATCTCCTCAGATTGTATTTAGTTGCTGAAGTCAGAACGCTTGCTAGATGCATCGTTTGTGTTTGAACCGGAAAATCAGGCTGTCGCCGAGTCAATGATCGTCAAATGCAACTCTGTGCTTAATCGCCTCTCCTCACATACGTTGGGCTTCCCGGAGGCAGCCCGATTATTTGTGACCGATTAACACTATTCCTAAATACGTTGGCGCATTACTTCAATGCACCTAACTTACTGAATTAAGGGCTAAAATAGATCAATATTCGAAAAAAAACGATTCACAGAATCGCGTCTATTGGATTTTGGTTTTTGGCGGTTTATTGATAACATCAGGGGTGTTTTTTAAGGGAGATAAGAGTGGCTAAGGACATTTGGCAAACACATCCGCTGCCGGGCGAAAAACCGGTTTTCTGGCAAATTGGCCCATTGCGCTTGTGGGCGAAGCGCTCACACGACGAACTTTGGCTAACATATGATTATCAAGCAGCAACGGAGTTGTCAGAAACCGGCGATGGCAAGGATGCTGTCGCGGAAGACGCAGCGTGGCAAAGATGGACACTGAAAAGCTCTTTTGAGGAAATTGCTTTTCAACCGGTATTGCCGGACAAGCCGGTGGTGGTGAAGCCGGAACATCCGTTTTATTTGACAAGCGATGTGAAAACCCGGATTTATGTGCGGGTGCCGGTTTGGGTGCGAGTCTTGCTTGGTAAAACTGAAATTGTCGAGATCCCGACCGAGGTGCTGTCAAAAACCTGGTTTGGATCCTTTGTAGATGGCGAACTATGCTATTGGATTTCATCAGCCGCACGCAAGAATGTCGTCAAGGATCCTGAAAAATCACACCTGGCGATTTGCCCGATCGAGATAATCAATAAGTCAGAGGAAAAATTGCTGGTCGACAAGCTCTGTCACCGTGTTCGCAAGCTCTCGCTTTTCGAAAGTATGGATCAGCTTTGGGCTTCCGAGGCCAATGTGCGTTTCCAGGGGCCGGGCGAGATCAGTGAGATCAAATTTGCCCGCAAAGCCCCGTCCGAAGCGGATGAATCGATATCCGTTTCCAGCGCACGTGATGCTGTGAAGCGTGGCTTTACTGCAAAGACCTTTGACACCCTTAGAGATTTTGCAACCCTCGAATTTCTCAACAGGCAGGGGGATTAATGATTGAGAGTTGGGGCCTCGCCCTTTCCGACTATTTTACCGCCGACGTGATTTCTTTGGTCCTGCGGACTTCATTGCTGCTTTTTCTCGGGATTCCCGGTATATACATGCTGGCGGGTTGGGCGCGACGGACCGTTGGTCGCAATTTCAACGCCCAACGTGGTATGATTGCCGGCAAAATCATTTTATATGGCGGACTTGGGGTCATATCCGTCATGATCCTTCGCGAATTTGGCTTCGAATTGGGACCGCTGCTCGGTGCCGCTGGTATTATTGGTATCGCTATTGGTTTTGCCTCTCAAACCAGTGTCTCCAACGTCATCAGCGGCATCTTCCTGATTGCCGAGCAGCCTTTTGTTGTCGGTGACGTCATCAATATTGGCGCCACAACCGGGGAGGTGATGTCGATTGATATCCTCTCAATTAAAATCCGCACCTTCGACAATAAATTTGTCAGAATTCCGAATGAAACGATTCTCAAGAGTGAAGTCACAACCTTAACCCGCTTCCCGATTCGCCGGGCAGACTTGATGATTTCTGTGGCCTACAAGGAAGACCTGCAGCAAGTGAAAGACATTCTCCTGGAGATTGCCAGCCGCAATCCGCTGTGCCTGCAAGAGCCCAATCCGCTGATTATTTTCGAAGGCTTTGGCGCCTCTGCTATTGATCTCAAATTTGCAGTGTGGGCTGCCCGCGAGGACTGGTTGACCATGCGCAACCAGGTGTATGAGACCATTAAAGTGCGCTTTGAGGAAGAGGGGATTGAGATCCCCTTTCCGCACATTTCGGTATATGCCGGAAGCGAAACTGAACCGCTGCCAATTCACCTGCGTGGAGACAAGGGCAAGGGATAGTATCGTCGAAGTTGGTAAACTAACATCTGGTATGTGGCCCAAACTGCCTTTGGTATGACCGGGCGTAAGAATGAATAACAGATTTTGACAGGATGAACAGGATTAACAAGATCCGATAGATTTATTTAAAACCTTTCGGCACGGATAGACACGGATCTTCACCGATTTACACAGATGGAAAAGGAAATTTACCTACAAAAACTTGAGACTAACTCCCTATTTTTCAATCTCCTCATTTACAAATAGCATCTGTGCTCATCCGTGGAAATCTGTGTGTATCTGTGTTAGAAGGTTTTAATCTTTTTTCAGTAAATCATGTCAATCCTGTTCATCCTGTCAAAAAAAAATTCGGATGAAAATTGCGTTATCGGAAATAATGAATTGAAATTATCGCAACAACGCTCAAAGACCGATTTCAAAAAAGTGCTTGATTGTTAAATTTAGCAGATGTAAGTTGTCATACAAATTTTCGGAGACTCATACTTGCAGGAAGTTTTTAGAAATATTGCCAGTCCGATGACACTCAGTCAGGAGATTGTGCAGAATATCGAATCCGGTATTCGCACGAAGAAGCTATCGGCAGGGGAGAAGTTGCCCACAGAGCAGGAGCTCTGCAAAATGTTCGGCGTTAGTCGCACAACCCTTCGCGAAGCCTTGCAAATTCTCAGCGCCAAGGGTTTGATTACTATCCGCAAGGGGAGCGGGATGTATGTGAACGACTACTCGTCCTCGCATGCCAGCGAAAACATGAGTCTCTACCTCGAATTGAATTTCGATCCTTCCTATGCTTTGCACATAATGGAAATGCGCCATATCTTTGAGCCACATGCAGCGCGTATGGCAGCCCTAAATCGTACAGACGACCATATTGCAAAGCTGGAAAAGAATCTGGTCCTTTTTGGCGACAAGACACTTGGTGTGCAGGGGCATGCCAAGTATGATCTGGAATTTCACTATACCATCGCCGAGATTTCCGGCAATCCGCTGATGCCGTTGATTCTCGACCCAATCTTCAAATTACTTCCGAAAATAAAGACCATGATCGTAGATCGTGTTAAACACAACGATACGATTGATCCGCTGACTCATCATCAAAATATTCTTGATATGATAAAGGCTCAGGATGAGCAAGGTGCGTTTGAGGCAATGACCGCCCACTTGAAAGTTGCCGAGCGTGATGTCCATGCTCTCCTGGAGTCGTTGGCTGATGAAGCTGACGAATAACCTCCGGAACGTGCAAAACTCCTAAGATTAAGACGCAGATACGCAAACGATTGTAAAAAAGTAGTTTAGTTAACTATAAAATATGCAGTCACTAGTAAAAGCATCTCCAGAAATTTGTATGACATCTTACATATTACATAAGGTGAATTTGCTTATTCGCAGCCGAATCCTTGCTGGATTTCTCGGCCTCGGCCTGTTTTTATGCAGCTATGACAGCGGATTTGCTAAAGAGCGGCCAAGTATTTCTATGAGCAAGGCGGAAGGGCAGGCAATCCGGGAAAACCTCGATAAGCTGCCGCTGTTAAAGAAGTCCTTCGACGCTTACAAGAATGCCGTCGAATCTGCGATGCTGCAAACGATTGAATTGCCGCCACCGGGTGAAGCAGGTGGCTATGCTCACGAGAAACACAAGCAGAACTATCGCGAAATGCAAATGGCCGGCGTGCTCTTCACCATTACCGGGGATGAGCGCTATGCCGACTTTGTTAAACGCATGCTTGAGCAATATGCAGTGATGTATCCAACCCTCGGTCCCCATCCGCGCTCATTCAAGCAGAAGCCCGGGCGACTCTTCCATCAAACCCTCAATGAAGAGGTCTGGCTGGTAAATGTTGCCCAGGCCTATGATGCTGTTTATGAATGGCTTACGCCGGAAGATCGCGCAAATTTCGAAGAAAATATTTTTCAACCAATGATCCATCTCTTCTCCGTGCAATACGCCGAAGAGCTTGACCGCATTCATAATCACGGCACCTGGGCCTGTGCCGCGGTTGGCATGATCGCATATGTGTTGGATGACAAGGAACTGGTAGAAAAAGCAATTTTGGGAACAAGGAAAAACGGCCAGGGCGGGTTCCTGCGGCAATTGGAACTTCTGTTTTCGCCGGATGGCTATTATATGGAAGGTCCATACTATATAAGATATGCCCTGCGCCCGTTTTTTCTTTTTGCGGAAGCCATTGAACGGAACGAACCCGAACGCAAAATTTACGAATATCGTGATGGTATCCTCAGAAAAGCCTTCTACGCTACAGCTATGACGGTATACCCCAATGGGGTTTTTCCGGCAATAAACGATGCTTCCTTAAGTATGGATATTGCTGACATCGGCCCGACGATTGCCGGCAACCTCAGCTATTACCGCTACGGCGCAGACGAAAACCTGTTGGCCATCGCAGCGATACAGGATCGGGTGATCCTGAATGGTGCCGGACTGAAAGTCGCAGAAGATTTTGGCAATGGTGAAAACGTCGCCCCTTTGAACTGGTCGAGCGTTGAGCTTCGGGACGGGCATGATGGCGAGCGCGGCGGATTAGGGATTTTACGGACCGGTCAAGGCCGCGAACAAACCATGCTCCTGATGAAATACGGAGTGCATGGCAAAGGGCATGGGCATTTCGACAAATTGCACTTCATCTTTTATGACCAATATCGCACGGTTGTGCCCGATTACGGCTTTGCGCGCTGGATCAACATGGAACCGAAGTTTGGTGGACGCTACACCGCCGAAAATAATTCGTTTGCCAAGCAAACGATTGCGCACAATACCGTGGTAGTTGATCAAGCCTCCCAGAACAGCGGCAAGCGCCAACAGGCGGATGAACGCTGGGGAGAACGTCATTTCTTTGATGGCGGCGATGGTGATGTGCAAGCCGTTAGCGCCTTTGCCAATGATGCTTATCCGGGCGTCGATATGCAGCGCACCATGCTGCTGGTAAATGATCCATTGCTGGAGCATCCGGTTGTAGTTGACCTTTTTCGCCTAACCAGCGAATCAGACCATCAATATGACTACCCACTCTATTTTAACGGACAAATAGTGACCCTGCCGGATGGCATAAAGGCGCACGCCGATCAACTGGCGCCGCTGGGCGCAGATAACGGCTATCAGCATATCTGGAACGTTGGGTCTGGCAGCAGCGATACTGATATCCGCTTTTCCTGGTTCGATGGGAATCGCTACTATAGCGTAATCAGCGCGCCCTCCCCGGGAACTGAGGTTTTTGTCGGTCGAACTGGCGCAAATGATCCGGATTTTAATCTGCGTTCGCAGCAGATGGTGATGCTGCGTCGAAATGCCGCCAACCATCTGTTTGCCTCCGTCATTGAGCCTCATGGCTATTTCAACGAAGCGCGTGAGCAAACCCGCGACGCACGCAGCGTCATTCAATCTGTTAATATCGAAGGCAGCAATGAAACAGCCAGCGTCATCACTGTTCGCGGCAAGCGCGATTTGCAATGGCAAATTATGATTCGCAACAGCGAAACAGCGAGCAAAAAAACGCGGGTTGTTTTTAGTGGTAAGGAATATGAGTGGGAAGGGAATTACAAGCTTATTCGGCAACAAGCGGCTGAAGAGGAGATGAGCAAAAAGTGAGAACGTATCTGGCAAACAAAAACAATGGAGTACGGAATGGATAATCTAAAGGGTAAAGTAGCCGTGGTAACAGGCGGAGGGCGTGACATTGGAAGGGCAACCTGCGTGAAATTCGCTGAAAAAGGCATGTCGGTTGTGATCAACTACTATTCCAGCGAAACCGCAGCGGAAGAAACCATCGAGCTATGCGAAAAGGCCGGTGGCCATGCAATTGCCGTGCAGGCGGATGTCACCAAGGCATCAGAAGTTGAGCACCTGATGAACGAAACCCGTAAAGCCTTTGGCGACAAGATTCAGGTATTGGTAAATAACGCCGGCGGCCTGGTTGCCCGTAAAAAAATCTCCGAGATGCCGGAATCGTTTTGGGATGAAGTGGTTGAGCTGAATTTGAAAAGCGTTTTCCTGGTAACCAAAGCGGCCTTGCCTTATCTGAGCGACGGTGGTTCCATTGTGAATCTCAGCAGCCTTGCTGCCCGTGACGGTGGTGGCGGTGGCTCGCTGGCGTATGCAACCTCCAAAGGCGGCGTGTTAACCTTTACGCGCGGTCTGGCAAAAGAATTGAAGCCTCGCGGTATTCGCGTAAACTGCGTCTCTCCGGGACTTATCAATACAACATTTCATGATACTTTCACCCCGGATGAAGCACGTAAGAATGTGGCTGCCAAGACCCTTGCCGGTCGTGAAGGATCTTCCGAAGATGTGGCGAATGCCATTCTCTTCCTGGCGTCTGATGCTTCTTCTTACGTCAATGCTGAATCGCTTGAAATAAATGGTGGTCTGTACTTCATCTAAGGTAACGGAGCCTGAGCTCAATGCTGAGAAAAGTCATATCACATAGCCTACTGCTGGCATTTCTGACCCTGATAGCCTGCAGCGGCAGCGAAAGTAAGCGCACGCTTCGTCTCGCCCATGTGCTGGATCAGCAGTCGCCGGTACATCAGGCGATGGCGCATTTCGGTAAACACCTGGAAAAAATCTCCGGTGGCAAAATCGAGGTGGTACTCTATCCCAGCGGACAGTTGGGCAATGAACGCGAGTCGCTCGAGCTGGTGCAATTGGGAGCCCTGGACATTGTAAAGGTCTCCTCCGCTGTGGTTGAAAATTTCGTTCCGGAAATGGCGGTCTTCAGTTTGCCCTACCTGTTCCGCGATGCGGACCACTATTGGCAAATTTTTGGCGGCGAAATTGGTCGTGAACTGTTGTTGAAAGGCGAGCCGTATCTTTTGCGCGGCCTGTGCTTCTATGATGCCGGATTCCGCAGTTTTTTCCTGATTGATCGAGCAGTTGAATCGCCGGAAGACCTCGACGGACTGAAAATTCGCGTGATGCGCAGTAATACCCAGATTCGCACCATCAACCTGCTCGGCGGCAATGCCACTCCCTTGCCCTGGGGTGAGCTCTACTCGGCACTGCAGCAAGGTGTCGTTGACGGTGCCGAAAATGCACCATTGAATTTCTATCAAAATCGCTTCTACGAGTTATGCCAATATCTATCACTCGATGAGCATTCCGCGCCGCCCGATGTATTGCTGATTGGCACCCACACCTGGAATCAGTTGAGCAGTCAGGAGCAGCAATGGGTTGACGAAGCAATTCAGGAATCCATCGTTGTGCAAAAACGGCTCTGGGCAGAGTTAACAGCGAAATCGATTGCAGCCGTGGAAGAAGCGGGTGTCAAGGTGCTATATCCGGAGAAAGAGCCATTTTTTCAGCGCGTCCAGCCGATTTACGATGATCTTGCCGGAACCGAATTAGGCGCGCTTGCCCAACGCATTCGCGCCGTAAAGCCGGTTGAAGCAGATACCACGGACATGATGATTACAGGTGACGACGAATGAGCAAATTAACTGCTGCAATAGATAAAGTGTTGGAACAGGCCCTGGTTTGGTTGATGGCCATTATGGTGGTGGTAGTTACCTGGCAGGTGGCGACCCGCTATCTACTGAATAGCCCCAGCTCCTTCACCGAAGAACTGGCAACCTATCTGTTGATTTGGATTAGTCTGCTTGGTGGGGCTTATGGCGTACGACTAGGTGCGCACCTTGGCGTGGATGTATTAACCCATCGCCTGGAAGGTCGTAACAAGCGAATTTCTGAGCTGCTGATTTATAGCATGATCATTTTTTTCTCACTGCTGGTTTTCATCATCGGCGGCATTCGCCTGGTTTACGTCACCCTGACTCTTGATCAGGTCTCTGCTGCCTTGAAAATTCCGATCGGATACATTTATACGGTTATCCCGCTTAGCGGTGCTTTGATGATTTACTATGCAGTGCATCGAATGCTTCATCCCGAGCTTGATGCTTGATGCTTGATGCTTGATGCTTGAAAAAGCCAATATCTAGTATCAAACATCGAGTATCTAACGACAAAGTCTAGGAGACTTGATTTGTTTAAAATAAACAAAAACAAAAACTAACATTGCCTAACCAATTATGACAATTGATATCACGGTTTTACTGCTCAGTTTTATTCTTCTGCTCCTGATGAACGTGCCGATTGCCTATTGTATTGGGCTCTCGACGGCACTTACGATGCTGGTCAATGTAGATATGATGCCGGCAGTCAGCGTTGTTGCCCAAAGGGTAGCAACCGGCCTGGATAGCTTTACGCTGCTGGCAATTCCCTTTTTTGTTCTTTCCGGTAACCTGATGGCACATGGAGGGCTGGCCCGAAGGCTCATAGACTTTGCCAAGGCCCTGGTTGGATCGCTGCCGGGTGGCTTGGCCTTCGTCAACATTATTTCCGCGATGTTCTTTGGTGCCATTTCAGGATCTGCAATTGCCTCTGCGGCAGCAATCGGCTCCTTTATGCATCCGAAGCTGGTTCAAAATGGCTACGATCCGGAATTCAGCGCAGCGGTGAACGTCACCTCTGCAACTACCGGATTAATTATTCCGCCAAGTAATGTGCTCATTGTTTACTCGCTGGCTTCCGGCGGTGTCTCCATTGGCGCCCTCTTTTTAGCCGGATATCTACCAGGCGCCATCATGGGACTTGCGCTTATGCTAGTTGCCGGAGTAATTGCCAAGCGCAAAGGCTATGCAACCGGCGAGCGGGTCGGCTTCGGTGAAGTGATTCGTGCCTTTGGAAATGCGATCCTCAGTCTGACGCTGATTATTGTCGTGATTGGCGGTATTGTTGCCGGGATCTTTACAGCAACAGAGGCTGCGGCGATTGCCGTTGTCTACGCCTTAATACTGACCATGGCAGTCTATCGGGAAGTGGCGGTGAAAGATCTCAAGAAGATTCTGCTTGATTCCGCCATCACCACTTCGGTGGTCATGCTGCTTGTCGGCACCTCGATGGCCCTCTCCTGGGTGCTGTCGTATGAGAACATTCCTCAAAACATTACCAGCGGCTTACTCGCTGTCAGTGAAAACCCGATTGTCCTGCTCTTCATTATGAACCTGGTTCTGCTGGCGGTTGGCACTTTTATGGATATGACTCCGGCAATCCTGATTTTCACGCCGGTATTTCTTCCGATTGCCGTGGCAATGGGTATCGATCCGGTTCACTTCGGTATCATGATGGTTTTCAACCTTTGTATTGGATTGTGCACGCCGCCTGTCGGGACAGTCCTTTTTGTCGGCTGCGGCATTGCCAAAGTGTCACTAAGAGAAATTGTAAAACCGCTGTTGCCAATGTATGCAGCGATGTTCCTGGCATTGATTCTGATTACCTACGTTCCTCAAATCACTCTGGTCATTCCACGTTGGTTTGGGTTCTAGGAAACAAATTAACCTGCTGAATTTAGCGGAGATTGTAAAATGATATCACGTTTATCTACAATCATTCTTCTGTTGAGCTTCACCTGTATCGCCATATTTGCCGGCGAAACCGGTAAGATATCAGGTATAGTGAGCGATAAGAGCGATGGAACTGCGCTGCCCGGCGCAAATATTATCGTTACGGAAAGATGGGAAGGGGATGACGCCATTGCCCTTCAGCAGCCTCTTGGCGCCTCCAGTGATATTGATGGTGCTTACTTTATCATTAATGTGCCGCCCGGTCGCTATAATGTCGAAGTGGCCTACATTGGTTACGCCGCTCAGAAAATAGTTGGCGTGCAGGTTCAGGTTGATAAAACCACTCGCCTCGACTTCCAGCTTGACTCCGAAATTATTGCCGGAGAAGAGGTGTCGGTAACCGCTTTTAAGGCCGGCACCGTGGAGCGGGATGTTTCTGCCACCAAGGTAACCTACAGCGTTAGTAATGTAGAAGAACTACCGGGTATCAACGATATCGGCGATATTCTCTCCTTGCAGGCAGATGCAGATGATGGTCACTTTCGCGGTGGGCGTACCGGAGAAGCGCTTTTCCTTGTAAACGGCGCATCAATTGTCAATCCGCTCTCCAGCGGCCGTGCATTTACCCCGATGACAATTGGTCTGGAAGAGGTTGAAGTGTATACTTCCGGCTTTAGTGCGGAATACGGCAACGTGCAGTCCGGCGTGATCAACATGGTTGCCAAAGAAGCGCGAACCGACAAATGGGAAACGAAGCTCGATATTTCTTCAACGAACGCCTACTACAAGACTCACGGCGGCAGCGTTTTTTCACGTGAATATAATGACTATTTTGAGCGGTTGAACAATACTGAGGAATGGGCTGTTGGCACCGATCCGATTTCCGGGGCCTTCCTGTGGTCACATTTTGGTCTCGGCTTTGATCGCTACCTGCCGGAACTGCCGATTCAGTTTCCGCCACCACCACCGTTGAGCCTCGAAGACTCCATACGCACCGCGGAATTGATTCGCATTCTCTGGCTGCAGTCGGTTCGGCAAATCGGCCTGGAATACGATAAACCTGATTACCGCGTTGACTTCTCCAGTGGTGGCCCGATCGGGAATAACCTCAGCCTTTTCGTTGCCGCTCAGCAGCGAGTGAACCAACCGGTTTTGCCGACCGGTCGAACCGACGTTTCCAGGCAGTTGGCCACGAATATGACATTTCGCCCCAACGATAGTCATAAAATTCAGCTGATTTACAACTACAATACCGGCTTCGACAATGGTATCGGTGCGAATTACTTCCGCTGGTTTGAAAGTGTCCTCAATGTCATAAAGCGAAAAGACAACACCCATCAATTTGCCTTCAATTGGAATTACGTGCTCAGCAGTTCGACCTTTTTGGATATCAAAATGAGCAGACTGTCGACATTTAGCGGTGACTATGTTGATCTGCTTGGTGATAGCACGTTGACAGAACTGTACACAAATTCCATCAACTGGCGGGATTACACGGCGCCAACCGGCTATCAGGTTGGTAAATTCCAGACCACAAATGGTACTGAGCGCACCAAAACCTACACTTTCAACACCAGCTTCACCAGTCAGCTGGATAAATACAATCTCCTCAAAGCCGGTGTTCAATTTCACTACTATGATCTGAATGTTGATTGGCAGCGTAGTCGAAGCAGCGCCAGTTCGTTACGCCTGGAAAACTATTCAAATTCTCCTTATGAAGGCGCTGTGTACGTTCAGGACAAGCTCGAGTATGAAGGAATGGTTGCCAATATTGGTCTTAGGCTGGACTTCTATGACTTCAATACCGACTACTTCACCAATATTTTTTCGCCCTATGAAAATCCCAACTTTGATCCGACTGATCCGGATCAGGGCGCATTTTATGACACTGAACTGGCGGCTACTGATGAGACCGGTCTCAGCTACGCTTTTCAACCGCGCATTGGCGTGTCATTCCCTGTCTCCGAACGCGCCGTGCTTCATTTCAATTATGGTATTTTTACACAACGGCCGGCCTTTGAGCGCATCTTTGTTGATCGTCTGAAAACCACGGAATTTCCGGACTATGATCGCCTTGGCAATCCACAGCTGGAGCCGGAGCGTACCATTTCATATGACGTCGGACTGGTCTATGGCTTGCCATTCGGCTTGTCGCTGGATCTCAGCTCCTATCTGAAGGATGTCAGTAATCTGCTGCAGTTTGCCAGCTATCAAAATATTGGCGGTAGCCGCTATTCAACCTTTATTAATCGCGAATATGCCAATATCAAGGGATTCCAGGCAATTCTCAAGAAACGCGGCGGCATTGTTAGCGGATCAGCGCACTACAATTGGGAATCTGCGACCGGTAAATCCGGCAGCGCCATCGGTAGTGGCGTGCGGGCAGAATTCTTCGAGGATGATAATTTGCCGGACCTCTTGCCGGCACCGGAAGACGTTTTCCTGGATCATAACCGAAAGCACAAATTGGTGCTGCAGTTTGGCCTCAAGACACCTGGGAACCGCGGGTTCAGCCTGTTCCGCGGTCTGTCGGCAAACACTGTTTATCGCGTGGTTTCCGGTCGTCCTTTCACTTTCGATGCCTCCGGTCAGGGATTGCAGTTCAATTTACGCACGCCAACGGAACACAACGTTGATCTACGAATCGACAAGCGCTTGACAATCAATGGTACCGACACCAGGCTTTACCTGGAAGCATTCAACTTGTTTGATAACAAAATTTTTCACTATGGTCGCACTTTCCAGGATGGCACGGATGGCGAAAATGCCTTCAAGCTTCGTTTCGTGGAAAATCCCGAGGCGGCGTTGACGCAAACCGATTTTGATCCCTATTTCACCAGCGTTGAAGCCTATTTATATGATAACCGGCCGCGCCATTATCGCTTTGGGGTTGAATTTGATTTTTAAGCCAGGCGTTGGTGTTAGCAGACTGCTCGGATACTATAACCAAACTATAAATGGAGTCATTTTATGAACCACAAACTGTTTTTACGTATGACATTGTTCATGCTCTTGTTGGTTCTTCTCCCTGTGGATGGACAGGTTCGCGATTTTAAGATTCATGATCGCGGCATGATTCATCAAACTGTTTACAACACCGGGACAATCGGAAGACCCTGGCTGGTTTATTCGCAAACCACTCAGCCGCTGATGGAATGGCCGCCCCGATCCAGAACCGTGATTTCAGGTATTGAATACGATGGTCATCATAACTCCTGGGGTGCCGGCGTTTATGTGTCGGCAAATGAAGAAGGAGCCCGTGGCGCTGACAATCGGATCTATGCATTCTGCGGCGGTATTGGCACACGGACTTTGACAGAGCTTCCGCTAAATAAGTGGAGCTTCCCGATTTCCCTCGAAGAAATCGAGAACTTCCCGCTGCTGCCTTCCGGTGAACTAAATCCGGACTACGATCCCGATGAAGCGGAGGAGATCATCATCGCTAAATGGGCAACCCCGGTGGGTGTGACCATCACCCGCACCTCTCGCGCCTGGAGCTATCCGGACTACGATGATATGATCATCTATGAGTATGAGTTGGAATACACCGGCGATACCGACGGGAATCCGGCAACTATTGAACGCACTGCACGATTGATGGACGTGCTCTTCCATATCAACTATGGCTTTGGTCCCAGTAAAATGTCCTATGCGCGCTGGTATGGCACTCCCTGGTTTTATGGTGATACCGGCGGCATTTACCGAACCGATCAACACTATTCCATGGACCCCGATTACTGGCTGCTCTGGCAGACTGTTACCCGCACCGGAGCCGGCGATATTGCTGAGCAGTTTGCTGCCAAACCGGAACCGGATCCGGAACTGTTTATGGAGTTTGCAACCAAGCAGATCAATGGCGGTGGACTGCTTTCTGCAGCTTGCCCCGGCTATGCGATGCTCTATTGGGATAGTGACAAGCTAGCGGTGGTTGACCCGGAAGATGCCGCCCGTAATCAGTCTGATTATGCCAGCTTTATGCTCCGTGACGGCAGCGGTAACTTTTTTGAAACGGATGACGACGGCTATATCCTGCAGCCCTGGAATATGAAAACCGGTACCCCGAATACCCGCTCCGAAAAGATGATTGACCGTGCTGCAACTCTCGACGAACGCTGGTGGACAGTATATGGTGAAGCCGGTGTTCCCGCTGGTGTGCCTTCCGACGGTGGACGCTATCAGCTTCCCGAGAACCGTCAATGGAAAGGCCGTGCTCGCTTTGAGTGGGACGAGAGCTACAATGGCGGAATGGCCATTACCGGATTTGGCCCGTACATCATGGAATTAGGAGACAAGCTGGAATTTGCGATGGCGGAAGTAGTCGGCTATGGTGGTACCGCTAATAAGGTTACACTTGGTGGGCAGCGCGCCAGCCAATTCTTTCGGGTTCGCGATTGGAATCGCCGGGTGGAGTTGGATGGACAGGTGATGACTGAGGCTTATATTGACGACTTCGGCTACCCGGATCATATCAACTCTGATGTGATTACCGTTAACCAGGTCGCTCACAAAGCCCACGAAGCCTATCGCGGCCAGGAGATCCCCTACGATTCAGAAGGTTTCGGGCCGGAGCATGGCGGTGATTTTCCAACCGGAATGATCTTTCCCGAGGACAATCCGCGGCCCTCAACAAATACCGAAAAGTATAAGATTCCGGTGCCGTTTCCAGCACCCGTTATCGATGTCGCCAATACTTCGACCGCAACCGTTAGCGTGAAATGGGGACGCGATGTAGAATCCTTCACGCATCCGCGCCTGAAAGCACCCTTGTCCAAATTTTATGTCTTCCGCGCAGATTTGGCTGCTGGTCCGTTTACGCTGCTGGATTCTGTTGAGATCGGCGAAGTAAATATGGATGGCATTTATGAATATGAAGACGCTGATCAGACCTTCCGTTTGGGAGAAACAAAATTCTATGCCGTCACCTCCGTTGACATGAACGGCGATCAAAGCGGGCGGACCAACTTTACTACCCACGTGAAGAATATTGCTGCGGTTGATGAGCTTGGCCAGGTCTATGCCGTGCCCAATCCGTTCGTCATGAACTCAGGTGTTGAAGGCCTTGGTCAGGAAAACCGCATTGGCTTCTACGGACTCACTGGCGATGCCACGATCCGAATTTTTAGCTTTGCCGGTCAGTTGATAGAAACCATCGAGCATAAAGCAGATGTTATCTCGACACCCTGGTTTCAGGTATCGCGAAATAATCAGGACATTGCATCCGGCGTCTACTTATATGTGGTCGACAGCGCTGATGGCGCTCGCTTTACAGGCAAATTCATAGTGGTGAAATAATGAGGTCTATCATGAAAAAACGATATGCGTTTCTATGGTGTAGCTTGATAGCCGTGCTGTCCTTGTCACCGCTATCTGCCCAGGTAACCGGCTTCGATCAGGTTGGTACTACCTCCATGCAGTTCCTGACGGTCATTCCCAATGCCAGGGCTGCTGCAATGGGTGGGGTCGCTACTACCTCGATCAACAATTCCGAAGCTGTGTTCTTTAATCCGGCGATGTTGACGCGGGCGAAGCCCGGTATCAACTTTGGCTATCTCGATTATTTTCTCGATATCGGCATCAGCAGTCTCTCCGCCTCCTGGCAGATGGGCTCGATTGGTGTGTTGGGCTTTCAGGCACAAGTGACCAATTATGGCGACATTGTGGAAACACGGGTTGATCAATTGGTACGGGATGACGCTACCGGCGTTTACAATCTCGGCCTTACCGGCGGAACGATAACACCCAGTTCGCTGGTGTTGGGACTTACCTTTTCGCGCGCGTTGACCGACCGCTTCGCCTTTGGCTTAACAACCAAGCTGGCCCGCGAAGACCTGGTGGTCAAGGCCGTAAATGCTGTGGTCTTTGACGGTGGTATGATTTACCGGACTGGGTTGCGCTCTCTGGAATTGGGAACCATGCTGCGCAACTTCGGCGCCGAAGTCCAATATTTTGACGAAGGCTATTCATTGCCACAAATCTTTTCCGTCGGCGTGTCCGGGTTGTTGATTGGGCCCGATGGCGAGACCTTTGTGAGCAGTTCCGAAAGCAGTAGGCTTCTGTTTGCCTACGATCTGACTCAAACGCGCGACCACAGCCAGCAGCAGCATCTTGGCGCTGAATACTCTTTTAATAATCTGATCATTTTGCGCAGCGGCTATAAGCTCAATTTTGATGAGGAGAGCTGGACGGCCGGATTTGGGCTCAATTACAATCGCTTCCAGGTAGATTACTCTTACAATGATTTTGGCGAATTCCTGAGTGGCGTTCAGCGTTTTTCACTAAATGTGCAGATAAAATAAGGGCGGATACCATGAATACATGTATGATTTCTCGTGAAGCGACACGTCAACATCCCCCTTTAGTCCCCCTTCGAAGGGGGAAAGAGGAAATAAAAGCCCCCTCTATCTCCCCCCGGGCGGAGATAGAGGGGGGAAGGTCCCGCCGGGAAGCACATTTTCGCGATCTGCTTAAAATGGCGAAGGTGCTTACCTTGCTAATCCTTTTCTCATCAACTTTATTCGCCCAGCATCGCGGTGATAATCTTGGTTTTCAAGGTCTGGATCTGATTAATCGCAATGGGGTCAGGGCGACGGCGATGGGGGGCGCTTTTACTGCTACCAGTGGTGAGCTTGATGCGCTCTATTGGAACCCAGCCGGTCTGATTGGCATCGATGGTTTGCAATTGTCTGCGAACTTCAATAGCAACGAGCAGCTCTGGCGTGAAAGCCAGGACTATCGCCCGAATCGACAGCTGGTGACCATGTCGTTTATCCTTGATGGTCTGTACACCCCTAATCCGGCAAATAACGGGATCATTGACAACGAGGCTTTCCTTGCTGACTCAACCTATATCGTGAATGAACCCTTGCTCGGGGCGGATAGCTATAGCGAAGAAGCTGCGGATTGGCAGCAAAAACTCGACGATGCCGGACTGAGTAATATTTCTGCGGCTTATGGTTTCACTTTAGCCGGTAAACAATTTGTTGTTGCCGGTGGCTACAACAGCAATCTCAATCTCCGCAACTATGATCGCAACATCACTCATCTCTCACCTCATCCGGCCTTTAACGGCTATGGCGATATACCGGAACGTGTGACCAGTGCCCAGGATACAGTCGATGTTATCTGGTCTGACTATCAGCGCCAGCGCAGCGGTACTTTGCGATCTTTGTCTGGCGCCCTGGCATTTGCTTTAAATGACAATTTTCGCTTCAGTCTCGGCTTCGAGCAGCTTTCAGGCGATACCGATGACTTTCAGGCCTTGAATCGTGTCGGCGTTTTTGAGTTGCGCGACGGTATCCAGATCTTTGCCTTCTCCTATGATACGCTCGATGTGACGCTTAACGGCACCTCCGACTTCTCGGCGACCAATTTTCGTCTCGGTGCTCAGGCAACCTTCAACGCACTGAGCCTCGGGATTTCATTTACGCCTGGATATACAATTACCCGGGAATGGGATTACTCGATCGATGTGACTGATCCTGGTTCACAGATGACCAGCGAAAGTGTTGGGGAAGATCGCCTCGAAGTGCCGGCATCTTACAGCGTTGGCGTGCGTATGGATCCGCATAAGCGGTTTGCCCTGGCAATGGATCTGGAGCATCGGCCCTATGCCGACGCTGAATTTGATCTCGGCAGGGAAGATGCAACCCATCGCAATTGGGTTGACCAAACCCAGTTCCGCTTTGGCGTCACCTATAAACCCTTTGATCGCTTTGCCCTTCTAGGCGGCTACCGCAATATCCCCCAGGTATTTATACCGGATGGTGCCGCCATTTCCGATCAGGGCCCGGAAAGCGAATTCTATACTATTGGCGCCAGCCTGCAATTACCGTACGTTCGCCTGGATGCCGCTTACGAATTCGGCAGCCTCAAATACTACGATGTCTATTTCAGCAATACCAACTTTGCATACGAAGAATCCAGTCACTTTATGATGGGATTGACTTTGTCTTATTGATTCGAATCGTTTGCCTTTGTCCCCCTCCATCTCCCCCCGTGGAAGATTGAGGGGGGACTGGACAAGATCTGATTAAGTGGGATAGACACGTTCTTTAAATATGTCTGACAACTGTCATCTGATGAGCACTGTTTTGAGGGATAATCTAATTTGGGAGATGTGTATGGCAAAATAGTAGCAGTTTTTGTAGTCACCTTTAAAACCCTAATTCAAACCCCAGGAGGTCAAATGAATTTGTTGAAGACTCTCTTATTTAGCTTGATCGTTGTATTTGCAGCTCAATCTGCACTGGCACAGATAGTTGTTCCGGTTGCCCCGGCAGATAGCCTGCACCTGGCAATTCAATTTGCCAATGACAATCCCGGTTCAGCCGATATTCTCGAACTGACCGAAGCCAATGGCATCTATGCTTTGCCGCCGGTTGATATCAATTATCCGATAATCATTCGCAGTGCCGATCCGGCGAATCCTGCAGTGATTCATGCAACTGAAGGCATCGCCCAGAATGATTATATCACGATTAATGAAGATCTGACTTTGCAAGATGTCATTGTCGATGGTACTACTGAGGCAGGTAACTATGCTCAGTATAAGTTCATGCTGAAGATCAATAACCCACCTGACAATAGCCCGATTAACGAAGCACCGGAATTGGTAGTAATGAATTGCCACTTGCGGAATGTTTATCAAAGTGGTGATCCGAATACTGCTCAAGACGGCACCTTCTTTGACATTAGCCGTACATCCTATGCCGGCCTGGTGCACTTTGAAAACACCACCCTGGAAAACTCAGGTGACGAAGCAATTCGTTCTATTAACGCACACAAGGACCCGGTTCACCCGAACGGCACAGCTATTGGCGCATTGATTATTCGTAACTGTACTTTTAACAATATTCGCGGTACTGCTGTGAAGGTTGAGAGTGATGGGGATGTCGCTACAGATGATGGTGAACTTACTATTGAAAACGTGACATTCTATCAGTGTCAGCGTCGTGTCATTTGGGAACGCGATTATGCCAACTCTACCTTCCGTAACCTGATTATTGCGGACAGCCGGATTGGGAATGACACGTTTAATGAAGAGACCCGCTCTTTAATTACTCATCAGCGTGAAGGATCGACCGTTAGCCATGTTGATACCTTTAATATCTCAGGTGTGAAGTCGTGGGGAGATACAGTAACTGTTTCCAATCAGCCGATTCTGACCAAAGGCGGTGACTGGTCAAACGATCCACGTACCGGCGACACTGAGTGGACCACTGTTTACGAATACGATCCGATGTTTGTTGATCCTGAAAATGGCGACTTTACACTTGCTGCCGGTTCCAGGCTTTATACACTCGGCCACGATGGTGGTGCTTTAGGTGACCGTCGCTGGGCAACCAATCCGCCTGCTGAGCCGACAGTTGTCGCAGTTGCCGCTGCTGATGGTTTGGTAAATGCGATTGACTTTGCAATCGCCAATCCAGGTGCCGCCGACATTCTGGAATTGACTGACGAGGGTGGCCAATATGAGCTCGGTCCGGTCAACATTACAGTGCCCCTGACAATCCGTAGTATCAATCCCGATAATCCGGCAGTGATTCATGCTGCAGATACCATGGAGCAGAATGACTGGATTACCATCAATGAAGATGTCAATTTCAAAGACGTCATCATTGACGCCCAGGGCATTAGTGGCACTTATGCAAAAGTCAAGTATATGCTGAAAGTCAACAATCCGCCGGAAAACAGCCCGCTCAATCCGGCACCGCGTATACGTGTCTACAATAGCACCTTGCGTAATATTTACCAAAGTGGCGATCCGGCAACAGCGACTGACGGTACTTTCTTTGATATCAGCCGTACTTCCTGGGTAGGCTCCCTGCACTTTGAAAACGTTCTCTTCGAGAACTCCGGGGATGAAGCAGTTCGTTCAATCAATGCCAATAAAGATCCGATTCACCCGAACAATGGTGCGATCGGCGCATTGACGATTCGCAACTGTACTTTTAACAATATCCGCGGTTCCGCCATCAAGCTGGAAAGCGATGTCGACTCCTTGACCATGGATTCTAAAGTCACGGTAGAAAATGCGACCTTCTATCAGTGCCAGCGCCGTGTGATCTGGCAGCGTGAGCACGAATACTCCATTTTCCGCAACCTGCTGATCGTCGATAGTCGTATTGGGAATGACACCTTTGGTGGCACCGATGCACTGATCTCGGTTCAGCGTCGTGGAACGACGGTTTCCTATGTTGATACCTTTGCTATCCAGGGTGTGAAGGCCTGGGGTGATACCGTTGTTCTCGGTGAGCCATTTGTTGCAACCGGTGGTTCAAGAACCGGATCTGTCGATGTGGCAACCATCGTCGATAGCACTATTTACGATCTCGATCCGATGTTTGCTGATCCGGCAAGCGGCGACTTCATGGTTGGCAATGCCACATTGTTGGCAGCTGGACATGATGGCGGATTGCTTGGTAGTGACTGGATGGGTGGCAGACTGGTTGGTATCGAAGAAGACACGCGTGTCTCCAATATTCCTGCTGAGTACTCACTTGAGCAGAACTATCCGAATCCGTTCAACCCGACAACCACCATCAAGTATTCCTTGAAACAAACCAGTAAGGTTGAACTGGAAGTGTATAACATTCTTGGCGCTCTGGTTGGCACATTGGTGAACGATGTTCGCCAGGCCGGCGAATACAAGATTGTCTGGAATGCAAGCGAATACGCCAGTGGTGTATACTTCTATCGCCTTAAGGTGAATGGTGAAGTGAGCAATGTGAAGAAGATGATGCTCCTGAAGTAATTTACCTCCTGATGGGATAATTCGTTTAAGATGTCCTCTTGAACGATACTCCGGCCGGTTTGCTCACCGGCCGGGGTAGAATTAAGCGTACATCCCCCTATGTCCCCCTTCGAAGGGGGATTTAGGGGGATGTAGGAGAGCTGGTTGTCATGTTCAGTCAAAACTAAAAGAGGTCCATTGCAGTGATAGATTTTAGCGGGCGTTTGTTGTGTGTCATTTGTTGCCTCTCCCTTTCAATTACCTTGTTTGCCGAAGAATTCTTCGTTTCAAGCGCATCGGAAATCTCCTCCACACTAGCGATTGCTCAACCCGGCGATACGCTGACCATGACCAATGGCCGCTGGACCGATGTCGATATTCGATTTGACGGCAATGGCACAGAAGAGGCACCCATCTTGTTGCGCGCCCAAACGCCCGGGCGAGTGATTCTTGACGGCTCATCGCAGCTAAGGATCGGTGGCAACTGGATGGTAGTGGATGGCTTATTCTTTACGAATGGCGGATTGGGCGGTGATCACGTTATTCGCTTTCGCAATAATTCGTCAGCCAATAACTGCCGCCTCACCAATACGGCGATAGTGGATTACAACCCTGAAAGCATCAATACCCGCTATTTTTGGGTCTCACTTTACGGCACCAACAACCGCGTTGACCACTGTTATTTCTCCGGCCAAAATCACTCTGGTGTAACAGTTGTTGCCTGGCTGGATGGCATCGAGACCAATCATCGAATTGATAACAACGTATTTGCCAATCGTCCGGTAGGACCGTCAAACGGCTGGGAAACCATTCGGATCGGCACCAGCAGCGAATCCGGCACCAATTCCAAAGTGATTGTCGAAAACAACTACTTTTACAAGTGCGATGGCGAAATTGAGATCATCTCCAATAAGTCTAATGAGAATATCTATCGCTACAATACTTTCGAGGAATCCAACGGCCAATTAACCCTGCGACATGGGAAGCGCTGTACTGTGGAAGGGAATTTTTTCCTGGGCAATAATGTCTCCGGTTCCAGTGGCGTGCGCATTATCGATCGCGACCACGTGGTGATGAACAACTATTTTGAGAATCTTGATGGCAGTGGCTTTCGGGCAGCTTTGTCGATAACCAATGGTGTGCCCAATAGTCCGCTAAACCGCTACTTCCAGGTGATTAACGCCCGTGTGCTGAATAATACTTTTGTTAACTGCACCAACCCATTTGATATCGGCTCCGGAATGGATGCGGAATTATCGCTGCCGCCGCTCGACTGCATCATTGCCAATAACGTCGTGCAGAGCACCGATGGTGATATGATTGATTATACCGATACGCCGATCAACATGACCTATGAAGGGAATATCGTATTCGGCGCCCTCTTGGGTATCGATCCCGATTCCGGTCTCATCGAGATTGATCCGCTGCTGACAGTGGACAGCACCGGCCTGTTTCGTCCTGATCCGCTGAGCCCGGTTATTGACGCGGCACTCGGTGACTACCCGGAAGTGCTCTTCGATATGGATGGCCAGCCGCGTGATTCCAGCAAGGATGTTGGCGCTGACGAAGTATCCTCCGAATTAATTACCAATCGGCCGTTGACTGCGGATGATGTCGGGCCGGACTGGTATCCGCTGGTTCAACGAATCATCCAGGTGCCGCCGGGGCATAATACCTTGAGTGATTCTTTGGCGAATGCGCTCACGTTTGACATTTTAGAACTTCAGCCGGGTGAGTATACCCTTGATGAGAAGCTGATCATCAATCAACCCTTGACCTTTCGCAGCAACGACCCGGAAAATCGTCCGGTATTGCGTAACATCAGCACCACTTCCAGCACTCGTATCATTTTCGAAATCCAGAACGGCGGGAGCCTGACCCTGGAAGGGCTGGAGTTGGACGGGATGGCTGGAACAGATACCCCCGCCAAATATTTGATTCGCACTGACGATGATCCCTTCGACAGCAAATATGTGCTGAAGGTGGATAACTGCTATTTTCATGATGTGGTCCTCTTTGAAGACGGCAATTTTTTCCGCGCCTATGCCGGAACCTTTGCCGATAGCATCATTTTCACCAATAGCCTCTTCAAGAATAGCGGCAAGGAAGGCATTCGGCTACGCGACGAAGCAGACGACAGTGGCGAATTCAATGTCGATATCCTGGAAATTCGCAACTGCACGTTCTGGGAAACCACCAAGGAAGCCGTTTATGTGTATGCGGGGGACAGCGGCCCTTTTACTGTTGGTCCGAAAATCACAATCGATCACTGCACCTTCGACAATTGCGGATCCGACGGCTCGCGCATCCTTTACTTACGCGAATGTGATCAGGCAAAAGTAAAAAACAGCATTTTTAGCAACAGTCCCGGTAACAGTGAGGCGATTATTCTCGCCGGTATTTCTACAACGCTGTCGTATTCGGACACCTTTAATGTTGGCCCGGTATCGCTCAATAGAAGTGCGGCTTTTGGCGCAGGTATTGTCAGCATCGATCCGGATTATGCAGATCCGGGCAATGGCGACTTTATGCTGCCGGCAGCATCGCCGCTGGCGGGGCTTGCCGACGATGGGCAGCCGCTGGGTGACTTGCGCTGGGCGCAGCACCTGCTGGACATCGAAAACGATGCGACAACTGCTATTCTGCCGGATGGCTTCCTGCTGGAGCAGAACTTCCCCAACCCGTTTAATCCCTCGTCCATAATTCGATTTGGGCTGCCAACTTCGGCCCAAACAAAATTGGCAATATACAACACCCGTGGACAGCTTGTGCAGATATTGCTGGATGAGTTCCTGGCGCCAAATACCTATGAGGTTACCTGGGAAGCCCGCAATTTGCCGTCAGGCATTTATTACTATCAGCTGATTGCCGATGGCCAAATGATCGAAACTCGCAAAGCGATTTTATTGAAATAATCCGCCTGTTGATTCAATATTCTGAAGGAGAATCTGTATGATTCGCAATTGGCGCTTACAGCTACTGACCACTGTTCTGTTCACTGCAGCAGGCCTATCATCGATGCTCTTCGCCGGAGATATCGTTGTCAAAAACGTCGACGAATTTAAGGAAGCGGTAACCAAGCTGGAACCTGGTGACAATCTCATTCTTGCATCAGGCACCTGGTCAGATGCAGACCTTGTATTTACCGGAACGGGCACAAAGGATGCGCCAATCACGCTCAAAGCGGAAGAGCCTGGCAAAGTGATTCTGAATGGGGCTTCCCGACTACGCCTTGGCGGCGAGCATCTGGTGGTGTCCGGACTGCTCTTTACCGATGGATATACCCCCGGCAGGGCGGTGATCGAATTTCGCAAGGATAGCCGAACCCCGGCGAACAATTCCCGGGTCACCAATTGCGCGATTGACGACTACAACCAGGCGGATCGCTTTAAGGCCGACTCCTGGGTGTTGATGTATGGCAAGAATAACCGTTTTGACCACAACTACCTGGCAAACAAGAAGAATCGCGGCGTAACCCTGGTGGTGATTCTAAACGACCCTATGCATCGAGAAAACAATCATCGCATCGACCACAATCACTTCGGCTATCGTCCCCGTCTTGGCTCAAATGGCGGTGAGACCTTACGCATCGGCGTGTCGACCTATTCTTTGGAGTCGTCCAATACCATCGTTGAAGAAAATCTTTTTGAGCATTGCAACGGCGAGACAGAGGTGGCATCCATTAAGTCTTCCGACAATATTGTGCGCCGCAATACTTTCTGGGAGTGTGAAGGTAGTCTGGTGAATCGTCACGGCAATCGCAATATGATGCATGACAATTTTTTCATCGGTAATAACAAGCCGGAAACCGGTGGCATTCGCGTGATCAATGAAGGTCATAAGATCTTCAACAACTATATGTTTGGGCTCAAGGGAGACCGCTTCCGTGCCGCATTTGCCGTAATGAACGGCGTGCCGAATTCGTTGTTGAATCGATATCACAAGGCCGAGAATTGTATCATCGCCAATAATACTATTATCGATTGTGACAATGTCGGGTTTGGCGTCGGCTCGGACTTTGAACGAACCGATACACCGAAGAATATTCTCTTCGCCAACAATATCATTGCCAATAAGAATCTTAAGAGTGCCTATCACAAGCTGGATGATCTCAGCGGTTTTAGCTTTGCCGGCAATGCCGATCACTTGGGGGCGGAATTCAAGCACGAGGGCTTTACGAGCATTGATCCGAAGCTGGAGAAAAATGAACATGGGATTTGGGTGCCAACAAATACTGCCCTTCGCAGCGCCGCTGTTCGCAAGTTCGATTTTGTCAAGACAGACATTACCGGCAGCGAGCGCCGCGGACAGGTGACTGCCGGCGCTATCGATGTGCAGAATGGCGCTAAAGTGAAGCCCTGGGCGACGCGTGAGAATACCGGAACTTCCTGGTACAAGCCGGTCAGTCAACGTGTGACTCGCGGTTCCGGCAAAGTTCATCAAGTTGGGGCTGAAGCCGGTGCGCTGGAAGCCGCAGTTATGGCGGCGAAGCCTGGCGATATTATCGAATTGACAGCCAGTGCAACCTATCCGGTAGAGAAAACCATGGTTGTCAAATATCCCTTGGTCATTCGTGCCGCTGAAGGCCTGGCAACTCGACCGAAGCTAAACTATGTAGGCGATTCCCGGCTCTTTTCGTTTATCTCTATTGAGAATGGTGGTGAGCTCCTGGTGCGCGGATTGGCATTTGAAGGACATTCCGGTGGCAGCGGGGTGGCTGAAAGCGGCATTAGCACCAGTCGTAAACCGATGATTGAACACTACAACCTTTTTGTTGAGGACTGCGAGTTTTTTGATTTCCAGGCCTCACGTCACAATGCCTTTCGCGCCTATCCCAGCACGTTTGCCGATACGGTTTCCTTCAAGAACTGCATTTTTTATGAAATCTCCGGAACGGCCATTGAGCTGGCCGGCGAAAAAGACGACCGCGGCAAGTACAGTGCGGAATACGTCTTTGTCGAAAATTGTGTATTTCGCAATGTCATGGGTGCAGCTATGGATCTCTATCGTGGCGGCAATGATGAGAGCACCTTTGGTCCGTTTCTAACTGTGAATAATTGTGTCTTTGATTTTGTAAACAATAAAGAGCAGGGATCTGTTCTGCGCTTGATCGGCGTGCAAAATGCAGATATTCGCAATAGCATTTTCTGGAAGAGCGGCAGAGGTGGCCGCTCCATCTGGTTTGAGGAAAGCCGCTGGAATCACGTGCGGGTACATCACTGCAATATCTTTGAATCCGGCAAAGTCGATGCCTTTTACGATAACGTTGTCGGTGATGGAATGATTGCCGTCAAACCGATTTTTGTGAATGAGGTAAAAATGAATTATCAACTTCAGTCCGGCAGCAAACTGATCGGTGCCGGGTCTGATGGCGGCAACATTGGCTTAAGAAGGAGATAAGATCATTCGTAGCGCGGCCGACTTTCTTCATCAATTGCTTCTCAGGTTGCGAAGCCCTCTGGGCGTTTGCTGTCTGCTTGTATTGGGCCTGATATTGGATGCCCCGCAGGCGAAGGCAGCGCTGATCATCGTTGACACTGCCGGTGAACTGGAAGATGCCCTTTCCAATCCCCAACCGGGCGACACCATCGAAGTGCTGGACGGTGTTTACGATACCGGCGGCTCGATATCGATTCGAAACAGCGGTCTCCCAGGCCAGCCGATTATTATACGGGCAAGAAACATTGGCAGCGCTGAACTAACCGGTGACACTTATTTCTCGTTCCGCCAATGTGCCTGGGTCATCATAGAGGGATTCCTCTTTACGACCCTGGACAATACGGCAATCAAGCTGGAAGCCTGCAATAATATCCGCATTACCCGCAACACCTTTCGGCTGCAGGAGACTGAGTCATTGAAATGGGTCATTGTTCAGGGGATTTGGAACGATCCCAATGCCTTAAGCCATCACAATCGTATCGACCATAATCTCTTCGAAAACAAAACCATGGCCGGCAATTGCATTACCATAGACGGCACACCGGATCCAACTTACCTCTCGTCTCAGTACGATCGCATCGATCATAATCATTTCCGCAATATCGGTCCCCGCCGTGTAAACGAGATGGAAACCATTCGTATCGGCTGGAGCGAATTGTCTACTTCCAGCGGCTTTACGGTCGTGGAGTTTAATCTATTCGAGGACTGTGATGGCGATCCGGAAATCATTTCCGTGAAGACCAATGACGATACCTTGCGGCACAACACCTTTCGGCGCAGCCAGGGCACCTTGTCACTGCGTCATGGAAATCGCTCGGTTGTTGATGGCAACTATTTCTTTGGAGAAGGGAAGTCCGGTACCGGCGGCGTGCGTCTCTACGGCGATGATCATCAAATCACAAACAATTATTTTGAAGGCCTGACCGGCACCCGCTGGGATGCGCCGATTACCCTGACGAATGGCGACTACGACGGTGGCGGCAATCTGACCCGCCATTTCCGCATCAATCGCGCCTTGATTTCCCATAACACCCTGGTGAACAACGCTCATCATATCGAAATTGGATTTACCAACAATGGCAACTACACCCGTCCACCGCGAGATGTTGTTGTTAGCGGGAATCTGATTTGGGGTAAGGAAAATGATCTGGTTGATATCATCACCGATCCGGTGAACATAACCTGGCAACATAATATCATGTTCCCGGACAGTGCGGCGTCCCTGGGCATCTCCGTTGCGGATTCGCAAATCTCTGTTGTTGATCCCTTTCTGGAACGTGTTGATGGCATCTACCGGCTTACCAGTGAAAGCCCGGCAATTGATACCTGGCCGGCACTTGCCACGACACCTCTAAACGATATCGATGGGCAGCTTCGCAACGAATTCCCCGATGTCGGTGCAGATGAATATATCAGCGGACCGATCCTTTTTGCGCCCCTTGACTCAGCGGACGTTGGGCCTTTTGCCGGTGATATCATTACCGGTCTGGATGATCGCCCATCTGCATCAGTTCCCGCGGCATTTACAGTGTTGCAAAATTATCCGAATCCCTTTAATCCTCAGACTACTATCAGTTATCAACTTCAAATAGCAGCAAGAGTTGGTTTACAGGTGTTCGATATTGGCGGGCGCTTGATTGATGAGGTCGGCGCTGAGGACAAAACAGCTGGTGAACACCACATCGTGTGGAATGCAGCCGAAGTTGGTTCCGGCGTGTATTTTTACAGATTGACAGTCGATCAACATACTTCAAAGACCCGCAAAATGGTGGTGTTGAAATGAGGACTGTTAATACAAAAACGACTTTGCGCAATTATCTCCTGAGCCTTAGCATTCTGATTCTTTCGTTTGCCAATGGCGCCTGGGCACAATCGTGGCAGTCGGCCCTCGTGCAGGTGAACGCCGATGGCAGCCTCAGTTATGCGGTCGACAGCCTCGGTAATCGCATTCCGGATTTCAGCTACGCCGGATATCGCAATAGTAATGAGCCAATCCCGGATATTTCAGTTGTGACAACCCTCCAGCCAATTGTGGGAGACAATACCTCGCATATTCAGTCTGCCATTGCAGCTTTGTCTGCCATGCCGGTCGACAGCAATGGCTTCCGCGGCGCGGTGTTGCTGGAAGCCGGAGAATACGAGATTCAGGGCACGGTGCGGGTAAATGTCGATGGCGTTGTGCTGCGAGGCGTTGGCGACGGCAGCGATCCTGCCAATAATACCATATTGAGAGCTGTTGGTAATGTGCCGGATCAGCGAGATGTGCTGGTGGCCGGCGGTGGTGGACAAACGCTATGGGCAGATAGTATTGCCGGCAGTCGGCAATATATCACCACTGATACTGTCCGGGTTAGTGAGCGAAGTTTTGAAGTTGCCGATGCCAGTGGTTTCACGGTTGGGGACAACATCATTCTTTACCACCCCTGTACGGAATCCTGGTTGGAGAGTATTGATTATGGCGGTACTTTTTCAGATGACCCGAATGCGACGGCAGCGGATATTCCCTGGGAGGTTGATAGCCAGCCAATCGTTTATAACCGCTACATTGAAGCGATTGATGGCAACCGCATCACCTTGGATGTGCCTGTTTACAGTACGCTGATTCGCAGTCTGTCGCCATCATATATATACATTTATCGCAAGCTGTTTGTCCGCAAAAATATCGGGGTGGAAGATCTTCGTATTGATATTGAAACCGCCGGTGGCGAAGATGAGGCCCATGCTTGGTCGGGCATCTATGTTGTTGGCGTGGAAGACGCTTGGGTGCGAAACTGCACTATTTTGCATTTTGGTCTTTCCGGGGTATATACAAACACCGCCACACGGATTACGGTGCAAAACTGCCGGGCATTGGATCCGGTGTCGCTGATAGAAGGTGGGCGACGCTATAATTTCAATGCCTATAACGCATCACAGCAGGTGCTTTTCGAAGGCTGTCATGCCAGCAATGGCCGCCATCATTATATGTCAAATGGTACCAGCTGGACCTCCGGGATTGTCTTCCTTGATTGCACCTCTGAAGGGGCTTACGCGGCCAGCGAGGGCCATCGCCGGTGGAGTCAGGCCTTGCTCTATGATAATTTTCGTGAGCTGGATGGCCCGCGAAGCGGCTTCAATAGAAGACGTATTGGCCTGTATAATCGCGGATACTTCGGTACCAGCCATGGCTGGTCCGCCATTCATTCGGTTGCCTGGAACTGTGATGTGAACGGCGCAGAAATTCACGTCCAAAAACCGCCGGGCGGGCAAAATTATGCTATTGGCTGTCAGGGAACGGTTACCGGAGATCGCCCGCCGTGTTCGTTTAGCGTGCCCGCGGGGCATATTGAAGGCAGCAATTTAAGCGACTTAAATCCAGGCTCCCTTTTTAAGGCACAGCTTCTGGCGCGTAACGGGCAACTGGTCGGAATTGATGACTTAGCGGAATATGATGAATCCGTCATAAATTCTGCGCAGCTATCGCAAAATTATCCAAACCCGTTCAACCCGCAAACACAAATTCGAATTCGCCTGAATAAAAAGGCAGCGGTTAGCCTGAGTATCTATGATCTCAGGGGCGCCCTGGTTGAAGAGTTGTTAAAGAGTCGCCTCTCGAGCGGCGAGCATACGATTATCTGGCAGCCGGAGGATGTAGTCAGCGGTATCTATTTCTATAGCCTGCGCGTAAACAACCGAGCGCCAATCACAAAAAAAATGGTCTATCTTCGTTGATACGAACTGGATAATGTTTGAATTTTAAGGACAGGCAGTGTGCCGGGTTAGGGGAGATCCTGTAAACGGGTGATATGGTGTATCATATGGACAAAGGAGAACATAAATGACTGAATCGGATGTCTTTATCAAAAGTGACAATGTGGAACTGGAAGATCTTGGCGGCGGAATTACGCGCAAAATCCTGGGCTACAACTCGGACTTGATGATGGTGCGGGTCTTCTTCAAAAAAGGTGCTGTAGGCGTCGCACATCAGCACCCTCATCGTCAGGTAAGCTATGTTGAAAAAGGCAAATTTGAAGTTCATATTGATGGTAAGAAGCAAATTTTAGGTGTTGGCGACAGTTTCTTCGTGCCTCGCGATTTGATGCACGGCTGCACGGCGCTTGAAGACGGTTGTCTGCTGGACGTCTTTACGCCAATTCGAGAAGAATTCGTGGCGTCGAAAAACGGCAGCTGACGGTGACATTCGTTTGCGCTCGCCAAACCTGACAGAACATTAATTTCCTGGAGCCATCCTTGAGATACAACCCGCACATTAAGGTTTGCCTGCTGCTCATCGTTTGCTGCGCTCATACTGCTGTGTTGGGGTGGCAGACGAAAGCGAAAGGCTGGCAGCCGGCAATACTCGTCGAGGGCAATCCTGATCGGCCCTATCTGCCCGACTTTTCCTTCGCCGGTTATCACTGGGGTGAAAAAGAGCTGCCACAACATGCTACGACGCTACAGGCGGAAGAATTTGGCGTGGTAGCGAACGACGGAAAAGATGATAGTCAGGCTATTTTGGCAGCTGTTGCAGCGGCTCACAAGCAAGAAGGACGCGTGGTGCTGGAGCTGCCGCCCGGGCGGCTCATTCTGAAAAAGGTTCTGTCAATTGAGCGAAGTAATTTTGTACTACGCGGCGCAGGTGGTGTGGCGAAGGAAACTACCATTTTCTTGCCAATGCCCATGTCGGCTATGACCTTTCCGAAACCGATGGAGGAATTGCGGGACTATCTTCTTGCAAATAAGAAACAGACAAAATCTGGTCAGCCGTTTTCACCATTCTCCTGGACCGGAGGAATCATTTGGGTGCGGGTGCCAGAAAATCGCGTTTACCCATATGACCCTGCTGCGGATCGCAAACCCACCCATGCTATTCCGGTAACCAATGGCAAACGCGGCGAATTTAAATTCCACGCTGTAGATAGTGATGTAGTGAAGCCCGGGATGACATTTAAGCTCCTCTGGTACAATCGCCAGGGCAAGACCGGCAGCCTGTTGCAGCATCTCTATGGCGACTATACGCTCAAGATCGGATCCCGGCATTGGGAGAATCCTGAACGTCCTTTAATCGAACAGTTCGTAACGATTGTTGCTGTTGATGGTAACGAAATAACCATCAAGGAGCCATTGCTTCACGACCTTCGCGGGGAATGGGGGACGGTGCTAAGCACTCTGCCTATGCTGCGCGAAGTAGGTATCGAAAATGTCCGGATCGAGTTTCCGGAGACTGAGTATGTAGGTCACCATATCGAGGCAGGCCATAATGCCATTTACCTGACAAGCCTCTTGCACGGTTGGGTGCGCAATGTAGACGTGGTCAATGCTGACAATGCCGTTCTCTCTGATAATGCTGCGTACGTCACCTTGGAGAATATTGAGATTGCCGGGCGCCACGGGCATTACGGTATTCATATTGGCAAGACGAATCACATGCTCGCGCGAAAAATCAGGGTCGAAGCGGCGATGGAGCATTCCTTGAGCTTTAATAGCTATGCACGCGGCAGCGTGATTAGTGATGCGCTTGTTACCCGGCAACCGACCCTCGACCAGCACTGCGGCAGTAACCACCAGAATCTCTTTGATAATATCCGAGTCAGTGGTATCACGCGAACTGATGATTTGTTCAAGCACGGCGGTGCCGGTTATTGGAAGCCAACCCACGGCTTGTATAATACCTTTTGGAATATTCAATTGGAATACGACCTCGCCGGGAAGAATGAACCGATGGTTGTCGTTGAAGTCGGCGGCATCGATGATGGTCCACAGGGTAGATTTATCGGTATGGTTGCTAACCTGCCGCTCAAGCTACATTACGGCCCGGATGCATACCAGGAAGGCACCAATCGCAAGGGGATTGCGATTCCTTCTTTATATGAATACCAGCTTCGGGCGCGGTTGAATGAGTAAAAGACAATGAGTTAGACAGGATTTACGGGATTGACAAGATAAAAACCTTTTGACACAGATTTACACAGATGAAATGCAGTAATCAGTGATAGTGAAAGGAATGAGATGAATAGGTTTGATTTGGTGCAGCGAGTGATTGAAGTTGGGGCCGTATCAGTGATCCGCATGGGCGATTCTGAGAAGTTGAAACGGGTTGTGGATGCGATATATGAAGGCGGAATTCCGGCGATTGAGATTACTATGACGACGCCCAACGCCTTAAAGGTGATCGAGGAAATTGCTCGTACCAAGGGAGATATAATCAATATCGGCGTGGGGTCGGTGTTGGATGCGGAAACCGCGCGCATGGCGATTAATGCCGGGGCGCAATACATCATCTCGCCGATTTTCAAGAAGGAAATCATCGAAATGGGACATCGCTATAACTTGGCAGTCATGCCCGGCTGTTTTACGCCCACAGAGATTTTCGAAGCCCATGAACTGGGTGCAGATATCGTCAAAGTGTTTCCGGCAGATGCGGTGGGAATGTCATACTTCAAGGGAATTAAAGCGCCAATGCCGCATTTAAACCTGATGCCTACCGGTGGTGTGTCACTTGATAATGCTGGTGACTGGCTGCTGGCCGGCGCATGTGCTGTTGGCGTGGGCAGCGCCTTGCTCGACAAAAAAGCCATTGCCGAAGGCAACTTCAAACAGCTCACGGAAAATGCCCGGAGGCTGCTGCAGAGTATTGCTGAGGCGCGGAGTAAGTAGAGCCATGCTTTGCCTTGGTAATCCCCCCTCAATCTCCCTCCGGGGGGAGATTGAGGGGGGATGCGAGATGCAGAATAATGTGAATTGAAGATGCCAAACGTGGCAATACCACGTTTTATCGATATAAAACCATAGCATTGGAGAAATGATGACACAGAAAGTAGTAACCTTTGGTGAAATAATGCTCCGCCTGTCAACGCCCGGTTTTAGTCGCTTTGTCCAGGCTCAGAAATTTGACGTGACTTATGGCGGCGGCGAGGCAAACGTGGCGGTTGCCCTGTCCAATTATGGTTTGGACAGCTACTTTGTCAGCAAAATTCCTACTCATGAAATTGGACAGTCCGCGGTCAACCATCTGCGCAGATATGGTGTTCACAGCGATTATATCGTTCGTGGCGGTGATCGCCTCGGTATCTACTTTCTTGAAACCGGGGCCAGCCAGCGTGCCTCCAAAGTGGTTTACGATCGCGCAAACTCCGCGGTGTCACAGATGCAGGCCGCTGAAGTTGATTGGGACAAAGTGATGGCGAATGTTCGCTGGTTTCACTGGACCGGTATTACACCGGCTCTTGGCGAAACCGCACAGGTGGCAGTGAAAGCGGCCTGTGAAGCAGCGCATAAAGCCGGCGCCACAATTAGTTGCGATCTGAATTTTCGCAAGAAGCTCTGGACGGAAAAGGAAGCGCAAGCAATTATGCAACCTTTGATGAAATACGTTGATGTTTGCATCGCCAACGAAGAAGACGCGGAAAAAAGCCTGGGCATGACGGCAGGTGAAACTGACGTTGAAGGTGGGAAACTCGATGAGGCCGGCTACTTTCAATTGGCCAAGCGGCTAAAGAAAGAATACGATTTCGAGACGGTGGCCATAACCCTCCGTGAAAGCTTCAGTGCCTCAAGGAACGGCTGGAGTGCGCTGCTGCATGATGACAAAGACTGTGCTACACCATATCGCTCGCGTCGCTACGAAATCCAATTGGTAGATCGTGTCGGTGGTGGGGATTCCTTTGCCAGCGGATTGATCTATGGTCTGCTTAGCAAGAACGATACACGTGAAGGGCTGGAGTTTGCCGTGGCGGCATCATGTTTGAAACAGACAATCCCCGGCGATTTTAACCTGGTATCAGTGGACGAAGTTGAAAAATTGGCTGCCGGTGGCGGGTCGGGAAGAGTGGAGCGCTAACCATAACTGAGAAATGTTACAATGATACAGAACTTTTCTCGAAAATAACCGAACTTTAAGCATCACCCCATATAACATCTTGCCCCGGCATTCATCGCTCATCAGTACTTGAATGCCGGGGTTTGTTTTGTTCTTTTCATCAATTCCCTCAAATTGCATATATTCCATCATGAATATCACTGAACGAATTTCTTTTTTAAAAGACGCGCCGCAGAAGGCAATTGATGCTTTTAATGAGAACGCGATTAGCCAGGTTGTGCCGTCTGGTGTTGATCTGGCGATGGAAGGCAGCGATTGTCAGCACTTCTTTGTCGTGCTGCGCGGCAGTATCCGCGTCTATATCATTGGCGAGAATGGCAGGGAAATTACCCTGTACCATGTTTCTCCCGATGAAAGCTGTGTATTAACAAGCTTCTGTTTGTTAAGTCAGACAACCTTCCCGGCTTATGCGACTGTCGAGGAAGAAACGGAGCTCGTGTTGATTCCGGCCATCCATTTCCGCGATTGGCTTGATCAGTTTGAACTATGGCGTGGCTATATGTTTTCTTCTTTGTCGATGCGTTTGCAGGCGATAATCAAAACACTCGACAATGTGGTGTTTAAGCCGCTGGAAAATCGCATATGTGACTATCTGATCGATCGCTCACCGGCAGGCAATGGTAGCGTGAACATCACCCACGAACAGTTGGCCCGCGAAGTGGGTGCTTCCCGGGTTGCCGTCAGCCGAATACTCGAACAACTGGAACGCGACGGTGTTATTAAGCTTCAGCGCGGCAAGATTACTGTTGTAGATGAAGCGGGATTGCAAAGATAGACATCCGGAAAAACCGGCTTTTTAGTAGCTTTTCGTCCAGTAAATTCCAAATTCCAACACTAAAAATTCCAAAAAGATACCTTATTTGTAATTTTTAGTGTTGGAATTTGATTATTACTCCTTTCCATTCTGTAACAAGACTACGGACAAAAACCATCCTCCTCTGCTAATATGCCTCCGAACCTAAACTGGAGGTCTTAATATGAATTGCAATGTCGGTAGAACAGAAGCGACTGTTCGAATGTTTCTTGGGGCGCTGATGATAGGGCTCGGCGTGATTTTTCAAAGCTGGTGGGGAGCGATCGGGGTGATTCCTATCGCTACAGCATTTATCAAGTGGTGCCCTCTAAGCGCTCTGTTTGGCATCAGCACCTGCGAAGAAAGTGCCGGAAAAGCGTAGGGTATTACGAATTAGGAACAAACTGTGAATTCGCACATCCCCCTGTATCCCCTTCGAAGGAGGAAGCAGGGGGATGTGTTTATCTGTGTTTATATTATGTCAATCCTTTTGATCCTGTCTAAAAGATCTCTTTGGCTCCTTTCATAAGCTCACTCCCCATCTGATGAAATTCTGCCAATACCGCCAGGTTTGCCAAATCGGCATTCTGGGTCATGAATATCCCGATGCTCTTTGTTTGCCGATCAATAAAGAAGTAGGTGAGATAGGCACCGGGCCAGGCGCAGTCACCACTATTCCCAAACACGGCGTCATTTGTTTGTACCCCAAATCCCAATCCGAAGCCATTGCAGAGCGGCGGCATGTTGGGGATATGCGGCAGCACGCCTGATGGCAGATTGTTCTTCATCATCATCTCGACGGTTTCTGCCTTAAGCAGCCGCCTGCCTTCAAGCTCTCCACCGTTAAGTAACATTTTGCAAAACCGCAAATAGTCGTTTGCTGTCGATACCAGACCACCAGCCCCACGCGAAATGTTGTCGCCATTCGCGTAAGGACTATTCTTGTCGCCGGCATCGAAGAGCGTCAGGTCGCGCCCATAAGCTGCGGCAAAGCGGGACAGCTTTTCCTGTGGAACCAGAAAGCCGGTATCACTCATATTAAGCGGATGGAAAATGTGATTCTGCAGGAAGGCATCAATTGGTTCACCGCTGGCAATTTCAATCACTCTTGCCAGCACATCTGTGCTGTAGCCATATGTCCAATGTTCGTTTGGATGATGTGCAAGTGGAAGGCTGGCAATAATATCGACGAGCGCCTTTAAGGATGTCGGGCGTTTTGTCTTAAGCACTTCGCCATAAACTTTTTCCGCTGGTGTGTTGCGAAACATGTTGTTGGCAATACCGCTGGTATGAGTTAGCAAGTTTAAGACAGTAATTGAACGCCTGGGCGTTTCGTAAGCTTCCTGGTTGTTGAGCACCTGCACTTTTGCAAAGGCCGGAACGTACTTCTCCACCGGATCGTCCAGTTTCAATTTCCCTTGCTCCACTAGCATCATCGCCGCTGCACTGACAATCGGTTTTGTCATCGAGGCGATGCGGAAAATCGTCTTTTCCGACATCGGAATGTCCCCGGCGATATTCTGCTTACCATACACATCCGACCAGACGGCATCACTTCTGGAAAGCAGCATTACCGTACCGGGGAGCAAACCGCTGTCAGTCTTTTTGTGAAAATGCTCGCTGAAGGCTTCAAAAGGGGAGGGGGGAGTTGACTCTGACAGATTGGTGGGCGACAGCTCACCAACTGTTTGGGCCGCCAAGCCACTAATTAAAGCGAATATCAGTTGAACAACAATGATGCCGCTGGATAAACGTCTCATATCCTTTCCTTTCTATGTTAGTAAATACGATTGACCCCTTTAAGCCGAATCCTTTAACATCCCCCTGTGTCCCCCTTCGAAGGGGGATTTAGGGGGATGTTTAGAACAATTTACCTCTTGCACTAAAAAAGCGATATATGCTATATTGACAATGTTTGGGGGGTGATGTGCCAATATGCATTTTGCTTGAGGGTATGAATGAAGAGAGTTGCCATCCTGATTCCGCGCGGTAACGTGATGCCTGCAGCGGTAGTCGGATCGTATCTATTGCTGACAGAGGTGAATGAGGTCCTGGAGAGGCAGGGGATGGCGCCTGCATTTGAGGTAGTGCTGGCTGGTCACCGTAAACGCCAGCAAATTCACAATGGGCCCTTCATGGTCAAGACCGACTGCCACTATCGCGATGCCGGGAAGCTGGACCTGATCATTCTACCAGGCTTCTGCAGCGACGTTCACGATCCGGTTGCCGGCAATATGCCGATCGTTGAGTGGATGAAAGACCAGTATCTCTCCAACGGCAGCGAGTTGGCCAGCATGTGCACCGGGGCATTCCTGATTGCCGCTACCGGCCTGCTTGATGGCAAATCATGCACCACACACTGGGCATTCAGCGAAATCTTCAGTCAGGCATTTCCGCAGGTGCAGCTATTGCCGGAGCACATCGTAACTGACGTCGAAGGGATTTACACGTCCGCCGGCGCTTATTCATCGCTGAATTTGATTTTGTATCTGATTGAAAAATATTGCGGTAAAGATCTGGCGGTATGGCTGTCCAAGGCTTATCAAATTGACCTTGATCGGAATTCGCAACTGCCCTTCATCATTTTTAATCGCCAAAAGAATCACCATGATGATCCAGTTCTTGCAATTCAGTCATACATTGAGATGCACTATGAGCAACCGCTGCAGGTGGGCGCACTGGCTGAAAGATTTAATCTGAGTCGACGCACAATGATTCGTCGCTTTAAGGAAGCGACCGGCAATACACCGAGTGAATACATTCAGCGTGTGCGTATCGAATCTGCCAAGCGCCTGTTGGAATCTACAGCAGATAGTATAGAAGCAATTATTGGCAAGTCCGGTTACAGCGACGGCAAGACCTTCCGGCAGACATTTCGCAAGCACACCGGTTTTTCGCCAAGCGGCTATCGCAACAAATACCGGACGAGATAAGGAGAGAGCTATCATGTTTAGATTTATTGTCCTCATTGTCCTTATTTTGCAGATAGCCTCTGCTCAAGAAACCAGGGAGATGAAAACGAAAATGGATGAAACAGAAAAAGCGGAGACAAATGCGGTACAAGTGGTCTTTATGGGGAACTCAATTACCGAAGGATGGTTGCAACTGAGCCCGGAATTTTGGACAGATAAACCGTATTTGAACAAAGGCATCAGCGGTCAGGTTACCAGCGAGATGTTGCTTCGCTTTCGTAAAGACGTAATTGATGTGAGACCGAAGGTCGTTGTCATTCTGGCCGGGATCAACGATATTGCCCAGAACCGGGGATTTATTTCCATCCCGGATATTGCCGCCAATATCAAGGCGATGGCAGATCTCGCCATAGTGCATGAGATTACGGTCGTACTTTGCTCAGTGCTTCCGGCGAAGGATTTTCCCTGGCGACCAGGATTGGAGCCTGTTGATAAGGTGATCGAATTGAACCGCCTGATCAGCGCCTATGCCAAGCAAAAAGATTTCTTTTATGTCGACTACTATAGCGCAACCGTGGATGAAAATGGCGGTTTAAAAGTGCCGGAATATACGACAGCGGATGACCTCGTTCATCCCAATCCGGCCGGCTATAAAGTAATGGAGTCCGTGTTGCAGCCTATCCTGAAAAAAGCACTCGGCAGATAATTGCCAATAGCACATGCTGTATCACCAGGCCTATTTTTTACGAACTCATGATATTAAATACGCCTGTATTTCTGATCGTCAATTCCGTCACGCATCCCTTCCCAAAAACACCTTCCATTTTTTGCCTATAGTACCCAATTGCAGAAGTTGGCAAGATTGATAGAATTGTGCCGGCAAAACCGCCACCGTGAACGCGGCAAGCCCCGGTTTCGCAGGTGGATAGAAAGTCTTCGCTTAATGCAAGGGCCAATGCGAGGCCTTGTTCCTTGCTGCTATTCGGCGAAACGATATTTTGCAGCCGTTTATGAGATGAATTTCCGGAATCTCGAACAAGATCGAGAAAGCCTTGAAAATCGTTTTGATTCAGCGCTTCGATCTGTCGCGAAACTCGCTTGTTTTCTTCGAAAAAATGCATGGCGCGTAAGATCGATCGGTCACCCAGTAGCCGCCGCAGTTCACTGAGTCGGGCATGAAATATTTCCTCGTTTACATCGCGCAGGCTTGTCGTTTCCAGCGCACTTGCCACTGCCTGCATCTCCTTCGGCACTGCGGCATAGTCGGCCGTCAGGTCCGCATGACTCCCGCCCGTATCGACCATAACCAAGCTATGCCCACTAGCTGCAAAATCGAAGTCTATTCTCTCAACAAGGGGATGAGCGACATCCTGAAAATCAATGCCAATAATCCCCCCAACTGCGCACGCCATCTGATCCATCAGTCCGCATGGTTTGCCAAAGTAGACATTCTCTGCATATTGCCCAATAGTTGCCAGCTCTTGTGGAGCTATGCGATTTGCGTTATACAAGCCATTGAAGATAGCGCCGATGAGCACCTCGATGGATGCGGATGAACTCAGGCCGGAACCAGACAAGACCTCACTGCTGATTTGAGCATTAAATCCGCCGATAGAATATCCGAGTTCTTTGAAGCGCGCGGCAATGCCACGAATGAGCGCCTGGGTGGTTTCTCTCTCATTTGCTCTAGAAGCGAGCTCTGCAAGATCCACCTTGAAAGGGGAGGTATAGCCTTCGGAGTAAATGACTACCCGATTACTACGGTTTAAGGCGGCAGCGGCAATGGAGTCGAGACTGATGCTGGCAGCCAATACCCGTCCATGATTGTGGTCAGTGTGGTTGCCGCCGAGCTCCACACGCCCCGGGCTGCTGAAGTAGAATCGCTTACCAGTGCCGAATTCGGCGCTGAAGGCAGCGTCCAGTGCTGCATAGCGCCGTTGCTGGTACTTGAGTGTTGCTGGATCGTTGCCGTAGAGATGCTTCAGCATGTGAGTTAGGTCAGGCATTTCCTATCCGCTATATTGCCGCTTGAAGACAATAAATTGTAATGGATTTTTTGAAGGTTTTGGTTGTCGTCCCCCTCTATCTCTTCCCGGCGGGAGATAGAGGGGGAGTCTTAGCACTGGATATTTACCGCAGAACCGCCAAAATGTCCCTGTTCTCGAGGATTTCAAGGTCTGATCCACGTACGCCAACTTTGAACATCGCTTCGGCGAGTTCAGTTGACTTGATGCTTGCGTTCGATCCGAACAATTTGATGATCGGGTAAAGGTATCTGAAGATTTTATATGAGATATTTGGTTCATCGCGAGCGGTAACCGGATAAATGTAGCCGGGTCTGAAGGAATGAAATCCCTGAAAACCCATAGCTGCCAGATGATTCTCGATGATGCCCTTGTCCCGGGCGAATATCATTTTGCTCTTCTCCGTTCTGTCAGCGCCGGCACCGCTGAGCAGACAAAATCGCAACTCGCTGCCTTTGTTCTTCAGAAGCGAGGCCAGGGTCTGCGGATAATCCACGGTGATCTTCCGAAATGTCTCCCGATCAACGGCGCCGGTATAAACGCCGATGCAGTAATAGACAATATCAATACCGTGAAAATATGTCGCGGTCTCATCAAGCTCCAGGAAATCGCTAATCAAAACTTCCTCGAGTTTATCGTGCGAGATGTTGCCGGATCTCCGTGTGAGGCTGACAACCGTGCCAATTTCCGGGCTGTTCAGGCAATGCTGCAGCACCAGGCTGCCAATCATGCCAGTTGCTCCGGTAATTAATGCTCTTTTGCTCATGGTGTCATTCCCCAGGTCATTTGATGCTGGCAATGTATTCAATTTCGTTGGAAAAGTCCAAAATTCTTGCCGGTTCTTTCGGAATTAAGAAGGCTAAAGCGGCTGTTTTCGCTTGACATAGTGACTAAAGATTAATTTATTCCACAATGTCCTATCGCTTGTCCATATTCTGTTTTTTGCTTTTGGGTTCGCTATTACTGAATGCCCAGGATGTGCGCATCAATGAATTTCTCGCCAGCAACATCAGCACAGCTTCGGATGAGCTTGGGCAATATGATGATTGGGTGGAGATTTACAATGCCTCTAACGCCCAGATAGACCTTGCCGGATACTACATTACCGACGACCTGAATGATCTCCAAAAATGGCAAATCCCTGATACCGATCCTACGCTGACTACAATAGCAGCAGGTGGCTACCTGCTGCTTTGGGCAGATGATGAAAGCCATCAGGGCATCTTGCATCTTCCGTTTCGTTTAATGAAAGACGGCGAAGATCTGGCGCTTATTTCAGCGGACGGTAACACGATTGTCGATTCTTTGAGTTTCTCAGAACAACATGCTGATATTTCATTTGGACGTGATGTGTCCGGCAGCGGGTGGGGTTATTTTGATCAACCGACACCGGGTGCCGCAAACGCCGAAGTGAGCTATCTCGGTGTTGCAGAGACGCCCACTGTTTCGCTTGCCGGTGGTGTATATAGCGGATCGCAGCTCGTTGAACTATCGCTCCCAGATCCATCTGCCGAAATACGTTTTACGCTAAATGGCGATGATCCAGGTGATAGTGCCTCTGTCTATGCCGGGGCTATTGAGATCACGTCATCGGCAGTCCTGCGTGCCCGCGCCTTCAAAAGTGGTTACATTGCCAGCAGTATTGCCAGCCATCCCTACTTTATTGACGAAGATTTTACGCTGCCGGTACTGACGATCATGACGGATCCGGACAACCTCTTCGATGACTCTCTTGGCATTTACACCAATTATAATAGTCAGGGTGTTGATTGGGAACGGCCAATGTCGAGCCTCTTTCTCAAGGACGATTTACCGGCATTTTCAATCGATGCCGGTATTCGCATTCAAGGTCGTACATCCCGGGTGCGCGCCAAGAAGTCCTTCCGGCTCTTCTTTAAAAGCGGCTATGGCTCGGAGAGATTAGCGTATCCGGTTTTCGATATTTCGCCAGTGGAATCTTTCAAAAACCTGGTTTTGCGATCTGGCTATGATGATGATATCCAAATGCCAACCGGCAGTTTGCTGCGCGATCCGCTAACCAATGAGAATTGGCGCAATCTTGGTGAACTGGCAACCCACAGTACCTTTGCAAGCCTTTACCTCAACGATGAATATTGGGGCATCTACAATATTCGTGAGAGCGTTAACGAGCATTTTATTTCGGATCAGCTCGGATATACAGACTTCGATCTGATCCGGTATTTGAAACAAGCCTATAGCGTAAAATATGGCTCTATGGACGAATTTAATGCCCTCTATACGTTCATCCGCCAGAACGACTTCTCGCAAGCAGAAGCATATCAGGAAGCGCTTGAGCGAATCGATATGGAGAACTTCCTGAATTTACAGGCGCTGGTGGTTTGTAGTGAATATCGCAGCTGGGGTTGGGGCGTCTTTGCCTATCGCGAACGTGTTGCGGACGCCAAATGGCGCTGGACGCTTTGGGATATGGATCGCACCTACACGAATGTAAATTGGAACCCTTTCACCTTTATTGATGATACGGTTGGCTTGGAGCAACCTAACCTGATTGCCAAGCGTCTCCTTGATAATCCACAGTTCAAAAACGACTATATCAACCGGGTGGCGGATTTTCTCAACACGCGATTTTCACCAGAGAACATTATCGCCAGGATAGATTCGCTTGCCGCCATCATTGAACCGGAAATTGCCAACGAAGGCCTACGCTGGAACCGCAGTGTAAGCCATTGGGAAAATGGTGTGCAGAGCCTTCGCAACTTTGCGAATGCGCGGCCGGGCATCGTTCGGACTCAGCTGCTGTCATATTTTGCGTTGCCGTCATGGGTAGAGCTAACGCTTGATGCAGATCCCTCGCAAGGGACTATTCTCGTAAATACCGTCACGCCCGACAGCTTCCCCTGGTCGGGAAGTTATGTCGAAACCATTCCGATTGAGCTCACGGCGATGCCAAATCCCGGGTATAGATTTGTCGGTTGGTCAGACAATGAGCTGGACAGCGAAGCAATTATAAGTCTTGCATTGGAAGGGGATAAGAGCCTGACTGCGAACTTTGCCCCGGAAGATACTGTCGACTTTGTAGAGATAATTGCCCCGAATCGTGTTCGCAACGGGGAACACTTGCCGATAGTGTTTCGTGTTCGGGCACCGGACGGCAGTGTGAATCCACATTTCACATTTAATGCCGGCCTTTCCTCTCCGGTGACGCTTGGTGACACCCTGGTGAAGATCAAAAAAGGAACCGGCACGCTGGCCACGAAGATTACCGGTAGTGGCCAGTTTACGCTCACACTTGATCATGCAGAGCTTGAAAGCCGTGGGCCGTCGATTGAGGTTGTTGATTCTACGACGGTTGTGACTTACAGCGGCACATTGCCGGCCGGGGTGACGGTTTGGGATGCGACGGCAGATCGCCTGGTGACGGCGGATCTGGTTATTGAGGAAGGCAGTGAGCTGCAAATAGAAGCCGGCACCCGCGTGCTCCTAGCAAGTGAAGTGAATATTACCGTTAGTGGCGCGCTCACAGTCGCCGGCACGGCCTCAGCACCGGTTCTTTTTACGGCCGATGATTGGGAGGCACCCTGGGGCGGAATCGAGTTTTATAGCTCGGAATCGAATATTGCGCATTGCTTCTTCGTCAAGGGAGGTGCTGATCCTGCAAAAGGCTGGGCCCACACCAATACCCAACCGCTGCTATTTGCCCGTGACTATTCGACGCTGAATCTGGATAATGTTTTTGTGTTGTATTCGCCCGGGAAGGCGCTCGGCGGTTTATACAGCACCGTGAATGTCAAAGAATCGGTTACCGCCTTCGTATTTCATGGCGGCGAATTTCACTATACAATGCTCGACTACGACAATTCCTATGTCATGAACATTCCCAATGACGACGGGGTGTTTGCGGATGACGACAACGACGGCTTTCATATCGATTGGGTGCATCCGGATGCCATTGGCCCATCCAGCATTCGCAATAGCTTTTTCCTGACCGGCAAAGACGATGCGATTGACCACAATCGTAGCCGCCTGGAAATCGTCAATTGTTGGATTGAAGATTGGATTCATGAAGGTGTGGCAACTTCCGGGGCTGATACAGTTTGGATAACAAATACTGTAGCCTTGCGCTGTGAGCAAGGATTTGAAGCCGGCTGGGGTGCGCCGCAGATGTTTCTTGATCACTGCGTGGCGGCTGAAAATACGGTTGGTTTGCGCTTTGGCGATAGCTATACAACCCCTGCCACCGGTCAGATTACCGCCACCAATTTAATCATGTATGACAACGAAGACAACATCCGCAACTTTGTCAAGAATATTAATGGGCCGCAGCCGGGCGCGATTGACATTACCTGGTCGATGACCAACGATGTTGATTTTGACAGTTTCCCGAATTGCATTACCGGCGTGCCTGAATTTGATGAGAATTACCATCTACTCACTGCCTCTCCCGGGCAATGGATGGGAAGCGCTGGAAAACCGATGGGGATTGTCACTGACGACATGCTGGCTTATGGCCCTTTGTTGATCAACGAGTTAATGTACAAGCCCGGCGCCGATCAGGATTTTGGCGATTGGCTGGAATTGTTTAATCCTCACGAGACAGCGGTCGAGATTGGGAACTGGACTTTAAAGGATGATGATGATGGCCACAGCTACAACTTGCCGCAGGGGACCACTATTCCGCCAGGTGGTTACTGGCTGATTGCCGGGGACAGCAGCGCTTTTGCGGATGCCTATCCCGACATAGCCAATATGAGCGGCGGATTGGATTTCGGTTTTGGGTTGGGTGACCAAGTGCGAATATATGCGGCGACCGGTGCTACTGTGGATAGCGTGGCATATGATATTGCCGCCCCCTGGCCGACAGCGCCGAATGGTGGCGGGCCGAGCCTTGAGTTAGTGAACCGCAGAGACAATTCCCGACCGGAAAATTGGTCGGCTTCCGGCGTCGCCGGCGGCACGCCCGGATATCAAAACAGCTTGGTTGGAATCAGTCGTGCAGATGATGTCGCGGTGCCTACGGCATTCGAATTGCTCCAGAACTATCCGAACCCTTTCAATCCAACGACGGCTATTCCGTATAATCTACGCAAGGCTGCTGAAGTTAAGTTGGTTGTGTTTGACATACTGGGACGAAGAGTGCGAACATTGGTTAAAGAGCGTCAAGCCGCCGGCAACAAAATGATCATATGGGACGGCCTAAGCGAGAATGAAGAACGGGTTGGGTCCGGCATTTATTTTTATCGCCTTTCGGTAGATAGCTACTCTCAAGTGAAGAAAATGGTGTTGTTGCGTTAAGCAACCTGTTTGTCGCAATGTCGACTTGTTTGCTCAAAACATGTTGCAATTACCAAATCCCAACAGCAAAAATTCCAAAAAGCGATTGGGATTTAGCGTCTTTTGGAATTTTTGCTATTGGAATTTGGAGTTTAGTTGCAAAGCGACTCTGCCCTTTATTTGTATCAAAAACTGTGTGCTAAATTATGTGTGGGCTCAAGCCATTGAAAATTTGTGCGGTTGTACTTAGCTGTTTGGCGTTCTTCTGCCAGACTGTGCTTGCGCAAGACCTCTTCATCAATGAATTCCTGGCAGTAAACGTTAACGATTTAGCTGACGAACATGGCGAATATGATGACTGGCTGGAAATTTACAACCACGGTGAGACTGCGATAGATGTCGGTGGTTTATACCTCACAGACAATTTGGACGAGCCACTGAAATGGCAAATACCATCCGACGACCCCGCTTTAACGACCATCCCTGCTAAAGGCTTTTTGCTCCTATGGTGTGACGGCACCCCGTCCCAGGGAACACTGCATACAAACTTCCGTCTTTCGTCAGGCGGAGAAGCCATTGGGCTATACGATGCATCTGATGCCCGCTTTTTGGATAGCGTTGATTTTGGCGAACAATATAGCGATGTGTCCCGTGGACGTCTGCCGGATGGCGGCAAAATCTGGAATTTTTTCAGCGAAACGACGCCCGGAGCGGCCAATGCTGACGACGGCGAAATCGGCATAAGTCCGCCGGTGACGTTTTCGCTCAGCGGTGGTTTTTTCAGTGACTCAGTTACGGTTGAACTCAGCTGCCCGGAAAGCAGTGCTGACATCTATTATACGCTCAACAGCAGCAGCCCCGGCCTGGGATCGCATTTGTATACTGGACCAATCACTTTGCGTAAATCCACGCCCGTGCGCGCGGTTGCAATCGTGCCGCAGTATTTGCCCAGCCCCCTTGTTACCAATACCTACTTCATTGATTTTCCAACCACGATTCCGGTGGTCTCTCTTGTCACGGATTCCAGCAATATCTGGGGAGCGAACGGAATCTATACTACCTCAAATCGAGATAGGGGCTGGGAAAAGCCGGTTTCGATCGAACTGTATGAAGTCGACGGCACAGCAGCCATTCGTCAGAACGCCGGGATCAAGATTCATGCACCGGATATCCGTCCGCAACAATCTTTTCGGCTCTATGCCCGTGCCAGCTATGGTGATGATTATTTTCGCTATCGAATCTTTCCTGACCGGTCGACCACTGAATTCAAGCGCCTCATATTGCGCAATGCCGGTAATGACGGTTCTCAAATTCGCGCTCGCACACATATGCGCGATATGGTGATGCACACGCTTTATCATCAGGAAAACCCTGCTCATATTACCTCCGCCGGTCGCCCTGCCCACGTTTTCCTTGCGGGAAACTACTGGGGGCTATACTACATTCGCGAGCGCCAGGATATTCATTTTATAGAAAGCTATTTTGGGGAAACCGATGTCGATTTTCTGGAGCGGGCCTTTGGTGCCCCGGGGAATCGCTATGCCCTTAGTGGAGACTGGTATCAGTTTGACTTTATGAAGCAATTTGCGATTAACAATGATTTGAATGACCCCGGGCATTTTGCACAGATGGAAACATTCATGGACGTTGAGAATTTTCGTGACTATTGGATATTTGAAGTCTTTTCGGGCAATTACGATTGGTTGAACAATAATGTTCGCATGTGGCGTCCTCGCAAACCGGGCTCGGTTTTCCGCTGGATCATGTGGGATGTGGATCATGGTTTGGGATTACCGCTTTACGAATTCGGTGACCCGGAATGGAATACCCTGGAATGGGCGATGGATTCTTTGGATTCTCGCACCCAAAATGGGGCTAATGGAGCGCTTATCCGAAATTTGCTCGAGAATGAACGATTTCGTAACGACTTCATCAATCGTTTTGCCGATTTACTGAACACCCGCTTGTCGACTGCCAGCACCCGGGCCGTGGTCGACTCGTTTGTGACAATTCTGGAACCGGAGATTTATCATCAGCTTGATCGCTGGCGAAGAGCACCCCATCGCTGGGATGAGGCCCTAGTTCGCCTGCGATCCTATTTACATGAGCGACCGGACTACGTTCGCGAACATCTCATGAACCAATTTCATTTGAGTGATACTTTTGCTGTGACGCTTCGCCGTCAACCGGCGGACGGCGGTAGTATTCGTATCAATTCCCTTGATCTGGCAGAATCGTCATGGCAGGGCACCTACTTTTCCGATGTGCCGGTTGCAATCTCTGCGGCGCCACGCCCCGGCTATCGTTTTCTCGGGTGGTCTGCCGGATCACATCCCGAAGAGCCGTCCCTTCAAATGCTGCTCGAGGAGGATCTCGACATGACTGCATATTTTGTTGTGGACAGCAGCAGTCTTCCGCCGCCGATAGTTATCAATGAGATCAACTACGCGTCAGCACCGACATTTGATACCGGTGACTGGATCGAGCTTCATAACGCCCATGATACCAGTATTGATATGTCTGGCTGGTATTTCCGGGACGGCAATCCGGAGCATCGTTTTACATTTCCACCCGGAACGATTGTGGATCCCAATGCATTCATCATTCTTTGTCGTGACAGCAGCGAATTCCGCCCGTTTTTCCCGACAGTAGCAAATGTGTTTGGCAATATGGATTTTGGATTTGACAGCAATGGTGAGCAACTGAGTCTCTATGATCGCTCCGGCAGCTTGATAGACATGGTCGATTACGATTCTGATTCACCCTGGCCTGCTGAGCCAAACGGAGAAGGTCAGACATTGGAGTTGGTCAGCGCTTTTTGGGATAACACTGAGGCATCGAGCTGGCGTGCATCGCTTGCCGTTGGTGGCACACCCGGGCAGCAAAACAGTGCCGTTGTGGCTGTCGCGGACGAAGAGAATCCCCTGGCGAAAACCATAGTGCTCAGACAGAATTATCCAAACCCCTTTAATCCGAGGACCACAATAGAATATGCGCTGCCGGATGCCGAGCATGTAACGCTGGCAGTATTTGACGTTACCGGCAGGAAAGTGATGCAATTGCTGGATAGGCATCATAACCCGGGATTTTATTCGCTGCAGTGGGATGGCCGCAATCAATGGGGGACCGCTGTTGCTTCTGGTGTCTACATCTATCGCCTGGAGGTAAACGGCACCGCGAGATATCGGAAGATGCTGCTGGTGCGCTAGGCATACGGTCAGATGCTTATTTTTGAGAAATATCTTGAGTATTAAAACGAAAATCCGCATGTTTTGCTAAATAAGACAGTGTTTTGTTATGTGAAACAATTGATCGTGGGATTTTCATGCGAGAACTGCGCAGTTCAGTTCTAAAAACTTTCGCTATCCTGGAATTTTTCACTGCCCAAAAAACGGAATGGGGGGTGACAGAGCTTGCCAGCGCAGCTGGTTCCAACAAGAGCACTGTTTATCGTTTCCTGGCAGATCTGGAGCAACTCGGGATTCTCCACAAGAATCCACTTACCGAAAAATATAGTCTTGGCTTGAAGCTTTTTGAATTGGGTAACCGGGTTCCGCTAAAATCTGCATTTGTCAACATAATCCACCCTGAACTTGTCGCTGTTGCCCGCCGAATCACAGAAACGGTTCATATGGCAATGCTGAAGAATCAGCAGGTCTTTTTTGTCGATAAGGTCGAAAGCCCGCAAGGGCTTCGAATTAGCAGCCATATCGGCAGCTATAGCCCGGCATATGCGACGGCCCTTGGCAAAGTGCTTTTAGCTTTTCTACCGGAAGACATTCAACTCCAGACGCTTAACACTATAATGGAAACGCCAAAATCCTTTACCCGAAATACAATTACAGATATACTGCCTTTGAAAGAAGAATTAGCAAATGTCAGGGCGCAGCAATATGCTATTGATCGGGAAGAATTTGAAATTGGCTTAATTTGCGTGGCTATACCGGTGTTTAACCAGAAGAGCCAGGTTGTGGCAAGCCTCAGTGCTTCCGGGCCGGCTAACCGTTTTAAAGAATCAGAAGTCGTGAATTATGTGTCCCTCCTGAAGGCCGGGGCCGATGCGATGCGAGAAAAAATCGGCCATTTCAGTCCTTGACTGGGGTTCGGCCTCATCGATAATGAGAGATAGTATTTTTCATATATATTCACCTCCAAAACAAAGGAAAAACCCATGGCAAAGTTACCACCTGCTATCAATTTCAAATCCTGGATTGAGGAAAATCGTCATTTGTTGAAACCGCCGGTTGGCAACAAAGCCATTTATAATGATGATTTCATTGTTATGGTTGTTGGCGGGCCAAATTCGCGAAAAGATTATCATCTGAACAAAACGCCGGAATTCTTTTATCAGGTTGAGGGAGATATTGTTCTGAAAGTCATTGAGGATGGTGAGCCGAAAGACATCCATATCCGTGAAGGGGAGGTGTTCTTCCTTCCGGCAAATATTCCACATTCTCCCCAGCGCGGTGCAAATACCATTGGTCTGGTAATTGAACAGCGCAGGGCGGAAGGGATGGAAGACGGCTTGGCCTGGTTTTGCGAAAGTTGCAACAACAAGCTGTACGAAGAACCCTTCACATTGCAAAATATCGAGACGGATTTGCCGAAAATCTTCAACAACTATTATTCGGATGAATCCTTGTTGACCTGTGATGCCTGTGGCGCAAAAATGGAAAAACCGGCCTGATAAGATGCATACTGTACGTATAAATGGTCATTCCCACCTGCTGCCGTATCCGGAACAGATTCCTTCCTTTATGAAGGAGAAGGAGATTTTCTGGATCGATGAAGATCGCCAGTATATGCGCCAGAAGAACTGGCGGCGTCCCATCACCTCGTCCAGTTTCTTCCTCCAGGAAAAGCTGGAGTGGATGGGGGAAAATGAAATTGATCATGCCGTTATTCTGAATCTCTCGCAGCTATATGGCAACGGCTTAACGATGAACGAGCTGAAGCAGGCTTTGCGTTTTCAAAACGACTTTAATGCCCAGGTGCAGCAAGATTATCCCGACAAATTCACTTGCGGCTTTGTTGTACATGCCGGATTTGTCCAGGGAGCGCTTTGGGAAATAGAGCGCTGCGTGGAAGAAACCAATTTGAGAGTGTTATGCCTCCCGACGCATTATATGGATACCATCGGTCAGTGGCAGGGCATTATCAATGAAAATACCGAGCCAATTTTTGAACTGGCCAACAAATATGGCCTGGCAATCGAAATTCATCCGTACGATGGGGAAAAATTCATTGCCCTGGAAAGCACCTCCTGGCGATTTCATTTGATTTGGATGCTCGCTCAGTGTGCAGATGCATATCACTTTTATACCCTGAACGGATATTTTGAAAAATTTCCCAACATTCGGGTGTGCTTTGCACACGGTGGTCAATTGGTGCAGGTGAATTATGGTCGTCGGGTGCAGGGATACGACGGGCGGCCGGACCTGTTCGAGGGTAAAATGCCCCCGAAACGATCATTGGGACATCCGAATATCTATTTTGATACCCTGGTGCATGATACCCTCTCCCTTGATCTTATGATCAAGCGGCAAAGAGGAACCGATCAGATTATCATGGGGCTGGATGATCCTTATCCACTTGGTGAAATGGAAAGTGAGCGACAATCCTCCTATCCCGGAAAACTGCTTGATCTGGCCCTCGACGAGGGCATCATCACCGAGGAGCAGCATTGCGATATTTGGTCGACAAATGTGGCGCGTTGGCTCTATGGCAGTGAACAACATACTTTTTTGAACAATCTCCGCAAACAAAAACAGGCAACATGATCCAAAATAAGCAAGAAAACACCGCTGCTTATGCAAAATTGATGGACGAACAAGATCCGCTGCGGAAATATCGTTCTCAATTCCATTTACCGCTTCAGGAAGACGGCGAACCGTATATATACATGTGCGGCAATTCTCTTGGGCTTCAGCCGAAGGGCACAGCTGTCGCGGTACGCCGGGAACTGCGAGATTGGCAAAATTTGGGCGTAGAGGGGCATGTGCATGGAAAGACGCCCTGGCTGCCTTTTCACGAATCGCTGACCGAAGCGATGGCGAATTTGGTTGGCGCCAAGCCGGAAGAAGTGGTGGTGATGAATACGCTCACCGTCAATTTGCATCTCATGATGGCTTCGTTCTATCGGCCGCGGGGAAAGCGGAGAAAGGTAATGATTGAAGCTGATGCATTTCCTTCCGATAAATATGCCGTCGAATCACAAATTGCTTTGCGCGGTCTGAACCGTGAAGACTGTCTCATCGAACTCCAACCGAGAAAAGGCGAGTTCTGTTTACGGGCAGAGGATATCCACTCAGCGATTGAAAAATTCGGCGATGAAGTAGCTTTGATCATGCTTGGCAATACCAATTATTACACCGGGCAATATTTCGACATGAAGCAAATAAGCGAGTGGGGACATGCCAAAGGATGCTTTGTCGGATTTGATTGTGCACATGGCGCCGGTAATTTGCCCCTGCATCTACATGATTCCGGATGTGATTTTGCTGTTTGGTGCAATTATAAATATCTGAACTCCGGTCCCGGCGGTCTTGGCAGCGCATTTATTCATGAACGGCATATCGGGAACAAGGAGATGCCTCGCCTGAGCGGATGGTGGGGACACAACAAGAAAACGCGCTTCAATATGCGTGCGGACTTCGATCCGATTCCGACTGCGGAAGGGTGGCAATTAAGCAATCCGCCGATCCTGGCGATGGCCGCAGTTTGGGCGTCACTGCAACTGTTCGAAAAGGCCGGGATAGAGAACCTTCGGCAAAAGGCGATATCCTTGACCGCTTACCTCGAGCAGCTGGTCTCGTCGCTGGGAGAGGATGTCATTGAAATTATTACCCCGAGTGATCCTGGGCAGCGTGGATCACAGTTGTCGATCCGTGTAAAGAATGCAGATAAGGCGCTTTTTGGCCGAATATCGCAACGTGGCGTGATTTCCGATTGGCGGGAACCGGACGTCATTCGCGTGGCGCCGGTGCCCTTTTATAATTCATACGAAGATGTGTATCGTTTTTATGCGGTTTTGAAAGAAGCGCTTTCAATGTAGATATCAGTCATACGGCGCTTGTCCCCCCTCTATCTCCCACCGGGGGGAGATAGAGGGGGGATGAACTCACGAAGATTTTCGAAAGGAAGAACATATGTCCGACCAGAAAAACCTGAATTCATCCCGAGCACCAGAGCCGGTTGGACTGTATCCGCATGCCCGGAGAGTGGGCAATTTTTTATTCCTCTCCGGCGTTGGTCCGCGTGAGCGGGGGAGTCAGCAAATCCCGGGCGTCACATTAAATGACGTCGGAGAGATCGAATCATATGATATCGAAGCGCAGTGCCATTCCGTATTCAAAAATATTCGCTATATCCTGGAAGATGCCGGGTCTTCCTGGGAGCAGATTGTTGATGTTACAGTTTTTCTGACGAATATGAAGGCGGATTTCAAAACCTACAATCGCATTTATGCCGCCTATTTTAAAGATAATCTCCCATGCCGGACAACGGTAGAAATCAATGCGCTACCAACGCCAATTGCCATCGAGCTAAAGGTCATTGCAACGATTGATGACGTTGCATAAACAATTCCACTCACTTAGAACGATCAATGGACACTCAAAATAAAATTATCATCGTTGGTGCTGGGTTGTGTGGCTCGCTGCTGGCGATTCGTTTGGCGCAGCGGAATTTCAACGTTACTGTGTACGAGAAACGACCCGATATGCGTGGCGGTAAGCAGGCCGCTGGACGTTCCATCAATCTGGCCCTTTCGGCGCGAGGCTTGCTGGCACTGGATAGCGCCGGTCTAAAATCGGCTATCCTGGAAAAGTGCATACCGATGCGCGGACGCATGATTCACGCGCCCGGAGAAACGCCCTTTCTCTCGCCTTATAGCGGCCGGTCGGGCGACTACATCAATTCCGTTTCTCGGCCGGGATTAAATACTGCTTTGGTAGAAGCCGCTGATCGCTATTCGCAGATTTCCCTCAATTTCAATACGCCGGTGATAGACGTTGACTTGCAGCATGCCAAAATACGGTATAAGCAGAATGGCCAGCTACTCGAGGATCAAGGCGCCATTGTTATTGGAACCGATGGGGCCGGTTCAGCCGTGCGTCGCAGCATGATGGGACAATCACCGGAATTGCTCTTCAATTATTCGCAGGATTTTCTCCGTCACGGCTATAAGGAATTGAGCATTCGCGCAGCTGACGATGGCGGATGGCAAATCGAGAAAGAAGTGCTGCATATTTGGCCTCGTGGTAACTTCATGATCATTGCCCTGCCGAACCTGGACGGCAGTTTTACCCTAACCATGTTCCACCCGTTTGACTCCGAAGTCGGATTCGATAGTCTCAAAACAGAAGATGCGGTTCAGGCGTTCTTCGAGCGATATTACCCGACCTTGTTGCCCTACATCCCTGAGTATCAGGAAGAGTTTGCTGCCAACCCGGTTGGCACGCTGGGTACCATCAAGTGTTATCCCTGGCAGGCATATGGGAAAGCCTTGATTATGGGAGATGCTTCTCATGCGATTGTGCCATTCTATGGTCAGGGAATGAATGCATCCCTTGAAGACGTGCGAATCTTCGACGGCATCCTGGCGCAATATGCGCCTGATTGGGATAAGGTTTTCACGCTATTTCAGGACGAACGAAAAGCCAATGCAGATGCTATTGCGGATCTGGCAATCGATAATTTTTTTGAAATGCGCGATCGGGTTGATGATCTCAATTTTATTCGCAAGCGCAAAATCGAGCTGGAATTGGAACAGCAATTCCCGGACTATTACTCAAAGTATTCGCTGGTAACTTTCAGACCGGAACTGCCCTATTCAGAAGCAATGAAACTTGGCAGAAAACAGGACGAATTCTTGTTGGATATCTGCAGCAGAGACGGATTTGATGAGATCCCGCTGGCAGAATACTACCAGCGCTTGAAAAGCCTGACTTGATATTTCCTCACTTTCCGAAGGAAGGCCTCTCATGAAGTTGCTTCAAAATTTCATCGGTGGAGAGCTCTGCGCACCGGTTTCGTCAGCATACCTGGATGTCTACAATCCTGCAAGCGGTCAGGTCTATGCAAAGGTCCCCGATTCAGATAAGCGCGATGTGGATGCTGCCTGCGCGGCAGCGGAGAAAGCATTCCCGCAATGGGCAGCAACATCAGTCGATGAGCGCAGCCGTATTCTTAGCCGAATTGCTGATTTGATCGAGGCGCGACATGAGGAGTTGGCTCAAGCGGAATCGCTGGACAATGGTAAGCCGCTTTGGCTGGCAAGAAAGGTGGACATACCCAGAGCAAGCAGCAATTTTCGCTTCTTTTCACACGCCATAACCCAATTCGCCAGTGCCGCCCATGAAATGACCGATGCCATCAATTATACGCTGCGACAACCGCTTGGCGTGGTCGGGACAATATCGCCCTGGAACCTGCCGCTTTATCTTTTTACCTGGAAAGTAGCGCCGGCGATTGCCGCCGGTAATACAGTGATCGCCAAGCCCTCTGAGGTCACGCCGATGACTGCCTACCTGCTCTCGGAAATTTGCCGGGAAGCCCGACTGCCGCCCGGTGTGTTGAATATTGTCCACGGGGAAGGGCCAAAGGTTGGCAGCGAACTCACAAAACATCCGCTGGTGAAGGCCATATCTTTTACCGGTAGCACTCGTGTTGGCCGCGAGATTGCCACTGTGGCTGCCCCAATGTTTAAGAAAATCTCTCTGGAGATGGGCGGGAAGAATCCCAACATCATCTTTGCCGATTGCAATTATGGGAAGATGCTTGATACCACCCTGCGCTCATCTTTTGCCAACCAGGGACAAATCTGCCTTTGTGGTTCGCGGATATTCGTTGAGGCCTCAATTTATAAACAATTTAAAGCCGATTTTGTTACGCGCACAAAGGCAGTGAAAGTGGGGCCGCCAACAGATCCTGAGAGCAAATTGGGAGCGATCGTGTCCAGGGCGCATTACGAGAAAATTCTCTCACATATTGAGTTGGCAAAAGAAGAGGGTGGGATAATCCTCTGTGGTGGAGAAGCAGTCTTTCCAAATGGTTATGAAAGGGGTTGGTATATTTCACCGACCATCATTGAAGGGTTGGATGTGGATTGCCGGACCAACCAGGAGGAAATTTTTGGACCGGTTGTGACAATTATGCCGTTCGAAAACGAGTCGCAGGTATTGACCCTGGCCAATAGTAGTGAGTATGGGTTGTCATGCACGCTATGGACGGAGAACCTGAGCCGCGCGAAGCGAATGGCTCGGAATATTCACGCGGGGATTGTCTGGATCAACACCTGGCTGCTACGCGATCTTCGCACACCTTTTGGTGGGGTGAAAAATTCTGGTGTTGGCAGGGAAGGCGGCTTCGAGGCCCTGCGTTTTTTTACAGAGCCGAAGAATGTGTGTATACAGTTTGAGAATAGTTAATAGTACGATTGCTTGCTTAAAATGTCCAGAGGGCGAACAACTAAAACCGTTTAACACTGATCCTCACAGATGAAGAATAGTCCACACGGCTGAATGATGATTAAGAGGCTCAGGAGGAAGCAAATGGCCCATATTTGTTCCTTCTTGTCCGTTTTTTCATCTGCGTTTATCCGTGAAAATCCGTGTGCATCTGTGTTGAAGGTTTTGGAGCTTTCGTATTGCATAGCCCGAATGTGCCGTCACTACTTTTTCGACTTAGACTTTTTCCGGTTCTTCTTGCCCTTCTTTGATTTCTTGGACTTGCCGGATTTCTTCTTGCCTTTTTTATCTTTCTTGGGCTTGTCTTTATCCTTTTTCTTCTTCTTGCCCTTATTTTTCCTGGCTGTTTTGTCCTCTTTACCCTTCTTTTTACCAGCTTTTTTATCAGCGCCTTTTTTATCCGCGGACTTCTTTTTCGGACTATCTGATTTTGCCTCAGCGCCTTTGGCACCATCAGCAACTGTTTCAGCCTTTGCCTCTTTCTGAGGTTTGGCGCTGCCATTGGCAGTTGATGTTGATACGCTATTTGCTGCATCCGGGAAAATCGCCAGGCGTTGTTGCCTGAATTTACGCAGCCAATACTGCACCTGTCCTACGCTCAATCCCGCTTCCTTTGCAGCAGAAGCCTGTGTATGACCATTGTCAACCGCTAGGATCGCCAACGCTCTTTCGCGATTCGGGCTGGGCCCTTGACTAACTGCCTGACAAAGTTGGCGCTCCTTTTCGGATAGCAGTCTGCTTTTTCCGGCAGTACTGTTTTTGTTGCCTGAAGCCATATATAAACCCTCGTTTTTAAATCAATATTGCCCGCAGCACGATGCTCTGGCGTTAACCGGGTCACGAAATGAAAAATGATATTACAGATGCGCTGCATTTAGACTTCGACCAAATTAGAGAAATGCTGAGATAATTACAAGCGGCATTCTCCAATTGAATTTCCGGACTGGAAAATCGCCCGGATTCAGCCTGTGTTTAGATAATACCTGGCACTAATTCTAAGCCTGGAAAGAGGCGGTTTGAAATTTAGGAATTAGTTTGTAAAATAGAAGCCTGTCAATCAGCAATGAACTGCCAACCTAAAGCGACCGGTGAATGAGTGGCGTGAGTAAAATCTACGACTACGACGAGTGTTTTCGTCCGCAATATCATTTTTCGCCGCCTCGAAATTGGATGAATGATCCCAATGGGATGTTCTACTACGACGGTGAATATCACCTCTTTTATCAATACAATCCTTTTGGCAACAAGTGGGGCCATATGAGTTGGGGGCATGCTGTCAGTCCTGATATGGTGCATTGGGAACATCTGCCCTTGGCCCTCGCAGAAGAAAACGGTGAAATGATTTTTAGCGGAAGTGGTCTTGTAGACTGGAAAAACACCAGCGGTTTCGGAATAGATGGCCAACCTCCGTTGATTGCAATCTATACCGGACATGTGCCTGGTGATCCGGTTCGCCAGTATCAATGCATAGCTTATAGCAACGACCGCGGCAGGTCATGGACAAAGTATGACGGCAACCCGGTGCTGGATATCGGCAAGTCTGATTTTCGCGACCCGAAAGTCATGTGGTTTGAACCCGGGGCTTACTGGGTGATGACGGTGGCGCTATCCGTGGAAAAGAAAATTCAGTTCTATGAGTCCGCAGATCTTAAGTCCTGGAACTTCCTGAGCGAGTTTGGCCCGGCAGGATCTACCGAAGGCCTTTGGGAATGTCCGGATTTATTTGCGCTATCGGTCGACGGCGATAATAGCAAAGTCAAGTGGGTGCTTCAAGTCGATATTGATTCCGGCAGCGTCGGTGGTGGATCCGGAGGGCAGTATTTCATCGGAGATTTTGACGGCAAATTTTTTAAAGTAGACGAAGCAAATAGTCCGAAATTCCTAACACCAGAATCCTCTCCCGGAAAGATGCTGGCGCTATGGCTCGACTATGGTAAAGACTTTTATGCTGCCGTCTCATGGTCCGATATTCCCGAGGAAGATGGCCGACGATTATGGCTGGCGTGGATGAGCAATTGGCAGTACGCTCAACATGTGCCGACATATCCCTGGCGAAACGCCATGTCTCTTCCACGATCGGTTGAACTGAGAACGACCGCGTCGGGGATACGTTTGTTTCAGATGCCTGCCCGGGAGCTGAAGCAGTTACGAGCCCGGCATTTTCAGGTAGCGCCATTCGTAATGGCGGCAGATTCAAAGCTTGATGTCGTACCGGAAATCACCAGTAGCCTTCTTGAGCTAAAGGTAGAATTTGAGGTGAAAGATGCACAGGAATTCGGGTTGCGACTCTGTGAGAGTGAGTTCGATGAAACAGCAATTGGTATTGCGCTGAGTAGTTCAGAAATCTATGTAGATCGCAGCAAATCCGGATTTGTCGATTTTCATGACGACTTTCCCGGACGCCATCGTGCCCCATTTCTTCCGGAGGCATTAGTACGCCTGCATATATTTGTTGATCGATCCTCACTTGAGGTTTTTGTCAACGATGGACGAATCGTTTTCACAGAAATAATTTTTCCCGGAGAAAGAAGCCACGGTATTGAACTATTCTCAATAGGAGGAAGCACGGGACTCCTTTTATTTGAAGGCTGGACGCTGAAGCCGTCAATGAAAAGTGGCAATAGGGGGTAGCAGAATGTCTCGGTTTATTTGTGTTGGAGAGGTGCTATGGGATGATATGCCAGATGGCCTGTTTCTCGGCGGTGCCCCATTTAATGTGGCTTGTCATCTCCATCAACTGGGGCAGGATGTGGTGATGGTCAGCCGGGTAGGGAAAGACGAACTCGGAGAGCGAATCCTCGAGCAAATGAATGCCCTGGGAATGTCAACCACTGCCATCCAAATTGACGATCATCATACAACCGGTTTAGTCAACGTCTCTTTTCCGACACCGGATGATCCAAAGTATGATATTGTGAAACCCTCTGCATGGGATTTTATTGATCCAGCCAAGCTCGAATCGCTTGGCGATCGAAATCGTGATGTGGTCGTCTTTGGCTCGCTTGCCCAGCGCAGCGCCGTATCGCGAGAGGCAATCAAGAGCCTATGCAAGGGCACTGCATTCGAGGTGTTTGACATCAACCTGCGCTCTCCATATGACGATCGGCGTGTCGTAAAGTCTTCCTTGTTCGACGCCCGCTTTGTTAAGCTCAACGAAGACGAGTTAGCGAACCTTGCCAAGTGGTTTTATCTGCCGCCGGATCTCCGCAAAGCTGTTGCTGAGCTTGGGGCTCGATTTGGTTGCGAGACAATTTGCGTGACTCGCGGTGGCGACGGAGCTGCCCTCTGGCATCGCGACGAATGGGTGGAGCATCCCGGGTATAAAGTTGACGTGGTAAGCGCTGTTGGTGCTGGAGATTCCTTCCTCGCTGCGTTATTGACGGCATTGAATCAGCGGAAGCCGGCACCTGATGCTTTAAGCTTTGCGAATGCAGTTGGTGCATATGTTGCTACTCAGCCAAGTGCCACACCGCAAATTGACATGGAAGCGGTGGCAAAGTTGGTAACGGGAAGCGAGTAAGGCATTGAAGATTGAAGCATTGAAGATTGAAGCATTAAAACATTGATTTGTGCTTGACTACGGTTCAGGTTAAAATAACTTCAAGCATCAAGCATCAAGCATCAAGCATCAAGCATCAAGCATCAAGCATCAAGCATCAAGCATCAAGCATCAAGCATCAAGCATCAAGCATCA
>JANQRS010000037.1 GCA_028284445.1 Calditrichia bacterium
TGATGGAATGATGGAATGATGGAATGATGGAATGATGGAATGATGGAATGATGGAATGATGGAATGATGGAATGATGGAATGATGGAAGCTGTTGCGCACGACATTGGAAAGCAAGGTCTTTTCCAGTATTCCAATATTCCAATCCTCCCATCGGATGGCGCACTGGTCAAACTCGGTCCACCAAACTCGAAAGGAAGCTAATGAATTCAACCAGGCGTTACCGCCAGGCGGCAATCACATACCTGATTTACGGGATCATCTACTTCTCTGGTGCTGCATACATAACGGCGATTGGTATGACCCGTCGCGGATTCGAAGGCCCCGGTGGTTATATTTTCTTTGGCATTGCCCTGATTTTCCTCATTGCATTTCCGATCTTGATCTGGCGCGAATATAAGTGGTTTACGCGAATATTATCCATCGTAATTGGCTATCGCATCTTTGAGCTGTTCCGAATCGTTCTCGGTGACAGCGATAAAATGGTACCGATGCCCGGGGGAGGGGAGATTTCCATGCAGATCGGGGCAGGCATTTTTCTGGTGGTTGCACTGGTAACCATGGGAATGCTGATAAGAGCGGGATGGCAGAATCACATTGAAAATTAAATAAATAGGGTCAGCTGGGGTTCAGCCGTGAAAAACGTTGATCGTTTGTCGTTACCGTTCAACGGCGGAGCCGCTACATATTGCAGCCTTATGTTCGCTTCAGGCGAACGTGGGGATACGAAAACATTGAAATACTCACTGCGCTCGCGTTGACGGCCCGAAGGCCCGAAGGCCCTGACGTGAGCGCCAGCGAACTGACGCGAACGTAGTGAGCTAGTATCCGATATCCTCCATATCCACCCACTTCGGCTCACCTTCCGGTTTGAAGTTGCGAGTAGATACGAAGTTCAGACCGTGATGAAAATTTAGCTTAAACTTACCGCCGCCGAAATTCTCGAATAGATATTCCATGGGGTTGTTGATAAGCGGCATCATGGAGGAGGCGTCATATTTTGCCAGTCCCTTGAAGCGCACCGAGTTCTGCCAGGGTTCCTGGACCAGCACGGAAACGGTTGAGACACTGAGAATCTCAATGAACTTGTGTTGCAATACTTCATTGCTCGGGTTCTCATCTCCCAAGCGTCTCATTTCTCGCATTATGTATGGCTTGAATAATTCCCAAACCCAGTCCATCGACGTTCTCTCCTGATCTCAAGTCGCTGTCAATTTTGCTGATTCAATATACAAAAGCGCGAAAAAATTTTGAAGTACATTTTGCACTCCCTTGATCGCTCCAACTACGTGACGCTCCGGAAATCCTGCTTTTCGTAACCTTTTGTTTTTATTGGACAATAAAATTCCTCTGTTTCCTTTTAAAAAGACGATTTTATTGCGAAATTCCTCTTGACAATCAAGGAAATTATCGATAACATCTTGCAGTTTTTTACAACCGAGATTTATCGTTTACATCATTATCCGGCATCGTTTGCGTCGTTTAATGTGTGTTCGTGTGAAAGGTGGAGAATCGGATTCGCATTTTTTGTTTTATAGATCTTCAAAATATAAAGTAGTGGGTAGCAGTAGTAGCATACCTTTGATGTGCTGCTGATTGTGTCCTGGTGCTTTGTCGACTCTCATCATCCCGCCTTTACCTTCTTTATCTCTACCTCACACGATCGTAACTCGATATGTATGTTTGTTCTTTTTAGCATATAGATAGCAGTGTAGTTGTAGACTATAGTCTGCAGGCAGATCATGTTTGCCATGAGTCTGTTGGCGTATGTATGTCGTACTGCATTCGAGAAGCGGCGATATTTTTTTGCCCGTCCTTGCGAATTTTTTCATAAAGCACATAGAGACGTTAAGTCAATTCAATATCTGTAGATTCACTGTAGTAATCTTTAGGAGGTTAGTATCATGAAGTCTATTAAATTGCCGCTCGTATTGTCTGTTGTTTTTGCCATGTTACTGCTCGCCTGTGGTGGCGGTGGCGATCAACCCGCTGCTGAATCCAAGCCTGCACCTGAATCCAAGCCTGCTGCGCAGATGACCCCAACCGGTTCAGCTACCGTTGCCGGTAGTATTAATTTCGCCGGTACCGCACCGAAGCCGAAGCGCTTGAGAATGGATGCCGAGTGTAGCGGATTCCACGATGGACCGACATTGAGCGAATCTGTTGTGGTTAACGCAAATAATACCGTAAAGAACGTTTTTGTATATGTTAAAGAAGGTTTGGAAGGCAAATCCTTTTCTGTTCCCAGCGAACCGGCAGTAATGGATCAGGTTGGCTGCGCTTATACGCCGCACGTTCTTGGCGTCCAAACCGGACAAACGATCAAAATCCTCAATAGCGATCCGCTTCTGCACAATATCAATGCCCAGGCAAAGACCAACCGCCCGTTCAATTTCGGTATGCCGAAAAAAGGTGACGAGCGCGAGAAGAGCTTCCGTAAGCAGGAAGTAATGGTAAAAGTCAAGTGCGATGTTCATCCCTGGATGGCTGCCTACATTGGTGTTGTTGATCATCCTTTCTTTGCTGTTAGCGGCGACGATGGTTCTTTCTCCATCAATAACCTGCCGGCCGGCGACTATACGCTGGAAGCCTGGCATGAAACCTTTGGTACTCAAACCATGAAGGTGACCGTTGCTGACGGTGGTTCCGCCACTGCTGATTTCTCTTTCGGCGGCTAATCTTTTCCTCTTCATACTCAATTTGTGCTGGGACCGCAAACGGCTGTGCATGGCTGCTGCGTTCTCAGCACCTTACGACAATTCTAAACTCAGGAAGGTGTTAGAGCTATGGCGACCACCGCTTCTCACGAGACGTCTCACGGTCATCATGAGGAAAGTTTCTGGCGAAAGTACGTCTTCTCAACCGATCACAAGGTGATTGGTATTCAGTACGGCTTGACCAGCCTCGTTTTCCTGTTTTTCGGTTTTACCCTCATTATGCTGATGCGTTGGCAGTTGGCTTATCCCGGCGAGCCGATTCCGATTTTTGGTTTCCTCTTTGGCGAAGAAACCATGCCTGGCGGCGTGATGCTGCCGGAATTCTACAACCAGCTGGGCGCAATGCATGGAACCATCATGGTTTTTCTGGGCATCGTACCGCTGGCGGTTGGGGCCTTTGGAAACTATGTTGTGCCACTGCAAATCGGCGCACCTGATATGGCCTTTCCGAAGTTAAATATGGCCAGCTATTGGGTCTTTTTCTGTGGTGGCGTTGTTATGCTGGCCAGCTTCTGGTTCCCCGGCGGTGCGGCTAAAGCAGGATGGACCTCATATCCACCGCTTGCCAATATTGAGACAACCGGCCAGACCATGTGGCTTATCGGGATGACCTTCCTGATTACCTCATCACTGCTTGGTGCGGTAAACTTCCTTACAACCATTATCCAGCTTCGCGCGCCCGGGATGACCTACTGGCGCATGTCCTTCTTTTGCTGGTCACAGTTTGTTACTTCCTTCTTGCTCTTGCTGGCTTTCCCGCCGCTTCAGGCCGCTGGTATTCTGCAGCTTATGGACAGGGTAGGGGGCACAAGCTTCTTTATGCCGACCGGCCTGGTGGTAAGTGGTCAGGCGCTGGACATTGCCGGCGGTGGTAGCCCGCTCTTGTGGCAGCACCTCTTCTGGTTCCTGGCGCATCCGGAAGTATATGTTCTGATTCTACCGGCACTGGGTATCGTCGCCGATATCATTGCTAATAACACCCGCAAACCCTTGTGGGGCTTTAAGTCGATGGTCTATGCTTTGATCTTCCTCGGCTTTATGTCTTTCATCGTATGGGCGCATCATATGTTTATCACCGGGATGGGAACTGCAATCAGTACCTTCTTCCAGCTAACGACGATGATAATCTCAATTCCATCGGTGATTATACTCTCAGCGCTATTCATATCACTATGGGGCGGGGCGATACGATTCACAACCCCGATGCTCTTTGCGCTGGGATTTCTACCGATGTTCGGTATTGGCGGACTTACCGGTCTGCCTCTCGGACTTGCTCCCCCGGACATTCACCTTCACGATACCTACTATGTTATCGGGCACTTCCACTACGTGGTTGCCCCGGGGACAATCATTGCCATGTTTGCCGGCATCTATTACTGGTTCCCGAAAATGACCGGCCGAAAAATGAACGATACCCTGGCAAAGATCCACTTCTGGGGAACGATCATCTGTATGAACTTGATTTTTATGCCCATGTTTATCCAGGGGATGGCTGGTGTTTCCCGTCGCCTTTGGGATGCCGGTGCGCAGTATACCTTTGCTGAACCGACCCTGCATTGGAACGTGACGATGTCCCATGCCGCCTGGTTAATGGGGATCATCCAGTTTATCTTTATTTGGAACCTCTTCTACAGTATCAAGAAGGGTGAAAAAGTATCAGACAATCCCTGGGAAGCTACTACCCTCGAATGGTCTGCAACCACGTCACCGCCGCTTGGACATGGCAACTTCGAAGTTGTTCCTACTGTTTATCGCGACGCCTATGAATACAGCGTTCCGGGAAGCAGCAAGGACTTTACGCCACAAAATGAGCCGGGAGAAAAAGAATCCGTTAGAGAGGAGGCGTAAATCATGGAAATTCCTTATACCACAACAGCCAGGCCGGATACCGGCTTATACAATGCGAAGATTGGTATCTGGCTCTTTCTTGCATCCGAAGTGATGCTCTTTGGTGGATTATTTTCCGCCTACATCTTTTTACGTATTGGTGCCCCGGAATGGCCGGGTACGATCCTCGGTGAAAATTTCGCCAGCTCATTCGACGTACTTAGCGTGCCGATTGGTACCTTCAACACCATGGTGCTGATTGCCTCCAGTGTAACGGTGGTAATGGCATGGGCGCAGCTGATGCTAAAGGATTTCAAGAAGTTCCGTTATTATATGGGATTAACAATCCTTCTGGCCATGGTATTTCTCGTCGTTAAAGGCTTTGAATACAATGATAAGTTTGTCCACGGATATTTTCCGGCTGAAGGCACCTTCCTTGCTGTTTACTTTACGCTCACCGGCCTGCATGGCCTGCACGTTTTGGGTGGGGTAGTGGTAATGGCATATCTCTGGGGGCCCGGCGCCAAGATGTGGGAAACCAACCCGCAGCAGTTTACAAATCGTGTAGAAGTTGCCGGCTTGTATTGGCACTTTGTGGATCTTGTATGGATCTTTCTGTTTCCAACAATTTACCTCCTTTAACCTGATAACGAAACAGGAGATATGATGGCTAGCGAAAACATGACTGTTGAAGAAGTACATAAGCATATCCGCGTTTACCTGACGGTATTTGCCGCCCTGGCTGTACTGACAGTTGTCACTGTTGGTGTTGCCTATATTCATATGCCGATCATACCAGCTCTGATTGTTGCGCTGATTATTGCCTCGATCAAAGCCGGACTGGTAGCGGGTTACTTTATGCACCTTATCGGCGAGAAGAAGATCATTCACGGCACCCTGCTGCTGACATTTGCCTTCTTCGTTGCCATGGTTGCCTTATTCTTGTTTGCATACTATGACCAAGCTCAAGTAGGAGTGTAAGATGTCGTTAAAGACCGTTCATATCATCTTTATTACCGCTTCTGTGTTACTGGCGGTGGGGTTTGGCCTCTGGGCTTTAAATCATTACGCTACTGCCGGTAGTATCGGGTATCTGCTTACCGGAATTCTTTCAGTCGTCAGCGGTGTTGTGCTGGTTGTCTATGGAAAGCGATTCCTGCAAAAGCTGAGTCATATCAGTTATCTGTAAACGTTGGTAAATCGACGACAATTGACATACTTGTGTTCAAGTCTCTCAACTGAGGTATGATGAGATGAAAAAGCATATGATGAAGATATTGACAGCAGCCTTTCTGCTAATCCAGTTTCTACCGAGCGTGGTTTTGGCTTGTGAGAAATGCTTTGGTGCCGCCGGTGCAACGAATTCCCCGGTGACGCAAGGCATAGGATGGGCGATGTTGGGGCTGTTAATGATCACATTCTGCATATTCGGTCTGTTTATCGCCTTCTTTGTTTACATGGGGCGGCGCGCCAAAAGGCTTTCATCCGGTGATTACACCGTGAATGAACAAGGTGTCCTGGTGGCGATTCCGCGCGATGTGATTGACAAAACGTGATGACCGTTTTTGCAAAAAACAAATTTAGTTAATGAACGCTGTAATCCTATTGACGATACGATGATGGAAGAGGAGTATCACAGCAATGGTTGAATTCCTAGGTTTACCCGTAAACGCCTCGGCACATGGTCATGAAGTTGACAACATGATTGCCCTTGTCCACTGGCTAATGCTGATTCTATTTGTAATCTGGACCCCGTTCTTCATTTACGTGTTATACCGGTTTCGGCAATCGAAAAACCCTAAAGCCAATTATCATGGCGCCAAGGGAAAACTGTCAACTTACCAGGAAGTGGGTGTCGTTGCGGCGGAACTGGTGCTGCTTTTTGCCTTTGCCATCCCGGCCTGGTCGTCTTACAAAACAGACTTTCCGTCGGCTGCAGAGTCGACAGTTGTCCATGTTATCGGCGAACAGTTTGCCTGGAACTTTCACTATCCCGGTCCCGATGGGAAATTTGGTGCTCGCTCTGTAGATAGGGTAGATGCAACCGATAATCCTCTTGGAGTGGATTGGAATGATCCAAACTCACTGGACGATATCACTACCATTAATGAGTTACATCTGCCTGTTGACAAGCCGGTAATTGTGTATATATCTTCCAAAGATGTGATACACAGTTTTGGCTTGAATGCCATGCGCGTAAAGCAGGATGCTATCCCGGGATTAACAATTCCGGTCTATTTCACCCCGGTCAAAACCGGTAAGTATGATATCTCTTGTGCGCAGCTCTGCGGTCTTGGACATTATCGCATGAAGGGGATGATGACCATTCATACCGACGAAAGTTACGCCGCGTGGGTGAAACAGACGATGGATGAAATTGAGGAGTATGGCCGCTAGGGATAGCGGATCGTCTCCAGACGAGACACTTATTGGCAGAAGAAGGTTGTTGTGCAAAGACCTGATGATATAGAATACAGGAAGTGGCTGTTTGTTTTTGCATTGTTGACCACTGTGGTTGCCGTTTGCCTGATCCTGGCCGGCGCCACAGTTACCAGCACCGGCTCCGGTGATGCAGTGCCGGATTGGCCGCTATCCTACGGATCACTGACGCCGCCTATGATAGGCGGTATTTTTTATGAACATGGTCATCGCCTCATTGCCGGCCTCACCGGCATTTTGGTTGCCATCCTGGCATTTTGGATGAGCCGCGTCGAGGTTCGCCGGTGGGTACGCTGGATGAGCTACGGCGCCCTGATTGCAGTGATTGTTCAGGCGACACTCGGCGGCTTACGTGTATTGCTAGTGTCTACCGAAGGTGTCCAGGATGCTGCATTGGCCGTTACCGGTGGCGCCAATATTCAAAGCACCAAGATTGCCGTAGCGATTACGCATGCCACGCTTGCCCAGTCCATCCTTTGCATGCTCTTTGTTATTCTCGTCGCGACCTCTCGCAGCTGGCTTGGCTTTATCCGACAATCGACTGGCATAGCCGACTCACAAAAAACCTGGCGGGATGCCCGTATCATGGTCGGGCTGGTATTTGCCCAGTTGGTTATTGCCGCTATGGTCCGCCATACCGGTGCCGGGCTGGTTATTCCTGATTTTCCACTGGCCTTTGGCAGTCTCATTCCACCGTTCTGGGACTTGCCGCATAATCCCAACGCACCATTTCCGGTAAGCGAAACGGCTTTTACCCTAATGGTAACGATCCAGTTTCTGCACCGTCTTCTGGCGTTTGTTATCCTGTTTTGGGTCTTCCGCCTGTTTATGAATTACAATGATGTGACGCAAATTGGCATGCTGACCCGCTATCTCTTGATTCTCACCGTGATACAAATTACCCTTGGCGCAATGAACATCTGGACGGAGAAGTCCGTGTTCTCGACCGTGCCGCACGTGGTTGTTGGGGCCTTAATTCTGGCATGTAGTGTTGTCATCGCTACCTGGGCGTGGCGCTTTACGCGTCAAGCGATGGATGCACCCGGCGCAGTTGCAAATGGTGCGGCGGGCGAAGCCGAATTGTCAGCGGCGGAAAGCCGGATTGGCTAATAAGGCTTTCCCTTAAATGGCTCTTGGAAGGGGCTTAAGGGGCCGGTATCCAGAAAAATCTACTGAAATTGACTTCTCGTGAAAAATTTCTTAAACTAAGGCGATTTGACAAAGAAGAATGGGCTCAATGAAAACTGAAACTCTCACTATTGCGGATAAGGCGGCTGCGTTTGTGCAGCTTTGCAAGCCGCGCCTTACTTTACTGGTGCTCTTTTCTGCGCTGACCGGATTTTATCTAGGCGCGCCAGGTCAAATCGAATGGTTGATTCTATTCCATAGTCTCTTTGGCATTGCCCTGGCAAGTAGTGGGGCATTGGCGCTCAACCAGTTCGTCGAGCGCGAGCATGATGCGCGCATGGAGCGCACCCGCCATCGCCCTTTGCCTGAAGGGCTCTTGCAGCCAACGGAAGCATTGATCTTTGGCGTGTCTCTCAGCCTCAGCAGCGTTATCTATTTGGCCTATCTTGTCAATTTGCTGACCGCAACGCTCGTCGCGGTCACGATTGTTAGTTATCTATTTGCTTACACGCCGTTGAAGCGATATTCTTTTCTCAACACCCTGGTTGGGGCAATTCCCGGCGCATTGCCAATTCTTTGCGGATGGACTGCCGCCACAAATCAACTTAGCCTTGAAGGCTGGGTGTTGTTTGGCATTCTCTTTCTCTGGCAGTTCCCGCATTTTCTTTCCATAGCGATTCTTTACAGCGATGATTATGAACAGGCCGGCTATAAGATGCTTCCAACCCAGCGAAACGGCATTAAGCGCACACATCGGCATATCCTCATTACCTGCGTCGCCTTACTGGCGATCAGCGTTGTGCCCACTGTTTTAGGGCTGACCGGCAACATTTACCTGTGGGTAGCGATTGTTTCCGGCGCCCTATTCCTTGCTTGCGGTGTTGCTGTTGCTATGAATCATTCCCGTCACCGTGCTAAACAGCTGATGATGGCATCGTTTGTCTATCCCCTGGTCTTGTGGGGATTTATGATGATTGATAAGGTATAGCGTATAGCAACCTTTCTCCACCACGTAACAAGGAAGGCGAGACTGGAGACTGGAAGATACTTTGAGTAAGCATTGCGTCAACAATATTCTTTAGTAATTTTGCCTATCAGCATCAAGCATCAAGCATCAAGCATCAAGCATCAAGCATCAAGCATCAAGCATCAAGCATTACAACAAGAACTTAAACGCCACTGCAGATATATGAGCAAAAAATCCCAACTCACCGGAATTGCCATTGCATTCTCTCTTTTTGCGGTATTGATGATCACCTTGTTGATCTGGAGCCGCTATCGGCCGGTTCATGGCAATGAGAAGTTGCCGGTTATTGGTATGGTTGATGATTTTGAACTGATTGAGCGGAATAATCAGCCGTTTAAGCGCAGTGATCTTGAAGGCCGGGTTTGGGTAGCAGACTTCATCTTCACCCGCTGCGGCGGTCCTTGCCCGATGATGTCCTCTCATATGAGCCAATTGCAGCAGGCGATCGGCCGCCTTAAGGACGTTGCCCTGGTTTCATTTAGCATTGATCCGGATTACGATACGCCGGAGGTGTTGAGCAAATATGCCGAGGAATACCGGGCTCGCGAAGGTATTTGGTATTTTCTGACCGGGGATCGGGAAAAAATCTTTGATCTGGCCAGAAACGGTATGAAAATCAGTGTTAAAGGGGCCACGGAAACCGCCCCGATTACCCACGGCACCCATTTTGTCCTTGTGGACAAGCTCGGTCGAATTCGCGGTTACTATGATATTAACAGCGACAATTTCCTTGGAAAATTGGCGGTTGATATTTCTATCTTGAGGGAAGAAGGAGCTTAAGGTGGCCTTAACGGATCTTCCGGCATTAAATGCCATGCTCAATGCTACCAGCTTCCTGCTTTTGATGAGCGGTTATTATTTCATTAAAACCGGCAATCGCATCGCCCATCAACGCTGCATGATAGCGGCAGTCAGCGTGTCAGCACTGTTTCTCATTTCGTATCTAATATATCATTTCAATGTGGGATCTGTTAAGTTTACCAAACAGGGTCCCATCCGCACAGTTTACTTTACTATATTACTGACGCACACTGTCCTGGCGACGGCGATTGTGCCAATGGTGATCATTACGGTGGTTCGCGCATGGCGTGAGGCATTTGAAAAACATGTCAAGATAGCGCGTTGGACCTTGCCCGCCTGGGCCTATGTGTCAATTACCGGCGTCATCATTTATCTGATGTTGTATCAGATGTAAACTGAAGAATTATTTGGAATTTGAAAGTTGGAATTTCTCATTTCTTAACAGGAGTCTCCTGTGACAATCTCACGACGACACTTTCTTCGGACCTGTGGCCTGGTGGCCATTGGCTTTACCGGTTTGCATAAATTGTCCTGCGCTTCTGCTGCAGGCATTACGACCAGTGCTTTAGCTGCGAATGGCTATGGGGCCCTGGTAACTGATCCGGATGGTCTTCTTGACCTGCCGCCCGGATTCAAATATCAAATTATTTCCCGCTATGGACAAATGATGGACGATGGTTTACGGGTCCCGCATCTGCCGGACGGGATGGCAACTTTTCCCGGGCCTGATGGGCTGACAATTCTCATTCGAAATCATGAATTGCGACCGGATAATCCCGGGCCATTTGGTAACAAGATGGAGTTGCTCGATAAAGTAGATATGAGCAGGCTGTATGATCGTGGTTTGGGAAAAACACCCGGACATGGCGGTACAACCACAGTTGTTTATGATACCAAAGAACAAAAGATTGTGCGTCAATTCCTCAGTCTCGGTGGTACTCAGCGCAATTGCGCCGGTGGCCCAACTCCATGGAATACCTGGATTACCTGTGAAGAAACCGTTCAGCGCATGGATACCCGATCTTCCAATCAATATTTCTATGAAAAGGATCATGGCTATAATTTTGAAGTGCCCGCTTCTGCTGAAATGAAACTCACTCAGGCGATTCCCCTGACGGATATGGGGCGTTTCAATCACGAGGCAGTGGCGGTGGACATCGATTCCGGCATCGTTTACCAAACAGAAGATCGAAACGACGGTCTAATCTATCGCTTCATTCCTAATAAGCCCGGACAACTGAGCGCAGGTGGCAAATTGCAGGCGCTTAAAGTGAAGGATCAACCGTCCCTGGATACTCGCAACTGGAAGTCACGCCCGGCTGTGCCTGTCGGTGTTAAGCTGGCGGTGGAGTGGATTGATGTGGAAGACGTCACTTCGCCAAAAGATGATCTTCGCGAACAGGGATACGACAATGGCGCAGCGCGCTTTGCGCGCGGTGAAGGCATGTGGCGTGGATCAGACGGCATCTACTTTGCCTGTACTAGCGGCGGCAATAAGAAGCTTGGTCAAATTTGGCGCTATGTGCCGTCAAAAGGGGAGGGCACAGCTTCAGAAAACGCCGCTCCCGGCACTTTGGAACTCTTTGTAGAGCCAAATAATTCGAACCTGGTTGAAAATGCCGATAATTTAACGGTTGCTCCCTGGGGAGATTTAATTGTTTGCGAAGATCGCCAGGGAGATGTTGTCCGTCTGGTCGGTGTTACCCCGAATGGCAAACTGTACACCTTTGCTCATAGTCATAATAAAACCGAATTTGCCGGCGTCACTTTTTCTCCCGATGGCTCTACAATGTTTGTCAATATCCAGGGTAAAGGCTGGACGGTTGCTATTACCGGGCCCTGGCAAGCGCGGGTCGGGTAAAAGATCGGTCTTCGTTGATCGCTGAGCGCCTGAGGATTTGCCGGGTATGGCATGGGAAATTGTTAAGACGTTGATTCGCCAAATCGTTGATTCGGTAAGTGAAAGATTGCTTGAACCCACCCCTGGCCATCCGTTGTCTCCTCTCCATCTGCCTTCTTACCGATTTGCGCTTTTTGCTGATTTCCAGATTTGCCGATTTCCAGATTGGCTGACTTGCTGATTTCCAAACTTGCTGATTTGCAGACTCCTATGCGGATATTTCCACCTAATGCGGAAATATCCGCATTTTTCATTCCAGGCCCCTTTTAGACCATTTGAATACCTCTTCCATAAACTTTTGTAAATAAACGCTTTGAGATGCCTAAATCTACGCTTGATAATTTTGGCACAATATTCGTTTAGGAATTGGATGTTGTGTTGAGAAGTCGTGATGTATTCACGGGAGAGCTGTAAACAAGCCACTATCAACCAACAACTAACATCTAAAAACAGTCAACAATCAACAAAGAACTAACACCAAAGAAGAGTTGTGAGGATTGAACATGAGTAAGTATCGTAATAATCTACCCCAGTTATCTGATAACCTGTTCCTGACCGATAGCGGTTTGGAAACGACCCTGATTTTCCATGAAGGATGGGAGCTGCCTTATTTTGCAGCCTTTGATTTGCTGAATAACGAAGAAGGCTACTTTGCGCTGCGTGAGTATTATGTCCGTCACGTGGCCCTGGCAACCCGCTACAACACCGGATTCATTCTGGAAAGTGCCACCTGGCGTGCAAATCCCGATTGGGCCGTACAAATGGGGCATGATGCACAGTCGCTTGACAACCTTAATCGCGCTGCCATTGATATGTTGCGAGACATTCGCAATGAGTTTGAAACAGCTGATACCCCAATGGTTATTAGTGGCTGCGTTGGCCCCCGTGGGGATGGCTATAATCCGGAAACAATGATGGCGGCTGTCGAGGCACAATCTTATCATAGTCAGCAAATCGAGAGCTTTCGCAAAAGCGATGCTGACATGATCAGTGCGATTACCATGACCTATCCGGAAGAAGCAATTGGCGTGACGCGCGCATCTCTTAGCGCGGGCTTACCGGTAGCTATTTCTTTTACTGTAGAAACCGACGGCCGGTTGCCTTCCGGGCACACGCTTCGCGAAGCAATTGAGATGACGGATGCTGCTACCGGCAATGGTCCGGCGTATTACATGATTAACTGTGCTCATCCGACTCACTTCGAAGACGTTCTTAAAGAAGGGGGCGCCTGGCTGGAGCGCATTCGCGGATTGAGAACCAATGCGTCTTGTAAGAGCCATGCGGAACTCGACGAAGCCACTGAGCTGGATGCCGGTAATCCTCGGGAACTTGGAGAGCAGCATCTTACTCTGAAGCGCTATCTGCCAAACCTAACAGTGGTTGGCGGCTGCTGTGGCACTGACCATAGTCATGTAGAGGAAATCTGCAAGGCTTTAGAACCTGTAAACAATGATCTCCTGGTCTAAGCCTCTTCAGAGAATCGGAGCGATATCATGAAAAGCAGAAAGCAGGTGGTTATTCTTGGCGGTGGATTCGGCGGTGTGTATACCGCAATGAATCTCCGTAAATCGCTGCGCGCGTCTGACAAACTCGATATCGTTCTGATTACCCGCGAGAATTACCTTGTTTTTCAACCCTTGCTGCCGGAAGTGATCGCCGGCAGCATCGATTTAATCCATTGCATCACTCCTATTCGCCGGCTCTGCCCGGATATCCGCCTGATTACCCGCGAAATCAATCAGATCGATCTAAAACGACGCAAAATTACCACAGTCCATGGTGTGCGGCCGCAGCCACTGGAAATTGAGTTTGATTACCTGGTGATTGCACTGGGACGTGGTCATGATTTTTCATCGATGCCCGGACTCCGGGAACATGCCTTTACTTTTAAGAACATGGCTGATGGGCTGATTTTGAGGAATCACATACTGCATTCCCTGGAAGAAGCGGACATAGAAATGGACCCGCAACTGCGACGTGAATTGCTGACTTTTGTGGTTGCCGGAGGTGGCTTTTCCGGTGTCGAGGTGGCTGCTCAAATCCACGATCTTTTCCACAATATTCGCTCAAATTACCCATCGCTGAAAGATGAAACTGTTCGGGTGGTGTTGGTTCATTCCGGTGAGAGAATCTTGCCGGAACTCAACGATGCCCTGGGGAATTATGCCGGAAACATTCTGCGTCGGCGTGGTTTGCGCCTGCTGCTCAATGAACGGGTGGAGCGGGCAGCTGTCGATTCAGTTTATCTACAAAGTGGTTTGCGCATTCCCGCCCGGACCCTTGTTTCAACCGTGCCTTCAACCCCGAATCCTCTCTTAAATATGCTCGAATGTGAGATTGAAAACGGGCGAGTTGCCACCCAGGCAACGCTCGCGGTGAAGGGTGCCGAGAATGTCTGGGCGCTCGGTGATTGCGCGCTCATTCGTGATGAAGACGGCATGGTCTCACCGCCAACCGCGCAGTTCGCTGTGCGCCAGGCTCGGACCGTAGCCGCAAATATCCTTCTGACGCATCGTGAAAAGACCGGTCGCGAACACTTTTCCTTTAGCGGCTTGGGCAAAATCGGCTCGCTTGGCCGACGCTCGGCAGTCGCTGAAATTTTTGGCTTAAAAATCTCCGGCATTATCGCCTGGTTCCTGTGGCGCACGATTTACTGGGCAAAAATGCCCGGTCTGGATCGCAAGATACGAGTCGGCATCGACTGGGCGTTAAATATGCTCCTGCCCGGCGACACCGTGCAGATGAAAATTGCCGACCGTGAAAAAATCGCTATGGAGCATTTCGAAGCCGGCCAGTTTGTTTTTCGCAAAGGCGATCTTGGTGACAAAATGTACGTCATTCTCGACGGCGAAGTTGAAGTGATTGCCGGAGACGGAGAGCAGGAAAAATGCCTCGCCGTACTTGGCAAGGATTGTCATTTCGGCGAAATGGCTTTATGGAATGGAGAGCCGAGAATGGCTTCTGTTCGTACCAGAACGCCGGTCAATTTGATGACCGTTAGCAGTCAGGATTTTCAGCTGCTTCTGAATCATATTCCGGCAGTGCGGGATGCCTTCACGGCTGAAATGGACCGCCGACAGCGGGAAAACTTGCTCCAAAATGAAACGTCAATACCCAGAGGACAATAACATGCAAAAAATAGACAAGTATTCGGTAAAGAAAGAGTTGGGGCGTGGTGGTGCGGGCGTCGTTTATTTGGCGCAGCATCCGCTACTGCATCGCGAAGTTGCGGTTAAAGTGCTCAGCCATAAACATCTTGACGATACATCATTCAAACAACGTTTTGCTCGCGAGGCCCAGCTGGCTGCGAAGTTGACTCATGAGAACGTGACAACCGTTTATGATTTCGGTTATAACGAAGAAGGCAATCCCTTTCTCGTCATGGATTATGTGGAAGGTTCTGATCTCAGGGCGATTCTGGGTAGTGAACAAGGCTTGCCTTTACAGAAGGCGGTAGACTTTTTCATTCAGATTTGTCGCGGTTTGCAGGCAATTCACGAAGCGCAGATCGTTCACTGCGATATCAAGCCCGGCAATATCTACATTCAAAACAATGGCCGGGTGAAGATCATGGATCTTGGCGTTGCCAGAATTCTCAGCAACGACACCGTGAAGGACATTAGCAGTGGAACGTTCGGCACTGTCCGCTATATGTCGCCGGAGCAATTGACGGGCAGTGAGGTTGATGTGCGCTCGGATGTGTTCTCCCTTGGCGTGCTAATGTATGAATGCCTTGCAGGTGAGAATCCCTTTGCCGGCCATGCCCGGGAAGAGATTGCCGAAGCAATTCGTCATGAAGCGGTCAAGCCGCTATTGGTTGGTGGCCACAAAGTCCTGGAAGAAATGGCATTGGTTGTCGATCGTTGTTTGCAGAAAAATCCGGAAAACCGCTTCCAGAGCATTACAGAATTGGAAATGGCCATTCATGAAGCCTTGGAAATTACCATGGAGGATGGTCAGCAAACCTGGCCGGATCTCGAACAAATCATGGTTCCGCTGCGGAGTGATCTGCCGGTGACCGATAATACTGATCCGGAAGACCTGACATTGCCGGAAGCACGCCAGTTTGTGACATGGTATGATGAAGATCCGCGACCCGATAGCGGTGCCGTCACTTCCAATCCTTCATCGCGAGGAAAATGGGTGTTAATATTTAGCAGTCTACTGATTGCTACGGCCGCTATTTTGGCTTTTAACTTTAGTTCGCAAGACTCGGACTCGGTAACGCCTGATATGAAAACCACTGTCACTGAGACAAAGCAGCATTCTCCGCGCTCGCGAACGAAGCTGGCCAAAATGCTTATGGAAAAGGCCCGTAATCGCGCTACTTTTTTGAGAGCCGAACAAGCTTCGGGGAGTGCTTTCCAGCGTGCCGCGGATATGGGGAAGAAGGCTCAGCTCATGCAAAACGGCGGTCAGCTATTTGAAGCCGATAGTCTTTTCCGTCTTGCCGCAGATTTATATGGAGAGGCGGCAACGCAGGCGTCAAAAACTGCAGCCCTGGTAAAGCAGGAACCGTCCAAAGCCGTAGCAAATTCTGCAAGCAAAAAGGCCCGCTTGCCGCTAAAAGAGAGACTTGTCGAGAAGGAAAAGACTACCGGCAAAACAAAGGTGACAGATGCTGCAACTATAACGGAGCAGAACAAGCGTCTTACTAAGGGTAGCAAATCTAATAGAAAGACGGTTGCTGTTGCTGCATCGAGGAAAGATGAAATCGGCAAAAAGAAGAAATCGCAGGCTGTCAAGAAGAAAAAGCCAGCCGCTGCTTCCCCAAATGCACTTGCCCAAAGTGAAGCCAGACATTTGAAGAAGACGGCGCTTGAGGCAAAAGCCAATGCGTTTTCCCCGGGGATCTTTCAATTAGCGAACAAGGCTCTGCAAGATGGCAATGCTGCTTTTGCGGCCAAACGCATGACAGATGCTGGCAAGGCCTTTCGCCGCAGCAGTGAATTATTCCAACGTGCAATCGATGAAAAAGGCGCAATTCAGACCGCATCCGTATTTTACGCCGCGGCGGAATATGATAGTTGCTTGCTGGTCCTCGGCGCGGTATTGAAGCCATTTGACGGCACTGAGGTGAATCCAGTTGCCATAGAGCTATCATCCAGAGCCAAAGAGGCGGCCGCCTTCCTCAATGCCATCCTTTTTTCGGCAGAGACAACAGCTAAACGCGGTGAATTACGCACTGCGCTCGATATACTTCAGAATCTACCCCTGCTCGAACAGCAATCCGGACCGGTGCAGAACTTGATCGCTGATATCAAAGCTGCGGACAAGGCCGGTCCGGAAGTGCTGCATCATCCACATTTGACATATGACAAAAAGGAGATTCTGTTATTGACGGCAACTGTGACTGATAATATTGCTGTTGATAAAGTAACCCTGTTTTTCCGTCTGGATGAAGATGCAGAATACGAAACCGTTCTGATGAAAGCCGTTGATGAAGAGAAGAATAACGGCGTATTTGCGGCGGCTTTTGACCAGTCCTTGCATCTCGAAAAAGATATCGAATATTACTTCGTCGCCACGGATAATGCCGGTAATCGCAGTAAGCAGTATCTCGACGGTCTTCGGCCCTATCGTATCAAAGCGGACTGAGTGTCTAATTGCAATAAAAGCCTAATCTGAGTATTTTCTGGTATGAAACCAAACAAGAATCAGGAGCGGGATCCGCTCGAGCAAACAGTCGATTCGCGCCACAGATATCTCGAAATGCTGCTCGACGAGAGTCCGATTTCGATATGGGTCTATGATCCGGAGACCCTGGAATTTTTGCGTGTGAATCGGGCTGCTATCGAGAATTACGGCTATAGCAGTCGCGAATTTGCAAAAATGACCCTGAGGGATATCCGTCCACCGGAGGACGTTGAATTACTCGATAGCTATATCGCCAAATCGCGCGGTATGGAACGCAGTGTCGGATACTGGCGACATCAGCGCAAGGACGGCAGTATCATCCATGTAGAGCTGATTGCTCACAGCGTGAAATACGATGGGCGTTGGGCGCGTCTGGTAATGGCCCTCGACGTGACAGAACGGAAGCAGGCGGAAGACGCCCTGCGCGAAAGCGAACATCGTCTTGAGCTGTTTTTTGGTCAGTCGCTCGACGGCTTCTTTTTTATGATGCTAGACGAACCGATTCGCTGGGATGATTCTGTTGATAAGGATGCTGTCTTGGACTATGTGTTTACCCATCAGCGGATTACCAAAGTGAATGAGGCGATGGCTCAGCAATATGGTGGGACGGCCGAAGACTTTCTCGGGCTAAAACCGAAAGATTTTTACAGTCACGATTTGGACTACGGTAAATCGGTCTGGCGGGAATTCTTTGATACCGGGCGGCTTCACGTAGAAACGGACGAGCGAAAACTGGATGGCAGCCAGATTTGGGTCGAAGGGGATTATATCTGTCTGTATGATGACGAAGGGCGCATTACCGGACATTTTGGTATTCAACGGGATGTTACTGAACGAAGACGTGCCCTCGACTCGCTTCAGCAATACTCGAAGCAGAAAGAGATATTGCAGGCCATAGATCATTCGATACTCAATGCACAATCGCCTGAAGAAATTGCCCAGGCGGCAATGACGCGCATCAACGATCTGATTCCCTGCCGGCGCGCCAGCGTGGCGGTTTTTGACAAGGAAGATAATATTGCCAGGCTGATTGCGATTTATGCCGAACATCAGACGGCTTTGGGGCCTGGTGTTGAGGTTCCGATCTCTGCCTTTGGCTCAGGTGAGACATTGCGTGCCGGAAAGCCTATTGTCGTTGAAAAAATCGAAGTGCAGAATCCGGCTGATAGTATTGTGCAAACGGAAGGGGTTATGGCCTATGCCACCTTGCCGTTGTTGGCAGAAGGTGAACTCATCGGGGTGATGAACATTGGCGCCGAAACCGGCGAGGTGTTTACCGATGAGTTATTGGAGATTGCCCGTACCATTGCCGCCAGTTTATCAATTTCCATTCACCAATCGCATCTACGCGAAGCGATTGAGCAACATGCCGAACAACTGGAAAAGCGTGTTGCCGAGCGCACTGCAGAAATCGAATCGTTCTCGTATTCCGTCTCCCATGATTTACGCACGCCGCTACTGACAATTGATGGCTTTTCGCAAATTTTGCTGGAAGATCATGCCGAAGCGCTCGATGACGACGGCAAACGCCTGCTCAATATCATCAGCGACAATACGAAGAAGATGGGGAAGCTGATTGATGATCTCTTGCGCTTCTCTCGTCTGGGGCACAGGGAGATAGTCCTTGCAGATGTCAGCCTCGATCAGGTTGTGGAAGCCGCGTGGCAGGACCTGCAAATGAGCGTAGTTAACCGCGATATCGAATTTAGCAAAGTCCGTCTCGGGCACACGCGCGGCGACTTTGATATGTTGAAAATCGTCTTCGTTAATCTCTTATCTAACGCCATCAAGTTCACTCGCTATGCGAACAATGCGCGAATTGAGGTCGGTGTGGAGGAGATCGAGGGCCAATCAACATATTTTATCAAGGACAACGGCGTGGGCTTTGATATGGCCTATGCAGCCAAGCTGTTTGGCGTTTTCCAGCGTTTGCATTCCGGTGACGATTTTGACGGCACCGGGGTTGGTCTGGCGATCGTTTCCAGGATTGTCCAGAGGCACAACGGGCGGGTCTGGGCAGAAGGGGAGAAGAACAAAGGGGCGACCATTTATTTCACCTTATCGCAGTCAGGAGTTGTATGATGGCACAGGAAGCTGTCAACTTATTAATCGTTGAAGATAATGCCCAGCACCTTGAGTTAACGCTACGGGCGCTGAAGAGAAATAACCTTTCCAGTAATATTGCTGTGGCTAAAGACGGTGCCGAGGCACTGGATTTTCTGTTTTGCCGAGGACGCTACGCTGATCGTTGTGCAGATGAGATACCGCGCCTGATCATTCTAGACTTAAAGTTGCCGAAGGTCGATGGGATGGATGTCCTGCGGGAAATCAAAGCCGACGAACGCACCTGCCGCATTCCAGTGGTTATCCTTACAACCTCCCGCGAAGAGAAAGACCTGCGGGAAAGTTATCGCCTGGGGGTGAATAGCTTCATTGTCAAGCCGGTCGATTTTAATCAATTTATGCAAGCCGTCGGGCAACTTGGATTTTATTGGTTGTCGTTAAACGAGGTGTCAAACAAGGAATGAGGTCCGCGAAATGGATCAGGTAATCAAGGTGTTGAGTCTGGAAGATGTTGCTGAACATGCGGAGTTAATTCGCCGCGAGATTAGCAAAGCCTATCCGGATGTGCAATGGCGTCACGCCAGCGACGAAGCATCCTTTCGCGAGAGCTTCCGGGAATTACAACCGGATATTATTTTGGCCGATTATTCTCTGCCGGGTTTTGACGGACTTGCGGCCCTGGCACTTATAAAGAAAACTGACCCGGATATTCCCTTTGTATTTGTATCAGGTGCAATTGGTGAAGATTTGGCAATTGAAACCCTTAAAAAAGGGGCAACTGATTACGTTCTGAAGCACCGTCTGGAACGTTTAGCGCCGGCTATTGACCGCGCGATGCGCGAAGCCGGAGAACGTCGCGCCCGCAAAGAAGCTGAGGCGGCGCTGCGCCGGGCTTATGATGAAATGGAACAAAAGGTTCAGCAGCGGACCGCAGAGCTTCGCGAAAGTCAGCAACGTTTTGAAGGGATTTTTGCCTCGGCGATGGATGCTATTGTCACCATCGATGCTGAGAAAAACATCCGGCTCTTCAATGATGCAGCCGGAACAGTGTTTCGCTGCGAAGCACAAACAGTCATAGGCCAACCGCTCGATCCCTTTCTAACCCAGCCGCTGGCAAAGCTGGTGATCGGACTGATCCAGGAATTGCAAACGAGCACGACATCGCGCAAATACATCTATAATCCCGAAGGCCTGAATGCTGTTCGAGCCGATGGTGAGGAGTTTCCGCTTGAGGCCACGATCTCGCGCACGGAAGTTGCCGGAGAGCTGCTTTATACCCTGATCCTTCGCGATATTGCCGAGCGCATGAAAGAAGAGCAGCAGATTCGCCAGCTACAGCTGCAAAAGAATTATCTCGAGTCAGAGATGAAGTCAGCAGAAAATCAAAACGATATGATTGGTGTTTCACGGCCAATGAAAGAGGTGTATAAGAACGTTGAAAAAGTCGCCGGCACCGATTCTACAGTGCTGATCAACGGAGAAACCGGCACCGGCAAGGAGTTAGTCGCCAGAGCGATCCATAAGGCGAGTGAGCGCAGCGATAAGGTAATGATCAAGGTCAACTGTGCCGCCTTGCCCGCTAACCTTATTGAAAGCGAACTGTTTGGACATGAGAAGGGCGCATTTACCGGGGCGATTGCACGTAAAATTGGACGCTTCGAAATGGCAGACAGCGGGACGATTTTCCTTGATGAAGTGGGTGAGTTTCCACTCGATTTGCAGGCAAAACTGCTTCGAGTGCTGCAAGAAGGTGAATTTGAGCGCCTCGGTGGACAATCGACGCACAAAGTGAATGTCCGGGTGATTGCTGCGACCAATCGCAACCTGGCTGAAGAAGTGGCGGCGAATAATTTTCGTGCCGATCTCTTCTATCGCCTGAACGTGTTCCCGCTGCTTTTACCGGCACTACGTGAGCGCGATGGGGATGTGCCGCTCCTGGCTGCCTATTTTATGCAAAAGTACGCCGGACGCATGAAGAAGAATCTTTCCGCTATCTCACAGGCGGCGCTATTTGCCTTAAAATCGTATAACTGGCCGGGCAACGTTCGCGAGCTAGAGAACGTTATCGAACGCGCGGTGATTCTCAGCGACGGAGCTGAATTGGAGCTCGGTTCCTGGTTTCAGCCGCTCAATCATTCGGTTGGAACCAATGGTTTTCAAACCCTGGAAGAAGTTGAGCGCGAGTACATTGAAAGGATTCTTGAAGAAACCAACTGGAAGGTCAGTGGCGACGGTGGCGCTGCTGGTATTCTTGGTATGCATCGTTCAACCCTGGAATCGCGTATGAAAAAACTCGGTATTTCGCGAAGTCGATAAGACTGTTTATCCCACACCTAAGTCTTCTCCCGGGAGGGGATTGAGGGGTGGGTTTGGAGCTTTCTTGCTCGTTTTAATCTGGCTCGAACCCCATCTATTCCCGATATTTCCGCATCTTGCCGCCATTTCCGCATATCCTGCCTCATTTTATATTGCTTCTATCTCCTTAAGTAATTGTTAATATTGATTTTGCTAGTGTGCTGTTTTTCGGCACGGCGCTTGTAATACATTGGTTGTATCAGAAAAATCGTTTCAGGAAGAGGTCCATTCAATTCAGGCTCTGACCATCAATGCGCAGCAAAGAACGGACTTTAAAATTAGGAGTATGACATGTTTACAACAATTGATATGCATAGAGATCAAGCATTCCTGGACCGTCGGGTGAGCGACACTGACAATCGGCTCATTCGCGGATTAAATGGCGACGAGAAATTTGCACGTGAATTTCGCCGGCAGCGAGTGCGGCGCAAAGTCAATAAAGGCGAGGTGCTTTTCCTGGAAGGGGATAGGGCAGCTTTCTACTACATCGTGCTCTCGGGCCGAATTCGCCTGTATAAATGTGATGATTCTATGAAAGAAGTAACCATATACAAGGTGCACCCGGGACAGGGATGTATGCTAAGTGCTTTTACGATTCAGAATGGCACCACCTATCCGGTGAATGCCGTTGCTGATAGCGACACAGTTCTTATTTGTATCTCTGCGGAAGTGTTTAGGGACTGGATCGAAAAGTATGATACCTGGCGCAGTTATGTGTTCGAACTGATGTCCGGTAATCTTGCATCTATTCTTTACAATTTAGAGACAATTGCCTTCAAACGCCTTGATCAACAGATCGCACGCCTGCTGCTGCGAAATTTGTTGCCCAATCAGGAATTCGTCCAGATGACGCACAGTGATATTGCCCGCGAATTGGGGACAGCGCGCGAGGTGGTGAGTCGTGCCTTGAAACAACTGGAACGCGCCGAACTAATCCGCTTATTTCGCGGCAGAATTCAAATTTTTGACCCCAACGACCTGCAGACATACTAGAACGAGTGGCGGCAAGAGCACCGAAGGGTGTTTTTGTCGCTATTCTGTTAATGTCTGACGTATTCCTATTAGCCTAGCCCGCCTGAAAATACCTATACTTACATAGTATCGATCGTGAAACCATTGACCTGCCCTCAAAAGGCATGGTGTCTAAAATGTCCTTGAGTGGATTAGCAAGGTTTCGTTTAGCATTTCTCAGAACTTAACAGGAGACTCATCATGTATTTCAAAGAAACATCCGGTAAGATTTGCATAGCGGTAAATTTGGCGGTTAGCCGGCTGTCAGATATAACGCTGATTTTTCGAGAACTTAGCACTGCAGACTTTCAGGAATATCAGGCATTGAAGAAGGCTGGAGAGTCGGATGCTGAAATATATGCCAAACTAAGCTCGCGCTATGTGTTGCAAGCGGAATTCGGCGGCCAATAGGCGTCCGCGCTTGCCACCAACCACATCGATAATACCCTCGCAGGCTTCCGGGTTCACCACTTGAATGGGTGACGGGAAGCTTGCTGTCTCCAATCCCCCTTCTCCTACCCGGAAGGGGGAATTTTTCATGGACAATTATTTGATCACATCTTTTGCAAAATCGAGCAATAATCATCCTCATAGGCTCTATATGATTATAGTGCGACGTTAAATTGAATGTCCATTTGGAATGCTGTGAGCAAATAGACTGGTTTGGAGGGCTTCATGTACTTTATCATCATCAATGAGAATATTAAAATTGCTATGAATATGGCTGACCATCGCGAACATGGCGATGAGTTGGTCTATTACAATTTGAGCGAAAGCGATGCGCAGTATTTTCGCGAATTAAAGAACAAGGGATACTCCGATAAGCGTGTGTTCGCGAAATTAAGCCCCGGCTACGAAATTCGAGTTGGAGAAAGTGAATTCCGCCGTAGTGGACGGCTTTCGCGAATCGCCAAAAAATTCTTTCGCCGTTAACGAACTTATCACAAAATCACAATCCTCCTCCACGGGTTGTGTTATGCCACACCGAACGGTCCCGGGGTTTCCCGGGACTTTTTTCATCTATCCCGTTACTCCTGATATTTCCGCATTATCCTGAAATGTCCGCAGCAAGCCGCCCGATCCCATTAAATCTTGTTTGAATAGAAAGCTTGGTAAGCTCAATATAAACAAGAGCTAATGATTGCGTTTCCAGCTTTGGCACGGTTCTGGTTTACAGTTATGGCAGGAGACACAATATTGTCTCATAAGAGACAAAACGCGAATCACAGGAGAATATGATGAGAAGACATAGATGGATAACAGGCCTATTGATGCTGCTGCTGGCAATGAGTGCCTGTGCGGATAAAATTGTTGATAGCACGCCGAGCATCCTGGATGAACAAATTGAAGATCCGCAGATTGACAACAATATGCGCGCTCGCTTCAATGAGATTCAAAGCCAGGTATTTGATCAGTCATGCGCCTTGAGCGGCTGTCACATACCAGGCATCGTCTCACCGGATCTGTCAACTGGGCAGGCCTACAACAATATGGTGAATAAGGCCAGTAGCCGGACCCTCGACCTCATCGAACCGGGCAGTGCCGATCAGAGCTATCTGTTCCTGAAACTGCTGGGTGGAAACGGCATTTCCGGAAGCCGCATGCCAAGGAACGCGGCGCCTTTGTCACAAGTAAAGATTGATTCGATTCGCGCCTGGATAGATGCAGGTGCCCTAAACAACTAAACGGGAGATTCAATTTCTCCCGGCAATCAAAAGTTCAAATCGCAATAGATATAGAGGAAATTGGATATGAAAAAGTTACTAATGTTGTTTGTTTTAATGCTGAGTCTGTCGCTGATGGCCGGTGAATGGCATGTGAAAGGCGATGCTGCCAATAAAGTCAAGTTTATCTCTTCAACACCGCTGCTCGATTTTGAGGGCGTAACCGACCGCGTCGATGGATACGCCTATTGGGAAGGCAGCCAGTTCTTTGGTGACAATAATGAAATCTATTTTGAAGTAGATGTGAATTCGCTCGAAACCGGTATTGGGAAGCGTGATCGCGATTTGCGCAATGACGTACTGGAAAGCGACAAATGGCCCACCACCACCTTCAAAGGAACGGTTGTTGAATTGGAAGAGGTCGATAGTGGGAGAAGGTATAATGTGATTGCCCGCGGCACAATCTTTATTCACGGCCACGAAAAGCAAATCGACGTGCCGGGAACCATCACTCTCGAAAACGGCCAAATGCATATTAAGGCGAACTTCTCGGTCTTCCTGAAGGACTACGACATCGAAGCGCCGAGCCTGGTGGCCTTTGTGAAGGTGGCTGAGGAAATCAAGCTGTCGGTGAAGATGACCCTCAATAAGGCCGGCTGATAACAAAAAATGAACCCCTGAATACCCTGATAATCTCCCCAATCCTGCCAGGGGGCGGGGAGATATTTAAGTGGAGACGACCGAGAGATGAAAACATATATTTTGATTTTGACCATGATGGTGCCTGCACTTTTACTGGCGCAACCAAAATGGAAGAAAACCAGCAAACCAAAACAAATTGACCTGGAATTATTCCATTCAACGATGACGGCAAATTTCCCGACCACTGAATCTCTGCACAAGGGTGATTTCATGTATGAGATTTCACATCGCTTCCTTCCGTCAATCAAAGACGGATATGATGATTATTACGGACTCGATGGTCCGGCTCGCATTCGCACAGCGCTGAGCTATGGGATCACCAACCGAACGATGGTGACATTGGGACGAAGCAACAATACAGACAATGTTGATTTGCGAATCAAACAGAAGCTGCTGCAATTCCGCAGTAAGACGATGCCGATGGTGGTGTCGGCGCGTGCCGGCATTGCCTGGAACACTGAGGTGCCAAACGGCCTGGATATCAGCAAGACAGATCCTGATAATTTTCAATACTATGGACAGCTGATCCTTAATACCATGTTTGGCAAGAAATTCGGCATTGGTCTGGTCCCCTCATATCTCTACAACAGCTTTATATATGCCCTTGAAAAACAGTATACGTTTACGCTGGGCAATTACTATCAATACTATTTTAATCGCACCTGGAGCATCTGGCTGGAATACAATCCGATTATTACCGGTTATCGTGGTGTCATTCGTCTTGATGAAACCGGACGTTCGCATAATTCCCTCACGATTGGTGTTGATATCGAAACCGGTGGGCATTTCTTTCATCTCTTCGTCACCAACAATGCCCGCCTTAATCCGTCTCAATACCTGGTTGGCGCAGACCGTTCCGCAAGCGACGATATGTGGCGTCTCGGATTCGGTATGACCCGACATTTATAATAGATGAATCATTCTGCATAACTCCTCCCCGGGCGCAGAGGCTTCGGCTTCTGCGCCCTCTTCTTTTCGATCCGCCCTGATTGCCCATTTGTTTTTTTAATCGCTTACCGTATACTTTGGCGACTTGTTTGAAAGGTATATCAGAATGCGATTAGGAATAGATTTTGGCGGGACAAATCTGAAAACCGGTCTCTATAATGAAGATGGCAGTCTTGTAGATTTTCAGCAAACGGCACTGGCGCAATTCCTCGATAGTCGTGACATGTTGGGGGAACTGGTGGACTATGCTCGCGAGCGTTGCCGGGGCCATACTATTACACATGCCGGCATCGCGATTAAGGGACTGGTCAATACTCATACGGGCGTCCTGGAAGATGATATTGGTGAAGGTGCTGCGCTCGCCGGGAAGAATCTTCGGAAAGCATTCGGGGAAGGATTGGGTGTGCCATTTGCTGTTGATAATGATGCACGTGGTTACGCGCTCGGCGAATACAAATTTGGTGCGGGACGCGGCACAAAAGTTATGGCCTGCCTGACGCTCGGCACCGGCGTTGGCGGCGCTTTGATCTATCATGGCAAACCATTTGAAGGAGCAAATATCCTCGGCGGCATCGTTGGCGGCCACCTGACAATTGATCGAAACGGCATTGAATGTCCCTGCGGAAATCGCGGCTGTCTCGAGCAGTATTGCTCTGCCACAGCATTTACCAAACGAGTGCGCGATGCGCATCCTGAACTGAAAGATGTCGTGGCACCGCTACCTGCTTTTTTTAATGACTTGAGCCAGCCGGGGCGACAGGAAACGCTCGATGCCTTTTTGGATGATCTCGCCGCTGGCGTCGTTAATGCGGTTAATGCCTACGGGCCCGACATGGTTGTGATTGGTGGTGGCGTTATGGCCAGCAGCGACAAAATATTACCTGGATTGACGGAGCGCGTTCATCGCCGGGCCTGGACATTTCCCCGGGGGAACGTCCGGATTGCCGCTGCTGAATTGGGCAGTCAGTCGGCAACCCTCGGCGCAGCATTCCACCCTGATCATGATTAGAGCTTAACCATATGAAGCATGATACACTCGTTATTCTTGCCGGCGGCGTATCCAGTCGAATGAAGCGCTCGCAGGCGGAAGGCCTTGATCAGGAAACCGCCTTGCAGGCCAATGCAATCAGCAAGGGGTTGATTGCATTGGGTGATGACGGCAGACCATTGATCGACTTCCTGCTCTTAAATGCAGAACAAGCCGGATATCGCAAGGTGATCTTCGTGACAGGAAAGGATAACGCCGCTTTTCGTCAGCGCTATGGCTTGAGTGATGCTGACAATGTCTGGCGGAAAATACGGATTTCTTATGCCATTCAGCATATTCCGCCAGGGCGCGAAAAACCGTTGGGAACTGCAGACGCTGTTTTCCAGGCCTTGCAGCAATACCCGCCGCTTCGTACAGCAGCGTTCGCTGTTGGTAATTGCGATAATCTCTATTCTCAAGCAGCATTTCAGCTCTTACAGGAAACGGATCATCCAAATGCGATGATCAACTATGATCGAGACGGCCTTGAATTCTCCGCTGAGAAAATAGCCCGCTTTGCAGTAACTGTTGTGGATGATGGGAATTGCGTGGTCAATTTTGTTGAGAAACCGCCGGTGGATGATCTTGCGCGCTATCGCGATAGCGATGGAGTTTTGCGGGTTAGCATGAATATCTTTAAATTCTCCGGCGATATGTTTTACAAATATCTTGAAGAATGTCCACTTAGCCCTGCCCGTCAGGAGAAAGAACTGGCAACCGCGATCATGAACATGATCTGCGATCATCCCGGTTCCCTGTTAGGCATTCCACATCGTGAACATGTGCCGGATCTGACGGAGAAAAGCGACATTGAAAAGATGCGACGGCATATAAAGGACAGAATGACAAATGTCAAATGACAAATGGCAAATTTCAGCATTTGTCACTAGAGATTCTCTGTTCCCGTGGTTGCGACGCTTTAGCGCTACTCGATATTCTTTGGTTTAAGGAAAATCTATTAACTCTAGTTCACTTTATTAACTTTAGGTCACTTTACGATTCGGGAGCCCCCATGGTACTATCAGGCATTGATTGGTTTGTTATCATTGCATTTTTCGCGCTCACACTTGCTATCGGATTATGGGTTGCCAAGCGTGCAGGTTCAAGCTCGTCGGAATTTTTTCTTTCCGGCAGAAATATGCCCTGGTGGCTGCTAGGTGTATCGATGGTTGCAACCACGTTTTCGGCAGATACCCCGAATTTGGTGACCGATATTGTTCGCCAAAACGGCGTGGCAGGAAACTGGGTATGGTGGGCTTTCCTCTTAACCGGAATGCTGACGGTTTTCGTTTACGCCAAACTTTGGCGGCGCTCCGGTGCATTGACAGATCTTGAGTTTTATGAAATGCGCTATAGCGGCAAAGAAGCTGCCTTCCTACGTGGGTTCCGTGCTGTTTATCTCGGTTTCTTTTTTAACGTGATGATTATGGCCACTGTCTGCCTGGCAATGATCAAAATTGCCAGCGTCATGCTTGGCTGGTCTGCCATGCAGACCATGCTCATCGGTTCGGTTGTAACCGTTATCTATAGTGCGCTTGGCGGTCTGCGCGGTGTCATCATTACCGACTTCTTTCAATTTATTATTGCGATGATTGGCGCCATTGGCGCGGCATATGTGGCCTTGAACTTGCCGCAAGTGGGCGGCCTTGATTCACTTTTGGCGCATCCCAATCTGAGCGGGAAACTAAATCTGTTGCCTGATTTTTCCAATAACGAAGCCGTGTTTACCTTGCTGATTTTGCCGCTGGCAATCCAATGGTGGAGCGTGTGGTATCCGGGGGCGGAGCCCGGCGGCGGAGGCTATGTGGCGCAGCGAATGCTGGCCGCTAAATCGGAATCACATTCGATGGCGGCGACGCTCTTTTTCAATGGCGCACATTATGCTCTTCGTCCCTGGCCGTGGATACTGGTTGCTCTGGCCTCGCTGGTGGTCTTCCCGGACCTCGAATCGTTGCGTGCGGCCTTCCCGCAAATTGATCCCGCGATCGTCAAACACGACCTTGCTTATCCGGCGATGCTAACGTTCTTGCCGGCCGGCTTGTTAGGCATTGTGATTGCCTCTTTGATTGCTGCATTTATGTCTACCATTTCCACTCACTTGAACTGGGGCGCATCTTACCTGGTTCATGATTTCTGGGCGCGGTTCATCAATCCGGACGTAGGGGAGAAGCAACGTGTGCAAATCGGTCGTTTATTTACCGTGTTGCTAATGATGGCCGCTGCGGTGGTTGCATTGCTCTTAAGCAATGCTCTTGGCGCCTTCAACATCCTGCTGCAAATTGGTGCGGGTACCGGCCTGCTTTTTATTCTACGCTGGTTTTGGTGGCGAATCAATGCCTACAGCGAACTTACAGCGATGGTCGTTTCTTTTGCTGTTGCCCTCTATTTTGCTTTTGTCAGCCCGGATGTGGCCAGCCATATTCAGTTGATCAGCGGTGTGGCCATTACCACAATTGCCTGGGTAGCGGTCACATTCCTGACCCGTCCAACCGATAGCGAAACGCTTCGTTCGTTTTATAAGCTGGTGAAGCCCGGAGGTCCGGGCTGGCGCAGCGTCCTCGACGATGCCGCGAATGACGGCGTCAAATTGGATGATGGTCAACAGGCATGGGATGTGCCAATTGGCCTACTGGCAATGCTCTTTGGGTGTTTGGCTGTTTATAGCGCCCTATTTGCAACCGGATATTTCCTCTATGGGCAAACCGGCTCGGCGGTCTTTCTTGCCGCTCTCGCCATCGGTGCTGCGGCAACCGTGAAAAACCTTTGGGGACGGATGCAGGTGACGAGCTGATGAATGACCAACAAAATGACAAATGTCTAATAACAAATGTCATTGGTCATTTCCCATCTCCCCCGGGTAGAAAAACAAACCCGGGGCTGTCCTAAATCATCCCGCAAGCGGGATTCTCAGGGTGAAACGAAAATATTTGTCATTTGTCATTCGACATTTATCATTGCATTCAATGCTTCAATGCTCTTCCCATTCACCTTTCCTCTCTTTGTGACATAAACAGATATCCATAACCAAAGACTATCTGTTAAACCCAAACTGTGTAGGGGATTGATCACATGAGAGAGAGACTATCAGGACGATACCAAACCTTGCTGCTCTTGCTGCTTTTTGCACTCAGCGCTTTTGCTCAGGAAGAGAACAAGACCGAACTCACCTTGCCCTGGAGTGAATTCAAAAAAATTATCAACATTGATGATGACCAAATCGCCATGTCGATGGCGTCTTACCACAAGCTGCTGAAGCAAAGCGGGCAGCTACCGGCAAATACCGCTGTTGGTAGTGGCGGCAATGTGGTTCTCACCCGCTCCGAGTTTCAGAAACTCGTCAATCAAATGAAGCAACCGGGTACAGCAACAGGTTCAGCACCATTCAAATACCTGGTAACCAAAGCGGTCTATAGCGGTAGTATGCAATCAAGCAATACCCGCTTTACCGGCACGTTCAATGTGCACGTGCTGGAAAAAAACGGCTACCTCAAAGTGCCGCTGTTGGCACAGCATATCGCCTTGGAGGATATTCGCCTGAATGGCAAGCCGGCATTGGTTGTCAGTGAAGGCGGGTATCATCAGGTGGTCATCGAGGGTGCCGGTGAGCATCAGGTGACAGTGCGCTTTTCAGTAAAGTCTGCTATTGAACGCGGACCGCATAAGCTTGATCTGAATGTACAGCGAACACCAATTACCTTACTGACCCTCGATATTCCGTTGACTGACATTGATGTCGAAATTCCGCAGTCACAGCAGCTAAGCACTGCAAAGGTCAGCAACAAAACACAGGTATCAGCGGTGATCGCGCCGGGAAATCACATCAGCGTGCGCTGGCGCAAAAAAGTGGAAGCGGCAGAAAAAGTGCCGGCGAAGCTTTATGCTGATATCTACAACCTCATTTCTATTGAAGATGATGTGCTTCAGGTTCGGTCTGCGGTGAATTACAAGATTTTGCATAGTGAAGTCGATGCCGTGAGAATTGCCTTGCCCGCCGGTATAAACATCCTTTCTGTGACAGGTGAAGCGGTCGGGGAGTGGCATGAGGCAGACATTGATGGACAGCGTATTCTGGTGGTGCCATTTACCTATAGCAAGATGGGCAATGTAAGGCTGGAAATCAAAACCGAAACCGCCCTGAGTGAAAACGGTTTGTCCAATGCTTTTCTTGGTATACGCGCCGTAGATATTGTACGGGAAACGGGGTTCATCGGCATTGAATTGAATACCAGCGCCGAGGTGTTGGTTGCCGAAAGTGACGGTTTGGAAGCGGTGCCTCCGCAGAAGTTGCCATCCGGTTTGATCAACATGTCCGCCAAACCACTGATGATGGGTTTCAAATACCTCAAACACCCTTACAATCTGCTGCTTGATATCAAAAAGCATGAAAAGATTGCTGTACCAATAGCAACTGTTCACTCTGCCAATGCCGTTACGCTATTTACGGAAGATGGCAAAATTGTTCATCGTTTGTCATATCAAATCCGTAACAGCGCCAAACAGTTTTTGCAGGTACAATTGCCGGAGGGAGCGGATGTTTGGAGCGTCTTTGTTGACAACAAGCCTGTTGAATCATCTATCAATGGAAATGAGCAATTGCTGGTGCCGCTGATTCGTTCGCGTTCCAGCAACAATCAGCTGGCGACGTTTCCTGTCGAGGTGATTTATGCTGAGGCGGAAACCGGTTTTAGTTGGCTGGGAAGACGCAATGCAGAACTACCGACAATTGATCTGCTGGTGAGTCAGATGCTCTGGTCTGTCTACTTGCCAAATGATTATTCCTATATGTATTTCAATAGCACATTAGAAAAAGAAGAAATTATTCGCGGTATCAATCTTTTTGGCGCGGAACAGCGTCGCTATGATGCAAAAGAAATGAAGAAAATTACCGGAGGCGATAATTCGTTGCTTGGATATTTTTCTGATGTGGCTGAAAGTCCACAAGTGGCCAGCCGTCAAGCTGAAGCAGAACAAGCCCTGGAAAAAGCCTATAAAGGTAGCGGCCATCGCAGCCAGTTCCGCAATCTGGAAATGGATGATGCACGAATGAATGCCCAAATTGCTAATGAGCTGCAGTTTAGCGGGGCATTGGATCAACTCGCGGCAAACGAGCCACAGGCGACAAAACCACAGAACGGCGGCCATTTGCCGGTAATGATCCGCGTGCCGACCAGCGGCCAGGTCTATCGCTTTGCACGTACAATCATTCGCAGCGATGATGCATTGTCAATGGAAGTGCACTACGCGCAATTTGGTCTTCTGGAAGTGCTTCGTTGGATCGCCTATGTGCTGCTGGCGCTCCTTGTTTGGCGCAATCGCAATCGTCTGAAGTTACTGTGGCGCAAGGTAACTGACTTTGCTTCTATTTTGGTGAGTTGGTGGAAGGCAAATGGCGAAACTATATTCCGCATGAGTAAATCACCCATGACGATCGTCGTGGTTCTTGGACTGTTGCTGATCAGCTGGCCGTATTCGGAATTCCTGACACTGGCGCTGCTTTTTGCTCTGTGGGTGCTTGTTCTGCAGCGGATTATTGAAAGCCGTCGGGCCAAGCGGGAAAAGATGCCCAATACACCACCGGCTGCAGCCGCTGAAGGTGATATCGTAATCGAGGAATAAGATGTTTTACATCCCCCCTTTATCCTCCTTCGAAGGGGGATAAAGGGGGATGTCTCTACTAAATCCCGAAAAACGCTCGGGCGGTTTTTGTGGTTGCTTCGGCAACTTCCTTTTCTGTTTTACCAAGGCTTTCGGCAACCACCTTTAGAATATGAGGTAAATACGTTGGTTCGTTACGACGATCTGCCGGTCGCGGCTTCAGATCCCGCGGTAACAGGAAGGGCGCATCTGTTTCAAGCATCAATCGTTCCAGTGGCATCCTTGGCAGCAATTCGCGAAGATGCAATCCGCGCCGTTCATCGCAAATCCAGCCGGTAATCCCGATGTGCATGTCCATCACCAGATATTGATCCAGCTCCTCTGCGGTCCCCGTGAAGCAATGAACGACAGCTTTTTCAAATTGGGAGCGGTATCCAGAAACAATATCGACGAATGCCTCATGGGCGTCCCTTTCATGGAGGAAAAGGGGCATATTTAATTCACAAGCGAGCTCAATCTGCTGGCGAAAACAAGTTGCCTGGGCCTGGCGCGGTGAAAAATTACGGTTGAAATCCAGGCCGCATTCGCCAATAGCAACAACTTCAGGATGCTGAGCAAGGTCGCGCAATTTGGACATGGTTCGCGCCGTTGCATGTTTGGCATCGTGTGGATGAACGCCGGCCGTTGAATAAAGTCGGCCAGGATGCTGGAGCGCCAGCTTCCTGGCAGCGGTGCTGGCCCGTTCGCTGGTGCCGGTTAGAATCATGGCGCTGACGCCTGCATCCGCCGCTCGCTGGATGACCGCATCTCTATCCTTGTCAAACGAGCGATGTGTCAGGTTCACGCCAATATCGATAATCTCATTCACTGTAATATATCCTTGTAAAATCCCGGCCAGGAATCCGGTATTTCAACTGCTCCTACCAGCCGCTCATAAAAATCCGTTGGTCCCGCAGCGCCAATGATTGCGTACTGGTATCCCTTGCTGTGCATATCTCGCAAACAGGCCATCAGCAATGCCTTACCAATGCCTTTACCGCGCTGAGCTTCATCCACGCCGGTTGGCCCGAAGACGCCCAGGGAGGTGGCATCATAACAGGCAAATCCCAGCATTTCGTTCTTGGTTTTGGCAATGTAGCAGCTAACCGGCCGGGTGTATAGGGCTGCTGTGGTTTCACTTGCCCAACCCTTATTGAACGTAGTCTTCACCCATTCGATGACCAAATGGTTTTCCGGTGAAATCGGTTTGCGGATCTCGATATCGTCGGATTTGAGCATGGAACGCAGTGGCGTTTCCAAATCGAGTTCATAAAGACGTACCAGCATGTCCGGCATTATTCACTCCGCCTGGTTTGAATGTTGAGTTTCGCGACTCGTCCTTCTGATCCGGCTGCAAAAAGCGTATTGCTCGGCGCATGAATATCGGCTGTATGGAAACCGGTGTCGCTGAATGATTGCCAGCTATTGCCATTGTCCGTTGAGTAATCCGACCCGCTGGGTCCGGTGGTTATCAAATATTCTTTTCCGGCAATAGTCATGTAACCTATCCAGGAGCGAAAAGGCATGCGATCTGCTTGTTGAATCGGCTGCCAGGTGCGGCCACCATCGCTGGTGCGCATAAAATTGATGCCGGTTTTCTCAGCCTGTGCATAATCGCCGCCAACGGCAACCCCGTTTAGAGAATCTTTGAAAGCCAGGCCGAAAATACCGGTTGAGGGCTCACCGGCCATCATCGGTGTATCATGAACCGTCCAGTTGTTTCCGCGATCACCGGATCGGAATACACGAGCTGAACTACCACCGCTGCCGATCCAAACATGACTATCTCCCCAGGTGATCAGGCAGGTACCGCTGGCCGCGAAGGCATATTCACCTTCTTTAGCGGCCGGCATTTGCGCATTATTGATTTCCGTCCATTGACGCCCGTCCAATGTGCGAAATAAGACAAATTTGCCATCAATCGGGTCACTGAAAACGACGCCCGTTTGCGCATCCCAGAATCCCATACTGCTGAAGAAGCCCTTTGGGTAAGGATTGACCAGTTGCAAGTCCCAGGTATCTCCTCCGTTGGTGCTCTTGTAAACCCGGGTATTTTCACCCTCTCCGGCAGCCATCAGATAAATAATGTTGTCAAACACGGCAATATCCCGAAAGTCGAGTGAATCTGCTCCAGGAACAACTGCCTTTTGCCATGACAAACCGTCATCGGTCGTTGAGACATATGTTCCGCCGGCACCGCTAATCCAGGCCGTCTTCGGACCATCAACAGCCGCACCACGGATCGATGCATTTGTCCCGCTGTTTTGTACGGTCCAATCGAGTGTAACGGTATACGATGGCGGTGCCTCGCTGCAAGCGCTTAGGAATAGGATGAGGGTTGACAGAAAGGTCAGTTGTTGCAAGTAGTGCATAATTCAGCCTTTGAGTATCATTCTTGAATTCGTTTAGTTGTATAATAGATGCCTTGTGTCGTTTCCCCCCTCTATCTCCGTCCGGGGGGAGATAGAGGGGGATCTTTTGCGAACTTCCATCTCTATCAAAAAACCGCCGGATATCAATATAACCATATGTTTTGAAAGGTCTATCACAGAGATTTCATATCTTCTTGTGTGGTGTGACTTCAAGGCGGCTTGCCGGTCTGAATAAATAGTTGAAATTAGACAAAAGGCTTTATGATATACAAGAGGCTTTCTTGAAGGAAAGCGAACGACTTGTTTGAATGGAGGAGAAGACATGAGTAAAGGCATGAAGATTTTTCTGGGGCTCCTGGCTCTGCTATTGATGGCATTGTTGTGCACCTTCTGTCATCAAGGTGGCATTGAGGCTGACTTGAAATCCCGAACAACGCAGGCGCTCGCCGATGCTGGCATTAAGGTTGACGATGTAGTGCTGAATGGACGCGACGTGACTCTTGCAGGCAAGGTGGGTTCCGAATCGCTAAAGCAGAAAGCAGCGGAGATTGCCGCGGGCGTATGGGGCGTGAGAACCGTCAAAAATGAACTGGGTCTCGGAGATCTTCTGGGCACAATTAAGGATCGTTTGGCGGCCGCCGGCATCGATCTGCCGGATATTTCGCTCAACGGTAGCGACGTGACCTTGAATGGCGTGGTGCCAAGCCTGGAGATTAAGAATCGAATTAACGCAATTTTAGGTGCCATTCCCGGCATCGGGAAAATAATTGACAATTTGACCATTTCCGCCGGCGATCTGCTCAGCCGCATTAAGGCAAAACTGACATCACTTGGATTCAAGCTCCCCGGCATATCTCTCGACGGCAAAGATGTTACCCTGGACGGTGAAGTGGCAACAGCTGAAATCAAGAATCGGATTGGTGAAATCGTGGGCGCTATTCCGGGCGTCGGCAAAGTAACCAACAATCTGCTTGTCAAGGCTTCCGTTGATCAAGCAATGGCCGATGCCCAGAAAGTCTTAAACAATCTCTTCAGCGTGAAGAAAGTTGAATTCCGAACCAGCGAAGATGCTATTTTGAGACGAAGTTTCCCGATTCTCGATGAAGTTGCAACGGTTCTCAAGAAGTATCCGACCTTCCGGGTGGCCGTGCGCGGACATACGGATTCTCGCGGTGATGAAGCTTTCAACGAAGAGCTCAGTCAGCGACGGGCAGACGCAGTACGCGAATATCTGATTCGTCAGGGAGTCGCCAGAAATCGGCTAAGCAGCAAAGGCTTTGGTAGCAGCAAACCATTGGCAAGCAATTCCACAGCCGAAGGCCGGCAGAGCAATCGCCGTGTAGAGTTTGCCTTAAACTAAGGTGGGTTAGGCAATTTTTATTGCGAGACATCCCCCCTGCGTCCCACTTCGAAGGGGGAAACAGGGGATGTCTCATTTTATGATCGCATCTCTTTCAACACCGCATGAAACGCTTCAAGGAATATCTCCACATCCTCCCGGGTGTTGTATCCCTGAACGGAAATGCGAATGAAGTACTGACCATTATGAAAATTGACCGGGACTTCGACACGATGGTCATCATACAAACGGCGCTTTAGCTCATAGCCATCGATATTTGCCGGGAGCAGTTGTGCGCACATCTGTTGAAACCAGGCGCCGCTTTCAGGGGCGATTGGTGGCAGGTCGCAGATGCTGCTCATCTCAGTTCTCGCGAATTTTACGAGCTCATGGCACTGTCGCCGGATTGCTGGCCAATTATTCTCTTCAAAGAATTTGATCGCTTCTCCTACTGTCAAATAAGAGGCAATGTCACGCGTTCCCTGGAATTCATTCTCCTGGATAAATTCCGAATCGCTGGCAGAAGGCGTCGCCCAGCTAACGACACGCGGTTCAATAATTCCCTGGAGTTCCGGTTTAACATAAGCAAATGCAGCGCCTTTTGGCGCCATTAACCATTTGTGACAGTTACCGGAATAGAAATCTGCATCCAACGCCTGGAGATCCAGTGGCAGCTGCCCTGGAACATGGGCGCCGTCGATAATTGTCCAGATACCGCGCTCCTTTGCTCTCCGGATTAATTCCTCAAGCGGAAAGGTCAAGCCGGTAGGGGAGGTGATGTGACTGAGAAACAAAACCCGGGTTCTCGCCGAAACGCCGGACCATACTTCTTCAAAAAAATCTTCATGGGTAGTTACCGGCAACGTGATGGGCATTTGCTTGTAAACGGCGCCGGTGTTCCGGCATACCAACGCCCACATTCGATCAAGCGCACCATACTCCTGATCACAGCTAAGGATTTCATCACCGGCCTGCAAGGGCAATGAGCGAGCAATTAGGTTGATGCCGCTGGTAGCGTTTGGGACAAAGACAAGGTCTTCCGCATCAGCATTAACGAACCCGGCGAGGCGTTCCCGAGCAGCTTTCATTAATTCGCCAAAACGGCGTCCAATAAATTCAACCGGCTGGCGCTCCAGTTCCAGCTGCCAGGCCTGATATCTATTAAAAACCGGTTTCGGGCAGGCGCCAAAAGAGCCGTGGTTGAGAAAAACGATATCGGGACGGATATTGAATTGTTCTCGCATGTTAATTGCCTTTCATGATCAGAAATTGTTCTGTCGGGGGGATTTTGTTCGGATCGAGCTGCCAAATCTGAAACCCTACCTTTTCGCAGAGCACTTTCATTCGGATATTCTGATTGTGATGGCTGGTCGCAATGTGAGTAACATCAGGGTACTTTCTTAATCGACGAATTGCCTCTTGTAAGGCAGCATATCCGTAGCCTTTTCCTTGATGCTCACTGTCTATCATTAAGCGCAGGACAAAGCCAATGCCGTCACCTGGGAATTCCAGCATGATGAAGCCAATCGGTTTCTCTTTTGGCTTCGGTCCCGGTTCGCGCCCGTCAAAAATTAGATAGGGATGAAGTCTGGAATTGACATAGGCCTCTGCCAGAGATCTTGCATTGTCACAGATAAAATGCTCCTGTTCCTGCGAGATTTTCAATGCCAGACACCTGTTAAGATTTTCGTGTGTTATCTGATGAAAACTAACCTCTTTCATGACTCCTCCCGGCATCTCTCCACTCTCTATTTCCTTTGTGTGTCTTCGCTGTCCTTCGCGGTAAATTCTTATTACTGTACCCACTACGGTTTGTCGGATTACGCCCTGCCGGTTTTACGCCAGATCCTGACTCCTGCGGCGACCAAGTCGACCTACAGTTAGGCAAACAACTGCCAGTCGCTAACTGCCAACCGCTAACTGCATTCTTCATTCTTCTGTTGCATTTGATTTCTCAATCGAATGATGTACATTCGGACGTTTGTCAACTGGAATAGGGGAATATATGTTCGAAGCTGCAATTTATGCAAACCGTCGTCAAAAACTGATGTCTGATGTCGAGTCCGGAGTGATTCTGCTGATGGGCAATCCGGAAAGCCCAATGAATTACCTTGCCAACACCTACCATTTCCGCCAGGATAGTTCATTTTTGTATTTTGTCGGCATTAATTTGCCAGATCTGGCGGCCATCATTGATGTAGATGAGGGCCGAACCATCCTGTTTGGCGAAGATTTGACCGTTGATCAAATTGTATGGATGGGACCTCAACCGACACTTTCCGAATTGGGTGCTGCCAGCAGCATTAGTGAAATAGCCCCGGCAAAAGATCTTGCCAGCTATCTTGGCAAGGCAAAGACAGCCGGACGCCAGATTCATTATCTACCGCCGTATCGTGGCGAGAACATCATCAGCCTTTTCAATATGCTGGATATTCCGCCCTCCAGAGCTGTAGCAAGTGCTTCAGAAAAGCTGATTCGGGCAGTTATTGCTCAGCGTGCTTATAAGTCGGAGGAAGAAATTCAGCAGATCGAAATTGCCCTGGATACGTCTCACGCGATGCATGTTGCCGCGATGCAGGCCAGTGCTTCTGGCAAGTATGAACGTGAAGTGGTTGCTTTGAAAGAAAGCGTTGCTTACGCTCGCGGTGTACGAGTCGCCTATCCGGTGATTTTTTCAGTCGATGGGCAGACGCTCCATAATCACTATCACGGCAATGTGATGCAGGACGGCGATATTATTGTGAATGACTCTGGTGCGGAATCGCCGATGTATTATGCCAGCGATATCACTCGAACCATTCCGGTAAGCGGACGATTTACAGACCGGCAGCGTGAATTATACGAGATTGTCCTGGATTCGGAAGTTCGTGGGATTGAAGCAATCAAACCCGGCGTGCGTTTTCTTGATATTCATAAACTCTGCGCCCGGATCCTGATGGAAGGCTTGAAAGATGTTGGCCTTGTAAAAGGTGATCCTCAAGAGATCGTTGAAACCGGTGCATACGCCTGTTTCTTTCAATGTGGAACTGGCCATATGATGGGGCTGGATGTACACGACATGGAGGACCTTGGCGAACAATTCGTCGGATATGACAGTGCAACCACTCGCAGTGACAAATTTGGTATGTGTTATCTGAGAATGGCCCGGGCACTGGAGTCCGGATTTGTGGTTACGGTTGAGCCCGGATTGTATTTTATCCCCGAATTGATAGATCAATGGCGTCGTGAGAAGAAGTTCGAAGAGTTTATTAACTACGACAAGTTGGAACGATATCGGGATTTTGGTGGCATCCGCATTGAGGATAACGTGCTGGTGACAGACGACGGTTTTCGCATTCTCGGCAAGCCGATACCGAAAACCGTTGCTGATGTTGAGGCTGCTTGTGCGATGTAGTTTGTCAAGAATGGGGACGTTTTCAAGGTCCGGATTATTGATCAGACACTCTGTCTGCACCGGGCCTTCATATTTTTATTAACACAAAGAAGGGGAGAACTATGGAACGAATTACGATTAATGGCGGTATTGCCATGATTCTACTCGGGGTGGCAGCCTACGTGAGCAGTGGCTTTGCCAGTCTCACCGCAATGATTCCAGCCTTTTTCGGCATTCCGATTACCGCACTGGGTTGGCTGGCCAAAGATGAAAACAAGAAGAAGCACGCGATGCATGGCATGGCAGTGTTGGCATTACTTGGTTTTCTAGGTAGCATCCGTGGTGTTGGCGGCCTTTTTTCATTGATGGCCGGTGGTGAAGTGCTTCGTCCGGCTGCCGTGATCGTGCAAAGTATCATGGCCGTCATTTGCGGCGTACTGTTGTTCTTTGCCGTGCAATCCTTTATTGAAGCGCGTCGGGCACGCCAATCTGAATAGATATCTATCGTTCATTGAGCAGGAAATAGAGCCTTGTTGATTTACGTGCTCGATCTCTTTGGTATTGCTGTCTTTGCTATTACCGGCGCCCTAGTTGCCCGTGATCGCCAGCTGGATGTTTTTGGCGGTGTGGTTCTTGCCCTGGTTACCGCGGTCGGCGGCGGCACTTTTCGTGACGTGGTGCTGGGCATCAGGCCGGTTTTCTGGGTGGCCGACAGCAACTATGTATGGGTTGCCAGCGTTACCGCGCTGGCAACTTTTTTTGTTCTTCGATATTACAAAATTCCCGGCCGGCCACTTCTCCTTGCCGATGCGTTTGGACTCGCTATTTTTACTGTGATGGGTACTGAGAGGGCTTTGGCCCATGCTGCCCCGCCAACCATTGCCATCGTTATGGGCGTAATGACCGGCAGCGGTGGCGGCATGATTCGCGATGTGTTGGCAGGGCAGGTGCCGCTTGTCTTGCGCAAAGAAATCTATGCAACCGCCGCACTCAGCGGTGCTGCCTTCTTTGTCGCCGCGCGTGCCTTTGACGTGCCTGCCACGCTTGCAACTATTACAGCTGTCATTGTTGTTTTCCTTCTGCGCCTCGCCGGTATTCGCTGGGGTTGGGCGCTGCCGGTATTTCGGGGCCGCGGGAAAGAAGGGGAATGACGCTAAATGAATTTCTCGCGGCTTTGTAGACGAAGCAGCCCACCAAGGACAGCTACTGCTGAACCGATTAGCAAGTAAAGACGATTGTAGAAGATGGTGTCATACCATACCTGACGGCTAACACCAAGCGATTCGATGGGATAATAGGGGTTAAGGAAGATATTCCAGCGGCTTTCATCGAGAATGTCACCGCTAATCATGAAGAACATACCGATGATGATCATGATTGCCGCAGTGCCATTACCATTGCGGACCGTCGTCGAGAAAAAGAATGCAATGCTGCCCAGAAAATAAATTGGGAACATCAGGTGAAAAGCCATTTCAAAAACCGGGACGGGCACCAGAACCACGGAGCAAAGCACACAGAGCATTACCATCACGAAATACACCAGCAAAAAGATGATCAATAGCCGAACCAGCCAGACTTTATAGCGATAGTTTGGGATACCAAATACCATTTCGATGGTATGATTGTCCATATCATTCTGAATGCCGAAGCAGCTCGGATAGAAAATCAGTAGCAGGCCGGGCAAGGTCAGAATTTCAAACGCATCGCGAAGGTCCGGAAACCATTCTTTGTCGAATAAGCCCACGACAGATACCAGTAGAAAAAAGCCGACCGCTGCCAACAGAAAGTAGATGAACTTGTCTGCGAAGACGATGCGCAGGTTGTGGCGGACTGACTCAACAGCGACGCGCAAAATTTTGCTGTACTTTCGGCTACCCGCGGATGTTGCCTGGCTCATGACTGTCCATTCCTTCCGGTTCGTTGGCGAATGCTCCACAAGTATGCGTCTTCAAGTGTTGGTGTGACTTCAACAGCATCTGCTGTCGGGGCGTTTTCCGCCAGGGAGCGAACGCGGATTTTCTCGTCAATTTTGATGTGATGAACGATGTATTGCGCCTCGTTGACGGCATTGAACTCATCCGGATCAATGTAGAATTGCCAGACCTTACCATTTGCCAATTGTGCCATTTCCGTCGGAACGCCGAGATACAATAACTCGCCCTTGTTCATCACTGCAACGCGATCACAGGAGCTGGCGATGTCCTCAATGACGTGAGTAGAAAATATCACTGCGCGTTCCCTGCTCAACTCTACCAGCAGATTACGGAAGCGAATCCGTTCCCGCGGATCCAGTCCGGCAGTTGGTTCATCAACAACCAGTATTCGCGGGAGGTGCAGTAGCGTTTGGGCGATGCCCACGCGTTGACGCATACCGCCTGAGTAAGAGCCGATGCGTTCATTCTGCTTTTCCTCCAGATGCACAGTCTTCAGGACTTCCTCAACCCGCCGGTGGCGCTCGTCCGGGTCGAGAATATCCTTCAAAATGGCCTGATATGAGAGGTAGTCGTAGGCGGACATGTTATTGTATGCCCCGAAATCCTGCGGCAGGTATCCAATCAGGCCCTGTAATTCTTCCCGATAGTCCCGCGCATTAAAGCCGTTGATGCTGATCGAGCCATATGACGGTTCCAGAATGCCGCAAATAATGCGCATCAGGGTCGTCTTGCCTGCACCATTGGGGCCAAGCAAGCCGAACATGCCATTGCCGATATCCAGGCTTACACCGGAGAGTGCGGCAAAGGGTTTGCGGCGACGCCCAATGATCGGCATGATCATAACCAACCGGTAATAGCGTCGGCGAATGCCGGCAAAACGCCCTTCATTGCTATGAATGTCGATTGCCCCTTCGCTGATTTTATCCGCTGTCCGATACATATGCAGGGCGATGTATGCCAGTGCCATATAAATGATGGGCATTGCGGTGTTCTGCCAGCGTTCCTGTAGCCACAGCAGATTGGAAATAGGGAATAGCCAATACCAAAGTGCCGGGATGTATCGCTGAACCCGCCCCTTCAAACTCTTGTCGCTTTTCTCGCTACGGTGGCTCAACAAACGATTTAGCAAGTAGTTGCCGTAGAAATATACAATGTGTATGAGCACCCAAATCCAGAATTTGCCCGGCAAATATTGATAGGTGAAATAAACCAGAAAGCCGAACAGCATCAGATGCCAGGACCCTTCAAGGAAGGCGAACCAGCCTTTTCCAATGAGATTTTCAAGCGTCGCTGATAGCGCCTTGCCGCGATCCCAGGCCCGGCGGAAGCGGCCGGGGAAATCATAGATTTTATACAGATGACTAATTTCGATTTGAATCGCCTCTTCGGCCGGAATCAGGCGAGTATTTGCCGTGCGCAGGCTTTCAGTGATAAACCAGGTAAGGCCTGGAATAATGCCCAGCAGCAGGAAGAAGTTGGCGATCTGCCAAAGCAGGCTCTCCACTTGAAAATAGATCAGAAGGCCTCCGCCGAGAAGCGCCGCGAACTGCAGCAACTTGATGCCGGGACGCAAGTCACCAAGCCAGCGAAGGGCACTTTCCATGCCGGCATAGACCGTCGGAATCAGCAGCAGGGTAAATGCCGTGCTCAATGCCAGCCCGCCAATCACAGTTATCGCAAAAGGGGATGCAATCTGCGTGGCGAAATCGACTTTGCCCATCGCCAGCGGCAACATGGCGATAATGGTGGTGATTGCCGTAATGAGAATCGGCCGCAGACGCGCGCGTCCGGCAGTCATCAGTGCCCGCTGGTAACGATATCCACGCTCTCGAAGCAGGCGCGTGAAATCGATCAGGATGATCCCGTTGTTTACCACAATTCCCAGCAATATCAGGAAGCCGATGAAGGTGGTGGCATTCATCAGTGAAATCTCGGTGACGAGGATTGCCAGTAGTGACCCAATGCCGGCAAGCGGGATGGTGAACAGGATGATCAGCGGATTGAGCAGAGACTCAAAGACCGAAGACAGGATCATATAGATCAGGATGAAGGCCATCGTAATCAGGAAATAGAAATCAGAAAGATCTACTTCGCTATGAAAGACTTCGATAGCGATGCCGGTAGGAATCTCCAGGCTGGCCGTGATTTCATCGATCTCCTGACGGGCTGCTTCCAGCACAATGTTAGAGGTCAGGACTTCCGGACGGAACTGGTAGCGGATTTCGATCAGGCGCTCCTGGTTGAGGCGGCTGATTTCCGAGCGTCCTTCGGTTTTAAGAAATTCGCTGATCTGTGCCAGCGGGACAGTGCCGCTGTTTGCCGTAGGGATGTCAACCCGGCGAAGATCCTCCAGTTTCTTTTCGCCGATATCTGCCTGACGAATCACAATCGAAAACTCATCGTCGCCAGTTTTGTAATTGACGCCTGCATCCAATTCTCCCTGGAAGCCGGAAAGCTCATTTCCGATGGTGGTGCGATTAATGCCCATTTGATTGAGGATATTGTCCTCATAAAAGAGGTGTAATTCCGGGCGGTTCGCCCCAACCTCGACCCGGGCATTGTCTATGGATTCAAGCTGGCGAATTTGATGCGCGATATCATCGGCCAAGCGTCGTAGCGTCGATAGATCCCCGCCTTTTATGACGATCCGTTCCCTGGCTTCGCCAATACCCAATGCCGCCTCGATACCGAGATCGCCACCTCTGCTGGCGAAACTTTGAGCGCTTGGCGGCGGATCGAAGCCTGCCTCGCCGGCGCGAAAGCTATCCATGCGTTCGGTAATGTCCCACTTGATGGCTTTCAGATCGCGATTGGCAATTTCCGGAAAATTGTCTTTCAAGCGTAAGGTAAGCGTGGCTTTTTCTTCCTGGATTTCCGTGATGACGTCCTGCACTTCTTCAACGCCGTCGAAACGGCTTTCCAGGTCTGCGGCCGCCAGGTCTGTGGTTGCCAGTGTGCTGCCGCCCGGCATGGTCAAATATACATTGAGATTGTCCAGTTGTGACTCTTCCGGGACATCCAGACTGAAGGTCAAGGCCAGCAGGAGCGTGAAGATGAATATGACCAAAGTGGTGATGATTGTGCGAACAGGATAGCGAATGGCGGATTTAAGCAGCAAGGTATAATTGTGCATCATCCGATTATTGGAACTGGCGGAGAAGAAGCGAAAGGTCTCACGATCTTGCTGGCGCAATAGGCTGTGGGTCAACATCGGAATGAGCAGCAGTGCAACCGCCAGGGAAACCAAGAGCGTGGAAATTATCGAGATGCCGATTTGATAACCAATGAGCCGAACAAGAAAGTTCTCCGCAAAAATGAATGGCAGAAAGACCGTTACTGTTGTCAGGGTTGCTGCGACGATCGAACGCCATATTTCTGAAGTGCCCTCGACCGATACGCGATCCAGCGGACGGCCTTCGGCCGCCAAACGGTAAATATTTTCCAGCACCACGATACTATTGTCCAGTAGCATCCCGACGGCAAGGGCCATACCCACGAGAGTTAGCGTATTCAACGAGATGTCAAATGCGTAAAAAAGATTGAAAGAGACCAGGATAGATACCGGCAGCGTGACAGCGATGATCAGGATCAAACGTAATTGTCGCAGGAAAAACCATAAAACGAGGATTGCCAGCAGCCCGCCGGTCAAGGCCAGATCGTTTACCAGATCAACATTCTTTTTCAGGTTTTCCGCGCTATCCGTTTCGCGAACCAATTCAACATCCATCGATCCGTATTCTTCATTTAGGTCGTCAATCAGCGGGTAGATTTTCTCGGCCAGCCGCAGGATATTTACTTGCGCATCGCGTATCAGGCGAATGGTAACCGCATCCTTGCCACCAACCCGGCTAATGCTGGTTTCCTCCTTGACGCCGACGTGAATGGTGGCAATGTCCTTGAGCAAAACCGGTCCCTCCGGCCGGATGACAATGTTTTCCAGGTCGGGAATGGTGCGATAGTCTGCGACCAGGTTGGCAAAATAGCGCCGGTCGTCTTCTTGCATCTGACCGAGATATGCCTTGTAGTTGTTGTTGCGCCGAATCAGCGTTTGCACCTGTGAGGGCGTCAGGTCGTAGGCGCGGGCAGCATCCTCATCCAGCAAAATTTCCACGGATTTTTCCTGGCCGCCTGATACCTGGACCGTGGCAATGCCGTCAAGGGCCTCAAATTCAGGACGGATCTTCGATTCGGCAATATTGCGTAGCCGATCAACACCGCCACTGCCGCGCAGTTGCAGAGTCATTATGGTATTGGTGAACTGCTCGGTGTCGATCTTAATGACATTGACGAAGAACGTGGCAGGTAAGGTTGGGGCGAGTGCATCAATCTTCTCTTCCAGCTTGAGATAGGCATACTTGAGGTTAATGTCCGGGGTGAAAAAAACCACCACTTGCCCGCTTCGTTCGTTTGCGAATGAACGAATTTCCTGGATGCCATTCAGTAAGCCCGCAGCGCCTTCGATCGGCATGATGGCTTCGCGCTCGATATAGCCCGGATCCACTTCTGTCGCGCTGTCGATGCGGACAATAAGAAAGGGTAACTCGACATTCGGCAGTAGCTCCACATCAAGGTTGCGATAGGAAATATAGCCGAGGATGGTCAGGCCCAGGAAGAGCATGCTGACCGCAACTTTGCGTTTTACAATCCATTCCATCATAGCGCGCTATCTGCTCCCTGGAATAGTGAGCGGCTTTTCTCCGCCAGTTGATCGAGCACGTAGTAGACGCATGGAATGACCACCAGCGTCAGCAAGGTGGAGGTGACCAGACCACCGATAACAGCGTAGGCGAGCGGGGCACGAAGCGCAGCGCTATCGCCAAAACCGAAGGTCAGGGGAAGCAGCGCCAAAATCGTGGTAAGGCTGGTCATAACGATCGGACGAATCCGTCTCTGCCCGGCCTCGAGGATCGCATCGCGCAGAGACCGACCTTCGGCCTTTAGCTGATTGATGGCATCGACCAGGATAATCGAGTCATTGACGGCAATGCCGATCAGCATGATTAGGCCGATGTATGCCATGACGTTCAACGGATCGCCGAGTAGCAGGAAAATAAATATGACGCCGACAGCAGCAAGGGGCACACTTAGAATGATTGTTAGCGGGTGAATCAATGATTCAAACTGAGCTGCCAACACCATGTAGATCAAGGCAAGGGATAGCAGCAGGGCAAACTGCAGGTTCGCAAAGGACTCGCGGCGCTTTTCTTCTTCACCGCTTATTTTGTATTGATAATTCGGCGGCCAGGTAATGCCTGACATCTGATTGCGGATGTCCGAAACTGTATGATCGAGTGCTTGCGCGCCGGACAATTGCAGCGAGATTCTGGCAACCCGGTTTTGGCCGCGGCGGAAGATTTCACGCGGTGCAATGGTGCGTTCAATGTTTGCGATTTGATCGAGCCGAATTTGACGATTGTCGCTTTGCACATATAGATTTGAGACGTCGCGCAGTTGCGGCGTCGGTTGCCGCACCAGGATTTTGCGCTGATCGCCTTCGTATTCCCAGTTACCGGCTTCCTTGCCGTCTATCTGGTCTTGCAGCTGACTGGTAATTGATTCCATGCTGAGATTGGCAATGCCAGCCGCCATACGGTCTACAACGAAGTTTATTTCAGGGCGTCCCTCGTCAAAATCCGTTTCAACGGAGAGAATAGCGGGGAGCTGACGAATAGCGGCCCGTGTGCTGTCGGAAAGCAGGCGCAATTGATCGAGATCTTCACCTTCAATCTCGATGGTGAGTGGTGCCTGGTCCGTGCCTAACGTGCTCTGTAGTGCGGATTCATCGCGAATAAACTCGAATTCAACATCCGAATAGGCTTCCAGTTGCCGGCTTAACTGACTGATATACTGCGATGCCGGCTGCTCGGCGCCATCTGCCAGGAATACCGTAATGGTTGCAGTGTTCTGATCTTCGAAAAATGATTGCTGTTCATTGCCGATGCCGCGAACCGGACCAACGCGAACATAAGTAGAGGCTAGCGATTCACCGAGCGTCTGTTGCACAATATCTTCAATACCCCGAACGACCTGGTCAGTGTGAGATAGCGCTGAGCCCTCCTCCAGGGTCATATTGATATCAAATGATCTGCCGTCGGTGCGCGGAATAAATTCGCTGCCTATGATTGGCAGCAGCAACATAGAGATGATTGTCAGCACCAGCGATGCGGCAATGATCAGGTTCCGGCGCGCGAGTAGACCACCAAGCCGCTTCTTGTAGCCCGGGAAATGGATGCTGGCGGCGTCATTGAGGCGTTGACCGGCCGTCAGGAAACGGCGCGAAAGCATCGGTATCACCAGCATTGCGACGACCAGTGAGGATAATAGTGAGAAAGCCACCGTCCAGGCCTGATCCCGGAATAGCTCGCCTTCAGCACCCTGCAGGTAGACGATTGGCAAGAAGACGATAATCGTCGTAAGTGTCGAAGCGGTAATTGCCCCGCCAACCTCCGCAGAACCGTTGATGGCTGCGTCCCGTAACGAACTGCCGTTTTCCAGATGCCGGAAAATATTCTCCATGACCACGATAGCATTATCTACCAGCATGCCCGCGCCAAGCGCCAAACCGCCAAGGGTCATGATGTTCAGGGTGAGTCCATTGAAATAAAGCAGATTGAAAGTGGCCACAATGGAGATGGGGATGGCAATCCCGATAATCATCGTAACACCGATACGCCGCAGGAAGAGGAAGAGCACAAATACTGCCAGCAGCATGCCCCAAAGAGCGGTCTGCCCCACTTCGTTGACAGCGCTGCGCACAAAACTGGCCTGATTGCGCAAAATTGAAAATTCATAGTCCGGCAAGGCGCGGGTGATGGTTTCCAGGGCGATATCCAGCTGCTCCGCCGCGCGAATGGTATTGAAGCGTGTTTCCTTGTAGACGGCGAGCGCAACACTGCGCTTTCCATCGATCCTTACCAGGTTTTCCGGCTCGTCGTTGGCAAGACGAATTTCAGCAACATCCCGCAGGTAGATTGGTTGCGATTGCATGCTCTCCTGAACTGCATTGTCTGCAGAAACCGCCTGCGTGCCGACAATCACCTCGCCGATTTCTTCCAGCGCCTGGAATTCACCGATGCTCTTGATGATATAGCGCTTACCCAATTCAACCACCGAACCGCCCGATGCATTGAGATTTGCCGCCGTTATTTGATTGGCGATGGCGCTGATCGTCAGGTTCAGCGACTCGAGAATCAACGGATCAGGCGTGATCATCACAACCTTTTCTTCACCGCCAATAATGTCCACTGAAGCAATGCCTTCCTGGCGCGTCAATTCGTTGCGAATATAATTTCCGGCAATTTTGCGCAGGGCGTCCATGTCGTCAATTTCCGGATGAGAGAAGCCGATTAGCATCAGCGGGGCTGTATTCGGATCGTGCTGGGTGAGGATTAACTCATCCAGCTCCTGATTCTGATTGAAATCGGTGAGGGCTTTTTGCAGATCGAGAAAAGCCTCATCCATATCCGCGTCCCAGGTGTATTCCACCGTAATTCGCGCTGCGCCGACCTTGGACACCGAGTAGACCTGGGTAACGCCTTTTTGGCGAATAGACAGGGATTCGATGCTCTTCACAAATTGTTTTTCGATCTCAGATGGTGGCCGCTCGCCGGCTTTGAGCTCAACAAATATCCGCGGGGTATTGAGATCAGGGAAGAGGTCCATACCGAGCTTGTCAAACGACACGAAACCAAGCAGCAGGACAGCACTGACCAGCATGATGACGCTAACCGGATATTGAACAGAGAATTGGGTGATTTTCTTCATTAAACATATCTTTCCGTATAACGGGATTCCGGGGCGCTATCAGTTAAGAATTTTGACTTTACTGCTGTTACGAAGGGTTTCAAAGCCACGCACGACCAGGCGGTCACCTTCTTTTAGACCTTCTAAAATCTCTATTTCGTCGGCATTTTCAAGGCCGGTGCTCAATATTCGCTCAAATGCGGCGCCTTTTTCAACGACATAAACCGTCTTGCCGCGACGTTTCGACAGTATGATTTCCCGCGGAATGACGATGGTGCTGTCTTTGCGATCAACAACGGTGTTAATCCTCACGAACATGCCGGGACGAAGGGTGTGGGCCTTGTTGTCGATCTCGACCGACACCTTGAAGGAACGGGTTTCCGAATCCAGTGCCGGCGATACACGGGTTACTTTTCCTTGCAGCGTATCGGCAGTCATTGCATGATGAGTGACTCGTACCGGTTGATCTACTCGAATGCGTGTCAGCTCACGTGCCGGAAAGCTTAATTCCGAATGCAAAACGTCATAGTCCATTAACTTGACCATGGTTTGTGCGGCCTCAACGCGGGTATTCGGAGTATAGTAGGGCAGCTCTACGATTGTGCCGTTAAAGGGCGCCTTGATCTGCAGCTTCCCAAGCTGAATCCGCGCGTTGTTGTAGCTGTATTTTGCATCAATGTAGGTGCGCTCGGCATTTTTGAGCTCTCGCAGGGTGATTCCGCCTTTTTCGTGCAGCGAATTTTGCTTTTCGAACTCGCGCTTGGAGATATCCAGGTTTAATTCATAGGATTCAATCTGGATATTGTTTTCATATTCCGGATTCACCAGGCGAATAATGGTTTGCCCTTTCTGGATTCTATCGCCGGGGGCGAAGGGCTTGCCGGTGGCCGGATTTCGAGCCAGTACGTAGTCGCCGGCGACCTCAGATTTAAGAATGGTGTTCTTGATTGCCTCAACCGTTCCGGATGTGGTGACAAAGGCATCAATGGACTGGGACGAGACGCTTTGGACACTAACCGGAATGCTGATTTCCAGATCGCCGGCATCTTCAGGATCGCTGCAGGCGAAAAAGGCCAGGAGGCAAAGAGTTGAAAGCAGAAGGGATGTCGGAATTCGAAATTTCACCGTATGCTCCGTTGCTGGTAATGTGATTGACGCTATTGAGACTCGTTAAAAATAATGGACTGGCCCTGTTTGAAATCCCAAAGGGATTTTACCTTTAAATCAAGGAGTGCCAATTTGTAATTGATCAAGGCATCGACGAGCGACTTTTTATTGTTCGAAAGCTGGGTTTGATATTGATTGAGATCTATGCTGGTTAGATCACCGTTTTTGTAGCGTTCCAGGTTGATATCATATGTCAACTCGGCAATCTTGACGTTCTGGCGGGCAATTTCAATCTGTGCATCCTGATTTTCCAGGTTGCGAAAGGCTCGGCGAATACCGATAGCGATGCTGGTTTTTTCTTCATCCAGCGAGAGCTCGCTGCGCTGCACACCAAGCTTCCCGGCGCGCGTTCGCGACCTCTTTTCGCCCCAATCCCAAATTGGAATTTCCAGGGAGAGATTGAAGTTCTGCGTCTGGGTCGGGTTGTCATAGACGCGGTCAAAATCCTCATCTGTGCCGATATAGCCAAATGTGATGTTCAGATTACCGCTGAATTCATTTGTCGCAGCTTGTCGGGTCAGATTCGATTGTGCAGATTCGATGTCGATTTGCCGCTGGCGCAATTCCAGCCGTGAGGCCAGTCCATGCTGCAAGGCCTTGTCAAGATTTGCCTCCACCGGTTGATGTGTAATCTCCGCTGCGATGGTAATGTCTTCATCCAGGGGCATACCAATCAGGCTCTTTAGATCATCGAGGCTGTTCGCGAGGGTCACTTCGGCATTTTGCATCGTGGAGCGATTGGTGGTCAAATTAAGCTCTGCCTGATAGGCTTCTTCTTTCGCTGCCAGTCCGGCCTCAACTTTCTTTTCAATGATGTCAAAGCTCTGCTGGGTGTTCTGCAAATCTTCCTGGGCTACCTGGAAGTTCATTCGTGCCTGAAAAGCGGCGTAGAATAATTGCGCCACTTGCTGCTCCAGCAGCAGTTCCTGAATTTGAAAATTTAGTTCCGCAGCGCGCAGATTTAGTTCAACCCCTTCCAGATCCAGCTTGGTGCGATTGTATGTAAATAGCGGTTGGCGGTAAGTCAGGAAGAAGTTGTTGCTGAAGCTTTCTGTGCGAATGTTTTGGAACTCACTGGAGTCATCACGCCACACGAACTGGTTTTGTAGCAAAAGCGTCCCATCAGTAGCTTTAATCGGCTGGCTGATGGAAAAAATACCGCCGGACTGACGCGTTTCCTGGGTGTTGAAGGTCGAGAAAAAAGGGTTGAATTCTCTCGAACGGTCCCAGGTAAAGGGATCGAGTGTAAGACTGAAGCGCGAGCGAAGGGCCGCATTCTGGGCGTTTAGCAACTCGCGATTTTCTTCCAGATTATAGCGAGCTTGCTTTAATTGCGGACTGTTCTCCGCGGCTATTTTCAGCGCCGTATCAAGGTCGAGGCTTTCTTGGGCCAAGCCGATACTGGAAAGAAGCAATAGCCCGGCGAATAGGAGTATCGCTGTGCATATTGAACGTGATTGTCTGATTTGGTAGCTCATGTTACCTTTGTTCGGTGTGCGTTCGTAGTTGATGGTTGTTAGTTATTCGTTGAGCGTTGTCAGTTGTTCGTTGCTAAGATCATGTGATGTACTTCCTGATCCCTCTCCCCAGGTAGAAAAACAAACCTGGGGCTGTTCTAAATCATCCCGCAAGCGGGATTCTCAAGGCGAAAAGAAAATATTCGTCATTTTGCTGCCACTGCATTTCAAAATCTTCATTCTTCATTCATCATTCCCCCAACGCTTCGGGGCGAATTCGGATTGCATCTGCGATCACCATTCGGCCATCGGTCTTGTCCGAAAGCTGTATGGTGCTTTTGCCGGCATTGAAGAAAAATCGACCCAGCAATTGCCAGCCGGATTGCACGTTGTCGATGTCGATTTCAACCGGCGCGACAGCGTCAGCATGCTTGATATAGTAGGTGTAGACCCCCCAATAATTGCTGTCCTGTCCGCGACGCCGTTGCCAGGACGTCAGCAACTGCTCGCGTTCCGGTACGTAGGTATAGATTTCATAATGACCCTTTTCAGGAATCTCGATTTCCCAGGTTGCCCGAAACTCGTCGTTGCCTGGGCGGATATAGTATGCTGAGTTGACGTATTCTCCATACAATCCCGGATTCTTGAACAAGTGCCACTGTGCAGGTGGCCGCCAGTAGCGCAGGCCGCGATAAACTTCTGTCTCCAGCGTGTCGTTGCGGTGTATCCAGCGCTTCAGGATGCTGGTGTATTCCGGACTCTCATGACTGAAGCCGCGATCGAGGTTGTCGTAAATCAGATCGTGGATATCACCTTGAGGATATTTATGTGTTAACACACGTTCTCCTTCAAAGCCAACGGTCTTGCGATCGAGAATCGGTTCTTCAAAATGGATGGTAGTGGCCAGGGGGAGATTGCGGGCCAGTTTTGCATCAATCGTCATCTCAACCGGCTCTTCGTCCAGTAAAAAACTGAATTGCTTGGTTTGATGGCCTTCCAGTAAAACCAGCTGTTTTTCCGCCTCTGCATTGTTACCTGGCTGTGTTCTGCCTTCCAATTCCCGAAAGCGATAGCTGATCTCGGCAATACCGGGATTTGGTTCGGTGTTGGATAATTCGACGGTCACCTGGTAGCGGATTCGTTCGCGATCGATAATTTTCTGAAGGCGTGATTCACCAACCTTATAGCCGGGCAGCCGGGTTTCGAACAGCCAGTTGTCGAGAATCGGGGCCGGATCGACGTTGGTGCTTTCTTCAATGATATTGAGGATGCTGTCTATCGCCAGAACTGTAAATGGGTAACGCTCAATTTGCTGTGCTACAACAGCGCGAAGGTCGAGATCTTCGCCACGCTTTTCAAGCTGACGAAACAGCGCGCTGCCGCTAATTCTCAAGGCATTGGTCTTTAAGTCCCTGGTTTGAAGGCTATCTTGCAGAAACTCATTCAGACTTTGCGTGGAGAGCGATCGGCTGACTTTCTCGTCGTCACTGAGTCCGCCCTGCCATATCCGCTTCACCCGGCTCCTGCTGATCAGGCTGGCATAGTGGCCTTCCAGCGCGGAGTGGAATAGTGGCCAGCGCTCTGACTCGAAGAAAGATGGAAAGCTAATGTAGCTTGCGGTAAGCAGGTGATCTCGTGAATCATCAACCAGGTCGTCGCCCGGCCGGAGCCACTGCCACTCCGGCACGGCGGTAAATGTGTCCCGGAAGAAGCGCTCAAACATATTGGTTTGTTGCTCAATTTCTGTAAATGTCTGATTGCTGCGCCTTTCGCTCCACTCGGTATTGCGCTGCATACGGGTTAGATCCGCTCTCTCAAGCAAGGTGCCGCGCTCATTCACCCAGAGTTGTTCGGGCTGATGACTGTCGCTGGCGAGCCGCCATAGACGCTTGTATGGATAGAATTGGGCCGGGACCTCAACCAGACTGAAGCGCTGAAACGGATAGCTGAGCCCCAGTTTGCGTTCAAAATCGAGGCGAATTTCCGAGAGTTTTGCCTGGTAAAGGGAATCGGTGATATCGCCCATATAATGCTGGAAATATTCCAGGCCGCTGAGCACGAAAACACTGCACTCAACTTCGTCTAGCTGCAGTGAAATTTGCTGGTAGTCGCCGATGGCCAGGGATAGCTGCGGCAAAGGTTGTTCCGGCTCAAATGTCCAGCTGCCATCGTTATTCTCGATCACCTGGCCTTGAGAAATCGGCATTAGATCCGGATGTGTGTTGACGGTCAGTTTGAAATTGATAAAATCCCGCTGGATATGATTGGGGAAACCGGCGCCGGGCGCCGGCACCGTCAAGGGATACCAGAGCGCTTCTTCAGTCAGTAGTACGTAGTCATCTTGCAGGAACGCCGCCTTTTTATGAACCCGATACGTCCAAACCCGGTATGACCGCTGATGCGTTTCTTCGTCGATATCCGAATAGCAAATTTTTTCGTCGATAGCCCCGTCATACTGTAATCGCAATGTCTGCGATTTGTTCGGTGGCAGTGCCGGGATCTCATCAAAGTGAATCAGGTGTAAATTTCTATTAAAGGAGATGGGTTGACCATCCAGTTCAGCGCTGCGAAGCTGAAGGCCCGGATTCAGCGCCAGATAAAATGTCGAAAGCGGTTCAGGTCCGTCATTAACAATCGCTAGATCCGCCGTGATTGCCAGTTGATCGCCGCTATGTGATAGCGTCAAATCGCAGTCAGATATGGTCACATTGGGCATACCCAGCACGGCCTGATTTGCCTGTCGCACCTGGGTGCGAATATCCACGGCGTTGGTATAATATGATAAATAATGATTTCCCAAAACGGAGCTAGCTGTCGCAAGCAGCAGCACTATTGTGATCCCAGTAAGTCTGAATCCGCGGGTTTGCGGCAGGCGCGGTGACATCAAGGCGCTGGCGATAAGCAGTGCAATACCGGCCAATACATACATGCCACGCTGTGCGAGAAAGTATGTCATCTCCGGCATGCCAACGATCTCGGAGAAGAAATGCGGCGTGAAGAACCCATGCGTGTCCGACACCGCATAGTAATCATGGCCAAAATAGAATAAGGATGTACCGATGAGGCCGAGCGTTAACACAACTGTGACTGCCTGATTGGGGATCAAGCGCATCAGGAAAAAAGTGAGACCGACGATAAAAATGGTGGTCGGCAAGATCAGGGTGAGTGGATAAAAGATATAAGCCTGCCACATAAAAGGGCTATAGCTGGCGAAAAAGTTGACACCGCAAATGATCGCTAAATTCAACAGAACAACAAAAAAGAAGGGGAGAATACTGCCGGCGGCGTTGCCGAAGACCAGCGACAAATTAGAAATGGAGCGAACGCTCAAGACCTCGAGTGAATTAAACTTTGTCTCCCGTTTCATAATGTCGCTGGCGACAAAGATCAGGATGGCTGATTGGGCGACGTTGAGCATGGTAAGGAAGAATAGCGGGCCGGATCCTGCCCAACCGTAAACCGGAAAAGGTGGTCCAAAGGTAAAGTTCCCGAAGGCAAAAGTCATAAAAATGCCGCCGAAACCGGTGGCGCCTATTGCAAAAATACGAAATAACCCGCTTCGCAAAACAGTTTTGAACTGATAAAGAGCAACTGACCTGAATTTATTCACATAACCCCTTTTAGAGCCGTTGATCGGTAAAGTATACGTATGCATGCTCAAGATTTGGCTCGATTTGGCGGGCGTCGAACCCGCTTACCTTATCGGCCACCACTTCAACTTCCCAGCCGTCGGCAGTTGGAATCGTGGAAGTTACCGCAAGGTTTTCCCGAATCTCACCCAAGGATGCATCCGGAACACGGAGGCGCCAGGTATGTCCGCGAGCAATGTCGATAAAGTCGTTTGGTCTACCGGTGAAGGCCACTTGACCGCGATTCAGTAAGGCCATTTGATTACAAGTACTGGAAATATCATCCACAATATGTGTTGAAAGTAAAATAATGCGGTCAGACTGTCCCATGGCAGCGAGAATGTTCCGAAACCGAATACGTTCCTCCGGGTCAAGACCGGTGGTTGGTTCATCAACGATTAGTATGGCTGGATCCCCGATTAATGCCTGGGCAATGCCGAGACGCCGCTTCATACCACCGCTCAATTTGTTGGCGAGTTTATCTCTTGCTGTTAGCAAACCGACTTTTTCCAGCAGTTCGTCAATCAGCATTTGTCGATCCTTACGAGAGATAATGCCGGCGAGCCGCGCGCTGTAATCAAGGAATTCCCAGGACTTTAGCTTTGGGAAATTGCTGAAGCCTTGTGGAAGGTAGCCAATCTGCTGCCGGATTTCAGCTCGGTGTGCGTTAAGGTCTTTTCCATCAACAGTTATGCCCCCCGACGTGGGTGGCATGAGTGTGACCAGGATACGCATCAGGCTGGTTTTGCCCGCACCGTTCGGTCCCAACAGGCCAAACAGGCCATCACGGATGGTTAAATTGACATTGTCCAGAGCCTTAAAGGACTTGCCGTATCGCTTGGTTAAGCCGTTGATGTTGATTTCCAAATGCGGTGCTCCTGAGCATGACTGACAACTAAGTAGACAGATATCTGTCCGAAAAGTTGCAGCCTCTTTTATTTGTGAAAAGATACGATGGTCGACTGGTTCATCAAAATGATAGGGACATCCTTATGAAATCATGCCTAATTCCTGACCCATTTGGGCAGCCACACGATGTAACTTGACAAAATTCCCGAATCTCGCTAATCTTGACAATGAATAGAAGACAATTTCTCGGAATGACAATAGCAAGCGGGTGGATATTGAATCAAATGATGAGTCGCGATGGGGCTGCCGCCGAGCAAGGTAGTGGAAAAATCAGAAACTGGGCCTGGATAGTAACAGATACCAAGTCAACAACAGACGACTGGAAGCGGCGTTTTGCACAAATGAAGTCTTCCGGCATTGATGCGGTTCTACCGCAAATTTATGCCAGTCACAAGGCTTTTTTTGCCAGTGATCGACTGCCGGTTGAAAGCGAATGGCTTGAAATGCTTCTTCCTTTGGCAGCAGACGCTGGTTTGGAATGTCATGCCTGGATGTGGTCGATGCCCTGCAACAATCCCAAGATTATCGCTGATCATCCTGAATGGTACGTGGTCAATGCCAAGGGAGAGTCGGCTGTTGATAAGCCGGCTTATGTGCCATATTACAAATTTATGTGCCCATCCCGGGAAGGCGTGCGCGAGTACGTTCGCGGCAATGTACGTGAGCTCTCGAATAAAGACGGCCTTGCCGGTGTGCATCTGGATTATATTCGCTTCCCGGATGTCATTTTGCCGGAAGCGCTGCAGCCGAAATACGACATTGTTCAGGACCGTGAATATCCCGAATATGACTACTGCTATTGTGAAAAGTGCCGGGAGGGGTTTAGCAACGAAACCGGTTTGGATGCCTTCAAACTCAAGAATGAAGCTGAGGTTGATAGCTGGAAGGCATATCGAGCCAGTCTGATTACAGCCCTGGTGCGTGACAACCTGGTGCCGATTGCCCGTGATGCCGGTAAGGAGATTACCGCGGCAGTCTTTCCCAACTGGTTTCATGTTCGTCAGAAGTGGTGGGAGTGGGGTCTCAATGCAGTCCTGCCGATGCTGTATCACGGCTTTTATAATGAAGAGATTCCCTGGATAGGGGAGATGACCCGCAGCGGCATTGAGCGTCTACCGGCAAATACGCCTTACTATAGCGGTCTTTTTGTGCCGCATATCTCTCCTGATAACATGGCTTTAGCGTATCGCACGGCCTTGGATGCCGGGGCGAAAGGCATTTCTCTATTCAATAGCTCTTCAATGTCAGATGCCCACTGGGAACGTTTATCCGAAGCAGTCAGCGCAAAATAAAAACAGTTTGTTTTGCCTCCGAACAAACTGTTTTGTATATTAGCTGCGAATGTCTGTTAAAATTGCGAAACGACGAGGAGATCATGGCAAAAAGCAGGCGAAAAGCGCCCATTTCACGTGTGGAAGCAGTAGCTGCCCGGATGGCAAATGAGGAGTTTATTTACCGACCTACCGAAAAAATTCGAACAATTGTAGTTGAAAATTTCCCGGCCCTGGGAAAGCTTGCTGCGCTTCGCTTTCTCGAGTGGGCCCAGCATAACCAGGGACGGACGATTGCTCTTCCGACAGGCAAGACCCCTGAACACTTCATTAAGTGGGTGGGCTGGCTGTTGAGCAACTGGGAAGAAAAGAAAGCCATCAAATTGCTGGAGGAGTTTGAGGTTGATCCCGGCAAGAAGCCGGATATGTCCAGCTTTCATTTTGTTCAAATCGACGAGTTTTACCCGATTAACAGTTGGCAGCACAACAGCTTTTATCACTATGTCAACAAATATTACATCGAGCCTTTTGGCCTGGATGCGGACAAAGCCTTGTTGATTGATCCCAATGCCATCGGACTGCTGGAAGGGGAGACCCTCGACGCAATTTGGCCCGGTCACCTTGTTGATCTGTCACTGCGGACACGCGTCGCTCACAACGATCTCGAGGAACGGCAGCAGCGAGTGCTGCGGGAAATCGACCAGTGGTGCACCGAGTATGAATCCAAAATTCGCGCTCTCGGCGGTATCGGTTTCTTCCTCGGCGGCATCGGACCGGACGGTCACATCGGATTTAACGTGCGTGGCTCTGATCATTATTCCACGACGCGCCTGGCGGAGACCAACTATGAAACCCAGGCTGCTGCCGCCAGTGATCTCGGTGGTATCGAAATTTCACGCAACAGGCTGGTGATTACAATTGGCCTGCAGACCATCGTTTATTCCCCGGATACCACCGCCATAATAATTGCTGCTGGTGAGGCCAAGGCCGGAATTGTGAGAACGGCAATCGAGTCTGAAAAAGCGAACGAAGTGCCTGGCTCAATATTGCAGGACCTGCCGGGAGCCGCCTTCTACATTACACATGGTGCGGCCAAGCTGCTGACCGAACGCAGCCACTTGTGGCTGTCACGCAAGCCGAAACTGGATTCTACAGCCCAATTCAATATCGTTAGTAATTGTTCTCTCAGCCTCGGAAAAAAGGTCACAAATTTGACCGAAGCAGATATCCGCACGCATCGCAGCGGTGACCTTCTGTTGAAAAGCTTGCCTGGGTCCCTGGAGAGTTTTGTTGAGGAAATTGACCGGACCTACAAGCAGCGAATTGACGACGGCATGAACGTACGCACCGATGAAGTTTTCCTGCACACAGCCCCGCATCATGATGATATCATGCTGGCATATATGCCGTACCTGGTCCGCCTGATGCGCGAGCAATCCAACGTTCATTACTTCAACTATCTGACCAGTGGCTTTAATGCGGTTACCAATCGTTTCATGCATGAGCAGACGGAAAATGCCAAGCACTATATTGCCCGTCCGGACTTCAAGCAGCTGATCAAAGACGGATATTTTGAACCGCAAAACGTCATTTTCCGCAATCGCGACACCTTGCAGTATCTGGATGGACTGGCTGCCTCAAATCCCTTCGAAACCAACGAGGGCACTGCCCGGCGTTTTCTGAGGAACCTGGTCGAAATTTACGGTGAAAACTCCGCTGAAGAGCTGCAGACGACCCTCGACATGCTAACAGAATATTTCCGTGCACAGTATCCGGGTAAGAAGGATCGTAGCGACATCCAGCGTCTGAAAGGCATGGTGCGGGAATGGGAAGCGGATGTGCTCTGGGGCTACTTCGGCTTCGGTGCAGAGTCGGTCATTCATTCCCGTCTCGGCTTCTACAAAGGGGATATCTTCACGGAAGAACCGGAAATGAATCGTGATGTATTGCCGGTTCTGGAGACCCTGAAGCGAGTAAAACCAACGGTTGTGACGGTAGCCCTCGACCCTGAAGGCAGTGGTCCGGATACTCACTACAAGGTATTGCAGGCGATCTCCACGGCGCTGAAACTTTATATTGAAGAGGAGAAAGACGCAAAGATCGAGGTGTGGGGATACCGCAATGTCTGGTATCGCTATCACCCGTCCGAAGCGAATCTTTTTGTGCCGGTCACCTTTAATGCCTGGGCGATCGCAGAAGACTCCTTCCTGAATTCATTCCTATCACAAGCGGAGGCTTCCTTTCCCAGTTATCAATACGACGGTCCTTTTTCCGGATTGGCCAAGCGAATCCAGGTCGAGCAATACCGCTTCATGAAAACGATTTTGGGGCGTGACTTCTTCTACCGCAGTCCGGATTCACGGATTCGCAGCACACGTGGCCTGGTCTATCTTAAGGTCATGAATCTTGGTGAGTTCTTCCAGACCTCACGTGAGCTGCGTAAGTCAACGGAGAATGCGTAGAGGGGCTAAACCCCAAATTCCAAAAGGATAAATTCCAAACAAGTCCCCCCTCTATCTCCCCCGGGGGGAGATAGAGGGGGGACTTGTATCAGTGTTGAAAATTGCAATTCTCCATAAAATTGTATTGGGTAATTAGCTCTCAACCAGTATTTTGTACAAGCAGTGACATCTGGCGTTGCTGTTAGACTGGTCGGTATTTTGCATTCCCGCTTGATTTACGAACTGACATCGCTCTTGTAGGCAAGATTTCCGGAAGAGGAGCTTCCGGAAATAGGGGAATATACCGCCTCAGTCTTTTGGGTATGACAAGCTTGGGGAGCTTGTGGAAACAAGGACTAAATGAGTGGAGTGTATCATGAAAACTGTTCTATTGATGGTTGGCACGCAGAAAGGCGCCTTCCTTCTGAGATCGGATGAGCGACGCAGGAGTTGGCAGATTGATGGTCCGATAATGAAGGGATGGAAGATCAATGACGTACAGCTGGATCAACGTGGCGCACCAAGGATGTTTGCGGCGGTTGGGTCTTACGTGTACGGACCGACAATTCACGTTTCGGATGATTTGGGACGGAATTGGCGGCAAATTGAGAATGGACCATCGTATCCGACGGATGTGGAGTCAAAATTAAAGGAAGTCTGGTGTGTCGTGCCGGGCATAGAGAGTGAGCCGGAGGTGTTATACAGCGGTGTTGCCGATGCCGGGATGTTTGTCTCCCGTGACCGCGGCGAGAGCTGGCAAGAGTTTGAAAACTTGCGCGGACATCCAACACGTGAAGAATGGACGCCCGGACTTGGCGGCTTGTGCTGTCATTCAATCCTGGTAGATCCGAACAACAGTCAGCGAATTTGGGCCGGCATTTCATCTGTCGGCGTATTCAGATCTGACGACGGCGGTCAGAGCTGGCAAGTCAAGAATGATGGTCTGGAAATCGTTATTCCAACTCGGCAGCACAAAGACATTGGCAGCTGTGTGCATCGCCTGGTGATCGACCCAAAGGATTCCACCCGCTTGTTCCAGCAAAACCACAAAGGTCTTTTTCGTTCGCTGGATGCCGGCGATTCCTGGCAGCGAATCGAGTCAGGCATGCCGAGCAATTTCGGCTTTCCGATGATTGTCCATCCTCACGATAGCAATACCCTGTTTGTCATTCCGCTTGAAAGCGACGAATTTCGTCTTCCGATGAATGGTCAATTGGCTGTATATCGCAGCGACAACAGCGGCGATTCCTGGCATGAAAGCAGGGAAGGACTTCCGTCCAATTTTTATGCCGGCATTATGCGGCAGGCGATGGCCTATGATACGATTGCTGATAACAGCGGTATCTATTTTGGTACGAGCGGCGGTCAGATATTTTATAGCCGCGACAATGGCAATAACTGGGAAGCGATAGACTGTCAACTGCCGCGGATCAATAGCGTGTCTGTCGCAATGCTTGATGATTAAGGAGTGGATATGACGTTGATGAAAATCCAGGTAAATCTGCCGCAATTATTGACTCATTGTGCAGAAGGACAGCGGCAAATTGAAATCGGAGCTGGACGAATCGAGGACATACTACCGGCAATTACCCGGGCATATCCACTATTGAAGACGCATCTATTCGATGGGGACGGTAATCGCCGTCCCCATGTTCTTTTCTTCCTGAATGATGAAAACATGGATTGGATTGATGATCATTCTGCGGAAGTAAAGGCCGGAGACCAATTTACTATTCTACAGGCTGTTTCGGGGGGATGAAGGCGCTTTCCTGCGGCTGATAGCTTTTTTGGACGAATGTGCACACGATGCAGTCAGGTGGTTTTGCTCGGAATTCCAAAGGGGAGAAGCTTTTGTCAATGTTGATTTGACGATTTTATTTCAGGCGGCAGTCCCCCTCTATCTCCCCCCGGGGGAGATAGAGGGGGACTCTTTGCCTGGTTCACAGCTTACTAACGCGTCTCCGCAGTTGCATAGCTACCAGCTACATACACCAGCGGGGAAACTTCGTCCCGAACAAACACCTCGCTGACCTTGCCAATGAAGATCTTGTGCGTGCCATAGTTAACCGCCTGCTCATTGCTGCAGAAAATATTGGCCTGGGCATCTTTCAGATAAAGCATGCCGGAATCACTCTTTTCCCAATTACCAACCGTGAAGCGTTCTTCGCCTTTCAGCTTACCGCTGCAGGCATTGGAAATATCTTCCTGATCACTGAACAAGATATTGACGCAAAATGCATTGCCTTTTTCCAGTAGGCCATGCATGGTGGTTTGCTCATTAATGCAAATCAAAAGTGCCGCCGGATCCATACAGAGTGAGGTAACGGCTGTTGCAGTCATCGCATGTTTTTGTTGGGTGTCCGGATCAAATGTAGAAACGACGGTGACGCTGCTTGCCAGCGCGCGCATCGCTTCGCGAAAACCGCTTTCGATGTTGTTTTTATCATCTGCCATGATAAGGAACTCCTTTTCACATCCCTGGTTATATCATTTACAGGTATTATATGCCAAGGCAATTCAGTTAATGTGTATAAAATCACACTAATGTTGGCGCAAACTTCTAGAAAGTGAAACAAACACCAATTCAGGCCGTATATAGTGCGATTCGATCATTAAATTACGGAAGTATCATCAACCGAAAAATATTTGCATCGTAGTATCCGATTCACGTCTCTGCAGCCTCCGTTAAACCCAATAGGATCACCCAAATGGAGGATTTATGCAAATCAAAGCACTCATTTTAGCCCTCGTCTTCGGACTTAGCTCTCTTCTCGTCGCTCAAAACCTGCAGCTTCCGCGTGCCAGTCAGCATGCAAAAGTGCAGCAGCGGGTAGGCCTCACCGAGATTACTATCGACTATCATCGTCCCGGCGTTCGTGAACGTGCAATATGGGGTCAAATCGTCCCTTATGGTATGTCGCCCGGCGCGCCGTTTGGCTCCGGCAATCCCTTTCCCTGGCGGGCGGGTGCAAATGAAAATACCACAATTTCATTCAGCACGGACGTTATGGTTCAGGGCAAAGCGCTGAAAGCCGGTACTTACGGTTTACACATGGTTGCACAGGAGTCCGGTGACTGGACAGTGATTTTCAGCCATGAAAATGCTTCCTGGGGAAGTTTCTTTTATGACGACAGTCGTGATGCCTTGCGCGTTTCGGCAAAACCACAAAGTGCAGGGCATCAGGAATGGCTGATGTATGGCTTTGATGAAATGACTCCCAATTCAGCCAATGTTTACTTGCATTGGGAGAAGATGAAGGTCAGTTTCAAGGTTGAGGTTGATCACCATGAGATTGTTCTGGCCAGCATTCGCTCGCAGCTGACAAGCCTACCTGGTTTTGGCTGGCAGGGACCGCTGCAGGCTGCAAACTATTGCTTACAAAACAACATCAATCATGATGAAGCGATTGGCTGGGCGGACCGCTCGATCAATAATACCAGAAATGTGAACAACATGGGCGTGAAGGCACGTTTACTGGCGCAAAAAGGTGAAGCAACGGCCGCCGGACGTGCGATGGAAGATGTATTTCAATTCGCAAAAGATTCCGGTGTGGAAGCGGATATGAATGCCGTCGGATATCTTTTCCTTCAAAGCGGTAATACCGATCGCGCGATTGAGGTATTTAAATATAATGTAAAGAAGCATCCGGATGCCTGGAATGTGTACGACAGTCTTGCTGAAGGGTATGACCAGAAAGGCGAACGCAAAAAGGCTATCAAGAATTATAAAACAGCGCTTAAAATGGCACCTGCTAACCAGAAAGGGCGCATCGAAGGTATCTTGAGCAGGCTGGAATCGCAATCCTGAGCGCTAGAGTTCTAGAAAAAAGTTCAACGCGAATTAGCACGAATGGGTAGAGACTATAAATAGAAGAAAGTTAGTTAGTATTTTCGCGTCAATTCGTGGTAAATCTTTGAACAATAACTGAGTGCTTGACCCATCTACCGGGAGCGGATTTAGGGGTGGGTTAATAGCACTTATGGGACGAAATTCCTTCAACTTTCGAGGGATGTAGATGCCCGGTCAGCAAGAATGTTGCTGGCCGGGTATTTTATTTGTCTCGCTGTTTCAGCGGAATTGATCCTAACGGATCGAATCGACAAAAAAGCAGGTTTCTATTCCGGAAATAGGGAGGCATCAATGCCCGGAATAACTGCTATTGCATTCTTGTAATAGAGCTTCTTCAGGACCTCATCAGGGAGATCCAGTCCATACATTTTCCAGAAGGCATGTCGCTTGCGATAGTAGGGGAAGTATTCGTCCGCTGTTTCCAAGACCCGGAAGTAGTAGTAGTATTCTTCGACGTTATAGCTGTCCTTTCCAAACATGACCCGATCCTGGTATTGGATAAACCATTCGCGTGCAAATCGCGGTTGCCGGCCAAGCTCAGCAAGTACTGCTCCGATCTCTGTATACATATTGGGCAGCTCGTCCATTAACCGGCCGAGGCGACCGAGGTCGTTACCCATCCAGCCGAGGTGGGCGTTGATAAACTTCGTGTTCGGGTGTTTGCGGAAGACGTTATGCTGTTCGCCCATCACTTCTTCCCAACTGGGATTGTTGGCCGGGTCCCGATAGCGATTCGGTTTCTGCTTCAGCTCCAGCCAGCGTTCGTTGTTCTTGTCCTTGGGTTTCCAGAAAGAAGCCGGCTCACCGGTGTGAATCAATACCGGAATGCCCAATTCCCCGCACTTGGCCCAGATCGGATCGAGGCGTTCGTCATCAACGGCAATGCGGTCCCCTTTGCTGTCGTGCGTGGTGAGGCCCAGGCCTTTGTATACTTTTAATCCGTTCGCTCCACTGCGCACGTCTTCTTCCAGTTGCGCCACTGTTTCCGCCTGCCAGCCTGGTTTATCGACGCCTGAAAAGTCAACATTGGTAAATACAATAAAGCGATCTGGCCTGTTTTTACGGACGTTTGCCATGATCTGATCGAGATACTGCGGATCCTGCAGGGAAAAGATAGTGCTGCCGTCCGGCGCCTGAGTGCGCTTAAAACCGCGTCCGCTCAGGTTGACCATCACGGCCATATTCAGGCTGTCCATTTCAGCAGTCAGCTCTGAGAGATCCATGGTGTGCATCCGCCATTGATGACTATGCACGTCGATAAAGGGGAATTTTGCACGCGTCACGTGATTCTCAGGTACGACCAGTGTCGATGGCGGATCATATTCTTCAAAGGACATGGTTTGCGAGAAAAGGAAGCCGCTTAAGCAGCCCAGAATGATCACAATAGAACGCATTGTTTCTCCTGAAATTGCTTTGTGATTGGTAGTATTTGCCATGTTACGGAACTTGGCTTTGTCAGGAAATGAGAAAAATATTTTCCTCAGAAACAGGAGAGCGGTTGTCCGTTAGGCATGAAATTTTCCATGCTTTCGAATTCTTGACATTCAACACGTTGACTGGTGTCTCGTGTGATATAATTATGATGCGTGGGGAAGCAGCAGCTTGCTGCAATTGAAATATATCACCTTCTGTTTTTTCCGCTGGCCTTTAGGCCATCGTATGTATCAATAGAGATCATTCTTTTAGGGATGAGAGTATTTAGCGGTCAATGACGATCAGATAGCTATTGGATAGTACCGCACTTCACACTTTCCCGTCAATATCTCCCGCTGCGGCAACGCGGAATAAGATCATGGACTGCGCGAAAGCACAATTCAGGCGACGGAATAACCGTCGCGTTGGCGAATTCGACGATTAGAGCGATTAAGGACAATCCGTTATGAACTATCGGAAGAGATTCCTCTCTCTGTTTTTGCTGATGGTATCCAGCGTCTTGATCACGGTGTGTAGCACGGTGTATCTGCTGTACAATGTGACGCTGAATCAGCAAAAGCAACGCTTGCAGGAATCTGCCCAAAGCCGGGCACGCATCGTCGAAGCACTGGTCGATTATCATATCGGTGAATTGCGCACAAAAAGCGGTGATTTATTCGACATCCAGGAATCCCTTTCCTTAACCCTCCAACAATTACTGACCGCCCATCAGAGATTCCGCGGCTTCGGTGAAACCGGAGAATTTACACTTGCACGCCTTGATGAAGATCAAATGATCTTCCTGATGCGTCATCGTCACTCCAATGTTGCCTGGCCAAAACCGCTACCGTTACAATCGCCGCTCGCCGAGCCGATGAGTCTGGCGCTTTCCGGTGTGAGCGGAACCATAATTGGACAGGACTATCGTGGTGAGACCGTCGTCGCCGCCCATGAGCCGGTACTGTTTTTCAGCAGCGATGCGCGTGATATCGAACGCTGGGGTATCGTCGCGAAGATTGATCTTGCAGAAATTCGCGAGCCGTTTCAGCGTGCGGTCTATATTAGCGTGGTATGTGCCCTTGTCTTGATTTGCGGCTCAGTATTTATCTTTGTGAAAATCAGTGATCCGATTTTGAAGGTGCTCAGCGAACGCAATGAAAATCTGGAAAAACTGGTGGAAGTACGAACCCACGAAATGCAGCAAGCCAACGAGGAGCTGCATCGCGAGATTCAGCAGCGTCAAAGGGTCGCAGAAGAGCTGCAACTGCAGTCGCGGGTGTTGGAATCTGTTGCTGAGGGCGTCAGCGTATCGGACACCGCCGGCAACATCGTGTTTACCAATGCCGCATTTCAGAATATGTTTCGCTATGATCGCCACGAGCTCATTGGCCGCAATATTACTTCCCTGATGGCCTTTTCTACGGAAGAAAACGAAGAGATCCTGAAGGGGATTATGTCGAGCTTCCTGGTTTCCGGCAAATGGAAAGGGGAACTGGAACAGCGTCGCAAGGACGGCACGGAGTTTACCTCCCTCACGCACATGAGTAATTTGAATACCGCCGATCATACCTATTGGATTTCGGTTCAGATGGATATCTCCGAGCGCAAGGCGCTCGAAAACCGCCTGGCGCAGTCGCAGAAGATGGAGGCAATTGGCACACTCGCCGGTGGTATTGCCCACGACTTCAACAACGTCCTGGCAGTGGTTAAAGGATATACCGAGCTTTTGCAAGTCGAAATCGGCGACAAGAAGTACCAGCGCTACCTGGGCAATATTCACAAGTCAACCCTGAGGGCAATTGACCTCGTTGAGCAGATCTTGATTTACAGCCGCGCTGACAAGCAGGAAGTGCATCCCACCCTGATCGCTCCGATCGTGAAAGAAGCCATGAAACTGGTGCGGCGCACGATTCCGGCGACTGTAAAAATCGACGATCAAATCGAAGATTGTCCGGCCATTCTTTGCAATGCCACGCAAATTCACCAGATTATCGTTAATCTCTGCACCAATGCTTATCACGCGATGATGGACACTGGCGGTAATCTGCAGGTGAGCCTGATGGATATGCAGATGGATTCCGAACATGCCGGTCAGCTCGGGCTTCAGGGCACTTACGTGCATCTCTGCGTTGAAGATAGCGGCACTGGCATTCCCCGAAACATCCTCGACAAAATTTTTGATCCCTATTTCACTACTAAGGAAGTAGGGAAGGGGACCGGTTTGGGGCTCTCAGTGGTGCAGGGCATCGTCGAAACGTATAATGGCGTCATCAATGTGGATACGGAGCTCGGACATGGTACTCGCTTCGATATCTATTTGCCGACAGTCGAGTCCGCACCGATTGAAGAAAACGAAGTTCTAAATCCCCGCGAAGGCTCTGCCCGTATCCTGGTCATTGACGATGAGGAAGAGCTGCTGACACTCTATAATATCAGTCTGAAGAAATTGTCCTATCGCGTGACGGCATTTACCGATAGCTGGAACGCAATGGAAGCCTTTAGTCGTGACCCGCACGGCTTTGACATTATTTTTACCGATCAGAACATGCCGAAACTATCCGGGCTGCAGCTTTGCGCTCGGGTCCGTGAAATTCGCAAGGACATTCCCATCATTATGGCTAGCGGATATAGTGAAATGACCACGCCTGAGCGATTGAAAGATGTTGGAATTGGCCGACTGTTCTCCAAGCCGGTGAATATAGCTGAGTTGACCCATACCATTCAGCAATTGGTGGAGGGGGAGCCGATCAATGTGTCAGAAGTGGATTCTTGACCGGCACTGGTTTTTTGTCTTCAATTCTCGTAAGTTATTTCCATGGCAGAGAAGAATAAAGAGATCCGCGTGGCCCTGGTTGACGATGACGCTAAGGTGAGGGATGGTATTGCCTGGCTGATTGAACATTCGGAGGGATTTAACTGCGTGGCTGCATATGATGGCTGCAGTGAAGTCACCGAGGCCATTGCTGACGATATGCCGGATGTGGTATTGATGGATATTAACATGCCCGAGACATCCGGTATTGAATGCGTAGAAAAGCTGAAGACCGCTTACCCGGATCTGAAGATTCTGATGCTGACCAATTACAGTGATGATGATCGGATTTTTGATAGCCTGCGGGCCGGAGCAGTGGGGTATTTGCTCAAGAATTCATCTGCCACCAAGCTTTGCGAATCTATTGAAGAAGCATATCGCGGCGGTGCGCCCATGTCAACCGAAGTTGCCAAGAAGGTCCTGGCATATTTTCACGGCCAAAAGAAAACCACGCGCTATACTGCGCTGCTATCCGACCGTGAATTGGATGTTCTCAAAGCGCTAACCGAAGGCTTGAGCGACAAGGCAATAGCAGACAAGCTTTTTATCAGCATTCCGACCGTGCGGTTTCACCTCAAAAACATCTACGCCAAGCTGCACGTGAATTCACGGTCAGAAGCGGTTATTAAAGCGATGCAAGAAAAACTCTCCTGAGGCGCCATAAACCATCACTTTTGATAGGTTTGCAGCGCACATTTCTTCCTTATATTTCCCCAGAGATTGCGTAAGCTTTGCCTGTTAACCCACCCCTAAGTCCCTTCCCGGGAGCACAGGGTGTTGCAGAAGAGAAAGAGACTAACGCGAATCTTTACTAATGAACGCGAATATTGAATGTGAATAAAGTAGGAGACGGGGTTTCTTTTCGCGAAAATTCGTGTTCATTCATGTTAAATCTTCGAACTACAATAGTTCCGGGTGATTTAAAGCGAGTATTGATATGGGAAATTCTATAGAGGCAATGGATTCTATTCGCGTTGCGCTTGTCGATGATGATACCGAAATATTGACCAGCCTTTCTACCATTCTTGATAATCTTAATCGCCTGGCTTGTGTGGCTGCCTGCGATTCGGTGAAAAATTGCCTGCCGGAGCTGAAAGAAAAACGCCCGGATATTATACTTCTGGACGTACACCTGCGAGGCCATTCCGGCATCGAGGCGATTCCGGAGCTTCGCAGCCAAATTCCTGATGCCCGGATCGTTATGCATTCGAATTATGACGACGAGGACAAAGTGCGCGGCGCTTATGCTGCCGGGGCAGCCGGATACCTGCTCAAGAATTATTCTGCCCAAAAACTACAATGGGCTATTGAGCAAGTGCATAGCGGCAGTGGTGTTTGGCCTGCGGCAATGGACTGGGACGTGCCGGAAGCTGATCCTTCATTCCCGGCAGTTGTCGGCAAACTGCTGGCACAACTGCGATATTGGTTCTCATCAAAAGGCTAGCGTTTTCAGCAACTCCAAAGAACTCTCTGCCATTCAACTTCTCATACCTCTACCCCCTCATTTTTCTTGCTATTCCTATCAATTTTAGTCGGTCGAATTGCCTTTTCAAGGCATAAACCATCACTTCTGATAGTAGAAATTTCCTATTGATTACCATATGTTAAACCAGTTTGTAAAACGGTTGTGAGGGAGATTGTTATGAAAACGAATGAAGTAAAAAGTCAAAACTTACCTGGAGCTGGAAAAATGAGGAAGGTAGTAAATGTACTCTTCTGGCTGGTCGCGATTGGGTTGTTGATCTGGAGTGGATGCAACAATCAATCGCGTACCGACCAGTCGGAACGAATTGCACCCCTGCTGGAAGGGATGGGAGATCTATTCCATAAGGTGACCACTAATAGTAGTGAAGCGCAGCGCTTCTTTAATCAGGGCCTGGTTTTATCATATGGGTTTAACCACGCAGAGGCAAAACGCTCTTTTCAGGAAGCGGCGCGTATTGATCCGGGCATGGCCATGGCACATTGGGGCGTTGCCCTGGTGCTTGGCCCGAATATCAACGCGGCCATGGAAGATAACGATGTACCGGAGGCCTATGCGTCGATTCAAAAGGCGATCAAGCTGGCGCCCAAGGCCAGCAAGAAGGAGCAGGCATATATCAAGGCACTCAGCAAGCGCTACGCGCCGCAGCCAGTGAAAGATCGCTCTGAGCTGGACCGCGCTTATGCCGACGCCATGCGTCAGCTGGCGAAAGACTACCCCAATGATATTGATGCCCTCACGCTTAGCGGCGAAGCATTGATGGATCTTCATCCCTGGGATTTCTGGGAAAAAGATGGGACAGCGAAAGAATGGACACCGGAAATTCTGAGCACCCTCGAAAAGGCCCTGGAAATGGATCCGAACCACCCGGGAGCGAATCATCTTTATATCCATGCCGTCGAGGCGTCGGATGATCCGGCCCGGGCAGAAGCAGCCGCGGATCGTTTGCGCGACCTGGTTCCCGGTGCTGGTCACCTGGTTCACATGCCTGCGCATATCTACATCCGCGTTGGGCGCTATAACGACGGATCTGTTGCCAACGAAAAGGCTATCGAAGCAGATAATGACTATATCACCCAATGTCGCAACCAGGGCATTTATCCGCTGGCCTATCATCCGCATAATTATCACTTCTTGTGGGCGACGGCTACCATGGAGGGCCGGGACGATGTAGCGATTCATGCGGCCAGGAAGCTGGCATCGAAAATTCACCTTGAGATGTTGCGCATGGAAGGCTATGGTACCATGCAGCACTTCTATTCCATTCCGTATTATGCGCTGGCACGCTTTGCTCGTTGGGATGAGATTTTGAAAGAACCGGCGCCGCCGGCGGATCTGGTATATCCGACCGGTGTTTGGACATATGCTCGCGGTTTGGCGCAGTTGCGAAGCGGTGATAAGTCTGCTGCGGAAGGCAGTTTGAAGACGCTGCAGGCAATCGCTGCTGATTCCAGTCTGGAAAAAGTAACAATTTGGGATATCAATACCACGGCGCATTTGATGAAGATTGCTGTGGAGGTATTGGACGCCGAGATTCTTGCGGAAAGCGGCAAGTATACAGCGGCTGTTGCAGCCCTGAAAAGAGCCGTAGAGCTGGAAGACAACTTAAACTATGACGAGCCATATCCCTGGTATGCCCCGGTTCGGCAAACGCTGGGCGCGGTGCTGCTCGAGGCCGGTGAAACCAGTAAAGCGGAAGCGGTATTTCGTGAAGACATGAGTCGTTATCCGGAAAATGGCTGGGCGCTATATGGCTTGAAGCAAAGCCTGGAGGCCCAGGGGAAAACCGACGAAGCGCTGGCGATCAGCAAGCGCTTCGAAAAGGCCTGGGTCTTATCTGAAGTCAAGCTGACCTCAGCAAGACTATAAACCAAAAATGTTGGCTTCGCCAACGTCGGGCTCGCAAGCTCGTTTTACTCGCGTCAGGCCATCCCGGCCAAAAAAATTACGCGAAGGAAGTGAGCTGACGAGCCGGAGGCTCTGACGCTGGCATAGGCAGCTGAAGTCGACAAAGTCGGCGATAGTACGAATCGCTAAGGGAGTTTGTTGTGAGAATGGATCATCTTGTTGTGCATACAAGCAATCAAAGTGCACAGAATCATCAGTTGGAAACAGCTTTGCAGCATATGGGATTCGAATTCAATTCACGCTGGACGCGGATCGCACATAAGCTGGAAAGCTCATTTATGCGAGTTGGGAGGGAATATGTTGAGTTCAATCGCAGTCTAACCTGTGATGCCGAGCCGCGAGAGGGTATACGAGCGCGGACCGGATTTCAAGGCGTTACCGGAATTATGCTGAAGACCAATGATCTTGCGGCATTGAAAGATCGCTTCGAGAGACGCGGGATCGAAGTGAACGGCCCGTGGACGGCTTCTAAAATTCACCGCAGCCGGCTGATTCGAAAACGCTATCCCTGGCAGGTGATGACCCTGCCGCCAATTCCCGGAACCGACTTGGAAATTGGTTTTGTGGAGTATGATGCTGCTGCCTACAAGTTCTGGAAACTGTTACCGGTGCCGAATTCGACACAAAATGGACTGGAACTGATTTCCCGGGTTGAAGTTGCACTGCCGGCATTTGAGATTACTCGCAGCTATTTGCGGCGGATATTTACGGATGCGCGTGAGAGAAAGGGACGACTGATCGTGGCCCTGGGACGCCAGAATCTTGAATTCGTCAGCAGTGATGCTTATGTCGATGTGAAAGTCGAAGTGGCCTCCAGCAACGAACGGCATTTTGATAAGCGATTGAGGTTTGGAAATCTGGAGTTAAAAATAGTTGAGAGAGGGAATTTGCAGCCGGTGCGAATTGTTGGTCGCCGGCAAGGCGCGAGGTGTTGAACATATCGACCTCGGGGAGACGTCTTAAAACTTCATATCCTCCTCCTGATACGCGTGAGTCATTCCGGTTCTCCGGGATGACTCTTTTTTTGCGCGAAGCCAGCTGACACGAGTGGAGCGAGTTTGCCTCTTGAATAACTCGCTACTGTAGAGTATCTTCGTGCTCTACTTCAGTGGAGACAGGCATTGGCAAATCGACAACTCTTCACTTCCCGTCTATCACTTATTTTGACCATGATTGGTGTTGCCGTCGGACTTGGCAATGTCTGGCGTTTTCCTTACATGATGGGACGTTACGGCGGCAGTGCTTTTCTGCTCATCTATCTGTTGTTTACCATCCTGCTGGCCTTTCCGGCAGTGATGGCCGAGTGGGGCTTGGGACGTGCAACGCGCCAGGGGCCGCTGGAGGCCTTCCGGCAAACCCTCGGTGCTCGCGTCGGAAAAATCATTGGCTTGATGCTCTTTGTTACGGTACTGGTTGCCGATTCCTACTATCTGGTGGTGATTGCCAATGTCTTTTTTACTGCCGGCTTCAGCGCCTTTTACGGCTTTGGCAGTGAACAAATGCCGTTGTTTTCTACCCAATTGAGCAACGGGTGGCTGCAGTTTGCTGTTGCGGTGGTCATACTAGCGCTGAGCTGTTTCGTCATTTACAAGGGATTGAACAAGGGCATTGAACCGGTGAGCCGCCTGGCCGTACCTTTCTTCCTGGTGGTTATTGTTTACCTGATATTTCACGCCTTGAATCTCGATGGCGCAGCGGCGCAGTTGATGGCCTTTTTGAAGCCGAACTTTTCCGCTTTGGAATCGTCCCACGTTTTTGCAGCAATGGGGCAAGCCTTCTTTTCGCTCAGTCTTGGTGGCACATTTCTGCTCATCTACGGCAGTTATCTCCCGGATAGCGAAGACATCCCTCGCTCAGCGATGTGGATGGTTGGCGGTGACGTTGGCGCTGCACTGCTGACTTCTCTTTTCATTGTACCAACCATCCTTGTATTTGGATTGGATATGACAAGCGGACCGCAATTGATTTTTACCACCGTGCCGAACTTGTTTGCCCAGATGCCTCTCGGGCGTGTCCTCGGCACTTGCTTTTTGCTTGCCCTGGGCATGGTTGCTTTTTTGTCGAATATTGCTGCGCTGGAGGTCCTTGCCGGCAGCATGCAAGATGTTGGCTGGTTCGGCGGATCACGGCGAAGAATCGTATATATCCTTGGCGCTGTGGAATGTCTGTTGATGTTGCCAAGTGCGCTCGACCCCAATCTCATCGGCACCCTGGACCTGATCTTTGGTTCCGGCATGCAGGTCTTCGGCAGTGCTATCACAGTGATTGCCTTTGCCTGGGGGCTGAGCCGAGTTGATGCGTTTCGACAATTGTTCGGCGAAGCGGCGCACCAGCGGTCTTCATTTCTGATCTGGTGGCTGCGCTGGGTCGTGCCGATTGCACTTCTTGGGGTGTTGGGGATGTATATTTACAGTTCGTTAAGTTAGCGCGCCAAACCAGGGCATACAAATATCCAAATTCCAACAGGAAAAATTCCAAGGTGCATGAGGCGAATGCCTAAGTTAGCAGCAAGTGGCCCTATTGAACTTCCACAGATTTCTGCTCTATTTAACCGGAATATTATTATTAGGTGCTTTTTCTTTTGGAATTTTTCTTGTTGGATGTTTTTGTTCTAATCTTTTACCGGAGGTAATATGTCATCTTCAAAAGAAAAAGGGATAAAGGCGGTTAATCAGGAATTTAAGCGCTTTGAACAGGTCAACAAGGAGCAGACTTATCATCTGGCGGAAGGGGAGGGCGCTGAGGCTTTCGATGATGAATTTGTCATCAAGACCTGTGACATGCGCGACTTCTTCGAGGGAGGTACCAGCGGTAAGAATAGATTTGCTCAGGAACTGGGTAGTGCGCTGGAAGAAATCGGCTTTGCGATATTGACCGGTCACGGTGTAGATCCGCAGCTCTATAAAAAGGCGCAGGATGCCTCCAGGGATATTTTCGAAAATACCAGCTATGAAGAGCGTATAAAGTTTAAGGCGGAGCGGCATGGTTCGGTAAATCAAGGGTATTTCCCAATGAAGGAAACGACCATCATACATCCGGATCTGGTTGAAGGATGGGTGTTTTGCCGTCGCGCTTTTGACATAGACGGTGATCCCAACTATCGCGTCGAAGATTTTTGGCCGGATGCGAAATGGGAAGCGCTCTTTCGCGAGCTGGTGCTTGCCCATGAGCAAATGATATTGCCCTTGATGCAGAGCATATTTCGCTATCTCGGCTGTGATCCACACCTGTATGATGAGCGCATGACCGGCACAAACTTTGGCTTTCGCATCAATTATTATCCACCGATCAGCGAAAATGATGCCGCCTCCGGCGCCGGACGAATGCTAGGTCACGAGGATGTTGATCTCTTTACCATTCTTCCCGCTCAGGAAGTTGATGGACTTCAGGTGCTGAATCGCAAAAACATGAAATGGATTCGCCTCAACCCGCCGGAAGGGAGCATCATTCTCAACACCGGTGATTACATGCAGCGCATCACCAATGACCGCTTGCCCTCTACCACGCATCGGGTAAGCAAGCCAAGGGATGCGTCCATGTATGGCAAGCCGCGAATCTCGCTGCCGATGGCAGTCTATGTCTGGGAAGATGAAATCCTGGAAGTATTACCGGGGTTGGAAAATCCTAAATATGAACCGATAGCAGCGATCAAGTTTCACACCTCGATCACCAGTAAGTATTACGGTGATGATTATGCGGTTGAGGAGTGAGCCTGAAGACTCTACGGATATCGCAATGAGTCCGCCCTATATGTCCCCCTGAGAGGATATATAGGGGGAGACTTAGGCAAAATCAAAATGAATGAACGACCAATTTGAGGAGAAAGCAATGCAAAAGGACGATCACATCGATCAATCCGCCGTTGAGGATTTGGATGGCATTACCATCATTCGCGGCGGCGGGAAAAAACGTGGCTGGAATGGGATTCATTATAAGCAGGGCATGTCGGAGAAAAACGTCGGTTCAACCAAACTGTCTTGCAATGTCGCAACCATTCCACCGGGTGGTGTTGCCTACGCTCATATTCATGTCGATTTCGAGCTGATGCTATATATTCTTGAAGGGCGCGTGCGGCACGAATACGGTCCGGGATTGCGCAAGACTGTTGAAAATGAAGCTGGTGATTTCATATTCATCAAGCCCGGTGTGCCGCACGAAGTTTTCAACATGAGCGATACGGAACCGGTGGTTGCTTTTGTGGCCAGATCGGCTGCCAGCGAGTGGGATAAGATCATACCGTACGATCGAAATAGCGAATAATTCAAAAATCTGCAGTCAGATGATAAATATAATAGAAGGGGAGCAATGTCACTGCATATCTAAGTGATACAGAAAAACGCTCTTTTGCTTCAAGTGTATAAAGGGAAGGACGCAACAAAGGAGGATGCGCTATGTCTGAAGCAAATGAACCAGGGCCGGAACCGCAGCTCAAGAAAATAATCTCATGCCCCTGGTGTCGAACCAGAGTAAGGGAAGAACAAGGATCTTGCCCAAATTGCCAGGCCGTCTTGTTCGCTGACAAGACGAGTGCCGAAGAACGTGTGGAATCAGCTAAAAAAATGACCTACGGGGAGCAACTGCTGCGGGCCCGTGAGCATTTGTTTGAGGACTTGTTCAATGAAGATAATATCAACAAGCAAATAAGCTATTTTTCGCTCTATGCTTTGATGTTTTCATTTATCTATGGCTTAACAGTCGGAATGTTCTCCGGAGGCTTCCAGATAATGGCTTCCGGGATCAAAGTACCGCTGATACTCTTCGGGACGCTGATCATTTGCCTCCCGGCACTATACACCTTCAATGTTTTGCTGGGATCAAGGCTGTCATTGAAGCAAACTTTATCGACATTATTGATTGTCACGTACCTCATCAGCCTGATTCTCGTCTCTTTCGCCCCGATATTATTTTTCTTTACTCTCTCAACCGACAGCCGGAATTTTTTCTCAATCCTGAATATGGTTTTTTGTCTGGTATCCGGTGGATTCGGAATCAGCTTGCTCTGGCGTGGGATGAAGTTCCTGACCCTGCGAAGTGGCAGCGAGCCGGATCTTACCATCATTCGTATTTGGTCTTTGATCTACATGTTCGTCGGGACGCAGTTCGCCTGGATTCTGCGTCCATTCATCGGCGAGTCGGGGGAATTCCTGTTATTTCGGAAACTGAAAGGCAATTTTTATCTCTACCTTATTGAACTGATTAAGAATTTGTTCCAGAACCCGGCTTGATTAGTTCAGAAGCCATTTAACCCCCCTGCGCATATCGCAACACCTGGCAAATTTGACAATTACATAGAAATCCCCCTCAATCTCTTCCGGTCGAGATTGAGGGGGATTTAGCAATTCCAGATTTGATTCACATCTCTAGTGTTGAACGCCCAAACCCTTCAAAACATCCTTCGGGTTTTGAAAATCGGGGTCTTTCTCGAGGGCTTCCTTATAATACTTCACAGCGGTGGTAGTATCACCTTTCATCAGGTAGAATTCTCCAACGCTATCGTATAGATTAGCGACTTCGGGATTGAGCTTAATTGCCATATTTAGCAATTTGAGGCCGGCATCAACCATGTTACCCCCTGCCAGTCTATAGGCAACCACATTCAGATTGCTTTGACCACCGGTGCCGTCAGGGTCAATGGTCATTGACTTACGCAGCAAAGACTCGCCCTGCGATTCATCACCGCTTAGTATGTTCAGCATACCAAGGTAGCCAGTTGAGGTTGCTGAATTGGGGTAAATATCGTATGCCAGCTGCGCAAATGCCTGCGCCTTCAAAGGGTTACTGGCGAAATTGAATTCCACCGCTTCACCAAGATCGCTTGTGTAGTCGGGATAAATTTTGTAGCGCTTCTTCATTTTTTCCAGGGTGCCTTGCAGAACAGCCGGGTCGTCAGTTCCCGAAATCTCAAGTGTGGCCAGATCGCTTTGCTGGATCTTCTTCCAGTCTTTGGCCAGTGTTTTGATATACTTTTCATAGGTTTTTGAGAAGCGATAATCATCATGGATCTTTTTGTTTTTGTCTGCTGCTTCTACATACGCATTGGCGAATTGAAGCGGACCGCCCTGACGAATGTCTTCCAATTCTTTCGCGGAAAGTGATGGAACGACTGTCGAGGCCATATACGAACCGGCGCGCTCGAACGTCCAGTTGCCGGCCGGGTGCTGTCCATTGCGTAAGCGTTCCGGACCATCATCGCGCTTTTTGCTGATTTTGCGGTCATCAGCAAAGCTATTCAAATAGGCAAAGGCATTTGCCAGTTGCCGTTTGTCATCTGTCTGCGCCTCTTTGTGATAATCATAATATGATAGACCGTCGCTAAATGTGTGGCGAAGCGCGTCATAGCGATATTCATCCTCGCGATTGTTGAAGTAGGGGGCCGGTAGCTGACCATTTTCATCCAGGAGCGCCCGCAGCAAACGGATGGCATATTGACGGGGATTGGACGATTCCAGGTTTGAGGCAACGGCAACGCTAAGGTCGAGTGCCGGAAAGTGTGCAAGAACGGTGCGGGTGCCTTCCTGGGCACCACTGTGCCTGACCAGGCGACGGCCATTTTGACTATCGATGCCCCAACCCATGCCGTAGCCGGTATGGAAATTGTTGCTGGTGACCATCGGGCGCCACATTTGATCGAGTGTCTCCTGCTTCAGTATTTTGCCGTCGCTAAGCGCCTGGGCAAAACGTACCATGTCGATAACGCTGGCACGTGTGCCGCCACCGCCAATTTTCAAGCTGGTGCTGACCGGTAGAGAATTGATAATTTCGCCGTCGCGCTTGGTATAGCCGTTCACGCGATTCTGGATGAGGTCGCGCAGGTAATCAACTGTGGCGGTTTCCATGCCGGCAGGTCCCCACACTTCGCTTTTCATGAAATCCTGGTATGATTGCCCCGATGCCGCTTCCATCACTGCCCACAGCACGTTGTAACCGTAAGTGGTATAGCGATAGCGGGTGCCCGGTGCATGGAGAAGCTCCCAATCCATAAAAATTTCCAGTGCTTCGCGGGTGGTCATGTCGCGATTGGTCTGGGCTTCAGCACTATAATTACGGTAATGGCTGACGCCACCAAGATGGCCGAGCAAGTGACGTGATGTGAGCGACCATTGTTTTTGAGGATACCAGGGGAGATAGGTTTGAACTTCTGCATCCAGGTTCACGCGTCCTTCTTCAACAAGCTTCAGCAAACCGACAGCGGTGAACGGTTTAGATACGGATGCCATTCGATAGGACGATTGGGCGGTGGCCGGAATCTTGTTTTCGAGATCAGCATAACCGTAGCCTTTTGCCCACTCTTTGCCGGCATGTGACCAGGCAACAGACAAACCGACGAGTTCTTCATCTTCAATATGCTGCATGACATATGCTTCAAACTCGGCCAGCTCTTCGCTTGACAAGTCTGGCGTTTGCGCAACTAGTCCGTTAAATAAAAGGATTAATAGGAAAAAGAAAATTAGGTAGACGTTTTTCATCGGAGGTCCCCGAGTTGGTGAAAGGTTGAATCGCCCTGAATAGACACATCCCCGTTGGTCGCGGGGATGTGCTATCCGGCCATCATATAGCCGATATTAGAATGGTTACGTAAAAGCCTGCTGCTGGTTTCATCTAACTCCAGGTGCTTACTGACGCACCCACCATTTGTCTTGCGGCGGCTCTTCTCCGAGGACAATCGGCTCACCGATTCGCGGGGTGGCGATTCTCACCCCGTTTGCCTCTGCTGCCTGAATGGCCCGCTCAACCGGATCCGTCCAGCTATGAAACGCCAGACTGAATGCGCCCCAGTGAATGGGCATCAGCAGGTCTCCGCCAAGATCAATGTGCGCCTGAACGGTTTCTTCCGGCACCATATGCACTTCCGGCCACAGGTCGTTGTATTGACCGCATTCCATCAGACTGAGATCAAAGGGACCATATTTTTCACCTATTTCTTTAAATCCGGGAAAATAGCCGGAATCGCCGCTAAAATAGACTCTGCGTTCCTTGCCGACAATCGCCCAGGAAGACCAAAGCGTGCTGGCCCGATCGCCCAACCCGCGTCCGCTAAAATGCTGAGACGGTGTGCAGACCAGCTTCAGATCTCTAAATTCAACTTCCTGCCACCAGTCAAGTTCGGTGATCTTGTCTTCCGGAATGTCCCAATAGCGTAGATGTGAGCCGAGTCCCAGCGGCACAAAGAAATGGCCGACTTTGTCTCGCAGTTTAACAATGGACGGATAGTCGAGGTGATCATAATGATCGTGCGACATAAGGACCGCATCGATCTGTGGAAGGTCTTCGATTTCGATAGGCAGTTGGGGATTGAAGCGCTTGCCGAAAAATGAAACCGGCGACGCAGCCGGACCCAGCATCGGATCCAGCAAAAGGCGCTTTCCGTCGATCTCCAGGAGAAAGGTAGAATGACCAAACCAGGTGGCCCGCACAAGGCTGTCCGGAACATCAGTAAAGGTCTGCTTGTCGTGCGTAATTACCGGGATTGTCCAGGAAGGCACCCCGGTTTGCTGTGCGCGCAGAACCTGTGGTAAGAGGGTGAAGGCGCGCAGGAGACCCATTTGGGTAGTGATGCCCCCTTCGTTTTGGAAAATACCAGCGCGATATTGCGGCGAAGAAGTGATTCGAACCAGATCCTCGCCCGCCGGAGGCTGTCCAAACTGAGGCTGTCGCAAGACAAAGGTCGCAACAACGGCCAGGGTCATGCCAAGTGCCAATAATGTGATTAACATGCGTTTAGTCCATTTTCGAATAGATGATTGCGTTTTCACACTTTACTCCATTTATCGATACACAAATTTAAACTGCGAATTCGACGCCAGTTAACTCTTCAGACACATCCCAGAGTTTTTTGGCAATGGTTTCGTTCTGTGCCAGCTTGTTCGTTTTTACTTTCTTCGGATAGCCGGTCATTTCCATAAATCCTGAAGGCCCGAAATAATCGCCGCTCTTGACATCCTCGGCCAGGGCTGCATATAGCGTCGGCAGCGCGCCCATGTCAATACCTTGTGCGAAAAAGCGATTGAGTGATCCCGCCATCGTTGAGTTACGTTGTAGATCGGTTGCCGTCCAGCCGGGGTGGGCTGCGGCAACCAGGGGATACTCAGCACTGCCTAATTTACGCCTCATTTCCATAGTAAAGTAGAGGTTCGCAATTTTGCTGTCGCCATAGGCTTGCCAGGCGCGGTATTTTCGCTTTTCCCAGTTGAGGTCGTCAAAGTTGATTTTACCGCTTTTATGGGCCATGCTGCTGACGTTCACAATTCGGCTGCCGGGCGTTGCCTTCAAAAGGTTCATCAGTTCATTGGTTAGCAGGAAATGTCCGAGGTGATTGGTGCCAAACTGCAGTTCAAAACCATTTGCCGTCTTGGAATAGGGGGGAACCATTACCCCGGCATTATTGATCAGCAAGTCCAGCTTTTGGAAGGACTTCTTGAATTCGGCGCTAAATGCCTTGACCGATTCGAAATTTGCCAGATCCACAATCATGACCTGCACATCTGCCTGCGGATGTGCTTGCATAATCTTCTCCAGTGCGGCCTGTCCCTTATTCGGGTTGCGCACTGCGATGATCACTTTGGCGTTTTTCTCGGCAAGTACTCTTGCTGTTTCATAGCCGATGCCACTGCTGGAGCCGGTGACAATTGCAATGCGACCGGATTGATCACTTATGCTGTTGCTATCCCATTTTTGTGTTTTCATGATATTTTCTCGCTTTAAATGAATGTTCATTTATTTATTGTCCCTAAAAATCTTCCTAGCGTTTTACTGCATCCCAGGCCATGTCAAACGCCTGATTTATCAATTGTTCATCGATGTTCAAGTTTTCGCAGAGCTTTGGATTTGCCATGGTCATAATGGGGAAGAAGAGGAAAACACCCAACAGATCCGAAGGCACGTCCTTCAGTATCTTTTCTGCTTTTGCGCGATTAAGCATGTTTTGCAAGGGGAGAAAAAAGTGTTCTACTTCGATTCGATTTACTAAATAGGCATATGGTGACGCAGAAAACTGCTCTGAAAACTGGATGTACGAGTAATTCTCGACCACGTGCTTGAACGCGTTATGCCAGGCTTGTCGCATCACTTCCCTTGGATCACCGTTTTCGTCAAAATCCTGCAGAATTGCTTCACTCAACTGCTGCTTGATTTGCTTGTAAGTGCTCACCAGCAAATCTTCCTTATTCTGGAAGTAAATGTAGATGGTTGCCGGCGATACCTTTGCTTCCCTGGCGATTTTCGAAACGGAACTGGACGCGAAGCCGATCTTGTTGACCAGCTTGACAGTTGCCTCGAATAGAGCTTCTTGCTTCAGTTCGTCCTTTACTCTCATGGCTCTAAAATAAATGATCGTTCATTTATGATCAAGGAGAAAATAAAAAAATACATCACAAGATATTGCTCTTCGAAGGGGATATTTGATACTGGCAAAAAATTTGGCCACCTTGGAGGACCAGCAAGGAATGATGGAATGATGGAATGATGGAATGATGGAATGATGGAATGATGGAATGATGGAATGATGGAATGATGGAATGATGGAATGATGGAATG
>JANQRS010000046.1 GCA_028284445.1 Calditrichia bacterium
GGATACTGGATACTGGATACTGGATACTGGATACTGGATACTGGATACTGGATACTGGATACTGGATACTGGATACTGGATACTGGATACTGGAATGTAACTTGAGTTTGAGCCTCGTCAACAATTTTTTTCATCACTCCAACAATTCATCTTATTTATTTTCTACTGCTACTGCTACCCCCAGATGGAAAAGAGACCCGGGGCTATTATACATCAACCGCTCGGTGGTTTCTTGAGGTGAAAAGAAAAAAATCTTCACTCTTCAATTATCAAATCTGCAATCCTGCTACTTTGTGCCAAATTTCACCAACTCGGATGTCTCGCAAAATATCATTATTCGACATGATTGCAATATCTTTTGAAAAATTTGATGGGGAAAATGGGGAAGAGCGCCAATCGTGGTTTATAATGAAGCATCCTGCGGATTTGTCTGTGACTGGCAGCAAGGAAATACATTGAAACATTGAAACATTGAAGAATCGAAACATTGGCGATCGAAAATTGTGGTGATGGACATTGAATTCTTTTCAGTCTTCAATTGTCAATTTTCATTCTTCAATATTAATAAAACCCCTTGACAACTCGCGCGTTCCCTGATAAATTGGGCGATTCGAAATTATTGTAAGGAGGAAATTGAAGTTGAGAAGTGATTTTAGCACCCCTCAGCAAATTGAAGCGGATCGGAAGTGGTATGTTGTTGATGCAGACAACATGGTACTTGGCCGTTTGGCAACTGAAGTGGCCCGTGTGTTGATGGGGAAACATAAGCCGAATTTTGCTCCGCATCAGGATACCGGTGACTTTGTTGTGGTCCTGAATGCCGACAAAATCCGTCTGACCGGCAACAAGGCTGATCAGAAAATTTATTTTAGTCACTCCGGATATCCGGGTGGTGGCAAAGAAGTACCGTTTAAGCGCATGCTGGCAAATAAGCCGGAATACGTGATCGAGCAAGCCGTGCGGCGAATGCTCCCGAAGAATGCTCTTGGACGTCAGATGTTTCGTAAATTGAAGGTATATGCCGGTGATCAGCATTCTCACCAGGCGCAAAAACCGGAAACTCTAAACATTCAGTAAGGATTAACTTGTATGGAAGTCTATTCAGCAACTGGCCGTCGCAAGTCTTCTGTTGCCCGCGTTCGTTTGAAGCCCGGCAAAGGCAGTATTGTGATCAACGGTCGTGAAGTGCTCGACTATTTCAAGCGTGAAACGCTTAAAATGGTTATCGAGCAGCCATTTGAAGTGACTGAGACAATCGGCAAGTTCGATGTCCACGCCAATATCGACGGTGGTGGATTGACCGGACAAGCTGGTGCACTTCGCCTTGGTATTTCCCGTGCCCTGCTGGCATGGAGCGCTGAGACCCGCCCGGCACTAAAATCCGCCGGCTTCCTGACTCGCGATTCCCGTGAGGTTGAACGGAAGAAGTATGGTCAGCCGAAAGCGCGTAAGCGGTTTCAATTCTCCAAGCGCTAAAAAATGCCAAAGCCCCGGTATCGGGGTTTTTGTTTGGCAATGTTTACTCAATTTAAGAAATCACACTGCCCGATTTTCTGGAGGGTGTCCCGATAGCGGATTTCCAGGGAACGTGAAGGCAGTGGTTGTTTAACCCGAATGATTCAGGAGCAGTAATGAAAGTAGGATTGGAAGATCTACTCCGTAGTGGTGTGCACTTTGGACACCTCTCCCGCCGTTGGAACCCGAAAATGCGCCCCTATATTTTCCTAGAGCGCAATAACATCCACATCATCGACCTGAAAAAAACCCTCGATTGTCTGAAGACAGCCCATGACGCTGTGCAGAAAATTGTAGCCGGTCGTGGTGAAATACTCTTTGTCAGCACCAAAAAGCAAGGCAAGGATATTATGCAGGCGGAAGCATCCCGTTGCGGAATGCCTTATATCACCGAGCGTTGGTTGGGTGGAACTTTAACGAATTTTTCGACGATTAAAAAAAGCATTCGCAAACTTGAACAGCTGGAAAAGATGGTCCATGACGGCACTGCTGAGAAGCTGACCAAGAAAGAACGTTTGCAAATTGATCGCGAGATCGAAAAAATGAAGAAGGTTTTTGCCGGTATTCAAAACATGAAGCGCATCCCGAATGCGATTTTCGTAGTGGATACCAAAAAAGAAGAAATTGCTGTAAAGGAAGCGAAGAAGTTGAACATCCCGATTTTCGCAATTGTTGATACCAACTGCGATCCCGATGTCGTCGATTATCCGATTCCCGGCAACGATGATTCCACCAAGGCAATTGGCTTGATTACCAAGACCCTGGTTGACGGTATCATCGAGGTGAAGGCAGAGCAGGATGCCAAGAAGCAAGAAGCCGCACAAAAGACTGAAAAAGCAGAGAAAAAATAAAAGAAAAGATATAGGAGTACATTTCAAATGGCTAATATAACTGCCGCAATGGTTAAGGAGCTCCGCGAGAAAACCGGCGCGGGCATGATGGATTGCAAGAAAGCCTTGCAGGAAGTTGACGGCGATATGGAAAAGGCAATTGATTTTCTGCGCAAGAAGGGTATTGCCAAAGCCGAAAAGAAAGCTTCTCGCGAAGCAAAAGACGGCTTGGTAGAAGCCTATATTCACGCCGGTGGCAAACTTGGTGTGATTGTTGAAGTCAATTGCGAAACCGACTTTGTCGCCAAGACCGACGACTTCAAGGAATTTGTTCGTAATTTGGCAATGCACGTTGCCGCTTCTAATCCCCAGGGTGTAAACCGTGACGATATCGACGCGGAACTGGTTGCCAAGGAAGTTGAAATTTATAAGGATCAAGCCAAAGATTCCGGCAAGCCTGAGCATATCATTGAGAAGATTGCTGAAGGCAAGCTCGAGAAGTTCTATTCTGAGAATGTGCTGCTGGAGCAGGCATATATCCGCGACCCGGACAAGTCCATTAAGGATTACCTGACCGAAACGATTGCTAAACTGGGCGAAAACATCGCCATTCAAAGATTTGCGCGTTTTAGAATTGGAGATGAATAAGGATGTCGGAGCGCCCTGCTTTTAAGCGGATTCTTCTCAAGCTGAGTGGAGAATCGTTAGCCGGCGACGCAAAATTCGGAATAAATCTGGAAGTATTGCGCCGCTACTCGGCTGAAGTAAAGAAGATTGTTGATTTAGGCGTACAAGTAGCAATTGTGATTGGTGGCGGTAATATCTTTCGTGGTATTTCCGCTGCTGCCCGCGAAATGGATCGCGTATCAGCCGATTACATGGGAATGCTGGCAACGGTCATAAACTCGATGGCCATGCAGAATGCGTTGGAGAACATCGGTGTAGTGACCAGGGCACAAACAGCCATCCCTATGAATCAAATTGCTGAGCCGTTTATTCGACGCAAGGCAGTTCGCCATCTAGAAAAGGGGCGCGTGGTCATTTTTGCAGCCGGTACTGGAAATCCCTATTTTACCACCGATACCGCTGCCGTATTAAGAGCAGTGGAGATTGAAGCTGAGGTGATCCTGAAAGGCACCCGTGTGGACGGTGTGTATACGGCGGATCCGGAAAAAGATCCGACCGCAAAAAAGTTTGATGAGCTGTCATATCTGAAGGTTTTGAATGATGAGTTACGGGTAATGGATACCACTGCTATTACTCTGTCTATGGATAACAATCTTCCGATAATTGTCTTCAATATGGAAGCAGAAAATAACCTGCGGCGTGTTGTCCTGGGTGAATCTATTGGAACAAAGGTAAGAGGTTAGCCATGTCTCTAAATGATATTTATCAAGATGCGGAATCTCGCATGCAGAAATCGATTGAGCATGTTCAGGGTGAACTGACCCGTCTTCGGACCGGTCGGGCCACACCGGCATTATTGGACAGCATAAAAGTCGATTACTACGGCAATCCAACGCCGTTGAACCAGGTGTCAAGTGTCTCAGCTCCGGAACCGCGGTTGCTGGTCATTACGCCATGGGAAAAGCGAATTATTGGCGATATCGAGAAAGCCATCCTTCAGGCAGAACTCGGACTGAATCCAACCAACGATGGTAACGTTGTTCGCGTGCCGATTCCGGAATTGAGCGATGAACGTCGCCAGAATTTGTTGAAGTTGGTTAAAAAAGTCTGTGAAGATGGCCGTATTGCGGTGCGTAATGTCCGTCGCGATGCCAACGAAGCCGTCAAGAAGCTCGAAAAAGCACATGAGATTTCTGAGGACAATGCGCATGATGGCCTTGATCATATTCAAAAAATGACTGACGACAAGATCAAGGAAATTGATGGGCTCTACGCCAATAAGGAAAAAGAAATCCTGGCGGATTAATTCCCCGTTTTGGGACATTTGTACGAGTCCCCCCTATATGTCCCCCCGGGGGGACATATAGGGGGGACTCTTTTTATTTGAAACAATTCACTGATATCCGAAGTTAGTATTACCGTGTCGGCGATCACGTTACTTGAAAAATTACTTGTCTAAGTTTTGGAAAAAACGAGCCGGGAAATGCCCGGCTTTTTCATGGTGTTTATGGCGCAAAGATTACTGATCATAGCTGGCGAACCCTCAGGCGACCACCACGGTGGCGACCTCGCAATCGAGTTGCGCAAAACGATGCCGGATGTAGAGTTACTCGGCATTGGCGGGGATCATATGAAGGATGCCGGTGTGGAATTGCTCTACCACGTCTCGCAATTGGCCATACTTGGCCTCACCGAGATAGTCAAGCATCTACCTTTCCTGCGAAAAGTCATGAATCGCCTGCGTGATGAGTTGCGCAATGATATAGACGCTGTTGTTCTCATCGACTATCCCGGATTTAACCTGCGTGTGGCCCGCGTGGCCAAGGAAATGGGCGTACCGGTCATTTACTATATCTGCCCGCAGCTTTGGGCCTGGGGAGAGCGGCGGGTTGAAAAAATCCGCAGCTTTGTTGACCTTCCGCTGGTTATTTTCCAGTTTGAAAAAGATTTCTATCACCGCTTTGGTATCGAATCCGATTTCGTCGGTCATCCCCTGGTTGACCAGGTTAAGATCACTGAAAACGATGCCGATTTTCGCCGCCGAAACAAAATTCCTTCGCAAATACCGATTGTGGCGCTGCTGCCTGGTTCACGTGAGCAGGAGGTTCGACAGCTATTGCCAACCATGTTGGGAGTCGTGCGGAGAGTCAGGGAAAACCGTGCCATCGCGGCCGTACTCGGCGTGGCTGGTAATTTGCCGGCAAGTTTGTACGACGAATTGATCCTGCCGGAGGACAATGTGATTCGGGTGGAAGGACAAACCCATGAGCTGATGGCTTTTGCACACAATGCGCTGGTTGCCAGCGGAACTGCAACCCTTGAATTAGGATTCCTTGGCACACCAATGACCGTGCTGTATCGCGTATCGCCAGTCACGTATTGGCTAGGCCGTATGCTGGTGAAGATAGAGAACATTGCGCTGGCAAATATTGTGCTTGGCAAAACGGTTGTCCCTGAATTTATCCAGGGTGATATTGATATAGAAGGGATTGCCGCAACGGTGGAGCGTTACCTGGAAGACCGGGAACACTATTTGGCTGTCAAGCATGAGCTGTCACGAATTCCCGCCGAGCTTGGCAATACCGGTGCATCGCTGCGCGCGGCTGAGCGAATTGCTGAATTCCTCGCTGTCGTTGAACTGCAGGGAAACGGCCGTAGCCAGTTGTTTCCCTAAGAGTCAGAGGCCAGGCAAATCGAATTGCCCGGCCCCCTCCCAACACCGCTTCTGTTCTGAATTTGGCGGATCCGGCATGTCCTAATAAGTGATCAGTGCCAGATCCTCAACCCTGGAATACACAATTTTCCGTACCGTATCAACTGACAGATAAGGGAATTCCTTCTGCAGCATGCGGATGATGTCCTTGGGACGCGTTGTGTCCTTCAATGCTGCAAATTGCTGGCGGATATAGTGATCCCGAACAGCACGCTCATTCAAAAATCCCTTTTCCAACAGCAATTCAAACTGTTCGTTACTCAGATAATCCTGCAATGGGTTTCCACGCATCATAAACTCCTTTTCAATAGACCAACATATATCAATTAGCATAGCGCGTGGTAGCAATTCAGACGATCCCATTCCTCCTGTCAGGTTGGTTCGCAATATCGATGTTTTCAATTATGAAGTGCCGCTAAATAACCGGCAGCAGAGAGTAGTCACACACGAAGTGTGAAATTTTTGAAATAGAAAAATTTGGTTGGTAACACTTTGCCTATATGCGCTCGACCTTATCATCATGACAAATGTTTCGCTCAATATACACGCGTCCTTGAGTGAGAGGCAAGGGATAAATTGAGTACTGCGTAGTGGCATTGGGCAGCTACATGTAGTAGGGGGGATTGGATACTGGAGATGGGATTTGGCCACAGAGAAGCAATGGATGGGTTACATGCCCCTGTGTCGCCCTTCGAAGGGGATTTAGGGGGATGTAACGATAGCACTATTCAAAGCTACGCTAAATATTTGTTCTTTCTCTGTGCTCTCCGTGGCTGGATTTAAGCATCAAGCATCAAAAAGCAGTTTGCATTCGTGCGGTGAGGACGTACATTGAGATCTGACAAAAATTGAAAAGTAGCGATGAAACTGACGGTTTCCGGACTGTGGAAAAGATATGGACGGCGCAATGTCGTCTCTAACGTGAATTTTGAGCTGAATACCGGCGACTCAGTGGTGATAACCGGGCCGAACGGTTCGGGAAAGACAACCCTGGTGCGATTGCTTTGTGGACTCCTGGCGCCGAGCAAAGGTGATATTCGCTATAAAGACGGGGAGCAAGAGCTGTCGATGGATGCAGTCTTTGCACATCTCGGCCTTGTTGGACCTTATCTGCAATATTATCGGGATTTGACAGCCTACGAAAATATGCAGTTTATTGCAAAGGCCCGTGGATTGTCCGTTGATATGCCCCGCATTGATGCGCTTCTTGAGCGCGTTGGACTGGCAGGACGGGGCAAAGATGAACTACGGACCTATTCTTCCGGTATGCTGCAGCGCTTCAAGTATGTGGCAGCGCTCTACCATGAGCCTTCAATTGTCGTTTTTGATGAACCAACCGCCAATCTGGACAAGGATGGCGCTGCAATAGTCTACGATCTGATACAAGAACGTCCGGATCAGCGAATGCTAATTCTGGCGACCAATGAACCCCACGAAATCCGATTCGGGAAGCAGCATGTTCGAATTGCTCAGTAAGAGCCTGGTTGTATTTCAGAAAGACCTGAAACTGGAGTTCCGGCGACGCTATGCGTTGAACGCAATTGCTATGTTTGCGTTGACAACCCTGGTAACGGTAAGCTTCTCGATCGGACCGCTCGATGTTGAGCCGGCTGTTGCAGCACCTTTGCTGTGGATCATCCTGTTTTTCTCCGCGATGTCTGGTTTGTCGCACATCTTCATTCGCGAAGAAGAGCAGCAAACCGCCGACACGCTGCGTTTGGTATTGCCGCCGAACGCCGTGTGGCTTGGAAAATGGCTATTTAACGTTCTATTACTCTTTGCACTTGAGCTGATTGTGGTGCCGATGTTTTGCCTGATGATGAACATTAGTGTAGAAAATTTAACCACTTTTGTGCTTATTGTTACAGTCGGCAGCATCGCTCTTTCTTCGGTAGCAACAATAATTGCAGCGATTATATCGCTTACCAGTAGTCGTGGCGCGCTATTTGCAGTGCTATCCCTTCCAATAGCATTACCGGTTTTGATATCAGGAATTGAAGGGACACGAATGGCCATGCATGGCGCTGCCTTCGAACGCGGGTTGCCAGACCTGCAAATCTTATTCTCATTCTCGGTAGTTATTATTACGATTTCTGCATTGGTATTTGAATTTATTTGGAGGAAGTAATGTCTCTTAAGAACGATTGGTGGAAAATCCTGATTGGCGTTTCAATGTCGGTGATGATTTATGGCGCCTTCATGTATGCTCCACCGGCCAAGGGACTGGGCGAGAGCACACGGGTGCTCTACTTTCACGTACCCTGTGCCTGGATAGGTTCATTGGCCTTCCTGGTTTCGGCCATCTATAGCATCCTGTATCTGCGGCGTCAGAAGGTGACAGACGATATCTATGCGGCATCGTCCGCACAAATTGGATTTGTCTTCACAATCCTGGCAACGGTTACCGGCTCAATTTGGGCGAAGGAGATTTGGCATTCCTATTGGAACTGGGATCCGCGCCAAACGTCAATCTTCTTTCTGCTGATGATTTATGCGGCATATCTTGTGCTGCGTTCAGCCATCGAAGAGTTTGACAAACGCGCCCGGCTGGCAGCCGTTTACTCGATCATCGCTTTTGTGACGGTGCCGTTTTTTACGTATATTGCACCAAGGATTTATGAATCACTGCATCCGGATCCAATTATCAACGCGGATGCGAAAATAAACATGGAATCGCGCATGCAACATGTGTTGTGGGGATCTACCTTCATTTTTATTGGACTCTACTATTGGTTGTTGAAAATCAAATCAAAGATTGCGCTGATTGATTACACGGTTGAGAATCATGAACTTCAAGAAGAAGGGTAGAAATTAATGTTAACGGCGATGATATTAAATTCGGACTTGCTGCTTCGTCTTCAGGAAGAAGAGGTTGCAGGCGATGATGTTACCGTGGTAATGATGGTAACATTAATTATCTGGATTGGTCTTTTTGTTTATCTCTTTCAACTAGACCGTAAGGTAAAGGATTTGGGAGAACAGGTAAAGTCGGACATGCCCGGAAAATAAGGGCTTTCGAAACCTGATTTTTTTGTGAAATGTTTTACTTTCTATCTTAGTTTAATTATTTTTGAAAGAGGGGGAGCAGTAGATAGCTGCTCAAATCGTTAAGACGCCATCGGTTAAACCCGGTGATTTTTTAAGGAGCAATACTATGAAGTCTAAATATATGATCGGTATCGGTATCATTGTTGCTTTTCTGGTCCTGGCTGGTGTCAATTTTCAGAAGTCGCTGACACCCTACGTTTCTATCCAGGAAGCGCGTGCCGAGACCCGGACAGTCCAGGTGAAGGGCGCACGGGTAGATGGTTCTGCTATGTATGATCCTGCAAGCAAAACCTTCAACTTTAAAATTGTTGACAGTGAAGGCGTGGAATGCCAGATCGTCTACGATGGTGTCAAGCCCTCCAATTTTGATGAAGCGAAAGAAATTGTGGCCAAGGGACGTTTTAAAGACGACGTTTTCCATGCCAAGGAACTCTTGGTAAAGTGCCCGTCTAAATATGAAGCAGAAACTGTTAAGGGAGTGAAATCATGATTGCTGGTCTCGACGCCATTTCTTTTATTGGCTCGGTTGCGGTCGCCACTGCCTTCATCGCAACACTCGTTGGAATTACGGCCTATTACCTTTATTACCGTGATCAAAATGAAAATCTGTTGCGGCTTGGAAATCGCAGCTTTTTCCTGATGCAGGGTGGTGTTGTGACGGCCCTGGTCTTGCTGATCTATTCACTGATGACCAACGATTTCCAGATGAATTACGTCTATAGTTATTCATCGACTGAACTGAGCAACTATTACCTTTTTGCAACACTCTGGGCCGGTCAGGAAGGCACTTTCCTGATGTGGCTCTTTTACGGCGGCCTCTACGGACTTATTCTTATGAAGACCATGTCGAAAGAGCGTCCGTTGGTGATGTTCTTCCTAATGTTGGTACAAGCCACGCTGCTGTTAATTCTTCTTAAGAAAAATCCCTTTGTCATGATCTGGCATAATTATGCCGAAGTACCGATCAATTTTACGCCTGCAGATGGCAACGGATTAAACCCCTTGCTGCAAAATCCCTGGATGGTTATCCATCCGCCCACGCTTTTCGTTGGGTATAGCTCGACAGTAGTGCCCTTCGTGATTGCGATGTCGGCGATGGTGACACGGGACTATCAAGGCTGGTTGAAGGCGGCACAACCGTGGATTATCTTTAACGTAATGATCCTGGGAACCGGCATCATTATGGGCGGTTACTGGGCTTATATCACCCTGGGCTGGGGCGGTTACTGGGGCTGGGATCCGGTAGAAAATGCCTCATTGGTGCCCTGGATATTCGGACTGGTTCTTCTGCACGGCGTCATTGTGCAATCAAGCCGGAAGTCATTGATCAAAACCAATATGTTTTTGGCCGGTGGCACATTTCTGACCATGGTTTGGGGATCCTTTCTGACGCGCTCCGGCGTGCTTACCGATTTTTCGGTGCATTCATTTGCGCCGTCCGGTTTGACCTTCTATCTGGTGATGTTCCAGTTGGTATTCACCGTCATGTTTTTCGCAGTTTTCTTTAACTTTGCTCGCTGGATGAAAGACGAAGGCGTTGAACCCAGCGAGTTTGGCGACGGCCTGATGAACCGCGAGACCTTCATGTTGATGGGCATGCTGATCCTGCTGCTGAGCGGCATCTTCGTTCTCTTCGGGACATCTGCACCACTCTACACGCGTTGGTTTGGTGATCCGGCCAGTCTTGCGCCCGATTTCTACAATACGATGATTCGTCCGGCAGGGCTGTTCATGCTCTTTTTTATTGCCATAGCCCCGCTTTTGGCCTGGAAAACATCCGAATTTCGCAATCGCGATACGGCCATGTGGGCAGGTATCGCAGCTATCATTGCGACTGCGCTGGCGATGGTCCTCGGACTGACGCAGCCCTGGTCCATTCTATTATTCCTGTTTGCGGCCTTCGTGGTTGCAATCAATGCCAAAGTCGCCTGGACATTTATCAACCGTAATATGACCAAAGCCGGTGGCTACATCGCACATGTTGGCCTTGGATTGATGACCATCGGTATCATCACCTCGTCCATGTATGACGACAGCGAGAAAGTGATGTTGCCGGAAGGCGAATTCACCACGACCGAGATGGGATACGATATCAAGTTCCTGGGTTTCCGTGAGATGCCCGACGGCAAAGATCGCGTGAAGCTGGAAGTGCGCACTGCCTTCGGCAGCTACGAGGCACAGCCGGAATTCTACTATAGCGATTTCTCCAAGTCATATATGGTTGCTCCGGACGTGAAGGTGGCATTTGCGAAAGATATTTATATCTCGCCGATTTCCTTTACACCGGCGGAGTATGCCAATCTGAACTCTTTCAAACTCAAGAAAGGGGAAACCCATAACTACGCTGACCTTGAAATTACCTTCAAGGATTTCAGCGTCAACATGGGGCCATCTACCCAGGAGGTGACTGCTAATCTGGATATCACCGCCAGCGAAGGCAACTACGACAAAGTGTTGCCGGTGAAGCCGATTCTGACGGCTCGCGATGGTGAAATGGATAGTCAGCCTGCGGACATACCGGGAACTGCTTACCAAATCAAGATCGTTTCCGTAAGCGCCACTGATGGCGTGGTGGAACTGGCGGTGATGTCTCCGCAACATGATGCCGGCACCACGCCTCGCGACATGATGGCTGTTGAAGTCACCGAGAAGCCGTTGATTAGCATTCTCTGGATTGGCACGCTGGTCTTTGTTCTTGGCTCAGCTCTTACCCTTGTCAACCGGACGCGGCAACGCAGAAGCCGCAAGGAGCGCAGCAAGAGTGAGGCTGAAGAAATAATCGTCTAATAAGCGTTTTTTGAAGGCATTTATCAGGCCCGATTAAACGGGCCTGATACCATTAGTATGCAAATTTTACATGTTGATTTTTTCCAGTTGACGCTATATTTTGCGTGGGCGCTATAGTAAGAGTAGCGCCCTTGCTTTATGCAGTTTTGCTAATTCGCCGTTGTCACCGTGCTTCCGGAACATAGATGAAAATAGTTGCTATTATTGCACTACTCTTACTTGCTGTCATTGGCAGTACCCTGCTCTATGCCCAAATGTCCTTATCCAGGATTGAAGAAAACATTGCCAGTCAACATCCTGTGGAGCACCTTGTTGTAGCGGACGTGAGTCAATCAATTAGCGGAACGGATTCCACAAAGTTCCTGATTTTTGATACCCGGCCTGAGGATGAATTTACAGTCGGGCATATTGCCAACGCAATCCAGGTAAATCCTGATATCAGTGCAGCGGAATTTATCAAGACTTTCGCTGCTGATGTGCAGGGAAAGCACCTGTTGTTTTACTGTTCTGTTGGCAAACGAAGCTCAATTTTAGTGGAGCGTGTTGAAGAAGATGCGCTCGAGGCTGGCGCATTATCGCTGGCCAACATACGTGGCGGTATTTTTCGCTGGTATAATGAAGGCTATTCTGTGGTGAATGCGGAGGGGGAAACCGATGAAATTCATCCATATGACCGGTTCTGGGGCAAACTCGTCCAGAAGCGCTCATCCGGAAAATAGTCGAAGCCAGGCATGGGGGTGCCATGAATTCCCAACACAAGAAAAGAGCTCGGAATTTGCCAGTGCTGCTGGTATGCAGTCTTTTCCTGCTGTTCATTTCTATAACTGCACAGGCGAATGAAAGCTATTCGCAGGTGCAACTTACGCCAATTGCCCCCGCTCAACTCAATGATCTGGCAGATCTGGGCATCAGTATTGATCATTTCCAGGGACGCTTCGAAGAAGGCATTATCCTTGTCCTCAGCACCGATGAACTAGTCGCTTTGACCAAAGCCGGTTATAGCTATTCTGTATTAATTGATGACGTGTACGAAGACTATCAGCGGCGCGTGGCATCGGCGACGCTGAAATCGCCCAATAATCCCGCGAAGATGGCTGTAGACGGCATAGTCGGCTATTCAGCCGGTAGCATGGGGGGCTTCCACACCTACCAGGAAGTTAACCTGCTGCTTGACTCGCTTCGTGTCGTTCACCCCAATATTATCTCTTCTCGTTCACATATCGGCTTTAGCCATGAAGGCCGTTCCATCTGGGCAGTAAAGATCTCCGATAATCCGGATGTTGACGAATCTGCCAGCGAGAGCGGCGTCTATTTCGACGGTCTGCATCATGCCCGTGAGCCCATGAGCCTGGAAGTGCAGCTTTATTATATCTACTGGCTGATGGATAACTATGGCAGCGATGCCGAAGCGACCTATCTGGTTAACAATCGTGAGATTTTTTTCGTGCCGATAGTCAATCCGGACGGCTATGTTTACAACCAGAATACCGCTCCCGATGGGGGAGGGCTCTGGCGCAAAAACCGTCGCAATCACGGCAGTTGCTTCGGGGTCGATTTGAATCGCAATTACGAGACCGGTTTTGATAGCAATAGCTCCAACGGCGATCCCTGTACAGAAACCTATCGCGGGAGTGCCGCGTTTTCCGAGCCGGAAGCTGCCGCTATTCGTGACTACATTCTTCGCATTGAACCGGAAATAGCTTTCTCACTGCACTCCGTGCGCGGAGCATACCTCAATCCTTATGCTCACATGGAAATGTCGCCTTCTTTTGAAATCTATTCTGAATTTTCCTCCGATTTTGCTGCGGCAAATCAGTACCTCTATGGACGTACGAGTGAAATTCTTGATTATACAGCGGGTGGCGCTGCGCGCGATTATTTTCATACTCAGGGCATCATTACCTGGGAGGTCGAAGTTGGTGGTAGCGGCTTTTGGCCGCTGGCTTCAGAGATAGTCTCATTAGCCAGCGAAAATTTGCCCGGACTGAAATATCTGACCTGGGTTTCCGGCGGCTACGCAGATCTGAAACATTTCCAGGTTGCAGATAATCAGGATATTCTTAATGGAGACACCCTGAAGCTGGTCGCAACAATCAAGAATCGCGGCCTTAGTGATATCGCTTCAAATGTTGAATTTCGTATCGAAGCGGCCGGGAGCGAGCTGCAACCGGTGCAGAATCGCATCAATTTCGGGGCGATAAATGCTCGGACAACAACAGCGAACTATGAACAGCCGTTGCGCTTCGTTCTGCCGAGCACCGATAAAACCCTGGATGATCTAACACTCTATCTGACATTGCTCCAGGAAAGTGTTGTTACCAGTCGCGATACCATTAAGTTGAGGGTGGGCAGCACCGAAGTGCTATTCGAAGATTTTGCCGAAGCCGGTACCACGGGGTGGATTGCCGACGGCCCGGGGCAAGCCTGGGATACAACCTTCGTTGATGCCTGGTCCGGGAGATATTCCTTTGCTGATTCCCGCTATGCTAGTTCAAGGAGCAATTCCGCCAGCACTTTTACGCTTGCTAAGGCAATTGATTTGAACAGTGCCAGTAACCCCTTCGTCAGCTTCTACGCAAAGTGGGCCATAGAGAGCGGCTTCGATTATGTCCAATTTCAGATTAGTAGCGACGGTGGTAACAGTTGGGAGCCGATGAATGGATCGCATACAGCACATTTCCGGGAGGAGCCGTCATATTTTGGCGTTAGGCATTGGGTGCGGGAAGAAATCGATCTCTCAGCATGGATCGGGAAAACGGTGCGATTTCGCTTTATGCTGAACACCGATAGCGGCATCAATGGTGATGGCTTCTACTTTGATGACTTCCGGGTGGTCGATTTCAGCGCTCCCTCGATCGTTTCAATCAATGATCAGCCATCCATTTTACCTGAGAAACTGCAACTTGACCAGAATTATCCTAACCCTTTTAATCCTGATACCCAGATTACCTTTCACATCCCTTCGTCCTTGAGCGGTCAGCGCGTGCAGCTCGATGTCTTTGATTTGCTCGGCAAGCATATCGCCAGTTTAGTCGATGACAGTCAGCCTGCCGGTCGCCAAACAGTGCGCTGGAACGGCCACAATGACCTGGGTCAACCCGTTACTTCCGGTGTTTACGTATATAGAATATTGGTGGCGGATCAGATTCAGCTGCGAAAAATGCTCCTCGTACGCTAATAGAGCTAAATTCCGGATTCCAACGCGAAAAATTCCAAAGAAGGTGCCTTCAGGATCTGCTTCTCGTAATTCGCCTTCGTAAAATTTGGAATTTGTCTTTTTGGGAAATTTTCCTGTTGAAAATTTTCGTCCCTAAGTACATTTAAAATATGTAATCTGGGTTGGATTGCTGCCCACTGTTGATTATATTTCGCACGGACTTACGTTAACAGGACTATGAGCACAAAATCACCTTCGTTTCTTGACAGAATTCTAAGCCGCAAAAAGAGCCGTGCCAGGGATACCGGATGGGGGGTCGAGTTTGCCGGATTTGTTCTTATCGTTTTGGGCTTTGCCTTCTTTGCCTCGATCCTGACCTATGATCAGGCTGATCCGACCTTCTGGTATGACTATGAAAAAGGCAATGAGTACCAGGCGCGAAACATGTTTCGCATGGTTGGCGCGACACTGGCACTGCCTTTCTTTATGCTAACCTTTGGATACGGCGCCTTAATTTTTCCAATCCTCCTGATTATGGCCGGCTGGGCGTTGGTCTTTCGCGAAGATATGACCCGCTTATTGCCAATATCACTGCTGATGCTGGGTTGGGCGTGGCTGCTCTCTATTTTGCTGGCAATTCCCAAATCCGTTGCCACCGGCGGCTTTACCAACGACTACTTCCCGAGCGGAGCCATGGGTGGTTTGGTAACTGACAAGGTTATGCTATACGGTGGCGTATTTTCAATTGTCATCGTTACGATGCTCTTGTTCTTCCTGATGCTGATGCTATCTACGCGCTTCCGCATCTCGATGCTGCCTCTGTATGTTTCTACGAAAATGAGCGGCGTTGTGAGCTGGTTCCGTAACATCTGGAACGGGCTTCGCAAAAGCCTGAGCGCAATTCCCTGGTTTGCTGAGAAACCTGCTTCTGCAGAAGCCGCTGCCAGCGCCAAGCGTTCCGGCAAGAAAGCCCCGCCTGTCGTTGAAGAGCATAGTATTGGCGAACCCGTACAAACCGTTCCCGACTATGAGCCGCCGCTGGAAGAGATCCCACCCGCGCCGGCACCAATTGCGCCGGAAATGCCGATGGGCGAACCAACGCAGTCGACACGCCTGAATTATCCGGCGGAAGCACCGTCAGTACCTGAAGCCGCGGTAACGCCGCCCATGGATACCGGGATTGGCGTCGATGAGATCGCCCCGGTTCCGCCTGCCATGCCTGATGAGCCTCCGGAAGCGGTACCGGTTGAAGTTGGAGAGCAAATCGAGGCCGACTTTGAAGCGCAGCGTAAGCGCGAAATTGAAGAGCTCGCTCGCGAAAAGCTCTTGAATTACGACAAACTCGTTCGCGAGGCCATGGAAACCTATGAGCTGCCGCCAACCGATTTTCTGAATGAAGACGAGAGCGAGTCCAAAATTAGCCGCGAAGAATTGATGGCCAATGCAGACCTGCTCGAGAATACTCTTGCGCAATTTGGTGTGAAGGCCTTCGTGAAGAAAGTGATTGAAGGACCGGTAATTACGCTCTACGCGGTTCGCCCTGCTGAAGGTGTCAAAATTAATCAGATTGTCAACCTGTCGGATGACCTGGCGCTGGCAATGCGCGCCAAAGGTATCCGTATGATCGCTCCGATCCCCGGCGAAGCTGCGATTGGTATTGAAATTCCCAATCGCCGTCCTTCAACCGTATACTTCAAGTCGATTGTTCGCTCTGAGAAATTTATCAATAACAGCGGTCAGTTGATATTGGGAATGGGGAAGACTATTGGCGGCGAGGTCTTTTGCGCCGACCTTACCCGCATGCCTCACTTGCTGATTGCCGGTTCAACCGGCTCCGGTAAATCTGTGGGTATCAATACCATGATAGCCAGTATTCTCTACCGGGTGCCGCCCAGCGACGTTAAGTTTGTGCTGATCGATCCGAAAAAGCTGGAATTGTCGCTTTATCAGAAGCTCAAGGATCAATACCTGGCCGTGTGTCCGGATCTTGATGAAATTGTTGTGACACATCCGCAGAATGCCGTATTGATTCTCAAGGCGGTGGTCAACGAGATGGAAGAACGCTATGATAAACTGGCCGGCGTTGGCGTGCGAGACATTGTCGCATACAATAAGAAAGTCGAGAAATTTGAAGCGACCGGCAAAAATGACAAGAATTTACGTCGCTTACCATATATCGTTGTCGTCATCGATGAGCTTGCTGACCTTATTCTCACTGCTTCACGCGAGGTAGAAGAGCCGATCACCCGTCTTGCTCAGATGGCCCGTGCCGTCGGTATTCACCTGATTGTCGCCACCCAGCGGCCTTCGGTTGATATCCTCACCGGTTTGATCAAAGCCAATTTCCCGACACGGATTGCCTACCAAGTCGCCACACGGCCGGACTCCAAGACAATCCTCGATATGTATGGTGCGGAAAAGCTGATTGGAAATGGTGACTTGCTCTTCTTGCCGCCGGGAACCGGCAAACCGGTTCGTCTACAGAACCCCTTCGTCTCTACGGAAGAAGTGGAGTCGATGCTAAAACACATTAAGAAGCAGCCTAAATTTCCGCCCTATGAATTGAAACTGATTCGTGAAAATGAGGTAAAAGTACCCGAGGCCGCCAAACGAATGCAGCAAGATGAACTTTTTGACAAGGCCCGAGAAATAGTGATTCGTCATCAACAAGGGTCTGTTTCGCTGCTGCAGCGTAAGCTGAAAATTGGCTATGCACGTGCCGGCCGGCTAATGGACGAATTGGAAGAAGCCAAGATTGTTGGCCCCGGACAGGGAAGTAAAGCCCGCGATGTTTTGGTTTCCACTTTCACAGATAGTGACAAATAACAAAAAGGTTTCTCATAAATATGCACATATTCAAAGATAATTATCACATTATTCGCGTGATATTGATTGGTTTTGTCTTGATGATTACTTCGCAGGCCACCGCGGCAGATGCGGATAAGATCATCAAAAATATTCAAAAGAAATACAGATCGTCCAAGACGATCGAAATCCAGTTCAAGGAAGTTAGCCGTTTTTCTCTGACGGATATGCAAACAGAGATGAATGGTACCTTGTTGATGGAAGGTCAGGACAAGTTCCGCTTCGAATCAGAGAATCAGGTTCTTGTGAATGACGGTAAAACACTTTGGCGATATAATCCGCTGGATAATCAGGTTTTGATTGACCATGCGAAAAAGTCCGAAGAAGACGTCATGCTCAACAAATTGATCTTTGAGATAAAAGACCATTACTATGGTCAGCTGTTGGAAGAAAAAAAAGTAGGTAAAGTGAAAGAATACGCCATCAAACTGACACCCAAGCCTGAATCACAGAGTTTTTTTACCTCGATTCAACTATGGGTGGTGGACAAAACCTGGGAAATTAAGCGTCTGATCTATATCGACTACAACGATAACCAGGTCGAATATCAGGTCAACTCCTTAAAGTTTGATCCAACCATTATCAATTCTACTTTTGTCTTTGACCCTCCTGAAGGAACGCAGGTAGTTGATTTGAGATTCTAGGCGTGGACCAGCAAGACGATGAATGATAGCCTGCCCTGCATTGACATCATTGCAGGGCGCTCTTCTTTTGATCGCTCTGTTGTGACCCCAAATGGGTAACGGAACAATGGCAAACTGCCTTCTTCCGCCGAGATGGTCTACCCTGGTAAAGTGCAAAATTAATAAAGAAATTGTATGGAATGCCGATTCTCTAACAGTTGAATTGTACATCCATTCATTTCTTTTTTACCCATTATCTAATCCTTTGTTTGAAGATCTTTCAAGATTAAGGGGAGAAATTTGGAACAGTATATAGAATCTCCTGAACAGGAGCAGGGGCTTCGGTTAGAAGATTACATCCGAATATTATATCAGGGACGCTGGCTGATTCTGGCATCGTTCCTGATCGTTTTGCTGGTAACAGCTTACTATACCTTTACATCGCCACCGGTATACGAGGCGACCGCTACGATCCTGGTTGAAGAGGAACCGTCAATGGAGGGTGCCATTTTTAATGCCCCTTACATTAACAATCAGTCGACGCTTTTGACCAATCAGATCGAAATTTTGAAAAGCCGCTCGCTTGCGGAAAAAGTGGTTTTGGCCCTGGAAGCAGAACCGTATCGCGATTCCCTCAAAATTTTCCAACCGATGTCCGACGGAAACTATATGGTGCTGCGGGATCAGGTTAGCTGGATTTTGGGACATTTAGTGGTTGCCCCGCGGGCAGATACCGATTTCCTGTCGCTTACCTTTTCAGCCTCGTCGCCTTATGAAGCTGCGACAATCTGTAATGTCATTGCCGAGACATTCCAGGGGATGAACCGCGACTTTAATCGCAGTGAATTTCAGGACCTTCGCCAGTTTCTGGAATTTCAACTACGCAAGAAGCATGAAGAATTGCGTAAGTCTGAAGAAATTCTGCGTGGATTCCAGGAAAGCGAAAAGCTGGTTTCGATTGACGCAGAAACGACGGAGTTGATTACCCGTCTTGCAACCACCCAGGCAAATCTGGAAGCAACAACGGTTTCGCTGGAAGCGGCCCTGGAGCAGAAGCGGAATCTTGAAAAGCAGCTTGAAGAACGCCGCAGTGAACTGGCTTCTGAAGTGTCCCAAATCTCGAGTCCCTTGTTGACAACGCTTCAGCAGGATTATGCACGCCGGGTAGGGGAGAAGGTGAAGTATGAAGCACTGATCGCTGAAGATCAGAATATTGATCCCAAGGAATACGAGGCTGAATTGCGCAGTCAGAGCAATCGTATTCAGGCGGTTCAGCAGCGCTTGCAGGAAGAAGCGCAGCGAATTGCCAATACCAGCATGATTTCCGATCCCCTGCAGATTACCCAGAACCTTATTGAAAGCATTTTCGCGATTGAAACGGAAATCAAGGGTTTCAGGGCCAAGGTCGACGTTCTCCGTGGCATTCTCTCCGACTACGAGAGCCAATTGGAGCAAATCCCGGGACAGGGATTGGCTTTGGCGCGCTTGCAACGCCAGGTTCAAGTGGATCGCGATACCTACATCTTGCTAAATCAACGCCTCGAAGAAACCAAAATTGCTGAAGCCGGTCAAAAGGATAATATTCGCATCATCGATCCGGCAATTGAGCCTCGCAGACCGATCAGCCCTCGGGTTCGTCTAAATTTGCTGCTCGGTGCCCTGATGGGACTGGCACTTGGTATCGGTTTAGCCGTGCTGCTGGAGTTTATGGATGATTCGATCAAGAATCCGGAAGAACTGGAGCGCCTTGGCTTTGGCATCTTGGCGATTATTCCGCAAATCATTCAGCAAGAGCCTTCATCCACCAAGTTCTCGACCAACGGGCATTCGGAAACATCGGATGTGGATAATATTGAATCGCGCCTGATAACGCATTTTGATCCAAAGTCGCCGATTTCGGAAGCGTATCGCACGTTGCGAACCAACATCCAGTTTAAGAAGTTGAAGGAGCGCGACTCAACCATCCTGGTTACCAGCTCCGCGCCGAAAGAAGGTAAGTCCACTACCATTGCCAATTTAGCGATTGCTATGGCGCAAATGGGGACCAAGACGGTAATTGTAGATACTGACTTGCGCCGGCCTGTGATCCATTCTATTTTTAGCCTGAAAAAAGACAAGGGTATCACCAATTATCTCATGGGCAAACTGAGCTTTGATGACATCATCAAGCCGACCATCATCGATAATTTGTATATCATTACGTCCGGGCCATTGCCGCCGAATCCGTCAGAATTGCTGGCGTCGGACGCGATGAATGAATTCCTTGAGGAAGCGAAGTCGAAATTTGACCTGGTATTGTTTGATAGCCCTCCGATCATTGCAGTGACGGATGCGGCCATTCTAAGTACCAAGGTTGATGGTGTGATTACAGTTGTCAGAGCTCATCAAACAGAGCGCAATGCTGTAAGAAGAGCGAAAGACTTGCTGGATAATGTGAATGCAAATATCTTTGGTTGTCTGTTGAATGGGGTAAATGCTGATCGGGCTTATGGCTCATACTACTATCACTACTACCATTATTATAGTTACTACGGACACGACTTGAAACGCCGCAAAAAAGGTAAACCGGCTTAAATTGAGGAGAAAGAATGAAGTTAACGATTGTGGGCACCGGCTATGTGGGGCTGGTTGCCGGGGCATGTTTTTCTGAGAGTGGAAATCATGTTATTTGCATGGACAAAGATGAAGACAAGATCAAACGCCTGCGAGAGGGTGATATCCCGATTTATGAGCCGGGACTGGATGTGCTGGTTAAAAGGAATCAGAATAACGAGCGGTTGACATTTACGACCGATATGGAAAAGGCTGTCCAGGCGTCTGATGTTATTTTTATCGCTGTGGGAACTCCTCCTGATGAAGATGGGTCTGCAGATTTGCAATACGTATTGGCCGTGGCCAAGAGTATTGGTCAGCATATGGATCGTTTCAAAATTGTTGTCAATAAGAGCACCGTTCCTGTTGGCACAGCCGACAAAGTACGCGCTGCGGTCGCTGCTGAAACCGATATTGATTTCGAAGTGGTTTCCAATCCCGAGTTCCTCAAAGAAGGGGCGGCCATCGATGATTTCATGTATCCGGATCGCGTAGTCATTGGGACACGCAGCGAAAAAGTGGCCGACACCATGCGCGAACTCTATGCGCCTTTCGTACGCACCGGCAATCCGATCATCATTATGGACGAACGCAGCGCCGAGATTACCAAGTATGCCGCCAATGCGATTCTGGCGACCAAAATTTCGTTTATCAATGAAATTGCCAACCTCTGCGACAAAATTGGTGCTGATGTGGAAATGGTGCGGAAGGGGATTGGTTCGGATAAGAGAATCGGCTATTCCTTCATTTTTCCGGGCGTCGGTTATGGCGGTTCCTGTTTTCCAAAAGATGTTAAAGCGATCATTCGAACCGCTCGAGACTATGACTATGATTTACGGGTTCTGGATGCTGTTGAAAACGTAAATCAGAGCCAAAAGCTGGTAATGGTTCCCAAGATCCTGGAACATTTTGGCGGCTCTGTAGAGGGGAAAACCTTCGGCGTCTGGGGCCTTAGCTTCAAGCCAAAGACAGACGATATGCGCGAAGCGCCGGCAATTGAAATTATCAAAAAACTGCATAAATTGGGTGCGAAGATAAAGGCACATGATCCGGTAGCGATCGAAGAAGCGGAGCGAATTGGCCTGGGCGACTACGCGACTTTCCACGAAGACTATTATGAGGCAATTCGCGACACGCACGGTCTGATCCTGGTCACAGAATGGCTGAACTATCGGGAGCCAGACTTCGATCAGATGAAGACCTTGTTGAAAGAACCGGTAATTTTTGATGGCCGGAATATCTTTCACCCGGATAAAATTAAGAGTCTTGGATTTAAATATTATGGAATTGGGCGCCGGTAAACTGGGCCTGTCGTTATGATTTGAAAGGGAAATTATGGATTTACTGCAGAAAATAAAAAACCACGATGCCGTCATTGGCATTGTTGGCCTGGGATATGTCGGCTTACCTCTGCTTCTTGAATTTGTTGAAGAGAACTTCAGAACGGTTGGATTTGATATCGATTCCGCGAAAATTGATGCCCTCGCTAAAGGGGAATCCTACATCAAGCATATCGGTTCAGATCGCCTGAAGAACGCGCTGGAACACGACCTGATGCGCGCAACAACTGATTTCAGCGATTTACGCGAAGTGGATTGCATTATCGTTTGTGTGCCAACACCGCTTAATAAGCATCGTGAGCCGGATATTTCCTATATCGAGAAAACATCCGAGACTATCTCGAAATACTTGCAAAAGAACCAACTGGTGGTTCTGGAAAGCTCAACTTTTCCCGGCACAACCGAAGAGGTGATGCGACCAATTCTGGAAAAGTCTGGTCTCAAGTGTCATGAAGATTTCTACCTGGCATTTTCGCCGGAACGTGAAGATCCGAACAACGCCAAATATACCACCCGTACGATCCCCAAGGTCGTGGGCGCCAATTCGCCGAAGACTCTTGAATTGACTGTTGCTCTCTACGACCAGGTCATCGTTCAGACGGTGCCTGTTACCAGCAGTCAGGCGGCGGAAGCGACCAAGCTGCTCGAAAATATTTTCCGGAGCGTTAATATCGCTTTGGTCAATGAAATGAAACTGATTCTCGACCGCATGGATATTGACGTATGGGAAGTTATTGAAGCAGCATCTACCAAACCTTTTGGCTTCATGCCTTTCTATCCCGGTCCTGGCCTTGGCGGTCACTGTATTCCCATCGATCCTTTCTATCTGACCTGGAAGGCGCGGGAATATGAGATGAGCACGCGTTTTATTGAGCTTGCCGGTGAAATCAATACCGAGATGCCCTACTTTGTTGTCAAAAAGGTGCAGGATGCTCTGAATGATCATGAGAAGAGCCTGAAAGGTTCGAATATTCTAATCCTCGGTATGGCTTATAAGAAGGATATCGATGATTTGCGTGAATCACCGACCTTGAAGCTGATGGAAATTCTCATGGCCAAAGGTGCGAATGTTGATTACAACGATCCGCATATTGAAGGCCTTTGGGCAATGCGCCACTATCATTTCGACAACAAGAGCGTCGATTTGACACCTGAAAATCTGCGCTCTTATGACTGCGTGCTGATTTCCACTGCGCACTCCGCATATGACTGGGATATGGTGGTCGAAAATGCACGTCTGGTTGTTGATACGCGCAACGCGACTGTTGACGTGAAAAACAATCGCGGAAAAATCTATAAAGCGTAAAGTTCCTGACGGAACTGAACGGATTCGTGCTGGTGTAATAGGCACTACGGCCTGTTTTAAACCGGTTTTAGCAGTAAGGCGGCCAAATGGCCGCCTTTGCTGTGTTGTAGCAGTCTGTTTTCAACAGCAAAATGTCATTGGGAACAACCGTTAATCACAAAATTTCCTGGAGATATCTCCGAGGCCAGAGATGCGTGGAAAGCTAAAACTCTTGCTTGTTGCTTTGCTCTCCCTGCTGTTGTCGTCGCTGCTTGCGGCAACAATTCTCTTTAATTATACGGGCATTGTTGACCAAAAAGTGCTGGACCTTGCCAATCATTTCAGCGGCGACGGATGGCAAATTCACTTTGATGACCTCTCCGGTAATTTGCTGGGCACTGTCTACGCAGATGACCTTTCCATAATTTCGGATAAAGATACCATCCTGGTTCGTCGGGCTGAGCTTGATTATTCCCTGCTGGACATTGTTGCCAATCGTTATATTATTGATGATCTTGTGCTGATCGATCCGATTGTTCATCTTGACCAAAGCGATCCTGATTCCTCCGACCTCCGTGAAGATCCCTTTGTGCTCGATTCCCTTGTATCTGACATTGTTGCAAATTTACCGGATATCAAAATCAATCGCTTGATCGTAGACGATGGTGATGTCAAAATTCGGCTGGTGAACTCTGTTGAGCATATCGGAAATATTCAGATGGAGCTTTCCGGCCAGGTTAATGACGAGCGCGTGGAGATTCGGCCAAAGTACATGCGTGCGGAATGGGTCAATCGCAATATCGTTATGGAAGATCTCAGTTTCCGCTTACTGGGGAATAAGCAGCGAATTACCCTCAATCAGCTCCAGGCACGAATCCCGGACCTGGAGTTAGTTGGCCATGGAGAAGTTGAATTTGAACCGGAATTCCGCATCCTCGCTTTTATAGATACCAGTCGTATCGAAATGGACCTGCTCCGCAAATTTGCGCCTGACCTGCCCTTCGATTCCGGGCACCTGAAATTTTATGGTTCTTACATAGGCACGCTGGCCCGCTTTGGCGGAGAAGCCTTTATTAAGGGAGAAATGGATGACCTGGTGGTCGACGAATTGTCCGTCGAGTATCGTCGTGAAGGCGTTGGTTACCAATTGGATGATATTCGCCTGAAATCGAATGCCGGCAGCGGCGAAGGAAGCCTTTATCTATCTCGTTTTGGTAAGAACGCAATTGATCTGAGCGTAAATGATCTGGCACTTGATCGCGCCGGGTTGATTGATGAACGCTTTCGTCTTGATGGGCGCCTTCGTTTTGATTTGGACAACTGGCGCGGTAATGAAACCAACGGCAGTGGCAGTCTCGAGTTGCGCAACGTCGAGTATGACAACATGAAGATGGACCTGATGTTCCTCAATGCCCGCGTTGAATCAGGGAATTGGCTGTTTACCGACCCCTCCAAAATGCGTTTTGGCGAAGGGGCAGAATTTCAGTTTAGTGGAGCGGTGAATAAGGACATGCTGGCCGATCTGACACTCCGCAGTGAAAGCAATAGCCTCGACACACTTTTCCAGCGGCTTGGCATGGATGATATGGGTGGACATGCGAGTCTGGAGATGGACCTGACTGGACCTCTGTCCGATCCCTCAATCGTCGGCTTCCTGTTCATGGACAGCTTGTTTTCGGGACAGTCTATCGTTTATGCTGTGGACGGTGGCTTCCGAATCGATAATTTGGTAAAAAATCGCCGTGGTAACTTTGATCTCGATATGGCCACAGGATATCTGGGCAACGTGTTCCTTACCAGTGGGGCTGCCCGCTTTGGCTTTCTTGGGAATCGTATCATCATTGAGCCGCTGCAATTCTTCAGCGAAGAAAACTCGATTGAGCTGCGTGGATCGGTTGCCTTTATGGATAGCACCATCGACATTGCTGCCTCAACACTGCAAGTTGCCTACAACGATTATGTGATTGTCAATGCAGACAGCCTTACTGCCGTCTACGCGGCGGATACTTTGAAAGTTGGCAACTTTAAGTTGGTGACCAGCGATTCCGGATCGATCTCTGCAGAAGGGTTTCTGGCACCAAAGGGCAGTAGCTCACTCTTCACAGATATTGTTCAAATCCGCGTTGAGCCCCTAAATCAGTATCTATATTGGGATCATCGTCTTGCCGGCGTGCTGGACGCCGAGTTTGAGTTCATTGGGGAATTGGACAGCGCTGAATATAATTTATTCCTGGATCTGCAGCAATTTTCGGTGAATGATAACTTCCTTGGCAAAATCGATGGCGATTTTATGTTGTCCAATGGTCAACTTGGCATTAACTACTTTAACTTTGAACGAGACTCCAGTTCGTATCTGACCGTCAACGGGAGTTTCGAAGCTCAAATCGATAGCGGTCAGGGTGCCACCGCCGGGCTTGAGCAAGCGCCGCTGGATATGAATATTGTGGCGGAGAATTTGCGGCTTGAAGATTATAAGTTCTTGTACGAAACAAACCTGCCGGTTGGCGGACGACTGTCGGGACGCTTAGACTTGGAAGGAACGGTTGGCGATCCGCTCGGCAATCTGGAAATGTCTGGGTCCACGTTGCGCTATGGCGATTATCGCGTTTCGGAATTCTCGATGGAAAGCTGGTTGGACAATGGCCTCATAGAGATGCGCAAGGCAGACGTCAATTTTCTCGATACCGATATTAAGCTCACCGGCGAGATGCCGGTCAATTGGGATATCAGCAATATGAGTAAGCTGCTCGAAGGCAGCCGCTTCCGCGTTCGCGCAACAGTGGAGGAAGACAGCCTGAACTTTCTGAACGCGGTCAATTCCGAGCTTGATCGCCTGACCGGCGACATTCGCGGATATGCAGTTCTGGAGGGCGACTTCGAGAACTTTCAATTGGTTGAAGGTGATGTGGCCGTGGAAAACGGCAAGCTCTATATTTCCCGTCTTGAGAACAGCATCGATGACCTGCATCTAAACGCAACGCTTGACGATCGATTGATGGTCATTAATCAAATGACTGCGATTTCCCCAAAACGGCAGTATGACCAAAATTTCTTCCAGCGCTGGTTTAACCGAATTCAAAATTTGCTCATTCCCAAAAAGGAAAGTGGTGAAATACAAGGTACAGGCACGATTGATTTCAGCGACGCCCTGCGTCCCAAAATGGATCTCGAATTAGCTTTCAATAAAGCTTACTTCAACTATTTCCTGGAAAATGCCCAGTTTCTGGCGAGCTCAGACAAGATCACAATCAGTGGTCGCGATACGCTCTCGATAGGGGGGGATATTGATGTCCATTGGGGAGATATGGAACTGGATTTCATAGAGTCAGAGAAAAATTTGCTGCTGAGTACCGCTGTCCGTCAGGACCCGCCGTTTTTGCAGTATAATTTAGATGTTACCCTCTTGCCGAATTTTCATGTGCGCAGTGCGGACGTCCTGAATAATTTTCAGATCAAAATGGGTGGAGAGCTCAGCGTGTTGCAGGAGCCTAACGCGCTGCTGGAAATGTATGGGATTTTACAAGTGGAGGATGGAAAATATTTTGTCCAGGGAGAAGAGTTTGATATTGCAACCGGAACCATCGATTTTGTCAATCCGAAAGAATTGCCGGACCTAAACCTGTTTGCACAGACCCGTAAGAATATCGATGCAGTCGATGACGATCGCAATCCGCTGACGTTTGAGCTACGCGTAACCGGGAAAGTGAGTGAGCCGGAGAAGAGTATTACCGTCAAGGATGCCACAGATGCGGTTGTTTATCCGGATGTGAAGGACCAAATGGCCTTACTCCTGTTCGGAATGCCCTTCGAGGAACTGGACAACAATGCCGGCTCCGGGATTTTGACGAAGGGGGGAGAGGTAATTACCCAGGCATTGATCGCCAGCGTTGAGCGTCAGGCACGGTCCTTTACCGGACTGGATGAAATTCGCGTGGAAGATCAGGGGGCGTTTTTTGGAAACGCGCTTGGTGATCAACCGACCTTGTCGCTCGGAAAATATCTCACAAGCAATCTTTACCTGGAATATAAGTCCAAGTTCTCGAAAGTGGGCGGGGTACCAACACCGCAACTTTCCTGGGAAGCCGGCAATCAGATCTCGCTGCAATATCGGCTAAATCGCAGCATATTCTTTTCTACCCTCTTCCAAAAGACTGAGCGGGGCAATGAGAAGGTCAAATTTGATATCAGTTGGCAGTTGAATTTCTAATGGATCGCAGAATTTGAAGTCAAACGCCTTATACCTTACCTTTTTAATCGCATTTCTAGGGCTTCAGTGGCCGTCGAGCATGCTGGGCAATACTGATCTTGAAGTGGAGAAAATCGAGTTTTCCGGCAATACTGCTATTGAGGCCGGTGAGCTTCGCGACCTGTTGAAATCTCGCCAGGGCGAGAAGTTCAATAATCGCTTCCTCAATCTGGATGAAATTCTCATTTCCAATTATTATCGCTTGCGGGGATATCGGCAAGTGTACGTAGAAGGGCGATTTCGCAGGGAAGGGAAGAAGATTTTTATCGATTATGATATTAAGGAAGGCTTCCTTTTTCAACTCAAGGATATTCGGCTAAGCGGGAATAAAGTCCTCAGTGAGCAACAGGTCCAACGCTATCTTACCATCGGGCCTGGCAATGCATATGAACCTCAGGTCATCGAGAAAGGCCTGAATGAACTGGAGAACTATTACAAGAACAACGGCAAGCCCTATGCTGTTCTGGTGAAAAATGAGCAGGAAGTTGAAGATTCGCTGGTTGTGCTATCAGTGACGATTGAGGAGGGCGTGACTGTCTATATCGAAGAGATGCGCTACGAAGGTCTGAAATTAGTACAAAGCTTCATGATCAACCGTGAGTTGGAATTCCAGCGAGGATCAATTTATTCGCGGGAAAAGATTGAGAAATCGCAAAGCAACATCTATAGCACCGGGCTTTTCCGTTTTGTGCATTACCGACTCGAGCCAATTGACGGGGATGAGCAGCGGGTAAGGATGATCTGGCAGCTTTCTGAGAAGAAACCGCTCTTTGTTGGTCTCAGCTTTGGTGTTGGATACGAGGAAGATGATTATCAGGGAAATCAAACGACTTTTGATTTTACGGTTGAAGCCGGACATCGTAATCTCTTTGGTACCGGACGTAGTTTGTCGATGCGCTTTGTGCCGTCGTTTCATTACGGCAGGCTCGATGATGATAATGATTCTCCGATTGAATTCCGTCGCCCTGGCACAGAAACCAGCTTGACCTATGGTCAACCGTGGCTGTTTGGCACACGCACACCCACTGCTTTGAAAATATCGTATCTTACCCGTGATCGGCCACTGGCGCCGGAAGAATTGACCCAATTTTCAACAACCCTAAGTATGCGCCATGAATTTGGTCCCTACTGGTCCTATAGCAGCGCACTGGCATTTGATCTGGTGGACGTGGAATCTGATTCTCTCTTGCGTTCGCTAAACCAGGGCAGTCAGGACAAGATCTATTCGATTCGTTTTGATCCGGTAAAAGATAAACGCGACAACTTTCTCAATCCGACCCGCGGCAGCCTGACGGAGTTCCGTAACGAATTTGTTTACTCCGAAAGCCGAGACACAACCGCAACCGGTGAACCGGTTAATCCGACCAATGTCTTTTATAAAGGCGCCTTCCAGTGGAATCGCTATCAGAAGTTTGCCTTTGCCAAAAAATGGGTGTTTGCTACCCGCATTCGTGGCAGCGGCATCCTGGAGTTCGGTGGCCGCAACCCGGTTGAACTTCTACCGGCAACTGAGCTCTTCTATATGGGGGGCGCGAATTCTGTCCGCGGATACAAAGAGCAGGAAATCGGCCGCGAGACCATTAATTCGCTTGGCGATGCAGTTCCGGTCGGCGGCAAGTATGCACTCTTGATGAACGCCGAGTTGCGCATACCCCTTTTCTGGTTGTTCTTTGGAGAATTGTTCGTAGATGCCGGGAACCTTTGGGAAGAATTTGAAGATTTAAAGGATTTTAGCCTGATTACCTCAACCGGTATCGGGCTGGCGGTATTAACCCCTTTTGGGCCAATTCGCTTTGACTATGGTTTTAAGCTCTGGCCACGTCCGGAGAATGATGGAGACTCGATCGGCGAGTTTCATATCGGAATATCCTATGCGTTTTGATTAGGAGATGAGGCGATGATGAAATTTGGTATTATTGGATTTGGACGGCATGCGGTTAAGCGCTTGATACCGGCATTCGAAATAATTGAAGATGCTGAAATTGTTGCCATCCAGAAACGCCAGCAGGATGCCGTAGGGGCAGCATGCGCAAAATACGGTATCCCGCGTGGATATACCGATGTTGATGCATTGTTAAAAGATAGAGAGGTCGATGTCGTCTTTATTGCTTCGCCGCCCGCTTTACACCACGAACAGGTGCTGCAAAGTGCGAGGGCAGGCAAGCCGATTTTGCTTGAAAAACCAATGTCTGCCAACGCCGCTGAGGCGGAAGAAATGGTGCGTGTATGTCATGAGAACCATACCCTCTTCAGCGCCGGATTCTGTATGCGCAATGTCGACAGCATTGCTGTGGTGAAAGACTTACTTGACAGTGGCCGCATTGGTGAGATTGGTTATGTTGAGGCCCGTTTTACCTATGATGCTAATTTGTCTGATCGCGGATGGCTCCATGATCCTATCATGTCAGCAGGCGGACCGGTGGCGGATCTTGGATCGCATATGATAGATATTATCAGCTATCTTTTCAGGGAGCGATTTGTAGACGTAAGGAGCTTCTTGCGTCCGGCATATACTGAAACCGATATCGAGAAACAGGGGTTGATAATTCTGCAAATGGAAAGCGGTAAAATGGCATCGGTACATACCTCTTTTGAGTTGCCGCGCTCCAAGAGCATGGTATTTCATGGCGCAAAAGGTGTAATGCATCTTGCGGAATTTAGTCTCACGCATAGCGATATTGATATTCATATTGAAACAGCCGATTCTACGGAGACAATTTCCGTGCACAATGACGATCATTTCGTCAACATGATTCGTCAGTTTATGGATGACGTCCGAAAAGGCGGTCCAATGACTTGCCCAGGTGAAGTCGGGCTGGCAAACCAGCGGATATTGGATATTGTCTACGGACGAGATTGAAAAATTAAAAGTGAAAATTGAAGAATGAAAATGTCTGCGCAGAATGCAGGTGAATTTTTCAATCTTCAATCTTCATTTTTCATTGCTACCAGAACAGGAGCCACTATGTCCCCATTCACCTTTCGTCCACAAGTGCTGGTTGATGTTGATGGCGTGCTGCGAGATTTCATCGGTGGACTTTGCAGCGTTTATAAGCGGGAATATCCGGATCATGACATCAAATTTATCGACAGTCGCCGTCTGGAAGATTTCTTTCCGATAGGAGAAGAAATCTACGATTTTATAGATCACCGCTTTCGTCGTGAAATCCTGGAAGATGCGCCAGCTTATGAAGGCGCAGTTGCTGCTTTGGAAGCATGGGAAGAAAAATATGAGATTGTGATTGCTACAGCGCAGCCGACAGCCGGTCGTGGACCAACCATGGTGTGGCTGGGCAAGCACGATGTTCCGACCAACGAAATTCAGATTACCTATGACAAACACCTGCTTGCCGGATTTGTGCTGCTCGATGATTTTATAGACAATCTCGAGGCTTTTCGCGATACCGACCGCCTTGCTGTTTGCCTGGACCAACCCTGGAATCAATCCTGGGATGGCCCACGCGTGAAAAACGTGCATGAATTTTTTGAGTTTCTCGATGCCTACGTTGCCGAGCAGAATCAGAATTGGGACGATGGTCCCTTGATAGCCTGAACCCGATGCCAGAGCTGACTGCGTGAAAACGGGCCTAGATGTCCTCTTACTCGCAAGCGATCCGGATTCTCCAGCTTAACTGAGCAGCGGTAGGTCTTTCCGTTGCCGGGATCAAGTATTTTTCCGCCCTGCCAATTGCCATCTTTGAATGACAGTCCCCGCAGTATTTCCAAACCGCGGAGCGGACGGTTGCGCAAAGTGTCCGGGCAATTAATGCAAATTGCCTCCGGTCCTTCGTCCGGCAGCAAACGCGTTTCAACTATCCGACCAATAAATCCCGTTTTGTCTTCATCAATCTGCACGAAGGCCTGGATCGCATGATGGCGATTGTCGTACATCACCCAGGTGCTGCTAATACTCTCCGCGGCTCCGTTGCGTTTGAGGATGCGTGTCTGCTTAAACAGGCCGAAGGGCCCGGTGCTGATTTCAATGCGTAGTTCCCGGCCGGCAATTAGAGTTGCTGAGGCCCTGTAGGATTTCCCGCTTGCAGGGTCCAGGATACGCCCGTCCTTCCAGCCTTCTTCTGACTTCTTAAAATTGCTCAATATTGGCAAGCCGACTATCGGTTTTTGATAATTATCCCCCTCGCATTTAGCGCAAATACCATTTGGTCCCTGGTGAGGGCGAAGGAAAATACGCTCGATACGTCCGTGAAGTTTGTCTTGCTGTTTATAAATCTCGACTATTGAGAGCGTATCCCCATTTTTCTCATCAAATGTCAGCCATTGGCCTACCGGCGTCGTTGCATCAATGATTCCAGTAAGGAGTAAGTGGAGAAGGAGAAATAGGACTGGCTTACATATGCGAATCATGATTGGGACTCCTTTCTTTGACTTCGTCAAACGTGTTATGATACGCCGGATGAGTGGTGTCCATCAGGTTATCCCACCAACTGAAATACAGGCCATAATTATACTTGAAATAGCGATGATGCAGATTGTGGTGTGTGGAGGTGGTATTCCAATTGAGCAGGCATTGTCTGGTAAACCCTTTCGGGAAAAGCTCAAAACCGATGTGGCCGAGGACGTCCCGCGTAATCATGTTGAGCAGGAAGAGGAATAACACCAGCGGATGCAGCGGAATGATGAAGAGCATCATGGTAAAACCCAATGCCTGGATAATAGCCTCGTAGGGATGAAATGAATATGCGGCCCACGGAGATGGATTGGTAGACCTGTGATGCACCTTGTGAACATGCGGATAGATGCGAGGAAGGTGCATAAACCGATGCGTCCAGTAGAAATATGTGTCATGATATACCAGGGACAAGACAAAGCTCAGGACTGCATACGCCCATCCGTAGGTTGAGATATCCGCGTAAATCAGCGTGAAGCCGGTATTTTTAAGCGCAAAAATCATTGCACCGTTGAGCGCGAAGATAAGCACCGTGCTCATCGAATAGCGGAATTCAAACCACAGCCGTTTGGTTTTCGGAAACTTCTTCTGGATGAAGCGATGTTGTAGGCGTTCGCGTAGAAAGATCCAAAAAATCAGAAAAGCAATCCCGGCTGTGATAAAATATCGCAGGAAATCGTTAATCAATATCCTTGTGAAGACATCAAATAAGATGGAAAGATTCATCATATGCTCCTTGCTAAAGTTCACGGCACTTTAACAAGATGAGCATGTCGGATTCCACCTGATGTCGATCAATGCTTACTGATTTCGAAATCAATAAGGATTTTGTGTGGAAAATGGGTGATTAGCGATGTGCTTTTCGATATGCACTGGGGGTTTGCCCGGTTTGCCGCTTAAAGGCGCTATTAAAAGGACCCAGTGATGTGTAGCCAATTTGATAGGCAATTTCCAGGATGGTCAACTCTGACTGATTCGGATCGAGCAAAACTTCGCAGGCTTCCTGAATTCGATGCTGGTTTAGGAAGTCATTGAAATTACGAAAGCCCAGCTGCTGATTAATTAGCCGGCGCACTTTATATTCTTTGCTTTGCATGGCGTCTGCCAGTTTGCGGATGCTTAATCCCTCCTGACGATATATTTTCTCCTTCTCCAGCAGATTTATCAGAGCCTCGTGAAGCGCCGTATCGATAATTTGCGGAGGGCTCTCTTCCTTTGATATTCTAATCAGGAAACCATCGCCGAACGTCAGGGTCGATGCAGCAACGAATAAGGTAAGGGCAGCTATACCGAGCTTCTGCAGGAATTCCAGGAATGGCGGTGACTCTCCGGGAAAGATGACGATTTCCGATAAGAGCGTGACGCCAATAGTCAATGCGGTAATGAGAACAAAGATCTTGCGGAAACGGATGCGCGCTTCAACAAGATCGCTTTCCTGGCCGCTGTAGGCGATGAATGCCGCCCAAATGGCAAATAAGAGCGAGATTGTCTGCGTGAAGAGGCTGAAAAAAAGTGCTGTGGCGCCGGTGGCTGCCGGGTTCATTCGCTTTAGAAAAAACAGGGTATAGAAAAGCAGCAAGAGAAGCAATGCCAGAAAGATGTGCTTTTTTTCGACCTCAAATCCGTCGATAAAAAGCGCCTGCGACATCATCCAAAAAAGAAAAGGGAGGAGAAAGGGGCCCGATAGTAATAGGAGACCGAATCGGCTATCAAATACGCCGGGCAGACCAACCAGGAGATAGGCCGACACTGCTAGAGCAAAGGAGATGAATATCGCGATGTTGCGATTTTCATGACGAGCCTGATAGAAGGCAATTGTTAACACCGACACCATGCCGATCGTTATACAGCGCAAAAAATCGGTCAACAGAATCCAGTTCATGTCACTCTTCTGGCCTACATCTGAAAATAGGCTTTTTCTGTCAAGTCTGACCAGCCGCCGGCCTTGTCCTGAAATCTACTGAATGACTCATAAACGCGTTTGCTAAAGGGATCGGAGGCGGTCAGATCCTCCATAGCCTCCGCTGTAAATTCTTTCAGTTTGCTAAGGACCGGGGAGGGGAGGGGAAGAATCTGTGTGTCATATTCCTCCTCAATTTTCTTCAGATATTCACTATTCTTTGACTCGAATTCAGAAAGCATCCAGAGATTACTACGCATGCAGGCGGATTCAACGATGCTTTGTAGATCTGTCGGGAGCTTTTCAAAGGCTGCTTTATTTACGAACAGCTCCAGGGTTGTTCCCGGCTCGTGCCAACCCGGATAGTAATAGTATTTGGCTATGCGCGGGAAGCCCATCAGGTAATCATGATAGGGGCCAATCCATTCCGTCGCATCAATGACCCCGCGCTCCAGATTGGTGAAAATTTCGCCACCGGCAACAAGCACAGCGCTGGCGCCCGCTTTGCTGATCACTTTTCCCCCTAATCCGGGAATACGCATCTTCAAGCCGCTGAGGTCTGCAATAGATTCGATTTTGCGGTTAAACCAGCCTGCCATCTGTACGCCGGTATTGCCGGCCGCAAAAGGCACAAGGTTAAATTGGGCATAGAGCTCGCGCCAAAGTTCCAGCCCGCCACCACCATACAGCCAGGAATTCATTTGTTGGGCGTTCATCCCAAAAGGGACGGCGGCAAAGAACTGGGTTGCGGGTGCTTTACCTGCCCAGTAATACGAAGCACCATGACCAATTTCGACTACGCCTTGCTGAACAGCGCTAAAGGCTTCCAGCGGAGGCACCAGTTCGCCACCACCATAAACCTGGATCTTCAATCGTCCGGCGGACATTTCCTCAACCCAGCTTGCAAAGAGCTCCGCGCCTTCTCCCAGCACCGGAAATTTTGGCGGCCAGGTTGTCACCATCTTCCAGTTGAAGGTCTGATTCGTATGAACGGCAGCTGCGCCATTTGAGCTGCTTTCCGAGGTGCCGCACGCGGTAGTCAAGGCTGCGCCACCGACTGCTGCGGCAGTTGCTGCCTTTTTGATGAAGTCGCGTCGATTAAAGCGAGTCACAGGTGTCTCCGGGTTGAGGTTGAATATTGTAGATTATAGCTGAAAATGATCTCTGTTGCAAATTGAATATTTAAGGTGAGTGCAGGCGAATTTTCGTGCATTGAAATAGGTAGGAACAGAATCAGCTAAGTAAGGGATTTGCCAGGTAAGAGACAGCGCAACATTCCCTTTGCTTTTATTGCTTTATTCGCGTTAATTCGTGTGAATTCGAGGTTCATTCAATTGGCACCCTAAATTGCCGTCATCAAAATGACCATGCTTAAGCATATTAATACGATAGCCTACCAGAATGCACTGCTGGAGTGGTATCGTCGTGAAAAGCGAGATTTGCCCTGGCGTCGCTCCGGGAATCCCTATCATATCTGGATTTCTGAAGTGATGCTCCAGCAAACGCAGGTGGTTACGGTAATACCCTATTTTAAGCGCTTTATGGAGCGATTTCCAACTATTGTCGATTTGGCGAATGCCGACCAGGAAATGGTTCTGAAAATGTGGGAAGGCCTTGGGTATTATGCGCGGGCAAGAAACTTTCTGAAAGCTGCGAGAGTCGTGCGGGATGAGCTTGGCGGCCAAATTCCCAATCAATATGATGCCTTTCGAGAGCTGCCGGGCGTTGGGCCATACATTGCTGCAGCGGTGCAGAGTATTGCTTTTGGGCATCCTTATGCTGTTGTTGATGGAAATGTAAAACGCGTGCTGGCGCGCATTTTTCAGATGGATGCGCCTGTGAATGATACAAGTGCCCATAAACATTTCGCGCCGGTGGCAGACCAATTATTGGCCAAGGAGGATGCCGGTGACTACAATCAGGCCCTGATGGAATTGGGTGCCTTGATTTGCCGACCTACATCGCCAGATTGCGCTAACTGCCCAGTCAATACGTATTGCCAGGCCAATCAAAATGATGCAGTAAACGAGTTTCCGAAGCGCAAAGCGCGAAAGAAAACCCCGGAGCATCAGCTAGCTGTCGGTGTGATTTATCACGAGGACAAAATGCTCATTGTACGCCGTCCGGAAGACGGCCTGCTAGGTGGCCTCTGGGAGTTCCCTGGCGGACGATTGGCCGCTGACGAACCTGCAGAAGTGGCTTGCGTCAGACAAATTCGCGAAGCCACCGGACTCACTGTTAGTATCGATAACTACCTCACGCAAGTGCGGCATGCTTTTACGCATTTCAAGATTGTCGTTGACGTGTTTCTATGCTCGCTCCAGGATGGCCATGTGAATTTGAATGGTCCGATCGACGCTGCCTGGATTACGAACAAAGAGTTTGATGACTATGCCTTCCCAAAATCCAATCATAAGTTCATCCCGATGCTAAAGGTGGATGTTTGATGCCGGATGCTCGATACTCGATACTTGATCACATCAAATATGTGCTGAATTTGCGACTAAACGATCAAAACAGATAGATCAATTGTTTTTTTCGAGTCCTTTAGTTTATCATTCATCGGTGTGGATTGTTGTTTATCCGTGAAGATCAGTGTGAAATGGTTTTAGTTTTTCGTCTTTGATGCGTTTTTGCCTGTTATTCGCATCGATATTTGATACTTGACATGAATTAGTAGTCATTGACAAATTCCAGCATCCAGCATCCAGCATCCAGCATCCAGCATCCAGCATCCAGCATCCAGCATCCAGCATCCAGCATCCAGCATCCAGCATCCAGCATCC
>JANQRS010000048.1 GCA_028284445.1 Calditrichia bacterium
CAAGCATCAAGCATCAAGCATCAAGCATCAAGCATCAAGCATCAAGCATCAAGCATCAAGCATCAAGCATCAAGCATCAAGCATCAAGCATCAAATAGATAGAATGCCAGGTTGGAAACCGTATATTCAAACCCCGGAGGACATATGAACTTTAGTGAAAAAGTGATGGAACTGTGCCGGAAGCATTATGCGGATGTTGTTGAGATTCGGCGTGATATTCACATGCATCCGGAAATCGGCTTTGAGGTTGAGCGCACCGCCGGTATTGCTGCTGCTGAGATGGAAAAGCTTGGATTAAAGGTGCGTACCGGTATTGGCAAAACCGGTGTGCTTGCTGATTTGGATGTCCCCGGCGCCACGAAGCGAGTCGCCTTGCGCGCCGATATGGATGCCCTCCCCATGCAGGAAATGAGTAACCCACCTTATAAATCACTCTTCGACGGTAAGGCGCATATGTGCGGACATGATTCCCATACCGCCATGCTGATCGGTGCTGCCCGTATCCTTGTAGCAATGAAGGATCAGTTGAAGACCAATATCCGTTTTGTTTTCCAACCAAATGAGGAAAATCTGCCCGGTGGCGCGCCGGCGATGATTGCAGATGGCGCTATGGAAGGAATCGATGAGGTCTTCGGTCTGCATGTTTGGCCGCAGACGGAAACCGGCAAGATCAGCGTCTGTGAAGGTCCGGCACTGGCACAACCGGATACCTTTGAAATTACCATTAAGGGCATTGGGGGACACGCTGCTGTGCCGCATGCTGCGGTGGATCCAATCGTGATCGGCAGTCAGTTTGTTACGGCAGCCCAGTCTATAGTTGCCCGCTCAGTTGATCCTCTGAAGTCCGCTGTGCTATCGGTGACCCAGTTTCATGCGGGAACTACACACAACGTCATTCCTGAAAGCGCATACTTGATGGGAACAGTGCGAACCTTCAACAAAGAGATCAAAGAGATGGTTCGTGATCGCCTGGAAGGCCTGCTGAAAGCACTAACCGAGACCAATGGAGCGACATACACATTTGACTATACTGATGGTTACCCGGTCTGTTTTAATAATGCTGAGTCCGTACAGAAAGTTCTGACGGCTTCTGCCGAGGTTGTTGGCCAGGATAATCTGATTTACCCGGAAATCCCGGTGATGGGCGGCGAAGACTTTGCCTATTTTTCTGAGGTGGTGCCCGGTTGTTTTCTCTTCCTCGGTACCCGAAACGAAGAAAAAGGCACCATTTACATGTGCCACGATCCGCGCTTCGATATCGATGAAGATTGCATGATCTTTGGTATGGCCGTTCACGCCACGCTGGCGTTAAATTATAGTTAAGCGTTCACATCCCCTTAAATCCCTTCGAAGGGGGACAGAGGGGGATGTGAGGCCCTGATGAAGCGCAGCTTCCGACGGAGCGAAGCGCCTGACCCGAAAGCAGCGAGGCAGAAATTCGGACCGGTATTTGCGCTATCTGAGAGAAACGATTGATTTACTGGTCTTTCTCATGTGAATTCGACAAAAATTGCCAGGAAAATGATTTTCACAGTGTCCGATTGTTAACACTGTATACGAAATGCCACACTTATTAAAACTAGAAGGGAAGACCATGAGTACGATTATGCCAAAAGATGAAGGTTTGCGAAAAGCAGTAAAGTGGATCTCTGAAAAATTACAAAATGATCCCGAAGCATCTTTAATGAAACTTATCGGAGAAGCTTCGTTTAAATTTGATTTATCTCCAAAGGACGGCCAGTTTTTGATGAACTTCTACAACAACAAGGACAAGGATGACGAATAATATTCAGGCCGTTATTTTTGATATGGATGGGCTGATCCTCGATACCGAACGGGTCGCCCAGGCTGCCTGGCGGCAGGCCGCAAGCGAATTTGGCTACGATATGGAAGAGTCCGTATATCAAATGGTGATCGGCCGGCGCATTCGCGACAGCGAGCTGATATTCAAAGATCATTATGGCTCGGACTTTCCTTTTTATGAAATGCGCGACCGGCGCATTGCCATTGCCGGGGAGATTTACTCGCGTGATGGTATTCCCATGAAAACCGGAGTGCTGGAATTGCTTGACTTATTAGAAGAGCGCGGAATCCCCAAGGTCGTTGCTACCTCCACGCGTCGGCTTGCTGCGGATAAGAAGTTGAGAATCGTTGGCCTAACAAAGCGCTTTGCCGGATCGGTAGCCGGCGATGAAATAAACAACGGCAAGCCTGCTCCGGATATTTTCCTGGCCGCTGCTAAAATAATTGATGCAGATCCGGCGCATTGTATGGTCCTGGAAGATTCCGAGGCTGGCATTCGCGGTGCTCATGCCGCCGGCATGATGCCGGTTATGGTACCTGATTTGAAACAGCCGTCGGACGAAGTCCGAGCGCTGGCGGCGAGAGTGTTGCCCTCGTTGCACGATGTGCGTGCACTGTGGACCTCAACCGATGAATGATAGATGAAGACGCCATGACGAAGCGGAAGAAAAAAACGCCCCGTAAAATCAGGAAGAAGGACGATAAACAGGTAAAGTGGATCGCCGCAATTATTGGGGGATTATTGTTGTTTGCAATGGCCGTTGTTGCTTATCGTGCCTTCTTTACGGTTGGTTTTGACGGTACCAGGGCCTTCGGTTATTTGCTCAAACAGTGCGAGTTTGGGCCACGTACACCCGGCAGTGCCGCTCATCAGGAATGCGGTGATTACCTGGTCGCTGAATTGCGAAAAAATGCGGACAACGTGAGCGAACATCGCTTTCAGTATCGCGACAAGAAAGATAGCTCCGTTGTCTTCAACGGACGGAATATTATTGCCTCTTTTAATACCCAGCCCGCGCGGGGCTTCCGGGTGTTGCTCTGCGCACATTGGGATAGCCGGCCATTTGCGGATCGGGATCCGGATTCAACCCGCCACGGAGAGCCTGTCCTGGGCGCCAACGATGCCGCCTCCGGCGTTGCCGTGCTTTTGGAAATGGCAAATTTGATCAAGGACATGAATCTCGATTTTGGTGTCGATATTATATTCTTCGATCTGGAAGATTATGGTGATTATCAAAGCTCGTTTTCCAGCGATTCACTGAATCCGTTTAGCATCGGCGCTGCCCGTTTTGTCGAAGACCGGCCAAATTATCGCCCAAAATACGGCATTTTACTGGATATGATTGGGGATGCTGATCTGACGATTCCACGAGAAGGCTATTCGCAACAGATGGCGCCGCATATTATGGACAAGGTTTGGGCGGCTGCGAAACGAGTGAACGCAACTGCTTTTGTGGATCGCATTGGCACGCCGGTCATGGACGATCACGTGCCGTTTCTCAACAAGCGAATCCCGGTCATCGACTTGATCGATTTTGATTATGAATACTGGCATACAACCGCCGATACGCCCGATAAATGTAGCCCTTCCAGCCTGCAGCAAGTAGGCGATGTGCTGGTTGAAGTGCTGCAAAATGAATGATTCGTTTTAATTTCGGCGGGCTCTAGCATTTTTCTGCATTTTTCTTGCGTTAGTAAATGAAGCGCAATGCGAGATTTGCTTAAACAAGGTACCGCAAATTATTGTCGATTCTCACAACCGGCAATGGCGCAGATCCGTTAATTGACGGTGCCTGAAATACCTCAACTGCCTATAACGGGGGACAATAGATGAAACATCGCGACCCAATCAATATGTCATTCTTTTTGACCATTTTTCTTTTGCTGCTGGCGGGCACATGGTTGCAAGCCCAGGAAGATTTCGAAAAATATCAGCAGGAGCAAAACAAGAAATTTCAGCAGTACGTCGATGAGACAGACCGGGCTTTCCTGAACTTTCTGAAGCAGGACTGGAAGCAAATGCAGGTGCTGGCCGGGCACGTCCGTGATGAAGAGCCGAAACCGGTGCGTATTCCGGTAGCGGAAACTGAACCTGACGACGATGAAGTTGATTATCAGGGACCGGCCATTCCGGAAATTCCTTTGCCGGAAGCAGAACCGGTCGACGAAGCACCGATTGATATCACCATTCCTCCGGACATCATTTCGCCTCGCGGAGTGAAGGTGCCGGTCGCTTTCTACGGCACAAAGCTGGCTGTACAGAAAGAGCGCGGCTTTAAGATCGGGCCTTTGAATACACTGAATCAGCAGGCGGTTGTCGACTTTTGGGAAGCAGTTAGTCAGCAGAAAACCAAGCCGCTGCTTGAGCAAATGCAAAAGATGAAGAAAGAATTGCGTTTGAACGATTGGGCGTATTTTGTCCTCACTCGCCAGGTTGCCAGCGGCGTCCTGCAAGAAGAGAATTCCAATCGCGTTAATCTGCTGACCTGGTATCTCTTACTAAAATCCGGTTATGATGTTCGTGCCGGCTACGACGAAAATACTGTCTACATCCTTGCGGCATCGAAACGCATTCTCTATGGCGCGTCCTATTTTGTTTACGATGACAAGGCTTACTATGCCTTGTCCTTCAACGGAACCCCTCAGACTGTTAATTCACTTTTCTCTTATGAGGGCAAATATCCGGATACTAAGAAAACACTCAATATGGAAATCGACGCCGCGCCGCGTATACAGGCTGCCCCGCGTGAACGCATCTTTACGTTCACGTTTAAAAATGAGACACATAAGATTGCAGTGCCCTATAATCAGAATCTGCGCACCTTCTATGGTCAATATCCGCTGACTGAACTGGATATCTACTTCAGCGCCGAGATGTCTGAAACCACTCGCCGGGCTCTCTTAAAAGAATTGAAGCCCCTGGTTCAGGGCAAATCTGAGGCAGAGGCGGTGAACCTGCTGCTGCGTTTTGTGCAGACGGCGTTCGAATATCAGGTAGATGTAGAGCAGTTTGGCAAAGAGAAATATTTCTTCGCTGAGGAAACAATCTATTATCCTTTCTGCGATTGTGAAGACCGCTCGGTACTATTTGCCTATCTTGTTCGGAATCTAACCGGCCTGAAGGTCGTCGGGCTGAACTATCCCGGGCATGTTGCGACCGCTGTTGCCTTCAATCAGGCGGTGAATGGCCAAACGATTCGTTATCAGAACGCGGATTACCTGGTCTGTGATCCGACCTATATCAACGCCAACATTGGCATGGAAATGCCGAATCTGGATCGTGACAAAATGTCGGTGATCGCTTTTAATTAAGAATCGCATCTTGAAATACCTTGCGCCATCTGTTATTTTGCAGGTGGCCGCTGGCCAAGTCTGTTATCTGCAAAAAACAGGGTGATTTTAAACGAAAAATTGAGTCTGTATAGATAGAATTTTCCAACTTCAGTTTGAACGTTGAGGAAAGTTAGCCTTTGGGGAGTGCAACAATCGTGAAACTGATAGAACTGCTTTTGTGTCTGGTGCTTGTTTCCGGCAGCGCGTTTGCGCAACTGTCAAAAATGGAAGTCGTGGGCAAGCCCAAGAAGCTATCTGATGAAATCGTGGCCGTTCGTGATGCCAACGGGCGCTTTTGTGCCGGTATCCAGGTACTGTCCGATATGGATGGTTTCAAATATGATTCTTATAACGGTGTGGTTCGGGTGGATGACAATCCCGGCAAAGACATGGTTTTCCTGTCGCCCGATGAACGCGTGCTCGAAATATACAAAACCGGCTACGGTCCTCTCAAAATTATTCTCTCCGAGGTTGGCATCCGCCTGAAAGAGAAGACTGTTTGGAGCATTAAGCTGACCGGTGAAGCAAAGATGGATATCATTCCGGTTTCCATCCTGGTCAATCCTTCTGATGCTGAGATTTTTATCAATGGTATTCCCAAAGGCAAGGGGCCAACCTTCAAAATTGCCAAAGGCAAGCATAAGGTGATGGTAATTAAGGATGGCTATTCCACTGTTGAGTCTGAAATCAATGTGGATGAAAACAATGCCCTCTTTAATTTTAAGCTGGAAGAAAAAGAGGACGTCAGCGTGCAGATTACCTCGCTGCCGGATGGTGCGAAGGTTACTATTGACGGCGTTTATATCGGGATGACGCCTATTGCCTTCTTCTTCCCGGAAGGTGAGTATCCGATTCGTCTGGAAAAGGAAGGTTACCTGGCCCGTGATGCCAAAATAGCGATTAAGGGACCGCGCGTGAACGAATCTTACTCGCTGGATGATAACGCTGCCTGGTTGACAGTGAACACCTACGATAATGCCAAGGTCTTTATCAACGGTAAGGAATATAAGGATCGTCAGAAGATTCGCCTGCGACCGATGCTTGCCCGCGTGAAGGTAACTCTGCCAAAAGCCCCGGCGCTTGAAAAGCAGGTGGCGTTGAAGCAGAATCAGCATCAAACCCTCGATTTGTTCCCGGATGTGCCCAAAGGCACCTTGCAAATTGCCGTTACGCCCTTTGATTCGAAGATCGAGCTCAAGGGAGACGGCGGAGAATATTATACCGCCAATTCCAATAAAATTTTTAAAGATATCCCCGCAGGCACCTATGAAGTGACCGTCAGCCGGGCTGGATATCAACCGACGATCAAAAGAGTGCGCCTGGTGGCCGGCGACAAGGTCAGTCAGCAATTTACCCTGGAATCCGGCAGCGCTCAACGTAATAACGATAGAGCCCGAACCACGCCGGGGCCCGGACCGGTTCGCACATCCGGCGGCATGGTCTTCGTTGATGGCGGCACATTTATTAATGCAGCCGGACAAGAAGCGCGGGTCCGTGGTTTCTATATCTCCCCTCATGAAGTAACGTTTGCTGAATACGACGCTTATGCAGAAGCCGTAGGGGAGAGCAAGCCCAATGACATGAGCTACGGACGCGGCAATCGTCCGGTGATCAAAGTTCATTGGTATGCTGCCCTTGCCTACTGCAATTGGCTAAGTCGCAAGGAAGGTCTTACGCCGACCTATACCATCGATGGGCAGAATGTAACCTGTAACTTTCAGGCCAATGGCTATCGCCTGCCTACCCGTCTCGAGTGGGAATTTGCTGCGCGTGGTGGCAATCGCAGCGGTGGTTACGAATTTAGCGGCAGCAATGATGCAAATGAAGTTGCCTGGAACATGAACAACTCCCTTGGCAAGAGCCAGCCGGTCGGCAGCAAAAAGCCGAATGAACTGGGCATTTATGATATGAGTGGCAACGTTTGGGAATGGTGCTGGGATGATTATACCGGCAGCACAGAGCCGGGCATCACACTGACACAGGCAAAACCGTCCGCGCCGAAGGTGGTAAAGGGTGGGGGATGGCCGGGTTTTCCACGCGATTCCAAGGTGAGCAACGAGCAAAAATACATGCCCTTTGAAATGTATAGTCATCTGGGCTTTCGAGTTGTGCGCAGCCGCTAGGCGAATGGCGGAATAGCCAAAAATAGCTTGCTTAAGTGCATATTGCACGCTAACTTCGCGCAGCGAATCAGGGAGAGAAGCAGGAACCACTCTTCCCGGTTTCAGGAGAAACATCTCCCAGTAGATCGCGGCTTTATACTACCTTACATACTTTGCATGATTATTTCATTCCCGAAATGGATTTTTCGGGGCGTCTATATAAACCAAACCAACGCATGGTTTACTGAGTCATCAATTCTATCGGAGGACTGTTTTATGAGGAATAGTTGGTTGTTCAAAAGGATGGCAGCACCAATCACGCTATTCATGGCGGTGATGCTGGTGGTGATGCCGATGCAAACTACCTTTGCTCAAGATACGGCAACAGCATGTGCCGACGCTGAGCGTCAGGCTGAATCTGATGTTAGCGCCGGAACCTGGTTTGCCTTTGGTTGTTTTTTGGGTATTCTGGTGTACCTGATCGGTCTGCAGCCGGAAAATCCGCCCGCGGCCAATTTGCTGGGCAAGCCGCCGGAGTATGTTGCGGCGTATACGGATTGTTATCGTGCCAAGACTAAAGATATCAAGAGTAAGAATGCCCTTACCGGTTGTTTGGTCGGTGCAGGTGTTCAGGTCTTGTTGTATGCGATTATTATCGCAGCAGCAGACGATGGTGATGAATTCTAAAAGGTCTGTTGAATGATACAGCAGCTACATAGCGCCAAAAGCATGTTGCGACTCCTTAAATATCTGGCTGGGGTCTTGCTCCTTATTGGCGGCAACGTTTTTTCTCAGGGAGCCCCCGGTCAATCCGGCGGGCTTTCTGTTTTATCCGGGAAAGAGGCGCCCTTTAGTACGATGTACGGCGCTTTTGAGCGCATGTATTTCGCAGAGGGTGCTGCGACCGATACCACCCGCGGTGAATTTTACTTCCTCGGCGAAGATCAGATTTATGTACGTATTCATTATCCGCTCAACCAGATCCTGGCAATCGACGGTAATGAAACGACGGTTTATTATCCGGACGCCCGGCGGGCATTTCGTTTGATCAGCGAAAATCCGGCTGCCATGCCGATCATTCCCGGATTGATTTCTGCGATTCGCTATGAAAACGGGATGAGTGATATTGGATTTGAATTGACCAATCAGGCTGTTAACGGGGACACCATTGTGACTACCTGGCATCATCCCGAAGCCAGGGAGGTCGGCAGCTACGAACTGGGAGAGGTTGAAGATCGTCTTGCCTACTCATTGTTTGAGAATGCCGAGAGTTCGATTTTCACTCGCACGGATTTTAAAGACTATACTGATATTCAACATATATCCTTTCCTACCATCATTCGCTCGCTGTTGCAAACGTCGCAAGGGCTCTCCCGTGAGCATATCAAACTGGACAAGCTCGATATAAACCTCAGCGTGCCGCAGGAAATTGTCGGTTTTGAAGTGCCCTCAAGCATCCGCGTGGAGCGCCGCCGATGGTAAGCCGTCTTTTTACTATAGCCAACTTTATGCGCTTTGCCGGATTGCTTATTTTCATTGTTTGTCTATTCTCAATACAAAGAATTAGCGCGCAGACACTGAAGGCCGATCTTGCCACGCTCATTGGCAATCGCGCCGTTGACCAGGCGTCAAATATCCGCAAAGATAATTTACCCGGAAGCATGGTGCCGGGACGCTCCAATGATATCAAGATTATCTTTCTGGGTATTCTACGCGGCTACCAGGTTGCTATTTCCTCACAGGATAAGCCTAGCTGTGCTTTCCATCCCAGTTGTTCCAGTTTTGGGCGGCTGGCCCTCAAGGAAGCCGGGCTTGTTCGTGGTATGTTGTTGACCGGCGATCGCCTGCAGCGCTGTCACGGCCTTCCGGGAACCCTGAAGAATTATGAAATCAGCCGGGAGCATAATCGCCTGGCTGATCCGCTGCAGGTTTATATTGAGCCTGAAAAACCGTCTCACGGGAATCAGGAAAAATGATAACAAGAATTGTCATGTGTTGGGGCATCCTCCTTCTGCAATTTGCTCATGGGCAGGATTCCACTGCATCGCATGCCCTGGAAACATACTACACACCAGCGAACATCCTGCGTTTTGCCAAGTACTTGTCAGACGACGGTGATTTCCTCCGCGCAGCTGCTGAATACGAGCGCTTCCTTTATATGACGTCCGATGCCGACACCGCTGATCTTAACTACCAAATTGGGCGCTGCTATGTTCGCGCACATCAGCCACAAGACGCCGTTGTCTATTTTGAACGATCTTTGGCTGCCGGCCGTACGGCGAGCTTCGCTGACTCTGCCCGGCTGGCATTGGCCGGTGTGCACCTGTTGAATGGGCGCTACGACTCGGTTGCGGATGTTTTGGCATCTACCGACAAAGATGCTTTGACAGATTTACAACAGCAGCAATCCCTGGTTTTGAATTCACTGAGCTTGTTGATGCGGAAAAGGTGGCAGGCGGCACATGAGGTGCTTGCTCATTCCTCAGGTTCTGAAGAAGCTGCTCTGCAGCCGTTACGTGACCTTGATGAGCTCGCGCAGCGAGGCATGCGATTACCGGCAAAGTCCCCGGCTGTTGGCGCACTCATGTCGGCGATCATACCGGGTAGTGGTCGTTGGTATGTGAATCGCCGTGCCGATGGGTTTTATTCGCTCTTTTTGATTGCCGGCGCCTCCTGGCTGGCGTACGAAGGCTTTGATGAGGCCGGCTTGGAAAGCCCCAAAGGATGGATCTTCGGGAGCCTTGCAGCAGTGCTCTATAGTGGCAATATTTATGGATCCGCAGTGGCGGTTCGATTGTATAATCAAAGAGTAGAGGGTCGCCTCACAGCAGATGTTAAGACGCGCCTTGATATGCTTGTTCATTTTTAGCTGGATCTCGAGTTCAGCGACGGCGGATGTGCCGGCACAAGATTCAGCACCGGTTGCCCTGCTAAAATTCGCCGGAAATCTGTTTGATGCCGGGAATTATCAGCAGGCAATTACCGAATATCGCAGATTTCTTTTTTTTCATCCGCAAGATTCACTCGGTTTTTTTGCGTTATATAGTATAGGGCGTTCTTATTTTGAACTCGGGGAGTTCCAAATCGCCTCTCGGGCTCTCCGCCAGGCACTGCGTTTACCGGCTGACCCGGCTCTGAAGCAAAAAGCGCGTTATCAACTGGCACTTGTTCTTGTTCACGACGGCAAATATGACCTGGCTCAGATCGAGTTCTTCAAGATAAGCCGCTCCGGAATTGCAGGAGATTGGCGGGACGCAGCACAAATGTTATACGCCGTGATGTTGCTTCTGAAAGGACAGTGGGACAAAGCAGATCATGCCTTTGCCGGATTTGCCGAACAGGTTCCCCGACAGACCCCGGCGAGTGAATACCTGGCAGCGATCCGCCGGGATCTTAGCGTCCTAAAGGATCGTCCGCTGATCAAGTCAACGGATACTGCCCGGAAGTTATCGACTGTACTGCCAGGGGCAGGTCAAATGTATGCAGGCGAATTTTGGAATGGCGTCAACGCATTGCTAATAAATACAGGGACCAGTTTCCTTGTGTGGCGCGAATTGCGGGACGAAGATTATAGTGATTCGGTTTTACTGTTTGGTTTGCTTTGGTGGCGCTTTTACAGTGGGAATCGCTGGCAGGCAGAAGAAGCCGCGAAACGCGCCAATGAACGCTATAGCGAAGACTATCGAACCCGGATCCTCACATCGGTGACGCAATTGGTTGATTTGATACCTGAAAGGTCTCTGACGATTGACTTGACGGAAGCGCTCTCAAAATAAGACGCTTTTACGACCCTCGAATGCGGGGTATCACAGGAGAATTGGCAAGACGTGTTATTTTACAAATAAAATAGCTGCAATGATCGCCCGGTGAGATGCCCGGCTGGGGGAGGCGAAGGCCAAGCCCGGGTGCCCAACATTGCAACAGGGGATATACGATGAAACGATTATATATACTATTGCTGGCGATGAGCTGCCTGGTATTGGCCCAGGAGGTTGATCGCGATATGATCAAACGCTCCGGCGAATATTATTACGGCACAGCCACGGCGATGAATGAGAACGAAGCACGGGACAAAGCCCTGAAAGATCTGACCGGTCAGATTGCTGTTCGCGTTGCGAGTAGCTTTGAACAGAAGCTTCAGGAAAGCGGCACCTCTATCCAGGAAAATGTCGAATCAGTGCTCAAGACCCACTCGCAAGCTACACTGCGAAATGTGAAGAGCGATGTGCGCCCGACCCGGGGCGGAATGGTTGAGGTCTTTTGTTATTTGCAGAAGAGCGAAGTGGAAAAAATCTTCTCGGAACGACGCAAGTTGATTGCGGAGATGACTGAGAAAGCACAAGATTATGCCAATGAAGGAAATTATGCCTATGCCCTGAAGCTCTACTATTTTGCATCAATTTTGATCAATTCACTGCCGGATCAAAGCGTCGTGTTTGAAGATGTCAATTACACCACTTTGATTCCTGAGCAAGTGAATAAGATTTTCCTCAATACCCGTTTTGCTTTTGATCGTGATGACATGATTTCTGACAAAGAGCGGGAAGTGACCCTCGAAGTCACTAATAATGGCCGCGCAGTCTCTCTGCTCGATTTTACCTTTTGGAGTGGTTCCAGCCAGGTGGCCGTTCAGGCCCGCGATGGCTATGCGACTTTTCGCTTGCTCGGATCCAGCGTCGATTTCCGCGATCTGAAAATGAACATCAAATATGCTTACTACGAAAGCCGTAACGAATACAATGTCGTGGCTGATCTGTGGGATTTGGTAAATCGGCCCATCTTTAAGTCCAACAAGACCGTCAAATTAAAGCGTCTTCCCGGTAAACAGGGGCCCCTTCGTGAAGCAACGGCACCAGCCGCAGACAAAACCGGACGTTCGCCCAAAATGGCCTCTGCCGGCTCGACCAGTGCAACCGGCTTTGATTTGAACCTCAAGTATGATGGAGACGTCTCCATCGCTTCCCGGATTGTCAAAGAAGCGGAGAAGTTTCTGGACGTTATGTCTCGTCGCGACTACAAAGCCATGAAAGCCAACTATGGCTCGGATCGTTTCCTGCTGCGGAAAATTGCCAACTACCTGAAATTCAATCAGCCAAAGGTCCTGGAAAAGAAGCTAAATGCCAGTCTCAACAAGACCGAAAGCGGTTGGGAGTTGCGACGTGTGCGCATGCTGCATAACTATCCAACGATTCGCAAAGAATCGACGGAATTCCTGGTGCTGGATTTCAATGAAGAAGGTAAACTGCAGGATCTGAACGTTTCTATTACCGAAAATCTCTACAGGCGCTTTGTTGAAGAAGCTGAGTATGGTAAGGATTGGGGCAACCGCCAGGAAATAATCAAGTTCGTCGAAAAATATCGCACCGCCTACATAACCCGAGACATAGAAACCGTTGAAATGATGTTTGCCGAGGAAGCACTGATCATCGTTGGCCGGGAAATCAAACGCAAGAAACTGCCGCGTGACCTCGTGAAGTATCAGAAGCTCGGTAATCAGCCGGACTATGAATATATAAAGTTGACGAAGCAAGACTATATTGGCCGCCAGCGCCGTGTCTTTAAATCGCAGGCAGATCTTTCGCTGGACTTCGCCACATTCAACATGATCAAGAAGAATAACGCGCCGAACGTTTACGGCATCGAGATGCGACAGCACTACACATCTACCTCGTATGCCGACGAAGGATATCTCTTCCTACTGATCGATTTCTCTGAACGCGATCCGTTGATTTATGTTCGCGCCTGGCAGCCCAACGAATGGAGTGAAGAACAGCTCATTCGCACCGCGAACTTCAAGATCTACAAGTAGTCAGGAGCTTTAATGGCCTGGATTGATATGATTCCGGAAAGCAAAGCAAGTGGAAAACTGCTTGAGTGGTATCGCAGGTTGAAGAATACAGATGGGGCTGTGGATAATATCCTCAAGATCCACAGTCTGGATCCACCATCACTGGAAGCTCACTACAACTTATACAAACATTTGATGTACGGCCGCGGTGGTCTCAGTCGCGTTCAACGCGAGATGATTGCGGTCGTGGTCTCCTCATTGAATGACTGCCACTACTGAATTACACACCACGGAGAGGGTCTCCGTAAGCTAACCAAAGATCATCACCTCGTTAAGCAACTCATTGAAGACTATCGTGATGCGGACTTGAAAGCTGCAGACCGCTGCATGCTTGATTATTGTGCCGCCTTGACGCTTTCGCCCGGCAAAATGGAAGTAAATGACGTGGATAAACTTCGCCAGGCCGGATTCAGCGACCGGGATATACTTGACATCAACCAGATAGCCGCTTATTATGCCTATGTTAACCGCCTTGCGGACGGACTGGGTGTAGAACTGGAGCCTTTCTGGACGGATGAAAACTCTCGCTGAATATCTTCGCCATGCCGACAGTATTCTGGTCTTCACCGGCGCCGGAATATCGACACGCAGTGGCATTCCAGATTTTCGAGGACCAAAGGGGATCTGGAAAAAACGGCAGCCGGTCTATTATCAGGATTTTCTCGCTTCCGAAGCATCTCGAATAGAATATTGGGACTATAAGCTGGAAGGATGGGAACAGTTTCGCGATGCTCGCCCCAATGCAGCCCATCTTGCGCTGGCGAAATTGGAGGCTGCCAACAAGCTAAACCTGCTTATCACGCAAAACGTCGATGGCTTGCACCAGAAAGCCGGCAATTCCCGGAAAAAAGTAGTTGAATTACACGGCACAAATGCCGAAGTTTCGTGTCAAAGTTGTGGGGCAAGAAGCGATCCGGAACCGCATTTTCGATATTTCCAAACACACCGCAAATCACCGATCTGTCATTGTGGGGGCTTGTTAAAACCGGCAACAATCAGTTTTGGGCAGGCGCTGGATGAGGCGCTGCTTCAGCGGGCTTATACTTCTGCCAGTACCGCTGATCTCGTCCTGGCCCTGGGATCTACTCTTGCGGTTTATCCCGCTGCAATGATTCCCCTGCAGGCAGCCAAACGGGGCATCCCCTATGTTATCATCAACCTTGGCGAGACAGATCATGATGGTGACGAGTTGGTTTGCTTACGCATTAGCGCAGACATTTCCAGCATCCTGCCATCGGCGGTAGATGAAGCGTTGTCCCAATAGCCGTCAAATCAAATCCGTGGAGATAATATGAATTTAGAGAATAAAGTTGTACTGGTGACCGGTGGTAGTCAGGGCATTGGACTGGCCACTGCAAAAATGTTAAAAGAACGTGGCGCAACCGCTATTATCAATGGGCGCAATGAGGGGCGCTTGAAAAAAGCAGCTGAGGAAGCTGGTGTCGATTATGTTCAGGGAGACGTGGCCGATGAAAAATCGGTTGAGGCCATTTACAAGACGATTGAGGAAAAATACGGCCGTCTGGACGCCCTTGTCAATAATGCTGGTTACGGTTATTTTGCGCCCCTTGAGCACATTGATCTTGAACAATTCCAGAACGTTTTTGCTACAAACGTGACCGGGGCGATGCTAATGGCTCGCGGGGCTGTGCCGCTGTTCAAAAAGCAAAATAGCGGCAATATTATCAATATTAGTTCTACCGCCGGAACGCGTGGATTTGCCGCCGGTACCGCTTACTGCGGGACAAAATTTGCGCTTAAGGCGATGACGGAATGCTGGCGTGCTGAATTACGGCAACATAATGTACGCGTGGTTCTCATCAATCCAAGTGAAGTTCAAACCGAATTTGTGGTGAATTCAGGGCGAGACGCACGTCCCTACAATGAAACCAAACTGCACTCTGAAGACATTGCGCATACCATCGTTGCGGCGCTGGAAATGGAAGATCGAGGATTCATTACAGAGCTGACTGTATTTGCCACCAACCCACAGACCTAAGCAGTAAAGGAACTGAAATGAAGAAGTTATTTGTCGCTGCTACCCGGCAGAATGACGGGAAGACAACCGTCTCGCTGGGCCTGTTTCATGCTCTGCAAAAACGACTGGGTAAGCTGGCCTATATGAAACCTGTGGGGCAGCAGTATAAAGTCGTTGATAGTGAGAAAATTGATAAAGATGCGGTACTGATTCAAAGCATATATAATCTGCAGGATAAATTGTCTGATATGAGCCCGATTGCTGTGCCGCGTGGCTTTACTTCTTCTTATATCGAAAGCGGTGACCGTGACCTCTTGGTCGATAAAATCAAGTCTGCTTATGATCGCCTGGCAGTTGGCAAAGAAATGGTGCTTATCGAAGGCACCGGACATGCCGGCGTTGGTTCTATTTTTGATATGTCGAATGCCCAGGTTGCAAAAGAGTTGGGTAGCCAGGTGATTATGGTATCGCTGGGCGGCATAGGCCGCCCGATCGACGAAATATTGTTGAACAAGTCTTTGTTTGACAATATGGGTGTTGAAGTGCTTGGGGTTATTGTAAACAAGGTACTGCCAAAGAAATATGAGCAGATTCATGACCGCATTATTAAAGGGTTTGCCCGGCATGGTATCGAGGTCTTTGGGGTAATCCCCAAAGTTCCCATTCTCAATAAGCCATCCATCAGCGAATTGGTGGAAGATCTTGATGCAGAACTCCTGTTCGGTGATGCTGCGTCCATGGCGACACCCATCGGGAAATTCGTTATCGGCGATATGCAGCCGCATGCCGCCGTTGGCGTTTTTCACAATAATGCGGTTCTGATTGTGCCGGGAAATCGCGAAAGCGTAATTGTCACCGCTCTTTGCGGTAATTTACTGGAGACCGACGAAATTCCTGATGTGGCGGCAATGATTTTTACACATGGGATTTCACCGCACAGTCAAATAATGGATCTCATCAAACGGAGCAGAATTCCGGCGATGCTGGTGCAGGACGACTCCTTTAAGGTGGCGACAAAGATCAACAATTCGATCTTCAAGCTTCGCGCCGAGGAAGTGGAAAAGATCGAAAAGAGTCAGGCACTGGTCGAAACCTATGTGAACGTGGATAGAATAATCGAGCTGATCAATGATAAATGAGCATCACCTGAAGGTTGAACGAACTGCGCGCTATTTTAGTCTCGGGAACATGTCAGACTCAATCGAAGAAGTGTGGTTTGTGCTGCATGGATATGGATTTCTTGGGGACGGATTCTTAAAGCGCTTTGAGGCGCTCGAGCAAGAGAACCGACTGATCATTGCGCCGGAAGCGATGAATCGCTTTTACTTGCGAGGTTTTTTTGGCAAGGTCGGCGCTACCTGGATGACCCGCGAGGATCGCCTGAATGAAATTGATGATTACGTGGGGTATCTTGATCGATTGTCGCAGACGATTTTTTCCCAGTTGAAGCGGCCGCCGAAGCGAACGATGATTCTTGGCTTCTCCCAGGGAACAGCAACTGCCAGTCGCTGGCTATCCATGGGCAATGTGGAGGCAGACCGCTTGATCATTTGGGCTGGTGGTTTACCGCCGGACCTTGACTACGAGAAACATCGCGATAAGATCAACCGAGCGCGACCTGCACTGGTTTTTGGCACTGCAGATGAATATATTTCCCGGGAAGACTTCGACAAGGAGGTCGCCCGGCTCACTGAACTCAAGATCAATTTCAGTAGCCATGAATTTGATGGCGGCCATGAAATTGAACCGGCGCTACTGGCGCAGATTTGGGAGGGAGAAGCAAAATAACATGTCATTTTGGTCCTTGTTTGACCGCCGCAAGCGCCCGTCAACATTTCGTCCGAAGGACGGACCCCCGCCGACGCTAAAGGAGCGCTTCACGGCCTTACAAAATATCCCGCGGATGTTTCATATGATTTGGGAAACCAGCCGCTGGATGTCCATTGCAAATATATCCCTGCGGGTCCTGCAGGCAGCAATCCCCCTTGTTACATTGTATATTGGGAAACTGATTATCGATGAGGTCATTCGCTTGATCCAGAATGCGGATGCTACTGATACTGACTACCTGGTGCAATTGGTGCTGCTGGAACTCGGTGTTGCCATAATCAGTGATCTGCTGGGACGCGGTATCGCCTTGCTCGACAGCCTGCTGGGCGACTTATTCTCCAATCGTACCTCCGTGATGTTGATTCGCCATGCCGCATCTTTGGACCTCAATCATTTTGAAGATGCCCAGTTTTATGATAAGCTCGAACGCGCTCGCAAGCAGACCTCGGGGCGAATGTTGTTGATGTCTCAATCGCTTCGCCAGGTGCAAGACAGCATCACACTGGGCTTCCTGGCGGTTGGGATTTTGACATTTAATCCCTGGCTTATCCTGCTGCTGATCTTATCCCTTTTGCCTGCTTTCATTGGTGAATCTCACTTCAATACCCGCAGCTACTCCTTGATCCGCGGCTGGACGCCGGAGCGCCGGGAACTGGATTACCTTCGCTTTACCGGTGCGGGTGACGAACCGGCTAAGGAAGTGAAGATTTTCGGTCTGGCGCCATTCCTGGGGGATCGCTATGCTGATCTGGCTGATAGTTACTATCGCGCGAATCGCGATCTGGCCATACGCCGCGCCGGGTGGGGAACGATCTTTTCTGCGATTGGCAGCGCCGGCTACTATGTGGCGTACCTGGTGATTGCCTTGCGGACAGTCAGTGGTGACCTAACAGTCGGTGACCTCACCTTCCTGGCTGGCTCTTTTGCGAAGATGCGCGGGTTGCTGCAAGGTTTGCTGAATCGCTTTTCCAGCTTGGCCGACGGGGCACTTTACCTCCAGGATTTGTTTGACTTCCTGCAGATGACGCCCAGTGTTGTTTCACCGGACCAGCCGCGACCTTTTCCCAAGCCAATCCGTGAAGGATTTCGCTTTGAAAACGTCAGCTTCAAATACATCAATAGTAATGACTTTGCGTTGCGGTCTCTAAGCTTCGATTTACCGGCTGGCGAGAAAATTGCCCTGGTTGGGGAAAACGGGGCCGGGAAGACCACATTGGTTAAGCTGCTTGCCCGCTTATACGATCCGACAGAAGGCCGAATTCTCCTGGACGGCCACGACATTCGTGAATATGATATCGCTGAATTACGCCAGGAGATCGGGGTGATTTTCCAGGACTTTATTCGCTATCATTTTACCGCGCGAGAAAATATTGCCGTTGGGCAAATTGATCATCTGGAAGAACAGGCGCTTATTGAGGATGCCGCACGCCGGAGTTTGGCAGACAAAGTAATTGCCGGATTGCCGGCCCAATACGAGCAGATTCTTGGGAAACGATTCGAAAAAGGAGTTAATCTTTCCGGGGGAGAGTGGCAAAAAGTGGCGTTGGCACGCGCATATATGCGTAATGCTCAGCTATTGATTCTCGATGAACCAACTGCAGCGCTTGATGCCCGGGCTGAGCATCAGGTCTTTCAGCGTTTCACGGAGTTAACAGCCGGGAAAACGGCGGTGTTAATTTCCCATCGTTTTTCAACCGTTAGGATGGCAACTCGCATCCTGGTCATCGAGAATGGTCGCTTGCTGGAAATGGGTAGCCATGATGAGTTGCTTGCTGAGGACGGACGCTATGCCGAACTTTTCAATCTGCAGGCGGAAGGATATCGTTAAATGCTGATCCTTTATGCCGGTAAAGAGCCGCATGAAACAGAATGGGTGCAGGAAATGCTGGAAGATCTGGTGCTGGCATATCAGGTCGAACACGAGTCGACTGTTCAAGAAATACGATTGGAATCAAATGATAAGCAGTATTTTGGCATGGAAGAGATAAAGGCCCATATTGAGGAGCTGGCCAAATTGAAAGATGCCTGGGACCGCTTCCAGGGGGATTCTTGCTACTGTGGCGATGATGGAGAGATCATTTAGTTGAGATTCGGCCTTACCATTCCTGCAGAGATTCAACAAACCGATTCAGAAACTGATTTGCCTGAAATCCATCCAATGCGCGATGATCAATGGTAAGCGTTACATAGACCATTGGTTTGATCATCGTGGCATCCTGCCCGTCCTTCTCAACTACCACCACCCGTTTTTCCAGCTTGCCGATACCGAGGATTGCCGATTGCGGCTGATTGATTATTGGCGTTGCTACCAGACTGCCTGTCATGCCGTGATTGGTGATCGTGAAGGTGCCATGTTCTACGTCCTGGCGGCTGAGCTTCCTGGTGCGGGCCTTTTCGGTGACTTCCTGCAGACGCTGGGCAATGCCAAAGAGGTTGAGTTGCTGACAGCGATGAATCACCGGAACTATAAGGCCGCCGTCGACTGCTGCTGCAATTCCGATATTATGATCGTTGAATATTTCCAGGGCATCATCATGCCAGCGGCTATTCACCTCCGGCACAGCCTGCAAAGCCTTAACTGTTGCATCGATAAAATAAGCTGTCAAGGTTAGATTGACATCGCGATCTGCAAACGCCGGTTTGGTTCTGCGCCGATGTGCCAGCACCGCAGACATATCCGCATCAAAAATGGCCGTAACATGCGGCGCCGTTCGCAACATGCTTTCAACCATATGGGCGGCAGTATTGCGTCGTAATGCATTGTGGGGCACCATGCGGCTTGGCATGTCGCCACCGAAAGCAGGTGCTGTTATCGGCGCCGGTTTCGGCGGAGCGCTGACAGTTTTCCCGCCTGACTTGACATATGCTTCGATATCGCCAATCAGGATGCGGCCATCTTTGCCGCTCCCAGCTATATCGTTGGCAGTAATGCCGAACTTCTTGAGAAGGCGGCGAACGCCGGGGCTCAATTTTGTCGCAGCGTTCCCGGAAGTCGTAGCGGGAGCAGTTGTTGCCCGTTCTTGTTTCTTCTCGGGAATAGTGGTTTCTCCGGAAGACGCCGCAGCGGTATCCGTCAGTTCAAGTCTTCCCAGCACATCACCGGGTTCAACCGGTTCATTGGGCTGCTTCAATATTTCTTTCAGGATACCGGCGGCAGGGCTCGGTACTTCCAGTGATACTTTGTCGGTATTAATTTCAATAATTGGCTCATGCATATCAACGCGATCGCCAACCTGCTTAAACCAGTTTTCGAGAACGAGTTCAGTGCCTTCCTGATCTGAGTCCGGCATAATGATGTCAATTATCTTGGCCATGCGTATTATAGCTCCACGATTTCCAGAAGTTTGTCGGCGATCGAATCTGCACCTGGTAGCATAGCGTGCATCAAGTCAAGGTTGTGCGGAATAGGAATATCCGGCGGGGCCATTCTTTCTACCGGGGCATCCAGTTCAAAAAATGCTTCTTTGCAAACGATTGCGGAGATCTCGGCGCCAAACCCGGCGGTGATGCCATCTTCATGCACGATCAGGCAACGGCGGGTCTTTTTGACGGATTGAATAACCGCTTCTTTGTCCCAGGGAGACAGTGTGCGCAGATCAAGTAAATCGGCAGATATTCCGGCTTTCTTTATTGCCTGTTCGCAGCGTTCCACCATTGCACCCCAGCTGACAACGGTAATGTCGCTGCCTGTATGAAGAAGGGCTGCTTTTCCAAGCGGCACCACATAGTCATCACCAGGATAGGGGCGACGCGCCCATACGCCGTCAAGCAAGGCCCGATGCTCAAAGAATATCGTTGGATTATTGGAGCGCATTGCTGTTCGTAAGAGGCCGACAGCATCCTCGGCATTTGAGGGAAATGCCACTTGCCAGCCAATGCCATGCAGCCACATGACTTCATTACATTCGCTATGCCATGGGTCTCCGCATTTATTGGAAAAGCCACCAGGCATCCGAACGACTATCGGGGCCGCGAAGCGGTTGTTGGTTCGCCAGCGAATGGTACCGCAGTTATCGAGTTGTTCCGTTGCCGGATCTGCATATTTACGGAATTGAATCTCCGCTACCGGCATGAGCCCGGCAAGGGCCATTCCAACCGCGCGCCCGATAATCCCTTCTTCTGAAAGGCTGGTATCAAAAACCCGGCCTTCGCCGTATTTTGCCTGCAGACCCATTGTTGCTGCATGAACACCACCCTTGGGGCCGACGTCTTCCCCGAATATCAAGAGTTTTGGGTTAACATCCAGTTCGACATCCAGGGTCCGGCGAATGGCCGTCAACATATTCGTGCGTGCTGGTTCAGGTGTCGGTTTATTTGTTGCAGATGGGAAGAAATCAATGCCTTCCGGTAATAAACCGCCTTGTTCCTGAACAATCGCCTCACCGCTCGGGCTGTTCTCCGCAAAGCGAAACTTCATGATATCTGCTGAATTTGGTTCGGGACGTTGCAGCGCGCTTGCTACAACATCTTTAACTAGCGCCTCCTGCTTATCTTGCACGGAGCGCCATTCCTTCGCGCTCAATACCTTTGGCACCACCAGCTTTTTCAGCTTGAGCAGGGGGTCGTTCTTGCGCTCTTTCTTCAGCAGGCTCTCAGGTTTGTAGGCCTGTGTATCCTGTCCGGAGTGACCGGAGAGGCGCGGTACCGTCAAACGAACCAGACCGGTGCCTTTGCGATTGCGAACATGGGCAACGGCTTCTCTTAAAGTGGCGGCTGCTTTGGCCGGATCGCTACCATCATCATCCCAAATCGTGAGGTTCTTAAAACTGGAAAGATTGGTGGCAATATTGCCACCGGGCGTCTGAAATTGAGACGGCACCGATATGCCATAGCTATTGTCTTCGATATAAAAGAGCAGTGGGAGATTCAGGGTTGTTGCCATTGTCAAGGCTGCCCAGAATCCGCTGGTGGCGACAGAGCCATCGCCGCCAAGCACCACGGCAATTGCTTTGTTGTAGCTCTTGTCTTTCATGACGGTGCGACGGTATTCAATCGCCTGGGCCCAACCAGCAGCTGGTGTGTATTGTGAACCGACATCACCACACATTGGCAATACACAAGCAGCTTTGCCTGATGCCGGCAGATTACAAACGACCCCAATATCCCTGCCGTCGCTATACCCGCCGCTGCGGGCAAGCGGACCGGCGACTGCATCCTCCGGGTCCAAGCCTAATGTCAGCAACATGGGCCGCGAGCGATAGTACGCTCCAACCGCGTCATGTGGATGATTTAACAGGCTACCAAGAATAATTTGAGCCACTTCATGGCCACGTGCAGAAAACTGGTAGAGGACTTTCTTTTCAGGCACCAGGCGCGTTTCCTCAACGTGGTCCATCGCACGTGATAAAAACGTGAGTTCAGTAATCTTTTTCCAATCAAAACCGGTGATGTCAGTAGCAGCAGGCATTTCGCTTCCGAATGTTTGTTGAGTGTATCTCAGATGTTCGGACTGATGAATAGGTCGCATTAGTCGGGCATGTTGATATAATGCGCAGCTAATTTAGAGGGAGATAGCATACGGATCAAGGGATTCGGGAAAATATCGGCCGGAAACAAAAAACAGCCGGTCGAGCCGCCCGAAGGCAACCCGACCTGGCATGGCTTAGGGGAAATTGCTTGGTCTTAGGCGAAAAGCTTATGCTGCCGCAGCATCT
>JANQRS010000049.1 GCA_028284445.1 Calditrichia bacterium
GCATCAAGCATCAAGCATCAAGCATCAAGCATCAAGCATCAAGCATCAAGCATCAAGCATCAAGCATCAAGCATCAAGCATCAAGCATCAAGCAGTCAAAAGTCTAACATCACCGCATCATCATAAAGAGGCAAGTAGCGTCGTGCCCGATTCCCGTTAGTATTGCTTTATCGATCTGATTCATAACTCTAATCACGGAGAGACGACCATGATTGTTGGCATCCCAAAAGAAACGTTTCACAATGAAAATCGTGTTGCATTGGTTCCGGCAGGTGTGAAAGAATTGACAAAAGCCGGATTCTCCGTGGTTGTTGAGTCGCAGGCAGGGGCCAATGCCGGTTTCCCGGATACTGCCTACGAAGAAGTCGGAGCTGAGATCGTTGAGAAACGCGACGCCTTGTATAAGAAGGCCGAAATAGTCGCGCAGGTGCGTGGATTGGGCGCAAATCCAGATGAGGGAAAAAAAGACGTTAAGTTGATGCGCAAGGGGCAGATCAATATCGGCTTTATGGACCCGCTGTCTTCGAAGGAAGCTGTTAAGACCCTCCAAGGAGCGGATGTTACTTCTTTTGCAATGGAATTGGTGCCTCGCATTACCCGTGCCCAAAGCATGGACGCACTTTCTTCTATGGCCAATCTCGCCGGCTACAAGGCCGTTATTCTCGCGGCTGATCGCTTACCGAAAATTTTTCCCATGATGATGACTGCAGCCGGAACCATTATTGCTGCGAAGGTTTTTATCGTTGGTGTCGGCGTTGCCGGTCTGCAGGCAATTGCCACGGCCCGCCGCCTTGGCGCGATTGTGCATGCTTACGATATTCGCCCCGCAGTGAAGGAGCAGGTAGAAAGCCTTGGCGCAAAGTTCGTCGAAATGGATCTCGGCACGGCTGGCGCCGAAGATAAAGGCGGCTACGCAAAGGCTATGGATGAAGAGTTCTACGAGAAGCAGCGCGAACTGATGACGCGAGTTGTTGCCGAGTCTGATGTGGTCATTACTACTGCTGCGGTGCCTGGCCGCAAAGCTCCGATCCTGGTAACCGAGGAGATGGTGAAGGGGATGCAGCCGGGGTCGGTGGTCGTCGATATTGCTGCGGAGCGAGGTGGCAACTGCGAGATTACTGAGGCGGATAAGGTGGTCGTCAAGCACGGCGTTAGCATCATCGGCACCACAAATCTGCCCTCTGGCATGGCCTACAATGCCAGTCAAACCTATTCCAAGAACGTAACCAACTTCCTGAAGCTTCTGGCCAGCGACGGCAAAATCGAAATCAATCTTGAAGATGAAATTCTGCGCGACTCCCTTGTTACCCATGAAGGAAGCGTGGCAAATGAGCGCGTGAAGGAAGTGCATGGATTGTAAAGAAGTTTGATACTGGATGCTGGATACTTAATAATGCGGATCACTTGCTAAATGCAGGTTCATAAATTCCAAATCCCAACAAGAAAAATCCCAAAAGGAAATCGAAATTGGAGAGCAGAGAGTCAAATAAGTTGATCGATGTTACCATGCGGAAGTTTTTGGCGTTTTTTCTGTTGGAATTTGGAATTTGCAAAAGTCGTTTTGCCCGTAATTCATATTGATACTTGATCTTCGCGACCAGTCAATTGGTCAACGAGTTGTCTGAATCCAAAAGAGGAGACCCACATGGATTTTGTATCGGCACTGACGGTCTTTGTGCTGGCGATTTTTGTCGGCTTTGAGATCATCACCAAGGTTCCACCGACGCTTCACACACCGCTGATGTCCGGCTCAAATGCGATTTCCGGTATTTCGCTGGTTGGCGCAGTTTTATCAGCCGGGGGCGCGCTAGCAGCAGGTGATACCGCGTTCTCAATTCTTGGCATGCAACTCTCTCTGGCCAATATTCTTGGGTTTGTTGCCGTGGTGTTTGCAACCCTGAACGTTGTAGGTGGTTTTCTGGTAACTCATCGCATGTTGGGCATGTTTAAGCGAAAGGACTGATATGTCTCCTGAAATGGTCAATATCGCCTATTTGATCGCGTCGGTCCTTTTTATTTTTGGATTGAAAGGCCTGACACATCCACGCACAGCAGTACGGGGCAATTTCCTTGGTGCTCTCGGGATGCTGCTTGCGGTCGTCGTTACCCTGATCCAGGGAAATCTCAGCTTCACCTTGATATTTGCCGGTATCCTGGTTGGCAGCGCCATAGGCGTGCTGTTGGCAACCAAGATTGAAATGACCGCTATGCCGCAGTTGGTTGCGGTTTTTAACGGATTTGGTGGTGCGGCATCGGTGCTTGTGGCTGGCGCAGAACTGAGCAATACCTTCAGTGAACCCGGCTTGCAAACTGCAGTGGCTATTGTTCTTTCCGGCCTGATTGGTGCTGTGACTTTTTGGGGCAGTATGGTCGCATTCGGTAAATTGCAAGGCATCAAAATGGTGCCGGATCAGCCGGTTCGCTATCCGGGCGAGCAAATTGTCAAAGTGCTGCTTCTGCTAGGCAGTCTGGCGCTTGGTGCAGTTGTGATTGGCGATTATACCGCTGTTTCATCTTATTGGTGGCTGGTGTTGGCAGCATCTGTGCTCGGTGTGCTGTTGGTGATCGCAATTGGCGGGGCGGACATGCCGGTGGTGGTAGCTCTGTTGAATTCCTACTCGGGACTGGCTGCCGCTGCGACCGGGTTCGTGTTGTCGAACAGCGTTTTGATCGTTGCCGGATCGCTGGTAGGCGCGTCAGGCTTAATTCTGACAAATATTATGTGTAAAGCGATGAACCGCTCGCTGGCCAACGTATTGTTCGGTGGCTTTGGCGCAGTGCAAACCACCAGCAGTGCAGATGATGTATATGGTGGGAAGGTGAAATCGACGTCACCGGACGAGCTGGCGATGTTGCTGGATGGTGCCAGCCGGGTCGTGATTGTGCCTGGCTATGGTATGGCGGTTGCCCAGGCTCAGCACGCTGTTCGCGATCTCTATAACATCCTAGAGGCCAATGGCATTACTGTTGAGTTTGCTATTCACCCGGTAGCGGGACGAATGCCCGGACATATGAATGTTTTGCTTGCCGAAGCGGACATTCCCTATGATAAACTGATTGAAATGGATGCGATTAATCCGACGATGCAGCAGGTTGATATTGCAATTGTGCTGGGTGCGAACGATGTGGTAAATCCCTTGGCACGGACAGATCCGGAGAGCCCGATCGCCGGTATGCCGATTATCGATGTCGATAAAGCTCGCACCGTAATCGTCATCAAACGTAGCCTAAGTCCCGGTTTTGCCGGCATTCCCAATCCGCTTTTTGCTGCCGAAAATGCCTTAATGCTTTTTGGAGATGGAAAGAAGATGATGCAGGAGTCGGTGACAGCTCTGAAAGAAGGGTAGGTAGCGAATAAATTTGTGCTTTTGTCCTCCTGTCTGACAGTGAGATAGGCAGGAGGTCTGCGCCGTTCGGGAAATCGTCGAAACAGCGTAAATTGCGCTCAACTCTTAATTTTCTTTCCCCCAAAACTAATCTATTTGCGGTTTCTTTCGATTATAGTGTTTTGTCCCTGGAAATTTCTTTCGAAAGGTTGGCATTCAAGATCATTTATGTTATATTAGCAGCGGCCGCTTGTGAAGTTTGTAATTTGTTGTGACACAAGCACAAACCCAACGACTTTGGTAATTAAAAACTACTTGTAAAAGAGAATGATTATCGTTAAGGTTCATGGATATATCAACCGCGAACCACATTTTGGGAAGCACATCCGGAAATATTAACTTACAGACTCCTTCTACTCTTGCCTGGTGTCCGTAAACTAAGGGGATATCTTTATGGAATTTCTACAGCTAAACCTGTCAGCGCCAAAAGCCAGTGACGTAGAAATCGCCAGATATGTTGTTATACTTCTTTCTTTGTTAGTAGTTCCATATTTAAGTATTCTTTTTGGTACTACACTGCTATCTCTCGGGTTGAGTTGGCGTGGCAAAACCGAAGAAGACGCCAAGTTTACCCGGCTTTCGCATGATATGGCGGATAGATTGATCGGGGGATTTGGAGTGTCAAGCATCATGGTGCTGCTTCCAATTCTTACCATGGGGATCAGCTTCTCTCAGATACTCTATAACACCGACTCGAATATCTTCCAGTATTTTTTTCTCACATTTTTAATTGCCATTCCGGCCCTAATCCTAACAAACATGTATAAAAAGAGTTTTGAAACCCGCGACGCGAATCCGACCGGCCATTACCTGCTTGGTTTGCTGGCGCTTGGTGGTTTGAAAACGACTATCTGGGGCTTTGTCAGCTCTGTTACGATAATTACTTTCCCGGAAAAATGGCCGTTGATTCAGAGCTTGATTCCGTTGACCTTTGATTGGAATGTGGTCATCCGCTTTCTACATTTTATCGTTGCTTCATTGGCAATTACCGGGGCAGCGTTACTCTTCTTCTTTTTTCGTTGGGATGACGGCCTTGAAGATATGGACGAAGGCTACCGCAAGTATGTACGCAATTTTGGCGGTGGCGTGGCGCTTGGATTTGCCATTTTACAGACGCTCTTTTACGTCTGGTCAATTGGTACTGTACCGGAATTTGCCAAGTCAATGTCGCTTTACGGTGTTGGTGTTGGCGGCATGTTTGTCCTCTTCCTGACAACCTTCCTGCTCTACAAGTTGCTTAGCGAAGGCAATACCTCTCTGGTAACGCCGATCTTTGTTCTGATGCTGGGTTTTGTGCTCATGTCCCTGGTGGATGATGGTGTTGCCCGCGACAATGCACTGAAATATCAGCATTATGCACTGGATCAGTTTAATGAAAAACGCGAAGCCGAAGTCGCTGCTGCGCGAGCTGAACAGAGTGGGGGAGCCGTCTTAACAGGTCCGGAATACGGTAAGACGGTCTATGAAACCTACTGTATTGCCTGTCATGATTTTAATAATAAGTTGATTGGGCCATCTTACATGTCCGTATTGCCGAAATATGAAGGCAAGCTGGATGAACTGACTGAATATATCAAAAATCCGGTGCGGGTGAATCCGGAAGAATATCCGGCGCCGATGATGAATACCGGTTGGTCTGATAACGATGCCAAAGCCGCGGCTGAATACTTGCTGGATGAATACAATAAGCGTAAGTAATACCTAGTCTAAATCGTATTTGATGACATATAAATAAGCCAATCGCAGTGGAGCAAATATGCGAAATATAGTTCCGATTCTATTGTTTGGATTTTTTGCGACGATGAGTGCGGCCCTCATGGGGTTTGGTGCATATTGGGATACGTTTGAACATGCTGAACCGCAGCCGATCGCATTTCCGCATGACACCCATGCCGGAAAGCTCGGTCTGGAATGTACTCACTGTCATACTTCCGTAGAGAAGTCTCGTTTTGCAACGGTGCCTGCCATGTCAATTTGTATGAGCTGTCATGAAAATGCACAGATCGACAGCCCCGAACTGGATAAACTCAAGGAATACTGGACAAATAAAGAACCGGTTCCGTGGGTGAGAATTCACAGCATGGCCGATCATGTGTATTTTTCCCATAAACGTCACATCAAGGCTGGTGTAGAATGTGCGACCTGCCATGGAGACATGACGGTGGTCAAAGAAGTAAAGAAAGTTCGCACGTTTAGTATGGGCTTCTGCGTCGGATGCCATCGGGCGAACAATGCACCTCAAGAATGCTCTACCTGTCACAAGTAATGCTATCGGAGGATATGAATGAAACGACGTGATTTCCTGAAATTCGTAGGAATGGCTTCCAGTGCCAGCATTCTTGCCTCTTGTGGCGTAGAAAAGAGCTCTGAGAAGATTATTCCATACCTGGTGCCGCCGGATGTTGAGGACTATATTCCCGGCGAAGCAATGTATCGCAATACAGTCTGTACTGAATGTTCTGCAGGTTGTGGGGCTACCGCCAAGATCATCGAGTGGAATCCCATTAAATTGGATGGCCAGGCTGGTCACCCTCTGAACGACGGCGCACTTTGTATGCGTGGACAGGCCTCTCTGGTTCGCCTGTATCATCCGAATCGATTAAGCAATCCGCGGATTCGCAAAGGCGGCGCGCTTGAGGATGTTAGCTGGGATGAAGCGATTAAGTTTGTGCGTGACGGCCTCAGCAAAGCCAATTCTTCTGGTAAGAAGAGTGTTTACCTGGCTGGACAAACAACCGGTTCGCTTTCAACGTTGCTGGATAGCTTCGCATCGCAGAGCGGGGTTGAAAGATTGCCGGCTTATGAAGCGTTTTCACACGCCAATCTGCGCCGGGCAAATTCAATTCTCTTTAATATTAATGATATTCCCGGTTACAAGATTGACGAATCCGACTACCTGCTTTCTGTCGGTGCCGACCTCATCGAAACCTTCCTGAATCCTGTAAGCAATAGCCAACAAATCTACAAAGCCCGCAAGGGTGGCCACTTTACCTGGGTGCACGTCGAGCCGGCGATCTCATTGACCGGTTATAAGGCGGATGAACGCAAGACCGTTAAGCCGGGTGGCGAAAGTTCACTGCTACTCTTTTTGCTAAACTATATGGTTTCTAACGGCCTTGGCAAGAACGCACTCAGCAGTAATCTGCGAGATGGGCTCCCATCCATCTCGATGGGCCAAGCTGCCAGCGCGACCGGATTGTCGGAAGACGATCTCAATCATATGGCTCAGGCTTTTGCCCAGGCGAAGCATCCGCTCTTGATTGTTGGCGGCAGCGCAACGTCGCAGGATGGCGGATTGTCGACCGCAGTCCTGGCCGGAATGATCCAGTGGGTCAGCGGCATGATCGGCACGACGGTTGATTTTAACAACGCTGAGGGCATGAACAATGTCGGTTCTTTACTGGATATAAAGAATCTGGCTGATCGCTTGAATGGCAATCAAATTGGCGTTGCCTTTATCGCACGGACCAATCCTTTGGCGACAGTTCCGGCAAGCATGAAGCTGGCCGAGAGCCTTGGCAATGCGGCCATGCGAGTGGTGATGACCGATTTTGATTCCGAGCTGACCGAGATGGCGGATGTGATTCTGCCGCTTTCGAATGGCATGGAATCCTGGGGCGATGTTGCTGCCAGCACAGCAGTCACTTCGGTGATGAAACCTGTGGTTTCGAAACTCTACGATACCCTCAGTGAAGGCGATATCCTGATGAAGCTGATGGGACAGGCCGAAGACTATGGTACCTGGCTGCAAAGTCAGTGGAAAGACGTGCTTGGCGTCAGTGATGTTGATGCCCTCATCAAAAAAGGATATGCAGATACTGGCTATTCAGCCGGAAATATTACTATGAATGCAAATGCAGCCCAGTCTTTTGTGAGTGGCAATAAGCTCACGGGTGCGGCTGCTGCCGGTGGTGTGCTCTACGCTGTGCCCTCAATCCGGGCGTTTGATGGCCGCAGCACTGACATTCCGCTAACCACTGAAATTCCCGATCCACTTTCAACTGTCAGCTATGGCAACTATGTGTCGGTTTCCGAAGCCGCCAACGTTGGCGAAGTGAATCCTATTCTTAAAGACTATCCGGTTGTCAGCGTGGAAGGCAAGGGCGCGTCGATGGAATTGCCTGCGTTTGTTCAGCCACATATGCCGGAGAATGTAGCGACTATTCAATTCCATCAGCTTGACAAAAGCATGCTCACGATGGATAGCAACACCGGTGAATTGATTACGCGAGTGGATGGCGCATCGGTTAATGCAACCGGACGCACAACCAAGCTGTCGGCGCTGGCCGGTGGTTTTGATCAGCAGCATCGTCAATTGATTCCCAAGCCTGGTGATCATCATCATGAAGGCGAATTCGAGATCGGTCAGACCCTCTATCCGGAAATTAAGTATGAGACCTATCGTTGGGGAATGCACATCGATCTGGAATCTTGCACCGGCTGTGAGGCTTGTGTCGCTGCTTGCTATATTGAGAATAATATCCCTGTAACCGGCGAAGATCAACACTTGATGGGACGTGAAATGTCCTGGATCCGGATACAACCTTATTATAATGAAGATGGGACGATGGATAGCTTGGTGATGATGTGTCAGCAGTGTGGCACCGCGCCTTGTGAAAATGTCTGTCCGGTTTACGCGACCTATCACAACGACGAAGGCCTGAATGTCATGGTCTACAACCGTTGCGTAGGAACACGCTACTGTCACAATAACTGCCCTTACAAAGTGCGTCGCTTCAACTATTTTGATTGGACTGATGAAGGTGCCTGGGCGGAGCCGATGACGCGGATGCTCAACCCGGACGTATACGTACGTCCGAAAGGTGTGATGGAAAAATGTACTTTCTGTCTGCATCGCATTCGCTCCGGTAAGGACTTCGCGAAAGATGAAAACCGCGATGTGCGTGACGGTGAAATTCAAGTTGCCTGTCAGCAGGCTTGTCCGACCAATGCCATTACGTTTGGTAACCTGAAGGACAAAAATTCTGAAGTCTATAAGAAGTCGCAAATGGACAAGAACTTCAAGGTGCTCGAGCTCTTGGGTACCAATCCTGCGATAACCTATTCTACCAAGGCGAACAAGGAGGAGCACGCGTGAGTTCTGATGCACATGCAAATGCCCGCACTCCGGAAGAGGTCGTTCAGTATAAAGACAAGATGGAGCGTGATATCTACGCTGCCATCAGCAAACCGAACTGGAAGTTCTGGGCTGCTCTCGCTCTTGCCGTAACGTGTGTCGGGATCGGCGCCGTTTCCTGGGCCACCCAAATTATTCGGGGTCTGGGGGTTACCGGTCTCATGAATCCTGTCGGCTGGGGTGTTTATATTACCGACTTTGTATTCTGGGTGGGTATTGCCCACTCCGGAACATTAATTTCTGCAATCCTTTATCTTTTCCGTGCCAAGTTTCGTAGCCGCTTTAATCGTGCTGCAGAAGCGATGACGATCTTTGCGGTATTAACCGCCGGTTTGTTCCCGCTGATTCACCTTGGCCGTGTTTGGTTGTTTTACTGGCTGCTGCCTTATCCGAATCAGCGTTACCTGTGGGTGAACTTCCGCTCGCCGCTGGTCTGGGACGTATTTGCTGTTAGTACCTATCTGACCGTGAGTGCTGTGTTCTGGTATGTCGGCTTGATTCCGGATTTGGCAATTGCCCGGCGTATCAAGAGCGGTATTCAGAAGAAAATCTATGGCATCGCTTCCTTAGGTTGGACCGGTACTTTCAAAGAGTGGCAGCACTACAACCAGCTGTATAAATTCCTGGCTGCTCTGGCAACCCCGCTGGTTCTTTCAGTTCACTCGGTTGTATCCTGGGACTTTGCAATGGCGGTTGTCTACGGATGGCATACAACCATTTTCGCCCCGTATTTTGTTGCCGGTGCTATTTTCTCAGGTTGCGCGATGGTAATTACTCTGATGGTGCCTATTCGCAATATATTCAGTCTGGAAGAATACATTACGATCGATGATTTTGAGAAGCTTGCCAAACTGCTGATGTTTACCGGACTGGTGGTGTCGTATGCCTACATGATAGAATTGGCGCTTGCCTACTATTCAGGGAATGTTTACGAGCAGCAGCAGTTTGAATATCGTCTGTTCGGAGACTATGCCTGGGCATACTGGACAATGATTCTTTGTAACGTGATATCGCCCCTGACACTCTTTTACAGGCCGGCGCGTCGTAGTCTGATGTTTCTGTGGATACTTTCTATTCCGATTAACATCGGTATGTGGTTTGAACGTTTCAATATTATTGTTATTTCATTGGCTAAGGACTTCGATCCATATGCTTTCGGCTACTATACACCCTCGATTGTTGAGTGGGGAATTACGATTGGTAGTTTTGGATGGTTCTTCATGTATTTTCTCATCTTCACCAAGACCTTGCCGGTTCTTTCGGTAACTGAATTGAAAGAGGAGGTAGAACACTGATGGAATATCGTTTCGATGACAAACACTCTTTCATGGAAAAGCTGGAAGAGGTCTTCAAGTCCGGCGTAAAGCCAAATGACGTCAAGATGGTGCTGCCGCATCCGGATCACGATATTGAGCACCTGGTAGAGGAATATACGCCAGCAAGTAAACTGAAATTCTTTACCCTGGCAGGTGGTTTAACCGGATGCTTCACGGGATTTGCCTTCCCGTCTTTTACTGTTCTGGATTGGCCGTTAATTACCGGCGGGAAGCCGCTGCTGTCGTGGCCTGCATGGGTTGTGATTGCTTTTGAGTTAACGATTCTATTGGGTGCGCTGGCGTCATTTACTGGTATGCTCTTCCTTAGTAAGTTGCCGCGATTCAGCAAAATGTTATCGCCGGATGAGTACGGCAATCAATACGTGTTAATTACTGACGAATGAGGACTCCCAAATGGGTTTTACTAATCTGAACTTTGGTATGATGGTTGGCGTGTTTGCGCTGGTTGCTGCTGCGGTGTATGGCCTGGAAATGGTCGCTGGCGGAACCGGTGGATCACTGCTCTTCTGTATGCTATTTTTTGTAATGCTGGCCCAGGGGCCTATGGCAGTCATTGCAGCTACCGACATCGTGAAGTCTGACTGGGCCGTACCATACAAGCGCGAGATGCTCTCAGTTCATCATCTATCGCTTTTCATGTGCCTGCTTTTCGTCGCTTTTTTTGCCGTTAGCGATTTGGATTTTTATAACTGGACACGACGTGATCATCCAATTCCCTGGCTGAATAAGACCTTTTTTCTCGTGCGAAACATTGCCGTCTTTCTCATTATTTGGCTGGTTGGCAGCAAGTTTGCAAAAGAATCGCTAAACAATACCGATCAAAAAACGAAGTGGGGACTGTTCTTTGTCTTCAGCTATGTGCTTTGTCAGACAATCGTCGCTTTTGACTGGGTGATGTCGCTTGACTATCCCTGGATTAGCACGCTGTTTGGCGTTTACTTCTTTGTTGCATCTCTTTATGCTGGTTTGGCTCTTGCAGCCGTATTTACATTCATTTACCATCGCAATGAGAAATCCAAGGTTAGCACCAAGACCTTCAAGAAATCCCAGATGGACATGATGACCATGATGTTCGGCTTCAGCGTGTTCTGGGCGTATCAATTCTTTTCCCAGTTCATCGTTATCTGGTATGGAAATATTGCGGAAGAAGTTGCCTACATTGACAACCGTCTGCAAGATTATGGCTATGCGCTATTCCTACCGATTATCATGTTATTCGTGGTGCCCTTCATTACATTACTGTTCCGTAAGAACAAAGCCAATCCGAACGTCGTTGCGAGCGTCGCTTTATTGATCTGGTCAGGCATTTCGCTGGAACGTTTCTTCATGATTAATTCCTTTGCGAATGTTAGCCTGCTGGCAATTGTCGAGCTGGCTTTGATTGGTGGCGTCTTTGTATGGGTGATTCGTAATCGCGGTGATAAACTGGCAGATGCCTAGCTAGCTTAATCCGCTCTAAGAATTTTAAGAGCCCGGCCGTCTAAGCGGTCGGGCTTTTTTTTGTCTTTTCTTATCGGGAAAGAAAATATTAGTTTTGGGAGCGTTGAGGCGTTGAGGCGTTGAGGCGTTGAGGCGTTGAGGCGTTGAGGCGTTGAGGCGTTGAGGCGTTGAGGCGTCGATACCGTTGATTGGTCAACGATGAACGGTGGTGTCTTCCTAGTTTTTACGACTACAAATTTACGCACTGAGGGTGTTATGAAATCGGAAAGAATCAACTTTGCTAATTCGCAGGGGCAGCAACTGGCCGCCAGATTAGATTTGCCGGTCAACAAGAAGCCGCTGGCTTTTGCCTTGTTTGCTCATTGTTTTACCTGCAGCAAGAATTTGCGGGCGGTCGGCAATATCAGCCGATCCTTGACCAGTCAGGGTATTGCCGTCTTAAGGTTTGACTTCACCGGTCTTGGCGAAAGCGAAGGCGATTTTGCAGACACCAACTTTTCCTCCAATGTGGCTGACCTTATCAGTGCATCCGACTATCTGGCAGCCGAATATGATGCCCCGAAAATCCTTATCGGACATTCGCTGGGCGGCGCTGCTGTCTTGCAAGCAGCTGCCAGTATTCCTTCCAGTTTGGCAGTTTGCACCATTGGCGCACCATGCGACCCTGGACACGTGGCCCATCTTCTTGAAAGCAAGCGTTCCGAAATTGAATCGAGCGGTGAAGCCGAAGTTGTTTTAGCCGGCCGAAAATTCAAGATTAAGAAACAGTTTTTGGATGATCTCGATGAAGCTGAAATGAAGTCGCGTTTGCGCAACCTTCGAAAGGCGCTCTTAATTTTTCATTCCCCGATTGATAACACCGTTGGCATTGATAATGCCGAAATGATATACATTACTGCCCGGCATCCGAAGAGCTTTGTCTCTCTCGACACTGCCGATCACCTCCTCTCTGACGATCGTGATTCGTTATACGTTGGCAAGGTAATCGCTACCTGGGCTGAAAAGTATCTGGGCTTGCAAGAGGATGAAAAGCGCAGTAGCTTGTCGCCCGAAGAGGGCATAGTTGTGGTGCAGACCGGCAGCGAGGGATATTATACGGAAGTCATGGCCAATGGCCATCCGCTTGTGGTTGATGAACCGGTTTCGTATGGCGGAACCGACCAGGGGCCATCACCTTATGAACTGTTGTCAGCAAGTCTTGGCTCATGCACCAGTTTAACTCTGCGGATGTATGCAGATCGCAAAGAATGGCCGCTGGAGGCCATCACAGTGCGACTAAAGCATAGTAAAGTTCACGCGGCGGACTGTCAGGATTGCGAAAGCAAGACCGGCAAGGTCGATGTGATCGAACGTGAAATCGAATTGAGTGGACTGTTGGATGATACGCAACGGGCACGCCTTCTGGAAATCGCCGATAGATGCCCGGTGCATCGGACCTTGCATTCGGAAATCGTCGTGAGATCCACGTTAAAGGAGTGAATTTTTACAGAATTTGAAATAGCGATTAGAGATTAGGATAATTTTTTTACCTTAAGAATCCCGCTTGCGGGATGAAATAGTCATAGCCCCGGGTTTCTTTTCTACCCGGGGAAAGAGTGAAACGTTGAAACATTGAAAAACATACACATCCCCCTGGATCCCCCTTCGAAGGGGGACACAGGGGGATGTGAGCAAGCAATCTTTTAATCCAATATACAGATGAGTTTACCGAGAAGAGACAGAGTATGATGAACAAATTGATTTTTGCAGTAAGCCTGATGTTGCTTTTGACAGCCTGTCAATCTGAACAGCCTGCTGCTAAACAGGATATGAAGCCAGCGGAAGCTGAGGCCCGGAACTATGTAATGGATGGCGAGACCCATATCAAAAACTTACGGATGATAACCGATGGTGGCGAAAATGCTGAAGCCTATTTTTCGTTTGGCCAGCAGAAGCTGTCATTTCAGGCCAAGACCGGCGATATGGGTTGTGATCAGATCTACGTGATGAATCTGGACGGCTCCGGCAAGACACAAATTTCGAACGGTAAAGGGGCAACAACATGTGCCTTTTTCATGCCGGGTGATTCCCTTGTTGTATACGCCAGTACCCAGGGTGGGGGAGATGGTTGTCCGCCTCCGCCGGATCGCTCAAAAGGATATGTCTGGCAATTGTATGACTCTTACGACATTTATGTGTCAGACCTTAATGGCAATGTTGTTCGGCAATTGACCGATACGCCTGGGTATGATGCGGAAGCCGTCTTGTCGCCAAAAGGTGATCGCATTGTTTTTACTTCAACGCGCGACGGTGATCCGGAATTGTATTTGATGGATTTGGACGGTAGTAATCAAACGCGGCTTACTAATATGAAGGGATATGATGGTGGGGCATTTTTTTCTCCTGATGGTGAGCGCCTGGTATTTCGTGCCAGCCGCCCGAAGTCTGACGCTGAACTGGCGGATTATAACGACCTGGTTGAGCTTGGCTATGTTCGCCCTACTGCCCTGGAAATCTATGTAATGGATATAGCCAGTCGGGAAATTACCCAGGTAACAGAGTTCGGCAAAGCGAGCTTCGCGCCATATTTTCACCCGGATGGCCAGCGGATCATTTTCTCATCCAATATCAATAGCGAACGCGGTCGTAATTTCGACCTCTATATTGTTGGCATCGATGGCCAGGGACTGAAGCAGTTAACATTTAATCCCACCTTTGATGGCTTTCCAATGTTCACGCGCGATGGTAAGACATTGGTCTTTGCGTCTAACCGTTTCAATAAGAAAGATGGCGATACAAACGTATTTATGGCGGATTGGGTAGAATAGTTCGCCTGAAGCGAGCTTAGTCAGCTCACTGTGTTTGCGTCAGGCTCGCAAGCACGCCGTCAGCTTGATTTCACTCGCGTAAATGTAAATATGCAGCGCCGCTCGACATCCCCCTGCGTCTCCCTTCGAAGGGGGATTCAGGGGGATGTGTGCAATAGGGTCATTTATACAACGCATTAAAGATCAGCTTAAACGTCCCATACATCTGGCCCCGATGTTGTGGCCGGAAGGCATAAAGTATGGCTTTACCTTTGCCAACCGGAATCTCTGCCAGGCCAACCGCTCCATAAAGATGCTTTTCACCCACTGCCCAACCGCTTTGTAGTAGATTGTTCTCGCCGAAGACGCCGGTCTCGCGAATTTCATCGTGGTAGGGACGGAGTCGAAAGGCGACATTCCGGTTCATATATACGTAGGCCGATTCCGGCATACCATAATTTAGCGGTGAATCTCTTTTTAGCTGCATCCTGAGAATGCTTCCGGGTATGAAGTAATCTCGTCGGTTGAGGTCTCGCAAGATATTGCGTGCCGGTAGCTTGAATTGATCAATCGCAAAATTACAGGCTCTCCCAAAAAAGAGCACGGTTCCACCTTCAAGCATAAATTTTTTTACTTCCTGAACGCCTACCTTACTAATGCCACCCTTGAATTCAGGCTTTGTTTCCGGAGCGCCAATTGTTGCATTGCTTTGATTGCGGCCATTGACGATCTGATCGGCTCTTTGACTGCCAAAAATAAGCACATCAAATTTCTTGCTCAGCTGGCCTTTTGTCTTAAAATCATCGTTATGCAAAATAGTATATTCAAAATCAAAATTGTCGAGAACCAGGCGGGTCCAACCTTCGTCGTAGGCATTAGCGATCCATGGTTGGTAGATGCCAATTCTTGCGGCCTTAATGGGGGCGGTGCTGGACTTCGCAATGGTCTGTTCACTTAATAATGCCGCGGGCGCTGTTTCCAAAAAATTTGCATGTTCGCTTAATTGCTTCAAGCGGGAGCCGGCGGCATTTATCAGAAAGGTCCCTGCCGCAAGATCTACGGTTGGCTCCTTTAGGGTATGGACGTCAAATCCAGCTTCCAGGAGTTTATTAACCAGCTTGTAGTTGTTGCTGTTACGGCGGTCCAACGCAAATTGGTTACCGGCGCTATTAGAAAGCTCCATCGCCTCCGAGGGGACATCGGTCGGCGTCATTTTTACCGGTAATTCAACATTGATGGCAGTACACTCGACCCCCATTTGCATTGGCAGGGTCCAGGCTGTCACGTCGTAAGGTTGCCGCGGTGGACCACCGGGATACTCTTTCAGGTCCGGGTAATGTTGAACTTCCAGCAAGTCTTTTATGTAAGCTCTGGCGGGCTGCGCTAAGGGAATCACGTAGTCGCCTTTTTGAAATTCCCGGTTGCCTATCTTAAAATCTGCGTCGGCTGTATAGATAGCAACGTTGGTCTGTTGCAGGCGTCGCAGAAGCTCCCGGCAATTGGCCGGATCGGCTTGATTGGCCGGGAAAATATAGGCCGTGGGATGGCCCGCCCACTTGCCAACGATCGCCTCACGATTAAGCCGGTAGAAGTTGCGTAGAAACTTCTTGCGCTGAACTGAAGCAAGGTCGAGCATCGACAAGGCTGCTGCCTTCTGGTATTCAACAATATCCCGTAGCCGCCACCAGCCACCGGGCCAGGGATCCAGGAAATTTGTTTGCTGCTTATACTCCGGAAGATCAATGCCCATACCGGAGAGGCTGGTTTTTGGAAAGTAGATGGGAGTGGCGTAATTGACGCTGGCGGCTTCCGTCAGAATACCAATGCGGTTATGCCAGAGAGGGGTTTTCGACATTGTTCCCTCGAAGTATCCGTTGAAAATGGTGCCGGTAACCAGGCCGCGAAATCCCTGATCATGCATGTCGGCAATCATATATTTGCCAAACAGGTTGACATTTGCGCTCAGCGAGGGCACGACGTTCGGATTCACCGGATCCGCATAGGGAGGTAGAAAAAAACGCGCACGGTTCGAGCCCATTTGATGTTGGTCCATAACCACCTGTGGCAGCCATTCATGATAGAGCACTTTGGCGAGGTTGCGACTCTCTTGCAGATTGAAAAAGAACCAATCGCGATTGTTATCGTGATCTGCGTAAAAATGATACTTTTGAGGCATGCGGCTGCCTTCATATTTGCTGCCGACAGTACCGCGATACCACTTGGTAATCATATCTTGCCCATCCGGGTTTAGAGACGGCACTATCAGGAGAATCGTATTGTCAAGAATATTGAGCAGTTTCGGATCATTTGCGGTCGCTAATTGATGCGCCAGTTCCACTGATTCCTGACTGGCTGCAATTTCGTTGGAATGGATGTTCATGGTGATGAGGCAGACCATGCGCCCTTCTTCAATTAAAGCTTCTGCCGCAGTCTCCGCGAGTTCGTACGGGTAGCCCAGCTGTTGTTGGATCTCCTTGAAGCGTTGAAGCTTGCCCATGTTTTCCGGGCTGGTTATAATCGCCATGATCATTCGGCGATCCAGAGTCGTTTTGCCAAGTTCGACCAATTGCAGGCGATCAGATTTCTCATTTAGCATTTCGAAGTAGGAGACAATCTGATCCCAATCGATCAGCTTCCTGTCTGCTCCCATTTCAAAACCGAACTCGGCCTTGGGAGAAGGGATATCCTGAGCAATAGTGATGCTTAGGCAAAGTGACATGTAAAGAAGTATGACGGCGTTTAGCTTCATGTATTCTCCAAATCTCATAAGCGGTGGTCAGGGAAATTTGTCAGATAATAATCCTGAAATCGGCGGACATATGCAAGAGGTGGGCTCGCAAGCTTGCGGTCAGGGCCTGCGGCCCGTCAGTTCGCTGCGCTCACGTCAGGCGTAAATGCACATCCCCCTGAATCCCCCTTCGAAGGAGGGCACAGGGGGATGTATAGTTTTCGCTCACGAAGCGAGCTGATGAGGCGAAGCCTCTGACGCTGGCGGAGCCAGTTGACGGCCAAGGATGGCCTGACGCGAACGAAGTGAGCCTACTCCTCGTGGCCGCGAATGCCGCCTTCGTAATTGTTGGCAACTTTATTGTTGAGTAAGGTGGGTTGCAGGGAGCTAAGCAGGCTGATGCCATAGCCCTGATTACCTGCGCAGGTATTGTTGAGGATTGATCCCCCGGCTTTTAGAATCTGAACGCTAATGCCATCGCCACTGTTCTTGAGGATTTCATTGCCGTCGATGATCGGCTTGGCTCTATCCAGCACTTCGATGCCGTCACCCTGATTGCCGTGAATCTTATTGGCTTTGATATTCGGTTCAGCCGAGTTGCTGATATTAATGCCTTCATCTTGATTAGCTACGATTTCATTGTCCCGCACAATCCCTTTCGCACGGTCCTTAAACTGAATACCGCCAACCTTGTTGGAGCGGATAATATTTTTTTCCAGTGTGGGCCGGGCTTGATTGGCGAGTTGAATCCCTAACTGACCATTTTCGAAGATCTCGTTCGAACGGGTTGTACCGCTAAAATTATTATTGCTAAAACTGATCCCATTCACCTTGTTGCGATGGATTTTGTTCTTCTCAATTAGCGGTTGCGAATCGTTTGCGACGACAATTCCTGTTTGATGATTATGCTTTATTTCATTATCCGCAATGGTTGGACGCGCATTCTCATTAACCAAAATACCATAAGTGTTTTGGTTCAGGTAATTGCGTGATATCCTGGGCTTGGCGTTGCTGCTCACCTTAATGCCGACAATATTGTCCTCGAAGCTGGACTCCTGAACATAGCCGCGGGCATTTTCGACAAAATGGACAGCATTTCCGCCGTATGAGAGACCTTTGCCTGAACGGGCGCCTTTAAAGGAGCAATTGCTAATCATAATATTGGAATTGACAACCTTGATGATATCTGCACTTCGCTTGCCTGTGTGCTCAAATCCTATACCGGAAAACGAGATCTTGACATTGTTCTCCACGCGTAGCATGCTGGTATCACAACTGGCAACAATCAGCGTGCGATTCGGGCCTGCTCCCTGGATATCCAATGATTTGTAGAGCGTGTACTGCTTGTCGATCTTGAAAATTCCAACCGGTAGGCGTAGCACACTACCAGGTTCTGCTTTTTCAATCGCCGCTACCAGATCGTCCCCTGAGCGGACATTGGCATTTCTATACCAGGAAGGTTTTAGTTTCGGCGCTGGGGGCTTCTTGCTTGGACTGGCCACTTTTTGCCGCTTACCTCTTTGGGCAAAGAGCTTGTCCAGGAATGAAAGACGACTGCGCAGATGATCGCTGGTATCGCCTACACTTTCTGCCGCCAATTGATTATAGAGCGGATATGCATCATTGTATTTGCGCAATTTGTAGAGCGAGTCGGCCTGCAATAAGACCTGCGCCAGAAATGCCTGTCGTTCAGCTTCAGCCTGTTCCTGCAATGCCTCCTGGATAGCCATTTCACTTTTCGAAATCAGTTGGGCTGCATATTCGTCTTCCGGTTTTATATGTAGTGCTTGCCGGTAGCTGCTGATCGCACTTTCATAGTTTCCATTGCTGTATTGGCGATTTCCTTCCTGCAAATGCAGGGCATAATTTGCTTCCAGTTTCTGAATATTTTCATACCAAAAATAGCCGCCCACTGCTGCACCAATAATTAGCAAGGCTGCTATCCAGGCCCAAATTGGAACAGAGCGCTTTTTGTCGAATGAAAATTCCGGTTCGTCATCATATTCAGCGGCTTTTTCCGCAGTAGGGGCGAATAGAGGGCCGTTTTCAGCTGTTTTGGTTTCAATAACCGGTGTTTCGGTTTCCGGGGTGAATTCCGGTATGATTTCTTCAGGCAAAGGGTCCTGGAGGTCGATTTCTCCAAAATTGGTTTCCATCGGATTCGGAAAACGTGTTTCCACAGCGGTTTCATCGCTGTCCAGGCTTGCACTCAAATCCTTGAGATCTTGTGCCGAGAAGGAAGCCTCAATATCATCCACGTCCTCAGGCTGCGAGCGTTTGTTTTGCTCCTCATCTGGCGCCAGCGCTTCCAGGGCGTCAATGTCGATGCCGTCGAGGCTGTCGCCTGATTCGATCAGGTCCAGGGCTTGCGTTTCGGCAGATGGAGATTCAAGTTCCGGCAATAGCTCCTCAAGTGAGCTGTCACCCTCCGCGGATGCTGTAGCTTGTGCGCTATCCGGCAATTCTTCCGGATCATGGAGGGCGGCGATAGTCGCATCGTCTTCAGCGATCTCAAAATCTTCGCTGAATTCCGGGATTGGTGACTTAATGTCGTCGCTGCCAAGTTCGAAAATCTCTTCCATCGAATCGACATCATTCTGCGGAAAAATGACGTCTTCCGGGGGTAGTTTCGATTTCGAGAAAGGGGCCGTTTCTGGTTCCGGATCTGCCTCAACTTCGGGCTCGAAGTCTTCACTCAATTTATCTGCCGGAGGACGGGCACTTGCCAGCTTGGAAATATCGCCGGTGACTTCGAGATCTTCAATATCTGCGCCAAGTTGCGATGCAAGATCTGTTAACACTTGACCGGTATCGGCTGAATCTATATCCAGTGGCTCAAGGTCCTTTGCCGTTTCTGGTATGATTTCGCCTTCGATGATATCGGGATCATCTTCAACGATCATGTCGTCTTCAATATTTGCGGCGACCTCTTCAATCGGCTTGGAGGGCGGTAATTGGGTCTCGACACTGAAGGTCTCGTCCGCTCCAGCAGCGAGCGATTCTTCAACAGGGGCTGCCGTTGCCTGCACGGCAGATTCATCCACAGGCATTTCTATCTCAGGCTCAACCAGCAAGGTCTCATCATCAGCCGTTGCTGCTGCCGCAATGCTTTCTTCCGGATGCTCTATTGGTGCAGGTTCACCCTGCTCCGCTTCAATCGTCTGAGTCGGTGGTGCAGGTTCAGGATCCGGAACGGGAATCGGTGGCGCCGCGACTTTGGTCTTATTGGCCAGGGTTTCCGAACTGATGATGCCATTACATTTGATGCAAGGAAAACCCTTCTTTAAATCTGCAGCCTCGATGTCATTTTCGGCGCCGCAATGCGGGCATTTGATTATATCAACTGATTCAGGATAGGGAAAGGACAGCGACCCAAAGCCAAGATTGGCACGGATTTTTTCCACTGGCGGAATCTGTACAGATGTGCTTTTTGGCGGGGGTGCAATCGGTGGCGCCAGGAGATTTGCATTGGTATCCGCCCGGTTTTTGCTGGGCATGGAAAGCGGTGTATCCGGGACATACGTCAGCACATTTTGGCAATAGCCACAAACGGCTGTTCCGGATTTCAAGTCGTTAATCAGAACCTCAGAGGCCTTGCCGCATTTGGAACAACGGGTCGTTGTAAAGGCATCTATTGCAGTTCGATAGCGCTTCATTTCTTCGGAGTAGACGCTCTCGAATATAATCCCGCCAAATTCCTTAAGGCTCGCCGGCCGCTTGTTGATATCCAACTGCAGCGCTTGCAACAAGACTTTTTCGGCATCCGCCGGCATATTTTTTCCAAGCCTGCTTGGGGACTCCAGACGATCCTGCTTCAGCCGGGCCGTGGCATCAGGTGGAATCTTTCCGCATACCGAGCGATAAATGACTGCTGCCGTGGCATAAATGTCGGCAGATGCCCCTGCGGTTTCCTGATCTCCATACAATTCCGGTGCGGCATATCCCGGATACAAGTGCAAATGGGGATTGCTGATATGCGGAATGATCGATGGCAGGGTCAGGGAAGAGTTGACCAGTGTTGCAATGCCCTGTTTGTTGACAATCAGGTTGATCGGGGCAATTGCAAAATGCGACAGCTGGTCGCGATGGAGTGAGTCCAGATCGTTGATGACTCGATAAAGTATTTTGGCAACCAGCTTAAATGAGGCTTGTCCGCCATTTTTCTTCAGGTAGCGATCGAGGTTAATACCGTCGATGTACTCAGATACGCGATAGGCGGTATTGTTCTCCGCGAATCGGCCAATAATATTCTGCAACCCGGCAGCGCGTGGGCGTTTTGAAAGCTGATCGCTTATTTGAAGAAATTCAGCTTTGGCAAGATCGAAGTGGGGATGGAGCGAGACGTCCTTGGCCATAACGCTGGCCAGACCCGGTTGTCGCATGGTCAGGCCGCGTGGCATAAATTCTTTTATGGTGACGCGCTGCCCGGTATTAAGGTTGAGCGCCATGTAGGTGATGCCGAGCAGATCTTCATGAATACCCTTGCCCAGCATGTAGCGGTCGTTTAGTATGGTTCTGAACGGCAAATGGTGGGAGGCCTGTGAAGATTTGGACTCATCCCGTTCGCAGTTGTAACAGACAGAGGAATGCCCCTTATCTGTCATACATCCCATACATAAGTTATCGGTATTCATGATATTGTCCGCATGCCTGGATTCCATCTTGAATCAGGCCACATATTCATGTGTGATAACAAGTTACACAAATTAAACGTGTCCCACAAACCAGGCAAAACCTTGACCGTTTGAAAGACCGGCTTGTCAATAAGTGCCATAGCGCGACAGAGACCGTAATCTTTCATTCTTCGGTAGAATCATCATCGGATTCGCCCTGGCCTTATTGCTATATTCGCAGCCAGCCCGGCGTTATTGAAAAATTAGTTACGATTACTGCCTAAGTCTAGCAAAAAATACACTTTACCACGACCGTTTAAGGTTTGCCGGTTTCTTCAGCGTTGCCGTGGCGTTCTTCCTGAATTTGCGAAAACCGGCGATTTCCTTCGCGAAATGTCAACATCTTAAGGGCTTTCTGTTCGAATATTGTGTCTGATGACACTTAATTAAATAAGATTTTTCAGACTGCGAAATATTATTAACTTAGCAGTCTGTACTACGCGAAACCTTTTGTAGCAACCGGTGTTCCACTTAGTAGATACCTCAACCCGGCTGAAGAAGCGGTGCTGCTGAAGTTGCCTTATTTTGGGCAGAACTGCCTCGTCAAATTAGGAGATCCCCTCTAAATGAAAAATAGATTTGTGCACTTGCTTCATGCCACTCTGCGAAAACTCATCCCCAGCCTGATCCTGATCTACAACCTTCCTCTGTTAGGTCAAGAGTCAGGTAGGATTATCGGCACGATTCTCGATAATCACGGTAATCCCATGGTAGCCGCGGAGATTTCTATTCCTTCACTTGAGATCGGCACAACGACCAGGGCGAATGGCGAATTTGAGATTAAGTCCGTGCCGAAGGGCGACTACACTGTGCGGATCGATTACCTTGGGTTTCAGACACGACAGATCTCTGCTGTTAGGGTGCGCAGTGGAGAAACCACTCAGATGGTGGATGTTCGCATGTCGCCAAAGCTCCTGGCGATGAATGAAACGATTGTAACGGCTAATCGCCGCCCCAAAAGCCTAACTGACATTAGCAGCGGGGCCAATTTGGTCAATGCGGAAATTATCCAACAACGCAATGCCAAAACCAGTGCCGAGGCTTTGCGGGAAGAGACTGGCATTTTTATTCAGAAAACCAATCATGGTGGGGGATCGGCTATTATCCGCGGGTTGAGTTCAAATCGCATCGTCATTCTCGTCGATGGCATTCGCCTGAACAATTCGACATATCGCCTGGGCAATCATCAATATCTGACAACAGTTGATTATCAAATGCTCAGCAAGATCGAAGTCGTACGGGGGCCGACCTCCGCACTCTATGGCAGCGATGCTCTTGGTGGCGCCATAAACCTGGTCACTGAAGATCCACGAACAAAGAGTGCGGACGGATGGACAGGCGGCTATCGCGGCAATGGGCGATATGCATCCGCTGATGGCGAGAAAACCGGCCGGGCGCAAGCCTGGGCTGCAAATGGTCGATTGGCTGTGGCAGCCGGATTCAGCTATAAGAATTTTGGAGACCTTCGTCGCGGAGGCAATAGCAACAATCCATTGCTGGAAAATTCTACCGACGGATTGCGTCAGTCGCCGAGCGGATTTAGCGCTTATGACGCGGATGCCAAATTGGTGTATCACCTCGACGAGCAGCAGAATGTCATGTTGGCCTGGCAATTTGCGGAGCAGATCGAAGTGCCGCGCTACGACAAATATGAAAGTGGTTCCAGCATTCTCTGGCAATACACGCCGCAGAAACGACAGCTGGCATATGCCCGATACCGCAGCGATCATGATCTGGGATTTGTGCGAAATTTGCAGGCGACAGCATCCTTTAATCGCCAGCAGGAAGGGCGATTGACCCAGGATGATGCCAGCTCGAATATTGAGCGCGAACGTGACGATGTGAAGACCTACGGGCTGAATCTGCAGATGGGATCTGTCTGGGGTGCGCAAGTCCTTAGCTACGGCCTGGATATCTACCAAGATCAGGTGGCCAGTGCGGCTTTTGTTCGGGCTGCCGATGGTGATGTGGAGACACAAACTCTACGGGGGCGCTTCCCGGACGATGCGACTTATCGCAGCATGGGTGTTTTTGTGCAAGATGAGGTCTACCTCAATCAGCGCCTGATCGTCAATGGTGGACTTCGATACAGCCGTTTTGACACAGAATTTACGCTGCCTTTTGATCCGGAGGCTGCTGCTAATCTGGGAGATGTCGATTTGTCTTTTGGCGCCTTTACCGGTAGCGTTGGTCTTTTGTATAAAGCCTCCGAAAATATTACTGTCATGACCAATGCGGCGCAGGCTTTCCGAGCACCGAACTTAAGCGATCTTAGCAAGCTCGGCGAATCAAAAGGATCGACCTTCGAAGTGCCGAACACCGAATTAGATCCTGAGAGAATGACTAGTCTGGATTTTGGCATTCGCTATAATGGTGAGTCGTTTAGTGGTGAGCTCGTTGGCTATGTCGCGCAAATCAGCGATCTTCTGGCGAGTGTTGATGCCACTTTTCGCGGGTCTGATGTCATTGTTTCCGGCGGCGATACCCTCAAAGTGAAGCACAAGGCCAATACCGGCGAAGGCTTCATCCGTGGCTTTGAAAGTCGCGTGCAGGTCCGTTTTGATAAAGCATGGAGCGTATACGGCAATCTTAGCTTCAGTTATGGACAAAATACGACATTGGATGAACCAATCGGTAAAATGCCACCGCTATTTGGGGTTGCCGGTATTCGCTGGCAACAGGCAGATTGGTCCGCTGAAAGTTATCTGCGCTTTGCCGGAAAGCAGGATCGTTTGTCTGCTGATGATTTGGACGATGATCGAATTCCGCCTGGTGGGACACCTGCATGGCAAACCTGGAATATCCGCGGTGATTATCGTTTAGGTGATCAGCTACGTATAAGTGCCGGGATTGAGAATGTTCTCGATTTGAATTATCGCGAACATGGCTCAGGCATCAATGGTTCAGGTAGAAATTTCATCATCGGATTGGCCCTTACCAATTAGGGGATAGTGGCACTTGTCGGTTGGGCTCGAAAGGTCGATATTAGACGGGAATGAGTGATGAAACATCCCCCTAAATCCCCTTCGCAGTGGGATTTAGGGGGATGTTACCAATAATCCTATGTTCCATTACTCCAATCCGCCATTGCTCGAAAGATTTTTGAGGCACACGGATTTGATTTTACTGCAAATGATTGGTTGTGAATGAAAAACGGTATTTTAGCGGCTGCCGGTGCCTACTTCTGGTGGGGATTATCGCCGATATTCTGGAAAGTGCTTAAGGATGTTCCTCCCCAGGAAATTCTTGGGCATCGAGTCATCTGGTCTGTGCTGCTGTTAATAGCAGTTCTATTGATACGGCAGAATTGGAACTGGTTGAAAGACCTTCGAAAGAATCCTCGTAATGGGTTGGTCTTCCTTCTCAGCGGAACTTTGCTGGGCACCAATTGGATCATATTTATCTGGGCTGTGAATACCGGCCATGTTGTTGACGTCAGTCTTGGCTACTTTATTAATCCACTATTTAGTGTGCTGTTGGGCGTGGTCTTTCTCAAGGAGCGTCTGCGCAACGGTCAGCTGGCGGCGATTCTGATCGCCCTCACCGGGGTTATCTATCTGACGGTTAGCTTTGGTGCCCTTCCCTGGATTGCATTGTCTTTGGCTTTTACTTTTGGCCTTTATGGATTACTCCGCAAGACCGCCAAGATCGGCGCTCTGGAGGGACTGTCGCTGGAGATGCTGGTCATGCTGATTCCGGCGATCGTATATGTTGGCTATTTGCAACAGCAGGGTGCGGCTTCCTTTGGTAGTACCTGGATTCTTGACGCTGCCTTGATCTTCACCAGCGTGATGACTGTGGTTCCACTGTTTTTGTTCGCCTATGGCGCACGCAAAATTCCCTTAACGCTGGTTGGTATATTGCAATATATGGCTCCGACCTTGCAGTTCCTGCTCGGTGTATTTCTTTACAACGAGGCATTTACACAGACCAGCCTGATCGGCTACAGCATTATCTGGGCGGCATTGATCATATATTCGCTGGAAGGATTCTACGTTGCGGGTCGCAAGCGGGCGCTGGCGGAATCAAACTGATCTTCATTGTTCAATTTTCAATCGATTATCAAAGAATTTTCCCCATTGATTTCCCTTTTTTCGCCGACTATATTTGAAAGCTTTTTACGAAGATGCTCGGGTGGCGGAATTGGCAGACGCGCTAGACTTAGGATCTAGTGTCCCCGGACGTGTGGGTTCGAGTCCCACCCCGAGTACGAAAAGACATTGACGATTGAAAATTGAAAAAACGCCAATTGGTGAAAACCGGTTGGCGTTTTTTGCTACACGTATGTCCAATTAGTAATTCTGTTGTTTACCATCGTATGATTTGCCTCTCAATCCATCCATATTCTAATACTAGGTATCGGTACTCCTATTGCAGTTTCATTTTTTTGAAGTGGTAAGTGAAGACAGTGACCATGAAAACAATCTCTGAAGTCAAATCGAAACTGAACCTCGGGGAATGAAATTGAGAATAATTGTCGACTTATCCCTCTTTATTATATACATGTTTTTCTTCTGAAAATCTCTCTTATCAACATTTCCAATTTAGAGAGTGCATATCGGACAGAAATGTTGTCCGGGCTCCTTAATGCATATCAATTTCCTCAAGAATAAATTGCTGCACCTAATTATCAGCTGCACGACGCTTTCTAAATTACATGCGTTAATTGTTGACGGAGACCTAAAATGTCTATTTCGAAGCAAACTCCGCTGGAAATACTTGCAACCAAACTGGTAAAGAATCAACTCAAGTATGACCTGCTCACTCACAAACAGTCATTAATCATTGAACATTCTGACGCAGTACAAGCAGCAAATCGGAGAAAAGTCATTGCCATCGTTGGAGCTGGTGCCAGCCGTGATGCTGGTCTGCCTTTAGGCAGTGAGGCCATTCAACTTCTGCGCAAAGAGATGTTTGAGAACCGCAACTGGGATCAAAGAATATATCGCGCTAAGTTGAATGAGCTTCGCCAAGTCTCGAGGCTCCGCGGAGAAGAATTCGAAACGATTATGTTAGCTTTGAGTGAAGAAAGTGGCCGTGCTAAAGAAGTTCGCGATTTTCTAGCAAACTTGTATTCGCTTAAATTTCAACCGTTGTATTCCAATGAAATTCTTGCTCACCTATTTAAACACCGCTTTATAGATGCCATAATCAATTTTAATTTTGATGAGCTTCTAGATCAATCTATTGCTGATGAATTAAGAGGTGGTGAATATACATATGTACTGTCCGATGGAGATTGCCCAAACCCACGAGCGGATGGCACATTTGAATTGCCGCTTTATATAAAACCTCACGGTACTGTCAGCCATAAGTCGACATTGAGATTTACGCGCAGAGACTATTTCGGGATTCCAATGGATATAAGAGATCTCCTTGAAACCCTGTTGTCGGGGCCAAATGTGACTCTGATGGTTATCGGTTTTAACATGCAAAGTTTTGAGTTCAATGAGATCGTTGGCAATATGCAAACTTTACCTGAGATCTTTTATGTCAATCACAATCATCCCGAAGCAGATATTGTATTTGCTAATGAAGTTGGGGGGCAGAAAAGATTGAAAGAATACTTGATTAAAGTTGAGAGGAAAGAAAATGGCCTAAGCAGAACTCTTGATGAATTGTGGGTGAAAACGTCGAACATCTTTAAAGATAAAGAGCCGAGAAATACTGCACGTCATCGCTTCATTAGTGATTTGTTCCATAGTCGGGATAGCTCGCCGACACCCCTCCGTAGTCAGATTGAAAATGACGGCCTCGCCAGGTATCTTCATGATCGCACATTGATCGAAATCGCATTTGCCACAGCAAAAGGTAAGGGCCTTTTAAATATAAGCGTTTTGCGTAATGATCGATGCGGTAACTATTATCAATTATATAGACGGAGCGAACCGAGACAACAAACCCTATTTGAGATGTGTAGAAACTTGGGCTTGAAGCGTGTTGGCTATTCCCGTGATGCAATGCGTTTGAGTCTTCATCCAGGTCCAAAAGAATTTAGCAAAGAGCAGCTTGGAATACTGCGTCCGCCCGAATTTCAAGCCGTCGTTCGAGAATTTGCTTCGCGGGTTGTATTGCATCTGCAGAGTGATGTCGCTACAAACAATATCAATAGATGCTTCGATCATTTTTGTGAAGTATTACAATTACTCTATGAAGCAAAAGAGATTGAAATGAATATCATGGAGGAAAAGGATTATCTTCAAATTTATCAAAATCCAAGGGTGATTTATACCGAAACTGGCTTCCACATTCTTACGGAAAAGCTTCTCAGCGATTATGAATGGGACACCTTGTTGATTAGTGCAGAGACAGGGGAATGGTTAACAAAACACCAAAAGGTAATTGAATTGATTAAGGAATCTCAACGGCCCGGGATTCTAAATTTCATCATAGCTGACACAGCACATGTCGGAGAACTCCAAAAAACTTATGGTGAACAAATAGGAGAAATTCGAGACTTACCATGGTGGGAACATAATAAGCATATGACCATCTTGACAAAAGACCGTGAGCCAATAATTTGTATCTATTTTACTCGGCGCCTTCGTTCGCCGTATGTGACACCTGTATTGCTCAAAGACGCCGATTGCCGCTTGGTATTGCAATATTTTATGGCGTATTGGAAAAAGGCTAAAGAAGAGACCAGTGTTTGGTATGGTAGCGACCAGGATCAGGAAATATTTTTTAAAGAGATAGAAGAAAAACAGAACGTCCATCAAAAAAAGAAATAATTGCATCCGGAACTGCTGCCACTGATCAGAATCACTTCACCGCAAAATGTTCTTAAATGCACGAGTCGAACTTCAGACCAATTTTGCAAAAAGATTCTAGTGAACATTTTGCGTGTGCTCTCGTTCTGATGCTCGCTGCTATATTCCGCCAATATTGTAAATAGCTCCGTTAAGGCCTGCACAAACCGATACCCCACATCATATATTTTGAATATATTATCCTATGAACCGACTTAATCGTATCGCAGCAATTCTTGTTAAACTGCAATCACAGCGAGTGGTCAGGGCGCAGGATATTGCTGAAACATTTTCGATCAGCCTACGGACTGTCTATCGTGATATTCGCACACTTGAGGAAGCGGGAATTCCGATTGTCAGTGAAGCCGGTGTTGGCTACGCCATTATGAAAGGCTATTTTCTGCCGCCGGTGATGTTTAGTTATGATGAAGCTGTTGCCCTTTTGACTGCGCAGAAATTTGTGGAGAAGATGGCCGACAGGAGTGTCAGTCGCGCATATGACTCCGCCATAACCAAAATAAAGGCCATTCTGCAAATGGCTGATCAAGATTCCTTGCAGACTCTAGACCCGCGCATTGAGGTACGCTCGCGCCGGTCGGATCAGGGCATCCCCGTTGGTGCCGAAGAGACCTTTCAGACGATTCTCGCGGCATTAACTGCCAATCAAGTCGTGGCTATTTCTTATCAAACCCCAGCCAGCGACCAACCAACTCTTCGTGAAATTGAACCTATCGGGGTATATTTCGCCGATGATCACTGGTATTGTATTGCCTGGTGTCGGTTACGCGCTGATTACCGCCGCTTTCGCCTGGATCGAATCCATGAACTTGAGCTTACCGGTCAGCGGTTCACTCCCTCTCATCCAACTCTGAAAGAGTATCTGCAGCAAGCCGCAAACGACAAGCATCTACAGGAAATCGTCATCGATTTCGACAATTCGGTGGTTCACCATACCGGGCGGCAAAAATTTTACTTCGGCTTTGTTGAAGCGAAACGGCTGGAGAATACAACCGAAATGACCTTCCTGACCAATCAGGTTGAGGCCATATCTCGCTGGCTCTTAATGTTTGGTGACCAGGTAAGGGTAATCTCTCCGCCTGAACTGCGCGAGATCATTCAAGAGCTGGTGAAAGAACTCTGCAGCTCCTATCTATAAGGCGTGTTTTTACGCGCGCTAAACCCTGCTGACATACTGTTGTCACCCGCCGTCTTTATCCTTCTTGTGAATGGCAAACAAAAAGGAGAATTCTATGAACATTCAATTTGGCTCAACCAAACTCAACTATATCGATGAGGGTAACGGTAACGCCACTTTGCTTCTTATGCATGGCTGGTGTATCAACAAGGATTATTGGCGAGCTCAGGTCGATTTTCTCAAGAACGATTATCGCTGCATCGCGATAGATCTTCCTGGTTTTGGACAGTCTACGGCAGATAGAAGCAATTGGACCATCGAGGCTTATAGCCGGGATTTGATCGAGGTGATCGAACGCCTTGATCTTCAAAATGTTATCTTGATTGCGCATTCATTGGCGGGATCAATTGCCCTGGAGCTGATGCAAAAACCACATCCGGGAGTTCGCGGTATAATTGGGATCGATAACTTTAAGACAGTTGGTGTGACTTACACGCCTGAGGAGTACCGGCAATTCGATGGCATGATGAAGATGCTGGCAAGTGATTTCAGGAATGCCGCACCGGCATTTGCTGAGAATATGTTATTACACACCACGACCCCGGAGGCGGTTTCCAACAGAGTTAAAAGAGATTTTGCAAAAGCAGATCCAGGCATCGGATTTTCGTCCTTAAGCAACTTGCTGGAATATTCGATGCTTGAACCTGCAAAACTGGAAAATCTCACTTGTAAGCTTCACTTGCTGAATTGCAACAATAGTTCGACGAACATAGCCAGCCTCGAGAAGCACTGCGCGCAGGGCGTGTCTTTGAGCGAAATTGCTGCGACCAGCCATTATCCGATGATAGAAGCGCCTCACAGGTTTAATGAGGCACTGGCGAAAATTATTGGAGAGATCGAAGTTGCGTAAGTGCCTTCTGCCGGCCGTGTTAGACAGGGATCGGCGCTTGTTCATATCTTAAGAATCGACACACTAGGGGAATCGACAAACATGAGACAATCTGGCCTAATTGCTATACAAATTCTGCTGTTGATCAATGTGACCTTCGGACAGGCCGGATCTGAAAAGCCTGCTGCTGACAGGCAGGAGGCGGTCACAAATGATGCCATCCGATTCTTAAATCTCCCGGACCGCAAGCCAGCTGCGCCGGGAGGTGCTGAATTTGTAAGGCAAGTGACCGGTCTAAGTATTGTTGATAGAGAGCAGGCAGCGTTGGAGCAGATACTGGCAGGGAATGTACCATTGTTCTCGCGGCAGCTGAGACCGCTCACCTTTCATCACAAAATCAATGGCATCAGTTATCAGTTAGAGCTTTACGTTGTTGCTGATTATATGGCCATTGGCTCAGTGCAAGATTATTTCTATCTGCCAATGACGCCCTCAATGGCGCAATTGCTGGCTGACACTCTTGGCTGCATCCTTCCGACGAGTAAAATGGTTGATGAAATTTATACTGCTGCGGAAGTCAAGCTGCGGCCTCAACCGATACCGCCTTCTGATACCATGACCACCGTTCCGGTCTTTGAGCAACATACGGATTCTATAAAGCATCAATTCAAACAACTCGGGATTGATAGATCGGCAAGTTACATAATAAGCGGAACGAAGAAGGACGTTATTGTTTCCAATAAGATCTATAGTTCCGATCGAAATTTCGCGAGGGTTGTCATTTATGGCTGGCACAAGAGTGCCAATGATCCTATTCAACCGGTCTACAATGGACATACGGCTGAATATGCCGATTACTCCCACGGCGTGCGCCTGATATATCAAGTGGCAGTACTTAATGGTGAAAGAATACAACTGAAAGATATACTGGCGGACTCGACTCTTTGGCCATTGCTAAGCGATGAAGGGGAGTTCGGCAGGTCATATTATCCCTAAAGATAAGTTAGAAATTATAGAGGGAGCAATGCATCGACTCAAATCTGCATTGGCGGTATTGGCTTGCCTGGTCTTTATTCTGGATGTGCTGGCAATGTATACTCACATGGCGGTAGGACGGACAAATATGGTGGGCACCATAATCGAAAGAAGGGCGGTTATCATTACCATAATACAAAGCAAGCAATTCGATTGTTTTTGAACGATTATGCCAATGGAAAAACCGAATAGGTAATCTACCATCATAAATTACCAATATGATCGTCGAGAAAATTCTTCATCATGACGATTTGAGAATGACCGAGCTTTTGGCCTGCAAAGGCGATGGCATAAGATGTAATCAACAATATTCCGCCGATTCCTGCTATCCAGAAGCCGGATGGATACATATCGAGTTGCCATTGGCTTCCTCCCCATATGAGACCGATAAGTACGGCAAATATTGATACCGCATAAAGGCCGGCAAACATCGTCCAAACGGCCGGCGCAGGGGCGAAGAGGCCACGCAGCTCACTCCCGCCTTCTGCGGGATCTACATGAACCGTAAGGCGAGGCGACCAAAAATGGTTTTCCGGGTCAGCGATGCGCAAAATAAAATAGTCGTCGAGCGTCGTGCCTTCAATCGGTTTGTTTGTCGTCGAGAGGGCTTGCCTCAAGGCATTCAAAATGGCCTCAGGGGAACGATTGGAAAGTTCTCGAAAGCGTGGACGAATTTTCATGATTTTAAATTACAATAATTCCTGGTTTTTTCCAGTAAGTGGCAAAAAAACTTGTCTGGCGTGTTGCTTTCAGGGCGTAGAAGGTGGGTTGCCCTCCTGCCGGAAGCGGTACCGCTTTGCGGTTGTCGCTTCCAGCTTCGGTGGGAGTAGTCATCGTCAAGAAACAGTGGTGCCTACCAATAGGTTTCCCGGATAGACATAAGGTCAAAACCGAGTGCGGCTTTTCCGGCATAGAGCAAGCATTCATCGCTTGTCGCTGGCATTAAGCCGCCACAGCGAGCATCCCTGTAGAAGCGTTCCAGCGGTAGACGCTTCGAAATTCCGCTGCCGCCGCAAAGGCGCATAGCCTCGGAAGCCAGTCGTGGTGCCAATTCGCTCACCGCGTGTTTTGAGCAATGGATAGCAGTATTGGTCTCAAGGGTGCCGCGTTGTTCGTCAACCAACTTTGCAGCCTGGTAAACCAGGGCGCGGGTTGCTGCCAAATCAACGGCCAGTTTACCAACACAGTGTTGTACCCATTCACGTTCTATAACCGAGCGATCTGTACCGGGAATTTTTTTCTTCTGTAAATGTTTGACCATGTAGTCGAAGGTGCCTTGACATAATCCAAGATAAACGCCGACATAGCCGCCGATCACCCAGTGTGGTTCGCGAGCAAGTTTGCTTAATCCCAGACCTTCGCTGCCAAGGAAGAGTCGCTCTTCAGGAACAAACACATCTTTCAGGAGCATATTGTTTGAAACGGTTGCCCGCATGCCCATGGTATCCCATACTTTTTCAACCTCAATACCCGGCGTATCCAGCTGGACAATAAAGAATGAAATTTGCGGCAAGTCGCCTTCGACATCTTCACGGCGAGCCGCGACAGTATAGTAGTCCGCATAGCCAAGCATTGAAACAAACATCTTGTAGCCGTTAATCAGATATCCGCCTTCTACTTTGCGATACTTTGTTTTCAGGGCGCTAAAGTGGGCGCCAACGCCGGGCTCCGAATTGGCCGAAGCGAACATTTTGCCATTATTGACAACCTCGCCAAGCGCCCATTGCTTGAACTCGTTGATAGCGCGTCCGCGACGTCCGCCTATATCCTCAGTCGCTGCCTCTGCCAGGATGCCGGTGGTGATATTGTGCATGTTGAATGTCAGACCTGTGGCAGCGCTATTTTGCGAAAGCTGCTCAAGACACTTGGTATACGTCAGGAAATCAGCGCCGAGGCCGCCAAACTTTTGCGGAATCATAAGACCGAGCAGGCCTGCTTTGCGCAGTTCCTCATAGTGTTCTACCGGCCAGGTTGCTTCCTGGTCATACTCTGCCGCACGTTTCGCAAATTTATGATTGAGTTGCTTGCATTTTAAAATAAGATCTCGCGCTGCCTGAGACCCATCAACAATTTGCTGCTCCGGGTTTTCAAGCAGCTCTTCAATCAGACCTTCCGTGGATTCAATTGCATTTTCCATAACTACTCCTACAATGATTTTAATGATAATTACAGCCAATCTCCTCCTTTGGAGTTGGCGGGTGGCGCCACCATGTCGCCAGCCCATAAATCCGTTGATCTATAAGTAGGAAATTCGAGAAGCAAAAACCCTGCAGATGCTCAGGGAAAAACATGATTTTTATCAGGTTTTGGCGACAGGCTAATTAAGGTGTTGCTGGGAGAGAATATGAGATGAAGAAAAGCTGGGTAAAGCTAGTCGACTATATTCGCTGTTCTGATCAAGGCGTCACGATCGAGAATCTTGATCTCGCGACCTTTTACCCGAATGAGGTTGGCCTTTTTGAACTCCGATAAAAAGCGGATGACTGACTCAGTTGCAGTACCGATAAAATTAGCAAGTTCTTCCCGGGTCAATGTCAAGGTGATTGCCGTTCCGTCTTTATCGTTATCATAGAATTTTGCCAGGATCAGAATGGCTTCAGCTACTCGCTCTCTTACTGGCTTACAGGCAATCTTGGCCAGGCGATCTTCAGTTATCTTAAGGTCATGCGCCAACTGCTGCATTAGCTTGGCTGACATCGCCGGGTATTGCTCAAGCAAACCGAGAAAAGATTCACGAGGGATGAAACAAATGACAGCGTCTTCAAGGGCTGCTGCAAATGAAGAATATTGTTCTCCGCAGATCAGTGACCGGTATCCAAGTACATCTCCTTCCTTTGCAAGGCGTATGATCTGTTCGTTCCCGTCAGCATCAATCTTATAGATTTTGGCCTTGCCTGAGCTGATACAGTAGATACCATTTGGTCGAGTCCCGGAGAAGAAAATCGTCTGTTTTCGACGGTAAAAATTGCCGCCTTTGCAACTGTCTATCCGCTGTACGCTCTCTGTGCTCAAGTCACTAAAAATTGAGCACAGTCGGGAGTTGCATTCTTCACAACGAGGTATGTTTTTCATGTTGTTTCCGGTCCAGTTTACCCATATTGCAAATTGCATCTTGCGGTGATTCTAATGGCCACAAAACCATTGATCCACGAATGCCCTGGTAGCCCAATTCATCGGCCATCAAGGCATGATAATAAAGAATATTTTTCAATCATTATGTAGTCTAATTTATAAAGTCACAGAATTTGAGATGGGGAGTGCGTCACTTCTTGTGATGATTTGCTGAAAAACAGCCGGTCGAGCCGCCCGAAGGCAACCCGACCTGGCATGGCTTAGGGGAAATTGCTTGGTCTTAGGCGAAAAGCTTATGCTGCCGCAGCATCT
>JANQRS010000077.1 GCA_028284445.1 Calditrichia bacterium
CGATGTGGACAAGGACATCGAAATCACCATGGAAACCACCGAACTCAGCGGCGGCGTGGCGGTCACCTTTCAGCCGCATGGCACCATCTTCGCACCGGCAGCCATCCTGAACTTCGAAGCCCATGGCGTCAATCTTGACGGCGTTGATCCAAGCGAGGTGATGATCTACTATGACAACAAGGAAACGGGCTTGTGGGAGCAAATGCCTTGCGATCAGATCATCGTCGACACCTTCAATGGCACCGTTAAGGTTGTCAACGCACGACTCCCGCACTTCTCCAGATACGGCATCGCTGCCGACTGATGCGCCAATAAAAATCTGTCAATCACCGAAGGGCTGGTCCGCAAGGGCCAGCCCTGACTTTTTGGGCCGGGTTGGTAGCACTAAGACTGTACGCCTCGCAAGGCGTGAATCGGAGCACCTTGCGCGCCCTAATTTCTGTGGATATTCGATGAAAACCGGTGCATTTCAGCCGACCGGCCAGAGTTCGCCGAATTTAGAGTTTTTCAGCCAGCTCATTTTCTTACTTGAGCGCCGGAAATTTTTTGTTAAGATGTTTAAAAACAATATTTTGTGAATTTTTCTGGAAAAGCGGCACGTGTATTGCCTAGTAATAAAGCAGTTGTAAAAAGGGAATTTTACATACACAAACCATGGAGAACTAAAGATGAAAATGAGCAACGGAACAATCAGAAAACTGGCGGCTATATTAACCCTGACTTTCGCCCTGCTCTTCAGCAGTTGCCAGGAAGATACCCATAGTCCGCTGGACGTAAGTTCCCTTATCGAGACGAATCGTCCGGTCGGTGAAACCATCGATGGGCGCACCATTCAGTTCATTCCGATCGCTCAAAAAGATTCTGCCAGCTTGCATAAGTTGACAACAGTTTCCAAGTATATCACCCGCAAGGATGGTGGCGATCTCCAGATAGATGCAAATGGGGCTGTTAAGGCTGATATTAAGCTGGAAGTCGAAAAGCATAGCATTGACTTTGATAAAACGATCAGCATGAGCTTTGACGACGCGCAGTACCAGGGCATCAGCGACGTTGTTTTTGGACCACATGGCACACAGTTCAGTTCACCGGCATTTCTGACTATCAAAGTAAAAGACCTGGATCTCTCGGGACTGGAAGGACAGAATATCGGTCTCTACTACGTCAACGATAACGGTACCTGGGAAGAAATGGTCTGTGAAGAAATCAAAGTTACTTTCGAAAATGGCGAAATTGAAGTGATAAGGGCAGAACTGCACCACTTCTCACGCTACGCTCTCGCTGCGGATTGATCTGTTAAGAAAAAAATGGAATTCAAAAGTTTTCCGGGGCTGATCCGCAAGGGCCAGCCCCGTTTCTTTTATGTCCGTTTGGTGGCATTAAGACTATTCGCTTCGCAAGGCATGAATCGGATTTGCAAGCGCCGCTTTGATGGCCTGGGTACTGACTGTTACCACGGCAATCAGGAGGGCGAGACTGCCGGCAAAAATAAATACCGGCCAGCCGATTTCTGTTCGATAGGCAAAATTGGCCAGCCATTTATCCATGGCAAACCAGGCTGCCGGCCAGGCAATGATATTCGCCAGCAGAACCAGCTTGACGAAGTTTTTCGACAGCTCGGTGGCGACATCGGCAACGCTGGCGCCAAGCACCTTGCGCACCCCGATTTCCTTGGTGCGCTGTTCCGCCGTAAAGGCGGCCAGTCCCAGGAGCCCGAGGCAGGCGATAAATATAGCCAGCACCGCAAAGCCAATGAAGACCTGGCCAAACTGCTCGTCGGCGCGATACAGTTGATCAAAATGATCATCGAAAAAGAAGTAATTGAAGGGACGATTGGGATGATTCGACAGCCATATCTCACGAAGGTTCGCTAACGACTCGGAAATATTGCCGGGCGCAATTCGCACCGAAACATATCCGAACCAGGAGGGCCATACCGCCAAAACCAGCGGATCAATGCCTTTGTGCAGCGAGTTAAAATTAAAGTCTTTCATCACACCGATAATCTGTCCGTCCTCGTTCATGCGAAAGCGTTTACCAATCGCTTCTTCGGCAGTAAATCCCATTTCGGCCGCTGCCGCCTCGTTAATGATGAAAGCGTTGGAAACATCTGTTTGCATTTCATCTGAAAAGTCTCGCCCGGCCGCCATGGAAACTTCGTACGTCTCTGCGAAATCCGGATCGACAATCAGGGCCGTGATACCACCCCATTCATCCTCGCCCATGCCTTCGACCTTGTAGGTCATGGCCGTCATCATCCGCCCGGGCACGTCGCCGGAGGCGGTCACATCGATAACCGTCGGTTGGGCAAGCAATTGTTCTTTGAATGATTGATAGTGAGACTGCACCCGGCTATCCCATTGGAAGGGAATTACCACGATCTGCTCTTTGTTGAAACCGAGATCCTGATTCTTGACAAAATCGAGCTGATTGTAGACAACCAGGGTCGCGATAATCAGAGTGATTGAAATAGCGAATTGAAATACGATCAAGCCTTTTCTGAGCAAAACGGCCACGCCTGATCGCGGCGAATCAGATTTCCCCTTCAGGATGCGAATCGGTTGAAAAGACGACAGGAAGAAGGCCGGATAGCTCCCGGACAGGAGACCAACAAGAATCACCAGCAAAACCAATCCGCCAATGATGAGCATGATGTCGTTTGAGAAGAGCGTCAGCTCCTTGCCGGCGAAGCTATTGAAAGAGGGCAGGCTGACTTCCACCAATAGCAGGGCAAGTAGCAGGGCCAGAGTACTGACGATCATCGCTTCGCCGATGAATTGCCCGACGAGTTGTTTACGAAAAGCGCCGAGCACTTTGCGCATGCCCACTTCGCGCATTCTTCTGGTAGATCGAGCAGTGGCGAGGTTCATAAAATTGATGCAAGCAATCAGCAGCACGAAAACGGCAATGGCTGCAAAGAGGTAGACGTATAACACATTCCCGTTGGCCTGAAGTTCATGCTGTAAATGGGAATGGAAATGTATGCCTTTTAATGGTTGCAGACGGATCAGGATTTGTGCTTTGGAACCAAAATCCGTTCTAAAATTTGCACCGGCAAAATTCTCTTCCAGGGCTTCTGCCGCATAGCCATCTTTCAGCAGCACGTATGTATAGTAGATACCACTGCGCCAGGTTTCCAGCCAGCGCTGCTCGACAAAAGTCGTCCAGGTCTTCCAGGAGGCCAGGAAGTCGATTTCTATATGGCTATTCGGCGGCAGGTCTGCGATGATTCCGGTGACGGTCAGTTCGGTGCTGTCTCTGATTGTGATGATTTGGCCCAGCGGATCGCTGCTGCCGAAATACTTTCGTGCCATTTCCTGGGTCAGGACCACGCTGTAGGGCTGGCTCAGGGCCGTCTTTACATCGCCTTGCAGCATCGGCAATGTGAACACATCAAACACTGCCGGCTCTGCAAAAAAGAACTGGTCTTCCTGAATGACCTGGTTTTCCACTTTCACAGCGAATCCTGCTCGCTTAAGGCGGATGGCTTGCTCCACCTGTGGAAAATGTTGGCGCAGCGTCGGCGCGGTTAACGGTGGCGTTCTGGCAAATCCCGCTTCGCCATTAGCATCGGCGCGAACCACACGAAATATGCGGTCAGCATTCTCATGGAAGCGATCGTAACCAAGTTCGTCTTGGATCCACAGGGCAATTAGCAGGAAGGCCGCCAGGCCGACGGCAAGGCCAATAATGCTTATACCGGAAAAACCGGGATGTCGCAGCAAGTTTCGAAACGCTGTTTTGAAGTAGTTTTGCAGCATGATATCTCCTTTTCACAGACGCGAAAGATTTCGCATGGATAAAGACCCCATACCCGGAAAATCAATTATCATGCCAGAGAGCGATTGCAGCTATATTGGGATTGAGGGCAGGTGTTGTGTTGAAAAGTATCCGCTAACAATACAGGGGCTGTTCACTGATGAACAAATTGTCCGGAAAAAGAAATTCCAAATAAGAGAAATTCCAAATTCCAACAGGAAAAATTCCAAATAAGAGAAATTCCAAATTCCAACAGGAAAAATTCCAAATGGATGAAATTCCAAATCCCAACAGGAAAAATTCCAAAATATTGCGAAGAACCTTTGGGTTTGATACGCTTTGCCTTGTCATCCCCGCATGTTCTTAGCGGGAATCCATCCACATTTAGATTCAATGGATGCCCGATAACTACACTCGGGCATGACAGTCCATAGAAGGCTTCAGATACAACCATTTCTGGAATTTTTCCTGTTGGAATTTTTTTTGTTAGTCTTTTCTCTTACTGTGTACTCTGAGCGCCGTATCTATCCAATTCCCAATCAACTCAAGTGCCTTGTCATCGAAAGAGATATCATTATCCTGGTAGTTGGATTTGGTTCCCGGCTCAACGGGCTGGAACAGATGGTTGAGTCCTTCAGCAACCAGTGCTTTAGAGGCTTTATGACTTGCAGACTTGAGGATGTTGGCATTGTTGTCCGCTGCGAGAATTTTGGTGTCTTCCTTCCCATAGACACCCAGTATCGGTCCGGGGAAAGATGCCAGGGCGGGTGTGGGATTGTATTTCGCAATCCAGAAGAGGCCTGGTGAGCTAAAAGCAGAAGCCCAGCCGTGGGCATTTTCTTCGCTTTCACCAACGGCCAGGATGTTCTGCTTAATTGCCTCAAATGCATCACCCCGGGATGTTGTGCCCTCAAGGGCTGCGAAGAGGGCTTTCCACGGTTTTGTCACTTCTTTGATTTCCGCCGCCGATTTGCCGTCTAGTCTGGCGTTTAGTATCTCGCGTGGCAGGAGAATATCTTTCAGGGGTAATGTGGGTGCAGCAAGCAAGATCAGGAAGTTTGCGGGGACGGTTTTTGCTGCCAATGGACCAACCAATCCACCCTCTGAATGGCCGACATAGCCGGTTTTCCTCTCGTTCACCTGCGGGTGAGATTTTAGCCATTTCATCGCGCCGGCGGCGTCCGCTGCAAAATCCGGGACCATTGCCGAGGCGAAGTCGCCGCTGCTCTTACCGACGCCTCGATCGTCGTATCGCAGTACGGCGAAGCCTTGCCTGGTCAGATAGTCGGAAAGGATCAAAAAGGGCCGGTGGCCGGCAAGCATTTCATTGCGATCCTGGGGGCCGGAGCCGCTAATCAGCACCATTCCGGGAAACGAACCATCACCGGCTGGCATGGTAAGTTCGCCTGACAGGGTGATGCTATCATCTATACTGGCGAAACTCACTTCTTCGATGATATAATGTCGTTCCAGAGCGGCTTCGCGTGGCTTGAGCGGAGCTGGCTGTTCAGTTTGCCCGTTGGCCGCGCTTATAAAAAGCAGAGTAAGAATTGTAAACAGATAATGCATGTGTGGTCTCTTCATTTTTTGTTGCGATTGACATCCCCCCTCTATCTCCCCCCAGGGGGAGATAGAGGGGGGATGTTTTGCCCGTCAAATTTGCTATATCAGATTTGAATTCAACTAAGTAAATGCCAGCTAAAGACAGTCGGACATGACAAAGTAGCAGATCTCATTAAAGCTCACAACCAACAGTTTAGCAATTGGTGGCAATTGTTACAGTAAATAGATTTTAAGAATCTCTTTTCCTCTGAACGTCAATTCAAGCGCTCAATCTTTTAGCGGGAATCCCCGTTTAAAAACCCTTCCTTTAAAATGTGATGAAAAAATTTGCATTATTTCGAATATTTTTGGATTATTTGGCTTGATTTTACAGGAGAAGAGAAGAAAAACGATGAAAGCATTTCAGAAACATACACCATACCAAATACCAACCTGCACTAAATTTGCTGTCGTCAAGCGTTTGCTAATCCCGCTGCTAACAGCTGTCGGCATATTGAATGCGCTCTATGCCGGCACCCCGGAAAGCGAGAAGCGAAGCTGGTCGATTACCTATAAAATTCTTGGCGTTGCCAAGACCGTAACTTTTGAGGCAACTGTCGTTAGCTATGACGGCTTCGATGAGGTTCGTGCAGTCACCGGCGAAGGAAAGCGGATGTATTTCAAATACGGCGCTTGTTCCGCGGCCGATCAGGGCTATCTTGACTCGCTGGACGCACCGCTGAATGCTGAAGCAGGCGTCAGTGAGAAGCCGCAAACCGAGTGGTTTTATCCACAGAAGAAGGCGGATGGAAAGCGCATTAAGTGGGCGAAAGGCACCTTCAAGCAGGGGCGTAAAGACGGCCTGTGGTTGCGCTGGTGGCCCAATCAAAGCATGCAATCCCGGGGACAGTACTTGGCCGGACAAAAAGTTGGCCTTTGGGAATATTTCAAGGAAGATGGTAGCACAGACTACACCGAGCAGTGGTCACTCCCGGACGCATCGCAGCCAAAAGACGCTCAGGCAACAATCTTATTGGAAACCACAAGAGGGGATTGAGGTGGATGCTTGATGCTGGATACTGGATGCTTGATGCTGGATACTTGATGCTGGGTGATGTGAGTGATTTGTTAGAAAAGTCCACTTTCGCATATCGGGAACCGCTACTTGCTGAGCGAAATGCTTTTGGCAAAGCGGTCTTTAAATATGCAACTGCCCCGTAGGGACAGAACATCGTTTGACTACTGCAGCCTGGCAGATATTCATTGTTTCAGGCATTGGATTCCCGGTGAAAACATTCGGGAATGGCAAAAATGAAAATATACCTCTAACGCAACAATAGCATCTGCCGTGTCATCACAACATCTCCAGCTCGCAAACGGTAAAAGTAGGCACCGCTGGGCATAGCATTCCCCGCATCATTTCGTCCATCCCAAACAAAAGTGTGTGCTCCTGTCTCCTGCTTACTAAGTACCGCCAAGCGAACTCGCTGTCCCAGCAAGTTGAAGATGCCAAGATTGACATCCGAGGCAAAAGGCAGGGTGTAGCGAATTGTGGTCGTCGGATTAAACGGATTCGGATAGTTCTGCGCCAGCGAAAATTCGGCTGGGTGTGCAATCGTATCATCAATTTTAACGGCTGGGCCGAGTGGCGTAATCTTCGCCACGCTGGCCTGGGCAGTCCAGAGGCTGTCAAAGCCGCCAATCACGTAGAGATCACCTTGGTATACGACATCCGCCATCCACTGCCGTCTGTCTGCGATTTCAAATTGATCGATGGTCCAGATATCTGCTGCGACATCGTACACAAATACGCTGTCTGATGGATCTGTCGGCTCTTCATCAATACCGCCGCCAATACAGATAATTTTCTCATCGAGCAATCCCAAACCGGCTGCAATAACCGTAGAAGGCGTGTCTGCCAGGCGTGTCCATGTATCGGTGGCCGGATTATACTTGTGAAATTGTCTTTCAGTGAAGCCGGCCAGATAGATTTCGCCGTCATAAACGGTTGAGCTCATACCGAAACGGGCATTGATACTGCTACGTGTTTTGGTCAGCCAACTGTCGCTGAGAATGTCATATTCGTAGACGTCTCCTACCAGCGGGTTAAAAAGGTAGATTTTTCCGTTCACATACTCGGCGGTACATCCCCAGGTGCGGTTATTAGGGGAGGGGTTAAGATATGTCCAGTCGCCGGTGCGCAAATCATATTTACGGATCAATTCAGCGCCGGCCTGCCAGCCGCTGAGCAAATACACGGTCTCTTCTGCAAGTACTGCTTTGAGGTCCCAGACTTTATCATCCGGCATACTGTCGAGAAAGGTCCAGCTGCTACCATCATATTTGTAAACCGCCGGCGAAAGGTCGAATCCATTCCAGTCCCTGGATCCACCGAAATAGTAGATGGAGTCATTCCAGGTGATGGCAGCGCCGGCGCCGCTTGCGACCGGTAAATCCGGAATGGTCTGCGCCGAAAGGAAAGACAGTCCGGTTGCTATGATAAGAATGTATATACGCGTCATGGTATTTTCTCCCGTCATCTGATGTTGAATCACAAGAGAAAATTAAGCACTTCAGGCACTGAAGGGTTATACACCTGGCGACAGGCTTTAGCACTGACGGGACATCCCCTGCCGTATAATTACATTTACGCAAACATTTTATGGGATCGCCCGTAAAGGGAAGAATATACCACCCGATAGGAGGAGAGTGCAGATGAAGATTTTCCTGATGTTGCTTGTTTTGATCGTTTCCTGTTCAGGCGACGATTCTGCCCCTCCCGGACACTTGTCCAGGAATGATGCCCTGGCTGATTTCCAATTCCTCGTCAAGCGAATCCAGGAGATTCATCCGAATTTATACATACACAAAACAGCTGCTGATGAAGCGGCATTGATCAAAAAGCTGCGCGCAGAATTGGATGCATCCGTTGATACTGTCGGCTTGTACAATATCGCTGCCGAATATCTTACCTCTTTCAAAGATGGACATACCTTTCCGGCGATGGATTTTGTTGCTCGTGAATATCAATCCTCACTGGACAAGGGCAATACCATCATGCCGATTGAGGTTGACTTTAATGATGGTGAATTCTTCATTGAACGTCTTTTTAACGACGGAAAGCTTTCCATCACAGGCGCCAAATTGGCGGCGATTAACGGCAAATCAGCTGAGCAAATTATCAGTGCGTTTCAGCGTTACTACGCTAAAGCGGTCTCCCGATTTGATGCGGCCCATGCTCGCCTCTTCCGGGAATACTTCTACATGTCATTCGGATCGTATGAGCGCTGGGCGATTAGCTATCAACCGAGCCACGGCAAAGTCAAAGAAATTGAACTGCCGGGTCTGGATCGGGCAACATTCGATAGATTGAACAACGTGACCATGAATCAGCAGTCAGAAATGGGCGGCCCAGGCTATGATTTCCGCTATCTCGAAGAAGGCCAAATTGGTTTGTTAACGATGACCCGCATGGGTGGCCTGGATGCCTTCAAAATCTGGCTTGAGAAAATCTTCGGGGAACTTCAGCAGCGCCAAACGCCTTACCTGGTGATTGATATGCGTAAAAACGGTGGCGGCTCTTCGGCGCTGGGCGATGCCCTCTTCGATTATTTGAATGATCAGCCCTATGGCGATGGAAGAATGTATGTGAAAATCAGTGAGCCGATTCAGCAGTGGTATATCAATAGCCGTCAGGGGCATCCGCTCTACAACTTTGTTGTGGACAGCCCGCGCGACAGCCTGGTGATGTGGCCGGATACCGCAAAAATTCAACCGGGTTCGAACAAGCTGAGGTATAATGGAAAAAGTTTCCTGCTGATCGGCCCAAAAACATTTTCCAGCGGGCATATGTTCGCCGGTCTTTTTAAATGCCAGGATATCGGCACCGTTATTGGCCAGCCGACCGGGCAGGCGACCCGGACCGTTGGTGATGCCTTCTTTTTCAGGCTTCCGAAATCAAGAATTGGGGTGAATGCTTCCTATAAAGTTTTCGAAAGCGACTGTGAGGCCAACTATTTGAAAGGGTTTCAGCCGGATATCTATGTTAGCTACGATGCGGAAGAGTTACAGGCCGGAGATGATAAGGAATTGGCCGTGGTGAGGCGTTTGATAGAAGAAGGGGGCTCGCAATGATTCTCTTCAATTTCTTGTAACACCAACGCCAGATTATTATCTTCGCAGTCATGAGTCTTGAACAGCAGCTGATATTCTTGTTTAGTGCACTTGGCGCGATCAACGGTGGATTGCTCAGCAGCTACTTTCTCTTGCTAAAGCGGGAAAAGCAGCTGTCCGACTACCTCCTCGGTGGTCTTTTGTTGATGCTCAGCATCAGGATACTCAAATCTGTTTTCCTCTATTTCAATCCTCACCTGTTTCAGCTTTTTGTTCAGATTGGCCTATCCGCCTGCCTCTTCATTGGACCGTTCTTATTCTTATATGTTACCAGCGTCGTGAAGACTGATCACAACTTGCGGAAAACCTGGTGGCTTTTTCTGCTGCCATTCGCATTATTCTGCACGTGGTTGGCCAATGCATATCCCTTCACCGGCGAACCAAATATCTGGGGTCCATTTGTTGGCTACATTTATAAGGTGTGGCTGGCTTTTATTCTTGCTTCTGCGTATCAACTTCGCGGATTGTTCAAACGCCTGTTTCAAGAGGGCAAGAGGCTTGCTGAGCAGGAAGTGCTGGTGCTGAACGTCTTTGTCGGCGTTCTGGTGATTTACCTGGCATATGAAACTGTGGCTTACACATCTTATATTGTTGGCGCCTTGTCCTTCTCCTTCCTGTTTTATATGACCATTCTTCTTCAATTTTTCCATCGGAATCGGTGGACAAATGCCAACGATTCGCCAATTAGGTATGCGAACTCATCACTTAGCCCTTCTGAGGCAGGTGATTACATGCAGCGTCTGTCAGATTTGATGCGTGAGCAGAAACCATATCTCGATCCGGACCTGACCCTCGCAAAGCTGAGTGATATGCTCGGCATCAACAGCAAGCAGCTGTCACAGGCCGTCAATCAAATGACTGAATTCAATTATTCGAAATACATTGCCACGTTTCGGATTGAAGAAGCAAAGCGCCTGTTGCTGTCTCCCGAACATCAACATTACAAGATTGCCGCCATTGCTTATGAAAGCGGCTTCAATAGCCTTTCATCCTTCAATGAGACATTTAGGCAGTTGACCGGGCTCACACCTAAAGCATTTCGAAAATCAGGTTAAGTATTTGTTTATATTTATCTTGCATTTTTTTCTTGTCTCCTCGTTCCAGCTTAATGCCTAGAATTCTTTATCACTTTCGTTTTCTTTTTGTGCGTTTATAGATAGCGCGTGACAACCAAATTGCGTTCCCGAAAATTCCCGTGAGAGGTGACCGGAATTAGTGGTAAGGCAATCCCGTTTCGCGGTACAACTAACGTTTTGATTGTGAGAACAGGAGTTCGTGATGATTAGACAGCTAATTTGTTTTGTATTGCTTATGACCATAGGCGCGATATATGCGCAATCTGAAAATACTGCTAGAGATCCATTGTCCAGTGACTATACCCTGCTTAGTTCAGCAGAACTCATGTTTGTCTGGAAGGGCTTTGACAATGAGGTGGGCCAACGGATGTATGATTACGAAAATCAGGCCATCACTCCCAAGACCGGATTTTATCGAGACTCGACCCTCTACGGCGAAGGGACTGTAGATGTTATAACCGGTGACTGGGATGGCGATAGTGACGACGATATCGTATTTGCCTGGGAAGGTGCAGATAGCTCGCTGGTCTTGTCTTTGCCGCTGATTGATCCGGAGACTCTCGACTGGACGGACGTCAAGACAGTAACGCTTGGCAGTGTTTTGAAATCGACAACATTTCGGCAATTTCGTTTGGTTGCGCTGAATATCGATCAGGATTTTGAGACGGAATTCCTGGTAGCGTATGTTGATGAAGACGAGAAGATCCACATCAAATTGTTTGAAACCGATGAACTGCTCAATGCAAGCGAAGTCACGTCAATCGCTGATATTGTTTTGCCCGTTGCTTTGGGCGACCTGGCAATGTTTGATATCGCCGCCGGCGATCTGGACGGTGATTTCGATGAGGAAATAGTGCTCGTCGCCAGCGAAGAGAATGTCGATGGCAGCGGTAACTGGGGCATCATCACCCAGGTGTATGACTATGATTCAGACGCTCATGCCCTGCGGCAGAAAGGAAGCCAAACCCTCTATCGTCATGCTGACAATACCACATATAATAACTATTCCCTTAACCGCCTGCGGGTGGCAACAGGAGATTTGGACGGGAAAGATGCTGAGGAGGGCATTGTGCAGGTGCAAGTTGGACAAGCACCTTACTACGTGGCTAGCTATCTGCAGCCTTTCTGTATTTCCGAAACACTGGAAGAAATCGTTGTACCGGAAAACAGCCTGCATTTTCTCGGGCACAGCAACGTCGGTGTACAGGGCGCAATGAATGTGATTACCGGCGATTTAGACAACGATGGCCGGGATGAAATTGCTGCCGGCGACAAATTGACGCTTTGGGTATTGGATTCCGATACTACATTTGCCTTAACCACCGCAGCCACCACCTGGCTGAGTCCCCAGTCAGACCAGGCAGAAACGCGCACGATTGCCATCAGAGACATGGATGCCGACCCATCTGATCCGCTGAATATCAATAAGCCAGAGCTGGTCATCGGAATCAATTACCAGGGCGATCAGGAGTGGGTGCATATACGCGTATTGCATTTGAATACCGCAAATGGCACGCTGGATCAGCAAAGTGAAATAGAAGATGAACTTTCCGACCTGACCGGATCTCCCACGGTAAGACAAATGGCTTTTGTCGCCGGTGACTTTGACGGTGATGCCTTCCGTGTTGGTCGGCCAAAGCATTTTACCAAAACTGAAATTTTGCAGCCAATGGTGATCCTGAATGCACCGCCGGTGCATTTTGATGTCATCAATGATACGGTTTACGACGTCAGTCTCAGCTTCAACAACAATGAGAGCGAATTTGTGGCAACCTACGAGACCCAAAGCGGTCTTGGCACAGAAGTGCAGACGCAAGTTCATGCTGACTGGGCGATTTCCAGGGAATTGAGTACCTCCGCCAGCGCCTACGGCCTGTCAGCCAACGCCAGTATCAAGAAGCGATTTGGCGAACGTTTCTCGAATTTCTCCTCGACATCGGAAATCGTGACGGTCAATGTGCGCGTTGATGCCCGTGATGATGATTACATCTACGCAACCGTCGCAGAATATGACATTTGGGAATATCCGGTGATTAATAATCGGGAGGTTCAGGATGGTCGTATTTTAATCGTTTTGCCGAAGCTCACGGAAAACCGCTGGTTCCCCAGTAAAAGCTGGAGCGGACATTCTTACGTGCCCAATCATGAGGTCGGTAACATTCTCTCATATCGCGAATACGTGAATCTTGAGGATAATGAAGATTTGGCTGAACGCATTAAAGGCACAACCAGCGAAAGTTTTAGCCTCGACGGTAATTCCAGCATCGATTGGGGTGTGCGGATCGAAGATTTCAGCGAATCCGGCGCCAGTACTTCAAGGGAAGTCGGTGTGGAAATGTCTGCAGATGGTGGCGGTGGATTTGGTCCGTTTACCATTAATGCTGGTGTTACCAGCAGCTATAGCAGTGAAGATCTTTCCACACATAAGGTGACGGTTTCCGACTTGATTGAATTGAATGTGCATCTGGACCAGCTTGATCTCAGTCTTGGCGAAACGATTTACAATGTGACGCCCTATGCCTATTGGGCCAAAAATGGTGCACTGGTCATTGACTACGCCGTGCGTCCTGAAGAAGCTGAGCCGGGCTTCACCGAAACGTGGTGGCAGGTCAATTACGGTGACAAACCTGATCCGGCTTTTGCCTTGCCGTGGCGCTATGACCCGGAAAAGGGAAATGCGCTGCAATTCGAAGAGAAACGTTATCAAACCAAGGAAATTGCCTTTGCGCCGCTGAAGCCGCAACCCGGCGATACCATTCTGATTGAAGCGCGCATTCATAATTACAGCCTGATTACCACCGGCAGTGCAACGACCGTCCGATTCTATGTTGGTGATCCGGACAATGGCGGCACCGTGATCGTCGGAACCGATGGCGAGACGGATGTCTCGACTTTGACGCCGATCGACCGTCGCGGACAGGCCATCGTTTCGCTGGAATGGGCGGTGCCGGCTGACCTGGATCCCTTCGCCAGGATCTATGCGGTTATAGATCCTGAAAATGAGCATGATGAGATCCACGAAAACAACAATAAGGGTTGGACCGTGTTTAATAGCGAAGGTGTGACTACTGGTATTGAGGTTGTCGAACAGCCTACTTTACCACAGATTGCTACGCTTCGGCAAAATTATCCCAATCCCTTTAACCCGTCAACGACCATTGTTTTTGATGTTGCAGCTTCGACACCAGTGACGCTGGAAATCTTCAACGTGCTTGGTCAGCGCGTTAGCATAGAACGCCACGCTTCGTTAGCGCCGGGCAGCTATCAATATGTATGGGATGCAACTGACATGGGCGGTAACCCGGTCGCCAGTGGCATGTATTTTTACCGGCTGCAAACCGGCCAGCTTGTGCAAACTCGAAAAATGCTGCTTGTGAGGTGATACTCACTCAGACATCGCTTAATGTCTATTCCAGACCCCTCTTTGTTGCAAGGCGAAGAGGGGTTTCTATTTAGGGAGATTTTGTGAACCCCTGTCACCTTGACTCCCAAAATCGTGATCCTGTAAGAAAATCAGGCAGAATGTTTGTTGATTGCGCCATTAGTAAGATGATTGTGGAGCTGCAACACAGGAGAACGAATTTATGAAACGGGCAATTGTATTGTTGGTCTTATTGGTCTTCTGCCAAGTAAGTCTGGGCAAGTCCCAGGAAGATGACATCCGCACCACGATTAACGGCTATATAGTCGGAACGTCATATAACTATCCGGAGCGGATTCTCGCATCATTTATGCCGCGGGCAGATATGTTCCTTGATTACAAGGACAGCCCACTATTCGTTATGAAGGTTGAAGAATACGCCGAGCGCGTTGGGCGACAGGAGCGGGGAAAATTCAACGGCCGCGTGACCAACATCCTTTCTATTGAGCGTTTCGAGGGAATTGCGACGGCAAAGCTGGAGGTGATTATCCCATCGATGAAAAAGCGCTTTGTTGATATGTTGCTGCTAAAGCGACTGGAGGACGGCTGGAAGATTATCAGTAAAACAGCCGGCAGCGAAGCGAGCGAACGGCACGGGCGTAAAGCGCTCTTGATTCTGCGAGGTAAGACAGAGGATGTCAAGACAAACTCGTTTGGTGAAATCTCCTTCAATGACATCGTTGTTGCCTTTGATAAACACTATCAAGCCGGGTATCATGTCGAACTGGCCAGTCCAGAGGGTGGCACACCAGCAATCCAGAATATCACGGCATCGGATAGTTTGCAAGCACATTATCTATTCGATAAGGACTTCATGTATGCCTTGAGGAACACCTTAAAGCTGGTGGATGTTGATCAGGATGAGTACGAGATCGTTCATCCGGTGAGAGATTAGGCCATCGTTACAGCAGGGCGTGCGGCAGAGCCGCGCACCTGCTTTTTCTTCATAATTCATCTGATCAAAGAATCTGAAAACCTTCCGCATTCACTCTTAATACTTGCCAATGCCCGTATTGGAGGATCTCGCCGGTGACTTCCAATGGTTCAGCAGCCAGTTGTAAAATCTCTTCCCGCAGTGGACCATTGCTCTCGTTCACGATAAGCAGATGATGTGTCCGCCCGTTTCTTTCGCGGACCACGAATACCGGCGGGACTCCACCGCTCAAGCAGCGGATGGCGCAGGCTTTATGTGGTTTGTGACTGGCCGGATTCATAATGCCGAAGAAGCACTGACTATCGACAATTTCGCCAACAAGGCGCTGCGGTTTTTCTGCAATGACAGTTGCCGCTTGCAGTGACAGGTCGACGATGACCGGCGCCTGATCAGTAGTGGCTTCCAGGCTATCAGAGGTGATCTTAATGATCGTGCGATCATCGCGATAAATCAGTGTGCCACTCAGGCGCACCTGCTTGCCATCGAATCCCTCGACGAGGTTTTGTGCCCCTTTTTTCCCGAAGCCGACCAGCAAGTATTGCGAGTAGTCATCGAGATTTTGCGGTGTCTCCTTTCGCGGCACAAAGAGCATCGGATACGGATCGGCCAACACAATGCCTTCAAATTGGTAGACCTCTCCTCGATCATAGTGGTTCGGATAAAAAGGAGATTGACGGATTACGAGAGTAAGCGCCAGCAGTGCGATCAAGGCCAATAAGGCGATTATAACACGACGAATATACTTCCCGAGAGGCGGAGGCGCTTCCGGCAGGTAGCCGACATAAAAATGATCCTTTTTCATTTCTCCTCCGCCTGTATCAACGCCGGGGCTACTTCAGTCCCGGGTAGGTTCGGCTGCGAATGCACATATATCTTTTCGCCGGATACGCGAACCTTAAATGTCGGTATTTTCTCTGTAAAAGGCTCGGGAGATGCGCCGTTATGCGGGCAGTATTGAAATCCATGCCAGGGGCAGGTAATCAAGCCGTCAATGATTTTGCCCTCACCCAATGGCCCGTTCTGATGTTGGCAGACATTTGAGACGGCGGAGATTTTGCCATCATATTTGAACACCGCCACCCGCTCTCCACCAATATTGGTGATATGCGCACAATTCTCTTCGATGTCGCTGATTTTGCAGACAAAAACGTAGTCATCAGACGCTTTCGGGGGCATAGAGCTGTCGAGTGGCTTTTCCCGCAATCCGGCAATCAGGTGAAGTGCCAGAGTCAATAGCATACCGCCACCGAGTAATACCGCATAGATAATATCTGTTTCAGACTGAAGGATACCGAGGGACACATGGGCGACAATTAGTCCGTAGGCAACATAGACCAGCATATGCAATGATTTCCAGATTGGCGGTGTCAGGTTAGCCAGCCAGAAATCATGGCTTGTTGCCGCCATCATGAACAGAATGAAGAGCGCAATAAGTCCCAGCGGTTGAAAAGGAAAGCTGCTGATGCTGTCATATTGGCGATTGCCCAGGAAAAGGCTTTCCAGTGGTGAGACATCGCCCGTCGTATGAAAGAAAATGAGCGAAAAGCCGCCGTGAACCAGGGCCAGCAGGAACATGGTAACACCCATATGCCGGCGGTTGTAGAGTAATGGCAAGAAGCGGGTATTCAATCGGCAAAGCGGGCCAATGCAGAGAATAATATGCAGCAGCAAGAAGGCACCGGTGCCGAAAGCACGGATAATGAGCGTCGGTATCGTGGTATTTGGAAAAGCAACAGCGCCGCCTATCACAAACAGGCCCAGGTAGAGTCCTACACCCGACACCAATATTAGATCATAGATTTTCTTTTGACGATTCCATTGCACCGCCTGGTAATTGTGGCCCATCAGCGGCCTCCCGTTGCAAAGGAAATAGCAGACGGTATAGTGGCCGACATAACCGCTTTTTTCCAGGGGAAACTATAAATGACAAGGCGGCCATCTGTTTCTTGCGCGTCTGATGGAAGCGTGAAGTCTTGCAGTCCTTTGCCGCGAATAGAGCCCAGGAAAATCGCCGTTGCAGGTGGCGGGAACTCAGCTGTTTTTGAGGACCTTATCCAGTATAACAGGGGCTCCGGAGCTTGTAGATGTTCTTTAACGTCAAGTTGCAGAAGAAGATTTGCTGCTGGCAGACTGTCTGATCGCAAATACGTCACTATTAGCGGATCGGCAAAATTGTCACCAGAACTGTAGAGCAAGTGGGGAAATCCAGATGCGTCTGTTTCTGTTGCCAATGAGTATTCGCTCATTTTCGGCACCGGTTTGCGTGCCAGTAAAGCGGCGATGAAGAGCAGCGGCAGGGCAATGGCCAGCAAGCCAAATATACCGCGATGTCTTTTTCTCAATGAATTGATCATGATTGGCTTTGGTCGGGCGTTTGATGGATTCGGCGCGCGGCGTCTCGATGCGCGTTACGTTCTTGTGGTGGTTCGTAGCTCTCATGCTTCCAGCGATAGATTAAGAGCGGCCACAACAAGATTGCTGCCGGGTAAATAAGCCAGCGGAATCCGGCAGAACCCGATTTTGCCGCAGGATCAACATTGCCGGCGCCATATAAGACAAAGGCAGTAGCGGACAGTATGCCCAGGAGAACGTAAATGGCTAGAACAACTTGCAATATGTAGAAAAGTGTAGCGGGCATCGATGCTTTCCGTGTTGCGTTAGTACATATTAGAGAAGGCCGGGCAAATATGCAACGAGCGTGCCCAAAAACAAAAGCCGGCCGCATGCTGCGGCCGCCTTTTGCAGGTTGTACCCTGGGGAAAAATGTGTGTTAATTCGTACGGGATTCAACTGCCAGTGAATCCGTTATTGCTAAATCTGCGGATCTGCCGGCGTATTCGGATTGTTATCCCGCTCGATGGACGGATAGGGATAAAAGTTCCGATTGCGCTCGTTGGTCAGATTGTTTGCTGCCGGATCCAGGTTCGGATGAAATCTGCGGCTATCTTCCAGGCGCATGCCGGTCAGGAATAGCTCGATTGCGCGATTCTTGTAGATTTCTTCCAGGACCGCCGATTCGCTATTGCCGTCGCCACCCCAGGCTGCCAGGCTGGCATTAATGCCAAGAGGATCATCTGTCTTTTCCCGAACCAGGTTGAGGTTGGTAACCGCATCGGACAATTGGCTCAATCGAGCATGTGCTTCAGCCTTATTGAGAAGCATCTCACCATGCAGGTAGACCGGGATTGACGATGTCGAGGTGCTCCAAAAGCCGAGACCCTGACTAATCGGCTGGCCGCCGGCATCGATGTTTGCCGTTCCGGCATCTTCGCCTAAATAGAAGCCAATTCTACCGTCGCCGGCTTCCGGAACATATGTACCAACCAGGCCGAAATTGGTTTGCGGCTTCAGATCTGTGGCGGCCGGATTGATTCTTGACCAGATCGGATTGACATTGTTCGCATCATAATTGAACACCGAAACATCCGGAAGGCTGGGATCATTCAAAACTGCATCGGCAAATGCAATCGCGTCCGCATAATTCCCGGTCATCAGGCTGTAACGGGAGAGAAGCGCATTAATGGTTTTGCTGAGATTGAGATCGGGGCCCAATACGTTAGCGTTAAAGTCATCAGATGCATCTTCCCCGTCCAGGACATCTCTTGCTGCTCTGAGCAAGCTAATCGCTTCTGCCAGGACGGCGGATCTGTCGCTAAACGCTGCATTACCATCAGCGGAATTGTTGATGATGCCTTGTTCCCACATGACCGCAAGATGCCCAAGGCACATTGCCTTATAAAGATGGCCATATGCCAGCAGTCCGGAACGGGTTCCTGGCGCTAATTCCACATTGGGAACGCCGGCTATGATGGATTCTGCCATACCCTTGGCCCGCAGAATGACCACCCATGGATTGGTTATGCCACCGCTCTCCGGGGGCAACTCGGTGCCGCCACGAGCCAGTTCATTAATGTTCAGAAAGGTATTGGTGACTCCCAGCTCGCGGGTGGTAATACCCGGCGCTTCAACCACCTGCCGAAGCACAGTTGTGGTATAGTATTGGTTGAGACCAATTGCCAATGCGTAGAGACCGTCTTTGGATCCGAAGATCACATCTTCAGTCGGATTGTTTGGATTGAGAAAGTCTGTTTCGCAGGCAGTCAACATCAACCCCATCAGGGTGATGCAGACAATGAAAGCCTTATGTGTTCTGTATTTCATTTTTATTCTCCTCATAAGTGGTTCAATTGGATATGCTAATGCCAAAAGTAATGACGCGGGGGATCGGCGTTAATCCCATAATGCCGCCGCGTGATCCGTTGCTTTGTGCATCTATATTTACTTCAGGATCCCACTTCGAGTAATCATCAATTGAAAGGAGGTTTCTTCCCGTCAGGGTAAATCTCAAGCTGCTCAATCCTCTGAACGGACTGTTCCACAGGTAGGAGAGCGAGAGTTCGCGTAGCTTGATAAAGGAGCCGTCTTCGATATAAGACTCGGCGATACCGAATTTTGCTGCGCCGGTGCCTTTTGGTTCGTCGCCTTCGAGTTCGCGCTGCGTTTGAACGCCACCGCCAAAGCGGAAGAACATACGCGAATCCCAGCTCAACACGTCGTTGCCCTGGACAGCATCGAATTGCGTGCGGAAGGTCCAGTTGCCAAATTCAAGCTCATTAATGAGCGAGGCAATATAGTCGGGATTCGGATCGCCAATTTTCTGCTGCAGAATTGCGCCGGTGGGTTGGCCATTGGCGTCTCTTTCCACAATGTTGTTACCGTTGGCATCTACTGAACCGCGTTCGCGCTGCGGTAATCCATTGGCATCCAGCAACAGGCTGCCGTCGGCATTCCGGGCGTAAAAGCTTTGATAGAATATACCCAGCGGCTCGCCATTGCGGGCTTTTGCAAATCCAAAGTTCCCGATACTGATTTGATCACCTTCGATGCCATTCACTTCATTGCGATTGGCCGAAAAAGAAAGGGTGGCAAACCAGTTAAACGCGCGACTGCTCATTGGTGTTGTGCTCAGCTGGATTTCGATGCCGCGGTTGGTCATGTCGGCAATGTTTTCAATGCGGCTTCCGGCGCCGGTTGAAGGAGCCAGCGAGCGCTGTACCAGCAAGTCTTCAATATCCTGGAAATATCCGGTGACTTCCAGGCCGATGCGGTTGTTGAACATCGCGAGATCGAGACCAAATTCCGTTTCTGTCTGACGTTCCGGCTTGAGATCCGGGTTGCCCACCAGCGAAGGAGAGATTAGACCGGAGTTGCCATTGATGCTGACCGCACTATAGTTGGTCAGACGATCAAAAGGACCTATCGCAGTGAGGTTGCCGGCTTGTCCCCAGGCAAAGCGAAGCTTCAGGTTGTTCACTCCCGGGACTTTCCAGAAGTCTTCCTCGGAAATGATGTAAGACAGGCTCGTCTTCGGGTAGAACTGATTACGCTCGTCTTCACCAAAAACCGATGATCCGTCAATTCTGGCGGCGCCTGTCAGGAACAGCTTGTTCTGCAATCCAAATGTTTGCTGAACAAATCCGCCCCAAATCGATCGCTTGCTGTTGAAATCTGTGGTGGCGATTGTCGCGGCACCGGCAGTTGTTTCAACACCTACGGCCAGACCGGAAGCTGAAATCGTGCCTAGCTCCGACTCGTCAAACTGGAACGAATAACCTGCTGCTGTCGATGAGGATATCGACGTGGAAAGCTGGCGCTGGTAGGTGAGGTTCAGATCACTGTTGATTTGCGTGCGGTTCAGGTTTGATGATCGCGCAGAGCCAAGGGCTGCTGTCGTGGTTCCAATTGGCGAGTAGGTTGACGCCGTAGAACGGGAGTCATCATAACCCAACACGTAATTCAGCTGCATTCCGGTGAACGGAAGGTAGGTGAACTGAACATCTGAGATAGACCGTTTGTTCTGCTGTTCAAATTCGAAGGTCTCGATATATTCGAGAATGTTCGGATAAAATGTCATGACCGGGTAATTACCGTCCGCATCCGGTTGCGGATTGATACTATTGTTCGAAAAGAGAATGGTTTGTATCACACCGGAGCCATAACCGCCATTGGGCATATCATCACTATTGCTTGAAGAGACGTAGGTGCCGACAGTGAATGACGCCTTGTCATTGATGACCTGGTTGACCCGCAGGCGCACGCTGTTACGATCGTAGGAGGTGTTCTCCATGATCCCATTGTTGAAAAGGGACGACACCGATCCAAAATAAGTAGTATTGCCTACACCACCGGAGACCGATAAGTAGTTGTTGGTGCCTGCGGCATTTCTGAATACCAAATCCTGATAGTCGAAACGTTCCACTGGTCTCGTATCCAGATTGGTGATATCACCGGCATTTTCCCAATCAACCGCTGCTTCGTTAAAATCAATCTTCTTACGAAGGGAATTGAAGTTGACGCTGGTGCCGAAGGTAAAGCGTGGTTTCCCGAGCTTGCCTTTCTTCGTAAAGATTTGTACAACGCCGCTGCTCGCACGGGAGCCGTAGATGGCCGCTGCTGCGCCACCCTTGATGACCTCAATCCGCTCGATGTCGGCCGGGTTGATGTCCGACAGGCGATTCTGAACAACGCTTCTTACGCCGAGCAGATCATTGGAGCTATTGTTAACGATGACGCCATCGACGATGTACAGCGGGTCTGAGCTGCCGTTTACTGTGCTGGCACTACGCAGTCTTACGCTAATCCCGCCAGCCGGGTCACCGGAGTTCTGTGATACCTGCACCCCGGCAAATTTTCCGGAAAGCGCTCCGCTCACGTCAAGTGCGCCAGTCTCGGCAATATCCACGCCCTGTAGCGTCGAAATGGTGTTGCCCAGCTGCCGCTTGCTGGTAGCGCCAACGCTACCGGTAACAACCACTTCGTCAAATTTCAAGACGTCAGTAGACATATCGAAATTGAGTCTGTTGGAACCGCTTGCTACCGATATGGTTTGACTGGCTGTAGTGTAACCGACATAGTAGACAGTCACTTCATAATCGCCGGCTGGTACGTTGGCGATGACGAAGACGCCGTCCGAATCTGTCGATGCCCCAAGAATTGTGCCGGCCAGGACGACGTTTGCACCGGGCAAGGGGGCACCGGTTTCTGCATCGCTAACAAGACCGGTTAAGGTACCAGATTCTTGTTCGAGAGCTTGAGAAGTGACACTCTCATCCGATATTTGAGCAAATAAAGCACTGCTCAAGAAGATCAGCATAAACATACCGATCAATTTTGTAGAGAATGGTTTGAGCATATTTCCTCCATGTTTTGGTGGTGACCTCTCTTTATAAGATGCCGCTTCTAAAAGATGTTAAGGGTTTAGAATGAATAAACCAACCGTACCTGAAAAACAGAAACAGCAGAACGTTGCCGCCTATTTCTTTGCGGTAACCCAGATCGGACTTGACCATGCCATTTCATGTGTCGGGAATGTCCAAAGCCTTCCGGGAACCTCGCTGGTTTGGGTGATTCTAAAATAGTAGAAACAGTCCGAATCAAATTCCTGATCTGTTGTTGTGAATTCAGCTACTGCAGAATTCGGTGTGCTGCTATAAATGGTTGTATAGTCCTCGCCGTCATATTTGATAACTTCGATTTTCTCCAATTTGTTGGTGCCACCGGCCCTTCCGGCGATAACTGGATGGTCATGCGATTCAATTTCGCTGCCCATGGGATGTCCATTTACGGTAAAGTCGAGGTAAATCCGCGTTCCGGAAGTTGCGTAGGTTCGCCTGTTTTCCAGGGCATTCCATAGCTGGTCCCGGTTGTTTGCTTTCGATAGAACTGCTGCCAGGCCGCCGGTGTGCTGCGTATATATGGTATAATTGTTTGCACCAGGTCTGCCCAGATGGTTATCTGTTGATCCGACGACCCCAATTTTATGCCCTTTGCTCCAGGCATGCTGGTAGGACCACTTATCATCTTTGCCCAATTCAAATCGCTGCGGTTCGTCTCCCGGCTGAACAAGATATCTCCCGTTCCAAAGGCTATAGATTTCGCCGATTCTCCGATAAACATTGTTGATGTGATTCCAGTTTGTATGTTCTTCGAAGTCCCAGGTAAGGTGGGGAAGGGTCAAGGCAGGACGCCCTTGCTCATCCAATGCCTGCCAAAGAGATAGTAAGTCCGGATAATCCCGGCGATTAAATACTTTGAGGCCGGGATCTTTATACATGACGATATGATGAGTGATGCCGGCCGTCCACTCGTACGCGAATAAGGTTGTGAATCTCCCTGGCTCATAAAACCGCTCACTGGTGCTTTGCGAGATGTCCCATGCTTCGTTGTCAAATAATGCTACATCATGCTCGGACGCGGAAGCAAAGTCCAGGCGTACGACCTCCTTGGCATAGGTATATGCCTCTTCCGCAGTTGTAAAATTTCCGCGATGGTCGCCACCGGCATTCAGATGCTGGAACGCTTTTAAGGGTAGTACATTAATATCCGCGCTGTGATGATCATGGCTTTTCGGTGCTGCTCCGAAAAATCCCCGATTGCGGGTTCCGCTACCGGTATGAAAATGGGTGTCTCCAAAATAGCGTCGGAATTTTATCTCTGATTCCGATACCCAGGAGTAATGGATCGAGGTCTTTATTTCATCTGCCGTCTTGATCGATATTTGTTGAAATCCCGGCGTGCGATACTTCAGATTCCGGAATAGTCGTTTGCCATTGTCTTCTTCGGTAAAAGTATACGCTTCAGGAAGAATTGTGAGTTTGTCTGTGGATTGGAGACGCACGTTGCCACGAAAACCGGAGGCCAAATTGCCAAACTTGTCTAAAACGACAATTGCTAAATCAAAGGGCTCATCAACCCGGAGGTCTGCCGGGGAGGTCGCAATCATTGTTTTCGCATCGTGAGGCAGTATTTTGATGTGCGGTGGATTGACTATTTTGTCCCAGGGCTTATCTGCCGATGTTTTGATTTCCGCACGGACTTTAAAATTTCGTGCTAAACTCTGAACGACACCTTTATACGATACAAGTATTTCGTCACCGGCATTTAAGGTGCCTCTCGGCAGCATACACTGGAAGATGCCGCCGGCAATGCCATAGCTTGTGCAAATCAAATCCTGGCCTGTGGAAGTCATGGCCGATACAAATCCCAGCAGATCTGCTTCCTTTGTTTGTGGTTTGCTCCAGAACAGGAACTCTGTTTCTGCGTATGCTACCGGGAATTCAAAGCGGATGCCGCCACCTTCGGTGATCGCTTCATCGCCAAGGGTATAAGTGAAGGTGATTTCCTGCAGTGAGCCTGCAAGTGCTTGCTCAATAGAGGCATGCAGAGTGCCGCTGTCCTGCTGGGCCATTATGCAACACGTTGCCAGGCAGATGAGCAGGATGCTTCTCTTTACTCCCATATGTCACCCTCCTCTTGAGATTCTTTCTGGCGGGTCCTCTGGCAAGCAGCGCCCTTTCCTTGATTGATGGGGCTGCTATTGACCGGAGATCGCCTCAGGGTTGAAGTCCTTATATTTTTCCTGCAAGAATGCCATTTGCTTTTTCATGGCCGCAATTTCTTGCTGATACTGGGCTTTATCGTAGGAATTTAGTTCTTCGCTGGGGTCGTTTTGTAAATCGTAAAATTCCCAGCCCTCCACATGTCCGTAAAGACGGATCAATTTGTAACGCGCGTTGCGAATCCCATAGTGCGGATTAACATGGGTCATATAGGGGAATTCATAGTAGTGGTAATAGATTTCTTTCCGCCAATCGTCGATACGGTTGCCGGACAGCAATGGTTTCAGAGATTCGCCCTGTATGTCTTCCGGAATTGCTACGCCGGCATAGTCAAGGAGGGTCGGGGCGAGGTCAATATTCATAGCCATTTCCGGGCGAATTTGACCTTGAGAAATGTGTCCGGGGTAGCGTATCAACAAAGGGGTTCTAATGCTTTCTTCGTACATCCAACGCTTGTCGAACCAGCCATGTTCGCCGAGAAACATTCCCTGATCCGACATGTATACAACCAGCGTATTGTCTGCCAGCCCCGCTTCGTCAAGATAGTCAAGCATCCGCCCGACGTTCTCATCCACTGCCATCACGCAGCGCAGGTAGTCTCTTATGTAGCGCTGGTAATTAAGCCATTGAACAGTCTTTCCCGATTGCAACCCGCTTATGTATTCCTGTCTTTCATCTTCCAGGGCACTTTCCCAGACGGCTTTTTCCTCAGCCGTGAGCCGGTCTTCATACACCAGTTTCCAGAGCGTCGAGTCCCGTTTTTTTAGGGGAATGGTATGGACTTTTGAGTCATATGCAGCAAAAAAATGTTCCTGTAGATGCATCAATTGCGAGTGCGCCGCCAGCCGGGTTTCGTATTTGTCATAGAAGGCCGAGGGCTCGGGGAAAATGCGATTCTGCAGCGTATCAAGATGACGGAGTGCCGGCATCCAATTGCGATGCGGGGCTTTGTGAGAATAGAACATGAAAAACGGCTTATTCGCATCGCGCTTTTCCTGGAACCACTCAATCGCTAAATCGGTAACCAGGTCAGTTGCATATCCTTCCACCTGCGACGTATCGCCCATTGTATTGATATCGGGATTGTAATAGAAGCCTTGCCCCGGAAAGATCGACCAATAGTCGAAGCCGGTTGGATGGCTTTTCAGATGCCATTTTCCAATCAGGGCTGTTTGGTAGCCGGACTGCTGCAATAATTTCGGGAAGGTTGACTGGCTACCGTCGAAAACGGCATGATTGTCCTTCTGCCCGTTCAGATGGCTGAATTTTCCGGTAAGGATGCTGGCGCGACTGGGCGCGCAGATGGAATTGGTAGCGAACAGGTGCTGGAAGAGAGCGCCTTCGCGGGCGATACGGTCAATGTTTGGGGTTTGAATCAAATCGGGATTATAAGCGCTGATTGCCTTGAGCGCATGGTCATCCGTCATGATAAAGAGGATATTCGGCGGTGTTTGCTTTTCCTGGCAACCAGTAAACCAAAGCACTGACAAGAAAATGAGTATGATCGGAAGGAGACGGCATGTATGTCCGTGCATTTCACCCTCAACGCCATTGTTATAAAAGGCCTCGCCCGGCATGACCTTCTGACAGGCCGGGCGAAGCTGAATACAAAACCAGTATTAATTTCAAAGAATTAAGAATGCTACCTTATCCATTATCCAGCCGGATCAGATGGGGTATTACCATTGTTTACGCGCTCGGAGTCCGGATAAGGATAATAGTTGCGATTTCGCTCTTCACCCGGCTCACCCGCACCAGGCCGATCAAAACGACGGCTGTCCTCAAAGCGTAGTCCGGACATATAGAGCTCCATACAGCGTTGGCGGTAAATTTCCAGCAACACCGCCTCTTGAGTTTGGGCGCCGCTATAGCCGGTCGCGAAACCAGCGCCAATACCAAATGGATCAGATGCCGGATCTTTGGTAATCACCGCATCCAATTCTGAAATGGCATTGCCAAGATCGTTTTGGCGGGCGTAAGCCTCTGCCTTGATCAGCAGCATTTCTCCCGGCAGGTAGATGGGGATGCCATCCGCATTTTCATCGAGAAATCCACCCGCGCGATAATCCTGATTCGGTGCGTTAACGTCGGCAAAATAGAACGCCAATCTCTGATCAGCGACATCCGGCTGTAATTCAGCCGGCAAGCCCAGCGTCAGGTTGACCGGTTGGAAAACATTATTGGTCTGTGTAGAAATGAATGCCACTGGATTCGGATTAACATCGTCATAGGCGAATCTTGAGGCGACGCTCAAGTCAACCCGGTTTGCTGCCGTAATTGCATCGGCGTAGTTGCCGGCCATCAAGTGGAAACGGGCCAGCAGCGCGTTGATGGAGTTGGCCACATCGATGGAACCTGTTGTTGTTTGCAAAAAGTCATCCGATATGCCTGCTGCTGCCGCCCGCCCATTCTCCAGGGTTTGTATCGCTTCATTTAATACATCGGTGCGCTGACGAAAAGGTGCGTCTTTTTCAATGGTAAGCGGCACTTGCTCGAAGCACTGAATAAGCGTGCCGAGGGCAAGGCCTTTGTAGAGGCTGGCCGTGGCGATAAGGCCTGAGCGCACACCACTGTTTGAAACGACGCTTTCAGCGTTGTCGAGAATGATTTGCGCTTCGGCGCGGGTCAACATCGCCTGTTCCCACAAGTTGCTGACGATGCCATTGGCGCCGGTGACATTGTCCCCGCCAAGATCGACTTCATTTTCGTTCAGGTTACCGGGGTTAATCAAACGAAGCTCGCTTGTTGTAAAACCCGGTCCGGCAATGATATTGTAGGCAGGGCTCTGACGGCCCACGCTCCAGCGGAACTGCAGTCCAACCGCCAAGCCGGTTAATCCTTCAGCACTTTCTTCGATTTGCGTGCCAACCGGGTTTGCCGGATCGAGAAACTCTTCTGAACAACTGGCCAATAAGAGAGCAAGGCCGGCAAACAACGCCAGGGCGGCTTTTGCTGCCCGGGAACCACTTCTATTCTTAATATGGTAATCAGTCATTTTCAGCCTCCTAGAAATTGGTTGTTAGAGTCACGGAAAAGGTGCGTGGGATCGGTACTGTCCCAAAATTATAGCGGAGGTAAGAGGCTTGTCCCGCTGAGTTAATTTCCGGGTCGTAGCTGAAGTAGTCGTCAAACGAATGCAGGTTACGACCGGTTACCGTCAATAATGCACCGTCGAGGAACGTCATCCATTCGGATACATCATAAGTGAGGCTGACTTCTCTCAGTTTTATGAATGACCCGTCTTCCATGCGCCATTCCTCGATGGGATAAATGGACCATACCCATCCTCGCGGCAGTTCGCCGGTAAGTTCCATTTCCGCAAATTCACCAATGCCAACGCCCTGGCGGGTTCGTTTGTCAGCGTCGAAAATATCAAAGCCTTGCATGCCGTCAATGAGCACATTGAGGCTGAGCTTCTTGAAGCGATAGTTCGCGCCGAAAGAAAAAATGAAGTCCGGATTCGGGTCACCGATTTTCTTTCTAAGGAAGTCACCGGTTGGCTGACCATTGGCGTCGCGCATTGGCTGGCCGGTTGCCAGGTCGCCGCGTTCCCGCTGCATCAAGCCTTCAGGTGTCAGCAGCAGATCGCCGTTGTCGTCGCGGGCTGAATAGAAACCGTAGTAGATGCCAATGGGTTCGCCTTCTTCGATGTAAGACGGAACGGCAATCGGCGAGGTGATTTGGAATCGGTCCTGAAAGGCTTCGATCACCTTGTTGCGATTCTGCGAGTAGTTGAAGAAAAGGTTGAGGTTGTTGCTGGAACCGCGAATGGCGGTGGTGCTGATCAGGAATTCAAAGCCTTTGTTCTCCAGTTCACCGACATTCTCGATAATCGTGAGCGCACCTTCGGAAGCAGCCAGTGTCCGCGGAACAATGAGATCCTGGATCGAGGCGGAATAGTAGGTTGCCGACAAGTTAAGTCGATTATTAAGAAATCCGGCATCCAGTCCAAACTCCAGCTCTTCGCTGCGTTCCGGCTTTATATCAGGATTTCCTTTCTGGCTGCGAATATTGAAGACCGTGGAGCCGGTCAACTGTCCGGGATTATACTGGGTAAAGCGCGTAAACGGGCCGATTGCAGTAAGGTTACCGGATTGTCCCCAGGAAGTACGAAGACGCAGGTCAGATACCCAATTGGAAATCGAAGAATTTTTCCAATAGTCTTCCCCGGACATAAAGTAACTACCGCTGACTTTGGGGTAGAAGTTGCTGCGGTTATCTTCGCCAAAAGCGGTTGACGCATCAATACGGCCGGCAAGGGTCAGGTAAAATGTATTGTTATACCCGATGGTTTCCTGCAGATAATAGCCCCAGATATTTGTCTTTGCTTCTGTGGCGCTGGCGCCGAGAAAGTTGCTGGCGCCCGAAACCGTTTCCACAAACGAAGCCAGGGCACGTCCTTCACTGGTTTGAAACTTTTCACGATTCAGCTGGGCATTGAAGCCGGCATAGGTTGTCGAAGTGAGATTCTCGCCAAGCTTCTTCTGGTAGCGTAGATTCAGGTCGTTATTGAAGAGAGTCAGATTGTTCTGAGCTTCACTGGCATACCCGTCATTGAAATAGGTCGGATTCACCGGGGCATACGGATACGGTGGAATAAACACCTGACCGGATTGTCCGTATGTATCAAGCCCAAGGATGTAATCGATAGATAGACCGTCGGTCGGCGTCAGGCGTATCTGTGCATCGGCAATGACGCGGTTGATATTCTGGGTGATGTCAAAAGTTTCAACGATCGAAGCAGGATTGACTCGAGTCGGTTCAACCGATTGAAGATTGCCGAAATCGTCAGTCTGAGTAATGTCATAGATATTGTTGGTGATGTTAATCGAGTTAACCGGGCTCCAGAACACGTTGCCGTCGGGCCGCTCATCTGAGAAGCTGCGTATATAGTTGACGCCACCGGATACCCGCATCCAGCTGGTCACATCCTGTTGCAGACGCAGCCGGGCGCTTGTGCGATCGAAACCGCTATTGCGAACAATGCCCTCGTTCATGGTGTGCGACAAGGATGCGAAGTAGGTGGTTCTGTCGGCGCCACCGGATACCGAAAAATGCGAATTAAAGCCGTTGCCCCGACCAAACACCTCATCCTGGTAGTCGAAGCGCGTTACGCTCACTTTGTCCGTTGAGAAATTCCGTCCAACCGTAAGCCCTCCGGTGACCGGGTCAGTTCCGGCGATCGGGTAGAGGCGCTGCTCGGCACTGCCGAATTGCTCACCCCGTAAGTTCGTATATACTTTTTTCCGCAAATGATTTGAGTTGTAGCCAAATGTCACCGAATATCGCGGCTCGCCCACAACCCCTTTCTTGGAGGTAATTAATACCACGCCATTGGCAGCACGTGATCCGTAAATAGCGGCCGCTGCGCCGCCCGGAATCACCTCAATACTCTCAATGTCTTCCGGGTTAATGTCCGAAAGCCGATTTTGACCGATGACGGTGCCGGGAGCAGGAACGTTCAGATTGGTCACGTTTCGAGTTTGGTTGCTGATAACCACCCCATCAAGCACATAGAGGGGATCGGACGAACCAAAAATGGAGGAAACCCCTCTCAAGGTTACGGTGAAGCCACCGCTGGGATCACCGGAATTCTGGGTAATCCGCGCTCCGGGGACTTTCCCTTGTAAGGCTGAGGAAAGATTGTCGATATTGGCCATGTCTTTCGTTCTAAGGGTGGTGACTGTATTGCCCAGCTCCTTCCTGGTAACCCGTACGGTTGACCCAATGACCACCACTTCATCAAGGTCCAGGGTGGAAACAGTCAGCGAGAAATTCACCGTCGTGGTGCCATCTCCGGAAACAGTCACTTCCTGCGATGCCCGCTTATAACCGATAAAGTAGACGGTTATTTCATAGGTTCCTGCCGTTACATTGCTAATCCGGAAGGTACCATCTGCATCTGTCGACGTCCCGAGCAGCGTCCCGGTTAGGACGACATTTGCGCCGGGCAACGGATCACCGCTTGCCGCATCCGTCACGACGCCGTTTATAGTGCCTTCTTGTTGCGTCAGCGCCATGGAGCCGGGACTATCGTCGGCGATTTGAGCAAACAAAAACGCATTCCCGCACATAATCAGCATGACGATGCCGATCAATTTTACCGCAGACAGTTTGAGCATAATTCCTCCATTGTTTTTGGTGGTTATTTTATACCTAGCAAAACTGGAAGCCGTCACTGATAAAGCGTTCGGAAATAACTGCTATTGGGAATTTTGGCAACTTAATTGGCTCAATCATCATTATGGCAGCCAGAAAACGTTTGTTCTGACTTTCCTCGCCAATCTCTGAGCACATTTGAGAAATGTTAAGGATTTGGAAGGAATAAAACCACCCAATGGCAGCCTGTGGTAAGAAAAGGAAGGAATCAGATTGAAAAGTATATATTTTGCACTGATTTAGAGCAAAATTTTAGCGATGTTCGATCTTTTAATGTGGGTAGTTTGTCAGGTGATTAGCTGTGGATCTGCCTCTGACAAGCGCACTTTTCCGGCGAAAAATGCGCTTAAGCCGGTGCTACGGTATTCTCATCAAGCCGAACAAAAACCTTGGTGACTAGCGCTTCACTTGATGTCAGCTGGTCGAGAATGTTGATGATTCGTGGCGTCAAAAGCGTTCCGGTTTTTAGCAATAAGGTGCCATCCGGGCGATGAAGGTCGCGGGCCAGAACCATACCTTCCTGTAACTGGCGTGGTGACATTTCTACTTCGCTCATGCTACCCTTGCTATCCTGCGACTCTAAATATTTGAAGAATAAATCTACAAGGTCCGGTTCGAAGAGTTTGCCTTTGCCTGCCTTCAGCTTTGCCTTTCCGACTTTGACTTGTGGCCGCGCCGGATTTCCCCCGCGATAAACCAATTCGTCATAGGCATTTGCTATGGCGATGATTCGCGAACCCAGTGGGATTTGCCCTTTTTCCAGGCGGTCCGGATATCCGCGACCGTCATATCTTTCCATCTGGTGTCGAACGGCCAGTGCGATGTTTTCAAATCCGCTGACCGTGGAGAGAATTGTATAGCCTGCCTCGGCAAATCCGGCGACGCTCGATGCATCCGGGTACTGAGTTCGCCTCCCGACACTTTCATTCAGTCGAGACATCTTTCCAAAGTCATGCAGGTAACCGGCGAACTCCAGATCCCGCAGTTCAACTTCGTGCAAATTAAGCAGTTTGCCCATTTCCAGGCAGGATTTTGCAACAGACTTGCTGTGAATCCCCAGCGACGGACTATAAGTTTCCAGCAGTGTGGCCAGGACCATGACTGTATCGCGAAGAGAATTTTCGATACTGGATTTCATCTTCTCCAGTTTCTCGTTTTGAAGGCTGATATGAGCCGTGCGCTTCTTGACCGTTTCTTCAAGAATCTCCACTTGGCGCCTGACTTTCAGGCCCAGATTCCATTTCTCAACCAGGGCATGAGCAAGCTGACGGACTTCCACTTCGTCAAACGGCTTCTTGAGGATCAGCAACTTGTCGGTTTGTCCCAATCGCTCAATCGTTTCGTCCCAGGAGTAGTCGGAAAATGCGGTACAAATGACAGTCAGCAGATCCGGGTCTACTTCCCATAGCCTCGATATCGTTTCGATTCCATCCCATCCCGGCGGCATTCGGACGTCAACGAAGGCCATGGCAAACGGTTTACCTTCAGCGACTGCGGCAGAGACCAATTCCAGTGCTTCCTGACCTTGATAGGCATGAGTCAGTTCGAAGCTGCTTTCAAGAGAGACCTTTTTTTCTTCGCCGAACAGAGATGCTTCAAGATCGTTGAAATCGCTATCCTCGTCCTCACCACTTACCAATATTTTATCAAAATCATTGTGAATCGAGACGGTGTCATCGATTATCAAAATTCTGTTGTTCTGAGCTTTTTTATCTTCTGACACTTGGTCGTTCCTCCCCTTCGATGGGAATTTGCAGAATGAATGTGGCGCCGTGACCAATCCCTTCGCTGTCAACTTTCAAGGAGCCACCCATCTCTTTGGCGGCCAGCGCACAGCTATGCAGGCCAAAGCCATGGCCATTCTTTTTGGTGGTAAACCCATGCGTAAAGATTTTCGTCAGGTTTTCTCGGGGGATACCAATGCCGTTGTCGCCTATATGAAAGGTGATATCTTTATCTGCGGCGCGCTCAAGGCGGATTGCTATCTGCGGCTTCTCGATCTTTGCTTCAATCAGCGCGTCTTTGGCGTTGCGGATGATGTTGACAAGAATTTGCATCAATTTATGCTTATCCGTATGAATGATTTTGTCATACTTGTAGTTACGCTCGATGCGAATATGATACTGATCTATGGAGCTGGCATTCATATGCAAGGCATCCTCAAGCAGGCTCGTGGGATCGACTTCTTCAATAAGGCCTGTATTGCCTGCATATGACTGTTGTGAGGTTATGATCTGCTTGATATGATTGATGTTTTTGACAAGCGCCTCTACCTCATTTTGAATCTCATTATGTTCCTCTGCCAGGACTGCAGAAAGTTTTTCCAGGTATGCAGGCAACTGTTTGCCGCGGCCGCCATCAGAAAAGAAGCCCGGTAGGTCATCTGCGTTTTCCTGCATCAAATCGACAACCTTAATCAAACCGCTGAGTTTTGACCTCTTTAATTTACTGGTGATGATGCCGCTTGATGTGTTTACAGAGTTCAGAACATTGCCGACGTTGTGAAGAACAGAGTTTGCAATTTCGGCAATACCGGCTTGACGGGACGCGTCCACAAGTCGCTCGTTGAGCATTTTGAGGTTTTTTTCGTTTTCTTTCCGTTTCGATATGTCTTGAATCACCCAGGTATAGGCGTTTCCATTAGTGCCCGAAATTTCGCGAAGGCTAACTTGAACCGGTATACGCTCGTTTGTATTTTGCTTGCAAAATGTCTCGATCTGATTTCCTGCGAGTTTAACGATTGCTTCTTCGATTTCATTTTCGGCCGCCGGTTCACCGGTCTCAGAAACGACAAACAGCTCCGGCAAAATGGTTGAAATATTCATGTCGATCAGTGTCTTCAGGCGATGGCCAATAATTCCCTTCGCTGCCCGGTTTCCGGCAGTGATTTTGCCGGATTTGTTGGTCGTGACGATAGCTTCCGCAACCGATTCGACAATTGCCCGTATTTTCGCTTCCCTTTTTTGCAGGGTGTTTGCGGATTCGCTGAGCATTTGATTCAGCATGTACATGGTGCGGCTTTTCTGCTCAAGCATCTCTTCAGCAACCTTGCGCGCTTTTCTTTCGCGTTCGACAAACTTCATAAAGGCGGCTTCGTTCACGCAGCACCCTCATGTGTCAGCGTGAAGCGCTCCGCATGGAGCTCCGCATGCTCTAATTTTTGCCGCTGGATGGAGATCGGTTCATCAAAATGTTTGACGCAACCTTCCAAAAGACCTAAGGCGAGATCACCAAATGGGCGCGGAGACTTGTAGTTAAGGATCATCGTGTTTGGATCGGGGCGCTGGCATTCGAAAGAGGGCAATTCTGCATCGGGGTACAATTTGCGGACTTCGACGTGAATATAGTTGTCGATACCTTCCAGGAAAGCGAATGCATTCTGATCTTTCGGGAAAAAATACGAGTAATTTCTTGCCAGCTGGTTAAACAGGTGTTCGCCAAATACCTTCACGAGATCATACACCGGAACGTCGATCTCGTTGCTCAGTTGCTGGACCATCTCGAGCATTTCCCGGTAGTCATAAGTGCCCACTGAGGTATAGGCGCCACCGGAAGGCAAATCGGAATTCTCTATTATTGTATTGGCAACGGTAAAGCCAAATTTATCCTCTACCATTTCCAGAAACTCTGTAAAGACCATACCCTTCATTTTGTCTCCGATTCTGTTCAAATGATTCTGCTGCTTTCCACAAAAACTGACAGTTTTAGCATCGGATAATGCCGGCGGGATCTTTAGAGAAGCGGCCTGAGAATGTGCTGATGTGGCGCGCATATCGGGATTTCATTAGCAGCCTTCTATCGCTTATATTATGTGTGCGTGCAAGCTGCTGTTGGGCGCGTATGCTGGATAGAGAATAATAGCGCAAAGGGGATGAAAACCAAAAGTGTCCGGCAATGAAGTTAGTATCTATTGTACAATGTTGAATCTTTCGAACGGAGATATATATGTTGAAGCTTATACAGTTTCTGGCGCTAATTGCTACTGCTCTCCTGGCTGGGAGCTGCGGTAGCGACGGGATGAGCGACGGTGGTCCGGTGACAGATCCATTGCTTGTGACCCAATTTTTGACGACGCCGGGCGGTGCCGAACGATTTGTTGAAGTGAGTGGTCAGATCAGAAGCGCCAACTCCCAGCACCCGTTGACGATTGATATTCAAAGGTCCGCACCGCGCCAGGAAATGGCTGGTTTTGGCTTCGCAGTCACCGGCGGCAGCGCTTCTCATATCAATGCAATGTCTCAGGCTGCTCGAACAACGCTGCTGAATGAATTGTTTGGCACTGCCGGTTCGTCGATTGGCCTGAGCTTTATTCGCATCAGCGTTGGGGCCTCCGATCTTGATGCAAGCGCTTTTTCCTATAATGACGATCCGAACGACCCGGAACACAACGGATTTTCCCTTGGCCCTCATCTTGATGATCTGATTCCGGTTTTGAAGGAGATTCTTGCCATAAATCCTGATATCGCAATTATGGCCTCACCCTGGTCCGCTCCGAGCTGGATGAAAACCAACAACAGCTTCATCGGCGGCTCGCTGCGGGATTCACATCGCGATACATATGCTGCATATTTGGTTAAGTATATCGAGGAGATGGCGCAGGAAGGAATCACTATTGACTATCTGACGGTGCAGAACGAGCCGCTGCACGGGGGAAATAATCCCAGCATGGAAATGTCGGCCGAGCAGCAGGCGACTTTTATCAAGGATCACCTTGGCCCGGCGTTCGCCGCTGCCGGTAACGAGGTTAAAATAATCGCCTATGATCACAATGCTGACAACACCGCTTATCCGCTGACTGTGCTGGGAGACGCTGCGGCTGCCGCCTATGTTGACGGCTCAGCGTATCACCTCTATGCTGGGAACATAGATGCATTATCCGGCGTCCATGATGCCCATCCTGACAAGCATATCTACTTCACTGAGCAGTGGTATAATGCCGGTGGCGACTTTGCGAGTGATTTTCGCTGGCATATGCGAAATGTGCTTATCGGCGGAACCCGAAATTGGTGCAGGGGAATTATTGAGTGGAATTTGTCATCGAATTCCAGCCTCGATCCACGCACGCCGGAAGGATGCGGTTCCTGCCTTGGGGCAATTACCATCGATGGAGATCAAGTCAGCCGCAATGCCGGCTACTACGTGATTGCGCATGCCTCAAAGTTCGTTCGTCCGGGGTCGATTTATCTGCCAACCAGCGATACCAGTCCCTTGCATAGCGCCGCTTTCCTCACGCCGGATAACCGTCTTGTGCTTATTGTTCTGAACGATGGCAGTAATGCTCAGACGTTTAATGTACAGGAAGGTGAAAATAGCTTTTCCACGACCCTCAGCGCTGGCGCAGCGGCGACCTTCATATGGGATTCAGAGTGATCGATGCTGCGGCGTTGATGCTTTGCTAACGGATCAGCAGTAGCTTATTGGTTTGCCGAGCCCCGCCCACGGTCAATTGATAATAGTAGAGACCGCTTGGGACGGCTTTTCCACTGACATCCAGGCCATCCCAGGTTCTTAGATGCCATCCCGGGGATTGCCGGGTATCAACCAGGGTAGCAATTTCGCGACCAAGCGTATCATAAATTTTGAGGTGGACGCGAGTGGATTTACCCAGGTAATATTCGATCGTTGTCGCCGGGTTAAATGGATTGGGGTAATTCTGTTTAAGAATGAAGCCTTGCGGAGACTGATCAACCTCGTTGTCAATCTGAGTATCCATGTTCAGAACAAAATCGCCGATCACCGGCAGGTGATCCGAGGCGCTGGTAGCGTCGCCGGCCAGTAGATTATAGGTCGTGAGCGAATCTGCTGGTAGCGTTTGCGTGAAAAGGACGTAGCTGTTTACTGGCGTTAATACACTGCCGCTATAAACGATGTAGTCCAACTTTCCGGGACTAAATGAGCTGAAATCATTATGCCAGGTGTAGGTCATCGGCAAATTCGTTGTCACCGGTGAAAGATCTTCCAGCGAGGTATCATCCCAGTCGGGATCAAATGGCTGTCCGTAGGTGCCCTGATTGACGATATCACCCGTCAGCAAAGTGGATAGCTGTTGTGCATCGCCGACCAGATTCATATCACCGGCGATCACAATCGGGGTGTTTGCTTCCAGGTCGATATCGCCACCGGAGGACTTTGCGTCTCTTACAAAAGCCATTATCTGATCGATTTCCAATTGCCTTCCCACATCATTCTCGCAGCAGGGAGGATGGGCGACGATGAGCAACAATTCCGAATCGAATTGTGGACGAAGATCCAGTAAGAATGCGCCATTTCCCCCTAGGGCAAAGGTCTGCGCAATTGGATAGCGGCTGACTGTGATAATGTCCGGATTGACCTTGGCGCTATACCATTGTTGCCCGCTGCCTGACGGCAGATAGCCTTCCACCAACGCTGCCGTTTCTGAGGCTGAATTCGAATAAATTTCCTGGAATGCAAAAATATCTGGCGAGAGGGCGGGAATGAGCCGGCTGAAGTATGTGGCTCGCACTGCATCGAATGGCCCATCGTTCAAAACATTGTAACTGACAATTCGAAGATCGCTGCCGGTCGCCTTTGGCAATTGATAGACCGGCGAAGCGATAGTGGCGGTATCTGTAAAGCTGTAGGTCAGTGTGCTTCCGGCGTCCGGCAACATGTCCTCGCCGGCCCCGCTATCCTCAAATACCAGTCGAATGGTTTCGCCGGGAAACAATGTTGTGCCGCTGATGGGAATTGATTCTTTTTCCAGGGCGATTTCGAAGCGGTTTGCAGATACGGTTGGTGCAGTCACCACACCGATATTGCTCTGTCCAATCGCTGCGGTTTGCCCATTCCAGCGAAACGTGCCGGAGCGGCTGCCGAATTGCCATTCCAGATCAGCACCGATACCATTGATCAACGTGCCGGTTGATGCATCGTTATCCACATCAATGTGCAATATGATTGTGTTGAATTGCTGCATCAGCAACTCTTCGCCGATTTCCAGGTTCATCAAAAGAAAATCATCGTCGTTGCTGATCCACAGTCTTTGAAAATCAAGGCTACCGGAAAATTGATCCCCGGCTGGATCCTGGTATGTGATTGGCCGGTTAGTCCACTCGTCAAAAATCCCGTCGATAAGGATTCCCTGTGCTTGTGATATGCTGGAGCCGGCAATCAGACACATCAGACTGACACAGATTGTAAGAACTTTTCTTGTCAAGGCTAAAACCCCCTGCATTCGATCCTCAGATCTTTCTTAAACATACGTTGGAAACCGGATACATTCTTATACTACCCCGGACGACCACTGATTCTTCCAGACTTGGATTATACCGGTTTTTTATATCTTCAAAAAGTCCAAATGCTCGCCGTTTCGCCGTGTCTATTTGCAGCCAATTCATAAAAGTATCAGCAATTGAAAATATAAGAAAGAAAACGATGTGGTGTGAGATAATTTATGGGATTTGGTCGATTGCAAACGGTATAGAAGATCATTGAATGATAAACTTGCTGGACAAAGAACTGTGTTTTTGACTTTTTTGGATGTTTGTGTGATTATTGAGTTTTTGACGCCTCGAATTAGATATAGCCTCCTTTTATATAAATATTCACGTCTCTATTGGCAGGTGGCAATAGGGCGTCGCAAGCCGGGGCAGCGATCTATCAAGTAGTATATCTGTCGCTGGTCATTTATTGAGAATCTATTGAGGAACATGCTGTCGAAATCTCTACAAATGGAATGATATAAAGATAAAGAAAAGGAATGATTTGGATCGTTAAATAGTTGTGCTGAAGCCTCAGGAACAGCCATGAATATTTGGACGTACTCAATTTGTTCTACAGAAAATCGACGAGTAGTTGAACTTACTCGAACCTTAATTGACGCTGGCTTTCAGCTCTCGAACTACAGTCAGGGCGATAGTAAAGGACTTGGCATATTATTCATCGATACCGAGACTCATGAAACGCATCAAATGATAGCGCGGATATCTTTGGATAAGCAAATCAACGCAATCGTAGTTAGTTGTGCTGAGCGAGCACTTTCGGATGAGTTTCTTTGGCGCGCAATGCAGCCTGGTATCCATGACGTTGTTCCGCATAGCACGGATGAGGAGGTTGCAAATTCAATCATCAGTCGCATTCGGAGGCTGGCCAAAATCGAAGAGCTGGCCAGTGGTGTCTACATCAAGAGCCGACTTGTCGGCGAAAGCACTGTTTGGAAGTCAATTCTGCGCGAAGTAATTGAACTTGCATGCTTTAGCGATACAACGGCATTAATACTCGGAGAAAGCGGGACAGGCAAGGAAGAGATTGCGCGCTTAATTCATCATCTTGACCCGCGGCGTTCTAATCAGCCGTTCGTTGTTCTTGACTGCTCAACCTTGACAACCGAACTTGCAGGGAGCGAGTTCTTTGGACATGAAAAAGGAGCATATACAGGTGCCAGTATTCATCGTTCGGGAGCATTTGAAGAAGCGCACAAAGGCACATTGTTCCTTGATGAAATCGGTGAGCTGCCGCAGATTCTCCAAATGAAGCTCCTTAGGGTCCTGCAGAACAAAGTGTTTAAACGACTTGGCAGCAACCGCTGGCATAACACAGATTTTCGGCTAATTTGCGCAACGAATAAAGACCTGGCCGCTGAGACTGATAGCGGTGCTTTCCGCCTGGACTTGTACTACCGGATTGCTTCATGGGTTTTACAACTGCCGCGCCTGGTTGACCGGCAGGATGATATTGTCCTGCTCGCAAACCACTTTTTGAATCACGAGCAAAACTCGGGCAAGAAATTATGCTTTGATAAAGCTGTGATACGGTACCTTCGGAAACGAAAATATCCGGGAAATGTGCGTGATTTGTATCAGTTGATAAATAGAATAAAGGTGCGATACAGCGGATACGGACCCGTTACTATCGGTCATATTCCTGACCGCGACCGCCCTCCAAAAGTAAGCTATACTTCAACATGGAATGATCAAGCTTTACGTCGCGTAATCGGAAGAGCTCTGATGGAAGGGGAGGTGTTGAAAGATATTGGTAGAACTGCAGAGAATGTCGCAATACGACTTGCGTTGGAGCAGGAAGGAGGCAAAGTCAAACGTGCAGCAAAGCGATTGGGTGTTACTGATCGCGCCATTCAATTACGGCTCGCAGCAATGAACACTTCCGATTAGAGACGCGGGGCATGCTGGCCTTGCCATGGGTCACGGAAACGTTGCGTAGCCTGCTGACGACCTGCCTTCATAATTCGCTTTCTCATTTTGGGCCTGTGGCGCAGTGAGCGAATAATTCTGATAAAGTTCTTACCCAAAATCAATTGTTCCTCCTCCCGAGCAAGGCGCAACGCATATACTTTTGAAAGCTCTACGCCAGGATGAAGCCACGGGCCATCAGAGCCAAACAATATTTTGTGTGCACCGGCTCGCTCAACGGCCTCTTCAAGTAAGTCGAATCGGCGCACACCTGAAGTGTCAGTAAAGATATTTGGGAAGCGCGAAAGATGGTCTATGAAGGCTTGTTGAGCACGCCAGTCGTCGGCGAAGCTTCCCAGATGTGGAATAATGAAAGGGACTTCCGGATATTCCTGGCCCAATAATCGGACTGCCGAAATCTCTCCTGTCACATCATACAGGATTGGTAATGCCATGTTTCTTGCGACTTCACATATTTCGCGTGTGATCCGTGCGTCATGCCGGTGTACTTTTAATCCGAGAAAGCCATGTTGCAGCACCGCTTCGCTGGCCAGCCGCTGGACCCTTCCACGGTCACGATGGGGGTGAATAAAAGCGAATCCGAATAGCCGATTTGGCCTGCTTTTGACAATCCGCGCTACGACTCGATTCGCATATTGGTAGTCAGAATGAAAGGCGGAGAAAACCACGGTTCTATCAATACCAACTCGCGCAGCTCGCTGTAAGTATTTGTCCAAGGCTGCGTTGGTGTCCCACGGACCGGTTAAGCCATCACCTTTGCCACCATGACAATGACAGTCGATAATCAGACGTTGTTTTACCATTCCTGTATGACTCCAGCATCGAATTCATACATCCGGCGACCTCCTATTTTAATATTGCGGGCAATGATATCAGCATGTCTAAATTTGGGCCGACAGCCTCTGTTGGTGACTTTGATGCCTCCGGTCGAAACCTGAAAAGGATTTCGGGGAAGCGTATTCGTTGACACGGCTATGCCACGTATTTGGATATTTCGGATTAAAGTATGTTCAATGTTACGCAAACGGCTTTCATTGACTCTGCCGTCGACCTCGCCAACCCAAGCCTTCAAGCGAATTCCCAGCCTGTTTGCGCATACACGATGTTCGTAAAGCCTGGCGGCGAGTCGGCGCCTTCCGAAAGCAATACCAACATATGCATACCGGCCATTTAGGACTATATATACCCCTTGAGATGGCAATGGTGAAAAAATGTATCTATTTGAACATCTCGCAGATTTCCAAATTGGAAACCAATTAATTGTGGCGCTGAAACCTCTCGTAATTTCCAGGGCTTCCGGCCCGGGATGAGTGGGCCAGCCAGCATATCGTCCATTCGTCAAATCGAAATTTTCATCAAACATGATACCTCCCAAATGAACTTAACTGCGACGAGCCATTTGTATGATTCGGCGTTCTGTATCCGGTCCCACCAATCCGTTTTCCGGCAGACCTGCTTTTCGCTGTAATCTGCGTATTGCATCGCGGGTATATGCGTTCATTCGGCCATCGACATTTAAATCGATTCGCAAAACCTTGTTTAAGCTTGCCTGTAACCAACGAACGTATTCTTTACCTCGGGTGAAACAATGACAATCACGGTTGTGACGGATATTTAGAATTCGTGGAGCTCTTGGCACGATTACCGGACGGATAGGACGCAGCCGAAATCGGAATCCGGGTCTACGGCGACGCCTCATGCGACTGGCATGACGGGGACGAATGCGGCGTCTTGTAGGTCGTCGAGCAGTGATGGCGCGGCGGCTGCGCGGCCGAAATCGTGGTGTTCTGCGTCTGCGGCGAATCTCATCTTCAAGTTCGGTTTGCTGAAAATCAATTGAATTATACACGTTCAGTACCTCCAACGCTTCTTATTGGTGAGAATTATCTCTTCATATAGCTTGTCTAACCGCCACACATGTTGCCAGATTTCGCGGGCGGTCGGATGAACACCTCGTCGCTTGAACGCCTTTTCGAATAATCGCCAGCTCTCCTGATATGTGTCCGCACACACTTTAGAGGGGAAAGCAAGTAAATTGCTCAGTCTGTTTGGATCAGACAAGGGAAAGCTGGTCCTGAGCGTCAGAGGAAATCGGTGGTGGATAACGACTTTGCCAATTTGCCGGGGATTGACCTTGAAATATAGATTACGCGCTTCCCTCTGCAGGACATCCGGTGGTTTGAGTACATTTGGATGGTAGCCGCCGTGCTTCATTGTATGGTTAGGGTCCAGCTCGTGATTTCCGTTTAACTCTGCTGTCTTCCACGGCTCATATGAGACAAACATTATTGCACTTTGGCGCGAATTTAGCGGTTTAGTTAAAATTCTATAACGGCCACCACTAATTTGTCCGGTAAATACAAGATATCTTTTATTCGATTTTGTATGACTTACTTTCTTGGTTCGCCGGGAATGGACTGCGAGGTGACCAATGGAACTTAGAATACCATCTACCATGTTCGTTGCAGGGTCAAATCGCACCAGTTTTCCAAGGCCCGACTCGTTTAGCCGGGACATGATTTTAGTCAACCCGGAACGAGGTAGATGCAGCTCATAGCCGTCTGGCGTGGTCCACATGTTCGATTCTCCTTTATTTATGTGACAAATATGCTCCGTTAGTTGAATATCGCTTTGTGAAGCAGAAATGCAGCTTCTTCAATTTCCTCCTGTTGATGGTCTGATCTCACGATTACCGTCAGGGTTGAGTGAGTATTGTGCCGGGATTGTTGTAACACCGTCTGCATTCCCAGGCGACTCAGTTTCTCGTACGTCTTCTCAGCGCTGTAACCTTTCGGTAAATAAATTGACTGCACCGGAAAAATGCCGCCAGTGGTTTTCAAACCACGCCGAGATATCACATCTCGAAAGTACCGCACGTTTTCGAATAGTGCTCGACGTCGATCGTCACCCGTCATCTCATTCTCGTTCAATGCCAGCTCGACGGCGCTCAATTCTGCCTGCGTATGGGGACTACAGTGCACCATCGTTTGACTTCCTGCTACAAATCCTGCCGTTTGAGTTTCATTGCCGGCGAATACTGCAATCGGCACCCCAAAACCTTTGCTAAGTGAAGCGAAGTACAGAACTCTCGAATCGTTTATGCCATGCCAGCGCATAGAGCCTCCGCCACCTTGTCCGAACGGCAAATCCCTAGCCGGGCTAAGTCCCAGCAGTCCGATTGCTTGTGTGTCATCCAGAACAACCACACCGGGAATCCGTTCGAGCAATGACAATATTTCATTCAGTGGCGCGATTTTACCACAATGCGGGCACAGGCCATCTGTGACAATTACGCATCTTCTATTCTTGCCATATTGGCGGATCTGATCAGCCAAATGTTGCATATCCTGATGTCTGAAAACCTTGATCCTTGACGGCCGTGTCCTCGACATTCGCAGTCCCCACCGAGAGATCGGATAAGTACGCTCGTCAAAAAAAAGTGCAATATCATCGCTTGCAAGAATCGCAAAAATATCCAAACTCAAATGCAAACTCGAGCGAGCAAGCACTGTGTTCTGTGTTCCGATTAAGCCTGCAAGCCGTTCTTGGATCTCTGTCGTTCCCGCCGGTAGTGCGAAGGCGGCAGGGTGCCCACTGGTCAGTTGAGACCAGGGGCGCAATCCTGAACTGTCGTGATAGAAACCAAGATACAGAGCTGAAGTGAAATCAAGATTTGCCCGATTTCTTCAGGTGATTCGTGCCTTTTTCTTCTGGCTTCCCAGCCTGTTTCGTAAGTGAACGGCGGGCGGGAGGTATCTACTCGACGCATCTCGCACGTCTGTAATATCCATACCCAGGTCTACGCCTGTGGCAGTTCTGTATGCCTGGACATATCCCTGAATCTCCGAACGCCAGAAACGGGCCCAGTTGGATGCCTGGGCAGAATCGTCGACAGATCCCCAATTCCCATAGCGAACACTCAGCAGAAGACGCTCACCGAAGACGGCCAGGTTTCTAAAGTGTGAGATCGAAACATCTGTCCAACCCTGAAGTTTTTTCATAGCGTCAACTCTATCCATCCATGGCTCCTGGTAGGCCACCATCGGGCGTCCGGGCAAAAATTCGCGGAATTCGGGCCGCGATAGAATCCATTGCTCCATCATGATTTCAGATCGGGATGTGGAAGGCAGGTCGCCGAACTGATTATGTGCACCTTCGCTCAGAAGAAAATGGACATCCTTCAACGCATGGAGAAGCGGGAAGGCATCTGCGATGACAGTTGTATCATCATCTTCCTTGTAGAACAATGTGGCTAGATAGAGCATGTTATGGTACGCTTCCAGGAATTTGAATCGTGTATCGGCCGGTCGGAAATTACGGATCGCCTTACCACTCAAGTGCAGACCGTAGTGATGGTTGTATTCATAGGCCCGTCGTTTGACGCTCAGGCGGTGTTGCTCATCCTGAATGTAACCCCAGAGAAGATTGTTTAAGGGACGCAGCGGGTCGATCTCAATGTTTGCAAGTGGATCACGGCCAGTGCCGGTCCGCAAATTTTGAAATCGTCTCGAAAGCGCTCCCATTGTTTGCTGAAGCATGCCCTCTTCCATCCAATACGAGTAGATGAGTTCCAGTAAACACGGGTTGGTCAGCTTTTGCCGGAGTACCGTAACGAAGTCAATACCATCTACACTGGCAATACTATCATCCAGGAAATGGGATAGCGAGCTGTCACGTAATTTATTATTGACCAGCGCCAGATATGGGAGGGTCTGTTTTGACGTGCCGTTTGTGCTTTTCAGATAACTTTGCCACAAGGTATCCATCTCTGTGCTGTCTGTAGAAATACCGGTCCGGTGTTGGAGTTGCTCCCAAAAAGCAGCGTCGAAACTTGTGAACATCCTGTCCATATTTTCCAGATCGACCGCGCAATTAACCATCAGGAAAGCTTCGGTAGACACTTTGAGCAGACGATAAGCTTCTACATCATTAAACGGAAGGGCAGCGCCTTTTCGATTGAGATGCGAAAATGCCTCAAGTTTGTGACTCTCTTTGTCTACATAACCAGGCGGGAGATAATTCGAAGCACCTTCGTCACCCTCGATCTTGAATGCTTCGTATGGAGGTGTATCAAATGGAAGAGGCTGATCCAATAACACGCGGTCCATGTAACGTGAATAGTTTTCGAAGGATAAAGCTTCCGTGCTCTTGCGTATGACGACCCAAAGCGGTAGGTCCGGCGTCGGGGCGGCAGAGCTCCGGTTCATCGTCACCGATATATTGCCACCAATTTGTCTAACCTTACTGGGAATTGTCGTAAAGTTGCGATAATAGGCTATCTTACTATTACTGTCAGACACTCTGGCGTTAAGGGAATGTTCGCCGGGAGCTTGAGCTGCCATTATGGCTTCGCCACGTGTTTCCGTCCTGTAAGTCTGGGCGCCGGAGACATGAAATTCGAAGTCTAATTCAGCGGCCTTGATTCTTGCGTCAATTTCTTCATTGGACGTCAAAAAGCGGAGAAGTGCCTTATCTCCTTCCTCAAGAATGTCACAATCATCTTCATTTGGCTCGCACCGATTGTCGTCGCGAAGCTTTTGCATACTAACGGCGAAGTCAAATGGAAATATTTGCTCAATACAGGTGGTGCTGTTTGGCTTTACCGTAAAACTGTAAGGGGTACAGGTTTGGTCCAATAATTCAGATTCAATACAGTAATTTCCCGGTGTCAGTTCTAAATAGGCCCAACCGGAGTCGTTTGAATAGGTTGCCAATACCTGCTCTCCGTCGCACCTGGTTTTTTGTTCTACGTCTTTCTCATGCGTTTTGCCGGCCCGAAATATTTTTATTGAGCACCCGCTGGCAGGGATCCAATCTCTCTCCTCTGGAGGTGGACCGTTCCCCGTTGGGTCCCCCTGGGTTACGCCGCAGAAGACCTCCACGCGACCCAGCTGGTTTTTCTGTCTTGCAGTCATATAATTCTCCTTTTTATGCTATAAGACGTGTTCGCTTAAATTTGGAATACCTGCTTTCGGCTAAATCCGTTACCAAGTCGTCTTTCCTTCTTGTGAGAGCCCAATGTGTGAGCATTTTCAGGAGGACTTTGCTTTCCTGTTCCGGGCTCAAGGCTCTACTGGCCCTCGCCTGACCTATGACGGCCATCACCAGGGCCGGTGGTGCCGAGTCAATCAGCGATGGATTCACCTGCCAGCGCCGAAACTGTTTCATTAGCTGATGCGGTTGACGTTCCGGAGCGGAAAATACCTGGAAAATGGAACGTCCTTTGAGAGACTTGGGTCGATGTTTCATGAACAGGCGGACGAAAGACGGAATATGCTTTTCTTGCATTTTCAGCAATCGTGCCTTGTCAGGCTCTACGCCCGAAACCGGATAAAATGTCTTCCAGCGTCGAGCAAGAATCTCCCATTGTGGATGAGGATATAGCGCATTACCAAGGGCTGAGCTAAGCAATACGCGAATCCACGGTGTTGGATGAGGATCATCGCCGACGGTTCTGAACACAAAAAACCTCGGTAGGCTAACCACACCGATTAAGCCAAGTGTGGATGTAACACCGACTCGCGATACAGACCAGAAGTCTGCCAGGATTTCTGATATCCAGCGCTCCCAGAGTTGCCAGGCAAATCGTGAGCTCCCATCCTCTCTTTGCTTGCGTTTCAGTGTCTCTCGCATCGATTGTATCAGATCGAGCTGCACCGCACCTTGATGGCCTACTTCATGAACTAACGAAGACGCCACCCCGCTGCCGACCATGCGCTCTCTGGGAACCCGAATTATCGCCACCGGATTTTTCCCACCGCCGGGCAGTCTGGTCCTGGCCCGACGAATGGCCGCGCCGTGGCCACGATCGAGGTAACAGGCTAGCGGCGGTGGCGAGAAAAAACCACCCGGGATCCGCAGAGCATCCACTGCAACACTATCAAGACCTGCTAACCAGGTGCCGGTTTCATGTTCGCTGCGCTGAGTAACGACATCTGAGAAAATATCAAATTGGTCCAGAATTGTATTAAATCGCAGTTTTAGAAATACGAATCGCTGTTGGGCCGCTTTAGGGTCACTCATCCGTCCCTCTGGTGTTTCCAGCCATTTTAGATAGCTGCGGATTTGCCGGCGCAGCTTTCGTTGTCCACCGGCAAGAAACCGCTCGATCGCTTCTTCTGCAGAGGGCATCAGTGACGCAGCCGGAACCATTGTCTCTTGCAACCTGAGCGGCTTTACACGGTCCAGCCTTGTCAGCAAAGCCCGTGTTTCTTGATGCAGGTACGTTTTTGCTGTTGGCAGCCTGGACATCTTTATACGCCCATCAGAATAATTTTGCGGCCGCGTCTTACCCAGCGTCCGCTACGAGACGAGCGGGGAAGACGGGATGCCAGGACGGCAGAACGCGTGGAGCGAAACAGGCCTGGTGCATGTATCCGAGCTGCAGATTTTACGGCTCGTTTGATGCCGCTGCTTGTACGCGAAGCCTTGGGATTCATAGCCGCCTTTTTGGTGGCGACACCTGCAAACCGCACGAAACGACGCGCAATTTCGAATTCCTGGTCTTCCGGACTCAGTCCTTCCAATTCAAGACCAAATTTCTTACCTGCGAGAGAAGCCAGCTTTCCGCCCAATGCTGCCCCTACCGGGCCTCCAACCAAACCACCGAGGGCTCGACCGGCAAACGGAAGTGCCGCCTTTGCTGCCCGTTTGAGAACGCCGCGAAGGATTTTCGATTTGCCCAGGCGTTTTAGGCCGCGGCCTGCCTTGCGAATGAGTTTGCCGAGGAATTGGTCAAGCTCCATCTCGTCTGAAATTTCCAGAAGTTCGGAGGCGAGTTCCATTTCCTCTGCCTCGCTAAATGGACTTTCATACTCAAACTCGCTTTCATACTCAAATTCACTTTCATACTCATACTCATCTTCATATTCGTCTTCATACTCATCTTCATATTCATCTTCGAATTCAAATTCATCTTCAAATTCAAATTCTGCTGTGGTGCGATCGATGTCGTGCATGATGTACTCCTTTGATTTGTTGGATAGACAATTTGAACACGTGTTGACTCGGAGTAGGGCAATGGCTATGCCAATTGCGCAATGCGCCGCGGCGAATTGGTCTTAAGCAATTGTTCTTATAACGATTATGGATAGGGTGGGAGGGGGGTGTTGAGCCGCTTGCGGGCGACATGGCGGCGAAGAGTTTTTCGTGCCCAGGCCGGGTCAGGCCTTTTTTGCGAAGACTATTTCGCCTATTTGGACTCTCGCATTGGAATCAAGTTTGATGCTCAGCTGATTATTCCTGCCGCTCTTTATCGATCCGTTGTAACGTCAACATCGCTTAAAATTTGCTTGAGTTCAGGATATTCCCTTGTATTTTGTCTTAGACCTCTCGACTGATTTTCTTATCGTTTAATGGAGTATTTTATGAAGCTCTCATGGCTGACTGCATTACTTCTTGCATATATCTTGCTTTTTCTCTCATCTTTCCTCACCGCGCAAACGAGCAATACTTGGACTCGCACATATGGTATCGGCGGATGGGAAGAAGGGATAAAGGTTCGGCACCATTCGAATGGCGCCATTGGGATTCTGGCATGTGCCTTTGGGGGACCCTTTGAGCTGGAGAGAGGTTGGCTATTGCATTTGAACTCTGAAGGAGACACTTTGTGGACGAGAGTCCTGGGAGAGAACTTTACAGGTCGGTTTGCCTTTGATCAAACGAGTGACTCCGGCTATTTTGTAGGCTGGAACAAGGGAACGACTCTTAACTTTAGAAAGATAAAGAGCAACGGGCAAGTTGAATGGTCTGTTAATTTTAATAGCAATCAGACCTGGCTGGAAGAAGTGAGAGAGGGCAATGATGGCACATTGGTTTACCTGAGTTGCCCAGATAATGATCATTTCCAGCTTACCAGTATTGCGGAGCCCGGGACGATCGTATGGGGCAAGTCGTACAGCATTTTAGCAAACTATATACATCGTCCGGTAACATTTTCTGTGACTGAAGATGGAAGCTTTGTGGTGCTCGTTGATTTATACAGGTTTTCCAATGATCGATTTACCGGATTGGCGAGGATCGACGCCAACGGGGAAATGAAATGGACCTCGGTAATTCCTGAAGGAGCCGGTGAATGGAGTTCCGCAATTTCAAGTGTCAGCGATGGGTATCTAATTGTGTCAACAGATAAATCCGATTCCAGTGCTGCTGTCGGTGTAACGACTGATGTTATAAAAACAGACCTTAATGGGCAGGTAATATGGAAAAAAAGCCCTCGGGTATTGTCAAAAACGACTACTATTAGAGACATTTTCGAAATCGATACTGGATACTTGCTGGCGGGAGAGGGATCTGATTCGACCACTCGCGATGGCGACGTCGATATATTTCTCGCTGCGACTGACAGTGACCTGGAGCCACTCTGGTATCAGCTCCTGGGCGGAAATCGATTTGACAGCGCTAAACAGATGGCTGCTGCCGATGACGGAGGCTATCTCATCGTCGGTCACTCCAACACAATAAAGGATGGCCGCGATGTATTGGTGATTAGAACCAATTCTGAAGGTGGCACAGTCTCCTCCATAAACTTTTCTGGTCAACCGATCATTGGTAGTCTTGAATTGCTACCTAATTTCCCCAATCCCTTTAATCCCGTTACAACAATACGTTATTCGATCCCTAAAGCTTCTACAGTTACGCTGGACATTTTTGATGTCAATGGACGAACGGTTGCAAGGCTAATTGAAAAACGACAGTCTGCAGGGCATTATGCTGTCAATTGGGACGGCCGCGACCTAAGTTCCGGTATTTATGTCTACCAGCTGAGAACTGAATATGGCTTTGCCAGACGTAAGGCTGTCCTTGTAAAGTAACTCTGAGTGCAATATCATCCCTGCTTAGCACCATCGGCTAGGACAAATTTCTGAGTTGACAATCGGGCGAATCTTGGGCCGGTAAGTCTAAAATTCTCCAGCCGCGATTTGAACGCAAATCGCGACTGGCTAACTGTGCTTGCTGCTATCAACTTTCGGCCTTTTCCTGAGCTGGCTTATGTTTATTTCTCCGTGATGGTCGATAACTTTCCTGGTTTGGTAACCATTCCCGGACGATAACATCCAATATTCAGATGATGGCAATAAGCTGTTTTTTCGAAATCACCCGAACAGGACAAGAGAATTATGAACAATACAGAGATTCTTCAGCAAATTAATAAAACCGGGCTAACCTATGAGGCGTTTATGAAGTCCGCTGCAGAGCGCCTCGAAACCACTGACCCGGAAACCCTGGATGCCACGGAGAAGGACTATTTCAGCTATCTTCCTATCAACATTCAGCGGAGCAACCGTATTTTCCGGACTTTCAAGTTGTCTGAGGAAATCAAGGAGACGCTGAGTCGGATCGATTCACCGCAAATTTGGTTGGTGATAACGGAAGACTGGTGCGGGGATTCTGCGCAGAGTCTGCCTGTGATTGCCCGGATTTCCGATGCATCGGACAACGTCACCATGCGGATCCTGCAACGCGACACCTATCCGACCATTATGGATCGTTACCTGACCAATGGAACCAGCCGCAGTATACCGATTCTCGTGGCCTATAATGCCGATGGCGAAGAGCTGTTTAAATGGGGACCGCGGCCGGACGAAGGTGCAAATCTGTTTAAGGAATTGAAGCAGGAAGGCATGGACAAAATTGAGATCAATGAAAAGCTGCACCTCTGGTATGGGCGCAATCGCGGCAAGGCGATATCGACGGAAATTAACGGGTTACTGGAAGCGTTCTTGAGTAGAACTCAATAAGAGAATCACCCAAAATCAAAACAAATTGAGGAATTCAATACAATGACGGACACAAGCAAGAGTAGCCAATCCCCCTGGCCGGAACTGGATTTTACGGAGATGCAGGATACAATTGAAACCTTACACCAGTGGGTTCAAATCGTCGGCAAAGTACGATTAAAGACCATGCCCTGGCAAAATCACTCCTGGCATACAACGCTCTATGTTACGCCCATTGGTTTCTCTACCCATGGCATTCCATATGACGGGCGTAATTTTCAAATAGATTTTAATTTTCGCACGCACAAGTTGCTCGTCAAATGTTCGAACACAACCGAAGTGTCCATGGATTTGTATTCGCGAACAGTTGCAGATTTCTATGGCGAACTATTCGAAAAGCTCGCGAGCATTGATATTCATGTGAAAATATATCCGAGACCTAATGAATTGGAAGTCGCGATTCCCTTTTATGAGAATACGGTCAATAAAACCTATAATCCGGAACATGCCTTTGCCCTTTGGCAGGCGATGCTCAAGGCCAACGACGTTTTTACCAGATTCCGCAGTGAGTTTGTCGGAAAGGTGAGTCCAATCCACTTGTTCTGGGGGGCTTTTGATCTCGCGGTAACCAGATTTTCCGGAAAAAAGGCGCCATTGCATCCGGGTGGCATGCCGAATATGCCGTTGGACGTGATGCAGGAAGCGTATTCGCAAGAAGTTAGCAGCGCCGGCTTCTGGCCGGGATCTGCCGCGGCTCCAAACCCGGCTTTTTATTCATACGTGTATCCGACGCCGGATGCCTTTGCTCAACAAGAGGTGCGCCCGAAAGAGGCCTATTTCAGTCCGGAGATGGGGGAGTTCTTTTTGAACTATTCAGATGTTCAGAAAGCGGACAATCCGGAAGAGATGCTCTATAAATTCCTGGAAACCACCTACCGAGCGGCCGCAAATTCCGCCAATTGGGATAGCGGACTTTTAGAAAAACCAGCAAAATAAGGCTGGCTTGGTTGGGGAAACGAAATTAGCAATTGGCCAGGCACTTATTCAATTAACGATTTTGGAAAGGTATAATCGTATGACAACCACACCGGAACACGATGCACGCGTAGCGAATTTGACCTTCGCATCGATTTATCCTCACTATGTTGCGAAGGTCGAGAAAAAAGGCCGGACGAAAGATGAGCTGCACCAGGTCATTGAGTGGCTAACGGGATTTGATGAACAAAAGCTTCAGGAGCTGATTGACGAGAAAGTGACTTTCGAGACCTTCTTCAGCAAAGCGACATTAAACCCCAATGCGCATCTGATAAAAGGCGTCATTTGTGGCTACCGAATTGAAGAAATCGAAACACCTTTAACCAGGCAGGCAAGATATATGGATAAGCTGGTAGATGAACTGGCGAAGGGTAAGAAGATGGAGAAGATTTTGCGAGCAGGGTGAGATGAGCGCAGGTCATTTCTTGTTGCGATGTTAATCCAATATTAGCGGGATATGATGCCTCTAATTCAAGAACAAAATTCAGTTGCAGATTTGTTCTCCTACATAAAAATCAGTTTCATGTATAACAATTAATCCTTATAATTGCAACCTGGTTGCGTTAATGACGTTTATAACGGATATCTTAACTTGTCCGGCGGTTCTGCTGGATTCGTACTGCTTTAGTGGCATTTCCGGGTGCAGCAAGAAAATCTGATTGCCTTTGTTGTCCGGCTTGAGGTAGTTGACAACAGGTCAATATTTGGGTCCTATTTGTTGATAAAACAGAATTTGTGTAAGATATAAATATTTGCGAATGGCTACTTTGCGCTCAAAATGCATGTTGAAATCGCAAAAAACAAAAAATCCGCATAGAAGTCAGCAAAGAATTTTATGAAGCAATGATCGCCGATTTCCTTTATTAATAAAAAACAGTTACTTAAGTAGGAGCAAGGTCTACTCAAAATGAAAAAACTCCTTTTTGCTATCGTAATAGCGCTTTTTAGTGCTTGTCAAACTTCATCAGACCAAACTACATTGAACGCTTCCGAGAACCCATTTGAGCAAGAATGGAATACGCCATTTGAAGTGCCTCCTTTCAATAAAATTAAGGATGCGCACTACATGCCCGCATTTAAAAAAGGCATGGAAGAAAACCTTGCTGAGATTGATGCAATAGTGAATAATCCTGAAGCGCCTAGCTTTGCAAATACGCTTGAGGAATTAGAAAGATCTGGAAAGTTACTCACTAAAGTGCAGCGTGTTTTCTTTAACCTGGCAAGTTCAAATACCAACCCTAAGATACAAGAATTACAACGCGAATTAAGCCCGCTGATTTCTGCTCATTACGATAAAATTTCATTGAATGAAGGGTTGTTTAAGCGAGTCGAAACAATTTGGCAGGCACGTGAGAGCCTAGATCTCAGCAACGAACAACGCAAGCTTTTAGCCGATACACGTAAGTCTTTTGTTCGTGCCGGGGCACTGTTGAATGAGGAACAAAAAGCTCAAATTACAGAGATCAATTCAAAGATTTCTGAGCTTACTACTGCATTTGGTCAAAACCTGTTGGCCGAAACCAACGGCTTTGAACTGATTTTGGATAAAGATGATTTGGACGGTCTGTCCGAAGATATCATCGCGGCAGCATCAGAAACAGCGGCGCAAAAAATGGAGAAAGCTGAAACTGATAAAGAAAAAGCCAAATACAAAGATAAGTATGTATTTACGCCCCATCGCAGCAGCATGTACCCGTTCTTGACTCAATCTAATCGACGCGACTTGCGTGAGCAGTTATTCACCTCCTACATACAGCGTGGTGATAACGATAATGAAACGGACAATAAAGAGATTGCGGCGAAGTTAGCTAAACTTCGCGCGGAGCGTGCTCAGCTAATGGGTTATGAAACTCACGCACATTTCGTGCTGGAAGAGCGAATGTTAAAGACCCCTGCCGAGGTTTATGATCTACTCATGCAACTATGGAAACCTGCACTTGAAAGAGCCAAAGTAGAAGTAGCCGATATGCAGGCAGTTGTTGATAAAGAAGGTCATAATTTCAAAATAGCAGCTTGGGACTGGTGGCAGTATTCAGAGAAAGTCCGAAAGGCCAAATATGATTTAGATGAAGCTGCACTTAAGCCGTATTTATCACTGGATAACGTACTCAAGGGTGTGTTTGAAACGACAAACAAATTATGGGGCATAACATTTACGGAGCTCTTCAATATCAATGTCTATCATCCGGATGCGCGTGTTTGGGAAGTGAAAGACAAAGATGGGAGTCATCTCGGGATTTTCATCGGTGATTACTTCACCCGTTCAAATAAACGCGGTGGCGCCTGGATGAGTAGCTTTAAAGGGCAATCAAATCTTGATGGCAAAGAACGCCCGGTTGTTGTGAATGTGTGCAATTTCCCGGCGCCTGTCGGTGATGCGCCATCGCTGCTCAGCTTTGAAAACGTTATTACGTTATTCCATGAATTTGGTCATGCCATGCATGGTACTTTAACCAATGTTACCTACGGTAGTATGGCGGGCACATCCGGCCCTCGTGATTTTACTGAGTTCCCTGCGCAAATCCTGGAACATTGGGCGAGCGAACCTGAAATCCTGAAATCGTTCGCCACTCACTATCAAACTGGTGAAGTTATTCCTGACAATTTAATCGCAAAATTATTGAAGGCCTCGAAGTTCAATCAAGGTTTTGCAAATACTGAATATCTTGCAGCATCATTACTGGATATGGATTGGCATACCATTAAGGCAGAAGACGCTCTTAAAGATACAGATGCCTTTGAAAAAGCCTCACTCACTAAAATTGGCTTAATCGACGAAATAGCACCGCGCTATCGTAGCACTTACTTTGCACATATCTTTGCGGGTGGATACTCTGCCGGATACTATAGTTATGTTCATTCCGCTGTGCTTGACTCCGACGGTTTTGCGGCGTTTAAAGAAGCAGGAAATGTATTTGATTCAGAACTGGCTGCAAAGCTGCGAAAGCATGTTTATGAAAAAGGGGCAACTGAAGAAGCAATGCAACTTTATGAGCAATTCCGTGGACGTCAGCCTAAAATAGATGCCCTGTTAAAAGTAAGAGGACTAGACGGTTCAACTGACTAACCCAGCTAAAGCTATTTGAAAAGCGGCGAGGAAATCCGAGCCGCTTTTTTACAAATATACCTGTGGCGCTTATGAGGCATCTTAAAACGCTTACTTTCTGCATTGTCTTATGTTCAAGTTTTGTAGCTTACTCCCACACGCAAGACGAATTGGTTATATTGGAAATCGAACAGGGTGAGCTTATCTTCCAAGATGAACAAATGGCTGCAGAGTATCAAGCCGCCTTGAAGCGTCAGCGGATGCGTCACTTGGCGGCCATGCCCTGGCTAGAAAAATTCTTATTATTTGTTCAGGCCGGTATAGCGCATATTATCCCCAAAGGTTTGGATCATATTCTGTTTGTGTTGGGACTATTTTTTTCCAGTCTTATTTTAGGTTCGCTGCTTTGGCAGGTAAGCGCTTTTACGCTTGCTCATACCATAACGTTAGCACTTGCTGCACAAGGTGTTGTCCAGATTCCGGGTGATATAGTCGAACCGCTAATTGCGCTTTCCATCGTTTGGGTCGCTGTCGAAAATTGTATGTTTGAGCAGACAAACAAATGGCGGCCTTTCATTGTATTCGGCTTTGGCTTACTGCACGGCTTAGGTTTTGCTAGTGTGTTAAGTGACTATGGATTACCGGAAGGCAATTTTGTGGCGTTATTGCTGGCCTTTAATATCGGTGTAGAAGTGGGGCAATTACTGGTGTTGATTGCTGCTGCCGTATTAGTGTGGTTTATTAGGCACAAAAGTTGGTATCGTCAGCGGATACAAATTCCGGCGTCGCTAATAATTGCTTTGGTTGGCATATTTTGGTTTATTGAAAGAACATTTTAGTTCCAAGAACATAAGCCAGCCACATATATGAAATTTTTTTCCGCACAATTTACTCACTTCCTTCAAAGTCGCCCCGGCGTGAGAAATCTTCGAGTCTTACTGCGATTTCTACTGGCCCTGGCCGTTTTGGTTACTGTTTACAGCATACTTTTTCATTACATCATGGCCTGGGAGGGCCGTGATTATAGCTGGGTAACCGGGTTTTATTGGACGTTGACCGTCATGTCAACGCTGGGATTTGGTGACATCACCTTTCATGGCGATCTAGGGCGCATTTTTTCATTATGTGTGCTATTGTCGGGAGTTTTGTTCCTGCTGATATTATTGCCGTTTACCTTCATTCAGTTTTTTTATGCACCATGGATGGAAGCTCAAAGTGCCGCACGTGCGCCCCGTGAGTTATCTGAGGAAACCAGCGGTCACGTTGTGATAACATTTCTCGGTCCAATAACAAGCGCTTTAATCAAAAAGTTAAAGCAGTATCATTATCCTTATGTGGTCCTGGTTCCGGAGTTGCAGGAAGCGCTACACCTGGCAGACCAGGATGTAAATGTGGTTGTTGGAGAGTTGGACGATCCGGAAACGTACCGAAAACTTCGCATCGAAAATGCAGCTGTACTGGTCACTACCTGCAATGATATGGTAAATACGAATGTGGTATCTACAGTACGAGGGGTATCTGAAAAGGTGCCCATCATTGCCAGTGCGCGAGACGAGGCTTCAATAGATATATTGAAATTGGCCGGCAGTTCCCATGTGTTGCGTCTCGATGAGATGATGGGACTATCTCTGGCGCGCCGCACAATCGGAAGCGACGCCATGGCTCATGTCATTGGCGAGATTGAAAATCTCCTGATAGCCGAGGCCAACGTCGCCGGCACACCTCTGGTGGGTAAAACACTACGCCAGTGCAAGCTTCGGGAACATGCCGGGGTAACTGTACTTGGCACTTGGGACCGCGGGCAGTTTGAAGCAGCAGGACCGGACACATTTATTACTGAAAATTCCGTCCTGGTATTGGCTTGTACCCGGCAACAAATAAAGAATTATGACCAGCTATTTTGTATCTATCATGTAACGGATGAGCCGGTGATCATACTTGGCGGAGGACGTGTGGGACGCGCTACCAGCCGAGCGTTGAAAAAGCGCGGGATTGACTATCGCATCGTTGAGCGGTCAGCAGAGCTCATCCAAGACAATGGCAAGTATGTTTTTGGTAATGCTGCGGATTTGGAAATTCTGAAGAAGGCCGGTATTATGACCTCGCCCACGGTTATCATTACCACCCATGATGACGATACCAATATATATCTCACCATTTATTGTCGCCGCCTGCGCCCGGACATACAGATCATTTGTCGTACCACGATGGAAAGAAATATAGCGACTCTGCATCGATCCGGCGCTGATTTTGTAATGTCTTATGCCTCTATGGGGGCAAACATGATCTTCAATCTCCTGAATCTAAGCGATATTTTGATGGTAGCGGAAGGCTTAGATGTATTTAAGGTTAAATTGCCGGCCTCTCTTGCCGGCAAGACGCTTGCGGAATCCGAGATTCGCCAGAAAACGGGTTGCAACGTCGTTGGAATTGTGACAGAGAGTGGTATCGAGTCCAATCCGGATGCGACGCTGCCGCTGCCAAAAAACTCCGAAATCATACTCATCGGCAGCGTTAAGGCTGAAAATCGTTTCCTGAAGCTGTATGGGGATCATACCGGATAATTAGCTCCTACTCAATTACAAAAACCAGCTGTAGAAGTGCAGCTGGCTTTAGACAATGCTTCGATATTTCAATTAAATGGGTTTTGGTCACCGGATGACTATTACTGCTTTGTTAACACTTTCAAATACGAAGAAGAAAAAGTAATTCTCGATAAATATACAATAGTCGAAGAATCACGAAAACGAGTAGTTTTCAACTGGCTACAGTATTTCAGTATTAATTCACTTACAAAAGAATTTGAAGATAAAGGCAAACACATGCAACAGATCTCTCTTTGGCGAACATGGGTAGTGACAGGCTTACTGATGGCGATGCCCGCAACAATCACAGCACAGGAAAGTGAGTTCACTCTTGATGACCTGTTCGCAACGCCAAAACTGACGGGAACAACCCCGTCCCGGCCTGCCTGGGCACCGAACAGCGAGCACTTCGCCTTTTCCTGGAGTGAA
>JANQRS010000079.1 GCA_028284445.1 Calditrichia bacterium
CAGGGGATTCTTCTATGCCGGGGCGCGAAATGTCATTGTCTCACTCTGGAAAGTCATCGATCGCCACACCACCAACCTGATGATCGACTTCTATCAGAACCTCCGAAAGGGCAAGGACTATGCTGCTGCTCTTCGCAGTGCCAAACTCCATCTCATCAAGAGTGAGTTCACTGCTCACCCTAAATCATGGTCCAGTTTCGTGCTGATTGGCAGGTGAGGGCGGACAAATGTGTTTGGTGGAGGTGTATTATTGCGCTGGTTTCTGACATTGCGGACAGTAATAAAAACGTCTGCCTCCCGCCACATCTTTCTGAATCTGCGACCGGCATTCGTAGCAGCTTTTACCGGCACGAGCGAAGACCATAAAGCGGTAGTCCCGACGATTTTTGTTTGCTGCCTTCAATTCAGCCACGCGTTCTTCGGAATTAGTTATGCCGCCCGTTTTATATGATCGCCGTGTTAATTCGATACTGGCTTTGGCCAGCAAATCCAATTGCGCGTCGTTGCAGTCCATTGGCCGCATGTTGGGCATGACGCCGCCGACAAACATAATTTCACTGCGCAGGTAGTTTCCCAAGCCGGCCAGGAATTTCTGATCAAGCAGGAGCGATGAGAATGACCGTCGCTGAAACTTTCTTGATATAAAACGTTCCCTGACCTCGGCAACAGTCGTTTGCGGATCAAGCAGATCCGGTCCCAGGCTGCTAAGAAAGGGATGTGTTAACAATTCGTCATTGTTCAGCACTTCGATGTCAGAGGCGCTATACAAAAGTGCAGACTTCTTTTCGTTATGGATAGCCAATCGCAGCTGGCGATTGGTTTGCGGGTAGCTGTGGGCCTTGCGAATGATCCATTTCCCATAGAGCTGGTTGTGACTATAAATATTGAGGCCGTTTTCGAAGCGCACCAGCATCGCTTTGGCGCGGGCTTCAACTGCGGTAATTAACAAGCCGGCCAACATTGACTCGAAGGGTTTCAAGTGGTCAAAAGCGAAAAATACTTCATCGGCTGCCTTGCCGGCAATTGCCGCTGCGATATCATCCGCTGCTCTCTTTATTTCCGGTCCTTCCGGCATGGACTATTCCTGGTTATAATTGTCAAGTTCGACAACTTAAGCAACGGCTGTTTCTCATGAAACGGATATTTCCGTTGAATCACAAAAGCGACAATTGGCCTTCCAAAGAATTTGAATTCCGATTTACAAGGGACAAACAGCACATTATAATGTAGGAGGGATGAACTGCCGGGGATTGGTATTGCAAATACAGGAAGAATGATGGTCATACGTGCGGTTATAGCGATTTTGCTGTTGGGTTTTGCTTCGCTCCTTTTCGCAGGTAATGAGATTTGTGAAGGCGACAAGAAGCGCAAGCGGCCGACATCGACAGCCCCGACTTGAGCTGGCTGACCTGGTGAAGGCGCGCCGCTCCGTGGGAGCGGAATTCATACGAAGTGGATTGCTTCAGGGCGTTTTGTCGACACAGATCTCGATCGACCTCGCTGGCGATTTACACTCAATTATCGATTGCACCAACGCCTGCAAATTGGTGCAGAGTATAACCCGGTTGCGGAAGAGGTTGGTCCCCTGGTTACCTTCTTCTTGCTGACCGAAGGTGACCGTCAACCGGCCTTGTTTTTAGGAACCAGCTCGGATCGCATCGGGTCCCCGGCTGGAAAGCAGTCTTACTATTTGACGGCATCGAAGCTCATGGAATTTGCGCCGGTTTCCGTTTATACCAGCCTCAATTATTCCGAATGGGATGAAGCATTTAACGTTCCCTTTGGCGCGAATGCCGAGCTTGGCTACGGAACGTCTGCGCGACTAATGTATGATGGGCAGCGGACCCACTTGATGGGTAGTTATTTCTGGAATCAGTACAGCCTTAGCTTGATATATGTATGGTTGGAGCAGGCCGGTGTCTCGCTCTCGATCGGATTTTGAAAGGGAGTCTACATGGTGAAATTGAAGATTTACTGGATGGCATTTCTTGTCCTGCTATTTGGATCATTAATAACTGTAAATGCCGGAGACGTGCCGAGCAAGGCGATATGCACAGTCTGCGTTGTATTGAATACCCATGATAAAATAGCACCGGAAAAAGTGAAGGCTTCAAGCCAATATGAAGGCAAGGATTTTTACTTTTGTTCGACGGTCTGTGGGGATAAATTTGATGGTGATCCAATTGCTTACATGCCTCCGGTGTTCCCGCGTCCGGTTCCGGAGTTTGCCGCTAAGACTCTGGATGGGGGAGATGCAAATGTAGGACAATATTCAGGGCAGGTTGTTTTGATCGATTTTTGGGCAACCTGGTGTAGTCCCTGCAAGGAAATGATGCCGGAGCTGCAAAAGCTACATAGTGCCTACGCTGATAAGGGTTTTGTAGTGCTTGGAATATCCATTGATGAAGGCAAAAAAGCCGTCAAAAAAGTCCGCAAATTTATCAATAAGCAAAAAATTGATTATCCTGTCGTGATGGATATCGAGGATGCCCCGGCTTGGGCGGCATTTCATGTGCCAGCTGTTCCGGCTACTTATTTGATTGATCAGAAGGGGCAGATTATTGCACAGTGGATCGGGAAATTTGATACTGATGCGGCCAAGACAATGATTGAGAATTTACTCGCAGATACAGTGAATTAGAATTCCTGTAAGGCTTGTTTGCTTTTGAAACAGCGTGTCGTTTGTTGAGAAAAAAACATAGTTTCTATTCCAGGTCACTTCCTCTTGGCTATCCCTCCCGCAGATAGCCAACTTTCTTCGATATTAAGTGTCATCGTTTTTCCCCCTTCATTGCTATCCCCCTACTTGTTATCTTACAACTTCCAGGCAAATCAGGACCACAAAACGAAATTTCCAAGTAACAACAATGGGGAGCTTAGATGAGCGACTTTGCTGGTTGCGCCAAGGGTATTGTTCTTGTTGCAACACTGATATTTCTACAGACACTTGAAATGACTGCCCAGGATAACTGGCAATGGGAAATTGTTTCGGCCAAAGGCAAACCCACTGCCCGTCATGAAGCCGGATTGGTCGCTTATAAGGATAAGATAATCCTGATTGGTGGCCGGCGAATAAATCCGACAGATATTTTTGATACCAGGTCCTACACCTGGGAAGCAAAATCTGCCCCACTTATCGAGCTGCATCATTTCCAACCAGTAGTTATTGATGATGCCATTTACATTGTTGGTGCGATGACCGGCGGGTGGCCAACGGAGACACCGGTTGGCAGGGTGGTTGTCTATTATCCGGAACGGGATGAATATGTATATAAAGATCCGATTCCTGAACATCGTCGCCGCGGTGGTGCGGGGGCTGCAGTCTACAACGGCAAAATCTATTTACTGGGCGGCATCACCAATGGTCATATGCAGGGATATGTCGATTGGTTTGATGAGTATGATCCGCAAACCGGGCAATGGAGAACTTTGCCGAATGCCCCAAACACCCGCGATCATTTTCATGCGGTTGTTGTTGGACATCAGCTCTATGCCTTTGCCGGGCGCAGAACATCACACAAGACCGGGGAAGATATGGCGTTAACTGTTCGACACGCCAATATTTTTAATTTCAGAACCGGTACCTGGGAAACCGTTAATAGCGAAACTGCCCTACCGACGCTCCGTGCAGGGAATGGCGCATTTGTCTGGCATGATGAAATTGTAATTGGTGGTGGGGAAAGCGCTGCCCAGGTGCCGGCGCATGCTGAAGTCGAGGCTTTTGATACTCGAAGCTACAGCTGGCGCAATTGGCCGGCGATGAAGCAGGGGCGGCATGGATCTGGGTACGGTATCGTTGGTGACTACGTGTATACCGCTTCGGGCTGTGGTAACCGCGGTGGCGAACCTGAGCTGTATAGCGTGGAACGCCTGAAGTTGCCGAAACCTATTTACAGGAGGTCTAAATTACGGCAAGAAGGTATGCCGGTTTATTCGCAATGGCATACGCTGACGCTCGATTTTTCCGGTCCTCAGACCTCAGAAACTGCGAGCGATAATCCTTTCCTCAATTATCGGTTGGTGGCGGAATTCACGCATTCAGATACGTCATACGTGGTGCGCGGATTTTACGCCGGAGATGGTAACGCAGCTGAATCCGGCGCGGATGAAGGTAATGTTTGGCAGGTGCGATTTACGCCGGATCGACCGGGTAAGTGGCAGTATTCGGCACAGCTACATCATGGAAAAAACATTACCTTGAACGATGATATGAAGGCTGGCAAAGCGATCGATATTCCCCATGCAACCGGTGAGTTCCTGGTAACTTCTACAGATAAGCAAGGTGTAGATTTTCGGGCACAGGGCAGAATTGGTGTCGACCAGGGGTATTTCCAATTTACCAACTCCGGTAAATATTGGTTAAAGACCGGGGCAGACAGCCCGGAGAATCTCCTCGGGTTTGCAGATTTCGATGGGACCTATCGAATTAGCGCAGCTGATCGCAGTGGTGAAGCTCAGGCCGGTGGCGAGATTCATCGCTATGAACCTCATCTACGGGATTGGCAAACCGGCAATCCGATCTGGCGTGATGGAATAGGCAAGGGGCTGATCGGCGCCATTAATTATCTCGCCTCAACCGGAATGAATTCGGTCTATTTCCTTACTATGAATATTAATGGAGATGGCAAGGATGTCTGGCCATATCGTGATCCGGATGTATTTGATCGATTTGATGTCAGCAGACTTGCGCAGTGGGAGATCGTTTTTCAGCATATGCAGTCGAAAGGCATTCTGATGCATATTGTTTTACAAGAGACTGAAAATGAGACCATGCTTGATAAGGGGGATACCGGACCGCAGCGACAGCTGTATTTGCGCGAGCTGGTTGCCCGCTTTGGTCATCATCCCGGATTGGTGTGGAATATGGGTGAAGAAAATGGCCCGGCGCCTTGGTCGCCGATTGCTCAAAATGATCAACAAAGCCGGGCCATGGCTTCTTTTATCAAGCAAATTGACCCATATCAGCATCCGGTTGTGTTACATACTCACTCATATGAACCGGTACGTAGTCATGTGCTCGATAAAATTGTTGGATTTAAAGATTTGGATGGCTTGTCGCTACAGGTCGATAAGCGTGAGGGAGCGCCGGCGGTTGTTGAAACCTGGAAGCAGAAGTCGATTGCCAGTGGTCATGAATGGCTGATCAGTATGGATGAGATTGGTATGTGGTATGTGGGTGCTCTGCCCGATGCGATGGATCCACAGCACGAATCCCTGCGTCGTCACGTGCTTTGGGGAACACTGTTATCCGGGGCAGCCGGGGTAGAATGGTATTTTGGTGCGCGAAATGTGCACAATGATTTGACCTCTGAAGATTGGCGCGAACGGGCGAATCTTTGGAGAATTACGAACGTTGCCCGACAGTTTTTCGAAGATCATTTACCTTACTGGGAAATGCAACCGGCGCATCAATTAATAGATTCTTCCGGATGGTGTTTGCGGAAACCCGGCGAGGTCTATGCTGCCTACTTTACGCGGAATGAAGACTATCAAATAGATCTTGGCAGCCTGAACGAATCTTACAGCGTTTATTGGTACGATCCATTATTGTGCGGAGAACTACAGGCCGGTTCTATCACAAAAGTGTCGGGTGGCGGAATCCGTGATCTTGGTACGCCGCCTAAATCCAGGAGCTCATACTGGAATAAACAGGACTGGGTGGTGCTGATACGGAAAATGGAGAAAAAATGAGGCCGTATATTTTGGCGGAAACCAACTGGCATGCGCTGAAGGATGCTCGGTTCGAGCTGGCAGTTTTGCCCTGGGCAGCGACCGAAGCGCATAATTATCATCTGCCCTATGGCACCGATATCATTGAAGCGGATCATATTGCTGCTGCATCAGCTAAGCTGGCATGGGAAAGAGGTGCTGAAGTCATCGTTTTGCCGACGATTCCGTTTGGCGTTAATACCGGTCAGTCGGACATCTATCTCGATATCAATCTTAATCCAAGCACTCAATTTGCCATTTTAGGTGATATCGTTGAGGTTTTGGATCGGCAGGGCTTGCACAAGCTCTTGATTTTAAACAGCCACGGAGGGAATAATTTTAAGGCGATTGTTCGGGAATTGGGACTAAAATTTCCGAGCATGTTTGTTTCTGTTGCGCATTGGTTCAGGTCGCTTGATAAGAAGGAATTCTTTGAAATATCCGGAGACCATGCTGATGAGATGGAAACCAGTATGCTGCTACACCTTAGGCATGACCTGGTTCTGCCAAAAGACAAATGGGGAAGTGGAAAAGAGAAGAAACACAAGATTGCAGCATTTTTGGAAGGTTGGGTGTGGGCTGAGCGCAAGTGGTCAGAAATCAGCGAAGATACCGGAACCGGTGACCCGAGGCACGCAACAGCAGAAAAAGGCGAAGTCTATTTCAATGCCGTTGTTGAAAAAGTAGCGGACCTTTTTTATGAGATAAGCAAGGCCGATCCCGGGGACTTGTACGAGTAATCTGGCATTTTCCCTGTTGGGATTTGGAATTTATTCTTCAACGATTGGGTGATTCATGATAGAGCTACATAGCTATTTATTCTTCATCGGTGCAGTTGTTTTGCTGGTGGTTGCGCCGGGACCGGATATGGTTTACATGCTGACACGTACAATTGCTGAGGGGCGCAAAGCTGGAATTGTCGCGGCAATCGGCATTAATGTTGGGGCATACGTGCACGTGATTGCAGCTATACTTGGTATCTCTGCTATTTTGGCTACATCCTCAATTGCCTTTACGACCTTGAAGTGGATGGGCGCCTGTTACTTGATATGGATCGGTATCCAGGCGATGATGAGCAAAGCCGGACCTCTTCAGCTTGATAAGCATAACCATACTCGCTTGCCCTTGAAGACTATTTTCTGGCAGGGATTCTGGAGTGATGTCTTGAATCCCAAAGTTGCGATTTTCTTCCTGGCATTTTTGCCACAATTCATCGATGCTGGAAGCCCAAACAGGACCTGGCAGTTACTTTTGCTGGGGATTACCTGCAATATTATCGCGATCTGTATCAATATGCTGATCGTCTATTTCGCCAGTGCCGCAACAATGAGGCTCCGCAGGAATCAAAGGTTGGCCAATTGGTTGAACAAAGCAATGGGAGCGGTATTCATTGCTCTGGGAATTCGATTGGCGAGCGAGAAGCTGTGAGAACCGCGAACTTATAGATTCGCAAATGCCACCTATAAGGCTAAGCCCATAAGATTTCTAATCAGTCTGTGAATCTTTTCTCGGCCTTGACAACAGCATCACGTCCCGCAATTGCTCCACATTTCGTGCATTTTTCCATCCTTCCGCAAACTGGGGATTCTCTACAAGATGGGCAATGCTCATCAGTGCCCGCAGGTGGTAGTTCCGTTCATCCCGGGAGCCAATCAGGGTGATAATTGTTGTTACCGGTTGGTGTAATTCAGAAAAAATTGCGCCCTCCTTGCAACGCACCAATAGAATATCGAAGACCTTTTCTCCTTCCACGATGACGTGTGGAATGGCCAGACCGGGGTGGACCATGGTGCTGGATTCTCTTTCCCTCTTGATAAAAGCCTCGTATAAGAATTCTTCACTAAGATTCAAACGCGGTGACAGTTCGGCTGCCATTCGATGAAACAATTCCTGAGCGCTAATTGATTCCTCTATATCCAAAATTGTACACTCTTGGACCAAATGATCAAAACGATCCAATTCGACACCGCCTCTTTCCAACGAGATATGTCGTAGCTCATCCTCTAAATTGCTGCGGTGAATGTCTTTTGACGTAACGGATTTCACCAAATATACGAAGGCAGATTCCCGGTCAATTTTACGCCACACGTAGCCGATGTACCACGCCCCTGCCAGTATTCCAAAAGCGCCTGTCAGTAAGAGCGGGACGAGGCCCATCTCAAAGATCAGGAATACGTACAATATAATGGAGATGATTTGCAGCCAGGGGTAGAGCGGTGCTCGATAGACTGGCTGGTAGCTCTGGAGCTTGCTGCTGCGCATCACGATCACTGCAACATTGACCCCGATGAACATCAATATCATGATGGTTGAGGCCGTCTTGACCAAGTCTTCGATGGATAGAACCGCAATAACGGCAATGATAAAGCCGGAAGTCAACAATATTGAAGTATGTGGTGTGTGAAATCGCTTACTGGTATTGGAGAGCGCTTCCGGCACCAGGCCATCCCTGCTCATTGCCAAGGGAGAACGCGAGGCAGATAAGATGCCTGCGTTAGCCGTGGTAATAAAGGCCAAGAGAGAGGCTGTTTCGATGGCAATAAGGCCCCAATTACCAAAAATATTTTCAGCGCTGAGAGCAATTGGCAAAAGGGAAGCAGCAAGTTGATCCGCCTCAACAGTGCCTACAGTTATGGTAACGACAACCAGATAAAGAAAACTGACAACTCCAAACGCCAGAAACATGCCTTTGGGGAGGTTGTGCCCCGGGTTTCGCACTTCTTCACCCACGCTGGCAACTTTGGTAAGTCCTCCAAAAGAGACAAAGATCATCCCGGCGACGGCAAATAGTGTTTGAATATCTGCAGTGAAAAAGGGTTTGAAGGCTGCATCTTCAATCACTCTAAATCCGGCAAAACTGTGCAGAATTAGAATTCCCAGCAGCGCGAAGACCAGCAATGTTTGGAGTTTTCCGACGCTCTTTACCGAAACCAGGTTGACAATTGTAAAGATAATACAGCCGACAATGGCAACCAGCTTGATTGCAAACACCTGTGGAAAGGGTAAGAACTGTGCGCCAACAGTGCCAATGCCGATTAAGGCAAATCCTGCCTTCAAAGCTATAGAGAGCCAGTTTAGAAAACCGGCATAAGTTCCCATAAGCGGGCCGAGGGCACGTTCGATAAAAAAGTAGCTGCCACCGGCTTTCGGCATTGCTGTGGATAGTTCAGCCTGAGATAACATTGCCGGAATGATAAACAAGCTGGCTAAGCCATAGGCTAAAATGACTGCCGGACCGGCTTTCTCAAATGCAATTCCAGGTAAAACAAAGAGACCGGAGCTGATCATTGCGCCGGCTGCCAGGCAAAAAACATCCAGAAGTTTCAGGTCTTTTTTCAGCATTTATTTTATCTCGGCGATTGGCACGTTTTATGACATTGGTTTTGTCGAATATAGCTTTAATCTTACCGAGTAATTTAATTTAATCACAGATATTAATGAAAAAGAAACCCCCCGCTGGAAATACTCCGGCGGGGGGTTTCGAATGCTTTTGGCTTCCGTAATTTATTCGCCAAGCTTGGGAATGCGGATCTGCTGACCAGGGAAAATCAGGTCAGGATCTTTGATCACTTCGCGATTGGCTTCAAACAGAGCCGGATACTTCATCGGATCTGCATAGTACTTCTTGGCAATTTTGGAAAGTGAATCGCCGGACTGAATAGTATAGAAAACGGTTTTTTCTTCTTCCTCTTCCTGGGCACGAACAAAAAAGTAGTCGTCATTAACTTTCTCAACACCCTGAACGTTTCCAGCGAGCAGAATGCCTTTTTGGTGCGTAGCAAAAGTATCGCATTCGCCGTAGAGGCCAACAATACCATCTTCGAGCTCAACTTTCAAGTTCATGATAGCATCGCCAAGGTCGTCACCGAGCAATTTTTGAATATCTTCAGCGCCAGGCATGTCCTTGCCAAAGATCTTATTTCCGATATCTGATACAAAATCAAAGAATCCCATAGTGATTCCTCCAAGATAATAATGAGTAGATACATACTAAATCTGCAGACGAATAGGTCATGCACTAGTATTTGACTCTATTTTAGATCGCTTCATTATAAACATGTCACAGAATTATTGACAAGAACAAAAATTAATTGAAATAAGGCGGATGATTTTGGTGTAAGGCCTGCTAAGAGAAGTCTGTTTTCGAGATAACGAACGAGGTGATCTTTGCGGGGAGGTGGATATACATTTCAAAACTGTTCTTGCCAATTGCTACCTCTCCAAACAAAAAAGGGCTACGAACCAATCTTCGTAACCCTTTATATTTTCTACGTGGCGTCTCCCTGAATTGAACTGGGGACACACGGATTTTCAGTCCGGTTGGGAGCGAATGATCTAAATTCAACAATTACAAGATAAGCCGAATAAAGACTTGAGCCTGTCTTCGAATGCAGTCTTTAATTTGAAGGCATTTGAAGGCATTGAAGAACTCATGCTTGCCAATAAGTGCTTACGTATTACTTACGTGCGCTAAAATCTTCGTTATGGGAACGAAATGATCTATGTTTTCAGATTGTGAGTAGATGGTTCTGTTATGTAGGTAGTGATTTATTATTGAGTTATGTCTTTTGCTCTACCTGCATTTGTAACCATTTATCGCCTTCGAAAATCGTGGCTATATACAATTTTGTCGACGTGGTCTTGTTAAATTGGTATCAATTAGATACGCTAGCAGCATACGCCTCAGCGTACTTACACCAAACAAATAAAAAAGGTGGCAAAAATATTGACTAACGTATCAATTATGACTTAGTTTTTGATAGATATATAGGCAGGCCGTTATTACACATAACTTACCGTTATTCTTGAATTCAAATTCACTATGACTTGGTAAAGTCTATTTAGGCTTTTACTAAAACTAACAACAGTAAGGCAAAATTAAAAAATTGTGAACATTCAAAAAACTTCGCATGCTCTGATAGCTTGCCGTGAAAACTGTCGTTGCTAGCCCCTACGCAAATCGCTCTACGATTACGGAAAAGGCAAGTAAATAGTAAGTTGCCTGATGCAGTGTGCTGTATGTTTGCCGTCTTGGTTTTCTTTTTTCGATGCCGTTCAATGATTGGATAGATGCATGTTGATGATCGTAGACATAAGCACAAGAACCCAAAGCTAGATTGTCGCGTGGCTCATGCTAACTCTGCAATAGTGTTTTTTGTATGCAGATAGTAAGCTTTATCTAAGAGGCAAATATTTTATCAATATCTAGCAATTCCAAAGTCTTCGTATTAGTAGGTGGGGCTGTTGTTTTTCCACTAAATATATCCTTTAGATCATCATGGTTTAAACAAAAATTAGGACAATAGAAGACTCGGAATGGAGGCCGAGAGAGAAAATAGGAGCTCGAATTCTTTATCTCAAATACAACAAATATGTCAAAATTTTGTAGATGTTGGTGCTGAACCACCAATATTTCCTAGATGACGATATCAATTTGTTAACACTGACAAGCAGCAAGTAAGCTGCAAAAACATTCGGATGGCGAACCAAAGCTTCTTCCTCGAGAACAATAATGTCTATCGATTTATACCCATTTTTCTTAGTTTGATCAGATGGGGCATCAGATTCTTAAACTTGAAAAGAGTGTTTTGGTAAGTTGTTGGTTTTGCTGCATAAATAGTGTCTTGTCAACAATTGTGTCATGCTTTGAAAGCCGACGAATACAAGCCAAACCAAGCTTGTAGGAATGACGAAAGGATAACAAATGCCCCCGACTCAAACTGATTTTCTTATTGTAACACCTTTGGCCGAAGAATTAAATGCTGTACTTGACCGACTTCCAAATCCTAAAAAAATACCTTCATCTGAAGATGACATACGAATTTATTACTCTGCTAACCTACCACTCGAATTTGCGAACGGGACAAAGTCGCAATACTCGATTGTAGTTTTACCGCTCGCGAAGATGGGAGAAACTGAGGCCGCGAGCGCAACAAGCACTGCGGTTCATAGGTGGCAACCACGGTATATTTTGTTGGTTGGTATTGCCGGTGGAATAGCAAAAGCAGAGGTTAGTCTAGGGGATATATTGATTTCAGAACAAGTAGCAGATTATGAAGTGGCAAAAATTACGGACAAAGGTCCCGTGATTCGTTGGCAGGTATATCGAGTTGATCAACGATTACTCATCGCAGCTCAAAATTTCAACAGTGAAAAATGGAAAAAGACTACAGCTCGGCGATATAATAAAAAGATCCCAACAGTGCAATTCGGTCCAATCTGTACCGGTAACAAAATCATCGCGGATAGTAGCCTGGCGGATCAGTTACGTGAAGTATGGGCAAAACTGATTGGTGTTGAAATGGAAGCCAGTGGTGTTGCTAATGCAGCCTCTCAATCAGCATATCAGCTTGGGTTTTTCATGATCCGGGGCGTGTCTGACCTTGCGGATGGCAATAAATCCTCAAGATATGTGAAACGTTGGCGCCCCTACGCCTGCGAGATTGCCGCAGCATATACGGTTGAATTTCTCAAAAGTGGGCCGGTACCAGCGAGAAATATTGACTCAAGTATATCCAAAATCAATAGCCATTCACTTCCTGAAGTTGAATCCTCTCCTACAAGTTTAAATTCTTCTTTTCAACAAACCGATATCCCAGAAGGAACAATGGACCCAGAGTCTATATTTTATATAGAACGTCCAGAAGACAAGTTGGTTTTTGATATTTTAAAAGGACGAAGATTTACAGTGATCATAAAGGGGCCGCGCCAAGTGGGAAAGAGTTCTTTGTTGGTTAGAGCTGTCAAAAACGAAGAGGATTCCAAGAAAAGAATTGCACTCCTTGATTTTCAATTGCTTGACAATTCCACTATTTGCGATCAAGAAACATTTTTTCGGAGATTCTGTTCGTGGATTTCTGATGAAATAGGTCTCATGGATAAAACGAACCAATACTGGAAACCCGAGTTGGGTCCAGTTCTCTGTTGCACTCGCTACATCAGCCGTTACATCCTGCCTGCTAGCCCTGGTGGTTTACTGATCGCAATCGACGAATCCGAACGCATTTTCGGGTCTCCGTTTCGCTCCGACTTTTTCGGCATGTTAAGAGCTTGGCACAATAAACGCCGAAAAAATTCAATATGGGACAATCTAAGTCTATTATTGGTAACTTCTACTGAACCAAATATGTTCGTTACCAAGATGTATCAATCGCCTTTTAACGTTGGCACAACAGTAACAATTTCAGACTTTACCTTTAGACACATCCGCCAACTCAATGAATGTTATGGAGCTCCGCTTTCGCCTCATCAAGAGCAAAAACTAATGCAAGTATTAGGCGGACAACCTTACCTCACTCATCTAACTATTAACCTCGTTGCATCGAGGATCAAGACGTTCGACGATATTATAGAAAATTCTTTGAATGAGGCAAGTATCTTTGCAAATCACCTTCAAAAACATCTAATAAATCTACAGACTCAAAAAGAACTAGTAATGGCTTTTGATCAAATCATCAAAACAGAGTCTTACCCTGATGAAATGTCATTTGTTAGGTTGTCTAGTGCCGGTCTCGTAATAAGGAAGAATGGTCTACCAGTGCCTAGGTGCGAACTGTATTCACAATATTTCAAGGATAGATTGAATGCCTGATAAGACTATTTATACATTGGGAGGGACCGTACAGGCCAGTGATGGGATTTATATATCTAGAAAAGCAGATGATGAACTGTTGCGATATTGTGTTGACGGTGAATATGCTTATGTCTTATCATCCCGACAAATGGGAAAATCAAGCCTGATGGTCAGGACATCGGAGGAACTTGAGAAACGGGAAATTGTTTCCATTATTATTGATTTGACAGAATTTGGCGTTTTCAATAAGTCAGATGAACAGTGGTTTCTTGGCTTACTAGTACAAATCGCTGAACCACTAATTGAAGACGATGTGCTGGATTGGTGGAAAAAATATTCAGATTTAGGTGTTACTGTTAGATTTTCTTCCTTCCTCGAAAAGATCCTTGAAGAAGTAGACAGACAGATTGTAGTTTTTATTGATGAAATTGACATGACCTTGGGGCTAAGTTTTGGGGACGACTTCTTTGCCCTAATTCGTTATTTTTATAATTCAAGAGCTAAAAATCCCAAATTCAAGAAGCTATCTTTCGTTCTTTTAGGTGTCGCGACACCTAGCCAGTTAATCAGTGACACAAGACGAACTCCATTTAATATTGGGAAGCGTGTTAAATTAACAGATTTCACATTTCAAGAAGCTTTGCCTCTGGCAGATGGTTTTAAATTGCAAAAAAGCAGAGCAGAGGCTGCCCTACAAATAATTTTAGAATGGACAGATGGTCATCCTTATTTGGCTCAATATATCTGTTCAAATATCGCAGAAAGATTAGGCGATGCGCAAAAGAACACAGATCTGAGAGACTTTATCGGAGAAACCGTAAATCTTACTTTACTTTCAGAAGAAGGAAAACAGAACAATCACAACATCAAATTTGTCCGCGATTATTTATTGAGCACTAAAGACCTACTTAAGTTGCTAGAAATCTATTCTCAGGTGAGAAACGATAAAAAGATATTAGATGATGCGAAAAATAGCTTTTACTCCACGCTAAAGCTAAGCGGAATCGTAAAAATCGACAGAGATCGTAATTTGCGAGTGCGGAACCGGATTTACTATCGCATATTCGACTCAGTATGGATAGATAAGTTAAAAGATCAAGTTGTCGGGTCGTCGAAAAAGAAGAAAGCTGATGTCTTCATATCATATAGTCATCGCGACGAAAAGTGGGTTGTAAATTATTTACTATCGTATCTGGAAAAGATGAATTTGGAAGTCATCATTGATTACAGGGATTTTGTGCTCGGTCAAACCAACTATCAGAATATTAAACGCGCTCTTAAGCGAAGTAAATTTATCTTACTTGTGTTAAGTCCAGGCTGGATCGCAAGTGAACAAGATGTTATTGGCGAATTATTATCTCAAGCCAAAAATCCGGCTAAGTTAAATCAACGCATAATCCCCATTTTGTTAGACGAATGTGAGGTACCATCATTTATTTCTAAATCTACGTGCATTAACTTTACAGAAAAAGATAATAGTACTTCTGCCTGGGGCCAATTATTATTCGCTCTTGGTTTATCGCAAACATCACAAAAGACCACTGCGGAGATGGTGCGTGAAGTATACCGCCAAGTAGAAAATAGAATTGATGACGCACGAAGCTCGAACGCAACCACGCTTGACCTTAGTGCCGATCTATTATCCCCTTTATCTAGAATCGATAAGATTCCGAAGAGTTTAGGACAGCTTAAGCAATTGCAAGAATTGAATCTCGCAGGCAACGAGTTGTCGATATTGTTGGAGTCATTGAGGCTTCTTACACAATTAGAAAAACTAGACCTCTCAGCGAACCAACTAACAGAACTTCCTGACTGGATAGGCCAACTTACGCAATTAAAAACTCTAAATCTTTCAAACAATAAGTTGTCAGAATTACCGGAGTCGCTGGGCAAGCTTGACCAATTATCTGAATTGCAATTATCAGGTAATCAATTTATTCAATTACCAATTTGTTTAAGACAATTAGGCCAATTAAGATCTCTGACACTTTCGAACAATCAATTAACGTCAGTGCCAGAATGGTTGCCAGAACTTACTCATTTACAATCCATTTCTTTTTACAACAACAGGATAACTGATTTACCTCCGTCATTAGCCAAATTGAAATATTTAAATGAAATTGATCTCGATAATAATCCCCTTAATCCTGAACTAGCAGCAACTTATGCTATAAGTCATAATAGTGGTCTTGAAGTTGTGAAACAGTATCTGCGTGCGAAAGTTGCCACGCAATTCACTCTCAACGAAGCTAAGCTAGTCCTCGTTGGTGAGGGTGAATCAGGCAAGAGCAGCCTGTTGAGTGCACTTTGTAACGAACCATGGACGGAAGATCGCTCCACTACATATGGTATTGAGATCAAACCGGTTAAAGTTATCGATCCTGGCAGTAAAATGGAGATTACCCTCAATAGCTGGGAATTTGGTGGCCAACTAGTTTTTCGACCGTTAATCCAATTGTTTTTTAGCGCGCCTGCAATCTATCTTGTCGTTTGGAAGCCAAGCGAAGGGCCTCAACAGGGCTTTGTTAAAGAATGGATTCAGCTAATCATGCACCGCGAGCCTGACGCAAAAATCCTGGTGGTCGCCACGCATGGCGGGCCCCAAGATCGCCAGCCCGATATCGACCATCAGGAATTGTGGGATCTCTTCGGCCGCGAGACAGTGCTAGATTTCTTCCACGTTGAAAGTAAGCCTAACAAGAAGGGCAACCGGTACGGCATCGAAGAACTCAAGCAAGCCATCGCTCGTGTCGCTGCCACTTTACCGGAGATGGGGCGCTCTGTTCCCAAACGCTGGCAGGATGTGCGTCAAGCCTTGGCGAAAACCGGGGCAACCTACCTGCCGTTGGAGCGCGTATACGATCTCTGCCGTGACCATAACATGGACGTCGAAGAGGCGAGTCTCTTCATCACCATCTCCCACCGTCTTGGACTTCTTATCCATTACGAATACGATCCTATCCTACGCGATATTGTCGTGCTCAAACCTGATTGGTTGGCCACTGCTATCAGTTTTATATTGGAGGATAAGGTTGCGCGTGAAGGGAATGGCTTTGTGCCGTTCTCGCGCCTCAGCCAGATATGGAATGACGCTACTCGCAAAGAGGTTTTTCAATATCCACCAAAACTTCACCCCAAGCTTTTGCGGCTGATGGAGCGCTTCGATCTTTCTTACCGTGTGGCTGCGCCCACCTCAAAAGGCGACTCTGATCCGGTATTTCTCATTGCTCATCTTGTACCTTATTCCCGGCCCGAAGAAGTTCTAGAAAGGGAATGGCCGCCTACGCTGGCCTCAGATGATACGCAGCGGTTGCAAATCTGCCGAATTGTGGACGCACAGACCGGCCAGTCTGCCTCAGCCGTCGGGCTGTTTTACCAGTTAATCGTACGTCTGCACAAATACTCGCTAGGAAAAATGGATTATAATTACAGCGTCCATTGGCAACGCGGTCTTGTCCTAGACGATAATTACAACGGCCGCGCACTGTTAATTCATAGCGGCAACGACATACACATTACCGTTCGCGCCGTCTATCCCGAGAGCTTCCTGGCTATCCTGACAAGTGAAGTCAAATTCTTGGTCGAAAGTTTTTGGGCAGGCTTGCGTTGCGAGGTGATGGTGCCCTGTATCGAGCCTTGCGGGATCAACGCCCCTGGTACCGGCCTATTTGAAGTGGAAAAGCTGATTGAGAGCAAGCTTACAGGTCGCTCCGAATATCCGTGCCCGGCTTGCAACGAATGGCAAGATATTGACAGTCTCCTCCGCAACGCGCCGGCCGGCCGACCGCCACTTGCCGGAGAGTTATTGGCCGAACGTGCGATGATATCGGAATTGCGAAAGTTGCGCGATCTTTTGGAGTTAGAGCAAGGTACAACTATGCGACGGTTCGCTAAACTGGATATGGGGCAGCGTGAAGTTTTGAGCAAAATAGACGCATCTTACACAGGCTTTATGGAAAGCATCACCGACGAAGCCAAGGAAGGCCCGCGCCTATTTAGTATAATACCCGTTGACCGTAGCAAGTTTAATCCAAAAGAGTGGACGAAGTCCAAGTTCCGCTTGACGTTGTGGTGCGAACATTCGCGCCTACCACTGCCATTGCTGAACGGTAAAAATAGTAAAAAAGGTGTTTACGATATCGAAGTGAATCGCGAATGGTTCAGGAAAGCGGGGCCTTATTTGAATTCGGTGATTAGCACCTTGAGTCTGATCCTGCCGGTTTCATCATCGATGGTCAAAATATCACTCGACGAAAATGCATATAAAGTTTTTGAGGAACAACTCGATTTCGGTAAAAGTATCATTGACACTACAATGGGTGATTCAATTGATGCGGCCGATAAAATGCCTCTGGAGCGCGGCGAAGCTAGTAGAGTGGGAGGAGCTGCCCTGCCCCTGCGCGAACTACACGCGATGCTCAAAGCCAAGGATCCAAGCTTCGGCGATCTAGTCCGGGTGCTCAATAGACGCGGCCAATTCTTATGGGTGCATCCACAATTCGAAGCACAATACCGCTAATCACGACTTGGTTTGATGAGAAGAAGAGCACAGAACACAATGCAATCAAAATAGGTTTCACTGAAGAAATTGTCTGCCAGCAAAATTGGTCTCAAAATCAGGGTTGGCACCGCGCCGTTTTCGCCAAAGAGAATGTAGATTTGGTCCCGATGCCAACTGCCGTTGAATATAGCATATAATTTTCAACTGTCCGATTCCATCGGAATGTCAAGATTTTTGAGTCGACTCAATAACAATGCTCTTGATGGGAATCTGTGCTCCATATATTTCTTTGCCTGTAGACACCTTTTTTCGTCACATGAAAATATAGGTTTTGATATTAGGATATCACAATACCCTATCTCCTTTAACCAGTCCCAATGCGATACCCCTACTACTAGTTCAGCTTTAGGGAACCATACGCCAAGAGCATTTTTGACAGAGGCAATAGAAGATTAGCCGCGCTTGAATCCATTTCATATTGAATGTGAACGGCGCAAAAATTACCAAAAACGCCTAGATAGTAAGTTCTCTCTTATTTCAGAACTTTAAGTGTCTCAGTTAAAGAGTGGCAAGAGACTAAAACTTTTGTGTAAGTGGCTAGTTTCGGCTTCAGTTGCTGTTACAATCAAGAGGTCCAAATCTATTCAAGGGCTTATCAAAACAAATGTTTTTATGCCATGACATAGCCTAAGGATGGACTCGGGTTTGTCATGAGATATTCTCTTTTACCGTGTTCTTAATGGAGAGAAATTTAATTTCCTCTGCGAAAATCAGCGCATTGAATAATTTCTATTACAAGCAACGACAAGAGTAAAATTTCGATGGCCGTTATTACTCCCAAATAGCCGGAGCTATCGGGAGCCAAAAACCAAAATGCTCCAATTGAAATATAGCCGGAAAAGCAGAATGTAATAAGATCTACAAGGAGCTGATAAAATTTACGTCTAAATCGCCTTGCGTCGTTTCGGTGTAAAAATTCCCAACCAAATAATTCACCTTGCGATTTTCCAACTCGATCCTCGACTTTATTAAGAAGATTAGATCGAAAATACTGCCCGATTTGTGAAATTTTTTCATCATTAACCAAATATGTCCAACCGAGTATAAATCCAACCCATGGAATAATCAGTAAACTCGCGTAATTTGAAGTGTCTGTAATTGCGAATGAAATGATTGCACCTATAGCAGCGAGATTGACATAGATTAGGTTGTCTCGAAAACCGATTCTGGCAATAGTTTCATCTTTAAGCTTCTCGTATTCAGCAACGTATATTTGCAAAAGCTCATCGGACATGTTGATTTCCTTTTTGGTTTCAAAATTTCGAACCAGTTATTTGGATCTATCATATCTTTCCTGATTTATTTTCCTATTTACGAATCCATTGATTAGATAATGCTATAAATTTCAAACCAATTCTATTCCGTTTTTAAGAGCATCAATAATACTGGTCACCTAGAACAAGATAGGTCTCAAATAGATTTGTGGACTCAATGCAACTGAACTCAGGCTGTCAATTCTATATAATTGGTGATAAAACCACTCCAAACTACTGGGATAAACATAAAGATACGACCGAAATAGCACAAGATTCGACCGGCTATTCAGCCCTGCAAGAATCTTCCTCGCTGCAATCCAAGGCAACATCCCCGTTCCACACTCCAAATACTCCTCAATAGCTTTCCCAGAATTAACCATCATGTGTAGATTATTCCAAACCAGTAGTTCGTAGCGATTAAGTAGCAGTTGTGCCTTTATAAGTGGCTGCTCTGTCACCTTGGTAAACAAATACAGCGGCAGGGTCTGGTCTGTGCTAGGCCTTCAAAGAGAAATTGCTCGCCGCCGTGGGGTATGGTTAGCCTCCATATCTTGCTCGTATTGCCAGCTTCGATTTCCTCTTTCAACAAAGCCATTTGGGCAGGTGATCGCCTCGTTTTGGGAGGGGGAAAAGCAGAACTTATTTCGCTTGAGCACTGAGAAATACTATGGTTACTGACCAGCACTATCTGAAGTGGCTGTCTGCATTAGCAAATGGTTGATTCTAGCTTCAAGTTCAGGAACGACGAATGAGGGGAGCGGCTCTACTTTCATTCTGAATACGCAACAATTTCTAACCACATTGAGAAAGTTAACAAGACTTTCAGGAATTTTATGGATTTTGTTTGTCTCGCTGAAAAATTCCCGCCAGTCTTTTTCGTTGTTACCAAATCGTGCTACAAGAAATAGGCCTGCAAAATATTCTGCCAGGGGATCCAATATAAATCGCACCCGATCCCGTTCCGGCTCAACAATTTGCAGTAATTGTAGCTTGTTTTCAAAGTATTTAAGACATTTTATAGCCTCAGCTTCCGGGAGCAATTCTTCAATAAGCTGATTCAATACGTTATTCCGTTTTGCCGATTGAGGAAAATAGCTCGTCTTCAAACATTCCCAAGCGATGATCATAGCTGCCCGAGCAATTGTTTGATCGTCAAATTCAGTATTGGATGTTATTCGATTGAGTTCATTGAGATAACCAAACATCAATTCCGGAATATTGTCTGGTAAATTTAGTGCTGAGCCGTTTTCCTTCGAGGCTGCGAATTGCTCTGCGTATATTTTAATCAAGAGTGGAGTTAAGTCTCCATCATGTACAAGACTCGAAAGATGGCTACAGCCTTCAAAAAATTCTCTATCTGTAAAGAGATCACGTTTATTTCGTTGAATCAAATATGAATCCATAAACGAGGATAAGCGATCTCCCCTAATCTTGATTGGTTTGATGGAGGTTTTGGGTACTTCATCCAAAACTTCCTCGCGACGCGACGTTACAATTAGGGAGTTTATTGGGAAATCAGGGTGTCCAGGACTTATTGCATTTCGAGATCTTGAGCTCATCTCTGAAAAATGATCTATGATTACAAGAATTCGTCCATTGCGAAGGAGGGCTTCAACTAACTCTTGAGGTAAAACAAGCCGTTCTTTGATTATTGCTTGGACATAACCGCGGATTGTCTCGAATAGCGCTTCGCGCGGATTGTCAATATCAAGTACAATTTCCTGCTCGATGAAAACTGGCAGAACCAAATGGTCACAGAGTCTATCGGCTTTGTTCTCTGCCATCGCCCATTTGGCGATTTGACATGCAAGACTTGTCTTACCAACACCGCCTTCTCCCCAGATCAGAACAACTCCCCTGCCTCGAGACAAAATTGATTGGAGATTTACAGGGCTCATTTGATGAACAATATTATTGTCTATCAAGGTCGGCATTGATATGTGGATAGCTCGTTCTTTTACGGTCTTCTTTTTCCAGAATTCAGCTCTTGCAACATCTATATATTTGGCAACCCAAGCATCGAGAACACGCCGCCGATATTGAAAAAAACCAATGAGCAAAAGATAGCGAGCATGAATTGTAATTCCACCAAGCCAGCCAGGAAGCATGACTTCTGTGAAAGGTTTTAGCGCATGATTGATATAAAAGAGCCAGATTGGCCGCAATAAATAAATAGCAAGCCATAACAGGAAAATAAAAGAAGTAAGTATGCTAAAAATGATCAGTGAAGGTCTTTGAGTCAGCCAAATAGCTATGTTATTTACTATCTCAGCCCTCTTGATTGCTTTTTGCGAGGTTAGAGCCTGACTAATGATACTCGATGCTTCTACTTCTCCAAACTCAAATCTAAATTCTTCTCGATTTTTCTTCTTGTGAATTGTCAAAATCTCTAGGGCTTTTTCAAGATCCTCGATGTAGTCTATATCCTTTTCCCTTTGAAGAGCAGCTGCAAGTCTGGCTATCGCCTCTGCGCAAATTCTTCTGACGTGCGGCTGATTATGCTCCAATTGTTTCACAATTTCTGGAATAGCCTTTTTTGCAGGATGTCCCATTTGCCCCAAAAGTTCCATAGCCTTAATGCTTACATTGGTATCCGTGTCGTTTAAAGCGGTGACAAAGCTAGGTAAAAGGCTGTCCGGGTTGAAGTCCCCTGCTGCTAGTTCCGCAAGAGCATAGATTCGTTTTCTACTATCTGGGTTTTTTAAATCGAAAGTCAATTCTGATAAATCCTTTGACAGTAAAGCATTCGCTGAGGACCAGTTTGGAATTAGCTCTTTTTCTGTTAATCCATGTCGCGAAAGAAAAAAGAAGCCTCCGCGACTACCATGCTGGCTAATATCTCCAAATAGTGTATTCTGATTTCCTTGGGTATGCTCACTTACCTGGCGGCGCAAATATATTGCTAGTTCGTAGATTGAAATAATCCCGTCACTACCTTCGGGCAAAACATCTGCACTACCATTGAGGCCCTGAAAAAATGATTCAAAAAATAAGCTACCTGGCCCAATGGCTGGGTCATGCCAGGACAGTTCATTGAAATTTGACGACATTATTACATGCGCTCCGGGCCACTTTGCTGCATCAGTCTCGGTATCCCTTCCCCCAAATGATCTCCTTATGAATGCGCCACTATAGCAACCATTCAACATAACCAAAAGATGGTGGCTCGATTCAATTACAGAATCAAACAGGTGCCTAAGTACTTCCATATCTATACTTCTATTTTTATCTTTCAGACTCCGAGCAGCGCTGGTGAGAATGTATCCCTTATTATTTTCTGTAAATCCATGTCCGCTATAAGTAAACAAAAATCGCGATTTGGGGAATCTTTTTAGGTGCTTCGGAAAATAGTTTTGTAGGAAGAAATAGAGGTTATCTAAGGAAAAACTTTCGTTTTCAAGAACAACGATTTCATCAAATTGTTCAATTTCTCGCAGGTATTTGGCTAAGTTGTGGATATCTTCAGCCGCTGGTTGCAATTCTCTGTCGAAGACTGAAAGATTAGGGTAGAAGGATCCACCAGCTATAAGGGCAAAACTCCTCCCTACCTCAAGAGTGGTAAGACCAACATTGTTAAGTAGCTTCTCGAGTTTAATATCTGAATCTTTGCGGGGCAAAAAATATTTAGCGTATTTTTCTTCGTCTGACTCAAGAGACTGGCAAAAGGCAGTGCCGATTGTACAAATCAGAAACATGCTTACGACAAGAGTAATCAGTTTGGAGTATTTACTGTTGACTCTTTGCATTTGTCCTTCCTTGTTGATCAACATCAATAGTTTTCTTGCTAGGCGAAGGCTCGCCTTTATATACTTTTTGCTATATCGCAACTATGCAACCCGATCAAGAATTTATCGGGTTGTTGAAAGATTCAAGTTGCCTTTTCAAAGAGCTCTTGAACAGAATGAATTGACCCAATAAGCATGAAGCCACTAATTGGTTCAATAAGAATGGAGCTCAAATATTGGCTCGCGTCCATATATCTGCGAAAAACCAATGGCTTGAATGTTTATGCTATTGATAACAAACCACTCCAAACTAATCGGATAAACATAAAGGTAAGATCGAAACAACACATGATTCGACCGGCTCTTCAGCCCTGCAATAATCCTTTTAGGTGCAGTCCAAGGCAACATCCTTACCCCATACTCTAAACATTTTTCAATTGCCTTGCCAGAATTAATCATAATATGCAGGTTATTCCAAACCAGCAGCTCATAGCGATTGAGCAGCATCTGTGCTCTTAGAAGTGGTTGCTCGGTTACTTCATTGGGCAAATAAAGCGGCAATGTCTGCGCTAGCCCTTCAAAAAGAAACTGCTCCGGGCCATGAACCGTGGTTAGTCCCCAAACTTTACTCATTTCTCCGCCGTCGATTTGTTCTTTCCATATCGCCATTTGGGCGCAATGGGCCAACAGTTCATGGTAGACCAGGATTAGCGCACGTGTTTTAGTATACTCACCAGCATGATAATTGATTCGCAGACGAAAATTGTTGCCGCTGCCATCTACCCAGTTTGACCAGTATTCTGGAACATTGACAATTTCAAGATTGAGATTGTAATCGACTTCCCGATCCAGTGCTTTTTCAAGATGAACTTTGTGCTCTGCAAATTGATCAAGGAAGAAAGCCTTAATCTTGTCTTGAGGGATGAATTCGTCTAGGGCTTCAAGTTGTTGGACGAGTGTCTGATTATATTGAACTCCGAGAGTTTCAAGGGAAGAAGTCAGATCATCTCGAACTTTATCAAGATATTCATCTTCAAACATCTTCACCAGGATGTGCTGGGTATTCTCGATATATTCAGAGAAGGGGATTTGTTGCCCCATAAGGGCTCTAAGGTAGTAGATGTGAGCAGTGATTTTCTTGCTGATTTGCTCATCTTCAAAATGGGGAAGCAGTCTTTGAAAGTCGTTTAAGACTTGCAGGCGATGCTCATATGTGCGGTTGGATTCCGTTGCATTCAGAAGATTGAAGTCAATGATGCCTGGCGCATCTAGCTCCTGCTCTAGATGATGCCAGGCAACTAAAATATCAACATATTGATCTTCAGGTTTCATAGTTATTCCTCGAAATCCCAATAGATACGATATTTTCTACCATGCTCCGGCAAATACTTCATCCAGGTAATTTCAACTTCTGTATCCGTCGCGTTGATTTTCAGATTCGCGTTGGGCTCACTGATAAGGCCACGGTCGGTTTGTTTTCGAATCGTGCAGGATTTGAACTTCTTCTGCTTATTGTGACGAATCGTTATTTTGCTATTCAATGTAAAGTTCAGAACTTGATAATCCCAATAATGATTCTGGGTGAACATTCGTTGTGGGGAATATTGATAGGCGAAACGAATGGCATCCTGAAATTGCAACGCTTCTGGAAAGCGCACAAAAAACTCTTTGAAATTTTCATAATCCCGGATCATTTCCAGATTTAAGTTGGCTTTGGAATCAGCTGTAGTTCGTAGGTCGATATCTTCAATTTGGTTGTTCTCAAACCAGATACTTTTTAATTCGCCAAGAATTAGCTCATCCCCGACATTTACTCCCTGATAGTCCCATCTAATTTCGGCATCTCCGGCAGGATTGAGAATGTTGATTTCGAGGTTGTAGGCAGTATAGATTAACTTGGGCAATCCGGTATTTCTGAGCAGATCGCGAGTAGAGGCAATCTTGTCTGATTTCTTAATACCGGCACGATCCCAAATTCGTCGAAAGCGTTGATCGATTGTGGATATGTCAATTGCTGCTTCATTTACAAGCGGCGTCTTTTTGTTCGGTGTTTGTGGCGAGATAGTTGAGATAACACCGGAGACTTCTTCAACTGTTCGGTTACGAATGGACAGTATGAGATCGAGAGCATTGCTAACCGATTCTGTCAGGCCATAGTCGAGTAGAATCTTCTTCTCTTCATCAGAGTAGTTGGCTAACAGGTTTTGCAAACGCTTCAGCAGCTCACTGTCAAGCGCTGATAGTTCTCCAATCAATTCGCCTGGTTCTGCCTTTTCAAAGAATACCTTATCGCCTTCGATATGCAGCGTTCTGTTCGTTGCCTTGGCAATTTTTCGGGCAACATCGCGCTGGGTTGTCGGGCGTTCCCGGTTCAAAATGGAATAGACAGTGCTCTTGGCGATCCCGCCCAAGCTTGCCAGCCGTTCCGGCGACAATCCATCAGAATTGAGGATCATCTCCAATTGCTCAGCCAAATGGGCTGTATTTAGCTTTCTACTTGCCATGACAACAAGTTAATACAGTTTTCGGAGTATAAAAAACAGAAAAAAGTTTGAAAAAGTACGATTTACCTTGACAAGATATAAATCACATATTATTTTCAAACCAAGTCAAACAGAAATAACAGTTCTTTTCATTCGTAATAGTTCGAGAAAATAAAAAAGCCAGTGTAGAGGTGCAACTCCACACTGGCGAGGCGCAAAAAGTGCTGAGGACTTCTTGCGCAGCTATTCTTAATATACCGACCACGGGAAGTCTCCGCAAGCTGATAAGAACAGTGAAGTCCTGGCCTTTTGTGCCTCACAACTTTTATCCAAGACCTGTGAGGCCAAATCATGAAAGATTCATCAACTCGATTTATCTCCTTCTTCAAATCTATCGTCATCCTGATCCTGGGTGGCAGTCTTCTCTTTTCAATCGTTCGTAATATCCGTGGCTTGGAAGCAGGCTATCCGGGCGTTGACTTTGAATGGCAGTTATTGATTGCCTTTACGGTAACACAGGCATCCTTTGCGCTAACTGGCAGTTCTGCTCTGGCGATCTTTCCTGGCAACCGGCATTTGAGGTTGAGCTTGTTCACCGCTGGAGTGATGTTCTCGGCTGTTTCTTTCTTCCTCTCCTTCGAAGGTGCAAAACATGATCAAAAGGAAAAATATCAGATCAATGCTTCTAAATCTCCTGAAATAGAAAAGCTGGAGTCCGAAATTGCCGAAGTCGTTGAGCGGCAGAATGCTTATGGTGTATCGGCAACAGTTGTTCGCAGCCTCTTGGCCAGGGAAAAAGAGCTTAGAGCGGAATTAAAAGACGTCCGTGCTCGCGCCAGAGTCCAGGCAGAAGCAGACCGCCGCCGAGATGAAAAAGCAGCAGACAAGATCGACTATCTGGCTTTGGCAATGTTCTGCGCTCTTCCAGAGGTGGGGTTGATCACGTTTACATTATTACTGGTTCTCCTCTATGGCGTGAGCGTCTTCAGTCAAATGACGATGATCGATCCGCAAATTCAACTGGCTCAGTATCAAGTGCCTGTTCAACCGCAAGTAGTTATACCCACTCAATCGACTGTTACTCTGCAGACAAATCCAAGACAACGAACCGATCAAGTGGGAGCGGCCGCAGCAGTTGCACCTCCACCAGTCACAACATCGCAGAACGGAACTGTTCCAGAAGGCGAAATAATTCAGCCAGTTCCTCAGGCGGATAAATGGGATCCGTTTGGATAGAAAGTCGTTCATCGTTGTTAGTTGTTCGGTACCACTGAACGGTCAACGATGAATTCATAGACAAAGAGAACAATCTAAATGCGGCTAGCAACGCCGTTAAAAACCACTAATAACTGAAGGGAAATCCCCATGAGAATGTTAGCAGAAATTATCAGTTCAGAAGTAGAAGTTCGCAATATCAAGAATCGTAAAGACGGTTCGGAAAAGCCCACACAGATTTTCGTCATCCATGCAGTCGATACGGATTTTGGTGGTCAGATGTACAAGATCTCAGTCTGGGAAAACTTTTCAACGATTGTCAACAAATGTCTGAAAGGTACTATCCTGGAAGTACGATTCCGCAATGTCCGACCAGCCAACAACTATGAGAAGGTCGACCAGATTTCGGCTACCGAAGACAACATCCGCATCAAGAAGAGCGCAGCTGAAGCAGTTCGCGAAATGCAGCAACTACTTGCCCGTCAGGAACAAGCAGAAAAACAGCAAGTTCAGCCGATGGCCGCCAGTCAGTAATTGTTTCGGGAGTTGGGAGGCAGGCTTTTGATACTTGGGAGGTTAAAAAAGCAGGCAGAATTTCAAGGTAGAAAGGATTGATAGGAACAGTGCATTTACTATTGCCAATTTGGATTTTCAGAATCATCAGATTGATTACGCTACGCGAGATATCAGGAAGCGAAAAATTGACTACTGTCTTCTGGATCATGCTGGGTGGATTACTATTCAGTTACGCGCCGGTACTACTCACTTTCATTTTCGAGAAATCACAGTGGACAATCTGGTGGTATGGGATTCTCCTGCCGGTATTTGAGCATTGGCTGCTGAATATTCTTCTCTTTATGTTCGTTTCAATCTTCCTGAATGTTTTTACAATACAAGCACTGTCATTTAAACGAATTGCTGAAAGATGGAAAACTGCATGCATCAGATGCAATTTACGGGTTCCCTCTCTGGATGAAAATGCGCCGAAAGAAATCCCGCAAGTCATCTATTCCGATAAAGACCGCTTCCGAATTATCGCCAAAGGCCTAACCGCCGCCTATATCGATTCTCGACGAGCGGAGCTATCAAATGCTTGCGGACTATTTATCTGGAGCGTTAGACCGGCCAAAACGGATAACGGACAGGTTCGACCTGGATACATTGATGTCTTCTATACTAAGGAAGATATCCTCAGCTCAGTCCAGTTGAGCAAGACTCGAAAGCCGAATTGGGGTGAACTAACATTTGGGATCGGCATCAAAGGCTATCACACGATCAAGCTCACCGATATGATTCATACTGGGATTGCCGGACTGCCGGGATCAGGAAAGAGCGTCCAGTTGAGAAGTTTAATTGTCCAGGCGATGTGTGTGCACCCGAAGGCAGTTTGCATTGGGTTGGATTTCAAGTCCGGCAGCGAGTTCCACATCTTCAAGGGCCGGGGCAATTTTATTCTCTGTGACAACTTCGAAAATGCTGCACTGGTGTTGAATGAGATCTACCAGGAATACTTCCGGCGCGCGGAGCTGGTGAAAAGAAATGAGGTCGAGAATGTCTACCAGATTCGCGGACCAAATGGAGAACGCGTAAATCCCATATTCATATTTGGAGATGAGATGGCGGAAGTCTTCTATCCAATAAGTAAGCTCGAGTCAAAAGAAACAATTGATGCACAGAAACTGGTGATAGATCGCTTAAGCAAGCTGGCGAGATTGGCGCGCTTCGTCGGTGTTCATCTTATTTTGGCCACCCAAAGACCGGATGCTAAGGCAATTGATCCACAGGTGAGAAGTATGCTAAAGACTCGTATCGCATTTAAGCTATCACAGAAGGAGGATTCGATCCTTTGGTTGAATAGGGCTGCGGCATTAGAACTGCCGGATATTCCGGGACGGTTTCTATTGGCGACGGACAATGGTGTATTCGAACAATTGCAGGGATTATTCGTGAGCAAACAGGAGGTAAAGCAGATGTTACAGCACGTCATACCGGGCTCATCACAGCTCTACAGACGGATCATGGGACAACTCCAGGCGGGTGAAAATAGCGCACTATCGGCGGACGGGAAAATGAGTGAGCCCGGCTTGCCGGGGGAGCGAATTTGACCGAAGCCGAAATACGTGATTGGTAACTACGTATGTGTGTCACGTAATTGAAAAATTGTAAATCAAATAAAAACAATCATTGGGAAGAATCGATGAAGGCGAAAAAGACAAGGGACCCGGAAACAACGGCAAAAACAGTGCTCGGGAAAGGCGTGGATTCGCTCTACTTGTATCTCGACGTTGGCATGCGATTCAAAAGGCTGTTTGAGATCGGCGATGCCTTGGCTTTCGATGAAGATGTCCGAATCGGTGAAATGAACTTTCAGCGGACAAAGGCATGGATGAGAACCTATCCCGTTTCGCTGAAGCATGGTCCCTTCACGTTCTACCTGAATCGCGTATCGATGTTTATCCAGGTTGGCTCACTGGGATTTGAGATGCGTGGATTCAAAGGGTGCCTCGCTTGGCTCTTCTCGATAATGGATCAGTTGAACGGAGCAAGGCTTCCCTGGATTGAGCACCTGATGGTTTCCCGGATCGATGTCTTCACCGACTTCATTTTCGATGATGACTTCAATCCGCAGCAATTCCAAACCCGCTTGCGCCGGAAGGGCACTTTCATCTCCGGTGAAAACGAGGAAGGCCGGACTTACTATTTTGGCTCGCGTTCAATTTTCTGTGTCCGTCTTTATGTCAAATCTGTTGAGATCAACAAAGCCGGTAAGCAATATCTACGCGCTGAATGGAAAAATAATGGCTATACAGATCAGCGCGTATGGCGGCTGGAGTTTGAATTTCGGAAGCAAAAGCTAGAACGATTGATGGGGCGGGAATTGATCAAATTCGATGAAAAGGCCCTGACATCCCTTTGGAGTTTTGGTATCAATGAACTGAAGTACAAAGAGCGAACAGCAACTCATAACAACATGAGCAAACTCAAACTGCATCCGGTTTGGCAAGAGCTGCATGATGCCCTCTTCCAGGAATATTCAATTCAGCCGATCAAAGCCCGTCAGGCCAATCTAGAATTTCGCTATAAAATGGCTCGTAAGATGTTGCTCAGTTACTACGCAGCTAAAGCGGAACATTACAACAACATCCCGGAAGCCAACCGACAGGAATTCAACATCACTGAATATGACTACCAAAAAGCCCGGCGCAAGTCGGTATTGCATGGTATTGAAACAGGAGCTTGAGAATTATTACGGAGGATTATCATGGCAACAAGGCATATACAACAATGGCCGGAAACCGGAGAACTGACCAAACCGGCAAAAGATGTTGCACGTTTATTGGGTGTTCATCCCTGCACCATTTTTCGTTGGGTGAAGTCTGGCAAAATTGAATGCGTGCGCTTTAGCAAAAGTTCGATTCATTTCACCTATGAGCAAGTACTGGATTGCATTGACAATAACCGCAAACGTGTCAAAATTCGAGTCTGAGGGATTTATGCCTTTCTTATGGAAAAGAACCTACAAATCCGGTAAGACCGTTTGGGTCATTTATTATCGAGTTGGTAAAAAGCAAAAGTCCAAGGTGATAGGTGAAACCGACAAACGGACTGCCGAGAAAGCCTTCCGTAAATTTTGCTCAGAATTGGCAGACAAGAAATTCGGCCTCAAAGAACTCGAGCAAAAAACGCTTGCTGGCTTTATTGAAGAATATCTGGAATTTGCTCGAAATGAAAAGGCGGTACGAACCGTAGAACGGGAAGAACAGATATTGAAGCCATTCCTGAAATACTTCGATGATGGCAATATCTACCTGCATGAATTCCAGATCCGCGATCTGAGAACCTACCGAACGGTTCGATTAGATGCTATCTCAGAAGAAACCATGAACCTCGAATTTCGGCATTTGAAAGCGATTTTTAATACCGCGAAGTCTTTCCGCTATATCCTGGAAAATCCATTCGCCACGATCAAACCAATTCGCTTACCACAATCAGACTTGCCTAAGTTTTTTGAACTGGAAGATATTCAGAGAATCCGCGAAGGCTTAATAGGTGATGAGTTTGAAACTTTGATCGATTTCTATTTCCTGACCGGCGCTCGTCTTCGCGAACCGCTTTCCCTGACCTGGGATGATGTGGACTTCAAGCGCAAATTCCTGGTCATTCGCAGCGTACATGCCAAGAGCAAGAAGCACCGTATAATCTCATTTGAGGATGACCAGCGGCTCTCTGATTTGTTATCGAATTTACTTCGCCGAGAAGACAACCTGCTTTTCGGCCCTAGCAACGGCAGCACCCAATGGACCTATTGGTGGGTTTCCCGCCGTACCTCCCTGAAATTCACCGAACTCGGCTTCCCCTGGGCAACGATTCATACTTGTCGCCACACCTATATATCTCATCTCATTATGGCTGGTGTGCCATTAACAACGGTGCAGTATCTGGTTGGGCATTCCAGTATTTCTACGACTCTGAAATATGCGCATTTAGCGCCAAAGCACAAGCAGGATATGGCGGGGAAAAGGCCGTATTGACTACTTTGCTATTATAAAATTGCTACGTGAGATTTATTGCGACTGATCACCACGCACGTTTTTGAATTTACTTACCATGACATGAATACTTATACATTTCCTTAATTTCAAAATAACAGAATAAAGCGTTCGAAGACCTTCAAAGAACTATCATTATATAGTTCAACAATATATAGTTCAACAATCGGAACCATATTTATACGATTATATCGACACAAACAATGCCATTACATTTTTTTGATGTTAGAGAAGTTCCAATATCTGCAAAGATAGAACAACCTTAAAAGAAACTTCTCTTTCAGATACAACTTACTGCGAGCAGGAGCAACCTTTGACAACCAAGCAAAATTTTGACATCGGGATAGTTGTGCCCTTGATAGAAGAGTTTCGTTACATAGAGCAATTGACTCCTCGCCATAAAGTCATATCATACCAAGGCACCTATTTCTATTCCATGCAATTCGGTTCAATTTCCGCAGTATGTGGTATAGTTGGAGATATGGGGCCTTTACCCGCGTCTCGTTGTCTTGGACATTTATTGAGTTTTGCCAATGTCAAGTTGCTTATTGTGTTAGGGTTAGCCGGCGCACTAAGCAAAGAAGTATCCGTCGGGGATGTCGTTATCGCGTCAGAGGTAAATGAATTTGAAGCTAATTCTAAAGCGGAATCAATAGTAAATGGGCATGAATTACGACGTTCAGGTCGGCATTGGCCTTTGAGTTTTGCTATCAAAGAGGCGATCAATCACTTTGAATTTTCGGCAAAAGAGCTTTTTTCCAAGTGGCAGACTTCAAGTTTCCGCGACTATAATAAACTAGACATTCGAGACAAAGAAAGTATATGCCCACCACGACCATCTCTGCATCTTGGTCCAATTGCTTCAGGGAATGTAGTTGCTGCATCTAAATCTTTTGTGCAAGAACTAAAGACAATTAATCGAAAATTCTTGGCCATTGATATGGAATCCGCTGGAATAATTGCTACAGCGACCGAACGGATTCATCCTATACCATGTCTTGTTATTCGAGGTATTTCAGATCATGCAGATGAAGCCAAGAAAGACCTTGACTCAGACGCAAATGGTGGATGGCGAGGATACTCCATTCGCAATGCAACCTCTTTGTTAATAGACTTGCTGAGCTGGGCAGAATTTTTACGAGCCGGAGGACTAAGCCTGGTAGAAGATGAAACTAATAAAGACAATGTCTTGCGTGAGCTTGTCATGCGCGTACAGTCGTCCATTGGAGGACCATGGATTGTTGGCGTTGCATTCGGCTTATATTTTTATGGACCTCACACCTCTACAAGTGCACCGCCAATTCCCATGGATCTAAGTAGACTGTGCATACTAGATAAAAATATTGGAGCTCTAGTTAACGAGGCATTCCAAATACGAGTGAGCTTTCTTAGTAATGGTCAACTAGAACAAGCCGAGAAAGCATTTCTCAAACTGATAAATGATTTTCGTCATCAGCTTAATTCTATGGCAACAGATCTGCTTTTACAAGACTTTGATAGGGTAGTCATAGAAATTTTGGAACCAATTAGCCAGAATAAGCAATTAGCTGCACTTATTCCAGAGTTTAGGAAGCTTGAAGAAGAAATCGGCCCACAAGCTGTTCTTGATCGACTTGATGAATTTGATTTTGAAGAACCGCAACTAAGAGAGCTGTATATTGATATGCTGGTGCGTGTTGAGTCATGGACCCAAGTCATCAATAGAATTGGCCATATCCAGTATAATGAGTTATCGCGACTCGAGCTGGAACACCTTCTTTTTGCATATGCTGAAGCTGGTTCATTCGACGCCGCGAAGGAGGTTATCTTATTTCATCAGGAAATGTATGATGATATTGCGGCGAAGCTATTACGGCGAGGAATAAGTCAACAATATGTAAAGCTTACTTCGGACACATAAAGGGGAGACAATGTCACAAAAAGCACATCCCATTGAGGTAGATTTGGAACAGATCCTTCCAATTCTTGCTAAGGAAATTTATACTTCTCCATTCGCCTTTTTGCGCGAGAATATACAAAATGCATATGATGCAATAAGGATGCAAATGTTTCGCGATAAAAATTATGGAGAATCACAAGAACATAGGATTGTTCTGGCTCTGGACGGCAACCGACTGTCGATATCAGATACAGGGATTGGAATGTCCAAAGATGACCTAGCTAACTACTTCTGGAGTATTGGGAAAAGTGGCAAACATACACCAGAAGCTCAGGCGGCTGGGGTCGTAGGAACATTCGGAATTGGAGGTATGGCAAATTTTGGTATCTGCTCTCGTCTCGCAGTAATGACAAAATCACACCTTAGTAATGAAACAATATTCAGTTTTGCAGATCGTAGCAATTTGTCGGCTAAGGAGAACTGTGTATTCTATGAAGAAGGGCCGAAAGAGTTTAGTCCAGGTACTACTGTGACTGGAACGCTACTTCAAAGCGTGACTCAAGAACAAATTAGAGACTATTTGATTCCATTTGTTCAGTTCATTGATGTGCCTGTATATTTAGGCAATATGTTATTAAGTGGGAATAGCTTCCCTCAGGTAATTCGCAGCGAAGGCATGTCTCATAATGTTGAAAGTGATCGACTGAAAGCAACCGCATACTTTCGTGTCCTGAAAAATGGTCAGGCAGAAATCGAAGTTGATAAATTGTCTTGGAATGACCAAGATGTTGATATCTCAGCTATCTTTAGCACAAAAATAGGTGTTGTTTCGGCCTACCAACATGGATTTATGCTCGCAAATGTTCCCATTTCCAGCACTTTTGCTCTGGGAGGAATCATCAATAGTTCCTTACTCAGGCCCACTGCGGGCCGGGAAGCTGTAACCGACGAAAGTCGCATTCTCGTACAGAATCTGCTCTTGGCTATAGAGGCTGGCCTTGCAACCCATATCTCTCAAAATCCTGGATTGTCTGACCGCTTTTCTGATTTTTATAAATACCTTTGCCAGCTGAGGCGCTGGGAGCTTGCTGGTTCTGCGACGGTAAGAGTTTATGGTAGCGATCAGCGTGTTAGACTTGATTCTCTCAAGTCATCACCAGCTGGGCAAGTGTATTTTGCCAGAGATGGTCATGATAAATCTATCATGCAATCATACGCGGAGCAAAAAAAGACAATAGCAATTTTGTCATCAGACGCATATCGCCGGAAAGTTGAACAGAACTTCTTAACTATCTATTGCAATGCAACCCTGTTAGAAGATCGCGTTACCTGCTTACGCACAGTTGACAAACTATCATTTGTAGAAGGTGATTTGCGATTTCAATTCCACGACAGACTCCGTCGCCGGTTTTTTATCGATAACTTAAAAGTTTGTGCCGGTGAATTATCACACAATGCTATGCTATGGGTTGCTCCGTCTCCGAGCTCAAAGCAAAAAACATTATTTATTGATTTTAGGCATTCTCAAATTGTAAGACTTGCTGAGCTACGTGAATCTCCCGCGTTTGACGCAGTATTTGATGTATTCATTCGTGACTCTGTTTTACCTCACCTAGAAGCAGTATTTCCGGATTTACAAAAACGAGATTTTGATGCCCTTCTTCGAAAGCTACAATCAATAGTAGAATATTATGAGGTCGATCCGGAGGACATTGGGAGAATCCGACAATTAGCATCCATTACAAATATGTCTCCTGAGGATATCGCAGCTGTATTTGGCGGCAGAAGCTCCCATATATCACAATCAACTTCAATCAAACGAAGTGATGTTACTACGGTAACAGATCAAGTTAATCAAGTCGTTGAACAAGTCGGCACAAGATCAATGGAAGATGTACGCAGAGAATTGATGATAAGACTACTTGAGACTGAGACTGATGCCAAAATTTTGGATGCCAGTGAAGTCGATTCGCAAATTGGACTTGCTCGTTTCTATACGGCTTTGACCCGTGAAGCCCATATTTTATATCGACGAATATTCATTGAACGAAATCCAACTACAGACTTTTCATGGGGAGGTCATCGAGCCGGTTATTTGTTTTACAGTCTAGGGACGGCTGTTGTTTACTATGACATTCAATTTGAAAAGCTAATTGGAGAGACTGATAATCTTAAGCGTACTGGTTCATTTACACTTGAGTATCCTGCATTAGTATTTAAAAATCAGGTATTTTTGCCCATTCCAATAGAGTTTGAAAAATTTTTGGTCCCAACCAAAGATACCCTCAAACTTACTATCAGGCATAAAATCCTTGGAGTTGATCATACCAGTGACACCTGGCTTTCGTAACTCCAAAACGTTAAGCCAATCAATTGCGACATAAATATTCTTACCCTATCCCACTTACGCAATGCTTACTTCCTGTAAAAAAGGGCTACGAATCAATCTTCGTAACCCTTTGTTTTTTCTGCGTGGCGTCTCCCAGAATTGAACTGGGGACACACGGATTTTCAGTCCGTTGCTCTACCGACTGAGCTAAGACGCCATCCATCTTTATTTCGAGCGCAAAATATAATAGCCCCTGTAGTGGAAATCAAGATTTTTTTACCTTAAATTTGTTAAAGTTCTTGTGGCAAATGGTCGATGTACCACAACGACAGCAAAAGCTGTGCTTACGCCGGCCTGAAGCATATGGCGTATTGAACAGATGTAGGCGCGCTTGCCACCGTTAATTTTGAAGATCTTGTCATTCGGAGAACCGCGGTTATCTGAGGCGACCCGCCCGGAAATGGAATTCTAATATGATCCTCCTCATTTCGCAAAATAAAAAGATTGCTACCGAAACCCGACAGGGCCTTGTCAATGAGGGGTTTCAAGTGGATCATATTGAACAACTCGATCGTGCTTATGCCCATTTGGTTGAGAAAAGCAGCTACGATCTGCTTCTCGTCGACTTTGACGGCGAAGGCTATGAACGCTTCGAAATCTGTCAGCGCATTAAGCGCCTGCCGGGCTGCGAAGCTTTGCCAATTCTTGGCATTCTTCCCCGAGAAAAAATGGTCGATCAAATCATGGCTTTCGAAATGGGTGTCGATGATTTTATCTTCATGCCTTATACCCAACTCGAAATTCCCCTGAAAATTCGCGCCGTTGAGCGTATGGGCAAGATGCGTCTGGAATTGCAGCGGAAAAAATTGCAGGTCGAACATCTCAAGAATGCCCAGCGGATTATGGTAACCCTTAACCATTACATTAATAATGCGCTGACACCACTTTACTTCGCGGTGCAGATCATGGACATGCAGCAGGGCGATGAAGCGGAACGCCTGCGCGATATTGCCCGTGACACCGTGGAGTTTACCAGCAAGGTGCTGCAGAGTCTGCATCAGATTGTGCAAAGAGGTAAGATTCAGGTATTAAAAGATGGTGTGTATAAGGATATCATGATCGATATCGAGCGTGAGCTGCAAACCCTCCTCAAGAAAACCCGTGCAACCGGCAAAAACAACCTCCCGACCGGCAAAACCGAACACGAATCTTAACATGTCGCAGCTGAGTAGCGTCACAAGAGTCCAGGTGTATAGCGACGCAGCCTGTACAAACGAAACGCGGCAGAGCCGCGTTCTAAGATAATGCTTCGCTGTTTCAATGCTTCAATCTTCAATGATTTGGGCTATTGCTGTTCGCTGCTATTGCCAGCTGCCTCCTTCTTCAATGATTTGGGCTATTGCTGTTCGCTGCTATTGCCAGCTGCCTCCTTTTGCATATTGCGAATGCTGGCAATATGAATCTCTGCATAGCTGCGATGCATGTGATAGCTTTCCGGTGCGCGATCAATAAAGTTTTGATAGGCGACAATCGCTTCGTCATATCGTCCTGCTTTTTCACAAGCAAGGCCTTTGTTGAAATACGCTTCAAAATAATCCGGATTCAACTTGATGCACATATCGCGATCCGCAACCGCCAGGTCATATTGACCATTATCAAAATAGGCAATGCCGCGCTCATTATAGCTCAGCACATAATCGTCATTAATGGCAATTGCCTGCGTCAATTCGCTGATTTTGGCATCCAGTAAGCCTTTGTTCTGATAGTCGATACCGCGGAAAAGATGTACTGCTGTTTGCTTTTCTATCCGGCCACTGGCAACATCGTCGAGAATCCCGATATTAACACGCGTCGGCAAGTTGATGGAGTCCAACTGCATTGCTTTCTGAAAAGAAGTGCGAGCGGCTTCCAGGTTGCCTTCGGTGCCGTATTTGATGCCATCCATATAGTGCTGCTTAATTGTGCCAATGACCTGTTGCTGTGCTGTTCCCTGCGTCTGTTCACAGCCGATCGCGATGAAAATAGCGAGCAGAATAAAGGCGCTTTGTATGGTGATGATGGTTGTATGCTTCATCGATTATGTATCCTGTTTTTGGGATTTGATGCCAAGCCGCCAATACCATAGTCCGGTAATCAGTAATACGCCGCCGGCGGCAAGCATGTAAAGCGTCAGAGGGCTTTGTCCAAACTGTAATTGCTCGTAGAGGCCATAGACAAGTAGAATGATGCCGATGAGTAAAAATGTAATAGCGTTGGTCCGATTTTGTTGTTGGGTCTTCTTATAGATGTGGGCGATCATCCCGGTGAATTGCTCTGTTGCCTCAGCACAATCGGTCGAGCAGACCATTTTGCCTGCAGACGTAATCATGCCGCAGTCATTGCACATGGCTTTGCCACAGTTTCCACAAACGGCCACAGCCGTGTGATTAGCATGCTGAAAACAATTCATAAGAATGCCCTGAGATTGACAAAGATATTTTCGGGCATCTTATGATAAAGTTGATAGGAGAATAGTATTGCAGGGCACTTTTTTTCGATTGACTTTCATTTTACTCAGTCGAAGTGCTGTCCGGCGTGCCAAAAACGGAAGGTAATTGCTGTAGGGCCTTCTTTTCAAACCCCTGTTTTATGCGATATTCCTCAATATCATCAATTCGCTTGCTCTCTGCCGGATGGGTTGCAAAGTAGTGCCTTAATTGCCGGAAGCTGCTGCTGGCTTCCAGGCCCTCAAAGAAATCGGTTGCCCCTTTTACATGACCGTAACGGCATTGAAGGCTGTTGATGCCAACAATGTCGGCCTTTCCTTCCTGTTGTTGCGAAAAGCGCAAGCGATTGAGATTCAGCGATGAGCCAAGCATGTCGTTCAGATGACTGTCCGTTCCAAGCAGGGTTAGCGATATCGATAAGCCGACCAACGCACGACCCAGCCCTCTCAAATGGTCTTTGTTCACAAAGTGGCCAAGCTCATGACCGAGAATGAATGCAAGTTCATTTTCCGATTCAACGGCCTTCAACAGGCCGTCAAAAACCACGATCTTTCCGCCCGGCAAGGCGAATGCATTCACCAATTGATCGTTTACCACGATCACTTCCACATCATATGGCAAATCGACGCATTTTTCAGTCATGTCATCGACCATCGCCTGTAATACCGGCTGACGCGGATCTTTTTTGTCAATGCCTTCAATTTGCCGAAGGTAGACTGAACCGATTTTCTTCTCGAAGCTCGGCGGCACGTATGGCACCAGTTGATCAACAACCAGGCCAAGCAGGAAATACACCACAACGACGATGGCAATTAAGCCGCTCAACAAAACGAACAGCTCGCGGATGTGAGAGCGCGGCGTAACGTTAACGTTCTTTTCCGGCAGCTTCGGGGTATATCTAACCATTTTGTGATGTCCTGATTGCTGTGCCGTAGGCCAGTGCCTCTATGCTACCGACACTTCCGCCATTGGCGCTATTGCCGATCGAGGAGGTCTCGATGCGAACATTCAAGATGATATCAGTGTTGGGGCCGGCATTTTCTTTCATACGTAATATGGCTTCGCGACGGGCTCGGTCAATTAAGGATTCGTAAGCGGTCACACGGCCGCCAAAAATAATGCGAAGCCCTGCCAGAATACGTTTAAAGTAGTCGATCGATATAACGGCGCTGCCATATACCATCTCGCCGCCGCTTGCCTGAGGCAGCTTTTCATCGAATCTGGCTGAAACTGCCGGAATGCGCAACCAGGCGGCTTCCCGCTTCTGGATCGATTGATAGTGGCGCTTTTCCGCGAGGGTGCCTGCGAAATAGCCGACTGATACCAGCAGCAAAAATATAATCAGGTTTAAAAGTGGTCCGATTGCTTCCATCATAATACGAACCTCCTATTCGACTCTGACTGCTGTGCCATATGCATATAGCTCCGAGGCGCCCTGGGCTACAGAGGAGGTTGAGAAACGCACGTTGACAATTGCGTTGGCGCCGAGGGATTGTGCCTGCTGTTTCATGCGTGACACCGCTTCTTCCCGCGCTTCCTGGAGCAATTCTGTATAGGCCGTCAATTCACCGCCAACAATGTTCTTTAAGCCCGCCAATATATCTTTCCCGATATGCTTTGCGCGGATGGTATTTCCGGAAACCAGGCCGAAGTGCTCGACAATTGTTTTTCCGGGGATCGTTTCAATATTCGTGAGAATCATTCTTGTCCTTTCCTGTCCCAATGGGTGCTTGCGTATTTCCTGAAAATTAGAACATCAATGCTTCATTTCCAATCGACAATTCGATCATACCTATCTTTCCAAATGGACCTTGAATTTTGAAAAAAGGTTGGATGGCTGGTGCTTTATGGAAAATGCCTATAGCCTGCATCCATCTTAAAAGGCATTGCCCTCCGAAAGCTATTGCTTTTTAGTGGCTTTGTGTATATTTTTTAAAAAATATACACATTGGAGGTGCAGTGCGAACCAATATTGTAATCGATCAGCTGTTGATGGAGCAGGTTTTGAAGATTGGTGGTTTTAAAACAAAAAAGGAAGCTGTAGATCAGGCATTACGCTTATTCCTGCAAATAAAGCAACAGGAAAGTGTCCGCCACTACCGTGGAAAGTTGCGCTGGGATGGAAATCTTGATGATTTGAGGACCGATAAGTGATCCTCGTTGATTCCTCCGTCTGGATTGACTATTTCAACGGTTTAGAAACTGTCCAAGCTGCACAACTGGACGGACTTCTATCTCGACCCATATTGCTGGTTGGTGATCTGATCTACACAGAAGTGCTTCAAGGATTTCGTTCTGATGCGGATTTTCGTATGGCCAAAAGATTGTTGGATTGCTTCCCTTTTGTCAGCATTGGCGGCAAAGAAGTTGCTCAACGAAGCGCAGATGGGTATCGACATCTTCGCAAGGAAGGAATTACCGTTCGAAAAACCATCGATATGATTATAGCCAGCTATTGTATCCTGAATGAGGTCACGCTTCTACATAATGATGCTGATTTTCACCCGATTGAAAAGCACCTGGGGCTAAGAGTGTTTCAGCCGGAGGAGCAGAACCAATAGCCCAATCATGCTTCTGTGCCTAGTATCCAGCATCCGGCACCCACCATCCCCCTCCTTTGACAATCGCCTGCTTTTCCGTATCTTCGCTTGATTGATCTCTTCGCAAATTCCATAAAGTATTTCGGGGGTTCTATGCAAAAAATCTGGTCTGTAGTTGGCCTGCTGGTGTTCTGTCTCTCTCTCCAGCTTGCCGCGCAGGATGTTCCGCAGGTATTCCGCGGGGCTATTGTTTACACGATTGCCGGTGATCCGATCGAGAATGGCGCACTGGTGGTTCATAAAGGGAAAATAGTGGCTGTCGGTCCATCTGCCGGCATCACTTCACCGGATGGTGCTGTCGAGCATGATGTGTCCGGCAAAAGCCTGATGCCCGGGATGGTTGATACCCACTCGCACCTCGGCTCCGGCGATGGCGGCGATCAATCTGCTTCCCTTCATCCCGATGTGCGTATTCTCGACACAATTGACCCGACGGATGTCCAGTTCAAGAAAGCCCGCGCAGGGGGCATTACCACAGTGAACGTGATGCCTGGTTCCGGTCATTTGATGAGCGGCCAAACTGCATACTTGAAGCTGCGTGATGCCAATATCATCGAAGACATGCTTTTCTGCGATGATATCGAAAACGGTGTGTGTGGCGGATTAAAAATGGCGAACGGCACGAATTCCATAAAGAAGAAGAAACCCTTTTCCGGCACCCGCGCCAAATCTGCGGCAATGGTTCGCAATCTCTTTATGAAGGCCCGTGAGTATCAGAAAAAAGTAGCAGCGGGCAAGGGGAAAGCCGACAAAATGCCGCCGCGTAATTTGCAAATGGAAACCCTGGTAGAGGTGATGGAAGGTAAGCGCATCGTTCACCATCATACCCATCGTCACGACGATATTCTGACAGTGCTGAGACTGTCAAAAGAATTTGGCTTTCGCGTGGTGTTGCACCATGTTAGCGAGGCCTGGAAAGTTGCTGATGAAATTGCTGCTGCCGGTGCACCATGCTCGATTATTTCGATCGATAGTCCCGGTGGTAAGCTGGAAGCCGTTCATCTGCGGAATGAAAACGGCGCTGCCCTCGAAAAAGCCGGCGCTGATGTGGCCTATCATACCGATGACGGAATTACCGATTCCCGGCTCTTTCTGCGCTCGGCCGCACTCGGTGTGCGCTACGGGATGTCGCGGGCCAAGGCCCTGGAAGCAATGACGATGGCAGGTGCGCGGATGATGGATCTGCAGGATCAAATTGGGTCCCTGGAAAAAGGCAAGGATGCCGATTTTGTGATTCTCTCAGGCGATCCTCTCAGCGTTTACAGCAAGATTGAGCAAACCTGGGTTGAGGGCGAGAAGCTGTTTGACCGCGCGATTCCTGAACATAAGAAATATGCCGTCGGAGGCTACGGTGTTTTCCGGCCCCGCATGGCCCATCATGACGGAGGTGCGCTATGTTGCGAACAGTAATGATGTTTTTCCTGGTGTTGCCGGTGATGCTCTTCGCGCAAATTGCGGTGACTGGTGAGTTGGTTTATTCCTCTGCCGGCGATCCCATTCAAAATGGCGTCGTTTTGTTGAAGGATGGCAAAATCGAGAAGGTTGGAGCTGCTGCGGATGTTGCTATTCCGGATGGATATCGGGTCATGTCCGGTAAGGTCATTTCACCGGGGCTGATAGATGCACATTCTGTGGTCGGCATCGCCGGGATGTATAATACCCGCTTTGACCAGGATCAGCTCGATAAATCGTCGCCCATTCAACCGGAATTGCGGGCAATGGATGCTTACAACGGTCGCGAAGGTCTTGTGGAGTGGGTGCGTCGCTTTGGTGTGACCACCCTGCATACCGGTCATGCGCCAGGTGCGTTAATCAGCGGCCAAACCGTGATTGTGAAGACCGATGGCGAGACATTGGAAACAGCGGTCGTTAAACCCACTGCCATGATGACAATGACTCTCGGGTCAAATGTCCGCTCAAATTTCAAATCGCCCGGGACTCGTGCCAAGGGAATGGCCATGATTCGTTCTCAACTGTTTAAAAGCCAGGGCTACGCAAAAAAAGTCGCAAATGCCAAAAAGGACAAGATGCCTGAGCGCGATCTTGCCCATGAAGCCATAGGAAAAACCCTTTCAGGCGAAATGCCTGTGCTACTAACAGCGCAGCGCAGCACCGAAATTATGAGCGCATTGCGTCTGGCAAAGGAGTTTGATTTGAACCTGGTGCTTGATGGGGCAGCCGAGGCCTATATGCTGCTGGACAAAATCAAGGCTGCCGACGTGCCGGTGATTATCCATCCAACCATGGCCCGCAATCGCGGCGATACCCGAAATGCCACTTATGAAACCGCAGCAAAGCTTCATAAAGCCGGTATCTTATTCGCCTTCCAGAGCGGATACGAAGGCTATGTGCCCAAAACCCGCGTTCTGGTGTATGAAGCAGCGATTGCCGTTGCCAATGGACTTCCGGCCGATGCGGCCATCAAGGCGATGACGATCGATGCAGCCAAAATTCTTGGTATTGATGCCCGAGTCGGTTCACTCGAAGCCGGGAAAGATGCGGACGTGGTTATTTATGACGGTGATCCCTTCGAATATACATCGCATGTTTGCGGGGTGATCATTAATGGCAAGGTTGTTAGCGAGGAATGTGAATAGACTCGCTGCGCTCGTGTTAGCTCACTGCGTTCGCGTCAGGCTCGCAAGCTCGCCGTCACATCCCCCTAAATCCCCCTTCGAAGGGGGATTTAGGGGGATGTGCTTTAGGCGGGTATCGATCTCTTGCGCTGCTTTTGTACTTTCATCACACCCCCTTTTTTACTATATTGGAGGGCTGTACTATAAACTGAAATGAGCGATATTTAACAAGAGGAGCGACATATATGCACGAAGACCTGGTGCTCGAAAAGTTTAAGAAAATGGTGGGTGTAAACGGAGACATGGATTCCGAGGAAACCGCTGAATGGCTGGAGGCATTACAGGGCGTTTTGGTGCATCGTGGCTCTGATCGCGCCCATTTCCTTCTTACCCAGCTATTGCGCAGTAGTTACTATAAAGGTCTGAAGCTCCCCTTCTTCCCCAATACACCATATATAAACACTATCCCGGCTGATCAACATGTTGAATATCCGGGAGATCGTGAAATTGAGCGGCGTATCAAGAGTATCATTCGCTGGAATGCCATGGCAATGGTAACGCGTGCCAACAAAAAGTTTCCGGGCATCGGCGGACATATCTCGACATTCGCCTCGTCAGCAACGCTTTATGAAGTTGGGTTCAACCACTTCTTCAGAGGGAAGGGAGAGGGATTTGACGGCGATTTGATTTATATGCAGGGGCATGGATCGCCCGGGATCTATTCCCGCGCTTACCTGGAAGGCCGTTTGAGTGAAGAACAACTGATTGCCTTCCGTCGGGAATTGCATAACGGCCTGTCATCATATCCGCATCCATATCTGATGCCCGATTTCTGGGAATTCCCAACTGTTTCGATGGGGCTTGGACCGATTTCCGCCATCTATCAGGCGCGCTTTGCTCGCTATATGCATGATCGCGGTCTAAAAGACACCTCGAATCAGCGGGTTTGGGCCTTCCTCGGCGACGGCGAAACCGACGAACCGGAATCCCTGGGCGCAATCACCCTTGCTTCCCGTGAGCGTCTTGATAACCTGATTTTTGTCATCAACTGTAACCTGCAGCGACTGGACGGACCGGTTCGCGGTAACGGCAAGATTATCCAGGAACTGGAAACGGTTTTCCGCGGTGCTGGCTGGAATGTGATTAAGGTGATTTGGGGCGAAGATTGGGATCCGATTTTCGAAGCAGATACCGATGGGTACCTGATCAAGCGTCTCGATGAAATCGTTGATGGTCATCAGCAAAAATATATTGTGGAAGACGGTTCTTATTTTCGTCAGCACTTCTTCGGTAAATACCCGGAACTGCTGCAACTGGTCGAAAACTATTCCGACGAACAGTTGATGAAGATGCGCCTCGGTGGTCACGATCCGGTGAAGGTTTACAATGCCTATCGCAACGCTGTAAGCAATGAAGGATCACCGACCGTTATCCTCGCTCGTACTATTAAAGGATATGGCCTGGGTGAGGCCGGTGAGGGACGTAACGTGACTCACAATCAGAAGAAGCTGAACGAAGACGAAATGCGCCATTTCCGTGATCGCTTCAACATTCCGGTACCGGATAAGAATCTGGCCGATGCGCCTTTTTATCGCCCGGATAAGAATAGCCCGGAAATTCAGTACATAATGGATCGCCGCGCGGCACTTGGCGGCTTTGTGCCTGCACGTCGCACGGTGGAAGAAAAGGTGGAGACACCGCAGCTCGACTTCTTTAATGAATTCCTTGTTGGCAGCGATCGGGAAGTCTCGACCACCATGGTCTTTGTCAGGATGTTATCGCAAATGGTCAAGCATCCGAAAATTGGCCGTCAGGTGGTGCCGATTGTGCCGGATGAAGCCCGCACATTTGGTATGGACTTCCTCTTCCGCCAGGTTGGTATTTACGCATCCAACGGTCAGCAGTATGAGCCGGTAGATGCTGACTCATTTCTTTATTACCGTGAAGAGAAGAACGGTCAGATCCTGGAAGAAGGGATTACTGAAGCCGGTTCAATGGCCTCATTTACAGCTGCCGGCACGTCTCACGCCAATTACGGCGTCGACATGATTCCCTTTTACATCTACTACTCGATGTTTGGATTCCAGCGCATTGGTGATCTGGCCTGGGCGTTTGGAGACCAGCGCGGCAGGGGCTTCCTGATTGGTGGTACGTCCGGACGTACCACGCTGAATGGTGAAGGTCTTCAGCATCAGGATGGTCACAGCCACGTATTGTCCAGCACCATTCCGAACTGCATTAGCTATGATCCGGCATGGGCATATGAAATTGCGGTAATTATCCAGGACGGTCTCCGGCGGATGTATACTGACCGTGAGGACATTTTCTATTATATCACCGTGCACAATGAAAACTATCAGATGCCTGAAATGCCGAAGGACAAGAAAGTTCAGGAAGGTATTGTCAAAGGGCTTTATAAATTCAAAGCGGCACCGAAAGGCAAGGGAAAAAGCAAGCGTCCGAAAGTGCAGGTGTTTGGTAGTGGCGCATTAATGAATGAAGCGCTTCGTGCTCAGCAGATGCTCGATGAAAAATACAACATCGCTGCCGACGTATGGAGCGTAACGAGCTATAGTGAACTGCGTCGAGATGCGCAGAACGTTGAGCGTTGGAATCTGCTGAATCCTTCCAAGAAGCCGAAGAAGTCTTATCTGGAAACGGTGATGGAAAAAGAAGAAGGACCGATCATTGCTACCTCCGATTATATGAGTGTGCTGCCGGATGGACTGGCGCCATGGTTGGATGGACGTATGTATGCGCTCGGTACCGATGGCTTTGGACGCAGCGAAACGCGTGAAGAACTGCGCCGCTTTTTCGAAGTGGATGCTGAATCCGTTACACTGGCAGTGCTGGCACAATTGGTCAAGCGTGGTGAGGTCGCCAAGACCGTCCTCACGAAAGCCGTTAAGGAACTCGATATTGATCCGAATAAGCCCAATCCGCTGAAGGATTGATGTTGAGATAGATATAAAAAGTGGTAAAACTTCACATCCCCCTGCTTCCCCTTCGAAGGGGGATTCAGGGGGATGTGAGTAAAAGAGCGGCATTTGCCGCTTTTTTGCTTAAATGCCCAATTTCACATTCCTCTGGCAATACTCTCCAACTTTTCCCTACATTCACAAATACTGCCATAGAAGTGGTCTACCTCCACTCACCGTAAAGGAGATGCCGATGTTTGCTGTCCTACGCCACTCGTTTGTATATGCCTGTCTGCTGCTTATGATTGCCGGCAGTGGTATAATTGCTGAAGATATCCAGATCAGATTTTTCAATAGCGCCACCGGCGCTGCCATAGAAGCAGATGGATTGTTCATCCAGGGAGACGACATTCAACTGCGCGTTAGTCATGCAACAATGAAGCAAATGGCCGCCGGCAATGCTGTGGAGACACATCTGCCGCCCGGAACCTATGAGCTGACCGCCCAGGCAGCGGGTTACCACATGATGAGCAACTATTTCATCCTGGAAAAAGCGGCTGCACTTGACATACGCTTCTACCTCGAACCGGTCGAGCAACCGGTGGAAATGACCACGGACTATGTCATCACTCAGAAGCGGCCTGATGCCACCTTCATCAGTGGTTATGTTGTAGATGCTGAAAGTGGCGCCCCCCTGCAAGATGTTCAGATCAATTCGACGAGCGCTGTATCTGCAGTGAGTAGCGATGAAAGCGGCTATTTTGCAATATATGTTGCAGCCGATAGCGATGAAGGTGATTTGAGCTTCTCTCGCAATGGCTACGTTAGACAGCATCGCAGCGGTGTGGAAATTTGGTCGAATGGTGATTGGCAATATCAGATTCGCTTGAGGAAGGGCGCTGGCCGTGAAGACATTTCCGATAGCAAAGAGATACGTCGCCGCGAGGCTGCCGAAGTAGGATGCGAAGACTGTGAAACGCATCCGCATCAAACTGCGAGTGAGAAGCGCACGCAAGATCCTACCCTGATTCGTGGTTCGATTCGTGTCGGGCGATCCTGCACCGGGACCAGTTGCACCACAGTTGAGGTTTACGATATCCAGACCTACGTGAAGCGCGTGGTGCCTTCAGAGTGGTTCTCCTGCTGGGGCGATCTCTCATCGGGATTGGAGTCCCTTCGAGCCGGAGCGGTTGCTGTCCGCACCTATGCCAGCTGGCACGTCTATAATCCAATTGCCACAACCTATGATATCTGCGAGAATACCTTCTGCCAATTCTTTGGCAATGCGCAAAGCAGCAATGGCAATGTCGCAACAGACGATACCGAGCGCTTTGTGATGATAGATGGAGCCAGCAATATTCCTCGCTCTGAATACTCCGCTGAAAATAACGATGCCGGATGCGGCGACGGTTTTGCCGGAACAGGCACATCGACCGCACCCTGCATTTCCGATCCGGTATGCGTCGGTCAAACGACATTTGGGCATGGCCGTGGCTTATGTCAATACGGCACGATTCGCTGGGCGGCTGGCAGCGTGATTACACGGTCTGCGCCTTGTTCGGCCGGTAGCGCGCATAGCAATGGCACCAAAACCTGGCAGGAAATGCTCGACCATTATTATCCGAACTACACACTGGTGCAGGCCGCGGCCGCCACTTCACTGAACGTTTTGGCGATGCCTTTGCGAAGCAGCCCAGGTGAAACGGTGACCATGGAATACTGGATTGATGCCGCACCGTCTATCAGCCTTATGCTCGGAGCCTCGGTGGCGCCGACCGGCACTATCAATTGGGTTAGCGATGAAGCAAACGATGTGAAGGTGGATCTGGTATCGGGTATCAATATTGTCAATCGTAGCTTTGATCTGCCGATCGATTTAGCTGTTGGTACCTACGATATTTTGGCCGGATTGTGGTATGATAATGACAATAACGACGTCATCAACACTGGTGATTTTCAAATGGATAGTGAAGTGTTTGCATCTGCCCTGGTGTTAGAGCCGGTCGCTATTGAACCGGTTGATCAGGCCTTGCCTGCTGAGTTTCAATTGGCGCAAAACTATCCCAATCCCTTTAATCCAACAACCACTATTCAGTTTTCAATCCGTAATGCCTCACAAGTGCGCTTGACAGTATTTAATGCCATCGGCGAAGAAGTTAGCTCGTTGGTTGATGAATCACTTGCTGCCGGTACCTACAACGTTCAGTGGGATGCACTTGGCCTTAGTAGCGGTATATATGTGTATCGTCTGGAGGCTGTTGATCTTCAAAGTGGTAAAGCGGGTTTTGTCGACACAAAAAAAATGATCTTATCAAGGTAGCAGTTTGCCCGATAATAGGGCTTACTGGATACTGGATACTGGATACTGGATACTGGATACTGGATACTGGATACTGGATACTGGATACTGGATACTGGATACTGGAAAGTAATTTGAATTGGTCTTGTGGCAATGTTTTTCTTTGATAATTTCGCTTCCAAGCATCAAGCATCAAGCATCAAGCATCAAGCATCAAGCATCAAGCATCAAGCATCAAGCATCAAGCATCA
>JANQRS010000032.1 GCA_028284445.1 Calditrichia bacterium
ATCCCGATGAATAATGATTTTATCATCCGTCGGATTCATCACAGCTGTAGCGCTATTTGTAGTTCCCAGGTCAATGCCTACCGCCTTGCTAACAATTTGTACAGTCATACTGATGAACTATTTTTAGTTGATTATGATTTATCTTGCCCTGAATTTCCATCCAAAAGCATCTGTAACATTTCTCCGGGCGCTGCACCCATTTTTTGGAGAACAGCAGCGGTAAACCCTTCCTGTTCCTCCAATAACGCCTGCAGGAGATCGGTTTCCGAAATCGCTTCGCGGGACGCCTTTCCTGCCAGGGCTTCGGCTCGTTTCAGGATTTTGTAGCAGCGAGGCCGGTATGTCAATGCAATATCTTTTCCGTTCTCACTTGCGGATACCGCGCCGCTTCCCATTCCAGCCAGAAGTAAATTACAAAGTTCTTCCAGGCTAATCCCCTTTTTGCGAAGCAACGTGACGGTTTGTATCCCGCCGGTCCGAATAAGGCCGATTAATAAATGAGGTGTGCCGAAAAAACCTAAACGAGCATTAAGCGCTGTTCTTAATCCGTAGCGAATAGCTTCGTTTGTCTGTGTATCATATTTGAAAGGCGTTGTCGTTGGTGTTGATGGCTGTGGTAAATGGCGCAAAATATCTTTTGGCCGAATTTCCAACTCAGCCAAAATTCTCACTGCTTCGGATTTTCCTCTTGATAGCAGACCAGCCAGTAAATCCTCGCCGGTAATGTGTCTCTTATCAAGTCCGCCTACACGCTCCATTGCAACGGCTATGGCCTTGATCACATTCCTTGAAATACCCATCGATTTGCCATGAAAAACCATCGCCTGCGCTCGCTTCCGAGCCATTGCGGCAACCAGTTCAACATTGCTCTGTTTTGCGCTTAACTCCTGCTCAAATACTTCGATCCCTCCCTTACACAAGCCGATCAATAAATGTAACGAACTTAACCAGTTTTGATTCAATTGCTTCATTTCATTCAACGCCGTAAAGAAAATGCGGCGGGCGGAAGTGTCGAGCGGGCTGGAAGCCTTCGACACTCTATCTGAGAGTGGATTGGAAGCCTCTTCGGCTTCTGGAAGCCCATTGCTATCAGCGCTATCCGCCTGTTGCATATCTTCTTGATTTTTTGGCTCATCCTTACCCTCTTTTTTATCAGCAGGGGCATCTGCCAGCAATGTTAAGTTGGGGTCTCCATACAGTACATACGGTCCCCATACCATCGGACCCCATTTCTTCTTACGGGCAAAGATTCGGCTATGCCGTAACGCTTCACCAATCGGTTTTTCTTCCAGAAGTTTTGTATAAAAGGATTGGGTGAATTTCCAGCCGGCATCCCGCGGTTCATCCGGAATTTGCCACATCGCTCCAACAACGGCTTTGGCAACCCCCCGTTCGCTGCCGAGCATAAATGCCTGCGCAAAACCTTCAGTACGGGCCAGCGTTTCTGCACGGTACCGGGAATCAATTCCCTTTTCCAGGTGAATATCGCTATAACAGGCATTCAGAAAAACAATCGGGTTCCCTTCAAAAGCCTGGAGAACGCTCCCGGCATATAGACGCCGATGGTTCTGTAAACGAATTGAGCTCTGGCGTTCTTCAGGGTGATAGTCAACATGCCCGCAATAATGGATAATGGAATATGATTGACTGACAAGTTTTCCAAGAATTTTGTCCCAGGTTGCCTCTTCTCCCAGTAGCAGATCACAAGTCGCATTAGCGCCTTTAAAGAATTTATAGAGTTCTTTGCCTTCTTTTCTAGCGCCCGGCAGATCATCTGTTGGATCTGCGATAATTAACACCGAGAGCGTGTCAGTATCAAATTGCGGCGATTGCAAAAGTGACCGCATTTGTTCATGAACAATTAATGATCGGGCGATGGGAAGCCTGAGAGCCAGAAACTCATTATCATCGTGCATAATTTCCCAGGGCAGGGTAGGATCGTCTGTCAAAATCGTAAGCGGGCCGTCAAGAGCTTCTATCTGTATACGAATTGCTTCTGGAAGCAGTGTTCTGTAGAGAATTTGACCTAATTGTTTGAATCTGGGTTCATCTGCATGAAATCCTTCCAGACACACTGCAAATCCTTCTAAAGAATCGGATATATTGTTGCGGAGTCCCGACGGCAATTTGGTTTTAGCCTGCATGATAGCTGGATTTTGTACTTGGCTTGATTGCAGCACAAAATTCAATGCAGTTTCGTCGCGTGTGATTATTAGTGTTGCTCCGCCCATATCCATGCCCTGATTGTTTAGCCCGGGTGAGAGACGCTTTTATGATGAACATTTCTTGAAGAGAGCAGCTATAGGAGATTAATGGGGCAGCACTATGTAGCCTGGGCAACTTCGGAAAGTTGATTGAAATTAAATATTGTCGCACGACGAGAGAGCCGACAAACAAGTATTCAGATCTAATCGCACACGTACTTTTGCACTAAATCCCATCACAACCTTTAGTATAACCGCCTCACTGATTCGCTTAATATTCGCACTATATAAATACAATCAATGTTACTCGATCATTCTGGCCTTGGGTCGATATCCCTTACGCAAAATGAGCGGTCCTTCACCTTTATCTTATCCTGAATCGTTGTCATATTGACTAATGCTGAAAATTAGGTAATTATAGGGGAGCTGATTGTCTGTTCCATACTCGATAATGCCTTGGCGCTTCTTGCTATATTTCCATTTCTCCCAATTCCAGGTCGTAAGATTACCGGGGACTTGAACAGCGACATACGATCCCGTTCTCAGCTTGCAGCGGACGGGTATCTCCGGCCCGCTGAAGTCAAGCCCGACTTCAAATTTTTGAACAGCAGCGTTACGATTTCGTTTGGCAATACTTTTAGCAATTTCCAGAGCAGTTTGCGATAACAGTTTTGTGCCGGTGTGAACTTGTGATAAGAGCAAACCTGCCCGGACGATAGGGCTTTCGAGAAATGCAAGAAACGTTTCATCGCTTTGATTCTTTACATTCACAGTATAACATCGCAGAATTAATCCTTCGTCACCAACTTGTAATCCTTTGAAGACAGGAATGCCGTTAACTGCAGCAAAATTGTTATCATTAGCCTGGATTGACTGATTAAAATTGACCTGGTGTGTAGCTCCGTTTACAGAATGTTCAGAAGAAAAATTAATTAAGATGCGATGCGGTCCCCAACCCGGATATTCTTTTACCCGAAAACGATCGAGCGTTATTTTTATAGGCTTACGACGAAGGTTCTGGTCGGCACTAAGACTTTCGGCACTGCAGATATCGTAAAAAGGCTGACCGGATGCCTGACCCGAAAATTGAATATACCCGAACTTATAGCCGGTAAAATCCCACGCTTTCCTGTTGCCGAAACCAAGGGTTGGCAAACGTCCGGGACCACGTGTTGGCGGTGCCGAATCCCTTCTACCGCCGTCAGAGTTTGGAAGTTGTGTACCGCGTGTTGGGCGGAGTTCTCGTAGCTTCTGTTTTTTTTCTTCGGAGGGTAATTCACCAATTGTTCTGGGTAAGTCTGAAAACCAATGACTTTGGGACATTTACAAAGCCTCCCAATTCCTTTAAATCAAATTATACCCAACGCAATATTACTATTAGCTATATAGAAACAATCTTCTATCCAATTTCACTGTTCTTTTAAAAGGACAGAATATTATTGTTAGCGAGGAGGCTCATTGTATTGTTTTCTTATAAATATTATCTGACAGCATTCCACGGCTTTTCTGCATTTCTCGCATGTTTTTATTTCAGATGCTCCAATAATTTTAATGTATTTATAGTAAATAGCAGGAATTAAATATCTATAAAAAGTCTGCACAATGAAAGCGCTTAGTAAAAAATTTTAATCTTCAACAATTCACTCCACAAGAAATATAAGGTCAAGAAAAAATCAGGTTTAATCTGAGAGCATTGTTTGTTTTCCCGCATCATAGGGTTACCTATAGATTTAAGGAATAAAAAGTAAAATTGGTTTTTAAATGCGATTACGAAGTTGCAATCTCCGTAATCAGTTGAATGCCTGGATACAAATGTACGATAAAGCGAGGTAATAAAAGGTAGTGTCCATATCTTTGTGTAAAAACGAGAAAGGCTGAATAAAAATAAGAGCCAAGAATTCATTCTGATTATCTTGTAGGTGCGAACCATAACAAGAGAGGATGAATTCTATGATCGTAAGAAAAATACTCGCTTTTGGACGAAGTTCAATCGGTGTTGTTAGACAATCCGAATTTTCTGCGGGATCTGTTGGGCCAATGCCTGCAGCGGTTTTTAGAGGAAGAATTTAGAGCCACTATCGGAGCAGAAAGATATGAGCGCAGTAATTCGCGGACCGGCTATCGCAACGGCAGTTACCCGCGAACATTGAACACCCGTGTTGGTAGAATTGAGTTGCAAGTCTGTCGTGACCGGGATGGTGTTTTTCAGACCGAGCTGTTTCAGCGCTATCAACGAAATGAAAAGGCCCTGGCAACCACAATGGTGGAGATGTATCTGAAAGGCGTTTCTACCCGTAAAGTCACTAAGGTCGTGGAGGAGCTGTACAGCACTTCAGTTTCAAAAAGTCAGATCAGCGATTTAACCCGCGAGTTGGATGAGTCATTAAATACCTGGCGGAATCGTTCTCTTGAGCGCGCCTTCCATACTTAATGGTAGATGCGCAGTATGAGAAGATTCGCACGCATGTACTCGTTCACTGGGAATTGGACAAACAGCTATCGATTTATCTTCTTGAATCTTGCCGACCTTCCTTCAAACAAAACCTCCCTTGCTTCTGATCAGGCTGCGATCTGACGTTGTTGCCGACGACGTTCTCTGGCCAGATCCAGTTTCTTCTGCCGCTCAGCCAGGCGCTGATCGGTCCGGCCTTGAGCACATCCTCCGGTGTTAGATAATAGATGCTGCTATGCAATCGCCCGGTATTGTAATGCTGAACATATTTCTCAATCCGTTTCCGGGCATCAGCAATGTTGACATATGAATTACGTCGGATTTCTTCAAATTTTATTTTTCCGTGAAATCTCTCAAGTTTCCCGTTGCTCTCGGGATAATATGGCCTTGTTCTGACATGGTGAAACCACTATCCCGGATAAAATCCTTGAAATCCTTGCTGATAAACTGAGGACCGGTATCGCTGATCATCAGCGGTCTTTCATACGGAAAGGCTTCCCGCCCTCTCTGCACCACTACTTCCACATCATATTCACTCATGTGAGCTCTTAAGTCATGAGTAACAATATATCGGCTCCGACCACCCATCACCGTTATCAGAAAAAAGATCATGCCCAGAATATTCACACCCATCAGGCACAGAGCTCCAGCCCGAGACTTAACCATTTCCCGAAATTTTGACCGTGCTTCCATAGTAAACCTCTCAAATTTTGAGTAGTGAAGAGAAGTCCACGAGCAATACCAACTGCAAAGGAATTGGCATCTAATCTTGCCAGCGGGTGCTCACGGACATAATAATTGATTGAGTGATTTATAGGGGATCGCGGTCACAATGCGAGAGTAGGAACAATATAGGCGGGGATTATTTGCGGCGCAAGAAGTTAGCCACCTATGAGCCACCGGGAATACCGAAAAATACCGATTTTTTCCGGTTTTTTCGGAACAAATCCCTACAGACAAGGCCGATCCGGAAATTCCAAATCGGCCTTAAAGTGCTGTTTTTATTGCACTCGGGGCCAAACTCGAACCAGCACGGACAAAAGTGTCCGAGGGATTTTAAGTCCTAGAATTCATACTTTTGCAAGTTATTGTTCTTTAGTGTATTACGTTGTTTTTATTCACCTTAGTCTTTAAATCTTCTTCTGCAATTGTTTCTTATTATGGCTTGAGATTACTTGGCAGGGTACTGGTATGGTACCACTACGAAAAAGTTTTGAACCAACTTACAGCGACTCTGACCTCAAATTTTGTAGAGGAATTACCGCATGCATTATTCTGCTTTTGCAAGTAGCCCATTTAAATAGTCGATTCCGCGATGCAATTCCATCACATATTGCCATTAAATACTTGTAAAATTTACTTGATCAAAAGCATTTTACCTACTGCAATGAAATCAGAGTCGGTATTTACTCTATAAAAATAAATACCGGAGGAAATGTGGCGTCCGTCCTCATTTCGCCCATTCCAGTAAAAGCCATGATGTCCTGGCTCAAGTGTACCAGAATACAGAGTTATAATCCGTTTCCCAAGTGCATCATAAATTGAAAGTTCCATTTGAATACGATCAGGCGTACTTATCGGAATAATAGTTTGGTCGTTAAAGGGGTTTGGGTAGTTTTGCCCTAGGCTATATTCTTTCGGTAATATACTGTCAATTTGCTGTCTCACGCTGTCTGCACTACCGACTAATACATTGAACCTGGATATAGAATTCATGGCGGTAAATTGGTATGTGATATCCTTCCTTAAATCTTGATATCTGAAACCACTCTCATCGATTAGGAATGCTTCCCATTGGCCAGGAATGTTTTCTATCCCCAAAAACTTCAGTTCAAGCGAGGCACCGACGAAGGCCTTAATTTCAAATTCCCAACACTCAACTTGGCCTATGGGAGGGCGAATGTCTGTAATAAATGAAGGGTTTTCATGATCCCAATCTGGACGTTCAAATGAACTCGATAGTGGTCCAGTAACTCTCATGGGCTTGTAGAAGTCTTGTTTGTCATGGCCCAGATTTGCCTCCTGAGAGACCCCAAAAAACAACAATTTGTCACCTATCTCGCCAGATTTTACGGCAATTCGAACTCGCCAATCGCTCAGTTGATCTCCTGCTTTGGAAACAGTTTCTTTTTGAGAATAAGGATAAGGAATTATCAAGGCAGGTTTTGCTTCACTATTATAATAGTAGTAACCTTCGAAAGGCCTCAACAAGGTAGCCAGTGAATCCCAACCTTCATTATAAGTGATAATAGGATGTGAAATATCGTTCAGTCTTTGTACATCAACCCAATCAACTATTTTAGTAAAGGGATTTGTAATAATATTCCAATTGGGATGGATAGGAACTGAAACCTGGCCAAAAGTATCCGGTGATGCGGCAACAACCGTCTCGTTTATATCGAGAACACCTTTATTTATTGCCCAAAATGCTCTCCCAATGGAAAAACGAAAAATATTAGTCCCGTCGAACTTTTCCAAATAGTCTGCACGGCTACCGTCTCTACCATTGTCCCAGTAGACAACCCAGTGTTCATCCAAGTTTCCATCGAATAATGATTCAACTAGCATATCATGATTTCCTGGCAACCCCAATATTTTGTAGTCGTGGACCGCATAATCAGAAGGTGAGTCAAAAGATCTAAACAGAAATGATGTGTGCAATTCAACTTCTGCAATAGTACTAAACTGGAAAACTGTTGACCATTGACTTGTTCCTATTAGATTACTTGCGTTTACCCGCCAGAAATAATTTGCATTTTCCGCCAAATCCTCGATCGAAAATTGTGCTCCAACAATTCCCATTGTATCACAAATAATCGTTGTATCCGAAAAATTTTGGCTCAGAGCAATTTGCAATCTATATGATTCTGATTCACCCGAAGCAGCCCACATCAGTGTTGGACTTGTCACGTGGCCAGATGTGCTATCTTCCGGAAAAGTCAAGTCGGGAACACTAGGTGGTAGAGGTACCTTGAGGGTCCGAAATGTACGGTCTATACCTTTTGTAGTATCAATTGCGTTCCATGCAATGATTCGATAATGATAGATAGTATCTGAAATAAGGCCATCAATTGCAACAGTGACTGGATTGCTTATTGTATCTGCTGATAAACCACTAGGTGTTGCGTTAGTAAAGTTTCCATAATTTGAAGTTTCTCCCCACTCAAAACCAACACTTGTTGTCAGTCCATTTGGATTGACAATACCTTGCAAAGTAGCCGAGAAAAACTCAGTTTCGGCGGAATCGGTTATAGCGATAGGTACTCCCGGTAGGAACCCAGCTGATGTAATACGTTGTGCATAAATATCGAAGTGATTATTGCGAAAATCTCTCCACACAACAATAGCTCCTCCAGCGCCGTCACTTGTAATTGCAGGTTTTCTTTGGTCATTTGGAGCGTTAGAAATAACCCACCCGTTTACTGGACCAAGTACCTCGCCTTCTGAATCTAGATGTTGAGCATAAATATCGGCTTCTCCCATTCGATAATCTTCCCAAGCAAGCATCGCCTCTCCATCACCAACTCGAACTAACTTCAGAGACGACTGAACTCCAAATTCTACAGCAATAGGTTCCCCATTCAAAGTGCCAAAAATATTACCGTTTGCATCAACATATTGGGCATATATATCTAAATTGCCATTTCTCTGGTCTTCCCATGCAATGATCACACCGCTGCCAACATTCACAATTTCAATAAAGGACTGATCAAGCGGGGCAGTCGATACTGCAACGCCATTACCTGCCCATAAAGGTTCTCCATCAGGGCCAATACGTTGAGCATAAATATCCAGATTACCGCTTCTTCGATCTTCCCATGCAATTATTGCCCCGCCGGCTCCATCACTAACTATTCTTGGATTTGACTGAGCCCTTGTAACCACTGAAACTGGTTTGCCTTCCTCCCCCCATAATATCTCACCATCAGTTGGTCTAATTCGTTGGGCATAAATATCACTATCCGTAGAAAAACGATTTTCTTGCCAAGCTATAATTGGAGAACTTCCCCCACTAACAGCTAGAGTAGTAATTGTCTGAGTTCCTTGGGCAATGCGAATTGCACTTCCGCCAATTGGAAGCCATTGTACGATACCAACAGAATCAATGCGTTGGGCATAAATGTCATTTGAATTATCAGTCCAATTAATAAGTGCTCCCTCCCCACCGACACTGACAATCTGGGGTAACGATTGATAGCCGGGAGAAACTGAAATAGAGGCACCATCATCGAACGCAGTCCAAACAATTCCACTAGGATCGATACGCTGAGCATAAATATCACCCTCGTCGTTTCGCGCATCTTCCCAGGCAACGAATGCCCCTCCAAAACCATCACTGACTATGCTCGGGAATGTTTGATTTCCATTTATGCTGGAGATCCCTATCCCATTTGACGTCCATGCTATGCTCCCTCTAGAATCTATATGTTGAGAATAGATATCAAAGTCAGTCGCACGATGATCCTGCCAAACCACATACGCTCCTCCAAGGCCATTGCTAACAATTTCCGGAGACATTTGGTCTCCGGAAGCTAGGCAAATCGCAGTATTGATACTCGGATTCGAGACCCAATTTCGGGTCACGGGATCTTTTTGATAAATATGTTCATCGAAATCATTCTTTTGTACCAAATTTTGCGCATTCCCCACCGTAATCAAGAACAGCAGCATAAGGATATGTAAAAGAATAAATTTCACCGCCATTGAAGGCCTCGCCACAAGTTAATTCTGCATAAGTCAATGGATCATTCTACTAGGAATCCAATGGAATAAGCAATATCGCTCTAATTACCACTCATTAAGAATTTGATTCCATTTATAACCAATTGGTTCTTAAGGTCTGATAGGAGGTAATGGGAATTCATCACCAATTATTGGATCGACACTACTTTTCTTGTCTTCCCGCGTTAGCAAATAGACTGCAGCCCCCGTTACAAGAACACCTCCTCCACCTCCAAGTAAGAAATACTTCTTCGCATTCCTTTGGGAATTCAGCTTTTTGTTGCTTGAGCGGAATTTAAAATCCTTAGCTGAAAATTGATAGTTAACAATCGTCGATGAAACTTCTATCTCCGTTTCGTGTACCCAGGTGGCACCTTCCTCATCTTCATATACAAGTTTTAAGCGCCTTCGATTATCAGCAGGTTTTATATCCTCAAAATCAATAGGCTCAGAAGTACGGCCAATATATGCCCCATCAATAAAAACTCGTGCTTTCGAAACAAATCTACTCTCCTTTTGCGGCACAAAAGAAGTATCGATTAATGTACGGCTTTTTGAAGAATCAACTGCAACTATTATCTGCTTTAACTTAGTCAGGTCCTTCTTAGTATCGCTCGTGTCCTCATTCGAGGAATTCTCAAGAAGCCGCGCCCTTACCCAAACATACAATCCATCATTTGAAGAATTTACAGGTTTCGCCATTTCAAAATGGTTTAATGAAAATGCCTCTGGATCCATGTCAAGATAGGTAGTAGCGCTCGTCCTAGTTACTACATCGAATCCATACGTTGACTTCTTTTCATAAGCTCCGACTGCTATTGGCTTGTAGTGATTTGAATCGGCTTTTCTAAACAACCTAGCCCAGTCATTTTCAATTGCCTGAAGGGTACTATTGTTATCTACAGATTCAAGATCTCTCATTTGTGGGTTCTTGCTTAACCATTTAAGCAGGCTGGCCATTTCCGAACCCTGAGCCGGTGTTGACAAAAAGATTACGGAGGCAATTTTCCTGTAATCAGCATTATTATTGTTATCACTTTCAAGATCAATTAACATACTCTTAGCAACAATTCCTCCCATACTATGAGCAACCAAATGAATTTCGCTGTGATTGACAAAAACCTTCAAATCCCTAAGCGCTCCCCTAAACTTCACTGCCAGTTCTTCAATAGTTAAGCTCTGACCCCTTGTAGGCGACGGATAGTTAAAGACAAAGATATTAAACTTTGCTAACGCCTCGTCTTCTTCAAAAAGTTCTGGCCAATAATTTCCATTTTCGTTCAACCAAGTATTGGAATTTCCTCCAAAACCGTGAATAAAGACTATCGCCTTAGTATTCGTAGGCAGTTGCCGCTTATAAAACGGCGCTGCATCAATTGGCCTTAATATTGTTTTACTTTGATTCGCGCAAGAGCATATCAATATGCCCAACATAAAAAGAGCTGCTCTCGTAACACAATGCCTATAATTCTGAAGGGAACTTAGAACACAGAAAATTTTCAACTCCATTCTCCTCACATTCAACGGTAGATTTGCAAATTCAGACCACTGCAAGCACAACAACTAATTTCTCTACAAATTTGGCGTCTGCTATGACTCAACATCTATATAATCCCAACTCAATGATTTTTGACATCTTGCATCAAGCAAATTGGATTATACCGGCAATCATGCCGAAAGGGCCGGAAAGAGCGATTACCGAAATTCCTAGAATACCATATACCTCGTAGAACGTAGGAGGAATTAGCCCTGTAGATTATAGATTATACAAAAAATCAGACACTAAGCGCCACCAGCCATACAATAGAGTTGCTCACGCAAACAGAACTTGCCTTATAAATAAAATAGCTATATTTTCACAAATACCCAACTACATGTTTAATGAATATTTGCGAGCAATTCACATGACATCCGAAATGATATCACAGACTGTAAAGGCCAAGTCCCTAGGCAACCTGATACCCCTGCTACTTTCGCTGATTTATTTCTTCTTCCTAAGTATAAGTAGTGCCCAAACAACATTCAGCAAGGTCCAATCCGGAGTCCTTGTAACAGATACCGAATTCTCACAAGGGAGCTTTTGGGCAGATTTTGATAGTGACGGAGATTTGGATGTATTTATCGCAAATAGGAACGAGTTATCTAACAATTCAATGTATCGCAACGATGGACAAGGGGTATTTACAAAGCTGTCCGAAATTGACGTTGGTGCGATCGTGAATGACGGAGGACAAGATAGTAGAGGAGGTGGATGGGCAGACTTTGATAATGATGGAGACCTAGACCTATTTGTGACCAATAGGAGTGATTCCACCGAAGCCAACAACAATTTGCTCTATCAGAACCAATATTCTGAGAGTGGCGTGCCCACTTTTATCAGCATAATTGTAGGTGCAATAGTTCATGATGGTGGGGATTCTCAAGTCTCTAGTTGGGGAGACTATAACAATGACGGCTTCGTAGACTTAATTGTTGCCAATAACTATCCACGGCAAAATTTCTTATATCGAAATAATCGAGATGGGTCATTCTCGCCTGTAACGAATATTCTCACAATAGAGGAGATGTCATCGTTCGGCGCAAGTTGGGGAGACTATGATAATGATGGGGATTTAGACCTATTCGTTTCTAATACGGGAGAAGAGGACAATTCTCTCTATAGAAATGACAGAAATGGTGTTTTCATAAATGCCACAGATGGAGCAGGGCTCCTTGACGGTGGAAATTCGAAAGGTGAAAGTTGGGCAGATATAAATAATGACGGATTTCTAGATCTTTATGTTAACAATGAAGATGAACCAAATTTCCTATACATCAATAATCATAATGGTACTTTTAGAAAATTGGATTCGATTGAAGTTGGTAGTATCGTTAGCGATATCAGCAACTCGCGGTCGGCCAGTTGGGGCGACTATGACAACGACGGTGATTTAGATCTTTATGTAGCGAATCGTAGCAATGAGCTCAACAATCTTTATCAGAATGAACTAATTCCGTATGATAGCCTTTTTTTCACAAAAATCGAATCTGAACCGGTTGTAAATGACCAAGGCCACTCATCGAGTAGCAATTGGGTCGATTACGATGATGATGGTGACCTGGATCTTTTTGTTGCAAATGGCGTGAATGAGGACGGTGAAGTTAATCATCTCTACAGAAACAATGGCAGCGGGTTTAATTGGCTCAAAATTCGCCTGAATGGCAATGAATCAAATTCATTCGGAATTGGAGCGAAAATTCGAATCAAGACGATAGTTAACAGCAGAACAGTATGGCAATTGAGAGAGATCTCGTCGCAGCACGGCGGATTTGGTCAAAATGGACTCATTGGTCATTTTGGGTTAAATGATGCTCAAACAGTTGACTCCATTGAGGTCGAATGGCCTAGCGGCATCGTTCAATCATTAGTTGATCAATCTTCGAACCAAACACTTGTGATCTCTGAGCCTGAATTGATAGCGGCTGTCACTGAGAATCCGAAGAATATCATTCCTACATCAACTACACTTAGAGGCATTGTCTCAGGGCTTGCTGCCAATATATATTTTGAGTGGGGAACTGACACAACTTATGGTGACACAGTACGAGCCATACCGCGAGCGGGACAACATTTTTCTCCCGATACGCTAGTTAATGCAACTCTATTCAATTTGGAGCCGAATACCACTTACCACTATCGATTGCTTGCCGAAAATGCAGCGGGAAAAAGCACAGGACTAGACAAATCTTTTATAACTTCTTCGGCCGAAGGAATTTTCAAGCGAGTGACTGACTTCGGTATCGGCCGAGATCGGGCAGAATCAAGAGGTAGTAGTTGGATCGATTTTGATAATGATGGGCAACTTGATTTATTCGTTGTAAATCATGGTGCAAATTTTTTGTATCGCAATCTTGGCAATGACACATTTTCACAAAAATTGGAGCCGGCGGAGGTCGGCCCTATCGTCAGAGATGAGAGCAATTCATCCGGCCATTCGTGGGCCGATTTCGACAATGACGGCGACATAGATGTATATATTTGTAAATTCGGCAAGAATCTCTTTTACCGTAATGAGGTGCTTCCATCCGGAAATCCCGGCTTCGTCCAGGTTCTGGATGGCTCACTCGTAAATGATGTGAGCAATTCAACAAGCAGTTCATGGGTAGATATTGATAATGATGGTTGGCTAGATCTATTTGTCGCGAATATCGATGGTAACGCGAATTCTCTCTATCGCAACGATGGTGATCGCACCTTTACCAAACTTGACTCGCTTGATGTGGGTGATGTTGTAGCTGATGTTGGCCCTTCGCTGGGATCTGCTTGGGCCGACTTCGATAATGATGGAGACCAGGATCTGTTTGTCGCTAACTTTGAGAATGAAAACAATTACCTTTACAAGAATGAATTGTCCCAGACTGGTAATGCAACATTTACAAAAGTAACATCAAGTGTTGTGTGCAATGATCGCGGATATTCGAGAGGTGGTAGTTGGGGCGATTACAACAATGATGGATTGCCAGATCTATTCGTCGCGAACAGCGATATGAGTCGCAACTTTTTATATAAAAATATGGGCAATGGAATATTCGAAAAAATTACAACAGGTGAAGTAGTTGAAGACGATATTGATTCTGGCGGAAGTGCTTGGGCCGACTTCGATAATGATGGAGATCTTGATTTACTAACGATTAATTTCCTCGGTGATGGAGAAGCCAATTACATCTACGACAATAATGGCACCGGTGTATTGACGAGGATTGATGCTGGCACAGTCAGCACCGACTCGATGACCTCTGAAGGCGGCAGTTGGGGGGATTTTGACAATGATGGCGATTTAGATCTGTTTGTGACAACTAATGATAGCTCTGAGCATAACTTATTCTATCTAAATAACCATCAGGGAAATAACTGGTCCAAGATTTCTCTTGCCGGCGTTGTTTCAAACAGATCTGCAATCGGAGCCAAAATCCAACTAAAAGCCAATATTAGCGGCATAGATATCTGGCAAAGTCGACAAATTTCGAGTCAAACAGGTAAATTTTCCCAAAATAGCCTTGAAGCCCATTTTGGTCTAGGTAATGCTACTATCATTGACTCAGTTATTATCGACTGGCCTGATGGCCTCAGACAGACTTTTACGAACCTTGCCATTAATGAACGAAAAACATTTGAAGAAATTGAAAACTTAGCCCCAGTAATAATTTCCCCAGGCAGTGGTTCTGAGAATCTAGAAAACGATCTCACCTTCATATGGCAAACTGCTTCAGGCGCTTCAAGCTATACTCTGGAGCTTTCGACAAATGCCGTTTTCACTCCCCCGGTAGTTATTCAATATGAAGATATTCCTGATACAACTTTGCGTATTACAAACCTTGCCAATAATAGCAATTATTATTGGCGAGTTCGCGCAAATTATGGGAATGAATCCAGCAACTATTCGGTTTCTTCGCAATTCAAGATGAGCAAAAATATCAATTTGAGTCAGACATTTACATTTGAAAATCGCGCTAATGCCAGGGATTTCAGCGCAAAAGACTGGCAAATCATTGGCGTCCCTGGGGCTTCCGCAATCGTAGTTTCTGACTTAATGATAGGTGAGAATGGTACCGATTGGGAAGCTTATTGGGACAACGGTACTCCTGGCGACTCACCAGAAGACTATCTAGTCAAACATAATGATACTCCTTCGGAATTTGCTTTCGGCGGCGGTAGAGCATTTTGGATTATCCGAAGGGGGAATTTTGAGATCAATCAAGAGGCAGACGCTCTTACTCTAAGCGATTCAGGATTTGTAAAAATTGCTTTACAAGCGAATTGGAATCTCATTACGAACCCATATCCGACGAGAGTAAAATGGTCTGATGTTCGAAATGTAAACAACTTTCAAGCAGATGTGCCTATACATCGATATGAGAGCAATGGCTCCTATACATCCTCAATGAATATGCCTAATTATTACATGGAACCGTATATTGGATATTATTTTAATAATGATCCAACTTTCATAAATTTGGATTCACTCAAAATTCCATATCCGCATAATTTTTTGGGTGTTCCGGCGCAGGCCGAAAACAGTGAAAAGGCCTGGCATTTAGACATATCTTTGACTCAAAGTAATATACCTTATGGGCGAATACTTCTCGGGACTTCCGAATTGGCGTCTGATCAGCATGATCAATTTGATTTTAGGAAACCCAGAGGAATTGCTCAAGTTCCACAAATATTCTTTGACCGATCGACTTGGAACATCAATAGTGGTCATTATATATCGGATATTCAACCGGAAGGCAAAAACTTGTATACCTGGAGATTCAAAGTCTCTTCAGCTAAGGGAAAAAACTCAACGCTAACTATCTCAAATATAAATTCCATCACTTCAAATCTGGGTGTTGTCCTAGTTCATCAAGATAACTCACATTGGGTGGATCTGCGAACTAGTTCGACGTACAACTTCCAGCCTTCACTTGATATCTCCAACTTCTCTATTCTGGTTGGTAATGAGGCAATACTCGACGAACAAATCGCAAATCTTCTACCCAGCAAATTTGCGTTAGGCATCAACTATCCAAATCCATTTAATCCTTCAACAATCCTTCCTATAGATATTCCTGAAACGACACACTTAGATTTGATGGTTTATGATATATCTGGCCAGTTAGTCAAGACTGTTTATTCAAGTATTATTGAAGCAGGACGTTATAAGTTTCAATGGAACGGTCTAAATGATGGCGGCCAAACTGTTGCAAGCGGGATCTATATTGTCCGAATGCACTCGCGAAGCTATAGTGCCTCGCGTAAAATTATCCTCCTCAAATAAGAAAGATTTTTTTCGGCTGAAACCTGCATCAAATCACCATAGTTACAACATTTAGCTTTGATAAACTGTGCCTCTATACGTTTAATTTTCTTGGAATTTCCTCTATAGTTTCATTACATTTCATCATATTATATTTGACGTACGCAAGGAAGATTCATCATGAAACTCTCAATCGACTTACCAGATATCCAGCCCTTGCGGGAACTCGACAACGACTTCCTGCGACAGATGCTTATTTGCAATCTATACAACCTCGGCAAATTGTCAGGGAAAGAAGCCCGTGAAGCCTTGGGATTAACCCGCCGCAAGTTTGAGGAATTGCTTCCCATCTTTGGTCTTTCAATTCTCAGCGATTCTGATAATAACATTGCTATAGAGCTCGATGCCTAATTCAATAATTCTCAGCGATACTGGCCCACTTATTTCCCTCGAACATCTTTCCGAAGGCTATACCTTCATTCGCAAGCTCTATTCCCAAATCATTATTCCACAAAGCGTATTGGATGAGCTAACATTTGATCTTGTTACTACTGGGGAATCGTATCTCAGCAGATATGGAATTGAAGATTTGGTGGAGGTTCAATCTGTGGAAGAGATTGCTCAGATTAACGGTATCCAGAGGCTGGATCTCGGCGAACAGGAAGCAATTACACTGGCATTAGAGCTCGATTTACCATTGCTGATTGAAGAAACCCTAGGTCGCGAAATTGCGTCAGCAGCCGGTATTCAAATTTCCGGGATTGCCGGCCAAATCATAAAAGGGTTTAGAGAATCGATTATCGATAAGGCCGAAGCAGAAAAGATGCTGGAAGAGCTTTTCGAGAACGGGAGAATTAACAAGAAGATATTTACTACTCTGAAAGATCGTCTTTAGTAGAAGAAGCCTCGGCCGCGTCGCCTTTAGCTCTATGCCCCAACAACCCATCAATCACCCTTACTGCCTGAAATCGACTATCCGGTGCTAAATGCGCGTAGACCAGCGTGGTCTGAATTGACTCATGGCCCAGTAGCTCCTGGATAATTTTTAGGCTGACGCCGTTCTGGACCAGCCAGGAGGCATAGGTATCGCGGAGATTGTGGAAGGTAAATTCGTGAAGATCAACTTGATCTGCATATTTGCGGAACTGTTTGGTAATATCAGCAGCAACTGTCCCACCGGTGACGACATGTCCTTTGTTTTTTTGTCTCTCTTTTAAGAATTCATAGAGTAGTTGCGGAATGGGAACAGTCCGGTCTTTTGAGCCCTTACCATGAATTTTCATAATACGGTTTTCCAAGTCCATGTCTTTCCACTGCAGATTGCAAACTTCGCTGATTCTAGCGCCAGTGTTTAGGGCGATAAAAATGTATTGATAGATGTTGCGACCTTGGGTATGAGCCAACAACCTTTCAGCCTGTTCGACAGTTAGGAAAGCGGGCTTTTTCTTGGGCGTTTGGACTTTCTTGACACCTTTAAATGGATTGACATTGATGTAGTTGTATTTGACAGCCAGTGTAAAAGCAGCCGACAAATGACGAAGTTCGATATTGACGCCATTGTTTGAGAATTCACGTTCAGTCAGCAGGTAGGATTTATAGGCCTCAATCAATTTCACTTTGATATTTGCGAGCGGCAGATTGCCGCAAAATCCCAGGAAATTTCGGAATACCCGTGCCTCGCGATCAGCAGTATTGGCAGATTTGTTCGTTCTGGCGTAGGCATTGGCTTCGTCGAAGAAGTCGCTGAGAGTCACCTGGTTTTGCGGAGAATAATTGTCGAGTTTGAAAATCCCCATGGCGATTTCGTTTTCAATTTTCTTCCGAATGTCCTCCGCAATCTTCCGGGAAGTTGTACGTGTCGAGCGCTTGTGCTTCTTGTTTCCAAGCTGGAAATAGACTTTATAATACTTCCCCTCTTTGCGAATAAATGCCATTAAATGGGCTCTCCCCTACGCCAGTTACTTCAAATCTTGAAACATATTCTCAGCCGCTTGAGCTGCTGGCGAAAGAGTTTTATGCTGCTCGATAATGCCGTTAATATCCTGGATATCATATTTGGGCTTCGCTCCTGGAAATTTAACTTGCGGAATTATGCCCCGATTCACCCACTCCCAAAAGGTTTTGGGGCGAATACCCAAGTAATTCGCAGCTTCTTTTCCGGTCAACAGACGTGAATTCTTTTCCCTTCCTGAGAATCTATTGGTTTGATCTGCCATGATGCTCTCCCATTTCTTAAATAAGTCAAACTATTTACGATTCCATCCCATAGAATACCGCTTTTCTCCTCGCCTTCTGATAATCAAAGTCGTTGATGCCAAACTCGGAACGAATATTTTCCGGGATCTGATCGAACGGATCATCTTTAGCAGCATAGTAGCTGAGTAAGGTCCGGCGAGCCATTTTGTAGCGGTATTCAACGTCAGCAGTTTTGATCTTCTCCGGCTTCACTTCATAACTAGAGAAGAGGGAAGTATGCAGTTCTTGCCAGACCGGGTGCAGATTCTGCCGATAAAGATTGCGATGGGAGGCAGAGGCATCCATATATTTCAGTTGATCGATTCCGTAACCCCAAAGCGTGGCCAGGGCATCATCATCGAGTTTGTGGAGTTCCCGCCCCATAATGCGCTCCAGCTTACGCTTGCGAAATTCGAATTCCAATCGCCAAACAGTTTGATCAGTCCGTCCTTTTTCCTTCCAGTTCGCTTTCAGATAGGTTTTGCCATTGGCTTCAATCTCAGCAGACTTGGTATAAAGCCTGATACAGAACATCGAACGATTGCCGAAGTAGTAAGTCTTAGCTTCATCCTCATCACCGCTAACAAAGACACCCCGGCGGCGAAGCTTGGATTTGAAGAGATTGGGATCAAAGTCTTCTTCGAAGACAAAATCAGCAAAGACATCGATTCTCGATATCAGCAGATGATCAGCCCAGTTAATCCGGTAACCGGCTATCCCATCAAGCGTGTGATATAGCCAGGCGAGACAGCCCTTAACTCCTCGCATCTCAAATCCCAGTGACCCCACCTGGACATACATTGAAGCGCGATTCAGGTAAAACGTAAACGCCCCATGCCGGATTGAGACCGGATAAGTTCGCATATGCGCTCTCGTTCGCTGGAAGGTTATTGACCCGATTTTTACGTCCTCATCGAAGTCTTTCAAGTTCGCTTGCCTGAAGATATCCTGAAAATCCAGTCCACCCTCAGCGTAGAGATATAGCGAATCCAGCCCTTTTCCCAGGATTATTTGCCCTGACTTCTGCTCGTTTTTTGTGTTAGGATTTTGTTTTAAATTCATACTGTTATTTTTCCTTGATTTAACGTGGTTAGCATGATGCATACTACCCCCGTTATTACTAAGAATGGGGGCTGCCTTCCGGTAAAATTCGCTCCCCCGGCAAGCCGGGCTCACTCATTTTCCCGTCAGCAGACCCACCTTCGGAATTGATTTGAGATAGCCTGCCCTTGATCCTTCTATACAGCTGACTGGACCCCGTTGCAATATGCTCTAACATCTGCTTAACCTCCTGTTTACTCACAAATAATCCCTGCAGTTGTTCAAATATGCCACTGTCCGTTGCCAATAGAAATCGCCCAGGAATATCCGGCAGCTCCAAAGCGGCAGCTCTGTTCAGCCACAGGATCGAATCTTCCTTCTGCGATAGCTTAAATGCGATGCGTGTCTTTAGCATGCTCCTCACCTGTGGATCGATTGCCTTAGCATCCGGTCTTTGAGTAGCCAATATGAGATGAACCCCGACGAAGCGTGCCAGCCTCGCCAACTTACTCAAACGATCAATTACCAATTTCTGTGCTTCCACCGTCTCCTTGGACTCTAGCTTGCTCAACGGAGAGAAGACTTCCGCCATCTCATCGCCAAATATGAAAATGGGATTTACACGTTCACCATTCGGTCCGCGAATCTGATAGACATTCTCTACTTCATTCTTTTTCACCAGCTCCGCGCGCCGGAAGTATTCTTGATACACTTCATCGAGGATAATTGCCGCTTCTTCAAAATTATCAGTCAGTATGAAGTTGCCGCGCCCGGCAAATATGTGAAATTCACTCGCCGATTTGAAATCGAGGCCAATACAAATCGCTCCGGGATGAACCACCATTGCCTGGACAATAAGACTTCGGAGCTGTACACTCTTTCCCGACCCTGGCAATCCCGCAATGCCAGTGTGAATCATCTCGGTTAGCTTGATGAAATAGTCTCCATGCAATCCCACACCGAAGTTGAGCTGGCCGAATTGCGGTCTCTGAGCTTGTTTCAGTTTGATAGCGGTTGGCAGATCCTGTTTTGTGTAGAACACATCGATCAAGCCAGGTAGAACCTCACCATTTTTCCCCTTCGCTGGCCTTATACTCCAGATGAACAATCCGCAAGCATTTGACAGCTCTGTTTTCTTGCCTTCGATATAAGCAGCGGTTAGCCCTTTAGCTGCAATACGGAAGAAGTCTTTGTCCGAATAAATCACCTGGGGAATTTCCTTCGGTGCTTTCTCTTCCAGCGAGGGAACAAGCAAATTACATCTGATACAGGCAATCTTCCATCGCTCAGCAATTCTTTTGAAGGTTAATGCTCGTTTGGTAAAAACATTTAAGATCAGATTCATGTAAAGGAATTGGTAGATATTAAGGATTATACCATCGAAATATGGTAATGGAATCCAATACCACCAGATGACGTTTTCACCAAATTGAAAGAGATAGCTGAGTGTTGTGGTGCCGTATGAAAATACGAGTCCACCAATTGCAATCTGGAATAGCGTTTTCATTTTCTCTTTGCCGGTAAGTTCTCTCAAGAGTAGCAATCTGATGATTCTAAACAGCCATATTGGTAGTAGCCAGAGCATATTATGTCCATATTTTAGGCAGGATCACCGAACGTCATCTCTCAGAATTTTAGAGTAGGCGTTGGTTAGGTTTCTGATGAGATCATGAATTAGTATCCAGTGATCCCTGCCTCGTTTCCATTGAGCCTTCCTGATCAAACCCTCCCATCCCAACTGATGTAGGGCTTTGCTAAGTGGCTATTATGCCGGGATTTGCTTCGTGTGTGCTTTTTCCTGATTTGCGAGAAGCTGCTGCATTTCTATCAGTGCTTCACCAGCGCTTTTCTTGAGACGGACATTGTCTTCTGTGGCCGAAATCTGGTCGAGTCGTTCATAATTATTTGCCGGTCTCACATTCCGGTAGCGCACCTCGATAACGGCCCCTTTCAGACAGGTGTTGACAATCGAATTGAAGTGTTCCCATACAGAAATCTTGTACATATTCTGATTGAAGTCGACGTCGATGGCGTGGATTACCAGAATATCAGTGGGCTTTTCTTTACCGGTTTTGCGGTCGGTAATATTCCGCGTTTCTACTTCTGCGCTGATGATTTCTGCTAACATTCTCATGATGATGCTCCTTTTAGTTGAGTGATTGTTGTCGACGATATATAGCCGGATCTATTTCCTGCTATCCAAACGGGTCCCATTTATCTGTTGGTGGAACTGCCTGGATTGTCTCGCCTTCTTGCACAGTTCCATTTTGTGATGTTGTTACAGGCGGTGGTGCAACCGCTATGGGTGCTTCCGCCGGATGGTTTTGTTGCATTGGTATGCTTGTCTGCTGTGTAACGGTGGATTGAACGGGTTTAACCATTTGTGGTTGAATAGGTAGATGGTATTGATGCAACTGAATTTGCGGATCAATCACTGTCATTTGGCTGAAAACACTCACACCGTAAAGGAGGACCAATAGCAGTGTGAAAGTGATCAATCCAACTTCCGGCAATGCACAGAACATTGCCAATGCCAGATAATCGACCTTGTCAGCTTCCTTCTCGTCCCGCCGTCGATCTGCTTCAGCCTGAACTCTGGCTCGGGCCCTAACATCTTTGAGTTCAGCTCGAAGCTCTTTCTCGCGTGCCAGCAAACTTCGAACGACGGTTGCAGAAACGCCGTAAGCATTCTGCCGTTCGACGACTTCTGCGATTTCAGTTTCGAGTTTTTCTACTTCCGGAGATTTGGAAGCATTGATCTGATACTTCTCTTTTTGATCATGCTTGGCACCCTCGAAGGAGAGAAAGAAGGAAACTGCCGAGAACATGACGCCTGCAGTGAAGAGGCTGAGTCGCAAATGGCGATTGCCGGGAAAAGTTGCCAGGGCCGAGCTGCCGGTGAGAGCGAATGAAGCTAGCGTGACTGTCAGGGCAATTAGCAATTGCCATTCAAAGTCAACACCCGGATAACCAGCTTCTAGCCCGCGGATATTACGAACAATTGAAAAGAGAATGCTGCCACCGAGGATTAGGATAACAATACCTTTGAAGAAGGAGATAAATCGGGTAGATGAATTGTACATAGTGACGCCTCATGAGTTTCTGAAGTTGAAATTCATGAGGCGCAAAAGTGAGAGACTAACTGCATTCTTAATGGCGCTTGCAGATACTACCCGGAGTCGTTATATTAAAAATAGTCGCGCGTAGAGAGTCTCAAGCACTTTTTGCGCCTCGCCAGTGTGGGAGTTGCAGCTCTTCGCTGGCATTTTTTTTGAATAAAATGACTACTCACGTCATCATTTTGTCAACTCTTATATAACATATATCAATTTTTGATGCAAGAGATATTTGAAATAATTTTTTAAATCCCAAATCTCATTGACAGACTTAACAGAAGTTAACTATATTAAAAATTATGAAGATAAGACTTGGCCCAGAGTTCAAAAAATATCTCTCTGATAACTTTATCACTGTCAATTCGCTGGCTGATGAACTCGGTTTTAGCCGTCAAGGACTACATAAAATTGTCACTGGCAAGACCAAACGGCCATATAATTCTACGCTCACAAAACTGGCTGACTATCTCAATCTTGCTCTTGGTAGTGATAAGGACGGTGTCTATTTTGACACCGATGTCAAACGGAATGGATCAGGTGGAATTGTTGAAATTGACCGTTCCGGTGAAATCCTTAGCAACAAAATAATGACAGTCCTTGCTGAAAAAGGGTTGTCTATTTCGGAACTGGCTAGCCAAATCGGTAAACCGGAAAAAACCACCAAGAAATATCTCAATTCCAGCGATCCAGTTATGCCGGACATTCCTACCCTAAAGAAGATCGCCCAGGCCCTGGAGGTCAGTGTTGATTTTTTAATCAGTGATGACCAATCGGAACTCAAGAAAAAAATTCTTGAAAAGCTCAGACTGATACTGGAAGAAGAGAAAAATCAAGCGGTTATTCAATTCAAACGGCGACTACCGAAAGATCCGGAAGAGCGTTCTCGACGGCTGAGGCGTTTACTCGACGTCGTTGAAGTCGCCTCCCCGGAAGGGCTTGATTTCTTTGAATTTCTTACCAGCATGGAGTGTCTGCTCATTGAAGATGAATGGGTGATGCCTCATCTTCAACAGCTGACCAGTGACTATCTGGCTATTAAAGATATTAAGAATCTCTGGCAGATTAACAATTACAAAGAACTGACCATTGTTGCAGCAACCTCTACAACACGTTATACCGGAGAATATGAACAACCAGCCACCGGCATAGGTCAGGTGCGTGCTCTGGCAATTCTGAGTGAATCTCTTACAAAGGGATACGGACACCTCAGCGTTAACAATATCTATTTGTCTCGCGACAGCTTGCAAGATCGCCTGGAGACTGACTTGATTCTACTTGGCGGTACCAAGAATAATCAATTGACCAAGGCGTTTCTCAAAGAAATTGAGGACAAGCAGCCAGCAGTTCAAATTGGCAGCGCGATTCATTGGCGTAAGAAGCAAAAAGGCAAGTGGCATGAAAGTTCAGTGCATAGCGGCAGGATTGAAGAAAAGCAAGTTATCGACGACTACGGCTTGATAGTCCGCTGCCGCAATCCATTTACCTTTAAAAACAAGACCATCGTCCTACTGGCCGGCAGCCATACTTACGGAGTAATCGCCGCTGCAAAGTATTTTGCTGAGAATATGGTCAACGATTTGGATTTCGAAACCCTCAAAAGCAACAACCTAACTGTCCTGGTCAAGGCCAAAGTCATGGATGAGTATCCGGTCAGCCTGAAGGTTGTCAAAAGCCACAAGTGGTAATCATGCCTGCCCGCAAACCCCTCAAAGTAGAAATTGTTGAGCAATTCATTCAGTCGAAAACCGGCCGCATGGAGGATTGCGAAGATAGGATTCATATCAGCGATCATTTCATTGCCGTCATCGACGGGGCCACTGAAAAATCTGACTACGAGTGGGGAACCGATACACCTGGCCGAATGATTGGTGAAATTATTGACCGGGTTTTTGGTGAGCTGGAACCGGATTCAACTTTGCCGCAGGCAATAGAAGCATTCAATGCCGAAATACAAGTCCTTTACCAAAAACACGATGTTCTTGAGAAAATCAAGAAGCGAGAAGTGGAACCAGGTGCAGCAACGCTTTGTGCCCTGAGTTTAGCTCGGAGGGAAGTTTGGATTGTTGGCGACTGTCAGGTTCTGATCGATGATCGATTTATCTCGCCACCAAAAAAGACCGATGAAATACTCTCGAGTGTCAGGGCGCTTTATTTGGAACTGGAAATGGCCCGAGGGAAAACGGTTGAAGAATTAGTCCAGCTCGATACTGGCCGGGAATATATTTTGCCGCTACTCAGGGGTGTATCTGTTTTTCAGAATGATGCGGAAAGCCCTTATGGGTATGGCGTCGTGAATGGGTTTGAGATTCCGGCGGGTATGCCGGTTATTGAACAGATTTGCGATGATGTACAGACTATTGTTTTGGCGTCGGATGGGTATCCGGAATTGAGAAGGAGCCTCAATGAATCGGAGAAAGTGTTGCAAACCATTCAAAAACACTATCCTTTAGCGACAAATCACTACTCATCGACGAAGGGGTTATCGGTAGGAAATCTTTCCTTTGACGATCGGGGATTTATACACGTAAAGATTTTGTAGCAAACTTCTTTGATTCAAGTTTTTCTAAACAAATTTAGGTTCCCGATTCTTCAAAATATTTATGAGTTGAGTTGAGTGCCGATCTTTAGCCGCAATTGCATAGAAGCGATTTCGCTCTTGTTTTACAAGTTTATAAACTCCACAGAGAATAGCCATCCGAACTTCTGGTGAAGTCTCTTGCCCATACTGAGACAAAAAATTTCGCTTCAAAGATAAATCTCCCTTGTAACAAAGCAAATAGGACCAAATTGCCTTAACTATAGGATGCTTCTTCAGTTTTTCGTTCCCGAAGAGGTTTTTACATTGGGAAGATGTTAAACTATCTCGGTGAATCAGAAAAATTAATAGCCACATCATTTGCCAGTCATAAATATTCTCATCAGAGTCCAGGAAACTTATAATTAAATCGACCTTTTCATTTGGTATTTCAGAAGACTTTAATCTCAACAAATATTGAACGAATGTGTCCGTTTCTTGAGGCATTGTAGATAGTTTCGAAATTACCAAATCGACGGCTCTTGGGCTTCCAATATATCCTAAATGATTTACACAGAACCGCAAATGTCGATCATCATAGGTCGGATTCTCAATCAGATTACTCAAAAATTCTATCAATTTCCCTTCTGGAATTCTCTTTTCGGTTTTCTTAGATTTTGTATACGATGAACTAGCAGCTTTAGCAATGTCAATACCAACCTCAACAAGATGATTCTCTAAGAGTGTCAATTCTACCTTATGCTCCTCAACTTTCTCAAATTTCGTTTTGCTGGCTTGAACATCAAGATAGCAAGCTTTGAGCTGATTGGTCAAATCAAGCAATGCTCTTCGTAGCTCGACTTCAGATGACACGAATATTCTAATATCATCCACATATCGAATATATTTGTAACCAAGCAAAACCATATTTCGATCTACTTGACTCAAATAGACATTCGCCAGCAATGAACATGGAGCCATCATTTGTGGCAGTCCTCGAGTACGACCATTCGCCCAAATTGAAAGTATCCTCCTGACCGCATCTGTAAAATCAGGTGAGACACCTGCCGAATTAACTGTATCGATAAGGAGTCTGAGGTCTATATTTTCAAAGTATGAGGCAATATCGGTAAGCAGTACAAAATTGATTTCTGAAGATTTTGAATATTCAATAGCTTTGTCCTTGAATGAAAGCCATAGATCCCTCGGGTGAAGAAACATTCGCTCACTGTTGTCGCTAGAATGGAGCCTGGAGCTATAAACTACTTCCTCAGCCATTGGGATGACATGCGCCTCCAGCAGGGGAGCAATTTCATCAATGAGTGCTTGAAAAATTATACGATCTTCCAGAGCCGGTATTGAACCAGGTCGAAGCAAATAATTCCTTTTGGGTACCCAAATTTTTCTTAGGCTCTTAACAGAATAGTTACCTTGCTTAATCGAGCTCTTTAGGAAGTCAATATTTTCATCAAATTTATCTTCAAATATTCTTAACTCAATTGGGAATTGTATGAAATCATACTCAGAATCATGTTTGACTCTTCGGAAGGCTCTTTGAAAATTGAGTCGATCTATCAATTGTGCGAGGCTATTCGACTTCATGTATTAATCCTACCCCAAGATGGCTACCGTTGTGTTTACTTTGTCCTGATACGCGAGCAGTTCGTACCAGATTATTCCAGGATCCCATTCAATGTTACCAGCACGTAATTGACTTATTTGAGGTTGAGAAGATCATACGGATCTTTACGAAGAATAACCTTTGGTCGTAGAGAATCATGCCCTAAAATAAATAGCATGTGATGACCATTTCGAGTAGAAACCATTCTCTTATGATGCTGGCCACCTTCAATATCAACATAGGTGCCCCTCGAATAGTCTTTGCTAGAATAACGATCGTCAACCTTGCCGTCGTTTTCTCCTAGATGCCTTTTTTCTGACACTACATTTAAAAGTGGCTTTCCACCTGGAATTGAATCAAATAGAGCCGTACAAAAACAAGACTCTAAACCATGATGAGGGGCAACGAGCAAGGATAAATCGTGTTCACCAAATAAATCTTTAGGGGACAGCTGGGACGATGTCTTTAAATGAAAATCTGCTGGAGTATCTTCCGGTTGATTCGAGAAATAGGTGAGCCTTTTTTCTATCGATTTATCTCCAGATAAAATACATTCGTGAACCTCAGGGGTTACATCTCCAGTAATCCAGATAGAATGTCGATTATGCCTCAAATATAGACAGATGCTCACTCCATTACCATAATGGTGATCATTGGAAGGATGGAGGGAATCTACCTCAGGTGGACGCATATAAAATATGCCGTAAGAAACAAAGCCTCCAACTTCTTCACATTTTTGGGCGTCCAAGCATTGCAAAGGCGGAGTCCTTTCTTCGTAAATTCTCTTATATTCAGCAATCAGGTCTTTGTTATCAGAATTTTCAATCCGGGAGAAATCTAATTTTTCATTTTCTTGACCCTCGACTTCCTTGTCATGAGGTAAGGTTATCAAACCCGGATCGAAGGAATCATTCTCATTTATCTCTTTTGTTTCCTGGATATGATCCTGATGCGGATGTGAAATAACTAATTGGGCGGGATTGCGAGACTCAGAATATTTGTCCAGGTGGGGTATTATCTCTGATTCAATAAAACTGCATGGTGAAAAATCTGAGCTATTTCCGAGATCGTAGATAATGCCAAGATTATTGGGCAAACGAATACAAATCGACAGCCCACGACCAACATTGAAAAGCCAAACATAGGTTTTGTCTGATTCTTTCCAAAGTGGATTCATTTTAGTTCCTCCCGAATTCAAATATCACTCTCGCAATTGCAAAAATTGAACGAATAACTCTCTCGCATAATATGTTGCGAATCGATGCATCCGCGATATAGCTAAAATCGTGAACAGTGCTAACAAGATTAGTGACTGCCAGTACAAAAATCCTGAGTCAATTATGATTAAGAGAACACTGATGATCAATGCAATGGCAACTCCACGGAAAAAGCTATAATTTCCATTAAAAATTTCTAACCTTTCAACAGCATTAGCCTGTTGTAGGGCCGCATACATCTGTCTAGATATTGGAAACCAATTACGCTCACTATAATCGCTAAGACTTGGTTTTATCTCAAGTTTTAGCACATTAGCAATTTTTTGAGGCAGCATCTTGAGCTGCTCATCATTGAGAAATCGACTGCCTTTCATTTTGATAACCCAATTCGTTGGCATGCCGCCAAACGGCCACCACCAAATTTTCTCGAAAATATTGCCGACTGCCTGCAAAAGATGTCCAATCACATAAGCAATTATAACAACTATTCCAAACCCCCCCAGCGATAGGTTTTTGAAATCCAACATCTTATCTGTATCAGGAAAGATTTGAGTAATAGCTAATGTCAGAACAATTCCTGGTGCTGTAATCCCCACAAACTCATGAAAGCTGAATTTTCTATGCATCCTTTTACCTCAATCGTGTAAAAATTACAACAATATATAACTTTTATTCTCGCGAGCAAGGTTGCATTGGACCAAAAATTCTTACAAATTGCTCAGAAAAGATCACCTCTTAGCAAAAGATGGTTTTAACAATCACTTTATCTTCTTCACACAAAACAAAACTTAATTCATGTTTGTCACCCACTATAACCATCAAAGAGGGGAGCATATCTTGATTCATTATCCCTGAGAGCATTTCTGATGCCTGCCAATCCGTACTGCTTGGCCTACTATCACTTCCTTTTGGATGCGAATGCCATTCTCCAACATATTCAAGATTGTTCATTGTGATTTGTTGAATGATTTGCAGTTTTTCGCTTAGGCCTTTAAATCCACGAATGTACAAATTGGGCCACTCTATACTGTCAGGAGGGGAAGAGAGACTGTCTATCATATAAACTATTTTCCGCGACGTATCAAATGAACCTACTAAGACCCCTCCAGTTTCGGATGGCAGTTTTTCATTTCGTTCTCCTAACAGCTTGTTAATTAGTGCCTCATCAGTGCGAATTTTCCATTCACCAACATTTTCTGCTATAAGGACCGGGGCTGGAAACAGATCGCAGCTTACCGAGAGATCTTGCTCGTTTATTTGCCAAATTCCTATTTTTGAGTCCGGATTATCTAGGGAATTCTGAAATACCCGGCTTCCAATTCCTGCATGTATTGCCACAGAATTCTGAGGAATTCTGCTTGTAATATCACGGCATCCTATCGCGTAGCGAACCCTCTCATTCGGCCTGCGAAGGTGGTTGGAATACTCGGGTTGATTAATGAGATGTCGATAGTATTGCATTTCCAGCAAGTCGAGCGGTGTCTCTCGATTCTTGTCTTCTATTAGCACGACCAAATCTGACCCAACAGGGTTTAGAAAAGCGGAAATCATACGAGCGTTTGTTTTAACGTCAAGGGCCAGGTAGCGAGCTACTGCAATAGATGTTGAACAATCCAGAATAACATCAGCATTTTCAAAAGACTTTTGAACCTCGTCCTCAGAGTTATGTGAACGAACAACATCTATATCAAATGTATTTACGATGGGCTTAAACGAAATATCGTTATTGACAAATATTTCTAAGGCTTTTACTTTTTTGCTTCCAACAAGAAAATCATTATAGGGCAAAGCATGCCGGGCAAAATTGTGTGGGAGCAGGATGTCATAGTCAAACAACGCCCATTTACCTATTCCGCATTTTGTCAGATTAACACAAATTTGCGAGCCTAATGCGCCAGTGCCAACAAGAGAAATCTGTGTATTAATAAATGGCTCTGGCAAGCCGTTTAACACCGATGCATACTCCTGTGAAAAAGCACGATGAGGCTTAAAAAGGGCAATATTTAACTCTTCACCGCCTCTATTGATATCGTATTCTAATAAAATACCTGGTTCACCATTTCGGACCTCCCAAACTCCAATTTTTTCCCCAATTTCTAAAATTGTATGTGGACAGAGAAAAACCCAGGTGTCGGTATCCTCCGATTGCCTGTCCGCTCGACGCTTCTTCGGGAGAATTAATACAATTATCAAATAAGAGTTTAAAACCGTAGAGTATGGTTTGTTGTTCGCTAAAGCCGCGCAACGGTTTCTGAGTTCTTTCAGCAAATGGATTCCCGCTTTGTCCACCAATGAACTCAATGCAGGAATGCTCCTGGGATTCTTGCTTATTACACCGTGCTGTTGTGGTTCGCCCTCAAGAACCAGGACCGAAGAGAGTTTATCATTGGGTTCATCATTTATAGATTCCGCGGTCAGACCTTTGACAATCAGAGTATTACGTTCTCCATATCTGTGCGCAATATAGGATGCGTGTATTTTTGTTCCATCCGGCTGGAATAGTTCATCGGGCAAAACTATATTCCCATCCGGATTACCCAAAAGGGGTTCTAAAGGTTGGTCATCTTGATGTAATTGGCCTTTTGCTGTCAGAGCAAGCCATTCACGAATTCTATTCAAAAGAAAAGTTGGCGTCCATCTGAGCTTAATTTCTTCGTACGGCTCTTCAAAAAGACAGAGACTCCGAGGAAACTCAAATAGACGGAGATTTAAATGGGGTACTTCCGGAAAATCTCTTCTCACTGCTAACACTTCTGGCTGTTCGGAATCAGTAGGGTCAAAGCACACTGCAATCCGTTCATCCCTCCTAATATCATATACCTTAATACGCGGTAACTCAACCTCTACCTCAAGAACCACAACTTCTGATTGTTCATCTACCCGTTTACATTCAACTAAACGCACATACGGAATCTTACCTATTGTGGCAACAAGGTCAACGGCTTTGGCTACACGCAATTCTTCGGTTTTTATAGTGTCCCCATTCGCCTCAAAATTCTCCAGCATATTAACCTGCCCTTGGTGTTATTCTACTTGTAATTATGGATGCCGCGCTGACAGTCTTCTTTATCAATGTATGCCCATTGCTGTCAATTGCAATCACGAGCGGTTCCGGCCTGCTGATTGAAGGATGTTCCATTGTAACTTTAAACTCGCCTTCATTACCGGCAGCTACCGCCCTGTAGCAATTTGCAGCTTGTCGGTGAGGCGGTTGATCATCATCGTCATTTTGGGGTATAGGTTTGCTTGGTGAAATTAACAAACCGCTATCTTGTCCGTGATCCAGTAACCATTGTACCTCAGGTATTGGTTTGGTAACGTCCATGCCTTTTTCGCTGCTTAATGACAAGTAACTACAGTGGTGTGGAATTTTAGATATATGCCATTTGAGCCGTTCTTCATTATTATGATATTTGGTAATATTCACAATTTCTTTCCATATTTCATGCGTAGTATCAGCGGTCAGGAGAAAATAAGTTAATTCACCTTCGCAATTGAATGTGGCTTGAAGGACAAGAGATGCTTCATTCCGATTAATCGATGTACCGTCCTCCTGAGTAATTGCGAAGGGAGAGTGTACAAAAAACTCGATTCCATCATCAGCCAATCCGTATCCTGGTATAATTTGGCCCGCGTCGGTGATGAGATGTCTTCGATCCTCAATTGATATTCCCTCTCCTTCTAACCATGATTGTAATCGTGCAGGCCGGGAAAAGACCCTAATACCTGAACCGTTTTTCAGCCTGTACCTGGCCTCAGCCCTAAGGACTGCTGCCTCACCGGTGAGAGCTTCCTCCAATATTACTGCTGCCGGCACCCACAGTTCTTTAATCTTAATCCGGTGTTCATCTTGATACTTCTTTGCATGTTCAAGATAGAAGAATTCGGTTGATCTATGATAATGATCCTTATCCAAATGAGTAAAAGCAACCGCATCTAAATAATTGCGATCCGCCTCATCTAAATTCTTGCGTAATTCAGCTTCAAGGTCAATCCGTTTGTCATCCTCATTCTTTGGGTCGTGAACGTTAGCATAATCAAAAAGCAGTTTACGACCGCATTCAAGATCAATTAGATATGAATCAGCGTTACCAATTGGGAAAAAAGTGATTTTATGCATGAAATTGCTCCTTAATCTAGAATTTTAATTCTGTTAAATGCCATTATGAGATCTGCCCAATTCTGCTTCCATGAAGCAGATGAAGCAGGCTGCAAAAAATTTTATGTGCAGACTTTATACATATACTCAACTCCCCCGCTTTTCTGTCCAACTTCCTTTCGCGTTATAGCACACATTTCATATAGGTTGGATAAACGGTTATTACAAGTTGTTATTCCTATCCGCAATCTGTGTGCCAATTCTCTTGCTGTAGCTTCCTCAACCTCAATTAAAGCCGCAATCGTCTCTTTTGCTAACTGAGAGTATTTTCCAATTAAATCCCATTCATCCTGAGAATTGGTTATTAATGCAAATTTTTTATGGTCCTTTAAAGAAAGAGACAGGTTTTGTCGTACATAATCATCAATATTAATCAAAAGTACTTGGGGACGATTCATCTCTAGTGTAAGATCAGACAGTAGTTTAACAAATGCTTCCCGAGCGAAAGAAACATCGGTTACTTCCACACGTTTGAAGTCTAGCTTTACGCATTCAATTTCCCGATGGTCAGCAATCTTCTTTAGTATGTTCCCCCGTAATTGCACACCTGCTTCATTAAACCAAAGACGTTTCTTTTTCCCAGTTTCAATATATATGTCAATTTCCAGCATAGCCCTCCTTCATGTCTTTCACTGAAACGGATGATAAAGAATTCTCTTGCATTTGTCAACACAAAACCACTTTAATTTGATGGAAAATTCACAAAAATTTGCGTGCCAGAGAAAAACTCTCCTATCCCTGCTGTGCCTCTTCCTTTATGAACCGTCACAGATACCCACGCGGAATTGGATCTAATAAACAACTGTGCATGATGTTTTTTGGCTAGACGAACACAATGTGATAAGCCCTCACCACGTCCTGCCTTTACCCCTTGCCGGGAGACTCCTTTTTTCACTGATTCTAAAATTGCTTCGATGTCAGTTAACTCATTGTCCGTGTAGTCAGGAGAAAGTCGAATTGTTTCTGGAATCCCGACGCCAGCATCCGCAATAACCAACTGCATTAATTGTTTCCGGCGATAGTTTTGAATAGATACCAACCCGGCACGCTTTGATTCACTATGATAAAAAATGTTTTGAAGCATTTCGGAAACCATGGTACAAATGTCCTTTACCTGGTCTCCACTATATGTTGTATTTTTTGTGATAGCTTTCTCCACTAGTTCAATCACCTCATACGCATGCTCCATATCCTTGACATCAGTGACTTCCAAAATAGCCTCATTCTTTCCACGTAAAGATTTTTTTGTCTTAGGCCTAAATGGATAATATGTAACAGAACCGGGCAAACTTTCAAAGAAGCCCAACCTGGCCAAGATATACATATGCGAGCTAAGTTTTGGGCCGTTACCCACTTTGAATGAAACACGCTTACACCAATCACGAATAATTGTCTCAGTCAAGAGCAACAATTGGATCATTGCAAACGATGATATAAACTCCGTGCCACTCAAATCGAATTGCAATGTCCTTGTGGGCGCGTACTGATATTGATAGCAGTTTTCGAGTACCGCTTCAAACTCAATTTCAGTCAGTTGTTGAGGTAGAGGAATTACTTCCACTAAATCACTCCCGCGTAGGAATTGTACGTTCAGCTAACACAATACTTAATTATGCGTATTACGGTAACACGGAATCAGGAGACGTTTCTGTAGACATCTGAATAATTTTCAAAATGACTACCGCTTGTAAAGACACCTTACCTCCATCCGCCGTTTACCAATTTCAATCTCCACAAACTGCTGCAGCGGGAAGGAACTCTGATCAAACAGTTGCTTCCAGTCTCGATATTTACACTCATCTTCAGATTTGGAAAGGTCTAAAAGCCGCAATTCTCCATCGTCGTTGATTTCATGAAATACCAAAGTATTCTCTTTCGTTTTCCACATGTCGCAACAAATCACTAGGGGATCGCAAATCTTGACGCTTTCCTCCTTTTCAATCGGATCAAATAATGGCCAAAATAAGAAATAATATCGATGAGGCGAGAGTCGATTCTCAAACCACAATAATTCTGCTCGAAATATAATCAAGCGCTGTTTCTGCCACTCTAATATCGCTCCATCATTAACCACTTGTTTCAATATTCGCTGACAGCAACGAATCTCACGCTTCCTTTTCTTTCGTAACTCATCATCCTCGTAAAGGTCATTAATGATTTCTATAATCCTTTGAATAAGCCCTAACGCCAAATAACCAACTTGATAATGAGCCTTGAGGTGGCCTACATGGTTTCTCAAATTGACTAAACCATCCGTAATACGCTTTTGATCTTCAAATAGGCCCCTGTTCTGCCCCCAGCTAATAAGCGCTGTGAGTGTGTGTTCCGATGGTGTGCCTTCCAATTCAATATGCCGTCGGTGCAGTGACATTTCTAAAGTCAATAGTGCCCTTTCGTAAGCGGCATCCAAGAAATCATATTCATGATAACTGTGATGGATTAACTTTCTGACTAAATCAAATCGCTGAGTAACCTCTTTATCAACTTGTGGATGAAATTCAATCCTGGGCAAGAAGTGGTCAAAATCTTGCTTTGAATGAATGTTCCAGCATTTCCAAATATTGTCTTGCTTAGAGCCCATATGAACTATTCTTCTATCTACTCATGGTTTAAAAAAGATGACCACTAATATATCCACTTGTCATATAAGCAGATAAATGGCATCAAGTTGTGATCGGGTATTTATTCGGCATTTTGGATTATTTTACGGAGGGAGCTGAGCAGGTTTTGCTCTGCCAGCAAGGCAAAGTAGCTCCCGGAAAGGAAATGAATCGTAGTAAGACTCCATGCAACGCTTAGCTTTTTACCTTCTTATTCTTGGTCGCATTCTTCAAATGATCCGACCCGAGATGGACATAATTCATCATGATCCTCGGATGGCACAAATGCAGGATAGTACCAAGTTTTTAATAATCCTGGATGTTGAAATTTGTATAATTAGCACCACACACGGCTAAATTGCTTTCTTCTCAAAAGTATCGTTATTGCTTGACTACCTTAGTCCGGTATCGCCAAGGCACTACCACTCCATTTCCACCAAAAACCAGGCTAACTGAGCCTTATACAATCAGCCTTAAGTTCAATTTATTTGAAACTTCCGACTGTCCTTTCTTGCATCAAACCGCTGAAAATAAATCGGTTTTCAAAAAACCACCAAACAAAGGTATTATTTAGATACCTATAGCAAACAAAATCCAATACAAATCAGAGGGGCCATGGAAAAGATTAATTCGATTGACAATGATAGTGCAGTTCCTTCAAATGAACAGAGCACTTATAAGATCAGAGTAGATTATTGGCTAAAGCGGCTAGACCATACTCTTAGTCATACCCAAATCGGAAGCCGGTTAATCTATGTTGTTGATGGTGCATTGTTGGCACTGCTCTATTTCTCTCTCAACACTTTTGGCACCAAACCCAGTACATTTTTTGTTATCGCCGTCGCGCTTCCTGTCTTATTTCTCAGCTTATTGAACTGGCTGCACGCCAGATTTATACTTGTCCAATATGCCTGGTACAAAGGTATTGACAAAAAACTCATGACGTTGCTCAGTGAAACTGAAGCTGAGAATAAGTGGCAGGGCGGTTGGACTTCTAGCACTCACAGAATCTATGCAACTGTCCACTACGGAATCTTCTTCATACTATTATTCGTCGCTATTGGTATCGGATGTTATGGCCTTGAAATCCTGGCGTTTTAGTATAGAAGCCAAGTTAAATGATTTTTCTGACCATTAAAAAAACCTCGGTACCGCTATAGTACCACCACCCCATTTTCTCAAAAAAGAAGGCTGACCGGAGCTCTCTCCAATCAGCCTTAAATTCAATAAAATCAATGTACCCGGGGCCGGACTCGAACCGGCACGGACAAAAGTGTCCGAGGGATTTTAAGTCCCTTGCGTCTACCAATTCCGCCACCCGGGCAGAATATGTAAAAAAAGCACCCGGCAGACTGCCTAAGTGCTTTATTTCGAGCGAGAGACGGGACTCGAACCCGCGACCCTAACCTTGGCAAGGTGCTAACTTTTTTTCGAAAAGCCCATTTTTATTGACTTTTCGGGCAAAAGTCAGAACTGAATTGATGGCAGAAGCTACTCGAAACTACTCGCTCTGGTGGAAACAGCACACATATCACACACATTTTTTATAGCATCGAGGTAAATCTTGTCCTGCTCCTTCAGTTGGTTACTCTGTTTTACAAACCTGATATACGGTTGAGATGATCGCCAATCAGACCAACCTACTTGGGCCATCAAGTTATAAATATCGCCGCCGTTTAGCAAGAACCAAATTGCATAATTACTGCGAAAGTCATGAAGCCGTGCCTCTATCGGTTCATAGTCATTATCAGGCCTTTCCCAGAAGTCCCTCGCACGTCTCCATTGTGACTTGAGCGCTTCATATCCATTCACTTGCCAGAAGACTCTATCATCTTTGATGTTGCGATGCTGTGCAGCCCTCTTCAGCGCCCACAATCCTAATTCGCCCACATCTACATAAACCCATTTGCCCTTTGTGAATAATTTGAATTGAGCCATTTCTAGCGATACATGCTTCCACTTGATTTCCGTAATCAGATTACCTGGCCGACACCCTGAATCAAGTAGGAGGGGGAAATAACACTGCGCCCAGAATGGCCGCTCGGGGTTTGTGAAGTATTCCAAAATCTGAACCTTTTCCCACGGCTGGAAATAGCGAGCAACTTTGTTGTTTTTGTTCTTGGGAATAGTGCCGGCAAACGGATTGAACTTGACCACCTTGCGCCACTTCCGATCTTTGGTAGCAAATGTCATGCAGCGCATATAAGAAGCGAGGATCACGCGCAGATAGCTTTCAGAAACTTTGGCATCTCTAAGTGCTTCAATCAAATCAAGCTCGACAACATCTTTGTCGAATTCAGCAACGGGCATATGACCCCAATCTTCCTTAAACCGTTGCATGTGGTACTTATGTATTTCGCGCTTCCTCTCGCTGGTGATCTGGCAGCGTGGAGAATCGAGGTATGTCACAAAGTCATCAATCAATTCTGACATCAGGGCATCGGCCGATTGCGCTTGAAACACTTCATTGAATCTGAGTTGACCTAAGCGCACCATCTGAAGCCGCTCATCAATCGTGCGCTGAAGTCCCTGGGCAGACTTCAGCGTCTCTACACGAAGCGAGCGCACGACACGCTTACCCGTTAGGGGGTGATAGAAGTCGATGCGGTAGTATCTTCTGCCCTTTGGCTTGCTAATTGATGACATGATTTATTCTTTGTCGGTTTCTTGTGCTTGTGGGATGTGAGAATTGAAGCCGTCCAAAGTGATCAGCTTCAATCGAGGCCTAAGAACGCGATAATAACGCAAAAAGAACCAACACAGGTAGAACAACGTAGGAATTGCAGCACCGAATAGTGATAACATCGACTGACCTAGAGCCGCAGACCGAACAAATATTCCAGCGGCAGAAGCCAGCGCAACGATGACAGCCATAAGGTTCAACCCGCTGACTGCCCGTTGGCGGTAATGCAAACCTTTTCCTCGCATCCTGAACATAATTATGTAAGAAGCATATTCCAGAATTATCACCACGACCACCACATAAAGAAACGACAACGAGATTAATTCAAACCAGATCTGATCAGCTACTTGGAATTCAAAAAAGCGTTGTATTCCAAAAATCAACAGCGCCGAAACCCCTATAGTATGCGATGCCCAATAGTCAATCTTTGCAGGGAAGAGTGAACGGCGATCCTCATCACACTGCATCCATTCAATTGTGATCCTGAAGGCAAAGAACAGCACCAGGACAAGCAGCACATACGGGGCCGCCTGCGGCGATTTCACGGTAACTTTAACAATGCCCCCCGGTTCTTGAGCTGCTTCCAACCCCAGCCCGATCAATTCCCAGGCAAGCAGCAGCGCAGCAAAAAGCCCGTAACTCTTCCGGGCTTTTTGATACGATTCAGAGAGAGGGGGTATTTTGTTTTCTTCAGCCAAGTTGAATCCTCTTAGAAGTTCACACTCAATGCTATTGCGTTGGGCGCCGCAGTAACTTTCACACGCTGCGATTTTAAAGCGACGATAGCTGAAGCAACGCCAATCGCCGTAAATGCTGCGCCGAATATCTGCTTGCGCAATCGTTGATCATCAATCTCATTGGTGTTTGGCAATCCGATCGTTGACGGCAGATCAGCAGCATCAGCAAAGGCATCAACTGCAGCAACAAGAGAAAGCCCGCTGACAAAAAGCAGCTTCAGATTCCGCCGCTCAACCTCAACACCATCAAATGAACTGATTCCGGCAGGGGGTAGATCCGCCTGCGCTTTCACTACCCGCGAAGGCTGATTCGAATCGTAAGCATTATCAATCACTTCTTTGATATCGGCCTTCGGAATGCCTACGGTTTTTCCGTCACCTAAATGAACCGTCCAAACGTGCGCAAACTTGTCTATCCGGACGGCATTAATAATCTTCGAACCATTTTTCATGTGTAAGTCAACCGGCATTGCAAAGGATGTCAATGCCAGAACAAAGATGATTGCTCTCATATTACCCATCTCCTTTGAAAATTGCAATTATGAACAAAGCGTTGAGATAAATCTGTAAGTGTATTCCGCATCGATGATGCTTGATGCTTCGATTGCCTGGGGAGAAGTATTGAGGCAATTATGAGATAGCATAGAACAATTATTGGTGTTCTCAATCAACCAAACTTGTTTCGGAATTGTGATGCACCGAATGCTTGGCATTCTTCTTTTCAATGTCTCTCAGCAATTCCTTGAGGCTTCCGCGCTTCTTACTGTCCTTCAACAAACGGCACCACTTAGACAAACGGTCCTTGTCATTTGACATCTCTACTCCATGTAATCTCGGGATAGGGTGAAAAACAAATGGCCTGCGACATAACAAAAGCCAGGCGGGCCCGGCAACTTGAGATTGTTATGAAACAGACCATTGATATAGCTGGATATAAAATGAGAATGGGCTTGTGTTTAGTCAAGTTCTAATTTATTTTTTCATAGTAATTCATACTATCACACATTTTTTTAGAAAAAGCCATGTTTTTGACAAAGGAAAATAATGGGCAAGAGCTATCGAAGAGTCAAGACAAAATATGTCGCCAAGCTGCTAGGTGAGCTGGTCAGATCTGCGGACAGCGCGGATGAGATATTTGAGAAACTTGATATCAAATCGTCTACGGGTTGGCAGATCTTGGAAGAGCGGCGGCCAGCCACCAGCATAAAACACCTTAACCGGATTGCAGAATACAAGAACTGCGTGGTTCGCTTCCTCGGCGATGAACCGGTTCTCATCCCGAAGAGTCAGGACGACTTGGAGGACCGTGTATTTACAATCAAGCAACTGGAAGCAATACTCAGCAACGAAGATGATGAGTTCCTGAAATCATTTCGTACCCTCATGGATGTAGTGCGCAAACGAGTGGAGAGCGGCGAGTGGCAGGGAAAAGAATAGATGATGAACTTAAGGCTTTTGCCGAACTCAGCCACGAAGCCAGGGAATTCTTGACACAATATACGCTTGACAGGGTTGGCGGCTCAGCAGCAGATAAATTGGCGAACAATACAAGATTCAATGATGAGCAAAGTCAGATAATTGGATTGTCGCTCGTAACACTCTGCGTGTTACTGCCATTGTCAGCAGTCATGGTTACCATATATGCACAACCAACCGACATGGTACACGAAACCCTGATGTCCATTTTCCCGATCACCTCAGTTTTAGTAATGATCGTCGAATTGATCGCTGGTCTGATCGTGCTTGTTAAATGGTCGTCGCTCGGCAAAAAAATGAAGCCGCTGGGATTGGTTTTGCTTGTCGCAGCTGCCGGAGATTTAGCTACGCTCGTTGCGGTATCCAAAGAGATGAATGATAACATCCTGGGTGACGTGTATGCCTTTTTGCATTTTGCCGTGGCAATTGGGGTTATCAGGGTCTGGATTGATATGTATCTCTGGGATATCTTTCTAGTTATGGCAAACCCAATACTTTATATTTATTTTGGAAGAACTGCATCCATCATTTACTGCAGTGCAGTGATTGTCGGATTCTGCATCTTCTATTTGGGTTCGCGCGGCATCAAGATGGGTGATTACAGTTTTTATATGGCCCTGGCTCTACTGATTTACAATTTGGGCCAATCTGCCAGCATCTTTTATGAGGGGTTCCCGGAGGAATTGATAATGAACGCGGTGGTAATTGTTCAATCTACTACTATCGTCGCCACCGGCCTATTTGTCATTGCTCTATTATTTGTCTATCAAGGATTTCGATATAAAATTGCGGCCACCTTCCCGAAATAACTTAATCAGTTAATTGACTCTTTAAGGAGGGTTCCATGAAAAAGATCTATGCAGTGGCAGGAATAGCCGCATTACTCACATTAATTCTCTTTGTGTCAGGAGGCGCAACAGAAGGACACATGTTTACAGGGAACGAAGATCACAAGATAACGATGGAAGAGGCGATCAACTACACGGAGAACTACCGAGCGACTATCACACCGGGTGAGAAGTTGGGTGGTTTTTTTGGGCGGGAAGTAATAGAAGAGATTCTCGCCCAAGAAGAAGCGGTTGGCATCCGCTACTATTATGGAATGGATAGCGACGGAAAACAGGTGCTGGTATTAGTTGGCGCAGACGCAGGTGGTAATGATTTGTTAGATGGGACCATTGCGGAAAAGTCGTATCCGTGTCCGCCGTTTTGTGTGAATAGTTCACCGTTGGCGCAGAGCACTACCGATTTGTAAATACCAATTGTTGAAGCCGGCAGCTATTCGTCGCCGGCTTTTTCTAGCTATACATTCCTATCGCAACCAGAACTTTCAGCGCAGACTTATTTACATTCCGTGTATTGATTCTGCACTGTACAATCCTGGAAAATCGTGCACAAAACGGCCCACCCTAATTCAGAACCCACAAAAAGCCTGAAACCAATGATCTGGCGTGCATAATTTTAGTAGAGCGTGCAGTCGGTTGGGATCAAAACTGATTTTTTAGGTGTAATTCATTTGATATCGCGAAAGATCTATCGTAGGTTTCAAAAAGGGAGAACCCCCCACTTCTACACTTATTTGCCTGGGATAAAGATGAGCACAACACCCGATAAAGCCTTAAAGAAAATTGAAGAAGCCAGAAAGAACAATTCTACACATCTCGATTTATCTTACCTAAAACTAACTCAATTTCCGTCAGAGCTACTTGAGCTCACTGGCTTAACTAAGCTTTATATAACTAGCAATCAACTGACCACTCTACCGGAAGCAATCGGCAAGCTCACTAGCTTAAACGATCTTGATTTAAGTAAGAATCAACTGTCCACTCTACCGGAAGCAATCGGCAAGCTCACTAGCTTAAACACCCTTGATTTAACTAACAATCAACTGACCACTCTACCGGAAGCAATCGGCAAGCTCACTAGCTTAACTGAGCTTTATTTACGGGACAATCAACTGACCACTCTACCGGAAGAGATCGGGAAGCTCACTAACTTAACTAAGCTTTATTTACGGGACAATAGGCTGACCACTCTACCGGAAGCAATCGGCAAGCTAAATAACTTAACTGGGCTTAAATTAAGTTACAATCAACTGACCACTCTACCGGAAGCAATAGGCAAGCTCACTAGCTTAACTGAGCTTGATTTAGGTTACAATCAACTGACCACTCTACCGGAAGCAATCGGCAAGCTCACTAACTTAACTGAGCTTTTTTTACGGGACAATCAACTGACCACTCTACCGGAAGCAATCGAGAAGCTGACTAACTTAAATTTGCTTCATTTACATGCCAATCAACTGACCACTCTACCGGAAGCAATCGAGAAGCTGACTAACTTAAATTTGCTTTACTTAGGTGACAATGGGCTGACCACTCTACCGGAAGCAATCGGGAAGTTGACTAACTTAATTGGGCTTTTTTTACATGACAATCAACTGACCACTCTACCGGAAGAGATCGGGAAGTTGAAAAGCTTAACTTCGCTTAATTTAGTTGGCAATGAATTTCAGGTAGGCGCTGAAATATATCGGCTGAAACCACAAGAGAAAATCCGGGAAATACTCGAGTGGCAAAGAGCGCAACAAGCCGGCACATTGCAACCCATCCATGAAGCAAAAGTGATTTTCATTGGCGAAAGCAACTATGGCAAAACCCATTTGATTGAACTGCTTCGAAAAGGCGAAATTAAAAGAGATATAACGACGACACATGGCATCGAGCGATGTCAAATCACAATCCCTTATGAGCCTAAAGATATCCACCTGAATATTTGGGATCTTGGCGGGCAAGAATTTATGCGCAGCACGCATCAGTTCTTTTTCTCGGAGCGTACCCTGTATGTCCTGGTTACCCTGGCGCGGAGAGAACGGAATGAACTCAATCACTGGCTTAAGCTGGCTAACCAGCTGGGTAATGAAGCGCCTGTTCTCGTGGTCATCAATAAGATAGACATCGATCCACACGATTTAGATCGAAAAAGCCTTGAGCGGGATTATCCCAATATCATTGGCTTTGTCCGCACCTGTATCTATGATTGTAAGGAAAGTAAAGCGGGTGATACACTTGAGCTTCTAAAAAATAAGATCATAGCAACCATAAGCGATAAGAATATAATGCCGGGGGTCTTTGAACAACGCCGGCCGGAGTGGTTTAAGGCTAAAGAAGAATTGGAAAGGTTGGAAGCAAAAGGCATTGATTTTATCACCTATCAGGAATATGAAAAGCTCGAATTTATAAAAGACCTTCCCGAAGATGAGCGTAAAAGCAACCTTAAACTTCTCAGTATGATTGGTGCGGTGGTTAGCTTTGTGGATGATCCACGCTTAATCGACACCAATGTGATCAATCCGCAATGGATTATGGATGGCGTATATGCCATCATCAATGATCCCAAAGTTAAGGATGAATCCAGAGGCAAGTTACATATCAAGGACCTGGAACGCATCCTGCCAGAGGATAAATTCCCGAAGACCAGGCACGTTTATCTCCTGGAACTGATGAAAAAGTTCAATCTGTGTTATGTAGCAAAAGATCAGCGGGATATTTATTTTATTCCGGATCTCTTTGAAGACATTGAGCCTGATTTTGAGTGGGATGGTGATAATTCTATGCATTTCCGTTACAGTTATGACGATTTCCCGCCAGATGTTTTTATGACACGGTTCATTGTCGAAATGCATCAGGATATCCAGGAAGAGAAACGCTGGCGCAGTGGTGTGTATATTTCGAACGGGTCATGCCGGGCCAAAGTTTACCAATCATATCGCAAGAACTACATCCACATAGAAGTGATTGGAAATAAGGGCGAGGGTCGTAGCTATCTCTATGCTATTCGAGAAACCTTCCGCAAACTGCATAAACCGTTTCCGCAGATGCAGATCAAACAGGAAGTACTATACAAAGATCATTGGTTGGACTACTTACAGCTAGCTAAGCTGGAAGAGAAAAATAAACCCTACTACCACGTCGATCTTGATGAAGATCTTCCCGTTACTGAAATCCTGAATGGCTATTCCACATCCACTGACCGCGAAGGCGGTCAAAAGCACATCAAAATATTCCTGGCTTCCTCCGCAGAGCTTAAGGCAGAAAGAGAGCAATTTGAGATTTTTATTCATCGCGTAAATCAGCAGCTCTACAAAAAAGGTGTTTTCATTGAATTAATAATTTGGGAAAATTTCATAGACGCGATGTCAAAAACGCGGTTGCAGGATGAGTACAACAACGTAGTCAAAAATTGCGATATTTTTGTAAGCTTATTCTTTACTAAAGTGGGCAAGTACACCCGGGAGGAATTTGAAACAGCCTTTGGCCAATTTGAGAAAACAGGCAAGCCGTTGGTATATACCTACTTCAAGGATGCCGCTATTACTACCGGTTCCTTAAACCGACGAGATGCCAATAGCTTGTTTGATTTTCAGGAAAAGCTAAAAGAGCTCGGTCATTACCATACAGTGTATAAAAATATTGCAGACTTGAAATTACATTTCAAGAACCAACTCGAGAAGGTGCTACCCAATTTGTAATAAAGTTGAATTGCTGCTACCAAAGCGCTCAACCGGGCTCCGTCCCAACCACTTATTTTTTGCCTCAACCACAGGCATCAATCCTTACCCTCATCGAATTCATTGGCAAACATCGTCACCAATTGTATACCTGCCTCGATCTCTTCCTTGTCAGAACTCGCGGGAATTCAACTTTCAGCATCAATAGCTTCTCTACGTTCCTTTAACTCACGAACAAATTCGACAGCACGTTCATAATCTGCATTTTTCTCGATATATCCTGCTTCAACCCATTTTTTCATATTAGACATGTAATCTGCAAGGAGATCGCTCGTAAACCGATAGTTTTCTGCCTTGAAAAAATTATGATCCCAATTGTCAGTTCCGGCTAACCACTCTGGAAGAATTTTGCCTCCATTGCTATTTGAAAGAACTTGTACATAAGCGGTAAGCTCCCTATCGGGAGTATGGGCCGGTTTATACTTTCTTCTTCCGTAGATTCTCAACATAACGGACATTAATGCAATTGGTATCAATCCAAGAGCTTGGGGGCAAGCCATTTGATACGCCGCGACGACGCTCCCTATTTCCAAATTCTTATCATGAACAGTTCTAGAAAACACAGAAATTGCGACCCAGAACAACCAATCAAGTGAGGATGCACTTTGGGGACACGGTGCAGACAAACATTCTCGCCATTCATCAACATCTTGAATTGTCGCGCAAAAATTCATCCACCAGGCATCTCGATATTTTCCAGTAGAGTTAATTTGATCAGACCAGACAATTGTGCCATCGACAATAGGCCTTCTAATAAAGTCACTATAACTCCGTCTTCCCTGAAGACTACGTAGGTCAATATCTGGGATCCCCAGTTCCGGTCTGGATCTATTTTTAGAATGGGGAACTGCCCAAATTACCGAGTCAGATAGTACCGATTCAGGAATTTGTCGCAGCAAAAAATTTCGGCGAATCTCTGTAGGGAGTCGATCATACTGATCATCAAGAATACCATATGCCAAGTCCCACTTTCCTGCCGTGATGCATTGTTCAATAAAATCTTCAACGTCGGCAATTGGCGCCAATCCTGCCCAAAGGAAAGTTACAGTATTCCATCTATCATCGCCGCGATGCTCAAAGAGGCTAAAGCGATCTATCCTGGCACCGGAGGCATCACGCTGATCTCCCTGCAAAACTGCCTCTGCGACCAGATATTCCGCTATACTCTTATGCGCAAAACTGTAGATTCCTGGCCCTACAATCAATCCGGATCGTTCGCGAAGCAAAGATAAAACATCGATAGGCAACAAAGTGATGTTCTGTTCTTCAAGGAATTCTTGCAACCATTCCACTGCAGTAGTCTCATCCATTTGGTCTTGCTCATTAAAGAACAACTTAAGGGCAAACCCTCGCAAGATTTGCCACTTTTCTTCCTTCTTTAACTGAAGACTTGTTGCGGTCACCTTGCGGCGGTCATCCCATATGCCTAACATACCTTCTACATAGCGCCGATAGAGTTGGGATCTACCAGTTGGGAGTCTGCCATCCAATAGATGCACCATTAGTAGAGTTGAAAGGAGCAGTGGATTTCCGGTGAGCGGCTTAATTGTAGCATCATTACGCCAGCTTGCAGTTAGGTCGTGGGCATTAATATCGCGGCTTTCATCTGTAAGCATTGGCGTGAACTGATACCATCTCCGAATGTAATCGACAATTCGCTCCTCGTCGAAGGGTTCAATCATCCACTCTTGCCATCCGGTGGCAGCCAATTGATTCAAGTGTTCCGTCGTCAAAGGCCGGGAGGTCAACACAATAGGACAACCGCGGGCGGCTGACTTCAACTCCGTAATCCAATCATATACCTCGTCTCGACTTTCAGGACGAATTTCATCAAAACCATCCAGAATAAAAACCACTTGCTTATTGTCCAGCCATCGACCTATGCGATCTGCTGTAAGATCTTCCGCCAGGTGCTTGCCTGCTGTCTCTCGAATAATCTCATGTAGCGAAAGCAGGGGATTGTTTGCAAAACGGCGCAATTCAATCCGAATACCAATACCTACCCACCGATTAGTCAAGGTTTCACGGAGTAACCATTTTGTCCATGTCGATTTCCCGGCACCGGCAAGACCAACAAGAACTTCCTGGTGGTTAGGCTGCGTGAACAGTTTAAAACTCTCGTCAGGTTTTCCTGCTACTCGTACCAGCTTCTCCTCATCTTGGGCAATCTCTTTTATCTCTGGATGCACAAAAAAATCCTCGAACTCGCCTGCAATAGGTTGATCTGCTCGAAGGCCGGTCAAGTCCAGCTCAAGTCTGATTTTTTGTGCAAGTGAGCGACGCACGACCAAAAGCGTCTCGTCAGCTTGCCTCGATGGGGCAATTGACAATTCATCGACCACGCTAAATAGCTTTCGGACTTGAGCGGTTATTTCATCGAGCCTCCGATAATTTTCAGACCAGGCTTCATTCTCCCAATCCTTGACGGCAGCAGGAATTTTGCAAAGCAGTGTGGCTATGCGGGGGCAAAGCAATGTGTATATATCCTTCAGGCCGTCTTCTATAATGACCTGTGGTAAATCACGGTCTGCATACAATTCCTCAAATATCTTTTGCCCCTCCAACGAGCCCTTGAAGAGTTGTTCCGGGTTTTCTGTAAGTGGGTTAAGTTCATCGACACAGGTCTGGATCAGTCGACGCTGCTTGTCTTCCGGGATCTTCTCCTGAGCAAGAAACGGTAATAAAGGCTCAACCACTTCTGCTATAGCATCCTCAATCCGCCTATCGATTCTTCGACGCTCAAAGAATTGAAGGACCTTGTAATTGACACCCTCTTGCAAGACGCCCATCACAAGGGTGGTGATTAAATTGAAAGCAAATTGTCCTATTCCAACCACAGCAACCCCTTACTTCGGAATGATTGTGTTGATCTTAGTTGTTCGCTTTGCGCTAAGAACGCTACTTTATATCAGGAATGTAATTTTTTTGTAGAGATAACTCCGAGACTCAACCAACTAGGAATCGTTGGCTTTCCTCTTCCCCAACTTCTTATTCCTCGCCTCCACCACAGACATCAGCCAGTCCTTACCCTCTTCAGTCTCATTGGCAAACATCCGCAGGCATTGTTATGACCAAATATTCAAAGAAGCGATTCTCGGTCAAAAAATGCGATGTAACTACATCGATTGTTTAGCTCGGTGTTGTTTTGAAAGTTTATCAATCTCAACAACTTTGGCCTTTTGCCAATACTCCTCGAACTGCTCCACCATGAAATCAAAGAAATCATTCAATTTGGGATCTTTTTCTTTCGAGAAAACTACAGTAGGAACTTTTCTTGCACTTGGAGTGACAACCCATCTTAAACGAATATATCCTTTGTCAAGAGTGCGATTCACAATCATTAGTCGATGCGGGGGTTGTCCTGTAATATATCGAACCTCCAACTTATAATTCCGATCCTCTTCATGTAGTTGAATTACTTTATTCAAAGTATCATTTATATAGAAAACAATGTCCTCAGCACTTGTATGTTTATCCCCTAGCTTTGCAAGAATGCCCGGGGTTATACTCTCCGGATCTACTAACAACAATCTAATATGTCCACCATTTTTCAGACAATTGGCAATTTCACCTTCAAAAATTTTCAAGGTCTTGTTCATGGATACAGCCATCCAATCAATGCTAGCAGCTTCCGCAAGCCTGCTTCTATCCACTACAATCTCATTGCTCCATTCAAATTTCAAATACCGTTCTGATTTGCTTAATTTTTGACTTTTATCAGTATTGTCGCTTTTCGGCCCAATTTTCGGGGGCCAAAATGAAATCTCGCGTCCTTGAACAAAAGCTATTGCGAAAATTAGAACGAAGACCCCAATGGCAAACATGAAAGTAGTTGTTGCGATGATGTTGCCAGATAACCACTGAAAAAATGCATCCACGACTCATGTCCTCCGATGCAGAAAGATTATTTTACCTTATTTGTACTTTGGAATTGGTTAGCAGTATTGATTATAGAGAGGTTTTACACGAAATCTTCCCAATCTCACGAACCATCCTTCTTCCCCAACCTCTTATTCCTCGCCTCTACTACCGACATAAGCCAGTCTTTCCCCTCGTCCGTCTCATTGGCAAACATCTTCATCAACTGAATACCTGCCTCGATCTCTTCCTTGTCTGAACCACGCAAGAATTCCAGGCCCTGCAAAAATGTGTCCATATCGACACCGAGCAGGGAAGCGAGCTTATTGAGTTCGGATTCGGCGATGTGCTGGGTTAGTTCGGCATAAAGCAGCCCATGCGTTTCACGCCCGCCGGCCAAAACATTGTCAGGAGTCAGGTGGGATTCATTTTGGGGCACTTCTAAAACTTCAAAATACATGCCTTCCTCGTCACGCTTAACCGAAGCGATTTTGAGATCGTATTTTGCCAAGCGCTCATTAATCTCATTCACAACGGGCCAAAGAGTTGAGTCATGTGGGGATCTGGTTGTCCCTTTAACAATCCCCAACACCGTTGGGTAGCGAATCCCCGTACTTAAGGCCACCTGATTTACGGAAACCATATGTTCTTTGAGGAATGTTTGAAATTTATTTCCCGGCCGGATCTTTTTCATAAACGCATAATAGTCAACAATTTATAGAACTTCAACAATCAATTGATATCAAAAAATTATATTTTCATTATAATTTCACTTTATTTTGGCGAATTTTATACGCATTATTGAAGTGAAAGCGAACAGGAGATTCGAATGAAACAATTCATAGTCAAGATTGACAACGCTGCAATTGAAGCATGGCGTCAATTGGCTTCTGATGCGGGTATCAGCACTCCAAAACTGGTAGAAGTAGCGCCAGCGATACTCCGCAAGCACTATGAAGACCAAATAAAGCTGCGACAATCAATTGTTGGTCAAGACGGCAGTACAGATTATCAAAACGTCGGGTAATAAACAATGACTCGAAAGCACACAGCAAAACGCCATCTAAGGATTGATGATATCAGGAAGCAGCCACCACGCTACCTGAACGTACAGGGAGTTGTTCACCATTCCGGTATCGGCGAACACAAAGTCCGGCTGCTGCTTGAGCTTGGCATCATGAAAAGTGCAAGACTGAGCCCGAAAAACGTCATGATTCCCATTACGGAGCTTGACAGGCTTTTTGAACTATTGACAGAAACCGGATCAACACTGGATGCAATAATCGAGAAAACAAAGCAGGAAATGGCAGACAACATACTACGACTCGAAAAGGTGCAGCCAAAACATAGTTGATCTTTTACATAGATAGGGTATTGGGGAACGATGTTCTCAATTGTTTGTGATTAACCAATCGAACTGATTTCCAAATAGACAAATCTCTACACCTCCCCAATACCTCAACCTCCGGCCGGGCAGCGATGCCCGGCCACTTAATCAAGGGAGATGTATTCAAATGGAATTGATAATGGAGTTTGGGTATCGATGCGAGATAGAAAGGGAATTATTGTTAACCCCGCCAGAAGAGGAAGTCATGAAAGAACATTGCAAAAATGTATGGCTCAGGAAGTTTTGTCAGGATGCAGAGCGAATCAGACGCGCAAAGGTTCTTGAATTGATACAACAAAACAAAATGCCGCTATGTGTGGCAAGCAGGGAAGAGGAAAACCGGATCTTGAGGCAGGTGCTGCTCAGCAGGAACTAAAAAAGAAGGCTGATCAGGTGGCCCCCTGATCAGCCCAAAATGTGTTTTCCACAAACACTCATCAACAGTGCGGCAGCACCGCTGACAAAGCCAATGAAATGAATGATCAAATCATCAACAAAAAAAAGGTAGGGAAGTTATGCGCAAGAATGCAAGTAAAACATCATCACCCGCCGGAAGTCAGTCTATGAAACTGACAAAGACATCACCGCAAAAAGAAATAGCTCATCAGGGATTTATCACTGATGTGGCCGCCGTCTGGAATGATTTGCAGGCTATCAGGTCTCAATTCGGGAAGGATCTGAGTGACATTGAATTCAAGTTTTTTGTCGGCCTTGGCATGATGCTAGGCGCCAATCCATTCCTCGGTGAAATATGGTCAATCAAGTATGGGAAATCACCGGCATCCATCTTTTGTGGCCGCAATCTTTACCGCCGCAAAGCAAACGAACACCCGGACTTTCAACGCAATATGACACAGCCAGTATATGCAAATGATGTGTATGAACTCGAAAACGGAGTACTGAAGCATCAGAGCAATTTGAAAGACCGTGGAAAACTCATCGGTGCATATTCGATGACCTGGAAGAAATCAACCGGGGAATGGGCTGCACCTCATTTCGTGGACTTCTGGGAATACTACAAAGGGCACAGGAAACCGGATGGGAAAATCAAGAAGACTCGTGATAACAATGGCAATTGGGTAGACATGAAGCCCACGACATGGGACACCATGCCTGTGACTATGATCCAGAAGGTAGCGCAGTCTCAGGACTTCAGAGACAAATTTCCGGAGCTATTTCAAGGCACCTACGATGAAAGTGAACAGTGGCTGCGTGAGGAACCGCTCGACGTCACCAACGAAGCGGAAGTCATCGAAGATGTCGCACCGGCCACACAGAATCAAGACCTGCAATTGCAACTGAATCAGCATTGGGTTGACACGAACGGCGATGAAGCTGTGCCGGATAACTTCACCCGCATCGCATATGACACACGGCATTACTACTGGCATTCGGAAGCTGGCAAATGGATCAGCGATTCTGAATACGAAAACCTGCTCGAAGCACGCCATGATGAACGCCACGCGAATGCTGGTGAAGCTGTAGAGCAGCCCGCCAAACCTAAACAATCAAAACGACAAACGAAGACCACGCCAGTTTTCTTCTCGCGGAAAAAGGTCAATTAATCATTCAGGGGATGAATGAAATGAAAATACTGAATATCGAAATCGAAAACTTTCAAGGGCATGAGGCCCTTTCTGTGGACTTTTCCACAATCACGACATTGACCGGCGCAAACGGTACTGGGAAATCAAGTATTGCTCACGCTATCATCTGGGCTATCACTGGCAAGCACGCCCGGCCGGTCATTCATGATGATGCCTCAGCCTGTGAAGTCAACCTGACTTTCGAAGGTGGTGTCACCATTCGCAGGCGGCAGACCGCAGGGGGTAATAAAACGCTGCGTGTCTTCGCAGGTGAGGATGAATGGACAGGCATGAATGCGACAGAGATCCAGGGAGAACTTTATAAGCAACTCGAAACTGATGAATCCCGGGTGCTCGCCTGTCTTGAAAACGGCCGCTTTGCCGCTGCCGGCCCTGAAGAGAAAAAGGGGATTGTATTTGATGCGCTCGGAATCGGCATCACTGCTGACAACCTCACAGCCTACCTAAAGAAGCACTTCACTACTGTGAAATGGACGGGCCCACGGGCAACCAAAGTGCTATCTGATATCGTTGATTTCAGCGCCGTCGCTGTTAATGAAAAACTGTTCAAATCATTCCGGCAGCAGTGCAAGCGAGATATCGCGGATACTGAAGCAAAGCTGATTCAGTATGCGGAAGTCAATGAACCAGATTCAGACGATCCTGAGCAGGTACAGCAGCTTATCAAGCAGCTAGAGAAGCAACACAGAGACACGCTGAAACTGGTCGGCAAGGTTGAAGGCCTTCCGGGCTTGCGTGAGCAGCTGCGCGAAGTGTCTGAAGGGATCGCACAAGCAGTGGAGTACAGCGCCCGCGACTTCACGAAGTATGATGCGACATTCAAGGAAGCGGAAAAACACCTTGAAGATGCTGCAGCAGAACTGGCACTGAAACGTGCGGAAGTTGAAGCGAAGGAGCTAACCAACGGTCAATTATCTGACCTCATCCAGAAAATGAAAGAAACGCTCGGCAATACCTGTGTGCTGTCAGAAGCGGTTACATGCCCTATGGCTAGCGATGCCGCAAGCAAGCTGATCAAAGAAAGCGAAGCTGATCTCAAAAAAGCACTGCAGGAATTGAAGGCTTTGAAAAAGAAAGTCTCCACGCTGGAATCACGCCATGAAGCAAAGCAAGGTGTCTATGATCTCGCAAAGAAAGCAGTGGAAAGCTACAAAGCCTCCACCACTGCCCCGGACGTGATGGATTTTGAGCGAAACAAACGTGATACACTTGCTGCTTCCATCGCTGATTTAGAAGCGCATGGCGATGTCCAAGCGACGGCTGATGAGCTTGATCAGCAGATCAAACGTGCTCGTATCGAACTTGCAAACATCACGGATTGGACAGCAAAGAAGGAATTACAGATCAAGTTAAAAGCGCTCCTGATTGACCTCGACATCTTCGATGCAATTGCAAAGTCATACGGGCCACGCGGCCTGATGGCTGAACTGCTATCAACCGGCATGAGCAAACTAGATGAAATCGCAGCAAAGTATGTTGATCAGTTGCCCTGGGGTCCGATCAAGTTTGCAATCGTAAAGGAAGGCAATGCAGAGGAATTGCGCTATTGCATAGGCGGCCGGCCGCTCTCTTCATTCTCGGGCGGTGAGCAATACGCCATCAATTCCGCTGTGCAATTGGCGCTTGCAGAGATCACAGGCTTTGGCCTGGTGATCATGGATGAAGTGAATATGGTCGGTGATCTCCTGGCTGACTTCAATACTGATGTTATCGGTTCAAATATGCACCTCTTCGACAATGTGCTGATATGTGAAACCAACCCGTTAGTGCCGGGTGCGGTGATGCACGAATCAGTCAAGCAATACTTCCTGAATGGCACTATCGAATTGATTAACGGATAAACCTATCCTGAACAATCCCCGGCTGAAATCATAAGGCGGCCGGGGATTTCAGGTATAGCAAAGGGAGATAGAAGCATTGTCAAAGTATATCCCAAATAGTTACCAAACACCTAACATCCTGATCGATGTGCATTTAAGGCGCGATCTGGATTCATACAGCTTCACTATTCTTTCTGTGATTATTCGGAAAACAATTGGATTCAGATCGCATGAACCAGTTGCAATCAGCGCTGAAATGTTTTCCGAGATGATACCCTCAATGGGTATTGCTACCATCAAGAGGCGGTTAAAAAAGTTGGAAGGATTGGGACTAATATCTGTCGTCAGGAGCACGGTCGGCAAAAGAGGAAAAGCCAAGTCCAAATACACTCTATCAGATCTGTTTTTTGATCCTGATTCGAGCTTGAAAATTGCAGAAAGTCGTGAAGAAGGTTCGGATCACTCTGATACAAGGGTTGGTATCACTGTGATACAAGGTTCGGATCACTCTGATACCAATCTTTTAAACCATATTAAACACACTCTTAAAACACAACAGCAACAACAGGCTGCTGTTGTTATCGCTTCGCTTCAAAAACGCAGGCTATCGCCTGCAGAATCCCGCCAGCTAATCACGGACTACGGCGTCGAAAAATGTGCCCTTGGTTTGGAGCAGTTAATGTGGATTGAAAAGAATTGCCCGACCTACATCAAAAGTTCAAAAGTCGGTTTCCTTCGTGGCACGATCAAGACTGACGGGGGATATGAGATGCCGCCCGGATATCAGCGCAGCGATGTGCGCTTGAATCAGATTGGGGAAGTCAAAGCAGAATCAGAAAAGCAGCTAGCAGTACAGCAAGCAGAAGAAACAGCAGCCGCAGAGATTGCCGTTAGGTATGACAAATTTTGGGAAGGTCTAGCCGATGGCACACGCGACATGCTCACGCAAAACATCGTCGCAAAGCTCGCCCAGGAAAACAGCTTCATGCACGGGAAATATCAAGAGCAGATCCGGAAAGGCAAATCACTTGATGAAATGCCGGTCGGCGTCCGTGCTGCATTCTGTGATGTCAGAAACGAAATGTTGAAAATCGAAATAGTGGCGAACTAAAAGGGAGATACAAAAATGGAATTCATTCAATTCAATCCGAGCAAGCGAATTGTCAACAAAGCGCACATTCTCGCTGTCACCATCATCAACGGCGAGAAGGATGTCCAAATCGAACTGTCTACGCTGGCAGGTGATAGCAGTGACATCGGCCCGTATTTGTTCACGGCACCGAACGTCAGCGGAAACTATGAAACTATCATGCACGCCCTCGAAACCGAAGGACGCCTGACAAATATCTTCATTCAGTCGCGGAATGACAAAGAGCAGGAAAAAGCAATCGAGATGCCGCCGGAATTGAGCGATGAAGATTTGCAGTCACTCGAAATCGAAGCGCTGCAGGCTCATCAGCAGGCGTGGTATGATTGGGCGCTAAAGGCAATGAAGATCGAAGATAAAATGCATCTCATTATGTGCGAACTCTCACACCGCCTCAGCTTTTACACTACCGCATCTGACATGTGTCTTGAATCTGGCTTGCGTCTCATAAGCGGCGATGAATTGTCAATCGAGATATGCAAAGTGAAGCCTGCGGATTTCAAAGAGGGGTGCTTTGAGCCGGTCACGCCTGAATCACTGAATGCAATCAGTGTATTTAGCACGAATGATCATTTGTTCAAGCCTGGCGATTGGGTGAAGGATTTCGAAAAGGCCTATCAGCAGGCGCTCACGTGGAAGCGAGAACGCGAAGTCAAGCAAGAGAGTGCCCGGAAAAACCGGTTGATTAGCAATTGCGCTCTTGTGCAGTCTGCCGACGTTGAAGCAGTTCTCAACACTGGAAGTGAGGCTGACATTGAAGCATAAAGAATCCCCGATATCGTTTAAAACTCCGCTTGTGCAGGCTACTCTGCGCGGTGAGAAGACGATCACCCGCCGTTTGAATGATTTGCACGTGATAAATAAAAATCCTGATGACTGGTTTCTGAATTCCGCAGTTGTTCGCAGGGGGCAAACAGTCGCCATCTTCGACAACAAAACAAGCAGTATGACCCTAGAGATCAAGTGTCGATTCGGTGCGCCTATGCACCTGCTCTATGTGCGAGAATCATGGGCGATCAAATCTTCGCCGCTCGATGCCAGCGAAGCAATAAGGCTGAATTGGAAGGGCTGCAATCAGATCGATGAAATTCTCTACAAGGCAAGCCCGCGCATCGGTCTGCGTCATGTGCATGGAAATAATGCACATCATTTCGACAACATGACGTACCTCGATGAATCCACTGAGATGAATTACCACCCGTTGGGGTGGCCGCAGAAGTGGAAACCGTCAATTCACATGAAGAAGATGTATGCCCGCCTTTGGCTTCAAGTCGTCAATATTCGCGTGGAGCGTCTGCAGGACATCTCAGAAGATGACGCGATTGCAGAAGGCATTGACCGTGAATGGTGCAGCGAAACAGTGCCGGAAACTGGGCAGGACGCTTCCGGTTGGGGATATCGAGATTATTCTGACCCGTCCGGATTGACCTTTGAAGAAAGTCCAATTTATTCCTTTCTAACTCTCTGGCAATCGATCAACGAAAAACGGGGTTTTAGTTGGTTCACTAACCCGTGGGTATGGGTAGTCGAATTCCACAAGACTGAAGCCCCAGGAAGGAGCGTTTGACGTGAGCAAGGAAGCTATCAACACTCATCACATGATTGTGGACTTCGGCAAGCACAAGGGCGAATTGTATACACGCATTCCGGTCAACTATCTGCTTTGGATGGTCAACACAAATCACAGCCGCGTGAAGTTCGCAAAGGCAGAACTCGACCGGCGCGGAACTGCATTGCCTGAAATCGATGTAAGCGGCCACGCGATAGATCGCGCAAGTATCCTATGCCGAAAAATCTGGCACCACACCAAAGCTGATGCTCAGGAAGGGCTTCACGCCTGGCTGTGCAGAGTAGGCAAGGAAGCAATCGAAGTAAATGACACTGACAATGCCGGCCGGTATCTCTATCTCGGGATGAAGTTTGTTTTCGTGCAAGAAAGCGAATGGCCGGTCATGAAAACGGTGATGCTCGACAGCAAAAATCGCCTGCGGTTCGATGATGATTGGCGCTGCCCTCAATGCAATGAGCAAGTCGAAAAATTCCAGATGTTCAGGCAGGATGAAGTCGCCGTTTATCACGTTGGCTGTGAGCAGGTGATTGAATACCCGGAAGGCTGGGACGGCCACAAGGATGGGGGCTTCTGATGATCGAAGTGAATAAGCTTTACAACGAATGTCACCTGATCACGATGAGCAATATGCCTGACAACTTCATCGATATGGCATTGACTTCACCGCCGTACGATGATCTGCGCACATACAACGGATTCACATTCAACTTCGAATCATGCGCACATGAGCTGTACCGGGTGTTGAAGCCTGGCGGCGTGTTAGTGTGGGTGATCAAAGATGCCATCGTCAATGGGAGCAGATCGCTAACCTCTTACAAGCATGCTATCTACTTCGTCGAGATGTGCGGATTTCGATTGCATGATGATATGATCTGGGAAAAGCGGGGCATGTCGGCACCTTGCACAAATCGTTATCACGATGTCATGGAATACATGTTTGTGTTTTCGAAAGGAGCACCGAAGACTTTCAACCCAATTCAGGACCGCAAGAATATCTATGCGGGGAAAATGGCTTTTGGCAAGAATAGTCGCAGGAATCCGGACGGAAGCATAAAGCCAGCGAATCAGCGTAAAGAATATGGCGAATACGGAAAGCGCACAAACATCTGGCGCATGAAGACGGCCGGGCAAGAGCGAGTATGCCAGCCCCGCAGCGATGATGATCATCCCGCGCCATTCAGCGAAGAACTAGCAGAATCACATATCCTCACGTGGACTAATCACGGTTATGTCGTCTATGATCCAATGTGCGGATCCGGCACTGCTTGTGCGATGGCAGCCAAGCTTGGCAGGAAGTTCATCGGGAGTGAAGTCAGCGAACAATACTGCATCGATGCACGGAAACGCATCGAGCCCTATCTGAATCAAACCACGATTTTCGACATGATTTCTATACAGGAAGGCGGTGCAGCATGACCAAAGAGAATCAAAACAAGAAACCTGAAGAACGATTGAAGCAGTTAATCAATGCAGTTCACAATAGCTATGCGGAGTGTTTTCCAGCCCGGTTTTTCGCGCTCAATAAACTCGGCGTGGATGAGCTTACAGAAGAAAAAATGCTTAAGCAGATGCGTCGTGAAATATCAACCCTGCGCTTAGAACTGAAGACGCTAAGAATATTCGTGCTTGGTGAGAAATTTCGTATGCAGTCGCCGCAGAAAAATGCCGGCGAAGATCCGCTACCAGACGAATTCAAAAGCGAAGACGTTGACCCTGAAATGCAAGGCGATTTCTACAAGCCGGGAGATGATGATTCAAGCGAATTCGACTTCAATTTCTCTGACATACATCTCGGCTTTGATTTGGTCAGAGGCGACCTGCAGCGGGACACAGACGACGCCTTGCATGACATCATGAAAAAGTGGGGCATCGATCAGCCGGAGGATGATCAAGAGGAGGAATCATGAAAGGACTGACGAAACGACAACAGGCATTTTTGCAGTTCATATATGACTTTATCTGCCTTCTCGAATACCCGCCAACAATAGCGGATATCGGCAGAGAATTCAAATTGAGGTGTAGCAACGCGATCCACAAACATTTAGTAGCGCTTGAAAAAAAGGGGATGATTGAGCGTGAGCCACACAAGGCTCGCGCAATCAAGATCACGGATAAGGGTCTTGAAAATGTTCAATCAGACAAGAGGAAAGCCGCATGATGTGGCTTAAGAAGTTAGTGTGCTATTTCATCGGGCATCGCTCGCACATAGTGGCAAGACTTGAAGAAGCAATGCAGGTAAAAACTATAATTGGCTGCGACTTTTGCGGCTTTCAAATGACTGCATACGAACCGGTGCAGATCAACAAACCGACGTGCCGCAATTGTTCTTTCTGGGAAGAAAAGCAAGGCCAGGTAAACTTGGGTGAGTGTTCCGGGTTTGGTTCCAAGTCGCATCAGGTGCTTGGCATTGAACCGGAGTTCACAAGCGTGCTGATTACTCAGGATATCGATTTCTGCAGCGCATTTAGATGGCGGTCTACACCGGTAGAACAATCATGAAGATAGCACCGGGAATTTCCAAATGGACAATAAACCTATAGCAGGAGTACGAAAGATGAAATCAGGATTAGTAAGGCAGGACGCCACAATGATTATCACCAATGATCAACTCTTAAATGGTCGCCCGGTTTCCGTTCACTACGAATCGCATACGGGCATAGCGTTTGACATGGGCGGCATCGATGCAGAAGGCCGTCCGAACCTCTACCGAAAAGGTGAAGGTTGTTTCGCGGAGCCGGTTTTTAATTGCGATGATGTGCCGGAAATGTGGGTCAATGATTCCGGCGACGCTTATCTGCGCTTCTTGAACAAAACTGCAAGCAATCAAGAGAAAGCAGCATAACTGACTGAGGTAATTATGAAAAATCAAATATCAATTGAAGATCAGATAAAGTGCGTTGAGCGCGAAATCGGTATGCGTCAAAGAGCTTATCCTCGTTGGGTCAAAGCTGGGACGATGAACGAGGGAACCGCCACAAAGGAGATCCAGCACATGAAAGCTGTGTTGGTGACTCTTCAGGAGATCAGGGCGCGAGCAGATAACGTGCAGCCAGGTTTGTTTGATCAGGCAGAGTGGCCGGAATAGGAGATAATATGAGACAAAAATTTGAACATATGATGAAGTTTCACGCAGGTGCAATGATACTGATCGGCATTTTTTCATCAACATTCATTCAGAGCATGTCAGCATTTTCTGACGTGTTCGCTACATCTTTCGAAGCGGGATTTCTGCCGGCATTCTTTCTTGCCTGTATTCCCATCATCTTCACAATCATCAAAGATGCTTTTGTGAAGCCAGGTGGCGGCGGTTTTGTGCGCGGTTTCGTCGGATTCTACTTGAGTATATACGGAGGCTTCGTGGGTGTGCTGACAATGGCGCGAATCTACGGAAGTGCAACGAGTGTCGATTGGATCACTTGCGCCCAATGGTTTTTTGGCTGCATAGTTTTTCCGGTTGTGGCATTCTGGCTCGCTGATGCTGCTTCCACGAACAAATTAGCCCAAGCGAATAAATAGATGAGCACGATTGAAAGTTTTTCAATTTAACTGATCGATGTAGAGGTGTTAAAAATGATCATTGTGCATGAAGAAGTCGCAGCATATGAATATCTGATCAGCCGGGTCATCTATGTCAAACATCCTTGTATGCCTGTCTTTAGGATGGACGATCGAGGCCTTAAGGGGTACAGGACCGCGCAAGAGTTTTATAGGACTGAAGGCTGCATCAGTCTGTCCGGTTCTGAATACCTGATATGCCGCAGGGAACTAACCAGGCGCAGCGGCTCCAAAAGGTCAATTTCAAAAAATTAAACTGATGGGGGAGTGGCTGAAAATACTTGGCTTTCCCCAACTTGGAACTGATATGAAAAATACTTTGATCCAAAAAGATTGTGACCACTGCGGTCAGCGCCCTGGTCTTATGAACAGTGAGCATTACCCAGCTAACTCTGAAGAAAAAGATTGGGTCTGCGAACAATGCGAATCAGAAATCAGCGCAATATATGAACGTTGGTGCCCATGTGGATGCAAGCGAAAAGAGGCATGTGTTTATGAAAACGCCTATACCATCTAAGCGCTTTATAAACAACAGCTTGATTCACATAATGTATCTTATGTCGCCATGCACCTATGTAAACCAATAACATTGAAAGTAATCCCTATCCCCAATTGAGGAAGTTATGGAGAAATACGAATTAAGAAATGGATTTGAGATCAGCGAAAAATTGCTAGATGAACTTGAAAATGAACGGCTATCCGAAGGGACAATAGCAAAACAGCTTGGCATAAATGCGGCCACTCTCTGGCGAGTGCGCAAGAAGATGAATTGGCCGAAGAAGCAGAATTTCATGGGGTTGAGAGCAGATGAAAACGGTAAGCACTCCCCTATTGATTATTCAGGCGCTGCTGAATACCAATTACCTAACGGCCAAATGATTACACAAGATCAGCTTGACAAAATGGAAGCAGAAAAGATGTCTGAGGAAGAAATTGCTAACCACTTTGGTATATCTCGGATCAGTATAGGCAATATCCGCAGAAAAACTGGCTGGCTCAAGAAGCTAGGACGCTCTGATAAAGGGAAAGTCAAATTATCACCAAGTCTTAAGAAGCAACGGCGTAATGAATACATGCGCGACTACTATGCGGCAAACCCTGACAAGCGCTACAAGACCATGCAGCACCCAATAACCGGAAAGATTGTCGCCATGCATCGGTATGTGATGGAAGAACACTTGGGGCGACCTCTGAAAGATGGTGAAGTAGTAGACCATATAGACGGAGATCGCTTCAATAATGCGATAGAGAATCTGCGACTCTTTTCCAGCCAGTCTGAGCACATCAAATCACACATTGCAGAAGATCCATCATTCAGGCAAGCACTCAAAGACAATTCAAGGCGGTATGAGTACGACGGAATGAGTTTGACTATTGCTGAATGGGCTGTAGTTACGGGCATTAATCGAGATACGCTTCACAGCAGAATAGAAGTAAGGTTTTGGCCTATTGCAGATGCCCTGACAATTCCTGTCGGCAAGTATATCAATTACCATGAGCGAAAGCTCAACCCCAAATTTAAAAGCAGTAACTCCCTTATTTCAGGAAATGGAAAATGAACAACGATGAAAACATTGTGACAGATAATGCACTAGTTCTTTACCGGGTTGGCAGTAGTCACCGGTCGATAAGGGTCGGTGATTGGGTAAAGAAATCGATGGTGTCCGGTAAGAAGCTAGTCATAGCGATAAAGGTGACATCGACGGAATATCCAGAAGTGCTACTTGGCAAGAATTGGGTATCGTTGGAAGGCTGCACAGTATTCAAGGGCGACGGGTCAAACGATGTGGCCTTCTCCCCCACTCGGACAATAATACCTCGTCGGGATTTTCAAATTTAATATTGGTTAAAGTATTCGAAAGTCAGCAATCAGAAAATGTGTCTCTTTTGTCCGGTTTAGGCAGTTGATCTTTGAAATCAGGTAAGGTAACTGTAGGCTATTACAATAGTGGCTTCGGTGGTTTCTCCCGGGCTCCAGGATCCGCTCGCAGAGCTTTTTCAATACGTATAAGAGCGGTATCTAATTTGGAAGGGTTTTTGTCCCAATCAACAAGGTCTTCAGCGAGTCTATCTGTCAAAACAGAAGCTCGGCTACTTTCCCATTTGAACAAGTAGCCATCGAGATTGAGGGGAATAAGAGCAGGGATTTTGGTACCTCGTAAATTCCATAGATTCTCTTCTTTTTTGAGTGCTTTGTCGATTTCGACATTCACCCAATAGCTGTTTAGGGAAAACTCACTACAACAGAGTACAATTTTATCCCAAAGGTTTATTCCCTCAGCAATTTTGTCGCGGATATCATCGCCCGGAAGAACTTGATGCTCATCGAGCCAGCATCGGATGCCTTTGTCCTGAAGCCTTGCATATAAGGTTCTGGCAAAGGATTGATCGGTGTGGCTATAGCTGATAAAACAAGAAAAAAACTGAATTGGATTTTCCGACCTCAATCGATCTATCTCGTATACGATATTGGTGATCTGATTCGAATTTAAATCTGGTTGTAGAAGTTTATATGATTCTATCATCCAATCATTGAATCCGAAGCCTCTCAAAAACTCAATAGGCACAGAGCCAATCGTAGCAATTGATTCTGGATCGATTTGGCTTGGGCCATTATGCTGACAGGTGTCTAGATGGACTGCATCAAGTAAATTAGTTTTCAAAAAGATTGTATCCGAGAGAAGTGTAGCTAGCATATCGGCCTTACCAAGATTTGCATAACGGAGATTAGCCTCGCGGAGGTCGGCATACCGAAGATTGGCTTCGCGGAGATCGGCGCCTCTGAGGTTAGCCCGTGTGAATTTAACCTCGCGAAGAAAGGCTCGTATGAGTCTAGCCTGGTGGAGATCAGCATAGCTAAGATTGGCTTCACGGAGAAAGGCGCCGTTTAGCCAGGCATGGCGAAGATTGGCTCCCTGGAGATCGGCGCCACGTAGTTTGGCCTCGTTGAGGTTCGACGCGTGGAGATCAGCACCACGCAGATCAGCACCGCGCAGATCAACACCACGCAGGTCGGGGTGAGTAATGCCGCGTCGGCGCTTATTCCAGACTTTAACGCCTTGGTTGAGAATTGCTAAATGTTCTGCATTTGCCATCTTCGGCACCAAATTTTTAGGTAAAATATAACTGAAGCGCCGGTACTTGCAAAGGAAAAGTCTTAAAGAACAAGAGCGCGTCTCTTCGGCACGATTATGTTGCACATTGATGCGGAAACCAAGACAAAGAATTAACATGTTAAATCACAGACAAAGGAGTCTTGCGCCAACGAATCCACATTCTACGACGCCAAGGCTAATTGCACAATTACAGGAAATCAGTATGGAAGGATTCACGATAAGGGCTATTGATATTGGCCTGAACAAACAGACAGCCGCGGCGGACATAAACCACCGCGAGAAAATTATGAATGTGCAGTCATATGATAGCCTGGCCGAGGCGATCAAAGACTTGCCAGAAGGTTGTAAATTGGTAGTATTTGAAAAGCCGTTTATCGGCAAAAATCGGTCACTATCTGCGCGATATGCTGAAGCAGCTGGGAAAGCTTCTGCTTATTGTGAAATGATACCTATCCCCTATCTTGTCTTGCTCGGTGCTACCTGGCAGAACAAGCTCCGATTTCGCCGCAAATTACCTACCGAAACGCCTTACAATCACCGCAAAGAAAAATACAAGCACTATCGGCGCTTTGTCTCTCCATCACTTGCGCCTGGTGTCACTATGAAAACCGAAGATGAAGTCGCTGCATGCTGCACTGCCTGGCATGAAGTGCGCAATTACAAACGATCACTTATCGAAAGGAAATAGCATGAAAAATCGTTCAAGAAATCGCAAAGTAAATGATGAAAGCGCTGATCAGCAGTCGCAGAATGAACAGCAGCAGCCCAAAGTTGACATGGCTGGTGTTCGCGCAAAGATCCATCATACTGCACGGGGCTTGGTTGAGAAACACATTGAGGCAGAGGGATTTGACAAGCCCGAACAAGATCCGGAAATAGCAGCACGGGCTGATCTGCTCATTGTTCAGCGGGCATTCAATATGTCGCTTGCACTTCACAACATGTGTGAGGGTATCAGCGTCACGAAGCCAGCACCGGCGCCGGAGGCAAACCCGGAAACGCTTAATTGATAGCTACCTGTCTGTGTGTCCGGTCTATCCGGCCGGACGTGCTGACGAAACAACAAACAGGATGTTGAGCAGATGTCAAAGCATAGAATAAAACGCCGCACGATCAATGATGTGTTGATATTGGCAATTCTCGAAAAGCGAAGCTTGCGACCTATCGACGTTCACACGACAATCACGGAGTTTGGTCACGGCATGCACAAAAGCTCTACCTACAACCGCATTTATAACCTGGTAGCGCTCGGTTTCCTCTGTGTAGGTCATCGGGCTCAAGGCAATGGCGTCGGCCGTGGAAACAGCGGGCTTTTGGATCACTACACGATTACTGACAGCGGATCAAAGGAGCTTCATAAATATCGAAGGATTATAGGCACAATAGGAGCAAGTGAACATGCAGAAATTTCTCAAGTCAAAACGGCTGTCTGAAGTAAACTTTTATCCTAATGGGTTTGGTGTGGGAGGTATGAAAGTCCACCAACGATAAATAGCTAAGATAAGGAAACCAAGAGTGACCAGTATACTGAGGATGAAACCCATTGATCCAACTGGCTTGTTTTCTATGTCGAAGGGTTTGAGTAGGAATTTGAATCCTGAACCGAGGCGGTTGATTGTTTTGATCAACAAGCCAGTTAATCCGTGCATCCAAAGCCAAACCGAAGTTACAAATGTTGTGAGCAGTTGAGATTGTAGAAAGATCCTGGCGGTCGCTCCGCGGTCAACTGAGAAATCATCATACCACATATCTTCGAATCTTAAGCGATAGTTTTCAAGAAGGGGCTGACCCTGCCGGGTATCAATGACGAGCGTATACGCCGCAAAGAGCAGGCCTCCAAATACAAAGAAAATAAATGAAGTAAATTGAAAATCTGTAAAAAACACGGCTATTTTGTGGCGAAGACGCGAAGATTTGTCAATTATTGACAGCATATATCGCGTTTGAATCAAAGAAAGGTAATCTGGAAGCATGTTGAAGCAGGCAAATACAATAATTGGCTCGAGAATAGTAATTGATCCTAGGCCACGCGGATCGTCAAAGGCTCCAAGGGTGAGTAATATCAAACAAAATGAAAATGCTGACACCAATGAGGATCGAAGAAAAAAGCCTATACTAAGCGGTTTGCTTCCAAATACCTTGTCAAACAGAATTCTGAATGAATGTATCCAGCTCTCATCACTAACAATCGACTTATCATTCTTCAACCACCTTGTTATCGACTTACGAGTTTTTTCATTGATCTTAGACTCTGCCTCATTGAAAAGCCAACTGATACCTTTGAGCAGACCAAGCCATGCAAGAAGCAGCGATGCAGCAGCAGGTAATGACATTATAAGGCACCAAATTCAAATTAAACACAATTCTGTTAGGGAATTACCTAATTAACTAATTAGAGAGACTTTTTGAAAACAATTTTCGATTCAGCAGAACAATGACAAAGGTAACACATATTCACTTGTATAAAGGACTTGTAACATGACCACCAAAGCAAAGGGCGGCGCAAAGCGCACGCCAGCGCAAAGAGAAAGGGATCTTGCTATCATCACGCAGCTGCATTTTCAGCGCTTCTCACAAGCGGAGATTGCGAAGCAGGTAAAGAAGATTACCCGGGCGAAATACTCGATCACTCAGCAGACCGTCTCAAACGACATCAAAGAGATTGAAAAGCGCTTATCTGAGGCCACTATCGAGGAAGCAAATACAGCACGCATGGAGAAGCTTGTGGAACTCAAAGTACTGAAGGCTGAGAACTGGCGTGCCTGGCGCAGATCCCAGGAAGACGCCGAGACGCTTACAGAGGAATCGGTGAAGCCAAAGAAAGATGCCAGGAGAAAACCAGTTCCGGTCAAGAGCACGAAGCAGGCAAAGGGACAATCCGGAAACCCAGCTTTTCTTCGCCTGATACTTGATTGCATCAGGGAAGAGAAAGAACTATTAGGCCTGAATGCACCCATCGAAATCAAGGGAGATTTCAACATTGACAGTCAAGACCTTTCCGACGACGAAGCCTACGAGAGAATGGTGGCGCTCTTTAACGCCGGAGCAACGGCAAAACATACTGCCAATTCTAAAAACTAACAAAGCGTTTCAACTTCGTTATCGGAATGACAGAGTTGCATGGATGCACGATATTATTGATTGGCCGGAGGGACAAGGGCCAACTCAGTATCAGTGCCGCATTGCAGGTGAATACGATTCCGGACAATCGCGTGTTGCTATTCGTGGGCCTCACGGACTCGGAAAGACTTGCTATGCAGCACAGATGACGCACCACTTTGCGCAGACCCATGAGGGTGATGATTGGAAAGTCGCTACTACTGCTTCAGTAGGTAACCAGCTTAAACAGTATCTATGGCCGGAGATCCACAAATGGGCATACAGGATCAATTGGGCCAAGACAGGCCGCGCACCCTACATCGATGACAAAGAATTGTTGATGATGGAATTGAAGCTGAGGGGCGGCAGGGCATATGCGATCAATCCTGCAAAGCCGGTCCTGATTGAAGGCGCTCACGCTGACAATGTCTTCTATTGCTTCGATGAATCTAAGGCAATCAATGACAAAATCTTCGAAGGCGCGGAGGGAGCATTCTCCGGCGCTGGTAGTGATACGACTATGATTGCAATAGCGCTGATGATGTCAACACCCGGCGCCCCGATCGGTCACTTCTATGATGTCTGCACCGGCAAGATCAAAGGATGGAAAGCTATTCACATCACGAAAGAGGAAGTGATTGCGGCCGGCCGGATGTCTCAGGAATGGGCAGAGTATATGGCTGAGACATACGGCATCAACTCCCCTATCTATCAAAAGCGTGTGTTAGGCAACTTCGCTGCATCTGAGGAAGGCGCAGTGATTCCGCTGTCATGGATCGAGGAAGCGCACAGACGTTGGTATGAATGGGAAGCTCAAGGCAAACCAGGCAGGGTCAAACAGATCGGAGCCGATATAGCCGAGGAAGGCGAAGACGATACGATATTTGCCAAAAGATATGACAACAACGCAATGGATGAGCTTGTCACGCTTCCAAAGCAAAAGATCATGCGCACTGCTGCGATGCTTGGAGCACTCCTGAAGCGTCATGGATGTGAAGGTATCATTGATGCTAATGGCTTAGGTTCCGGCGTGTATGGGCGTCTCGCAGAGCAAGACTACCAGGTGCATGCCTTCATCGCTCAGGAAGGGACAGACCTCACTGATTTAAGCGGTGAATGGGGCTTTGTAGATACGAGAAGCGCCGCTTGGTGGAACATGCGTGAAATGCTTAATCCTGAAAACAATTTCAACGTAAAGCTACCGCCTAATGAGAGACTAACCGGGGAACTCTCCGCCCCTACCTGGGAGCCGAAAAGCGGCGGACGCATCAAAGTAGAATCAAAGAAAGACATCAAGAAAAGAATCGGCCGCTCTACTGATGCAGCCGACGCCGTGACAATGGCATTTTTCAAAAAGGGGACTTTTGAAATGTTCATACTGTGACTTGTCACAAGGAGTTGTAATGAAGTTAAAGGCGCGGATCAAAGGAACCATATATGTCAACGATCGCCAAATAGAATTAGATGCCAATAGTGGCGACGAATTTTTGCAGCAGTTAGTTCAACAGTATTATGACCAAGAGCGGCGCAGGTGCGGAGCAAGCACTGACGCCGCTGACATCACGGGTCGTGATTTGGGTTATGGTATGCGATGGGTGTATCAAATACTACGCAGAGGCAACAAGCGTAATCGCAAAAACTAAGCACAGCACATCATTTCTGCCAAACTCGACAAAACCGGAAAACTCCAAACGTACAGCCTTTTTATCTTGATTTATGCGTGGCATTAACTGATATTCGATATGCATTTGATCGTAGTCCTGCTTTGCTACCAATCCAATTTCGAGGCTCGACAGCACGGACCTCGAGTGTTATCATTCAAGAACAACATCATTGATTGTAGAATCGGTTGATGTTGAGGCAATTGCGTATCCTTGTAGTATTATCAGGGTTAGAATATTTGCAAATTTTGAGGTCAAATGAATTCTATATCATATTTGTTCATTGCGCCGGTTTACAATCTGGATATTGACGGGGATTGTCGAATCGAATTGTCTGACGATGAATTTGTTCAACAACAAAATATCTATCTCCTCGACGAGCCGAAAGCTTTGATTCAATCCGGGAAAAGATATTCCATTCCCAAGCTCACGGAAGCTCCATCACAAAGACTGCCATTCCCTAAGCCCAAAACAAAGATTAGGTTGATTGCAAACAAGCCAGAAGAAATTGACTCCCTTATTGACAACGGCGAGTTAATAGACAGGAAAGAATTGCCACCTAAGTTTGATTCTTTGGAAAATTTGGGGCAAATTGCTTTCCGCTCCGGTTCCGGCAGTGGTGGCGGTTTTCGAACAATTACTAATTACTCTAATTCCAGGAAAGCGGAAACACTTTTGGTTGTAAGCCTAGTCCAAGCGATTCCCCCGATGCTAGCAAACAGTATTGGAGGATTAACGAACAATCCTTACGAATATACACTCACAGAATCGTTCCTCTATTCATTGCAGTTGTTTAGTCGTAACATTCCACAGTTTTGGAAGGGATTTCATTTCGCTAACGGTAGATTTACAAACATGATATCGAAGTGGCCATTCGCAGAGGTTACCGGTGATCAGCTTAAGCTCGAAAAGCAAGATATGGATCGCTTAAAACACCTCTTTAGGAAGATCTGGTTCATACATGTTTCTGCAAATAAGAAAATTGGTTTGTCTAGAATAAATTTAGCAGTTGAGTATTTTTATCTGTCTTCTACGATTGCTAATCGACAAACAGCATTTCTTTATCTCATGATTGCCTTTGAAGCCCTATTCAAGAAGTCGAGCGAGAAGAATCTATCCCAAGCTAGCAATAGAATTGCTAAGTTCCTCGCGCACTCGAGAGAAGAGTGTCGAAAGCTAAACCGTTGGGCATGGTCAACAAAAGACAATCCTGGATTTAGTCAATTGCGGAATTCTATTGTCCATGGAGGAGGTGTAGGCATAAAGCCAGAAACTTTCAAGAGATTGAGGGAGATGCTTAGAATTTGCATACTTGAATTGTCAGAACTCGCGGTAATTGGGCAAATCGATTGCACTGCTTATGATGAGTCAATCCATTCTTATTGTGAAAAGAGATTTCAAGAAGTTGTGATCTTGCAATAAAAAACAAGCTGGACGATAGCCACTCATCTAATCAGTTGAGATTACATTCATGAATTTCACAGCTAACCACGCGCTGCTACTGTCGTGCCAGCACGCATTTACGCAGTCAGAGCTGGGCAGCATCGCTAATTGATAATGTAATGTAGAAGCCGGCGCACACTGGAGCACTATTGTTAGCAATTGATTATCTATGAAGAGAGAGCAACGAAAGCTAAATATGCTTACCGACAAATGTTTGTGCGGGAGTGGTAAGTTGATACGTGACTGCTGCTTGTTCGTTCGGCGCAAAACTACGCCGCCTGGCAAGAAAACTGGTTATTCCCACCCACGATGCTTCGCTCGTGAACTTCAAGATTGTAGCCACAAGATCACCGGCGAACACTTTATTAGCCGTGGCGTACTTCAATTGTTTGGAAGTACGGCGGTCACAGTTTCTGGATTTCCGTGGATGTTGAAAAATCAACGAAAAGAGATTTCGGTTGCGTCACTTACAGGAAAAATGCTCTGTAACCGACATAATGAATCCTTGTCCCCTTTAGATTCACTAGCTGCTGACTTTTTTAGTTTTTTTGTGTCAGATTGGACTAGTAAGGACGACGTTCCTTTTTTAACTCGTGGATATGACATAGAACGCTGGATGTTAAAGGTCTTATGTGGGCTTGTAGCCTCAGGTAATGCGACGATGGAAGGAGAGAGATTTTCCAATTGGACCCCGCCCTTGGAGTGGCTAGAAATCTTATTGGGAAAATCAGATGTCAAAGAACCGGCAGGCTTGCATGTCATAGTTGGCAAATACCGTGCAGGGCATGCACATTTGCATTTTGCCCCGGCTTTCAAGTCTGAGTCTAGAAGCCCTGTTGCACTAGCACTAGTTGTTTCAGGCTTAGGATTCCTCTTTTCACTAGAAGCATTGCCACCAAAGAAAAACAGCAAAACAGGTGCGGATACGCGGTATAGACCAATGGCAATACAGCTCAGAAAGTCGGAGCGTTCACGCGAGAGTCATTTTGGATGGCCCAGCGGGCCTTTCGTTGAAATTGAGGCCAAATAAGAGTGGCAGCCTCGAATGCGCTAACCACGCGCCGCTGCTGATGCGCCGACAGTGATCTACCTGAACCAACCATGATCTCCGCATGGTAACCATCACAGTAGTTCGAATTTGCGCTTTTGTGCAAACGGATCGCCGAATCCCCCCCTATATTCGCCCCGTATACACACGGGGATATCATGCAAAACTTCGCACTGGCATTTGTGCTTCTCTCTTTCTATGGTGCCTGGCTCGGCCTAGGCATCTTCTCTGCTCTCTACGCTATAAAAACCCCTGTCAACAAACTTTCCGAACCACAATTCAAACTTCAACGCCTTTTCTGGTACTATGGTACTTTCTTCTTAGGACTCGTCGGCATCGGCGCTATCCTGGGAATCGCGATTTTCGTTGCTTACCTGATCATGAGAATGGCGGGGCTTGTCATTGTTTAAGATAATTGACGACATAAACGCCGGGCTTGGCATCACTAAAGCTGCGCCAGTTGAAAAAGACTTCGCAAGCGTGCTGCGCTCATACTACGATCAATTCGAAGGCATTGATTTTATCGATGAGGAAACCAGCTACGCAAAGAGTGTGTGGGTTTATCTCTGTGTGAACTTCATCGCAAGCAATATTGCACGTCTGCCTATCGATGTAGCCCGCAAGCGTTTTGACGGCGAAGATGTTGACGTTTCCGATCATCCCGATTTCCGGATCTTCAAAAGCCCGAATGCCTGGCAGACTAAATACGATTTCATCATGGAGAGCGTTGCACGCCTCCTGATTCAAGGTGAGATGTATTGGGAATTACAGTGGAATGGTCGCCGCCTTGACTCTGTCTTCGCTGATTGGCGTCGCGAAGAGGTCAAGATACTGCGCGGAAAAGACCGGCCTATACTCGGATTCGAACGCACCTATGCAGGCAAAAAGCAGACATTCACGCCAGAGCAGGTATTCTTCATCAAGTGCTTCAATCCTTTCAACAATCCGCACGGACTCGGCCCGATAAGCCCAGCAGCAAAAAGCATTTCAATTGAAAATGCTGTGTTTGATTATATCCGGCAGTTGCAGAAGCAGGGCATGAAGTTGTCAGGTGTGCTCACCACTGAGAATACGATCAATCGCGCTGACATCATCAGGTTAGAGAACACGTTCAACAAAATGTATAGCAGCGCCAGGAATGCAGGGAAAGCAGCTGTACTTCCAAAGGGCATGGACTTCAAGACGATTGATTGTATGTCGATGCGTGATTCCGAATTCCCCTTCCTGAAAAAAGTTGATCGTGAAGAGATATGTGCCGCATATGGCCTGTCGATTGAGGTGTTCGGATTAGGGAACACTACTTTTGCCAACAAAGAAGCAGCACGCAGGCAAGCATGGGATGATACAATCATTCCGCTCATGACAAAGATTGAGGCGTTGGTGAATAAATCACTGATGCCGGCACTTTCCGATCAGGACGCTTTTATCAAATTCAATACGTCTGGTGTTGAAATTCTCAAGGAAGATAGAAGCAAGAAGGTAAAGGATTATGTAGCGGGTTTCAACACAGGCGCACTCACACCCAATGAAATCCGTCAAGAGGTATACGGCCTTGACCCGATTGACGACGACGCGATGAATAGCACTTATTTGCCTTTCAGCGTGACTCCCGCCAACGGTGACGACGCGGATGAAGACAGGGGTGAGACTGATGCAGCACCCCTTCCATCCCCGGCCGTAGCACGTGCGCTTCCGGCAGCAAAGAATGCTTTAGCTCTGGCGCCGGTTTTCAAAGACACTACTTACGATCAACGCACCCGAATATGGCGTGCAAAGATCGCACGTATTGATCGGCATGAAGACCTGTTCAACCGGAAGATGAAATCATTTTTTCGCAAGCAGCGCCGCGCAGTGAATGACAAGCTGAATGAGATCGCCCGGAGCCGCAGCGCAGCAGCGAACACCAAAGACCCGCACGGGATTTCAGTTAATGACATCTTCGATATTGACTTCTGGATTGGGGAACTGGCGAAGATAGGCGAGCCGCTAATTGTGGACGCCTTCCTCGCCAGTATGGAAGAATGGGTAACAGGAGATATTGAAATCTCTGATTCTATCGTCATCGATGCAATCGGTGAGCGTGTCGCCAATATGAGCCGTTTCATCAACGATCATACGGGCACTCTGATTCAAGGTGTTCTGCGTGATGCTACTATAGAAAATCTAGGCATTCCGGCAATCGCCAGACGCATCAAAGACAGCGTTTTTGATAGCTCAATCACTGACGTGAGGGCAAGACGAATCGCCAGGACAGAAGCAGTCGGAGCATCAAACAACGGTACACAAGTTGGCCTGGTGCGCGGTGGATGGGAAAGAAAGATATGGATCACTTCACGTGATGACAACGTGCGTGATCATCATCTTATCGACGGCCAGGTCGTGCCGGTCGATGGCATGTTCAGGCTAGTTGACGGCAGCAGACGCGAATATCCGAATGACATCAACGAAAGATGTATTCACCACGGCACACGCCAGCCGGTGACAATCTAAGGAGATGATATGAGCGATAGTCAAAAGATTGCTCCTGCAGCAAAAGACATCATCGATTCACATTTCACGGTAGACATCGAGGGGCGCGAATTTGTGTTGACGCTGCGTGAAGCGAGTCTGCTGCAAAAGTATCTGAATAGTGTTTTTCGGATTGAATTGACAGACAGACTCAGCGTTAGTGTGCCCAGCTATTGGGACAATGTCAGCGTGCTTTCAAGACCCTATGAAACAGACATGAAAATAAAAGGCATAAACGACACAGAATAGACTTTATTCCACAAACATAAGCGAGAACAACCTCGGCCGGGGTGTTGACTCGACAAAGCGACCTTTTTATGTATCCCCTTTTTGATCGCTTTTTCGTTGTTGGCACCCCTGTTCTCGTTTTAGGGCTTTAGGAGGCCTAAAAATGACACTCAAGAAAAAACACTATGAAGCAGGATTCATAAAGAGCATCGATGAGCAAAGAGGCACTGTCGATTTCGACTTCTATCCGAAGACCGTTGACCGCGACGGCGAAGTAGTTGAGCCTATGGGCATCGAGACAGATGAGTTTGAGCGGAATCCTGTATTCCTTTGGGCGCATGATCAAAGGTCAATGCCGCTCGGCAGAGTGATCCCAACTACGATGCGCAAGACTGCTGAAAACTTCTCGGGTAGAGTTGAATTCGATATGGATGATCCGGACGCGGTAAAGGCATTCCGCAAGTATCAAAAGGGCATTCTGAATGCTGTCTCTATTGGATTCATTCCGCTGGCCGCTGGCTCTCCTGTCATCGATGGGCAAAGAGGCGACACCTTCACCCGCTCCAAGCTGCTTGAGATTTCCGCTGTGCCGGTTCCCTCCAATCCTCTTGCCCTGCAACGGGGATTCGCTGACGATGACCCGGAACTGAAGGCCCGTATCAAATCATTCCTGATGGATGATAACGTAGAAAAGACTGCTTTGGGCTGGATCGACTTCCTAAACAAGGAAGCGAATGCAGATGTGCAGCCGGCAAACATGAAAGGGTTGCCGCCAATCATCCAAGCAATCAGCGGTTCTTACGAGTGGATTAGAGCACAACTGACGCGCCAGGCAAAGGAGTATCTGCAATCATCTTCTGTAGCGTCTGCTGTCAACATGCACGATAGTGTGCGCGTGATCGCCACGTTTGAAACCGAGGCAATTGTCTGCGTGATCGGTATGGATCGGCCATACAGTGAAGATGAATGTTACCGCGTGGGATGGTCAACCAATCTTGACGGCCCTGAATTCTCCGGTGATCCTACTCTTGTAGCACTGGAAGCGCATGCAGCAGATGTGCAACGCTCTGTTTCCGAATCCGTGAAAAAGGAAATGCAGGCAAGGGCTGATGAGATCACGCATGTTGATTTCAAAGCCTCCCCTACCCTGAACAGCAACAACGGCCCGCTAGATCACGCCCGTGATCGCCTCAAAGCGTGGGCGTCAATCGACAATGACACTTTCGACTTCGGTAATGCAGAGCACCGCAAGCGCTACGCAGAAGCCTTCGCAATCGTCAAAGGCAGCGGATTATCTGAAGAAGATTATCTGTTTCGCCATCACGATATAGTCAATGGCATGCTTGTCACCGATTGGACAGGCACAGCACTATCAATGATCGATTTCATTAAATCGTCCGATTTCTCGGAAGAGGATCGGCAAACCATACACAGCCATTTAAAAGCACATTATGAACAGTTCGGCAAGCAAGCGCCGGAACTCGTTCAAGTCACGGCCGACGATAGCCCCGCAGAGGGAACGGTAACGGGTGATAGCTCCTCAGAGAGAACACCAGAGCCAGAAGCAGAACTCGATCTCACAGACGATGAGATCGCCACTGTTGCTGATTTGGTGGCTGAAAATCTCTTATAGGAGTTATAGCAATGACCGACAAGGCAAAGGAAAGACAGGAATTACTGAACAAAATCGCCGTGGCCGTCACCGACAGGATTGCGCAAGCAAAATCCGACGGAAACAACCCGTACACCGAAGACACCGTGCGCAATCTCATCAGTGAGGAAATGCAGCGCCGGGAAGACCTGAACAAAGCCAAGAATGAAGAAACGCTCGACCAACGCGCCAAGCGTCTCACTGAAGGCTTTGACGGTCTCGAAGATGGTGCCGACAAAGGCTTTGAAGCCAACAACAAAGTGGGCTTTGATCACCTCAAGACAAATCAGAGCATTTCCCCGTTTTCCTATCGCGGTAAAATGCGCATGACTGAGCGGGAACTTAAGCAGTTCTGCTCACCTGCTGAAATCGGCCGCATCAAGGAAGCACAGCAAATGAATAATGCTCTCTACATCATGGGTATGTATTTCGCCAAGCGCTACGACATGCCATATGCTGAAGCGGTGCAGCGCACGAAGACCTTCAACCAATATCGCGAACGCGTCCGCCAGGATAAGGATTTCGCCAAAGCGATCAACACCACCACAACCGCACAGGGCCTTGAACTCGTCCCGGTTGAACTCGCTGGCAACATCCGTGAGCGTCAGGAACTTGATCTCATCGTCTCGAACCGCTTCGAAGAAATCCCGATGCCCACTAATCCCTACAAAATGCCTGTGGATACCGGCGATGCTGATGCGTTTATCGTGAATCAGACAACCGTCGATAACCCGACTGATGCTGACAAAGTTGATGCTTCCACCCCTCCGACTGGCGATTTCACCTTCAACGCCAAAGGCATTGGTACTCGCGTCATGATCTCCTATGAAGCGACCGAAGACACCATCCTTGACAACCTGGGATATATGACAAAGAAGATGTCCAAAGGCCTCGGCATTGGTCAGGAGCAAGCTGTCATCAATGGTGATTTGACTGCTACGCATCAGGACAGTGACACCCACGCCGGTTCCGCGAAGCTTCCTGCAAAGGCATGGTACGGTCTGCGCTACTATGGTCGCAACAACGCAGGCGGCACTGTCGATTTCGCAAATGGCGATCCGACAAAGCAGCTGCTCGGGCAGATCATGCTGAAAGTCGGCAAGTATGCCTCAATGGTCAATGACCTTTTCTGGCTTGTCGGCTCCAATAGCTACACAAAAATGCGTATCGCTGAAATCGGCGTTTTCACAGTTGATCAGTTTGGCCCGGGCGCTGTCGTGCATACCGGTCAATTGCCTCATTGGGCAGGTATCGACATCATCACAGGCCGCACAGTGCGCGAAAATCTGAACGTCAACGGCGTTTATGATGGCACGACAACCGACCGCTCGAACATCCTGCTTGTCAATCAGGAAGGTTTCCTTATGGGTAACCGCCGTCAGATCCTTTTGGAAACCGATCGGGACATCCAGGCACAACAAGTAATTCTTGTCGCCTCCATGCGCAAGCACTTCAAATCGCCATGGGATCCGACCAACGCTCTATATCCGTTTGTCGGCATGGGTCGCAACGTACGCACGATCTAAGCAAAATGAGGGTGCCGTCACCCCTATACCACGACGGAATGAAACTCCTGCATACCGCCCCTGTTCTCAGGGGCGGGTAATTTGAAACCATAACGAAAGGCCGAAAGAAATGGACAACCAAGCAAAACAATCGAACGGGCAACCAATTTACAAAGACTCGTCAGAGCTTGTGCCGGTGAAATTCAAAGCCACACAAGATTTACGGATGTATACCGGACTTGATCACGACAACAGTAACCTATCTGTGCGGTTTCTTAGCTCCGGTGAAATCGTGGAAGTATCCCCGGCGAAAGCAGAGCAACTCATCGCTGACCACCCCAAAAACTTCGAAACAGTTGACGCGGAAGTCTGGAAGCAGATCAAGGCAGCAGTCGCTCAGCATGCAGAAGCCACTGAAGGCTCCGAAGGTGATGAAGGCAATACCGAAACCGACCCCGAAGGCGAAACTTCTGGAAATCCGAACGGTGATAATGATTCATTGCCTGGCGATGGCGATCCGCAAACTGAGCAAGCGCCTGAAGAAACTGAAACACCTGGTGAAACGCCTGCTGAAGCAACAGAAGAAACACCGAAGAAGTCCGGCGCCCGGAAGCACAGCAGCAGACGGAAGGCGAATAAATAATGTTCGATATCGTCACGCTGAAACAAATCCGGGATTGGCTCCACGTCGATGGGAATTCACAAGATCACATTTTCGAAATCATCCAAAAATCAGTAACCAAAGCGATTGAAGAATACATCCAGAAATTTGTGATTACTCGTCAACTGACGGAGTATTACGACGGCAAAGGTGAGATTCACGTCGATCTCAATCAATACCCCGTGTACAAAGTCGAATCGGTGCATGATGACACCCAACGTGCATTCGGTGCTGATACGCTCATCCCATCTACTGACTACATCACATACACCGAGTACGGGCGGGTGACAAACTTCAAAAGCCTTCACCGTTTTGCCCGTGGTCATCAAAATGTGAAAGTCGTCTATTGGACGGGCTATTCCCGGTTTCGTGCAATCGAGGGCGAGAACAATTATATCGACATCAAAGAAGGCGGGGCAGACACTTTCATTAAGATCCCCGATGGAGAGTATTCTGCAGAAGACCTGGCCATAACTATTCAGACCGAACTTAATGCCAATAGCACACTTACCGGTGACTACTCAGTCAGCTATAGCCATATCTCCCAGAAGTTTACGATTGAGAGCACTGTCAACTTCACGCTGCTCTGGCAGACAGGCGCCAATGCGACGAGGAAAGCAGATGACCTGACTGGGTTCACTTCCTCTGCTGATACAGCCGGCAGCCTGAAAGAGCTGGGCACAGTGGCCGTCACTGGCGTTCCGGATGACCTAGTCCTCGCCGCCTTAAAACTCGCTCACCGGATCTATGAGCAATCAAAATACGGCGGTAATACCCAGGAAAAGAAAATCGAGCCAATCGGCGCTTCAGGTGGACGCTCTTCTTCAGCTGAATATGTGAAGAATGCTATGCCTGATGAAGTAAAGCTGATATTGGATGGATACCGGAGGGCATTCATTTAGATGACAGCAGAACTCAAATACAATGTCGATATCTCAGGGGCTAGCAAGAAATATGATCGCCTCGGCAGGCTGTCAACAAAGTATCTGAAGCTTGCGATGAATGACGCCTTTTTCGAGATCGGTCAAACTGCTGCATCTGATCATATCGACCTAGGCCCTGACGGGTTGACGCAGACTGACAAGCTGACAAGCCGCTCAGGTCGTCTTGTACGCTCACTCGTTAACGGTTTCAACTTCTCAGGCGGGGCAGGTGGTGAGAAAGAAGGTGTGCGCCGGATCCGGATTACTAAAGATGAGGTGCGCGGTGAATACGGTTCAAAAGCGCCTCACGCTGCGATACACGAATACGGTGGAGAAATCCCGGTGACTGCTAAAAGCCGGGCATTCTTCATGTATCAGTATCTCGATACAGGCATCGAGGCATGGCTAAATATGTCGCTGACAAAGAAAGGGCATTTCGACATGCCGGCACGTCCATACCTGGAGCCTGCCTTGAAGTCGGCAGAAGAAGCTATATATGCCCACTTTCAAGCCCGTGCAGACGAACTAGCGGCGGAGATCAACAATGCCCGCTAAAGATTCGAAAAGATTGCAGATCATCAATGCTATTGAGACGCGACTGCTCGAAATCACTGTCGCAAATGGCTTTGATCATGATCTCACGGCAAAGCAGGTGTCGAAAAAGTATTTCCTGCCCAACACACAGAACACAGCGGACTTCCCTGTCTGCCTCATCGTGCCGGGTCAAGCCCCTTATGCACCGCAGGCCAACGGTAAATACAGCAACACTACTGACCCGTTTGGCGTGGGTGGGTGGTCAATTGGCGTGCTCGTCTATGTGCATGCGAAGACTGACCTGGATAACGAAGGCCTGATCACTGAAGCACTTGAATTGCTCATCTACGATGTGACAAAGAAGATGCTCGAAGACAGGCAAATAAATGGCTTGAGTTTTGTCCACAATATTTACCTCAGATCGATACACCCGGGGGTGAATGTGGAAGAAAATATCGGATATGCAGAAATCGTATTTCAGGTAAAATATGCGTTTGACAAAGCAAATCCCTGATACTCAAACAGAGATCAGGTGCATAGCAGTAATCGAGAGAATAGGACACCCCAAATTCGGGGAAACATGCAATAGATTTCTAATTCAAAGAAACAGCGAAGGTGACCTGGCCGGGATCATCAAATGCAAATGCGGTGCGCTCTATGAGCTGACAAAAAACCGCATGAAACAAATGGAGAACCCGGAAAATGTCACAAGGATTTCTAGCTAAGTGCGCTATCGGCAAAGAGGGTGCGTGGGCAGCGGCCGGCCCTACTGCCGTAGCGGTAACTGAAGTTTTGCCAATCACTGAAGAATCACTCAACAAAGCGATTGCAAAACTAAACTCTGAATATCTCGACGGCTCTGCTGAATATCAGAACGTACGAAACAGCTCTATCACTGCTGACGGCGATCTGACTATCGAAATGCAATACGATCAGATTGCAGGCGCGATTCAAGGCATTGACTTGCTGCTGCTTGCCTGTATGGGTGGGTCTGCAACCTACAATGCTGACCACACTCGCCTTGCCCCTACACTTCAAGTCACTCAGTCTCTCACCATTGCGATCAACAAAGGTGTGTCTGTGTGGGAACTCTCTGGCGCGAAAGTAAAGAGTTGGGAAATTAGTGCTGAGCCTGGTCAATCTGCAAAGCTGAAAGTCAGCTTCATCGGCTATGACCTCAAGCGCACAGGTGATGCGGGTATCGTTAACGCAGCAGCGGCGATCACAGCACTTGTGCCGACGAATGAGCCAAGCGCGATACAATTTGATGATCTGATTGCCCGCCTCAATGTGCATGGGGCAGCACTCGTTGCAGCAGATCAAATCTGCTTAAATGCCTTCACACTGTCGGTTGACAACAACCTCACAGATGCACGCTTCTGCACTCCGGTGAACGGCGGCAGCGCTGTGCATACCAAAGAGCCGAAGCGTAACGGAAAGCGCAAGGTTGAACTGTCAATCACTATCGATGAATATGAAGTTGACACGTACTTCGACCGGCTCAATGGCAACACGCCTTTGCAGATCGATTTGAAATTCTCCCTTGGAGCTACACAGGAATTTAATGTCTACCTGCCGCGTGTCTACGTGCTTGAAGGCACTGCACCCGTTTCCGGATCTGAACTGATTCAGCAGACCGTGAAATTTCAGGCATATCGAAACGGCACAACCAATACAAACATGGCATACACGGACGCGACCGCGATCACGAGTGAATTTGCTATCGAAACTGAAAACGCCCGCACTGCGGCGCCGTAATCAGGCGAGGCAATCAAGGATGATCAAGGTATTAGAGGAACTGTATTTCATAATCATTTCACTGATAATTACTGCATGCCTGCTTTAGCAGGCATGGGGGATGAATAACTTGTCAGCAGGATTCGAAAGTAAATCAGCTTTAAAGCTGGAAACAGCCAAATTCGGGATACCAGGCAGCGCAGGCGTCGGGAATCAGATACACCTCATTAGTGAATCGATATCGATGCAGGCAAAGTCGCGTGTGGCTCAATATTCCGTGGGTGGTGGCTACGAAGTCGCAGCAGATCAGTCAGAGCGGGCATTCTCAGGCACGATTACGCTTGAGCCCTTTTACGGTGATGTGCTGCCGATCTTCATGCTGCTTGGCTATTCGCACAAAGACAAGTCACCGGTGAATAAAGGCTCAGGTGCATACCTCCACTATGTAGAGCCCGATTTCGACATCGCTGATAGATCGATAGACGTATTTGATTCTTCATCCCCCGCGAGTGTTCCCGCCGCAGGCTTCAGGCGGCGCGGGACACTCATAATTGATAAGACTACTACAATATGGCAGTTCACTTCAATGATGTTCAATTCCTGGCAAATGGACATCAGGTCCGGAAAGCTAAAGCACAGATTTGCATTGCTTGCCCATCGCCTCGATTTGGGGCACGCGGCAAATGCAGTGCCGTCAGCGTGGACACTTCCGAATTCCAATGAAATTGATTTTGCGGATGTAGTTATCAAGCTAAAACCGCAGGATCATTTCGTGATCACAGCGGCCAATGACACCTTGCAGATTAACACGACTGTCTCACACAGTTTGAACGTCGAAGCAGGGATCTATTCAGGTGAAGTGCTTGCACAGAAAATTCAACATCTCGCTAATGATCTTCCCTTCCCTGTTGGTGCGGGTAAATTTACTTGCGAATACATAGCGAACAGGAATCGTTTCAAGCTCGCCAACGCTGCTGTGGTGTTCGATGTCGCCACAACTGAGCTTGGCACTGTCATAGGCTTTAACGCTGCTCAGACGCAGGCAAATACACAGATCAGCCCTGCTGACGCCCAGGTCACGGCAAGAGCGGCATTTACTGTTGCGGATCAGATCGAAGTCTCAAGCGCTGACGTGCGCTTCAAACGCTCTCTACAGTCGGCTGTTGAATCAATCTATAAGAATTTGCGCGGACAACCATTTGGAGGACAACGCGCAGTCGGTGGGACATTTCGCTTGCATGAATATGCTAGTGATGCTTTGATCATGGGATTCGAAAACGGCGTTGCCTATTCCATGGTACTTGAGTTCACCGGCGCTGAAATCGGCAGCGGTTTGAATGAGGAAATGAAAATCTATTTCCCGCAGGTAAAGATCATGCGCGGCGCTGCTCAGGTATCAGGACCGAAACAGGTCAGGCCGTCTTTCAGGTGGGTTGCCGAATCTCCAACACGCCCAAATTTACGCGATCACTTCCATGCAGAATATCGAATCAGGGAATTGCCGGGCGCCCCGTTCACGTCGCCCGGGATTGGGCAGTATAAAGGCACAATCTACATCGTCACGAACAGCACAGAAGCCACGAACCCCGCTTCGCTTCGCAGTCTTAATCATTCGACAGGGGTATGGACGCAAGCAGGTGCAGACGTTGCTTTCCGCTCCTATTGGTGCATGCAGGAATATAAAGGCAATCTCTACGTCGGAAGCTCTACAGGAGATATCCGCGTTTGGGATGGGACAAACCTCACGCTATCCGTTGACACTGCCGGCAGCGGTAATCATATCGCTATGCGTGTCTACAATGACAATCTTTATTCAATGGATTTCGACGACGGTGAAGTGTGGCAATTTGACGGCACGACATGGACACAATCAATCGATGTGCCCGACCGCGCCTATGCTATCGAGGTATTCAACAACAAACTGTGGCTAGTCTCGAAAACTGCCGCACAACTATTTGAGCTTCGCAGCTTTGACGGCACGACATGGACAACCGACGCCACCAATCTAGGCACTCAAACTTCTTTCACCTATGGCGCTCTTGCAGTGCATAACGGGCATCTTTACGCCGCTGCAGACACTACGATAAAACGCTTCGATGGCACTACCTGGGAAGACTTACCGGCAGCAGGAATCAACATCAAGTGGATAAAAAGCTTTCAGGGCAATCTATATCTGTGGGAGAGAGCCACACCCGGCACACTTCACATCTATGACACTATCGGCAAGACATCATATCAAATCGCTGACGGTTCATTTGTCGGTGACGTGCAAGGCTTTCAGGGCCTCCCCTTTGTCTTCAATAATCACCTTTTTTGGAGCAACAACACATCAACAATAAAGATGCTGTCACCCATCAAAGAAATGTTGGTGACTATCCAAAATCGAAACACTTCAAACCCCTTACTCTAAGGAGAAATAACGATGAAAAATCAACTGATCAAGGCAGATTACGTGCGTGATGATGTCGCAAATGTAGAGTTTGATTTGAACGGTAAACGCCACGTGATGGCAGTCAGCCTGTCCGGATGTGAGCAGTGGCTAGAAACTTACCCTAACAAGAAAGCGGATATGTACAAGGTGCATCAAGAAGCGCTCAAACATGCAAGGAAATGTGTAACTGATGCAAAGAAGCAAGCAGCAGAAGCCGCAGCAAAGGCAGCGCAAGCCGCTGAATCGACAACCGATGCAAGCGGCAATATCTCTGCTGAGTTGAACGTCGCCTCGGCAGATTCCAAAGCCAACTAATCACATCTATCAACAATCATCAAGGGGATGAAAACATGAAAGTCCAATTAGTACGGAATACTGAAAAGCTCAAAATCGAAATCGGTGATAGCACGTTTTTCTATCGCCGGATTTTGGACAAAGAAAAGAATGAAATTGCAGCCAAGCACACCAAACTAGGCTTGACCAATTGGGAAGCAGCGGGCATGGAAATGGTCAAGCTGTGTTTGATTGGCTGGAAAAACGTGCATGATGAAGGAACGGTCATCGAGTTTGACAAGTCACTGATTGATTTTCTGCCCGGCACTGTCTTGAAAATGATCTTGCCCCTGCTGGATAGTATCGACGGAGAACGCGAGGCGAAGACTACAAAAAACTCGCCGGCCGCGCCAAAGTCCTAGCGGCCTTAAAGACCGTTTCCAACAATCACTGCGTGAAATGTCGTGCGCGATGTGCGAAGGCAGATAAGGACGTGCCCTGTATCGCGCAGGGCTTCTGCCACTTGACACATCAGCACCCGGAATTTCCGGATTATCCTATGGCAATGACAGTCGAATCGAAATACGTCATTGATTCCTGGGAAGAAATAACAGCGATCAGCCGGACCGAAAGATATGATTTCGTGAGGGGCGATGAGCACTACTATTCCTACTTGCCCACTCTCGAAAAACTTGAAGTCTGGATGAGCACAAATGATTGGGACTACTCGCCAGTAACGGAGAATGAGTTCCTGAAGTGGATAACAATTTTCCACAGTCACTATACAAGCAATTTGAGGAAGTAGAGCATGGCCAGCGAAGCCGTCGTCACACTAACCAGCAGAGATGAAACCGCCAAGGGTGTCAAATCTGCGAAGGCCAATTTCAGAAGCCTTTCGAAAGATGTTGAAAAGCTGTCTGTCGGTCAAGTCGCTGCGCTCGGCGGTATCGGTATCGCCGTTCAGCAATCCGTGCAACGCTTTGCTGAATTCGACAACCAGGTGCGCGAAATCGGCACCTTGCTTGATGATGTCACAGACAATTCACTCAATGTGATGGGTGAAGAAATCAAGGATCTTTCCATCGAGTTTGGGCAGAACATCGATAGGATGGCGAAAGCGAGATATGATGCTATATCAGCAGGCTTTTCCGGCGCTGCCGATTCCGCTCTCCTGCTCGAAAACGCATCTAAGCTTGCCGTGGGTGGTGTTAGTGAAGTATCGCGCACCACAGACGTGCTCACGTCGATTTTGAACAGCTATAATAAGACGGCGCAGGAATCTGGCAAAGTGTCCGACATCCTCTTCACGACTGTGCGCCTCGGCAAGACGACGATCAATGAACTTGCCAGCGGTATGGGTACTGCAGCAGCGATTGCTCCAACGCTTGGTATCGAGTTCGAGGAATTGTCAGCAGCAGTCGCCACACTCACCGCAGGCGGTCAATCCACAGGCGAAAGCATCACGGCAATGACAGGCACAATGACGGCCTTCTTATCCCCTTCTAAGGCAATGCAAGCCCGCTTGAATGAATTGGGATTCGAAACGGGTGCCGCTGCTGTCAAATCACTTGGCTTCAATGAAGCTCTGAAAGCTGTGACTGAAGGTGCAAACGAAGCTGAGAAAGCAGCACTCTTCCCGAACATCCGCGCAATGCGGGCTGTATTTCCGCTTGTCGGCTCTGCAGCCAAAACATATGAAGAAAACCTGCTTGAGATGAACAAGGCAGCAGGTGCTACAGATGTAGCATTTGAGAAGATCGCGTCCGGCCCTGCCTTCCGTCTCAACCAAACAATGGCCCGCGTCGAGAAGCTTACTATCGAAGTGGGGGAAGCCTTACTGCCGCTTGTCGAAAAAGTGCTTGATGGCGTCGAGGCTTTCACGGATCTCTCAGAAGGTACACAACAATTCGTTGTTGTAGGCAGCGCTGCAATCCCGGTTGTCAAATCCTTGTTCAATGTTGTCGGTTCACTAATAGGTGTCGTGCGGACATTGGGTGCATTAACGGGCCCGATCGGTGCTGCTTTAGCGGGCATCGGAACCGTTGCAGCTCTGTTTGTTGAATATGAATTGGAGGTGGCCGCAGCCAGGCGCGAAACAGATGAATTCATCGCATCGATTCGAGGCTTCTCACTTGAGCAGATCGATTCAGAAGTAGAGAAAGTCAATGCGCAATTAGTATCTGCCGAATCGCAGATTGAAAAGTATGACTCAACGCTGAACGCTATCGCAGCGAACCAAAGTGAAACCGGCAAGCTGCTAATCAAGCCTTTTGAGTTGGTAGCTGATCAGATCGGCGAACTGATCAAATCTTCGTCAAATGCAGAATTTGTAGTTTCAAGTCTGTTTGGCCTTGTCGGTATCGAATATGAGAAGCTAAAGAAACAGGGACTTGAATTAGGCGTGCTCCTGGTAGCGCCGTTCCGGTTTGCGAGCCAGGCACTTGAAGAATTTATCGATAGCGGTTTTGATCTTCAGAGGCTTGGTGAAATTTGGGATTCTGTTTTTGAATCCCCTATCGCACAGGTGCAACTCGAAGAAGTTCAAAAGAGAATTGACGCTCTGAACTTCGAACGCTTTCGGGCAGGCCTACGTGAGTTGTCACTTGCTGAACTTGAAAGCGAATTGATTGCGACAAATGATGTCATCAATCAGCTAGAAGAATCCGTCAAGAAATACACCAAAGAACAAGAAGAAATCGGGAATCTGCAAAACGCTTCGCAGATCGAAGAACTTTCAGCCAAGCTTGAAACACTGCTTGCCAAAGAGCAGGCAATCACAGCAGAGATCAAGCGTCAGAAGGCAGAACGCAACACAGACAATGAGGGCGGGGGTGATTCTCCGTCAAGTGGTGCTGTCAGGCTGGCTGTCGTGCCGGATTTCACCGCGTTCGCTAACGGGTTTTCGGATCTAAAAGAATCTCTGCAAAACGAAATAGCAGAATTGCAAGCAAACATCGCGCTAGATGATGGCGTCGGCATCGACACGGCAAAAGACCGTGAGCAGCTTGAGCAACTACAGGCCAAACTCGGCAACCTTGACCAGACTTTCCTGAACGTCGCTCGCCAAGAACTCAATATCGAGATACCTGAAGACATCGCAGATAATATCGGCGCAATCGATCAGTTAATAGCTGAAGTTGACAGCCGGATAACCGACCCACGAAAATTTGGCATTGATACTGATGAAGGTCAAGAGGCGTTGCTTGCATTCCGTGACTTCATCACCCAAAACAACAGTGAATTGTTGGATCTCTACGAAGACGACGTGGAGAACTATGCAGCATCAAGGGCGCGTCAGCGTGAGGAATCAATACTGCATCAGGATATGCTGAAGGAGTTTAAAGACCAGTATATGCTCGATGAGTTTGACAGAGAGATGCAGCATTTGGAAGAGTTGCGCAACCTGCTTATTGAGCATGGAATAGCGACAGAAGAGATTGAAAGAACTATCGGTCAACGGCAACTGCAGATAGACATTGCGAAATGGGCAAAGCGTGTTCAGATAGCAGCCAATGCTGCAAATCAAATTTTCTCTGTGGCAGTCAGGATAGGGCAAGACACTAAAGAGCGTCTTCGCAAAGACCTTGATGAAAAACTATCCCTGGAAGAAAGGAGCTATCAGCGGAGAGAAGCGGCACTTAGAAAAAAGTTAACTGTCGACGGCAAACTCACGGCCAAAGGGCAACAAGAGATTGAGAAGCTAAAGCAGTCTCATGAGGCAAAGAAAGATGCAATAAGAAAAAGTGCTTTAGAACGAGAGAAAGCGGAGTTAAGCAAGTTCAAAGCGGTGAAAGTCGCCCAAGCCATTTCAAACACCGCGCTTGCAGTCACGCGGGCATTGTCATTGCCTTGGCCGTTGAATCTCGCGATCGCTGCAACGGTCGGCGCATTAGGGGCCGTCGAGGTATCAAGGATCGCTGCACAGCCATTTCAAGAAGGTGGTATTGTTCAGCTTCCGGACGGCGGGAAAGTTCCTAACAGGCCAATCAATAGGCAGTTAACCACATTCGTGCCTCAAGGAACAGATAGCGTGCCCGCTATACTGACGCCAGGCGAAGCAGTGATAAACAAATCACAGTTTGCAAAAAACAGGGATATCGTACAACGCATTCTCGCAGGTGAAATCATTCAGCCTCAGCCCGCTAATCCATTTGAAGATGGAGGCTTTCTAAAAGCACAATTCCTTTTTCACCACCCTTTAACCTCTCGTTTCGGCTTCTACAAGTTTGACCCGCAGGGCACAGATACTGTGCCAGCATTATTGCCGTCCGGCGTCGCAGTTGTGAGCAAGCCGAAATTTGATAAAAACCGCGATATCATCGAACAGATTCTTGCAGGTGAGCAGGTAAGACCGGCGACCCCGTTTGTTGATGGCGGCATTGTCGGCGATGATGATGCACTGCCGGCATCAGGTTCCCTATCTGAAAGGGGCGATGATTTCTTGCTGCCTCCTGAAGTCGTCACTGAAGGCCCCGCGCAAGGTGAAGCGCCGCCGCAAATCATCAATAATATGACCGTCATCTTCAATGGCTTCACTGATGATACAGCACCGCGAATCATGGACACTCCGCAATTTATCCGCACGTTCGGTGACATGGTCAACAACGGGCAGATCCGGATTGTAATCAATAACGAGCAAGCGGAGGTATTGACATGATCATTTTCAGGAAAGCAGGACTTTCGGATCTGACGCTTGAACGCGGCGCATTGTTTCCGATGCGCAACCCTATCGAAAAGAATCAATATAGATACCTCACTGAATCGGGCAACGCCAAAGTGTATACCCAAAGCGGTGAACATGAAACGCTCGTGCTAAAGTTTCAAGGGCTTTCCCGTGACAACTATGACGGCACTGTGAACGGTTTGAAAACCTGGCTCAAAGCATCACAAATCAATTGGGCTGAGAACGCATTCACGTTGATCGATTCAGACCAAAGAGAACTCACCGTGCGGTACTGGGCAGATAACTTCGATATGCCGCCCGCTTCCTTTAATCGATACGATGTCACACTAACATTGAAGGTCGAGGGCTAAGGATGGCAATCACCTTACCGGCTGAAATAGTCACTATCAAAAACAAGGTATCGGCACAGCCGATTATCCTTGTCGAGTTTGTTGACAAGGACTATCACGTTTCGACCCGCGACTATAGTCTCACGGTACAGACTGGTGCAGATGGATCAGTGACCGGCACTACTTTCACTAGTGCGACGGCCACATTTCAGACCAACAACGCCAAAGACGGTGACAAGATCTTCGTGCAGGCAGCAGAGCACGTTATCAGCTCCGTGACCAATGAGACAACCGTCATTCTCACTACGGCGCCCGGCGATGGTGTCACGCTTGCCTGGGAACATCGACAGGTATATGCAGACCTCATCAAAAAAGATTCATCGAACGCGATCAGTCAAACGATAAGTCAGAATCTTGACAGGCTCTCATCTTTCGCAAACATCACGCTAAATCTGCTCTCATTTCGTAGTGTCTTGCGCAGTAAGCTTCTCGCTACTCCGGACCTCAACAACACGACAGTGCGAATTTACTTGAAATTCGCTTCTGCAAGCGTCAGTTCATCCGATGCAGTCAAGGTGTATGAGGGCACAATAAAGAAGTGGAAGCAATCAAAAGATGTGCTAACACTGAATATCATCGCCCGTAAAGCGGACTTTGGCAATATACCTACTCAGACCATCAAAGAGACTGATCCAACGGCCACAATCGATACTGACATCTGTCACCCGCTTCAGTATGGTGACTTCTTTTGGGATGTGAAACCGGGCTTCTATGTTGATCAGGGTTCCGGCGTTTATGCAGTTACACCATACAAGGGGATTATCACAGGTACCACGCCCGGAGCGATCTATTTCAACTTCAGGTGCTCAAGCCATGAAATGAACGAATTCCCCACCCCTACCCAGATCAGAGAAGCTGCGACGGGCAACGGCTACGCATTCATCAGACGCAATGACAATCTGCTGATGGTTGACAATCTCACCGTGCAGACGACGAACGCTGTAGGCGGTTCCGATATCTTGCTAGAACAAACGCACAGTATCTATAAGTGGCTCTGGCCGATGCAGGCATATACCGGTCCAGGACCGGGCACGCAGCCCGCAGATGTCGCTAACACCCTCGATGGGGATTCGACAACGACCTGTCTTGTCAATGGTTCAAATGAAAGCTTGTACGTTCACAGCTGGGATGAAAACTGGCTTTCAGGCGATCATAATCAAATCAGAATATACCTGTATATCACGGCGATCACTTCTGCTGTGCCCGCAACAGCGAATGTGCATTTGAGAAAAAAGTCGGATGATAGCAGTGTCGCAACTTACGTCATTGATACCGGCGTAACTCCAATAGATCAGTGGGTGGAAGTTATCGCATATGGCATCAATGAAAAGCAAGACACTGCAAATGACTACTATCTCGAAGTAACGCCAATCACAACAACGCGCACCGTGACAATAGCGGGAATCGCGCTCAGGGCTGATCAGGCAAAATGGAACCCTGAAACAGATGAGAAGTGCCTGTATGTGCGCTGCAAGGGGCGCGAATTCTCCGGCACATGGGACGGGCGCAAGACTGCCGGCAATCTCATTGAAAACCCGCTCGACATGCTAGAATCTATCTTCCGCGATGAGTTGAACTACACGGCGATTCTGACAAGCGTATTTGATGCGCTGAATGCTGCTTATGCAAGTATCAATGTCAATGCCTCAATCGTCAGGCAGATTGTCGGCAGAGCATTTCTTGATCAGTTCGCTCGGGGGTTCGGTATAGGCATCTCGATATCAGCGACAAATGATATCGTGTTGGTCCCCCGCGAGACTACAATCAATTTCACTGCCAGCAATTCGGGCACTGCAACTGATGAAGACATATTCAGTGATGTTGATGTGCTTGCCAACGAAACCTATTCTCGCCACCCCATGCTGCTAGGATCATTCGAAGTAGAGTCAATTGAGGGTGATATTCTCGTCAAGCAGTTAGTGCTCAATCACAATCGGGATTTCTCTGGCATATATCGAGATAGTGTCAAGGAAGGTGCCGGCAGCAGCACCACCAACAACAACCCGTTTATAAGCAAGTCTGCCACCGCTACCCTACTAGCACAGAAGCTGCACGAATTCTCTTCCACGAATCGATTAGTATGCAGGTTCTCAAGCTTCCTAAATGCGATTCGCTACCAGGTCGGCGACGTGATAAATGTCAGGCATTCTGCTTTAGTTGATTCGATGCTGAAATCACAATCAGTGGATTCGCAGCGCTGGGCAATCACTGGCATCCAAGCCCCGCTTGTCAAGGGGCTGATCAATATCACTGCAATGGAACTACCAGGAGAGAAAACAATCTATGTGCCACCTGCCGGTAATCTCATGGTGTTCTTTGACTTCCTCGAAATGTCAAAGACTACACAGCCGTTTGGCGGGCATTTCCCTGATGCTACCTACGCCCCTGCAAACTGGATCGATCCTGCCAATAACAACAATGCTTCACTGTCTGTCGAGTGGGCATATAGCACGATCGATGCCAATTTCAACATGACGACCAATGGCTTACAGGTAACGGGCATTTCCCCGGCTGCAGGAAGATCGCCTTGGCGCATGCGGTATAACAACACGGTAACGCAAGGGCTTTTAGATACTGTATACCCGGCAGCAGGCAAGGCGCTCATTATTGAGATTGGCGCATATAGGCCTGACCCGGTGAACGGCGGCAGCTTCTTCTCAGGACCGAATACGACTTCGACTGACAACCTCTATCTACAGATGGAATCGACCGGGCGCTTAGTCGCTCATGTGACTGAAAACAGCAATGCTTTCACCATCGCAGATCCAGCGGCCACAAACTACAAGAACCAAACCGGGCAATATGTCATGCTGATTAAGCCGCAGGTAGGAGCTACGCCCGGGGAAATAGTGATCTACTACAACGGCACTCGCATCGCATCGACACCATTCACAGAAACGTCTATCGTGGCACCATCATCAGACCCGCGAGTGCAGATCGGAAAGAGGATTCAAACCGCTTCGAACAGGAATGTTCTTCTGACTGCTCGATACCTGCTGATGTATAACATCAACATCACAGACCTGCCAGCGAATTACGATTTAGACATCATCATGAAGAACTACCAGTTTTTCAAAGATACTCATTTACTGGATTAACGGAGGCAACATGAGAGATTTTTTCAATGACGCAATCAAACCGCTTTTTGTGCTGGTATTCACGCCGCTTGTCAGATTCTATCAACTGCTAAACAGCATGGCTCGGAATCTAACGAGGGATAATTGGGGCATTGCCTGGCATCTCGGCGGGTGCTATTTCCTCACGATGAACGCCGCGGGATTGCTATTCAAATATACGCTGTGGGCTCCTGTGTGGCTCTTTGTCCTCCCGGGCGCCGCAGTTTTCATCACAGGCTATCTGCTCGAAACTGGTAACGGCCGTGCCAGTGATTCAGGGCAGGACATCGCAGCAAATTCACTGGGCATTGGCCTTGCCTGGTTGACGCTGCTGCTTTTCATCTAACAAAAATCAAATAGGAGAAATATCAAATGGTAGGAATTAATGAATTAAAGGATCTATTGTCATTTCTGGCTACGTTCGGCAACAACATCAGTGATGCACTATCTGACGGGGAAATCGATTGGACTGACTTCGTGACGTTCTTTCCGTCACTGACGAAGTTGGCAGCCGCATTGAACGGCATTGAAAAAATTGGTGCAGAGTTGATCGATATGACCCCGGAAGAACGCATCGAGCTTGACAATTTTGTCGTCGGTGAATTGGATGTGTCCAACGATCAGATAGAAACATGGATCGAAGACGGTTTCAAGGTGTTCACTCACCTCTTCGAATTCGTGAGCAAGTTCTATCTCAAGGAAGATCCGGAAAGAGCCAGCGCAATCAGTGCAGCATTTTCTGCGCAAGTGAAAGCGGCATTCGCCAGGTAACAAATCGGCGGCAGCGGGCTTCCCGCTGCCGTCACAAATTCGGACGTGAGAAGTTGACGACAACGGAGTGATAACAGTGGCAACACGACAGCAACAACTGCCGGCAGATTTCCTCGAAGATTGGAATGACCTAAAGAAAACCAACGCTGTTTTTCAGGTCGAAGTGAACAGCAAGCTTGAGACGATAAACGTTTCTCTTGAAAAGGTAGTGCATTTCATAGATGGTAACGGCTCACCCGGCGCGAAGGTCAGAATCAATCAACTTGAGAACCAGGTGAAAGAACTGTGTGGCGATCTGCAGAAAGAACAGGATGAGCGCAAAGCAGAAGAGAAGGATAGAAAATCGCATGAGCGAAAAATTCAATACATGTTTTATGCAGCGATGATCGGGCTCATTGTAAATTTAGTGCTTCCCTATCTTCAAAAGGGTGTTGGTTAGCAATGAATTAAAGTAACTCCATAAAATTAATTTTAATAACTCCACATTAATGACCCGGGTCAACCCTTCCGATTAAAGTGGAGTTATATTAATATCAGATTGATTGACTAGAAACTCACTTATAAGGAAGGAAAGAAAATGGATTTCGTAACCAACGCAGCCGAACTGAGAGATAAATACTACGCTAAGGCCTATAGTGAAGTAGAAGAACAACCGGAGGAAAGCATCACTGCCACTCCTGGCACTGACGCACACGCACTGATTCAAGATTTTCAAAAGAAAATCGAGAATGAACTTGATAACCTTCTATTTGAGTTGAACGCCCGGGGCGAGGATGAACTTTATGACGAGATCGCAGAAGCCACCGAAGGTGGTTATACACTCGTGACTCTTGCAAAACGGTTGCTGGGTTAACGGAAAACCAGCAATCTTGAGCCAAAGCCGGGCAGCAATGTCCGGCTTTTTTTATGCCTCATCTAATTTGTTACTGTTCTTCGTTTGCGCTTCCCTGCTACCGAACCAGTATCCGAGAATAATTCCCATAATACTAGGCACCCAAACAGTCGCATGATTCCAGACTGATTGTGCAGCAGGATTTTCAGGAGCGTTGATATATGCGAGGGCAGCGCCACCATACAAAAGTGCGCATACTGCAAATACAACTATTGAAATTATCATGAGGGGATTTATTGAATTGTTCATCACGCAACCTCCTATCGGACGGATTTCCACTTAATTAGGATTGTTGCGTGGCTTTTTGCGCATATAATACAAAATGTTTGAAGATTTGGCAAGTTCTTTTGGATGCTAAAAATAAATTACTCAAACTTTTGACTAGAATAAAATTTGACTTATTAAACTAACCCCACTATACTACAAAAAGTAACTCCACAATATTGTCAGTGGGTCACATCCCCCGCATTAAAGTGGAGTTGCAAATTCATAACCCAATAGCTGATAAATATTGCAAGTAGCGGAGCCGCTACCTGCATCACTTGACAATTATAATGTGGAGTTATATACTATGACTCATATCATGACTGAGGAAGAACTTTTGGCAAGACGTGGCGCACCGGAAAAACCGGAACATCAGAAGCGGGTGAAGAACAAATCGAGCTTCTACCCTACTGAGGAAGAGAAAGAAATTTTGGCCAAGGCAGCGAAGCTGCAAAATACCAGCGTGAGCAAGTTTGTCCTGGCAGCTGCTTTGAAGGTCGCAAAGAGCGTCATTGCAAAATCAGAAGAATGACATCAGCAACCAGGGAGATGCTATGAAAGACGACAACAAGAAAAACATTCTCTATTTTGAAAGTGATACAATGCGCGGATTGTTTGAAGAAATGGAGCAGTGGCAGAATGAGAACAAGAAACGCTTTCTTTCAACTACCATCGAGCGAGATGGTGATAAGTATTGCTGTATTTCTCTGACGAATCCGAGTGAGGTAACAATTGTCGGTGCAAATGGAAATAAAGCTAATGTTAGTAAGAATGGTCGCTTGTGGGTTATCCACTAGCGATTACTGCAAAAGAAAAAAAACCAAAAGAAGAATAAAGCCAATTGCAGCAGTTTGAAACAGGCCTTTTAGAATGTGGCCTGCCACGATAGCTATCAAAAGGGGCATCGGTAGATCATCACTACCTCTGCCCCTTTTGCGCTCTCGGTTGGTGGCCGTCATATCTCTCCCTTATTTCTTGAAAAAGTTGACCGTTTTCGCAGGCGTCCTGTCTAACGCACCTAATTCATTCAGCAGTTCGCGGACTCGTTCACGGGAAGTCACACCGATAGCGTCACCCATCTCAGCCAGCGAAGCATCGGGGTAATCTTCAAGGAACTTTTTTAGTTCTTCAAGTCTTTGGCGTCTTACTGGAATTGCCTGATTGACTTTAGCAGCATAGTCTTGATGCTTCTCTCCTATGCGCTGCGGGTCATCGTTCATCAAGCTAGCAGCAATGTCAGAATTGCTCACCTTGTTGGGTGGGTCGAATTGGAATCCACGTCTGACAAAAAGCTCCCAAACCCTGCTTATATATTGCCGGTTTTTGTGAACCACTTTTGCGACCAGTTTCTTATTTGGCTGACCTGCCCAACGACTGCCAGCAGCATGCACAAACTGCTGACATGCGGCGATTATTTCCTTGTCGGAATCAGTGAAAATGTAGTCGTCCGGCAAGGGGTCTGGAACACTTCCGACAGGTGTGATCTGGGTGTGGTCTGGAACACTGGATTTTGAGTGTTCTGGATCACTGTTTTCAGTGTGATCTGGAGACACCGTAAAGTGTGCTACGGGGGTAGACTTAGAGTGTTCTGAGATCACTGGATTTTGAGTGTTCTGGATCACTGGATTTCCAGTGTTCTGGATCAGTAACTTTTGAGTGATCTGTGCCAGTGATCCGGGCAGTGATCTGAGCCACCCAACAAGAGCTGCTGCGCCACTGGATTTGCCAGCGGCATAATTAGGGTTTTCCGGCTTTTTCCCTTGCCACATTTCAGTGGGGGAGATACCAAACACGACGACGAGAACCAGCGTCAAAAACATATAGATCGTCTCGGAGCCAACAGCAAAAACCTGGTTCGCTTTTTCGATTGCTACGTCAACCGATTTGATGCCGAAAAAATTTTGAATCGGTTTGAAGCCAGCAACCGCAGCAGTGCCGCCGCCTTTCACAGAAATGCTATCAAGTTCAGCTTTGTATTTCTCGATCCTTGCCAAACTTGCTTTATGATCGCGGGCTGCTACTCGGCTAATTTTGTCATTGTCGATTTGCCTGGCATGGCCTTGAAGTGCTTTTTGCTCTGCGGCGAGTAGGGCAGAAGTAGTTTGATATCTATCTGACTGCTGCACGTTTTCAATCATGGCACCTTGAAAGGCACCGAAGCTTCCAAAGATTGACACACACGCTGCGCTAATTGCAACAGCCGCAAAGCAAGCGCTGAAGAAAATAAATATGCCCTGGCCGGTCGATTTAAATTTGCGCCACATGTCAACAGTCATCGCAAGAGAGAAGCTTTGAAGCGCGTTAACCAGGAGCGCCAAACCGATAGCGATCGCAGCGCTGGCAAAAACTATCATCAGGAAATCGTATGACCACTTGACGCTAAATACGGACCACCCGATCACCAGAAATATGAGAAATGCTTTTTTATTGCCCATGATTCATCCCCTTAGATGAAATAAAAAACCCCTGTCAACGAATAGCAAAGTGCGACCTTTAACCAGCCCATAAGGTGGGGACGTTGACAGGGGATTAGATTATTTAGAACTGGAAGAACAAAAGAAACTGGTTAGTAGTCGCATATCAAGGTACGAATACTATCAGTTTCAGCAAACCAGAAAGTGACACACATACATCACACATTGGCTTAAGGGGATGGATACAAAAGAAAAAGGGGCTTTTGTAAGCCCCTGTTTTTTCTAGCTTTATGTCGAGCGAGAGACGGGACTCGAACCCGCGACCCTAACCTTGGCAAGGTTATGCTCTACCAGCTGAGCTACTCTCGCTTCAGAGTAGGGCCCAATATATATTCTCCGGGGTCTGAAGTCAAGCTAAAACAAGAGTTTTTTGAAGAAATGCAGAGAAAGATTTGGGGCGCAAGTGTGGGGGCTTGATGCTGAAGAATTCAAGCAATACTTGATTCTGGATACTGGGCCGGAGGGCGGAGCAATGGAATGATGGAATGATGAAATGATGGAATGATGGAATGATGGAAGCTGAAACCCACAACAATTCAGAGCAAGTCTTTTCCAATACTCCAATATTCCAATTGAACGAAGCTCCAAACTATGTGGTCTTAATAAAGGTTCGAACACCTCCAATTCCTGTCCGCACACACCAGTATTCCATTGCTCCAACATTCCATTCGCCTGGGGCTCCTTAAATTATAGGGCTCATTCCTGCGAAGAAGCTAAAAGTGAATCAGTCCACCCCAATTCCCCGACTGGCATCTTCAACCAGAACTGCGGCCAATTCATCCGGCGATAGCTGCGTGCGTTTGGTGAGAAAAGACACCAACATCGGGATGTTCACACCGGTAATGACTTTGATATGCGGGTAGTCTCTGCTGAGCATGCGCGCCGTTGTCCAGCAACTGCCACCACGTAGATCTACCAGAAAGAAGACCGGATCATCGCCCGCCTCGCTCATCACGCCGCTGAGCAACTCATACAGCTGCTGTGGTGAACAATCCTCATTCGACAATGTATATAAGGCTTCAACCGGCCCGAGGATGCGGGCGACGGTATTTGATAACTCCTGGGCCAAATTCCCATGACAAACCACAACGCCGGTAACCATTATTCAAAGTCCTTATCGAGAAAGTCTCGCGTTTTCAACTTACGAAGATGCTCACGTTCTACCCGCCGCATCTTTTCCATCAGACGCCTGTTAAATTCACGAGGCGTGTGATGACCATGCACCTTTAACTGCTGATTCAAGGCAATCGTTTCAGCAATTACCGTAATGTTCTTTCCGGGGTGAATCGGCAATGTCACCAATGGAATATCAACCCCCAAAACGTTGGCTGTCTGTTCATCTAGCCCGGTGCGATCATAATCTGCATCTGTATCGAATTCCACCAACCGCACTTCGGTTTCAATGCGCTTGTGGATACGCACGCCGCGAATCCCGAAGGTCTGGCGAATATCGATCAAGCCCAGGCCACGAATCTCGATGATGTGCTCGGAGATGTCTCTCCCTTCCCCCATCAAAATTTCTTCACCACGCCGGGTAATGATGACCAAATCATCAGCCACCAGACGATGTCCCCTCTCCACCAGATCAAGGGCAATCTCGCTTTTCCCAATGCCACTACGACCGGTAAAAAGCAATCCGATGCCATATACGTCCACCAACGTGCCATGAACCGTTGTCCGTGCCGCAAACATGTGATTGAGGTAGTCACTTAGCAAGTGTGAAAAGACGGTCGTATTATAGCTGCTCTTGAAGACACTGATATATCGACGGGTGGCAATCTGCACCAATTCCGGAGGGATTTCGTTGTCGTTTGTAACGAAGATACAGGGAATTTCGAATTGTAAGAATCGTTCCAGCGATTTGATGCGCTGTTCCGCATCAAGACTACGCAAATACTGACATTCTGTATTTCCAAGAATCTGAACGCGCTCATACGTGAACAGCTCGATGAAGCCAGCCAGGGCCAATCCCGGCCGGTGCAACTCGCTATCAGTTATTTCACGATTGAAACCGGCGTCAGATGTTAACTGCTCAAGCTTCAATTTTGTACGGCATTCATCAAACAGCTTGCCGACTGTCAATTTGGTATTTAGCATCTGCCCTCCGCCCATTGGCGCAATGCTTGGGAAAAATTAAGCCTTCAATTATACTATCTTTTCTCATTAAAACAAAAAAGGGATGCACATAAGGCGCATCCCTTTTCCGAAAAGTAAAGCCAATGAATTATGCTGAGTTGATAACGTCTTTTTCAACAGCTCGATTCTTTGCTTTATGTCGTTTGAGTTGCCGCTCAGCCTTATCAAGCGCCAAGTCAAAAGACTTCCGCAAATCTTCACTGCTTTCCTTCAACACAATTCTCTTATTGTGCACATTGATGACCATGTCAACTACCCGGTCTTGTTTCTCCCAGCCGAGCAACACCTCCATGTCCAAGATTCCATCGTGGTAGCGACTGAGTTTACGACTCTTTTCCTCAACATAGTCGCGTAAATCCTCTTTGAGTTTGAAGTGCCTAGCCGTGATAGTCAATTCCATTCAAACCTCCTTTGCTTTGATGGATTGTGATTTCAGGCCTCTCCCCAAATCATTTAGCCATACACGTAGCCGACTGTGCCACCAGCTACAATTGTACTAACGCGGTATTACTCTTCAGGATTCCCCTCTCCCTCGTTTTTTTTGACATTTCCAGCACGAGGATGTGCCTGCCGGTAAACATCCTTTAAACGCTCCATGCTTACATGCGTATAAATCTGCGTCGTCGAAAGGCTTTCATGCCCTAAAAGCTCCTTAACGGCAAATAAGTCCGCACCGTTATCCAATAAATGCGTCGCAAATGAATGCCGCAAAACATGAGGACTTAAACCTCGCTGTTCAGATAGCTCCTGCATGTAGGCTTTCGCCATCTTCTGAACGGCCAGCGGATATAGAGCCTCGCCCCGACTATTAACAAACACTACTGAATTAGCCTTGGGGCGACCAATTTCACTCTCTCGAGCTGTTAGGTACGTCTCCAAAGCTCGACGGGCATATGTTCCGAGTGGCAGCAGACGCTCCTTCTGCCGCTTCCCCATTACCCGAATTAATTCAGACGCAAAATCAACTTTTTCCAATGTCAATGCCAACAACTCACCGAGACGAAGTCCACTTCCATATAGCAGCTCTAGAATTGCGCGATCACGCAACCCTTCAAATGAGTCATCCGGCGGCAAAGTCATCACCTGACGCGCCTGTTCCATACTCAAGACAACCGGTAAACGCCGATCCAATCGCGGACCACTAACAATGGTTGCCGGATTCACCTGGATCAGTTCGTTCCGAAAAAGATATTTGAAGAAAGACTTAATAGCTGAGAGCTTGCGAGTGATACTCCGCTTTTGCAGACCAAGCTTGAGTAGGTGTCCAAGAAACGTCCGAATCAGCAACGTCTTGACCTCCTCAGGTTCGACGGTCTGATCGTTATTCTTACGTTCTGCGAACTCAATAAACTGAGCAAGATCGTTCCGGTATGCTTCTAACGTGTAATCGGAGTAAAGCCGCTCATTTTTAAGATAGTGTAAGAATTGATCTAATTCAAGCCACATTATTTATGCGACATTTTCTTTGACTTCTTTGTATTTACACTGAGAGCAATAGAGGAAAAAGCCGTCATTGCGATTGGTTTTTTCTTCCAGGATCGGGTAGCTGCATTGTGGACAGGCACGTGCCACCGGGCGATTCCAGATAGCAAACTTGCATTTGGGATATTCACTGCAGCTGTAGAAGATCTTTCCCTTGCGGGATTGACGCTGTACGATCTGTCCGCCGCAACCATCTTCCGGACAAGCAACTCCGGTCGGAATAGGCTTAGTGTTCTTGCATTCCGGATAGCGCGAGCAGGCCATAAATTCGCCATAGCGTCCGCGCTTGATAACCATTTTGCTGCCGCACTTCTCACAAACTTCATCCGTTTCCTGGGTCGGTGCCTGCTCTTCCAAGGGCTTGGTGGTTTTACAATCCGGAAATCCGCTGCAAGCCAGGAATTGTCCGTTACGTCCCCAGCGTATCACCATCGGCTTACCGCAGGTGTCGCAGTCAACGCCGCTGGCTTTTTGCAAGGACTGCTTGATATCCTGAATTTTATCATTCACTTCATCCAGCGTGCCTTTAAACTGATCGTAAAACCCACTGACAGTATCTAAATAAGAAGACTTATGCGATTCAATTTCATCGAGCTCATCTTCCATATTGGCGGTAAACTCAACGTTGAAGATGTTCGGGAAATTGTTCACCAACAAGAGATTTACCGTCATTCCCAATTCGGTTGGTGCCAGCGCCCGTTTTTCCTTCTCGATATATTTGCGATGCAAGAGAGTAGAGATAATCTGGGCATAAGTACTTGGCCGTCCAATCCCGAGATTATCCAAGGTCTTAACCAGGGCACTTTCTGAAAAGCGTGGGGGCGGCTTGGTAAAATGCTGTTTCATGATCAACTCCAGCAAGGTCAAAATATCGCCTTTGTCGATCTTCTTCGGCAGGTTTTCCGGATTGGTTTCACCCGGTTCGTCTTCCTTGTTCTTCTTCTCTTCCTGCGGCGGTTGATAGACAAGGAGGAATCCTTGAAAAGTAATCACTTCGCCGCTGGCGCGGAAAAGATAATCACCGGCGGTAATCTCAATTCGCATCCGGTCCGCAACCGCAGGCTTCAACTGACAGGCCACGAAACGCTTCCAGATCAAATCATAGATCTTGAACTGATCCGGAGTAAGAAACTTCTTCAGCTTGGCAGGTTCATAGTCCGGGGTAATATATGTGGGGCGAATAGCCTCGTGCGCATCCTGTGCACTTTTCTTGCTTTTATAAACTGCAGCCTCTTTCGGCAAGTAATCAACACCATACGTGTTGGTAATATATTCGCGAACGCTTTTGATCGCTTCGTCGCTAATGCGAGTAGAGTCAGTCCTCATATAGGTGATCAGACCAATTTCACCTTTGTCGCCAAGGTCGATGCCTTCATATAACTTCTGGGCGTTCGACATAACGCGCGAAGTCGTCATTGAAAAACGCCGGGCGGCATCCTGTTGCAAAGTACTTGTGATAAACGGTGCTGAGGGTTTTTTACGAACCTTATCCCGCTTCACCTGAGATACTTCGAACTTCTCTTTCTGCAGCTGATTATAGTGTGCCTGCGCTTCGCCCTCATTCCCGATACGAAACTTATTCGGATCGAGCGTTTCTTTGCCGATTTTCACCAGCTTCGCAGTAAATTTCTCTTCGGAAGGTGTCTCCAGGTCGGCAACAATGCTCCAATACTCAACGGGCTTGAATGCACGTATCTCTTCTTCGCGCTCGCAGATCAATCGCAGCGCCACAGATTGTACACGTCCGGCGCTCAAACCGCGGAAAATCGTGCTCCATAATACCGGACTTACCATATAACCTACGATACGATCCAGCACTCTTCGCGCCTGCTGCGCCTGAACTCGATCCATATCAATTTCCCGAGGCATGTCAAGTGCCTTCAGGACGGCAGGCTTGGTAATTTCATTAAATTCAATACGTTGGATCTTATTATTGACGTCTTTAATAGTGTCCGCAACGTGGAAGGCGATTGCTTCTCCCTCGCGATCAGGGTCCATCGCCAACAAGACTTCTCCAGCACGATCCGCATCGGTTTTCAGCTGCTTAATTACATCACCTTTGCCACTAATTGCCGTGTAATGCGGACGAAACTCTTTCTCTATATCAATGCCCAGCTTATTCTTGGGCAAATCGATGATATGCCCAACTGAAGCTGTCACTTTATAATCTGTGCCCAGAATCTTATTTATGGTCTTCGCCTTCGCTGGAGACTCGACGATAACCAGTTTTTTTCCGTTCTTCTTGCTCATCTTTGCTACTAGTTTATTTTGTCGTTACCGGGGTGATATACTGAATCCGTTCCCAATGTTCCGATCTTCTTCCCTAGAAGGATCTCCGACACAACCGTCTTCATATCGTTGAGCTCGACATAAGTATGACCGAGCATAAAGCATGTTTCGATAATTTGTTCAACCTGTAGGACATTCACCATCTTCAGCGACTGAAGTTGGATCAGGTACCCATATGCTTCAGGGCTGAAAAAGTTCCGTTCTTCTTCGATTAGCATACGAAATGGCAGTACCCGTTGTTCAGTTGGCCGAATGCTCACAGACACCTCTTTTCGATTAATATTGGTCAGGACCCATTCGACCGCTTTATGAATCTCGGGCTCAGAGTAGCCTTTCTTTAACAATTTTCTGGAAACGTGATCGTAATTGAAATGGACGGGCTCCGAAAGTTGCGCGATCTCTTTAATGAGCAGATCTATGATTTCGCTAATCTTCTCTTGCATGCTCTCCTCGACATGAATCTATATCAATTGCCTGATAAAATCAACGTCATTTTTCGCGATGCAATGTAGCATTGCAAAAATGGCGACCATTCAACAAATATCACATTATTCCTTTTACCCACTGCTAAATCCACTCTCAGAAGAGCTGCTATTCGAGTTTAAAGACCTACCACGAATAGACACGAATGAACGCGAAAAGATGAACTGATTCATTGTTAATTAACGGTCTTTTGGCATTCGCGGTCATTTATGAAGATTCGTGGTAAACTTATCCCGTTTTGAACATTCAATTCATATACATTTCCCATCACTGCCTAAAGTATTCAGACAAGCGAGCGATAATATTGATTGCATTGGGTTGGATCACCGTGCCCGGCAAAAGTTACAATCCTTTCCACAAAACACCGGTAACATTTGCCTGACTCGCACAGAAAATCTACTGGTTCTCACACAAAAGAAGTCGAATAGTAAAGTGAAAGTGACCGGCGTCCTGTTTCCGGGCGGGTCGATTTGCTTACTATGCGTTGGTTTTACCGGAGCGTTCTCAACAGAGACGCCGCACCGGTCATATTAGCAATTGGGGCAGCAAAACATACTCTCATACAGGGAAGAGGTTTAATGAAGTACGTTCTTTACTCCGTGGTGGGTACGGTGCTTCTGACGGGGATTTCACTGGCAGAAAGCAGCCATCCTCTGATCACGAAAGCAGCAACTTCGATGGTTCAGTATTCGCTGAATGAATCATTTGATACGTCCTTGGGCGCCGCTGGCTGGCAATCCTGGTCTGAAACGTCTGTCGAATGGACGCGCTCCGCTATGCCAATGAAAACAGCCTCTGCCAGCGCTATTGTGGTCACCGGACCGGATCAATCGAGCGCGGCCTGGCTGGTTAGCCCCGGCATTCAGATTCCGGACGCAGAATCATGGCAGGTATCCTGGCAGGAAAAATTTAGCGGCAACCCCGGATTTCACATCCTGGACGTGATGATTTCCATCGATTATCGCGGCTATGGGGATCCGCATGCGGCCAATTGGTTGCATCTGTCTTCCCTAACACCTGAATCTATTGGATTTGACTGGCGCAGTAGCACTTTTCCCCTGCAGCAATTCCAGGGCAAAACCATTCATGTCGCATTCCACGCAAGTCTCGATGAAAACGCCACCTGGCTTGTCGATGATGTAGAAGTTCGCCCGGAACAAAAGCCGCTCAATCTTGACAATTTGATGATTCATCGACAGAATCATGCACTTGTATTTGACTGGACCGGCACCTCCGAAGCCTACCATCGTGGCTTCGATATTTATCGCTCCGCAGATGCCTACGGTGCTTACTATCAAATCGCCAGTTATAGCGATTTAGAAAATGATGCCGACATGCTGGACACCCAGGAACGTCTTTATCATTTCCGCGATGGTGGACTGGTTAATGATGCGACCTATTGGTATCGCATCTGCAGCGTCGACTTGGGCGGTAACAGGGTCTTTTCGGAGCCCTTGTCAGCCGTGCCATCAAAGAACGCATCGGCAATCCACCTGGCCGCAAACTAGTCCTATTTCTAAACACCCCACGTTCGCCGGAAGCGAACATGAGGATGGAATATGCAACGGCTCCGCCGTTGTTGCAGATTTGCCACGTTGCAGATTTGCCAATTCCCCCTATTCAGTCTGAAATTTAAATGGCAGCATCATAGTTACCTTGACGGCCTTGCCATCTACTTCACCCGGAGAGAATTCGAAATCGCTGGCAGCCTTGACGGCCGCTTTGTCGAGCAAGTCATTACCGCTACTGACCTCGACAGCTGCATCACTGACTGCGCCATTTTCATCGATAACCAACTTAACGATTGTTTTTCCTTCTACCCCTTTGGCCTCTTTCGGATATTCCGGAGATGCATATTTTGTAATCTCCGGTCTTTTGGTTAAATCCTGCACGGAAACAGGTGCTTTGGCTTCAACGCTTGCCATCGGTCCTGATTCTCCACCTTGCTCAGCTGCACATCCGCACAACACACTTAAAAAAGCCACCAATAACACGTAGGAAAATGCTTTCATTACTTCTTCTCCTTGTCATCATCTTGTTTTTGCATTTAGTCTAGCTTGAAGACAAAGGGTATGACCACGCGCGTTCGAACCGGTTTTCCATCCTTTTGTCCGGGGTTAAACTGATAGCGTCGCACTGCGTCCAGCGCCGCACTATCTAATAATGCAGAGTCACTGCTTCGCAGTACCTCTGCATCAATTACATTGCCCTGGGTATCAATCAATACCCGGCAAATTGTCTTGCCTTCGAGCTTCTGTTTTGCTGCTTCTTTCGGGTAAATAACCTCCCCCGCTTTTTTCACACTGGGCTTGGCATCCAGTTCCCCAAACTCATACGATTCACTGCTACCGCGATGCTGTTCGCCTATACCGACCAGCTCTTGCACGGAGTCAAGCGGCACATCAAAATGGCTGGCAATTTGCTCAACAAAATCAGTGGCGGTAAATGCCAGTGCGCCTGGCGCCGCATTACGCACCTTGTCGAGTATCCTTCCCATTGCTGCCAGAGATGTCAGCCGCTGCTGCTGTGGCTTCAGCACCAGGAACAGCGCTTTGTCTGCGGAGTCATCGATAGCTCGCCCCAGCATAACCGCCTGGCCGGGTTTTAGATCTGTGCGCGTAGACAGCATCGTGCGCTTGTCTTCGCGCATCGCCCGGGCGATTTGTTCAGCAGATGCCACGGTTATCCCGGCTTTCTGCAGCAAACTAATATTGACGGACAAGTGCTCAGTGGCTCCCGGAAGAATCGTCAGTTGCAGATATTTATCATTTTGCAGCGGCACATGATGGGTCTGCATGGTGCCATCGGGGCTGAATAGCAAATAGGTCATATCGCGCATATTCACATCCTGATAGCCAAAAGTCTGTCGCAACTGCTCTTGCAGCCGCTCGACATCTGCCAGGGTGGAATCCAGGAATTGAATGGCGATCTCTCCGGGAAACAAAGGCGGTTTCGCCTCACTGCCGGAACGCGCACCTTCCAGCAAGTAGGTCTGCACTTCATACAACTGCAGATCTGTGGACTCCGGCTGCGAGGCACACATGGACAGCATCACCAGCAAAGTCGAGGTCAGGATGGTCCGCATTAATTTGCTTCTTCCCAGTTGTTGCATATCGTCGTCTCTTGTTTTCTGTTTTCTCTCCTGAAGCCCATACCTAATCAGCGATATACCCAGACAATAGTGGTGTTTTGATCTTCCGGCAGCTGATATATAATAGTCTGCGCCGGTTCGCCGTCCAGGTGAGTATCCGTCAGCACCAAATTGCTCTCTGCAGCCAGATTGAGCGGAGAACTGCCTGGACGCCACACAAATGCGGTCACCAGCAACAAGCCCAATGCCAAGGCAGCACCAAAACGAAGGCCCCAATGACCACGGGGACTATGCCGCGCTTTACGGCGACGTGATCTTGAAGGCACCGGAATCGATCGATGTGCAACAATCTGCCTGCTTAACAGCGCAAGGCGCTGTGCATATGCCTCGCAAGCCTCGCAGCCTTCAACATGCCCGGCCATTTCCGGGGTGATGGTTAGCGCCAGACTGTCATCAAATTGCTTTGCCAGCGCTTGTTTGATTTCCGAACACGTCATTCTTCTTTCCTCAAATATCTTCCGTTGCCGCTTCTCGGATTTTTCGCCGGGCCTGCATGCTTAATACGCGTACTGTATCCTCGCTGATTGCCAAAATCTCGGCAATCTCTCGAACTGATTGCCCCTCCATATCGCGCAGGATAAACACCATTCGCATTCTCCGCGGCAGTTTAGCGATGTGCCCTTGAATATCCGTTACGCTGCCCCCCTCCGGGGCTGATAGCTGCCGCCACTGGACATCCGACAACATACTGCGCAGGCGGCGCCAGGCTTCCTTACGCCAGTCATAACAGGTATTGACCAGTATCCGCCGAAACCATGCTGCAAAATTTCGATTATCATCAAATTGCGCCAGATGATCCAATGCCTTCAATATCGAGATCTGAAATACGTCTTCCGCATCATCCCAACTGGAAGTGTAATAATAAGCAAGACGTAAAGAAGGCTCGCGCAATTCCTGCCAGAGCCGCGAAACAGCATCGGGATCGCCCTCTTTGAGAGCAGCGAGCTCCGGTTTGGTGATGATATCGCTCATTTCACATAAGATACGAAAGCGGCTGAGAGTTCATTTATTGAAAATGATAAAAAAATCAAAATCGATGTTCTATCGCTAATTTGATTATCTGAAGCGAGCTGCTATATTGCCGTAAATAGAATCAAAAGAGAACAAGCTAGCTGATGAATCTGGTCGGACGTATATATCAATTAAAGATAGCACTGATTGCGCTTCTGCTCGTCGCTTGCAGCGAAAAAACGGACAAAACGCAGCTGCTCCCGCTGGGGCTTCATTGCGACTGCCAGGTCGACGATTCAACCGTGCCGGATAGCAGCTTGTTTTCTGCGATGAACCAGGGATTGCTGGCCAGCCGCTTTAATTCGATGGATGACCTGAAGTCCGTCATCGATATCGAATACATTGATACCGGCACAGCTTTCGACAGCATACGCCACCACCATAGCAAAGTGCGCCTCATCCACTGCAGCAAGGGCCGGCATATTGTCAGCGAGCTGGAGCCGGATATCCATCAGGGTGATATTAGTGAAGCGCGCAATGGGGATAGCTGGACACGCCTGGGATTGTTGCTTCGTTCCCCCTACGCGATTCGTAGCAGAGTTGATCTGCAACGAATTTACCTCCTGGCGCGCAGGCGTCCGGATCTATTCGGGGAAAGTGATCCGGCCTTCTACGATCTCGCTCTCACCGCTGCCAGAAACATTAACACCAAAGACCTGGCCTACAAGGTACCGCGTGATAGCAGCGAAAAAGGCTATATCAATTCATTTAACCACATCGCTGCGCAGGCCTTTATCACCACCTGTTTTTCTGAGGAGTTGGCTGATTTTGTGGCAGATATGCATGAGCGTTTTGCCATGCCGGCACTATTGAGCGGTGAATTTACTACCCGGCAGCTCCAAGACCTGGTAAACGGACCGATTGATAACTACGTCGATATCATTAATAATGAATGGGGACAGGAACTGGGCAAACAATTGGCAGCCAAATACAAAATCGACCGCGCCACAAAATGGACGCCGCAACTCCTCGCTGATTATATCAACGATCTACATCATCATTATATGTGGGCGTTTCAAATCGGCATTGCACCGGTCACGCCGGAAGATGCCGTGGTGATCCGCTTTGCAGCGAAGATGAATACCGTTTTGAAGACAATGCAAATGGAGATGCCCTAGCGATGGAAAATCCAAATTCCAACGACAAAAATCCCAGCAGAAAAACCTGCCCAAACCCTCGAGAATAGCTTCTTATTCCTCACGCTTCTCAAGCCGAAAAGGCGCATTCGTATAGAAGGGTGTATCGGTTTTTACGGCCTGGTAGCGATGCTGAATGTCTTCTGCGCCGGTGACGTGTAAGTCATCAAGCTGTGCAAGCCATCCGGCATCATGTTCTGAGCGAAACAATATGGCTCCCAGCAAAGTCGCCTGACTAAAATTCGTGTTGCGTAGATTCGTCTGCGTTAAGTTTGCCCCGCTTAGATTCGCACGTTTAAATGCAGTGCCGAAGAAATTCATCCGGGTCATATTTGACTCTGTAAAGATCGCCCCTTCGAGATCCGCCCATTTCAGGCTGCCGTAACTGAAGTCGACCTTCCTCAACTGCGCATTGGCCAGTTTCCCGCCATTGAGATCAGCACGCCGCATATCTGCACCGTTAAAATTCGCCCACTGCACACGGGCGTTTTTCATGTTCGCACCAGCCAGAATGCTGTTCTGCAGCTTCGCACCCCACATCATTGTCTCACGCAGAATGGCATTGCGCAGATTCGCGCCACGCAAATCCGCATTGCTCAGATCTGCCCCATGCAGATCAATCCCACTTAAGTCAGCCTCCCTCAAATTCACGCCTCGTAAATCGGCCTTGCTAAAATCAGCTTCGCGCTTGATGCGTGCAAAAACCGTTGAGTCGAGCTCCAGTATCGCCAGCGCTGTTAAGAGCTCTCCTCTTTGGGGACTCAATGTCTGTTCAGAAAGGGTATCCGCCCGTAGAATACGATGTGGCTTCAGGGAAGCACTGACGGCAGAAATCCGCAAAATCGTGGCATCGCTGAGGGTACCCGCAGTATCTCCGCTCAATTCATCATCAATTTTATTCAACAAATTGCCCAGCAAGGCAGTCGCGCTGCTCTGCTGCAACGACTCTATCAATGCCATCTGCTCAATTATCTGCTCATTTTGATCCTGAAGCTGGCCTTGCAGAGATCGCTGTTCAACAATCATAAATCCAGCGATACATGTGCCAACCACCAGCAGTGCGATAGACAACGATCTCTGCCCCCTAATAACGCCAGCTGATTGCGGAGACTGTGAGAGCGAGGAGTGATTTCGAAAGCGACTCACGAAAAAAGCAATCGCAATTATGGCCAGACAAACAAAGGCGCCGAGCCAATAGGGATGCGCCAATTCAATATAGGGCACTCGCAGATACCCCAGCACCCAACCCAGCAAGAGAGCGACGGTCACAACAATCAATTGGTATGCTTTGCTTTTCATAAAAAGTAGAAATGGATTCGTTTTTGGGATGGATCAGAAGCTTGACCCAATATATTGTTAGACGTCTAAATTCACAATCTGCGGACGCAGCTCGCCATCCACAATATCAATCCTTGCGACAGTGACCGGGAGTTTGAATCGCCGCCGGCCGGCACTACCAGGGTTGATATAAAACACCCCGCGCTTATCAAATATTGATGGCTGATGAGAGTGGCCGTATATCACCGCAGAAAATCCCGCTTTCACTGGATCCAGGTCAAGTTCCTCAATGATATGCAACATGTAGATAAGATGATTACCCACTTCCGCGACTTCAGTCATCGGCAAGGCTTGCGCCCAGTCACCGTAGTCGACATTACCGCGCACGACCAAAAGCGGGGCAATGTCCCGCAGCGGCTCCAGTACCTCCGGTTTGCCGACATCACCGGCATGCAGAATCAGGTCGCTCCCCTCCAGGGCCTTTAAGGCTTCCGGGCGCATCAGGCCGTGGGTATCTGCAATAAGGCCGATGGATTGAATCAATTAGGTTTCCTCGTTCAATAAATGCCTTGCCACATCCCCCTGAATCCCCTTCGAAGGGGGACATAGCGGGATGTGTTTAGTGAACCTCACTCCCCTTTTCCTCATCATTGGTAATGCGCAGGGAAACATCAATCTCATCCTGCAGCGCTTCCACATGCGAAATCAGTCCTACGATGCGATTTTCCTTCCGCAGCTTTTTCAAGGTATCAATCACCGTTCGTAGGGCTTCACCGTCCAATGTACCGAAACCTTCATCAAGGAAAAAAAAGTTCTGTTTTGCGCCGGCCAGACGTTGGACATTATCGGAAAGCGCCAAGGCCAAAGATAGCGAGGCCTGAAAGGTTTGTCCGCCAGACAGTGTCTTGGCGCTGCGCACCTGCCCGTCATTCAGGAAGTCTCGCACCTGAAATGTGTTGTTTTCAGTCACTTCCAGCCGCAACTGACGTCGCGTGAGTTTTTGAAAGCGTTCGTTGGCTGCGTGACAGAGTTCCTGGAGATACACACTGGACACATAGTTGACAAATCCATTGGCTTTGAAAAGGCGCTCGAGGGTCTTCAGATTCTCTGCACGATCCTGTTTTTCCTGCAACTTAACTTCCAGCTCCTTGCGGGCTGCGAGATCAGTTTCCAGCTTGGCAACCTCAGTGCTCAGCCCACCAAGACGCCGATTCATTTCAGCAACCGCATTCTTGTCTTCAACGATCGCGGTGCGGAGCTGCTGATGCTCATCAGCATCATACTGCTTGTCTTTGGTTGCTGCTTGCAAGGCGCTCAAGCGTTCATTGCGCGCGTGGAGCTGCTTATCAAATTCGGCGATCTCAGCGCTTTCCTGCTCAATATCAATATCCCGATCCAGAATATCTGCCACGGCGCCTATGCTTGGATAGCGCGAATCAGCAATTTTTTGCTTCAAGTCCCCGTTTAATTTCGCTTGCAGCTCCTGATCAATTGTTTGCTGCTTTGATCGTACATCGAGTTCGCCCTTCAACCTTTCCAGTTGTTGACGGGTCTCGTTAATCAGGCGCTCCTTGTCCTCGAAGTTGGCGCCAATCGCTTCGTGTTCATTTTGCAAGCTTTTTATTTCTTCACTGAGAGCCGTTTCATCGAGATCAACAATATCACCCATTTCAACTTCTCCGGCCTGCTTGCGCGCAGTTCCAATCGCTGCATCTACTTTAATCCTGTTCTCTTCCAGCGATTTCAAGCGCTCATCGTGCTGCTGAATCCGCACTTGCAGCTCCTGACATGCTTTGCCAAGATCGTCCCGGCTTACTTCTGCTTCTTCGATGTGGGTATCGATATCATCCAGCGACTGACTGTCGCTGTTTTCCAGGATACTGAGATCATCTGTGGCCGGTTGTGTCGCTATCTGACCATGACGGCGCTCCACTTGGGTTTCAGCGCGCTCCAAGATCGTGCTTAATTCCTGAATGGCGGCTTTCTGAACATCTTTAGCCGTTCCCTGCGTATTTTGCTCCTTCATCCGTGCAATTGCCGCTTGCAGCAATTCGATCTCTTCTTCTTCCCGCTTCAAGTCGTCTCTCAGGCGCTGCGTTTCCTCGGCTCGAAAACGAAGCTGAATCAGGTCAGCGAGAGTGCTTCTTGCCTGCCGAAGACTGTCCAGACGCTCCACGGTCGTTTTCTGTTGCGACTGCAAGTCATTAAACTGCGCCTCGACAGTAGCGCGCTCGGCCTGCACGGCCTCGACATCCGCCGTGAGATCGCGCAGCTGTCGCGCACTATCCCCCATCTCGATCATGGTCTTCAGCTGAGCGACTTTTTCCAGGAGTTGATCCCGTTGCTTGTATTCGCTAGCAACATCGTCAAAGGCTGCCAATTCCGCTTTCAAGTTCTTTTCGGATTCGGCAAGGCTATCCTTTCCCTCCGCGATTCGTTCTTCCGCATCATGCAGTGTCGACTGAAGTTCGGCAAGGCGGCCCATTATCGGTTTAAACTCAAGCACGCATTGGCGATAGTCGGCAAGCAAGGCATCGCGTTCGCGCATGGTTTTGTCACGGCCTGCCCATTCCGGCGCTTCCCGCTCAAGCTCAGTTAACTCCGCAAAAGCTGCCTGCAAAGTATGATAGTCCTTTTCGCGCACTTCACGCTCTTCGAGCCGTTTTTCCTGCGCCTTGACCTCTTTCTTGAGCCCTTTTTCTTCCTTTTTCTTCTCTCGCAAGAGGGCATCACTTGCCCACTGCAACTCTTGTAGCTGCCCCTGCATGCGACTCAGAACAGTACTGTTTTCTCCCTGCAATTGCCGCGTCTTCCAGTGCAAATCAAAACGCTGAAGCTCGAAAAGCTCCTTCATCATTTCCGTGCGGTCTTTTCCTTTCAGCTGCAGAAATTCCTGAAATTTCCCCTGCGGAATGATGATTGCCCGGCGGAAGTTGTCATAGCTAAGGCCAATAATCTCCTCGGCAGTCTCGTCTATCGGCACCCAGTCTTCGTCTTGCCACTTCAAATGACGGCGCTTGAAGGCGGCTACTTTCGCAAATTGTTTGCTGTTTCGTCGACCGCTTACTTCAAATTGATAGATGCCGGCGTATGCGCCATAGCTCTCGAACTCGAAGCGAATCAGCAAATCATTCGACTTCAGATTCATCATGTTATAGCTGCGACTATCCTGCGAATGTAATCGTTCGGTTTCGCCGTAAAGCGCAAATGAGATCGCTTCAAGGATGGATGATTTTCCACTGCCAACAGCGCCAAAAATGCCGAAGAGACGTGCTTCAACAAGGCGTTCGAAATCGATGGTCTGTTCGCTGCGATAAGAATAGAGGCCTTTTAGTGTAAGCCGGCGCGGGATCATGACTCATCACCTCCCAGCACTTCCCGAAAAAGTGCCAGCATAGCATCATCCGGAGGCAAACTATCTTTATTGCGACTGGTGAAATAATCGATGAAAAGCGCTTCCATGCTCTGATTGAGATCGATCGTCGGCCCCCCGGGATCGTCTGCTTCAGCTCCGGCTTTTAACATTGGAATAATCGCCACGATACCATCATGCGCTTCCGTTAATTGCCGGCGTTGTTCCGCGGAAAGGTAGGATTCAGTTTCCATAATGATTTCGACCCAGGCATTCTGATTTGCGCCCAACCAATTGACTGCGCTTTCCACATCTTCGAAGCGTTCGCGCAGCAGGCGCTTTCCGCATTTCAAAGCTTTGCCACGAACTTTCACCGCTTTGCCGGGCTCCGCTTCAATGATCAGCACAAACTTGTCCTGGTTCGCTTCGCTCATGCTATACGGGAGCGGACTGCTGCTATAGTAAACCGGGCAGGGTTTGCCGGCCGCCTTTCGTTTGCCATGAAGGTGACCGAGCGCTGTATATTGAATTTGCCTGGGTATATCATTGGTCAAAATCGCCTGCGCCCCACCGACATAGAGGATCGGCTTTTCGTCATCAGGCTCTTCCGGGACTTCCTGCCCCTTACTGATCATCATTAAATGCGCAACCAGCATGTTTACGCCCTTGTCGTCGCAATATTTGTCAGCGAGGGTCTGCCAACGCTGCTGCAAGGCTTCACGCAGAGCCAGTTCGCTGTTTTCAAAACCCAGGAACGTTTTTAATCGCGCTTCATTTGCGTAAGGGGTAAGGATCAAGCGCAGTGGCGCTTCAGTGTTCGCCAGCTTCAGTTCTACAAAACCGGCATCGGAGCGGGTAATCGCCAGTCCGCTTTCCAGAAGGAAGGGATCAATTTTCGTATCGGGATAGCCGGCCATGATGATGCCGTTCTCCTGGGCGAGGGGATCCGGCGCCTGGATGCGCTCCGGCGAATCATGATTCCCGGCAATAACAATCACGGCACGCCGGCCGTTGGCCGAGAGTCGCTTAACGGTTTTGAAAAAGAGTTTCTCTGCATCTGTAGGGGGATTAAAAGCGTCATAGATGTCACCGGCAACGAGGACAGCATCCACTTTTTCAGCATCAGCGATGCGGCATATTTCATCCAGCACCTCATGCTGTTCCGCAATCCTCGAAAATCGCTCCAGACGTTTTCCAAGATGCCAATCTGCAGTATGAAGAATCTTCATGATGGCATGTAGAATAATGGGAAATCTGCAAATCTGCAAATGAATAAATCAACCAATCTGTAAATGGGCAAATGGGCAAATCTGCAAATCAGGAAACAGAGATAGGGAACTTGTTCAGGAAAAGCACTAGCGTCATTATTTACCAGGCTTGGAATATTCCTTCTCGCAGTTAAAAGCAATGTCGCGGATGCAGAACAGGACTGAGGAAAGATAGAAGGGAATCGCTTGCATTTCAATCGACGCAGGCGATTCCCTTGCACTCAAAACCTCAGCGACATCCTTATTTAATAAGCATCATCGACTTCGATAAGCTAACAGTACCTGCCGTGAAGCGATAAAAATATATGCCGCTACTCACCCGAGCTCCTGATTCATCAGTCCCATCCCAGGTAATAGTATAACGACCGGAACCTTGATTCTGAGAAACCAGTGTCCGAACTCTCTGACCGGTAAGATTATAAATCGTTATGCTAACTTTTGCCGCTTTCGGCAATGCGTAATCGATTTGCGTCTCAGGGTTAAATGGATTCGGATAATTCTGACTAACTTCGAATTCCTCCGGAATTAGCGGATTATCCATTTCGTCTGTTTCGTCGATACTAACCGGCGGCGTACCTGTAATGATGTTTAGTTCGCCACCGGAAATAACATACAGTTGTGGCTTGACTGCAACCGTCTCGGCGTAGAGAGCTGCCTCCCCGGTAACCGCCACTGTAAAATCAGGGCCAGCGGTAATGCTTGCTGCAGCAAAAATCGCCTCATCTGTAATGGTCGTATCCTGAATCCACAAGTCCTGGGCTGATACCGTTGCTGACAGAGTAAACACTATTACCAGGATTGGCCTGAGCAAATTCAATGGACAAATCATGAAATTTTTCATTGGGACTACTCCTACAATTGAAGTGTATTTTGCAGATTTCTAGTTTTTGAGCGCTTCAATATCCTGCTTCAATTGTTCGATAATTGCCTGCTGTTCCTGGATGGCCTTGATAGCCAATACGGCAAAGTTATCATAAGCGAGTCCCATATTGCCATCTTCATCGTGGCGAACAAGATCCGGGAAAACTTCTGCTACTTCCTGAGCGAGAAAGCCACTGGTCTTAACAGCGCTCGCTGCATTACCCAAATAATGATATTTTAGCGGATTCAACTTGAGGACGCCATCCAATACCGATGGCAGTCCCTCGATATTCTTTTTGAACCTCTTGTCGGAAACCACAGTCAATTCACCGGTTGCTGCGGTTATATAGGAACGACGCGTGCCATTTTCAGTGAAACTAAGGTGAAGTCCACTATGATGCACCTGCCAATTATCAGTGTCGTCAGCATCTTCCAACATTAAGCCACCCGTTCCGCCACTAGTAATTGCCTGCGATTGTTTGATGTGTAAATCAGCTACCGGGGAGATCCTGAGTCCAAGGAAACCATCATCTTTAACCGTAAACAGATCGTTGTAGATACCGGTTTGTGTATCTTCAGCCGAAAAAGCTATTCTAAATGTTCGGGAATCCTGGCCGATCCTGAATGCCGCCTGTGGGCTTCCATCGTTGTCACTTTCCGAGAACTTCAAAAAAACGCGGGCATTCGCTGAAAGAGTCTCAGTGTCCTGAATATAGATGACCGGATCTGCACCGCTTACATCAAATGTCCCTTCTGGGCTTGTAGTACCAATTCCGACTTTTCCGTTTGCCGTCACAGTCAGTGTCGTATCCTGTGCCAACGTAAAACTGTTTGCTAAAAGCATAATAAGTGAAAAAGCAATTACTCGTTTAATGTGTCCCATTTCCTAGCCTCTTTCCTATGTTCGTGTAATCGAAAGCTTGACTTGCAATCGAGCATCCAAGCGAGTTTTTGTAACGTTACACCGAGAATACAATTCGAACTGAGAAAGGTTGGTAAAACCTAAATGTTTTTAGAAGAAATATGTAAACATCCCCTCCAACAACGTCCGGGATTTATGCGGTTCAAAAACTGGTAAGCGGTAGACTCATAAAGACATCGCCACTGCAGACCACTGGCAGATGTTCGCTTTTGGCGAGCTTGTGCGGAAGGCGGGAATTTGATAACAAATGACGAATGTCTAATGACAAATCAAAAGAAAATGTTCGTCGTTTGTCATTAGACATTTGTTGTCATTCCCTCTTGCGCGGCAAGGCCGCGCAAGAGCACTAACAACTATCAACCAACAACAATCACCTGCCTTCACCCGGCCAAGAAACGTTGCGCTTTGTATTTATGATAGAGCTCCAATACGCGCTTCACGTAGGTTTGGGTTTCCGGAAAATTCGGGACGCCGTCGGCTTTGCGAATATTGCCCCAGCCGGCATTCCAGGCTGCCGCCAGCAGCACAATGCGGTCATCCCCTGTCACATTCGGGTAATGGCGATTAACCTGCCTGAGCAGAAAAACCATGTGCTTTCCGGCGATGTCCAGATTGAGCTGCGGATCATAGAGATCACTAGGCGAGACCATTGGTGCGTAATCACGTGCCGTGCTGAGTTTCAACTGCATCAATCCGTGGCAATCTTTGCCACTGACCGCAGTGGGAATACCGGATGACTCAGCCTGACCAATCGCAAGAAGCAAATGATAGTCGATATTATATTGCTTCGCAACGCGGTTGATGATTTCGTCATAATGGAAAATCCGATCATTCCCGCGATGCGTCTCAGACGGAGTACGGGCAGCAACCTTTGCCGGCGCCGACTCGGAAGCGGGTATCACCCGGGATCCCGGACCTCGCAGGGGTCGTTCATCGTCATATGCGCGACGATAGTCATAGTCTTCGTAATTTGCATCGGGAATATAGAAGCAGGCTTGAAAGGTAAGAACTGCTGCCAGAATGCAGCTAATGCGGTAAAACAGATAGTTCGACTTCATAATCATCCTCCCTGACTAGTTAGTGAAGTCCTATGCAATAAATGACGCCTTGTTAAACGATCACGGGCTGTTACGTCCTTGTAAACTGCTGTGAATCCAATACATCAAATGCTGGTTATGTCAATACACTCTGTCCTTTCTATGCGACATAGCTATCGCATGTTCTTAGCGTCGAACCGTTTTCCGGATACTTTAGTGGATAGGGATTGGTTGATTGGTCGAATGGTCGAATGGTTGACTGGTCGTTAGTTAATTGGTTGATGTGTGAAGCGGGAAGCGGGAAGTCAAGCGAATACGTCTCAACATTTCAACGCCTCAACGATTTAATACTTCCGTTCTTCACAGATTAACGCCACAACAAGCCACCAATCAATCATTCAACAGACCTTCGATTGAATCATTTTTTACTTTTCATCGGCAGCAAACTCTATTAACTTTGCAATTCCTTTCGGAGAGGTGCCAGAGCGGCTGAATGGGGCGGTCTCGAAAACCGTTGTGCTGCTAGACAGTACCGTGGGTTCGAATCCCACCCTCTCCGCAACCACAAGTATCGGCCAGAACTATTGCTGATACTTTTTTATACCCCAATGCCGGAGAGGTGCCAGAGCGGCTGAATGGGGCGGTCTTGAAAACCGTTGTGCGGCTCGCCCGTACCGTGGGTTCGAATCCCACCCTCTCCGCAACATCTTTATCTACGCTTTTTCCTGCGCCCGGTGCGAATCCAGCGCCGTTTATCAGTGTTATTTCTCTGCTCACTTTCCTGCCGTCGCCGGGTCGCCAAATCCTCCAATTCCTGTTTCACCAGCGCGAAATTTTCGAATGCCTGCTCTGCTTGACGAAACGCCGGGGTATGAGAATACCGTCTTCCCCCCTTGTGCTCTGCCCCCAACTGCTTGTGCAGCAGTTCATGGTACATGACGAAATCAATCAATTCCTGCGATACATCTTCGGCGTCCAGCGAAAGAGAAAACATGATCTCGTCTTGATCCGGACGATAATGCCCAAATTTCACAAATGTCTTGCGGCGATTCCAGTGCAGGCGCGGCTTCTCCATTTGACCGGAGAAATAGCGGGTATTTACCCGTTCGAAACTGGCATCCAGATCGTGGACCTGTCCGTTTGCCCGCGGCGAATCAGTGCTCACTGCATCCACACGCATGGCCTTCTGCACCGCCTGGCATGCCTCACTGCGAAAATAGTCGTTGAGCAGCGCGCTACGCGCATCGCTTTTGCCAAGAAACAAACTGTCAAACAGCGCTTCCCAAACAGCGCGATCCGCATAAACCAGGGCCTCGCTTACCTTCAACACCCCGCGTCCGCCGCGCTGGCGAAAGCGATAGATGGCACGCAAATTGGTCATTTCCAGGATAAATTGGGATATCGGTGGCTCCGGAGCGCGCTCTTGAAATACCGCACGCGCCAGGCGCAAGGCGCTGACATGCGCTTCAAAATGAGCAGGATTTGAAAGGAATTTAAGCCAGGCATAGGCCTGTTGGCTCGGGCCAGGCAGATTTGCAGCACCACCAAGGTCAGCAACTTGATCGACAACTGAATGAATTCGCGCAAGCACGTCTGAGCGCTTCGCCGACATGCCATTCATATCATCCAGATGACGCCAAATGGTTTGCGCAGTATCCGTGCTGATCTTGACGAGATTGCGGATTTTCATGAGGTAGAGATTCCAATCTAAAATACAAATCCCACATCCCCCTGTTTCCCCTTCGAAGGGGGAAACAGGGGGATGTGGGATATTTCAAAAATTCAATTGAAGTCAAACGTGCTTAACGACTCAAGTTCACGCTGCCGTTTTTGTCAAAATCAAGGTCCAGGGCCTTCAACAGCTCCATGCCGGAGCTGATATTGGCATTGCCCTTAAGGCTGTAATTGAGGTTGTTGTCGCCGCTGATCAGGTTATAGACGGAGCGCCCCATTTCAAGGAAATTCAAAGAAAGCGGAATCCGCAATGTCGAGGAGCCATTGCTGTTAAGCTGCATGCCCTGGGTAACCGATCCGAGGCCCCATTTGCGGCCATTCACGTCAAATTCATAGTTGAGCTTGTCCAGGTTGAGGGGAAAACCATTGCTATTTTCCAGGTTAATCGCTAACTCGACGTCGGCGCCGGTGAGATTTAGTTTCTGCAGCTTCAGTGAGCTCAAGTTGATCTTCGGCAGTTTCAGCAACGGAATGCTACCGGACTTGTTTACCGGAATACGCACTGCACCGAGAACCGGTAAATCAAAGGTAAAACCGGTTTTGAGTTCGTAGCCGGTACTGTCCAGGTTTTTGATGCTTTGGAAGGTTCTGTAGAGATCTGCAAAACCGACTTTTAACGGAATCTGGACTGTGGAGCTACCATTGCCTTCTATTTGCAAACCATCCTGATTATTGCCCTGTAGGAAGGAATTGCTGTTAATTGTAAAATCGTAATCGAATCCCTGCAAATTAATGCCAACAGAGTTGGGATTATTTACGTTGATATCAAATAGCAGATCAACGGCATCAAACGACAGGCCGGAGATCCGTACGTTGTTCACATTTGCAGTGGGCTTCTGAATACTATTGCTGAGCAATTCATTTACAGCGCTACAGGCGGCTAAGAACACAAAACTCAGGATGCACAGGATTGACATCAAAGTGCGAGCGGACATTTTCATCTTCATAGTTGACTCCAAAATATACCAAGGTTGCTTTAATTGCGTCCCCTTCTGCCGACAGCCAATGGCTGACAGCAAAAGACGGCCCGTGGGCCGTCTTTAAATACAACCAATACTTCAGAAATATAGTAGTGTTCCTGCCAGATGCAAACTGAAAAGAAAGTGGCACTGCTACTGGCGAGTGCCACTGCTACTATCTTTATTCTTCCTCTTCTTCTTTCGTGGCAGCGCGCTCAGCCATTTCGCCATCAAGCATATAGAGGCCAACACCGTTGTCGCCGATTAGCTTCAGCTTGTCGATAATGAGCTGCATCTGGGTTTCTTCCTCAAGCTGTTCATCGACAAACCACTGCATCAGATTCATGGTGCGAAAGTCATTTTCCTCACGCGCCAGCTTCATAATGTTATTGATTGATGCAGTCACTTTCTTCTCGTGTCCAAGAGCAATCTCGAAACACTGACCTACATTTTCAAAATCCGCAGGCGGTTCGTTAACGCCCGGAGAAATAGCCTGGCCTTCATTTTCATTGACAAACATGAAGATCTTCATCATATGCTCGCGCTCTTCTTCCGCCTGTGCATAGAAAAATGCCGCCGTTCCCGGAAAACCCTTTTGGTCACACCAGGATGCCAATGAGAGGTAGTAGCTGGACGCATACGCTTCCATCACAATTTGATCGTTTAAGGCCTTGTTCAGAGTGGATGATAACATGTGAATCTCCCTTTATTTATATTACCTCAATTGAATCAGTAGCTATTATTAATCGATAATGATTATCGATTCCGAATATAACAACTTCTGCATGTAAATGAATCAAAATTGTTTTTTTCTTCGACTTCCGGAGCGGCTTTCTTTATGTTTTAAGTATGAGATTTTTCAGCATTCGTCCGCCATCATTCAATGGGTTGGTCCGCCTTGGAAATGGGTTACAGCAACCATCCTCCGGCACGGCAGTTTTCCATAGCGAATTCCTGCGCCCGTACTGCGTGGCGTATCTCGATCAGCTTTTAAGGAATGACGACACTCTGCAATATATACGGTCAGAATATCCGACGGTCAATCGCTATTTGAAGCAGGTGGGATTTGATCACCTGGCCCCGGATTCGGAAATAAGCAATCCCTTTCCGACGGAGAATATGATTGCCCTGACAGCATTTAACGGAGATTTAAATGACCTGGCGGAAGAAGTCCCCTTTTGGTTGGAGCAACAGTTATTTTCCCGCTCCTTTGCGCCGAACTTTACGCCGCCTCTCCGGCGCAAAATTGTCAAGAATTTATGGGAAATTGTATGCAATGCTATCCAGCACAGCGATTCGGTTCATGGGGCCAGCTGCTGCGGGCAATTTTATCCGGAAAAAGGATATTTCGAAATTGCCTTTTACGATCACGGCCTTGGCATTCCCCAACAGCTGCGTCGCCACTTCGACAAGGCCAAAAGCTGGTCTGATGTTGAATGCATTGCCTGGGCATTGCGCAAAGGCACCAGCACCCATCCACTACGGGAGACCCGAGGCATGGGCTTGTTTTACCTTCGCAACTTCCTTACATTAAACGGCGGCTGGCTTCAGGTTGCCTCCGGCAGAGGCATCTATCAGTCCGAAGGTGAGCGCGTCCAGGCGCCGGTGCAGATTGCAGAACGCTTTCAGGGCACCTTATTTAATTTGAGAATCGTCTATGACGATGAGATGTACAGTACAGTTTCAGAAAGACCATGAGCAACACTATTCACGTTTGTCAATTGCTGGGAAGCCGTTCCCTGCTATCTCCTGAAAAGGGCCGTCAGCTTTTCGAAAAAATTAGCGAGCTGTTGAAAGAAGATAGCAGCATTGTCCTCGACTTTGCAGATTGCCAATATCTATCCAGTTCCTTCTTTAATGAATCGATCGGCAAGCAACTCATCGAGCGGCGTTGGACGGCTGCAGAACTCCAAGATCAAATCCGTTGGGAAAACCTCGCGGAAGATGATGAAGTTGATCTGCTCCTGGCCATCGAAAATGCTGTTACCAAGCTGCATTTGATCGAAAAAGATATTGATCCGGATGATTTTTATGAAAACAATTTGCCGGATAGCTAATGGCAAAGCGGCTAAACATCGAAGAGCTACTCCGCTCTACAAATACACATCCCATCGAGCGAATATTGGTCGATACCAATGTGGTGATCAACCATAAGAATCCCTTCGGCTACGTGTCTCCGGCCTTCAACAGCAAGGTAACGCGCGTCGTGAATCGCCTACAGCAGAAATTCCCTCTGAATGCCACATTAATGACAGCAAGCGAGTATTTCCGCTATCTGCAGGTTGGCTACTACAACATTTTTGTGAAAACCCAAAAGGTCAAATATAAGAAATATTCAGCAGGTCAATTTAAACGTTTACGAAAGAATGACGAGGAGTTTGCGCGGGGATGGGATTTGCGCTTGCGCTCATTTCGTCTGACATTCACGCAGCTATTTCCACCCTTTCATCCGTCGGCATCCATATTTAATGAAAATATTATTGCGCAATTCGACGGGGCACAGGTCGATTTTGGAGACGAAGTGTTTTACCAGATTGCCCTGCAAACCGGCTTTCCGGTGATCCTCACAACTGACCGGGATTTTGCGGCGTTCCGCGATGATTTGAATATTATTTTGATTTAGTGCGGTTGTTAGAATTGAACACCGAAAGTAAATCCCACGCGAAGGCCCGACCACTGCGGCTCAACTTCATTTTCCGGGAGTTCGCCATAAAACAGGCTAAGCTGCGATTGACCATCGGTAAAATCGATCAGATCTGACAGCTGATAACCGATCGTTAATTCTCCCAGTAAATATTTATAGGGAAATCGAATCGCGAATCCCGGCTCAAAACCAGCTTTCTTATAACTAAAATTTGTCAAAGCGTCGTCATTCTCTTCCGAGACCCGGAGTTCTTCACTCAATTCCAGGTCGGTGAAAATGATGGCCACAGACGTATATAAGTGAATACTCACAATGTTCTCATATAAGCTGAAGTATGAAATAGTGCCAAAACTATTGCGATTGACAATATGATCCGAAGTCAACTCCCCGGAACGATCCTGATAATGAACGCGTCCGCCAGTAGAAGCTCTTTCAAAAAACAGACCAAGGGTTGAGCGATCATTTATGGCATAACTGACCTCTACAAGTCCGCCAGAGCGACTCGGAAAGTCGGCAAGAATTTGCAGGCTCGTGCCCGCGCTTTGAAATTCTCTTACCAGGCTTTCTTGCGAATTGCGAAGATTGACCATATCAAATTGATTTATCCGGGCAGAGTATTTTAACAGAAAATCCTGAGCCTGCAGCCCACCAGCTGTCAAGATCAAAAAACTAAGTACAATTTTAAGTAAGGTCATTCCAGTCTCTCTAGAAGTTATCTCAAAAATACCATTTAGCGGTGCCAGCGCACGCTTCTTCGTAATCATCTGAGTCATAATGTTCATTTCCCGGGACAAGCAACATTTGAGGAGATTGAATTTTTGCTCAGATTCGATTTCACTCTATAAATTCTCGAAGAGATTTAGTCAAATACGTTCATTTGCTTTAGAATCGCTCTCGTAATTTGCTTTCTGCATTTGCCGAAATTCTTGTTAGAAACCTCTCTATCCTTGATTAACCTTGTTGCAAAGAAAAACACATTGTCTTTCTTCTCAACATATCCAATCCACCAGCCTGTATCTTTACCGCCATCCCTTGTCCATCCTGTTTTTGCTCTCATAGTAAAGCTGGCAGTTTTTTCAACGATCATCATTTCTTTCAGGATGCCGAATGATTCTTTCTTAAACGGTAAGGTTTCCTCGAAAACCCCGATAAGTATTTTTATTTGATTTGCGGGCGATATTGCAAAGTTTCCAAAGTTCCAAAAATCGGGGTCATCAATGGAAAGATCTACATTGCCATAGTCACATGCGGTCAAATATGCCTTGTATTTTTCTTTCCCAATCTTCTTCGCCAGTTCAACATAAGCCCAACCAGCCGAGACCCTAAATGCCTCCTTCAAACTGATGTCATGATAAATCTTGGGTCTGTAACCATACTTAAGTGTATCTGTAGCTCCGGGCCAATTGATAATCTCATTTTCATTCTGGATGACACCCGATTCCAGCGCAATGAGCGTGTTGATTATTTTAAATGTCGATGCCGGCAATGTAGGGATATTACTATCGTCAATATCACTTGATATCCACTTTTGAGCTTTATAGTCATAGATGGTAATACTCCCATTTATTTTGCAATCCTTAAAGGGACCTTTGAGGTTCACTTGGCCGTGAAGGCTATGCAAGCTCAAGCAGAGCACTATTGGTATTGCTAAGATTCTCTTCATGATTTCAATTCAAAATTGCCTCGCTATGGTAAAACTTGGATGCATCAAGATTTTGCTTAAACGATATTTTTGAGATGACCTCTAGTCAAAATTGAGTTGCAAACAGAAGCCTAAAGTGCTGAAGATTGTTGAATTTGCCAGGAAATATGTGCCGCCATCATTTGTGGTTACTTTCAGCTCATATACCAGTTCACCACTATCGAGATTGTAAATGCGATAATCACCATTGGCTGTAACACCGCCAATGCTATTGGTGGCGACATCAATCGACGGGTCAAACAACTCTTCTGTCAGGGGAATTACATCCAGGCGCGTAAAGTCTGGTAAGGAGTGACGATCAATTATAGTACCGTCGGTCCGAACCCCCTCATTCTGACCAGGATAAAATATGAACTGATTGTCACTGGGCATTGAACGCAAGCGAACAAAATTGCCCCCATCCCACTGCAGGATATCATAATTGCTACGATCTCTTACAAAGAGAAATTCACCATCGTGTGAAACGCTTAACTGTCGAACCGCCATATTATCACTATCCCGGCCCGTGTATTGCCCAAGAAAAGTGTCCGTGGTCAGATCTACCAGGTGAATACCCTCATTCATGTTAGTGGCTCCGGCCCGGACAGCCTGATAATAGGTTCTTTCCGGCCGCGGCACAAATATGACATCGTCACGAACCCAGACATCATATCCGGCAATCGCGTCAAGGTCGCTCGTAGAGACCTGGCTGAAGGTCAGCAAATTAGCTGTATGTATGTTGTTTTGATTTCCACTGACGATAAAAGAATTGTCACTGCCGATACCAACATCTCCTCCACCACCGCTGGTATTCAGGGTTTCCAAAGTAGAAGCATCCAGACGATATATCTTGCCGATTGATCGATCATCATCGGTAATAAGGTAGATTGAGCTCTGGTCCGGACGATACTGCAGCCGATCGAATGCGGGGCAAGGATCCCCGCTGGTAACCTTTACAATATCGCTAAGCACGCTTTGATCGAATCTACCGGGTGAGGTTCGAATTTGATAATCTTGCCCACTTCCAAAAATAGCGGGCTGGCCACTAAGTGTTGTATCATTTACATCATTGGTTGTATAAACCACTTCACCTTCGACCAGAACTTCATAGCTGACAAAATTGTGAAAAGGTTGACAGCGAGACCAGGCAACTTCCAGCGTCCCGTCCTCTGAAAGTCCGGAAGAAACGATAGATGGGATAGCGAGATTAATTGCTCCGGAAGCATTCGGCGGCCCGCCAACTTGCGACGCTTCTCTGATGACTATGACACGATAGGTTGTTTCGCCACCAATGTAATTTTCGTCGACCCAACTGGCCTGCTGACAATCGTTGATTTGAGCAACTGCTTGCCCGTTCTTGCGAACTTCGTAAGCAACAAAGTCAGGGCGACAAGTTGGACGCCAGGTCACCAGGATTCGGCCATTATTCAGCCCAACAGAGCGTACTGCGGCCGTTACCGCCGTCCGGTTATCGAAACGGATGACAAAGCTCGATGAACGGGCCATCACCAATTCCCGATCTAGCGCATCGGCCAAACTGCCGGTTCTGGTATATGCCCATGCCTCGAGAGTTATGCGATGGGGTAAGTCCGGATAAGGTCGGGTATCAAAGGAAATAAAAGAATCGTTATATGAGGTATCAACAACTTGCGAATCGACAAAAACCTTGAGAAAGGCAAATTCACCGTCACTAATGTCCACCTGATATTGAAGATCTATAACTCCGGCAGCATATAAAGTGTCTGCAAAACCAAGAGCGCCTACCGAAATCTCGGTGGTGATATCATCTACTTCGACAATGTTGTCTCCAGAAGGCTGAAACTCCGAGCAGGCAAAGCATATAAGCAAGAATGTGAAAATGTAAAATCGTCTCAAAAAAGCCTCTTACATATTAATATTGTTCTGAAGCCTGCTATTCGGCTCCTTCTCATACAATATATTGTCAATTCTCAGGCTTTTTCTGGCAAACGACCAAAAATCTCTGACATTCTTTTCAATTTCCGGCTGTGATTCTCAGTCAACTGGCCGGGAACAACGCGCCAGGCCCAGTGACCGGATGCGTGTCCAGGCAGATTCATGCGCGCCTCTGACCCCAATCCCAGCACGTCTTGCAACGGAAAAATCGCCAGACTGGCCACGGAAGAACTGGCTAAACGAATCAATTCCCAGGCCACTTCACCGGGAACATGACCGACATAATCCAGCAGAAACTGCTTCTCATGCGAGGCAGCGGAATTAAACCAACCGACGCTGGTATCATTATCATGGCTACCGGTATAGACCACACATTGATCGGTATAATTGTGCGGCAGGAAAGCATCGTTGACGTCTCCGCCAAAGGCAAATTGTAAGATCTTCATGCCGGGAAACTCGTAGCGATCTCGCAATTCTTCAACTTCAGGCGTGATCAATCCAAGGTCTTCAGCAATGATGGGCAGTTCACCCAATTCATCAAAAATCGCATCAAAGAGGTGATTGTTCGGTCCCTTCAGCCATTCGCCATGCACGGCAGTCTCAGATCCAAAAGGCACCGCCCAATAGGCTTCGAATCCACGGAAGTGATCAAAACGCACCATGTCAACCGTTTCCATGGTAATACGAACGCGGTCGATCCACCAGCGGAAGCCATCCTCTTTCATGCGCTCCCAGTTATAAATGGGGTTGCCCCAAAGCTGTCCGGTTTCGCTGAAGTAGTCAGGCGGCACACCGGCCACCACGGTTGGATTGCCCTCATCATCCAAATGGAATAGATGCTGATTTGCCCAAACGTCGGCACTGTCGTAGGTCACGTAAATGGGAATGTCACCAAGGATCTTAATACCATGCTGATTGGCATAACTCTTCAGTTCGGCCCATTGCTTAAAGAAGAGATATTGCAGGAATTTATAGGAATCAATTTCGTTACGAAGCCGTCTCGCAGCGCTGCCAAGCGCCTTTTGCTGACGCAGTTTTAATTCGCGCGGCCAATCTGACCATGAGCCGCCGCCGTTGTCATTCTTGATCGCCATGAACATGGCAAACTCGTCCAGCCACAGGGCATCATGCTGATTACAGAATTGCCGGAAGGCTTCTTTTTCTTCGCTGCTGCCAACCACCTTGAAGTGACGCCAGCAATCCATTAGCAGGGGTAGTTTCCATTCTATCACCGGTCCGAAATCCACCTGATGCTGGGGAAAATCCGGTATGTCACTTAATACGGACTCCGGAAGCAGGCCTTGAAAGACAAGCTGCTTGAGATCTATTAACAAGGGATTGCCGGCAAACACCGAAGCTGTTTGATAGGGTGAGTTGCCGTAGCCGGTTGGCCCCAGTGGCAGAATTTGCCAGACAGTCTGTCCGGCTTCGGCGAGAAACTGCACCCAGCGATGGGCTGTTTCGCCAATTTCACCAATGCCATATGGACCATTCAGCGATGTCGGATGTAAGAGAATACCAGAGGCGCGCTCAAGCTTCATTGCGGATTTCCTATGCTACAGTTTGTTCATTGATTCGACAGTGATAGCCTCTAAATGCGGTTATCGACACAAGCTAATAATATAATATGAAAAAGAAAAAAAACAGCGGGTTGAAATGGAAATTACAACAGGAAAAATCACAACAGGAAAAATTGCAATGGCTATTGAGTAAATGCCAAATTCCAACAAGAAAAATTCCAAGGCGGATTTGAATCTGGAGTCCTTTTGGTAGTTTTTTGTTGGAATTTGGGATTTGCCCTTTATCAGCGTTGTCTGATAAGCATCCAAAGAAAAAACGGGCCACCAATGACAGTTGTAACAATGCCGACAGGGAGGTCAACCGGAGCAAGAATGGTCCTGGCAACTGTATCTGCCAGAGCCAAAAAGCCGCCGCCAAAGAAAATCGATGCCGGGATCAGGAAACGGTGGTCCGGTCCCATCATCAAACGCAATAAATGCGGAATAATGAGACCAATGAAGCCAATTGGCCCGCTCAAGGATACCACAATGCCGGTGGCCAGAGAGGCTAAGACAAAGGCGGTTTTCTGCAAGCGTTCAACATTCACTCCCTTGCTGCGTGCACTGTCTTCTGTGGTGCTGATGAGATTGAGAGAGCGTCCCATGCCGACAAATACGACGAATGCAATCAGGAGCAGCGGCATGCTCTTTAATAACGTCGAATATTGAATAACGTCAAGCCCGCCGATAGTCCAGCGAATCATCTGATGCGTTTCGGTAAAGTCAGCAATATAGTGCAGTATCAGGATAAGCGCAGAAAAGAAATAGCTGATGGTCACGCCTGCCAAAATCAGGGTGTGAACAGAGACGCGCGCTGAGCGCCGCGCCAGCAGATAGACAAAGCTGATGGTGAGCAGACTACCAGTCATCGCCCCAAACTGAACCGCAGTTAAGCCGGGAATAGCGAAAGCAATGCCGGTTTTGATAACAAACAATGCGCCGAGGGCGCTGCCGCTGGCAACACCAAGCGTATAGGGGGTAGCAAGTGGATTTCGGAGCAGCGCCTGAAAAATTACGCCGGCAACAGCGAGGGTTCCGCCGGTGAGCAGCGCCAACAATATTCGCGGTAATCGAATATTAAAAAAAATCAGGCCGGAGGGGCTGCTTACCCCCTGCAAGGTCTGCCAAACATCCTGATATGACAAGGATTGACTGCCGATGAAGGGGGTAATCATCAACGTGGCGAGCATAAAAATGAAGGACCCGGTCAAGACAATAAGCGAACGACGACGGCTCATATCATCACGTAGGGTTTTCCATCCTGCGGATGGGGAATGATCTGTGCCTCTACCTCGTAGACCCGGGCCAGGGTTTCACTCGTCAGCACCCCTTCAGGCTTACCATCAGCAGCAATTTCTCCGTCCTTCATCACCACCAGCCGTTCAACAAAGCGACTGGCAAGGTTGAGATCATGCGTCACAGTGAGGATAGTCATTTGCTCTTCGCGACAGAGGCGCTCCAGGATGCGGTAGAATTGCATCTGGTGCTTGATATCAAGCGCTGTTGTCGGCTCATCGAGCAACAGTATTCGAGGTTCCTGGGCCAGGGCAGAAGAGAGAATCAGGCGTTGGCGTTCGCCACCGCTCAGTTCCGTCAGCCGCCGCTCCCGAAAGGACCAAACGCCGGTTGCTTCCATCATCTGGCGAATAATGTCGCGGTCCCGCTGTGATTCACTGCGAAATGCAGTTTGGTAGGGAAAGCGACCCATCGCCACGATTTCGTAGGCTGTAAAATCGAAGGCGCTTTCGAAGCTCTGTGCAACATAGGCCATGGTTTTGGCGAGCGTCTTAAAGTCGTAATCGGAGAGCGAGCGCCCGTCGATCTGCACCTCACCAGCCTGGATTGCCAGGCTGCCGGTGATGAGCTTAAGCAGGGTCGATTTCCCGGCCCCATTGGGACCGATAATCGCCGTGAAGGTGCCAGCTTCCAGGGTCAAGCTAACATCACGCAACACCGGAGAACCATGATATGCATAGTCAAGTTGCTTGGAAGCAATCATTGCTGTAAGCCTTCCAAACTGTGATAGAACGCCATGGCAATCTTTGATATTCTCGGCCCGGGAATCAGGAAAAACCGATCCATGTGCAGGTAAATCTGCTGCGTCTTCACGGCGCTTAGTACCGGCAATTGCTGCCAATCTTTCAAGAGCTTCGGTCGCATAGATACGTGCTCAGCTTCATCGACAATGCGCAATTCCAGCACCAGGTCGGGATTACGGGCAATTAAGTCTTCCTGCGACACTTCAAAATAGCGTAAACTAACATCGGCGAAGACATTTTCTGCCCCGCACATATTGAGAATTTCACTCAGGTAGGTCTCCTGACCGGCAGCATAGAGTCCGCGGAGACTCCCTACTTCACGTCCAATGACTAGCATTGCTTTCTCACGAAGCTCGGTACTTCTCTTTCGAACCAGCGCCAGAGTATCCTTAATGCCCTGAACAGCCGCCTCAGCGGCACTTTGCCGTCCCAACAACTCACCCACTTCAATCATCCCATCCAGGATTTCCGCAACCGTCTCGTTCGGTAAAACGGCCGTACGAAACCCCAGGGTCTTCAAGCGCTGACCGAGGTCGGGACTTGGCAAGTGCAAAACCAGGTCCGGTTGCAAAGTGACCATCTTTTCGAAGTCCGGATTAAGGTATGCCCCAACGGTCGGCAGTGAATCCGCAGCGGCCGGGAAGAGGCAATAGTCGGTTCTCGCAACCAGCAAATCCCCGGCGCCAACGCGATACACGATCTCAGTAATATTCGGCGCCAGAGAAATGATACGCTTCGGGACGTCCCCGGCTGCAACCGGTAGAGATATCAGCCCGAGCATCGCTGCCACGAGCAGCATCATGCTCCGTCGTCTTATGGTTTCAAGAAATATGATGGCCTGTCTCCTTTTCCGCAATTACTCTCCGGTCTTGAATGCCTTGCGCTCGGCAATTCGTTCAAAAATAGCCAGTTTTTCTTCATCTGCAAGATACATCCAGTTGCGAATTTCATCCAAAGAACGAAAGCATCCCTGACAGTGGTTCTCTGCTGCATCCAGTTTGCAAATACCCACGCAAGGAGAAAGATGCAACGTTACATTATCTTTTTTAGCCGTTGTTTTCATATTATATCACTCGGTTTTTGTCAGGAATGAAATAAATCCGGGAATAACCCCAACCGTATGGCGGGCTTCTTCTACACCGTCTTCATCATAAATGATTAATTGTCCCGGGCTGGTAAAATCACCGGCATCCAACACATAGATTTTGTCGTCAAAGTTGTTATAAGCCACGTGATAGAAAAACCCGCTAATGAATGTCTCATTGCTGATTTCTACGCTCTCGGTATTATACTCGGTAATTTTACCCCCATTGATAAAATAGGCACCGCCTTCATCTGTCACCGTCAACTCAGATGGATGATCTCCAACCGCTAAAACGATAGAGTCTATGACAGTGTCGGTAGCAGGATCAATGACCCAAACACCGCCCGGCGTATCATCGAGCGGATCATAAAAATCGCCAAAGGCGCCGGCGCAGAGTACGTGCAATAACCCGTTATCATCGCGGCGAATCCATTGCGGGCTGTCCCCGACCTGGACTTCATCGGTAACTGCATTGCTGGCGGTTGATACAATCGCAACGGTATTGTTTTCACTACCAAAGCCACCGGCAACAGTCACAAACAGGCGATCATTATCAACGATCATTTCTTCAGCATTGACGCCAACATTAACGCTATCCACAAGCGCTCCGCTTTCCAGATTGATCTGGTACATCTGATCACTAAATAAGCGGGTAACGTATCCGCTGCCATCACCACGGCTAACAATGTGCCGTGGACTGCTTCCCGCCGGCAAATTTATGGTCCGCACGCGCTGGAAGCTGTTTGTGCTTATAACTTCAATTTTGTGGCTATTGTTCACCACCACGTAAGCGAGCGTGTCTTCTACCATGATGCTATTGGCCACATCGCCGAGAGCCTCACCATTAATAGCGGTAAAAACACCGTTACTAATCGCACCGGTCTCAGCATCCAGGAAGGATAAAGATGCATTGCCCTGCAGGAAACCACCTTCGTTTGCAATTAGCACGCCGCTCAAAGGTATTTGCGGATCGGGCGGTTCAGGCGCCGTTGGGTCACTTTCGCACGCCAGAAGCATCATGAATGCGCTGATCGCCATCCATATTCCAGCCTTAAACATGCGGCTCGATTTATTATCAGATATTTTCATTCATGCCTCCAAAATAGACACACTTAGTGTCGGGTAATCTCAAATCCGATGCGCCATTGATAGACAGGCAGCGGATAGTTTAGGATGAGTTGATATTCCTCCTGAAGCAGATTGTCAAATCGTCCGAAAAACCGGGCATTATGGCTGCCTATGGCAACTTCGTACGATGCCTTTAGATTGACAATCTGATAGGCAGGGAGTATTGCCCCCGGCAAATTGGCAATGCTCGTATAGCGAAAACTGGCATGTTGATATTCGAGGCTCAATTGCCACTGTTTCTGAGCACCGGTAACTTGTACAAAAAATTCTTCTGCCGGGAGATAAGGCAAGCGGTTGCGGTGCAATGGATCGCTCTGATTTTGATTGTTAACGCGTCGGGAAATACCGTGCTTATAATTAGCGTGAAGCTGCAAGCGACCGCCGGACGAACTGGCGCTCAAGCTGGTTTCTATCCCACTTGACTGTACGCGATCGAGATTCTGCGGCTGCCAGAAACCGTTACTAGTTGGCGCCCAACGAATCATGTCGCGAATATTCATAAAATACCAGGCGCTTTCCAGTTGCCAAATGCCGAAGCGGCGCCAATCCAGTGTGCTGCCAATTTCGACGGCTGTGGAAGTTTCCGGCTGGAGATTCGGGTTACCCCCTGGCGCCCAGTAGAGATCGTTGAAAGTCGGGACGCGGAAATTGGACCCGAGCGAACTGAAGAGCTCCCAATTGCGATAGCGCAGCTTCATGCCGGCGCGAGGCAGTAAGCGATCGCCGAAATCTGTGTCGTATTCATAGCGCAACGCTGCACTCATCAATGGCGTCAGCTTTTGTGATGAAGCGGGCTGCCACTCACTCAGTGAATATACCGCCATGCGCTGTCGCCGTTGCGTGTCACGCAGTTCGCTACTGTTGACCCGACCGGTAGCGCCCTCAAAACCACCGTATACACGAAGCTGTGAAGTCAATAAGGCGCTGTATTGACCAATCACGCCGCCCTCTTCGTTAAAATGCTGACTGCGTAAAACGTCTGTTCCGGCGGCAAGATCCGGGTTCTCATAATGCCTCCAGTCGCGCCGCAGGTAAGCTTGCATGACGCGGCGATGTCCTTCTCCGTTGTCCTGCTGCCATTTCAGGCGCAGCAACAGTTGCTCGCTCTTGCTACGGGCATTGCCCTGAAAACCGTCTCCAGTGAGAATGGCGTTGGGCGTTCCATTGCCGTATTTGGAATAATGCGTCTGGAGGAGTGCCATTTGCCCTTCGCTGATGCCAAAACTTAGAAGGTAATCTGCTTCCTGCTGCCGATAATCGCTGTTGCGACGCTCAAACTCATCACCATCAATTTGAAAGGCGTAGGCATTATCGCTATTTGCAGATGACATCCGCAGCGCGTGGGTAAAACGCCCGGATGGTAAATCGAGGAAGGCTGAAAACTGTCGTGCACCAAAGGCGCCGCTTTTAATGCGACTACCATAGTCGAAGCGACTCACCGGCCGCACAATGGCATTAATCGCACCGCTGATCGCACCGCTACCAAACAGCGTCGAGTTCCCGCCCCGGTACAGCTCAACTTCAGAAAAGGTCTGCAATTGATAATGTCCCATATCAACTGAGCCAAGCTGCATATTGGTCAAGGGAATACCATCCAGGAGGAAGAGTGCATGTTCAGAGCCACCACCTCTGACGCTAATGCTCTGTAAGCCTTCGCCGGCGCCATATGATTTCACAAACACGCCGCTTTGACGACTGAGCAAATCCGCCATGTTATCGGATCTTTCAGCACGTGAGACAGACAGTCGGGAAGTGCTGCCGGCAATGTCATAATCGGAAAGCAAGGAACGATGATCGATCACGCGAACGGTGTCCACATCAAACACCGGTGTTGAATCGGCGGGCGTCTGGGCAAGAATGCTCAGACCGGGTAGCAGCAAGAACGAAAGGCTGCAGAGATAAAGGCTCTTCAATGATCGCATCGTAGCGATTCCTAAACAAAAATCCCGACACACCATAGGGTAAGCCGGGACACATGGTCGCTCAAAGATATATGCGATCACCCGCACCTCTCCCACGGAGGACGATGGGTTCACTCATATCAGCCGGTCTCCTGACTTGGGGATCTTCCTACTCACCCACCTTCCCATTCCGGCCCTCCGGAACAGTGGCTTATCGGGTTTTCGTCCCCCTTCACAGTTGCGGGGCAGTGGCGGATTCTCACCGCGCTTCCCGTTCACTGACACGAGGCGCTCGCTTTTTTCAAGGCGCGAGCATTGAGTTACTAAGAACTAAGATATGTTTTGAGGAAGAAAAAAGCAATGAAAATGAAGATTTCTCATTTTGATGGTCGGTAATCAAAGTGGATATCCCCCCTCCATCTCCCCACGGGGGAGATGGAGGGGGGATTCTCCAAAACTAAATTTGCGGGGTAAATCGAAGCTGTTTAATGCCCAACTGTGCTATCCGACTGCACGCGGCGAATGGCGTTCTTCAGCTCGGTGAGATCCGAAGATTTGACGATATACTCTTCGGCTGCCCAGCTCATAAAGTTGTCCTTATAATGCGAGTAGGCAGTGTGAATAATCACCGGGATGGTTGGGTTAATGCTTAATACTTTTCGCAGGGCATCCAGGCCGTGCATGTTCGGCATCATCAGGTCGAGGATAACAATATCCGGAGTTTGTTCGCGAACCACATCGACTGCTTCAACGCCATCAGACGCCAACAATACCTCGTAGCCCATTTCCGAAATTTCGGTCTCATATAAGACACGTTGTGCTGCTTCGTCTTCGACGATTAGAATTTTTTGCATATCACCTCCATATTGTGAGAAGTTGCAATAAGATACTTATTTTTTCTCGAATAGATATTGACAAAAATCAATATTTATCAACTGTTCAGGAATGGTTCTCCGAGAATCCGTCCTCACCGGTTTCCTCAACAGCTTCTTCCTGAGGCGCCAGGGGCAATTGTACCACAAAGCTGGCGCCTTCATCTTTACGTGTACGAACGTCGACTTTGCCATTGTGGTTCTTCACAATTTGCTTAACGATGGACAAGCCCAGGCCGCTACCACTGGATTTAGTCGTGAAGAATGACTGAAATATCTTTTTTAATACGCCGGTCTCGATGCCAGGTCCATTATCAGTGACTTGAATTTCGGCCATAGCGTTGTTGATTCGTGTTTCCACAGTAACGCGACGCTCTAACTCCTGGCCCTCGAGTGCTTCAATGGCATTTTTCAGTAAATTCAGGAACATCTGATGCAGCAGTTTGGCATCCCCAAGCACGATACATTCTTCAGCACTCAGTTCGAGCCTGCTAACAATGCCTCGCTCGTCAAAGGCATTTGCCAGAAAACCGACGACTTGCTCAATACTCTGGTTAATATCGACCCTATTTTTCTCAGGCTTAGGCGGATTGGCAACATTTAATATGTTGTTTAGAATTTGTTCCAGGTTTGATACTTGATCGCGTATAATTCCCGCATATTGCTTTAGCTGATTATCTTCTTCTATTTTTCTTTCTATCAGCCGGGCAAACCCGCCGATTGACACCAGGGGATTGCGAATTTCATGGGCAATCTTTGCAGACATTTCACCGATGGTCGCCAAACGCTCTGCCCGCAGCAGACGCTCCTGGTTTTCTTCCAGCTGCTCGTAAGCATCCTGTACTTCTTCAACCCGCCGTTCCAGCTTCTCATAAAGGCGCGCATTTTCGATTGCCAGACTGGCCTGAGTAGCAAACAGCTTCAGCCCTTCGATATCCTCCGGCGTTACCTTCTGCCGGCTGATGCAATTATCAGCGATAATCAACCCCAAGGATTCAGTCCGAGAGAACATCGGGGCAATTACCAGCTTATCGCTGGCAAAAAGATCGAAGATGTGACCGTCGCCCATTTCACAATGCAGGGCGCTGCTATGCAGTAACTGACGCTTTTCGATCTGAAGCACCTGGTGCTTGCGAACCGCTTCCACCAGCACATGCTTTTCATCCGAAAGAGGAATATTGATTTGCTGAACGATTTGATTTACCTGGCGGTCCGATCCCTCGACATCAATCGAATATGCGCGAACAATATCCTTCAAATAACGATGCTGCTGATCCAGTTCGCTCCAGATGCGATTCGCTTCATCCTCATTCGACGGACCAACGGCGATTGTGCCCTGCAGACGCTGAGTTTCATGATCGATCATCACCAGGAATGCGCGATTAAAGCGCAGACCTTCGCCAGCCGTTATAGCAACTAGTATGATGCGCAGGATTTCCTCTTCTTCGTAGGTGCTGTGAAGGATCTCATTCAGGTCATTTAGCTTGGAGAGCTCCAGGATAGTACGAAGCAGTTCAAATTCCAGCTCTTTTCGGCTGTCGATATTCTTGATGATCTGAGAGGTGCCGCCAACCTCGCCATTTTCATCCACAATTTGGGTACTGGAGATATCTACGTAAATGGAATGGCCGTCTTTATGCAGGCGCTGGGTCTCATATTTGCGAATGGCCCCTTTTTCCTCGAGCTCCTTGCGCATGTATTCTTTTTCGCCAAGATTCTGCAAATCCTCCGGAATCAGGCGGTCGATGGATTGATGCACCATTTCTTCACGGCTATAGCCAAAGATATCATTGGCACCGCGATTCCAGCTTACCACCCGTTCATCGTTATCAAGAAAAATTACTGCGTCGGGAGAACTGCGGATGATGGCGGAAAAGAGCTTTTCTTTCTCGCGTAGACGGCGCCTGGCCTCCTCGTTCTCGGTAACATCAACACCAAGGCGCAATGCGCCGCTATTTTGCCCAAATCGCCCGCGAAGCGGCAAGCTGAGGAACTCAATCTGGCGTTCCTGCTCATCAATCTTGCACATCGTTAGGCGCTTCTCGACAGCATTTTCAGCTGACGCAGATTCCTCATTGGCGTGATCAGTAGCCGGCCACCAGGGACTATCCGGATCAATCCGACGGCTGCGCTGCAACTCCGGCACTTTATCTTTCAGGAATTGATTTGTCCATACTACCCGGTTCTCATCATCCAGCAGGTAGAGAAAAATCGGATAATTGCCGACAAAGCGGTCGAGCAGGCGCATGATGTGAGTCAGTTCGTTGAGCATGTTTTAAGACAAGTGTTAGATGACCAGTTGAGAGTTGATCGGTGATCGGTACATCCCCCTAAATCCCCCTTCGAAGGACAGAGGGGGATGTAACATATTTCCCTATTGCCTCATTTTCAAGTTTCCTTCTTTTCTTCTTGGGAGAGCTACATATCCCGGTTACATTAGGAATTTGCTATCGCAAGCCGGTACAAAAACATATCACCGATATCAATAAAATGAAACTACTTTGGGATTGATCGGTTAAGTTAACATGAGCAAGATTTCGCGATATATTGTGAAGGAGCATATCGGGCCGTTCAGCTTTTCGCTGGCCGTGATCATGTTCGTGTTTGTGATAAAGTTTATATTGCAATATATCGGCAAAATATTTGGAAAAGGCCTGCCTTTTCTGACAATTTTCGAATTTATTTATCTCAATCTTGCCTGGATGTTGGCGCTGGCTGTGCCTATGTCCGTTTTGATCGCTTCATTGATGGCTTTCGGTCGCCTTTCCGCAGACAACGAAATCACCATTCTGAAGTCTAGTGGCATAAACCTGTACCGCATTATCCGCCCGGCTCTTGCCGCCGCCGCGGTACTCACGCTGACAATGATATGGTATAATGATCAGGTATTGCCGGACTTCAACCATCGCGCCCGCAAGCTCTTCAAATCAATCACCGAAAAGAAGCCCACGTTTAGCCTGGAAGAAGGCCTCTACTTCCAGAAGGCCAGCTATCAAATCCTGGTAGAAAACATTGAACGCTCTGAAGGCGAGGAAGGTTTGCCTTCGGGAAATATTGTTGAGCCCAATTTCAATAACGGCGATGCGGACCGCCTTCGCCATATCACCATCTTCCACGCAAATGGTCAACAGCAGCAACAGCGCACCATTATTGCCGATCATGGCTACCTGGTTTTTGATAAAGGCCGTGCGCAATTGATCTTCCACCTTTTCGATGGCGAGATACATGAAGTAAACAATCGTGATTTTTCCGAATATCGCACCATCGACTTTGATCGCACTGTATTTAATATCCCTGCGGGTGACCTCATCTGGCAGGATTCGGTTAATGTCCAACGCGGTGACCGCGAAATGAACATCGCGATGATGCAAAAGAAAGTCGGCGAATTTCGCAAGTCGATAGAAGACGAAAAGGAGCGAAGCATCAAATCACTGGAAAACTTTGTGCCGACGCCAGACGATGTCAACGAATGGATGGGGGTCGAGCCGGTTACGGCGTTCAATCCGAGCAAGGCGGAACGCCGCATCAGCGTTTCCAAGGCCGCGCGTAAGGCCCAGTCGACTTTTCAAACCCTGCAATCCAGTGTTAACAGTCGCAACTATTTTGGCAAGCAGATTTCCCGCTACCAGGTTGAAATTCAGAAGAAATATTCCATCCCTGTTGCCTGCATCGTTTTTGTCCTGATTGGCGCACCGCTGGGCATCCGCTCTCGCAAGGGCTCGATTGGTATGGGTGTGGGTATGAGTGTGGGATTTTTCCTGCTGTATTGGGTTTGTCTGATCGGCGGTGAGGACCTTGCCGACAAGCAAATTGTTGACCCCCGTCTGGCAATGTGGTTTCCGAATATCCTGGTAGGATCGCTGGGCGCATACCTCACTTACAAGACGGTTAAAGAAACGACGTTTATAAACTGGTCTGGAATGCGTAATTTCTTCAGTTTCTTCCGCCGTAAAAAGACAGCCGAGAACAGTTGACATGACCATTCTCGATCGCTACATCATCAAGAAGTTCATGACCATCCTGCTTTATGCCAGCCTGTCATTCGTAGTCATTTTTGTGGTTGTGGACCTCATAGAGAATCTCAACAAGTTTCTGAGCAATAAGGCCGATTTTTGGCTTTCCTTCAAATATTACATTTACTACATCCCCTACATCATTGTGTTGACGCTACCGGTCAACATGCTGCTGAGCAGCCTCTTTTCACTGGGCTCCATGACGCACCACAATGAGTTGACAGCCTCGTTAACGGCCGGTATCAGCCTCTATCGTGTTGTCATGCCGATACTTGCAGTGGCATTTTTGATCAGTATTGCAGCCGGCATTTTTGGCGAAACAGTTGTGCCGGAAACCAACCAGCGCCGCTGGGACATCTGGCTATATGAAATCCGCAAGAAAAAGCGCCCGACAGCCGGCACCAGCAGGGATATTGCCGTTCAGGACATCGGCAATTTCCAGATGAACATTCAGTACTATAACGGCCGGAAGAATAAAGCCACAAAGGTGAATATTGTCCGCGTTGAGAACAACGCTGTTCTGGAACGCTGGGACGCCAAGTTCATGATTTGGCATCCGGATAGCACCCGCTGGAAAATGCACGAGCTGACGCATCGCTTATTCTCTGATAGTGGTGAGGTTACCGCAAGCTACGACTCACTATGGTATAGCAACAAAAGCATTGTTACGCCGGAAGACTTACTGGAACTGGAGATCAAGCCGGAAGAGATGAGCTATATGGAGTTGCGAGGCTTTGTGGACAAGATGCTGGACCTCGGGGCTGATGCCCGGAAATGGCTGGTCGACCTGCATATGAAGGTCTCCTACCCATTTGCCAATTTCATTATTGTTCTATTTGGTGCACCGCTGGCATCTATTAAGCGGCGCAGCGGAAACGGCGTTGGTTTCGCAATCGCATTATTGATCAGCTTTGTCTATTTTGCCTTTATGCGTTCCGGCCAGGTATTGGGACATAACGGCACGCTTGAACCTTGGCTGGGCGCCTGGATGGGCAATATTGTTTTTCTTGTTGGGGGCGTTGTGCTGATGTTGTGGGTACGAAAATAAATTCCAAATTCCAATCAGAAGTAAAAGTGTGTTCTATCGGAATTTGGAATTTTTCTCCTACCAGTTCATCGAAGCAAAATCATTTTTCGTGTCTGGCTAAAACCATCACCTGAAACCAATCGATAAAAGTAAACGCCACTGGATTGCTCTCCCCCCTGCCAAACAAATTGATGTGCACCGGCATTCAGCCGCCCGGAAACCAGCGTAGCAACTTCCTGTCCCAACATATTAAAGACCGTTAATGTAACAACGCTTGCTTTCGACATTGTAAGAGCAATCACCGTTTCCGGATTAAAAGGATTGGGGTAGTTCTGATACAAGCGATAACCGCTAATGATGGGGCGATCAGCAACATCATGGATACCGGTCAGTGGGCAGGTTGAATCCGACACCACACCGGGTCCACCGTAAGCGCCAATATCGTTAGTAATACTGCCAAGTGCCGGCGGGCAGGCATTTCCGGGAGCAGATGCGTTTTCCGGATCATAATAGGCCGCGTCCGGGTTTCCGGCATCCACTGCCGGCGAAGTAGCAGTCAGAAAATAATCGATCGTATCCGCAAAGAGCGGGTCGGCGTCAATATTACCAGTGCCTTCGAATCCGCCTTCGATATCGGACCAGGTAACGGTGAGGCTGGTGTCGGCCAGGTTATGGATCTGAGGTGAACCAACGTTTGCGGTATTTCCATATACAATGTTGTTCATCGCGGTTGTTGTTCCCTCCACATACATTCCGCCGCCATTTCGTTCTGCATGATTCCCGACAAAGGTATTATTGGTAACTTTCGTACCAGATTGCCGCCTTCGTTTTCTTATAGCGTCGATGGTTTGTTGCAAAATATCGTTATAGGTCTCAGTCCCCAGGGTCAAACCCAAAGCCTGGTATCTAAGCTTTTGCTCTGCTTGCGGATTGGCACTGACATTATCGAGCGCCATTCCTCCGCCGTTTTCAGCCGCATTGTTGAGAAACAGGTTATTGTGAATCCTGGAATTAACGCTTTCGAATTCCGACAATCCCCCGCCGGAAGTGCTGCAAGTATTACCAATGAAACGGTTATTACTAATCGGTAGATCTTGAGTAAGAACAGTAAGCAACCCGCCATCGGAACCCTCGGAATGGTTGTCGGCAATCAGGTTCCCGGTAAAAGCACTCGTCAAGCTCGAAAGCAGAAAGCGCACTCCACCGGCAATTTTAAAACCGGCGCCGCTAACACTATTTCCGATGACCTGATTGTTATGAAAATTGGCGTTTGTCCAAATCAAATCAACACCGCCGCCAAGAGCAAAGACGCCGTTCATATCTGCAATTGCTTGATTCCCGAAAATAACATTATCAAATACTTCTACCGTGATATAGGTTGCCTGCCAGAAGCAGGAAAGTCCACCGCCGAAAGCGCCTACAACATCACCTGCAGGGCCAACGGCTTTCGCCACGTTATCATGGACATTATTGCCAGAGATAACGCCATTGGCATGAAAAAAGATACCACCGCCATACGCCTGAATGTTTGCATAAACACGGTTGTTAGAAACAGTATTGTTTTTTATAACTGATGTGAGTGGCGTGCCTACTGTAAAAATTGAACCTGCGGAGATGCCACCGCCGCTGGCAAAATCGCTGCTGGTTCTTAAACCAACAACGTCATTACCGGTAATGATATTATGGGTAATTTTCGCTCCATATTCAGACAATATTCCCCCGCCCCTCCGGGATCCCTCTGCCAAAAGGGTACCGGTGCCTCCGGTAATCGTAAACCCGGTCAACACAGAATTGGTATCCTCATTTGCAGTGAAATAAACGACCGACCCGCTGTCAGCGTTCGCTGGCTGACTACCGTTGATGATCGTATTGGCAATATGATTTGCATCTCCATCCAGGATGAAATGACTGGCAACGGTAATTGCCTTGCCATTAAAGCGGATATTTTCAAAATATGTACTGTCTGCAACCAATACAGTGTCGCCATCGACGGCAGCATCAATAGCGGCTTGAATGGTAGGATATTCTTGTGGAACGCTAATGATCGTTAAAGACGCCATTCGATCGGGATTTGTAGCTTTTTGAGGCGCTTGCCGGGCCAGCGCGATAAGACCCAATACGAAAAAGAATGCCACGAAAGTGAATTTGAATAGTGATTTGACAGTCATAATCCCCCCACATTAGATTTGGCTTACTTTCCAGGATAAGATCAATTTTATTAAGATCTTACACCTATTCCGTAACAGTATTGAATTAGATACTGTTACATAAAGAGAGGGGTATAACGACTCGGGATACTCATATCTGAGTAAGTTTATATGGATAATATTTTATACATGCGTTCACAAGTTGAACCCATGCGGCCAGAACCGGAACCTAAAGGTTATAAATTTTCCGTGCAGAGGTAACAGAAAATGACCTGTTCGGTACCAAATGATGAGGGGCGAAATTTTGCGACTTGATGGTTGGCAGAACGGAAGGAAACCACGAATTGACACCGTTCTTTATACTAATGGTCAATCCGCGGCGTTTTATTGCGAAGTTACCTGGCTTAAAAAATCAGCACGACTCGTCCACTGGCAACACGCTTGCCGGTATCGTTTTTCACAATGTAGACGTACACGCCGCTGCCAAGAGCACGATTATCTGCTCTATTGATGTCCCAACGCAACGCCGGCGGACGTTCAAAGCGTTCGCTTTCCCAAACCAATTGTCCGCTGAGATTAAATACGGCTACGGAGTTCCCCGGCAACAGCCCATCAAACAATACCGTTTGTCCGTCTGTGAGGCGGGCCGGATTGGGGTAGGCTATAACCACCTGGTCTTCCTGCTGCACTTGGCTGGCTTCACCAAGGGTTGTGAAGGTTGTGTCTGTAGATGCCAGCACGTTGCCGCTGGGGTCCAAAGAGAGACAGCTAAAAAAGTAGGTTGTTCCACTCTCCAAATTATCGAGTGTGACCGAGTGATCGGTGACCGCATTGGTAGATAATGGCGAATATTGATCGAGAAACAGGGTGCCGTAAATAACCTGTGATTGATAGGCTTCCGGTGTCCGCCAGGAAATTGTAACTGTGGTGGTATCCACAGTCGGCAGGCTTACGTTTAGATCAGCAATTTCCCCCCACTTTGAGGCTGATAAATCACTGCTCAAACTAAAATCATTGCGGGCACGCACGCTGTAATAATAGCGCTGTCCTTGCTGGACATCAAAATCATCAAAGAATGTCACTGAATTTGCCACCACTGCGATCGGCTCGTTTCCAAACGCATCCGGATTTAGCGAGCGAAACACCTGGTATTCGACAACATTGCCTTCCGGGTTCGCATCCCATTGAATCTTCAAATGAGGATTTTGCCCCAATGCCATCCCGGCATACAACACGGCGATGATTGCGATCCGTAAAAGCATTGCAAGTTGTGCATTCAATAAGGCCTTCATTACTAATTCCTCCGCGGGTAACAGCTGCTGCAACAGGTTTTGCATAGTCTCCATCGTAATTGCCGGCAGCAAAATATCCTATCGGACATTGACTTTCAAATTAACAAGAGTTTTTGCGATAATCTATCTATTTAAACATCTCTGCCCAACCACACGTGACCGGGCTCGAAAAAGGCAAAGCGTCGATTTTCATAAAAATCGACGCTTCTGCTATTGCAGACCTCCTTGCTCCTGTGAAACCATCCCCCTGGATGTCATCTATTCACAGCAGATGCGATGCCTAAATATCATGTTCTTCGCTATTTAGCGAATAAATACCACTTTCCCGGTATCAATTACCTGCGATGACTGATCCTTCACAACGTAGATATAAAGTCCACTGGTCAATCCCAGCGCTTCATTATCAACGACGTTCAGACGGAATTGATTTTGGGATAAGCCCAGTTCTTGCTCAAACAACTTTGTGCCGACCAAATCAAAGAGCGCGATTGTCCGCGTGGTCTCCGGCAGATTGATGAATATCATCTCCCTATGCCCCTGACTGGGCTTGATCGGGTTCGGAAACACCACCACTTCATCGGTCGGAATGTTGGAGGACATTGACGGCGTGAAGGTCGAATCCTCGATCATCACGACCTGTCCGGTTTCATCCGTCACTCTTAAAGTGAAATGATAGAGCGCTTCGCTTTCCAGGTTAGCCAGCGTTAGTGTGTGCTGCGTCAGGAAATTGGTCAGACTGACAGTAATGATTTGCGATGGCGAATTCCAATAGCTGAAATCCACAGTCGACGGCAATTCAGTGGCGATACTCACCGACACGCGATCATCAGATGATGGCAGAATCGATAATGTTTCTATGTCGTTTCGGCGCTCAACCGTAATGGCAATCGACAACTGGTCACTCAAACCAAGCGGATCGGTTGCGGTGATATCCAGTGTGGATTCTCCAAACCAATCAGCATCAGGAAAAATATCTAGCCGATGGGTGGTCTCGTCATAAAATACGTTCATATTTGAGCCGGGATCAAAATCCATATCCAGCTCAGCAATGGTGTGAGTGCTATCGGTAATATATGTAACCAGGTTTAGACTCACTGTGCTATCCTCTGCCATTGTCAAGGTATTGAAGTAGTTGATGACAGGTGCGGTGTTGTCAGCGGTATAAACTATGCGCACAGTGCTGGTATCGGAATCTCCGAAGGCATCGATCACCCGGAAAAAACCGGTTTGGGTACTGGCATTTGCCGAAGGATTAATACGAATAATCTTTTCAGCAAAATCGTCCCAGACAATCTCGAAATCCGTATAGCCCCAGAATTCCCAATCGAGGCTGCTGACGTCATTGTCCACATCACTCGAGTAGAGCTTCAGATCGTATGTATTGTTACTGACCGGACTGACATAGAGATCACCCACGCTGGCAACCGGGCGGTCATTGACCGGGTCAATGGTAACCATGATGGTATCTGATGCCGTTGTTTGGTCCGGTGCAGTAGCGATGGCAATCAGTTCATCCACGCCGTTCCAGTTCGCTTCACGCGATCCAATGGTAATCTTGCGATTGCTGGCGCTGTAGTCGTATTCGATACCAGGGCCGGGCAGGAAGGTCCAGGTCAACTGTCCCGGTGCATATCCTGAAATTGTCACAACGGTATCCAACTGGATATCGTATGAGTTATCTTCGTCGAAGCGCACTGCCGGTGCATCAACGATAAAGATACTGCCGCTGCTTACCTGGATGGTAATGTTAGCATTGTCACTTGCGTTGCCGGGGTCGGTAACGGTGAATGTGCCGCTCTCAGATGTCGCGCCATTCAATGGAGTCACACGAATCAGGCGATCCAGCTCATTTTCCCAATCAATCTGAAAGTCGCTGAAGTTGCTAAACGACCATTCCAGTTCGAGTGAAGTATTGTCGACGTCCACGGCATAGTTTTTCAAATCGATGATGTTGCTATCCGGATCTGCGGTCACAAACAGCGTTGTAATCGATATGCTCGGCGGATCATTTACTGCATCGATCGTCACCCGGAAAGTATCGGTCACGGAACGCTGATCCGGTGCGGTCGCAGTAATCACAAAGTCATCCTGCCCAAACCAGTCAGCATCCTTGCTCTGAACCGTCAACAAGCGTGAGCTGGCATCGAAGCTATGCTCGAGGTTAGCGCCCGGTGCAAAGGTCCAGGCTAACTGCGATACCGGATGGCTAAAAATAGTCACAAAGTTATCTACCGATACATCCACGGACTGATCTTCATCGAACTGCTGGTCTGGAATTTCTACCAGGAAGACATCACCGGGATCGCTGGTAACGCGAATGGTCACCGGATCAGAATCGGACAAACCAGCCGGATCGCTGACTTGGAACGTGCCGGTTTCAGTGGTAAAGGTGTCCAACTGCGCAATTCGGACAATCTTGTTCGCCTCATCTTCCCAGGTAAATGAGAAGCGCGAAAAATTCTGAAATGTCCAGTCCAATTCAGTCACGGAATTGTCCGCATCAATCGCATAGGGCTTTAGATCGATGAGATTTTCATCCGGATTATCGCTGATGAACAATTCAGTAATACTCAATACCGGCGCATCGTTAATCGGGTTGATTGTTACCTGGAAGTTATCAGAGGCCGTTGCCTGATCGGGCGCCGTTGCAGTCGCAGTGATCTGACCGCTGCCGGACCAGTCCGGATTTTGCGAACGCACTTCAGCGATCCGCGTGCCCGTAGAATAGGTGATGTCCAAATCAAGGCCGTCATCGAAGCTCCAGGTGAGTTCCGATGGCGAAAAACCGGTGATCGTTACGACGGTATCCATAAAAATCTCATACACCCCGTCTTCATCAAATGTGATGTCCGGGATACTGACATCGAAAACCGGCGTGCTGTTATCGGAAAACGTAAAAGACAATGATCGCACATCTGTGAAACCGTCGGGATCTTCGACACTTATATCGAAAGATGCGTTGCCCAAATATCCCGCGGGCGACGGCGATACGGTAATATCATTGCTTTCCACCGTAACAGTCACATTGTTTTCCTGACTAACCGTAACCGTCAAATCACCGGTACTGTGATCCGGATCTGCTACCACGTTATCGATTGCGATAACGCTATCACTAACGACTATTCCAAGTGACAAGAGCACCTCTGGCAAACCAACCGATACAGCCGTTGTATATGGACTGATATTACCGGAAGAATCCAATGCCGCCACCCGGTAGTAATAGAGTGTTCCGGGTGTCAAATCGCGATCAACCATCGTTGTTGCCGGATGGAACACATAATCAAGAATTTCATATGCCGACGTGGAATTTTCCGATCTTTGAACAGCATAACGATATATATCAGGGTCTGTATTTTGATCCCAAAGCACATTCAGTGAGTCTGTCTGTGCTGCTAACGGGCTAAGCATTAGCCCGACAATGAAAACAACAATTCCTATATTTCTCAAGCGATATCCCTCTCAGCTTAATTTCGAGCGTAGTATTGCAAAAATGCTGCCATATTGTAAAACCCAATAAAATGAGGCATTTCGGAAGGCAAGTTCGGTGGCTGGGCAAATATTGCTCACAAAGGCGAGAAGCGGCGTCAGGGTGCTACGCACCTGTCAGGACACTACGTGTCGGTCAGCGCTTCGCACGTCAGCTCACTGCGTTCGCGTAACATCCCCCTTTATCTCCCTTCGAAGGGGGATAAAGGGGGATGTCTCGTGTGTTGAAATGGTCAGGTAGATGCTACCGTATCATTACAATCTTGCCACGTTCCAGGACTTGCGAATTATCATCCTTTAGAACGTAGATGTAGAGGCCGCTGGCTAATTCAAGGCGGCCATTATCAAAGATATTAATACGGTGTTCGCGAGGGCCGGAAAGCACCTCTTCTTCGTAGAGCTTTTCTCCAAGGAGAGAGAACAGCAGCACTTTATGAGCAGCTTCCGGCATATTAATGAAAATCATTTCCCGGTGCCCGACGCTGGGCTTAATCGGATTTGGATAAACAATCATTCCATCAGATTCGGCAAGTCCCAAACCGGTTGTAAAGGTGGAATCGGACACGACCAGTTGACGTCCGTTTTCATCCATTATTGTTGCGCGGTATTCGTATTCACTGGACGGCTCCAGGTTGACGAGACGAATACTATGCGCGGTCAGGAAATTGGTATTACTGATGGTTATAATCTGATCCGTCGTAATCCAGTAGCTAAAATCGACGGTCGAAGGCACTTCTGTTTGGATATCAACCATCAGGATGTCGCTGCCGTTGGGGTTGAAGTCCAATGCCTGCAAATCATTACGGCGTTCAACAACGATGCTGAGCTCTTGCTCATCGCTGAGCCCAAACGGATCAGTGGCGGTTAATGTAAGCGATGTCGCGCCAAACCAATCCGCATCGGGAATGATCGTCAATCTGTAATTCTCGATGTTATAGTCGACGGTGATATTATCTCCGGCATCGACCTCAATCGTTAATTCGTTGATGCTGTTGGTAGAATCTACTACATAATGCACCAAATCAATCACCGAGCTGTCATCTTCTGCGATAACAACGCTATGAAAGAAGTCGATATGCGGCGGTGTATTGGCGCTGCTGAAAACAATATCGACCTGGGATGTATCGCTATCACCGAATGGATCCCTTACCCGGAAGAAACCGGTTTCGGTACTGGCATTAAGCAAAGGCGTAATGCGAATGGTTGACTCGGCCTCGTTCTCCCATTCAATATCATACTGCGAATAGCCCCAGAATTCCCACTGTAGCTCGCTAATTTCGTTATCCACGTCGGAGGCGTAAAGCTTCAGATCAAAAATATTGTTGCTAAACGGACTGACAAAGAAGCTCTCCAGCGTCGAAGCCGGGACATCGTTCACCGGATCGATAGTTACAAAAAATGTATCGGTCCGGGTCACCTGGTTAGGAGCAGTAGCGATTGCCACTATTTCGTCGCTCCCGAACCAATCCGGTTGCAGAGATTCGATGGTCAATTTCCTGCTGCTTGCCGCATAATCGATAGCCAAATCCGGCCCGGTAGAGAAGGTCCAGGTAATTTGGCCCGGTGCATAGTTCGAAACAGTGAGGCAGGTATCCATCAGGATTTCATACTCACCGTCTTCGTCAAATTGTACATCCGGGACATCAACCACATAAACGACACTGCCATCTGTAATCTGAATGGTAACTTCAGTGGTATCCGACAATCCGCCAGGATCAGTGATGCTGAAATTCCCGCTCTCCAGGGTAGCAGCTCCCAGCGGAACAATCTTGATAATTTTATCCGTTTCATTTTCCCAAATGATATCAAAATTGTTGAATCCCCAGAAATTCCAGGTCATCTCCAACGAGGTATTGTCAACGTCGACACCGAAGGGTTTCAGGTCGATCAGATTACTATCCGCTATTTGGGAGATAAATAAATCCTGGACCGATACCAGCGGCGGATCATTCAACGGACGGATTGTGGCAGTGAATGTGCTGCGCCGTACACGTCCATCAGGAGCCGTGGCAACCACCTCAAAACTCTCGCTGCCGTTCCAATCAGCTTCAGCGCTCTCGATGGTCAGGACACGGGTAACGGAATTAAAGGTATAGTCCAGATTTTCACCGGGATTAAACGCCCAGCTTATCTGCGACAGCGGATGGCTAAAGATCGTGATGGTTGTATCCAGACGGATCGAACGGAATCTATCCTCATTGAAGCTCTGATCAGCAATTTCGAAGATGAACACTTCATTGGGATTGTTGGTAACATTGATGGTTACCTGACGGCTATCGAAGGCGCCTTGCGGGTCCGTCAAGGTAAAAAATCCGGCCTCGGTATTGATCGTATCCAGCGGCGTAATGCGTATCAAATGGTTCTGGGCATCTTCAATCGTAAACTGGAAGCTATTGAACGATGTAAAACTCCAGGTCAAATCGCTGAGATTATTATCAATATCAATCGCGTACTGAGAGAAATCAACCACGTTGCTGTCCGGATCTCCCGATACGAAGATGCTGGTGACATTCACTTCCGGGGGATCGTTGACCGGCAAAACGGTTACCTGAAACGTATCACTGGCTGTGGTCTGATCCGGTGCTGTGGCAATTGCAGCGAACTGACTTACCCCGTTCCAGTTGGGCACCGGACTGTTGATCGTCAATAGCCGTGATCCGGCCTGGTAATTAAAGTCCAGGTTCTGTCCATCATTGAAGCTCCAGGTTAGCTCATTATCGGCATAGTTTGAATGCGTTACCACAGTATCCATCTGGATTTGGTAGGTCAAATCTTCGTTGAAAACAACCGGCGGCACCAAAACAGTAAATTCTACCGGTGGTTCGTCTTCCACAGAAATCACCACCGTGGTCACATCCGAGGCGCCAATGGGATCAGTCAGCGTAAAAGATGAGGTATCACTACTGAATTCCGTCAGTGGAATTACCTGGATGAGATTATTCGCCTGATCCTCCCAGACGATGTCAAAATCGGAGTACGCACCAAAGGTCCAGGTCAATTCGGAGTTGGCATGATCCGCATCGCTCATATATGGCGTCAAATCGATAATATTGTCTGCCGCATCGTTCGACACAAACAACGTCGGGACGGTATTCACCGGCGGATCATTGATGGAATTGATGGTAACGGCAAAAGTATCGCTAACGCTGCTCTGATCAGGGGCCATCCCGATAGCAACGAAGTCTTCGGTTCCAAACCAGTGCGCCGCCGCTGAAAACACCGTCAAGGTGCGGGTATTGGCATCATAGGTATAGTCCAGGTTAGTGCTGGCCACAAAGCCCCAGGTAACCTGATCCGGCGTATAATTGGAAATCAAAACAGTGGTGTCGAGCTGAATATCGAAGCTCAAATCTTCATCAAATTGCGCATCGGGAATGTTCACGATGAAGAAGAACGGCTCCACATAATTAAAGTCGATCGTACGAATATCAGTCATCCCATCAGGATCTTCGATCTCGATGGTAAAAGATGCCGGGCCGATATAGGTTGGCGAGTTCGCTGAAATCAGTAAGTCCGTGCCCACAACTGTGACAGTCGCATTGCTTTCCGCAGTAATCGTTACCTGCAATTCCTCAACAGTATGATCCGGATCAGATATGATGCTGCTGAGCGTGAAGGTCGTATCCTGGCCGAATTCCACGGTTGTCAGCTGCAAGTCAACTGACGGCAGCCCCACTGAGGCAACTACTGAAAAGGGGCTCTGATTGCTGGAAGAGTCCAGCGCAGCGACCTGGTAGAAGTATTCGTTACCAGGTTGCATATCAGTATCGACAAGGCCGGTATCCGGGTGGAATACATAGCCAAGGGTTACAAAATTTGTTGTCGAATTCACAGACCGCTGTATATGATAGCGATAAATATCAATTTCTGTGTTCGGATCCCAAACAACGTTTACTGAATCTGTTTGAGACAGAACAGGGGTGGAGATTACTACTACAACCAGGTATAACCACCTGAAATACGATTTCATATCGTATTTTCCTCCGATTTATAAAGCATCGGCGACTATAGCCCATCAGGGCAAACGCAGTTCACCTATCAATGTGAAGCGAAAAGCAGGGTATATGGCAGGAATACAACAGGAAGGGTATACTTGCTTGCTCTGAAATCCCTTTGTCCCTGAGCAATCTTGATTCCTTTTAACGGTAATCCGCACAATCCTCGCCGTTGCCGAAGCGGCATTACCGGTCGTGACAATCCCTTTAGTCACCGAATTCTCAATGATCTGAAATGTTAAACCTACTCCCCAAGGAGCGTTGCAAAATAAGTACTTATCATCGACGATTATTGACCAAAATCAATCGTTGATGAAAGAAATTTGAATATGAATCGGTTAGGATAGAGGGGGATTTTACTTTTCAAGCGTGGTTTCGTGCTCTGAAATCAGGTAAGCCTTGATGGATGTCATGGTATCATTGAGCTTCACCGGGAAGCTCTGTTTCAGGGTGATAACGTCATAAATCCAGGAATTGGAAATACGCTGCAGACGCTTGCGGCTGTTTTCAAGGTGGATCAGTTTTGTGAGGCCTTCGATAAAACTGAAGGACCCTGCCGACCAGCGCAGCCAGCGCGGATATTCGCCACCATGATAATGGCTATAAATCATCTGCACAACATCACGAAGCGGCACAGAGTCTTCATCCGCCACATTGACGATGCATTCGTTGTCCACCTCACACTCGACGGTCTTTTCCAGCACCTCGACCAGGGTTTGCACATGCGTCAAATGGATCTCGATATTCTTCTTGACCAGCGGGAAATATTTTCCCTTCACCATCTTGGTCAAACGCGGCAGGAAGCCATCCAATCCAGGCCCGTAGATTATGGACGGTCTCAGGATGATGAACGGCACGTAATCCTTTAGCACTGAGTAGACAATTTTTTCAGCGCGATGTTTGGAGAGATTATGATTGTCATCGGGCATGGCGGCAGTCCAGGGGTCGGCAGGCAAGCGACAGGGAATGGTGCCGTAAACACCGGTACAGCTGCAGTAAACGAAGCGTTCAACTTCAGCTTCCAGGGCGAAGGTTGCTAAAGCCTCAGTACCGTTGACGTTCACTTCCGTGAACTCTTTCATACTCCCTTTACTTTTTGGCCCTTTGGCCGCGAGGTGCATAATAACGTCTGGTCCAAAATAGGCGCATTCATCCAATATCCGGTCATCATAAAAGTCGCCTTGAAGCACAAGCAGCTTTTTATCACCGGAAAATTCGGACAATTTGGCGGCATCGCGAACCGGAGCCAGGATCATATGCCCCTGATCGAGCAAATTCCGTAGCACGCGACGGCCGACATAGCCGGTGGCACCTGTCAGGAGTATTTTTTTCATCTGCGATAAACGTTATACGTAACTGACCATCAATTGATACAACCAATTGTTGATCTACACCCATGTTATACAAAGATCTGACACACAGCCCTAGTATCGGTCAAAATTAAGAGATACCTGAGCCTGGTAGAATCCCGCATCAACCCTGTTTCTTTTATTAAAATATATTTTGAGGACTGTATTTTGCTGTATGACGTATTTAGGAGAGAATATTTTTGAATTTTGAATATTCGGAGCTCTCGTTAAAGCCCGCTTGCAGCAGGCCCTTGTCAGTATTTAAGCAAAAAGAGGGGGGATTTTGAAAATCAGAAGAGATCTTTAGAGCGTGCTAAGCGGTCTTATCAGGCAGTATTGCCGGATCACTGTCAGCAGCATCTTGCTGCACAAACAGCTCACGGAAACCAAACCCTTCTTTGACGAGAGCAAGGAAACCAAAAAGTGTGACCGGAATATATTGGGTGAGGTTAAATAGGACGGAGGCGCTCAGAGCATTTACTTCACTAATCCCGAAGAGGCCGAGCGTAAGCACAAACATTGCCTGGGTAACGCCAACATAGCCAGGCGTTGAGGGCAAGGCAACCGCAAATGCCAGGAATACAGTAACGGTCAAGGCACCGAGGGCAATTTGTGTCTCACTGATGATCCCCAATGGAAATCCTTTCATCACCACGTAGACTGTGAGGCCCATTTCCATCCATACCAGTAGCGAGATAGCGTAGATCGGAATCAGATTACGCCAGTCTTTCAGGCTTTCCAGGCCCAATAAAAAGGCCTCATACTTTTCAATTGCCTTGTGACGGAATCGCTCCGGCAGACGAACCAGCCAATCTTGCAGCCACTTCCGCAAACCGGCAAAATAGGCCAATGACAGCACAAAGCCGATCAAACTAATAAAGAGGATGCTGGCGGTTAGGCCGGCTACCTGCAGTTCCGTCGGCAGCGGAATCATGGTAATCAACGCTGCCAGGATGGTCAATAATGCCAGACCGTCGAAGAGACGGGCAACGAGAATCGTCGCAAGGGCTGATACGGCGCTGACCTTATGCGACTTCGCAAGGAGAATGCCACGCACCAAGTCTCCGGCATGTGCCGGGAGTATGTTGTTGGTCATAAACCCAATCATGGCAAAGTTCACAACCGATGAATAAGGGAGTTTCTTGATGGGATTGAGCAGTATCTGCCAGCGCCATGCACGAATAACAACAGACAAAACCGCCAGGACAGATGCCAGCAATACTACGGTCCAGCTGGTTTGCTGAATCGAACTCCAGAAATCTGTCCAGGAAATTTTACTGACCGCGATATAGAGGAAGAAAACCGTAAACAGAATCGGCAGCGCTATTTTGATCGCTTTTTTCATAAGTAGTATGTTCGACAAATCCGCGTCAGTGTTTCGTTCTTGCCCGTATTATGTTGCAAGAGCGATACAACATACACAAATAAACGCCGGAATCCACTACCAATGATAGATTTATGAAAAGATCCGATCCCACTCCATGCCGTGAACGGTTTCCTGCAATGAGGGAACTGTGCGGACCCGTTCGAGGGCAAATAGATCGCTTCCCGGCCCGGCAAAACCTTCGTTCGATGTGCAGGAGCTATCAAAACCGGCATCGACCACAAACTGACGAATTTGCTCATTGAAGTATGCATACGGCCCGCTATTCGGATACGAAAAGTGACGAATCGAGATGCCAACTTCCTTCTCAAGCTTATCCTTGGAACCTTTGATTTCTTTGAAGGCATCGTCCGGTTCGGCATTGGGCAGATTGAGGTGACTAAGGGTATGCGCAGCGATGACCATGCCCATTTTGTGCATTTCCCGGACTTGGTCCCAGGTCAGCACCAGGTTGTCAATCGCTTGCAGATGCGCTTCGGTCGCCAACTGATCGTTTACCTGCTTGAGAATGTCGTCGCGGGTTGTGCGATTGTTCGATTTAATCGTGCGCACCACTTCACGAATAGCCGTCCAGCGGGTACGATGGTCCTTTAAAGGCATGGTTTTCGATTCGCCGTTTACGGTTAGGGTAAATTCCGATTGCGTCGCCTTCAAGAACAAGTAGGTCACTTCAGCCAGCCAAAGGCGTGATTCGCGCCCAATAGGCTCGGTTGTAATAAAGAAGGTCCCATTGCCCTTGTATTTTTGAAGCACCCGGGCGGCCGGCAGGTTGTCCGCATAGCCATCATCAAAGGTAAAGACCACGCTGTTCTTGGGCAGCGATTTCTTCTGCTGAATTGCATCAATGGCTTCATCCAGGGAGATGATGTTGTATTTACTGGCAAAGTAGCTTACATGCTCTTCAAATTCCGACGGCGACAGCGCGATCGAGCCGGTGGTATAGAAATTATCCGCCTGCTCGACAACCGCATGATAGCGTAGAATAGCCACGCGATTATTGGGTTTGAGCATACGGATAACCGCATAAATCCCGGTATAAAAGAAGAGTTTTTTCATTACAGCCATTATGGTGCGCTTCATATATATCTCCGAAAAATGCTTATACATCCCCCTGTGTCCCCCTTCGAAGGAGGACACAGGGGGATGTAATGTCTATCTCAATCGATTCAATCGTTTTATTTGTTCAACTGTATATATACATCTCATTTATAACCGATTCACACTATCAAGAATTGATCCCAGTTGAGAAATGGCGTTTCACTTTTTGAGCGGGACCATTCAGTCGACAGCTTATTTTCCCCCCTGTATGTCCCCCGGGGGGGACATACAGGGGGGAAGACCTAAACTTGTTGTCGTCTTTTGCGCAACTTTTCATAACTGCACAAAGCAAAAAGTGCACGTCCGGTATGACCGAACCTGCACTTCTTGTAAGAAAGAAAATTCTGGTGATGATGGCAACTGCTTTTTATTTCGTAACACGAACATTGGTAGGCGTATTCGGTGCGGTGATATCACTCGATTTGGATATCACAAACGTGCCGCCGCCACCGCTGCTTTCAAAGTAAAGCGAGCCGTTTTCATCAACAATACTGTCCACGCCCGGTACCGTCACGCCATCCTGACGAACAAAGTATGCCCCCGGTTCCAGGCCGGTAACCACGTGACGAACACTACCGGCGGCAGTAATCGTGTATGTCAGTGCGTTTAAATCGGTAGTTGTGGTATTGAAGAACACCACACGATTGCCATTGAGAAACGCCCCAAGGAAATCGCCGGTATCAATCTTTTCCATGCTGGCCATGGTGGTGAGATTGGTAGCAGTTCCAATTTGCATAGCAACCAGATAGTCAGAATCGGTAGAGCTGGTATTATGCTCAACTTCCATCCGGTAGGTCCCAGTGAAGTTCCGAGCGGCTTCATTGATGTTACCGCCAAGCGACATGCTGCCGCCATTGGCGTCCAAATAAGGGGACGATGGCGATCCGCGCAACCCCACTGTAATATCTTCCGGTTCCAGCACTTTTACATACATACGCCCATTGTTATTGGCATAGGTATTGGTCACTTCAAATTCTGTGGTATTGCTGGTGGTTTTGTAGGAACTGCTCTGGGTGCTCCAGGAACCATCCATGGTCACCGGCTCATAAACAGTGCGCATCAACCAGCGGCGTGTATGATTGGTGGTCATATCAATATTGTCATAGATGATCAGATATTCTTCGCTGTTGCTGTAATCCGGTGCGGCCGGATCGCGAAAATAGACCATCTTACGACGAATAAGATCCATAAACGTCTCACCCTTATAGGTGCGGGTATAGTCATAATCGAAATAGTCGTAGACATCTTCCAATGACTTTTCCGCAAGCACTTCGCCGATGTTGTTCTGCCCACCGGCCTGGTTGGCAACATGCGTCGGGGTATCATTGTCCGGGGTTGTATTGGCCTGATTGAAATAGAATGCGTTGGAACCGGTATGAATCGCCATAATGTTGTGGAAAATCGGACTGGAAGGGTCGGTCGTTTCCGGTGGATCAATATCCAGCACCCGAGTAGACTTCCAGTTACCACCGTTGTTTACCGCTAACAGGCCGTTCTTGAAGACTTCGAAGCCGCCGTAGTCATCGTGATGATGCAGGTTAACAAACCATTCATGCTGATAGAAGAGAATCTTGGTGGCGTCTTCAGTATCAAAATCGCTGTACATGATGGTTTCGCCCATTCCGAAGCGATTGGTTTTGCTCAGGCCATATTCTTCGGGCGTCAGTTTTGCGACATCCTTATATCCCCAGAGGAATTTAAACCACAGCCAGAAGATCTCTTTTTCCAAAACATCATCAATAGGATCGGTTGTGCCAATACCCCCACGGCCATCGGTTACCAGCCAGTGCATAGCGGCAGCATGATCCGGATCGCTTGCCTTGAGCAGCGAGATGATTGGGGTCATATTGGTTTGATGGCCACGACCGCCCCAGCCGGACAGCCAGGCATCATCAAAGCGGTGCTTAATCCAGCCGGCGGTAGCGCCGTTATCGAAACGACGCGGCAATCCCAAATTCCAGTAGAACCAGGCAGCATCATGAATAGAACCGTACTCCTGGCAAAAGTCCATGCCCAGCGCCGGGCCAAGACCACTTGCCTGAAAGGTCTGCTGCCCAAGGGTCACACCATAATAGTTGCCACCTTCACCATTGGCAGCGGTGCCCTCATGAACAATGTCCTGGACATCAAAAACCTGGTCAAACACAAACCATTGAATCACATCTTTGAGGCGATTGATATCAGCTGTACGGCTGGCGCCGAGGTCATCGCCATACATCGCCGCACCACCCCAGAAACCGACTTCCCAGCATTGACTATTCCAGTCATTGCCCAAATTCATGCCTTCATCGGGAAAACAGCGGGCATTGGTTTCCTGGGTATTCATAAAGATCGACAAATCTGCCATGAATTCTTTCTGACTCTGGGTCCAGTAATCGAATATCCAGTCATATGCCAGGGCGGTGGTCATGGTAATGTAACCACCCTGGTTCCCGGTGATGCCACCACGGAATTCTCTCATGCCCTGATTCCGTACGCGGTTATCGATTTCGATGATATGATCATAGACCTTGTCGGCATATTCAGTGGTGCTATGTCCGAAGGTAAAGCTGCTGAATAGCCCGGAATCCAGTGCGTAATAAAGGAAAGCGTAGTTGCAGGCTTCCCAAAGTAGCATGCGCCGCTCTTTACTGCTGGGACTTTCATCAAAATCGGCATCGCGGGCATTTAACCAGGTTTGGAAATCTGTTGATTCGTATGTTTCAATATAGCTGGCAATACTCGGGAAGGTTGATTCCGTAAAAAACAGGCGTGGATGTTCACCGTTGGCCATCGGTGAACCGGCCGGCACGTTATATGTACCATATTGTCCCCACAACATGGAGGATAACAATAGCAGAACGGTGTGAACAACGTTCATGTATCTCATCAGATCCCTCTTGCTTTCTACCATTAATCTCATTTTCTCTCTTCTCCTCACTCCAGACCAATCGCCGTCAATAATAAGACATTTCCACTGGCGATGAGCCAAACTCCGTCACTTTGTCGCGAATAAGCGCTTTAACAAAACCGCCACAAAAATGCAACATCAATGCAGTCCACAATTAACATGCCAAGCGCGGCAAATTATTGTTCCACAACACATTGACGAAAGTTTTCGGCTTTCCTTCAGATCTGTTATCGGAGGGATATACGCCATCATCAAATAATTCTAGGGTAGATATGCATTATTGCAGAAAGATTACACAGGAATGGTCAGGACGGGCAAAAAACAGAAAAATTTCAGGCACTTAGCGGAAGGCGTGAAACAAAAACGCTCTGTGAACTATTTTTACAAGGGAATAAAGATTGGGGATTAGAGATTGGAGATTAATTGTAGGTCGGATTACACTGTCGGCAATCGTTGCCAATGTCAATTTCTTACGACGGCTAATCCGACCTACAATGTTTCAATACTTCAATCTTCAATCTTCAATGAATCTACCTGCTGACTCGCAAATTCACTGGTGTGCTCGGCGCAGTGACATCATTGGATTTCGAAATCACGAAACTACCGCCACCGTTATTCTCGAAATACAGGACGCCGTCTTCATCAACCACGGTATTGATGCCGGAAATCGAGTTGCCATCCTGACGAACAAAGTAAGCACCTTGCTCCAGACCGGTAATATAATGGCGCACACTCCCGGAAGCGCTAATGGTATAGGAGAGGTTATTATCTCTGTTGTCGTCTTTGTTAAAGAAAGCAACGCGATTGCCATTGATGAAGGCACCGAGAAACTCCGGCGCATCAAGGCGGCTCATACTGGCCATCGTATTCAGATGCGTTGCGGAGCCAATTTGCATCACCACCAGGTATTCCGAATTATTGGAATTGGCATCGTCTTCAATTTCCAGGCGATAAGTACCAACAAAATTTCGAGCATCCTCGGAATTATTTCCGCCGGCACCAAGGCTGCTCCCGTTAGCATCCGGAAAAGGAGAGCTTGGAGAACCGCGCAGGCGAAAGGTAAAGTTATCCGGCGACAAGACTTTCAGGAACATCCGGCCATTGTTGTTGCCGTAGGTATTGGTGATCTCCAGGGTCGTCGAGCCACTGCTGGTCAGATGATCTGATGACTGCGTTGTCCATGAGCCATCCACAACTTCCGGCTGATAAACGGTACGGGTCAGCCAGCGGCGGGTATGATTGGTATTAAGATCCACGTCATCATAGAGCAGTAAAAATTCTTCAGCGTTCGAATAATCCGGCGCATTCGGGTCGCGAATATAAAGCATGCGCCGATTCAGGTTCTCGGCATATCCGTTCCCACGACGGGTTGGGGTATAATCATAATCATAGTAATCATACACATCAGCTAAGGACTCGCTTGCTTCAACGGTCCCAATATTATTCACGCCACCTGGCTGGTTGGCAGGTGCATCCGGTGTATCAGCATCGGCCGTGGTGTTGGCGGTATGCCCATAGGTGTTATTGCTACCGGTGTAAATGGCCATAATTGAGTGGAATACCGGTGCTGAGGGGTTCTGCGTTTCAGCCGGGTCAATATCAAGGGCGCGAGTACTCTTCCAGTTTGAGCCGGTATTGATCGTCAGGAGCCCATTCTTAAATACTTCGAAAGCGCCATAATCATCATGATTGTGCAAATTCACAAAATACTGATGGGTATAGAACAGAATCTTTGTCGCGTCCTGGGTAGTCAGATCACTCTGGATAATGGTTTCACCCATTGCGAAGCGATTCGCCTCAGGCAGCTCGTACTGATCAGGTGACAGTTTGGGAATATCTTTGTATCCCCACAAGAACTTATACCACAGCCAAAAGATATCCGGATTGAAGACGTTATTGACTGGATTATCATTGCCAATACCACCGCGCCCTTCTTCCATCAGCCAGCGAATGGCGCCAGCACGTTCAGGATCGCTCTTCTTCAACAGGTGCAGCCCGGGAGCAAGGTTCGTTTGAAAACCCAGTCCAGACCAGCCGGAAATCCACACGTCGTCGAAGCGATGCTTGATCCAACCGGCGGTATTGCCATCGTCCCAGCGTTGCGGCTGGCCGGTGTTCCAATAATACCAGGAAGCGTCACGCATGGAGCCGTATTCTTGAGCAAAATCCATATTCAGGGCAGATCCGAGACCAATGGCTTGAAAATATTGTTGGGTAATGGTCACGCCGTAATAGTTACCACCTTCACCGTTTCCGGCTGTGCCCTCATGAACCACTTCCTGAACGTCAAAAACCTGATCAAAAAGGAACCAGCCAATCACGTCTTTCAGGCGCTCCTGGTCAGCAGTATAGCTGGCGCCAAGATCGTCGCCCCAAATAGCGGCCCCGCCCCAGAATCCCACTTCCCAGCACTGGCTGTTGAAGTCGTTTCCAATGTTCATTCCCTCTCCGGGAAAGCAGCGGTCGTTGGATTCGGCATTGTACAGGAAGATCGACAGATCTGCCAGGAACTGCTTCTGGGAAAGATCCAGGTAGTCATGCATCCAGTCATAAATGATCGCCGTCGTCATGGTGATATAGCCACCATTAGAGCCGCTGATGCCGCCGCGAAATTCGCGCATGCCCTGATTGCGGACTCGGTTATTGATTTCAACCGCATGGTCATATGCCTTGGAAGCATACTGGTCGGCAGTATAGTTAAACCCATAAGAGTCAAGTAGGCCTGATTTTACTGCGTAATACATAAAAGCAAAATTACAGGCTTCCCATATCAGAAAGCGGCGATCTTTGGAGGACGGGCTTTCACTATATTCTCCATCCCGCTCGTCGACCCAAGTCTGGAAATCAGCGGACTCGTAGGTTGTGATGTACGTAGCGATTTCCGGGAATGAACCGGCGGTGAAAAACAGTCTCGGATGCTCTCCATTGGCCATCGGTGAACCGGCCGGCACGGTATAAGTGCCATATTGTGCAAACACCGACATGCTTATCAGCATCATCAGGGCAATGAATCGATTAATAGCGCTCATTGTCTCCCTCTATCTATAGTCTTATGGTGAATTCCATTTAATAGCCATTTGACGGCGGGCGGGAGTGCCTCTCTACCATTCACCCTCTCCGCAACCAGCCAATTCCTTTGGCCTTATAAAACAGCAAACAATTTACGTACCAAAAAATATTCAGCTTAATAGATTTTTATTAATCCGCTCAATGAGCGGAATCCGGAACCCCGCCCATCTTGCATATTTTAAGCTATGAAATTATTAAACTTAGCACAGATATGCACTCAAGTCTGTGATATTTACCAACTATGGGAATTATTATGTATCGACTGGCGTAAGTCTCTGCTTCGGCAAAAATCCAGCTGAAATATGCAGCTAATTATCGGACATTTGTCTGGAGAGAAGAGTTAGGAGTTTTTTTGGAGCAAGTCTGTATAGGAATTATACAGATTGGGAGTGGAGAATAGAGATTTGATGCTGGATGCTGCAAGTTAGCCATAGAGACCACATCGCCCTTTATCCCCCTTGAAGGGATAAAGGGGGATGTGCCGGCATCGAGTTTCGAGCATCCAGTATCACCTGACAATCCGAACATTGGTAGGCATATTGGGGGCAGTAATATCATTCGATTTTGAAATCACAAAATCACCGCCGCCGCTTTGCTCAAAGTAAAGCGTACCGTCGTCTGCAACGAGATTATTAATAGCGGAGAGCTGAGTACCATCCTGATAAACAAAATAGGCGCCGGCCTCCAGGCCGGTAATGTAATGACGAACACTGGCCGTACCGCTGATGGAATAGGAAAGGGCATTGTCGCGCTGATCGTCGCGGTTGAAGAAAGCAACCCGATTGTCGGCGATAAATGCCCCGACAAAATCAGTGGCATCAATTCGTTCCATCGCAACCATGTCTGTTAAGTTGCTGGCGGTGCCAATTTGCATCACCACCAGGTATTCAGAGTTGTTCGATGTTGCATCATCTTCAATTTCCAGACGGTAGGTGCCAATGAAATTTCGGGCTGCCTCTGAAGGACCGGACCCGGCAGCCAGACTGCCTCCGTTTGCATCGGGAAAGGGGTTTGATGGAGATCCGCGCAAACGAAACGTGAAGCTGGCGGGAGACAGGACCTTCAGAAACATACGCCCGTCATTGTTGCCGTAAGTGTTGGTGATTCGCAATGTTGTGGAGTTAGTGCTGGTTTTATAAGAACTATTTTGCGTGGTCCAGGCGCCATCAACGGTTTCCGGTTCGTAGACAGTCCGCGCTAACCAGCGCCTGGTGTGATTGGTATTGAGGTCGACATCATCATAGATTAGCAGATATTCTTCACTGTTGCTGTAATCCGGGGCATTGGGATCGCGGATATAGAGCATACGACGATTGAGATTTTCCGCATAATTGCTACCCTTATGGGTACGCGTATAGTCGTAATCATAGTAATCGAACACATCTTCTATGGATTTGGACGCTTCGACAGCGCCAATATCATTCTGCCCGCCAGGCTGATTTGCCGGGTTGTCCGGGGTATCGTTATCCGGCGTGGTATTGGTGCCGTGTCCGTAGGTATTGTTACTGCCGGTATAAATCGCCATTATCGAGTGAAATACCGGCATGGACGGGTCCTGCGTTTCCGGCGCCGGGATCCCTAGAGAACTTTGACTTTTCCAATTGCCGCCGTTATTGATTGCCAATAATCCGTTCTTGAAGACCTCGAAACCGCCATAGTCATCATGATGATGCAAATTCACAAACCACTTATGGGTATAAAACAAGATCTTGGTGGCATCTTCCGTGGTAAAATCACTTTGCATAATGGTTTCGCCCATGGCAAACCGGTTGGTTTTCGAAAACTCGTATTGATCCGGCGGAATTTTCGTAATGTCCTTATATCCCCAAAGGTAACGATACCAGAGGAAGAAGATATTCGGATCAAACACCTGGTCCAAGGGCGTTGTATCGCCAATGCCGCCACGACCATCCTCTAAAAGCCAGCGAAGTGCCCCGGCACGCTCCGGGTCGACATTTTTCAGCAGAAACAAACCGGGGCCGATATTGGTGCGCGAGCCAAGCCCGGACCAGCCGGCAATCCATACATCATCAAAACGATGCTTGACCCACCCTTCACTACTGCCGTCGTCCCAGCGACGCGGTTGTCCGGTATTCCAATAATACCAGGGGGCATCACCGATGGAACCATACTGCTCAGCAAAATTGATTCCCAGCGCAGGTCCAAGACCAGTCGCCTGAAAATATTGCTGAAGCAGCGTCACCGGATAATAGTTCGATCCTTCTCCATTGCCTGCCTTGCCTTCGTAAACCACATTTTGCACATCAAAAACCTGATCGAACACAAACCAACCTATAACATCTTTCATGGTGTTGATTTGATCGGTGTAGCCGGCACCAAGGTCATCGCCATACATCGCTGCTCCAGCCCAAAAGCCCACTTCCCAACATTGGCTATTGAAGTCATTGCCGATGTTCATTCCCTCACCGGGGAAACAACGATCGTTGAATTCTGCATTGTGCAGAAACCAGGAGGCATCAGCAATGAACTGCTTTTGACCCAGTGTGAGATAATCATGTGTCCAGTCATATACAACCGCCAGGCTCATGGTGATGTAGCCGCCTTCGCTGCCGCTGATCCCAGCGCGGAATTCCCGGAGTCCCTGGTTACGCACGCGATTATCAATTTCGACGGCATGATCATAAGCCTTGGCAGCGTATTCATCGGCGGTTCTTCCCCAGCTAAAGCCGCCAAGCAAACCGGTTTTCATCGCGTAGTACATAAAGGAGAAATTACATGCATCCCAAAGTAAATCGCGGCGTTCCTTGGATGCCGGATTGAGGTTGTATTCCTGGTCACGCTCATTGATCCAATTCTGGAAATCAGCGGATTCATAGGTGGAAATATAGCTTGCTACGTTCGGGAAGGACGTAGCCGTAAAGAACAGGCGCGGATGTTCGCCATAGGCCATCGGCGAACCGGCCGGCACAGTGTAGGTGCCATATTGCGCTCCCACAAATGTGGAAAGTAACATCAAGAAAATTAGTCGTACAGCGATAGCACTCATTGGTCCCTCAATACTTACAAATTCGACATCAATGCCGTCTAGTCACGGTAGATTTAAGGCATCTATAAGTAAGCGAACGGACGTCTGAGGGATGTGATTTTTGGACAAGATGTGCCCATTCCACTGCGATTTTCGGACCAGCAGGCGGCACAAGAGAACACGCCAATCCTATATTTTACAATGATTTACGACCCTACTAAGCGAAATCCCTTTTACGAATCAGCAAAGCATTTCACACAACATCATTAAATGAAAGCAATCTCGTTGTAGCACAACCATAGCCCAATGAAAATACAAAATGCCACATCCCCTTGCATCCCCCTTCGAAGGGGGAACAAGGGGGATGTGGCTTGCCGTTCCCGATTTCCTAATTCCAAATTCGTGACGATGCTGACAATAATCAGCAGTCGATATTCCTATCTTTATGCCGGGAATACTCTATTCTCTTTCTCATATCGGAGTGGGAAACCCACATCTCTAAAATCTTTTCTTCACTGATCTTCACAGCCTGCGGAGGGAATGTCGATGTCACGCTATCTTTGCCTGATTGCCTTTTGTTGTTGTTTTGGTTTCTACAGCCTTGCGTACGCCCAACTTGATTCTTATCGGATGTCACTTGTTGGGCAATATATTCCAAATTTTACTCAAGATGATGTGGGGGTTCCGGTTTCTGAAATCGATCGCCTCACTACAACAAGAAGTGGTGACAATATATTTGTAGGCGGTTGGTTTGGACCTGTTTTAGAACAAGATGGATGGATCCAACGCGTCACAGTGAAGTCCCCCTGGAATCCCCAAGGACATGAGGTTTGGTATGGCCCCAGTGACTATCTCGGAAAACTAATTGCTTACGGAGACAGCCTTGGAATTGCCACAAATAAACCAAATCCGGACGGGTGGGGAAGTGGCTGGGGAGGATTGATTATTTACGAACTCAGCGAATCAGATGCTCCGAATGAACTCGGCAGAACGGCCCCGGATTCGGGGACAACCTGGAGTGGGCGTGATATCGCTGTATATGACAACCACGTTTACACAGCCCAATATGGCCACCACGATTATCTTGGTATATATAACATCAGCGATTTACAGAATCCTCTGTTCGTTAATCGCTTTGATAATCCCCCCCGTACTTTCGATGCAACCTTTGTCGAAGTCTTTGACGAGAAGTTATTCGTCGGGACACAGGCAGGCTCATTCAATCAGGATAAAAACATTCGGGTTTATGATATCAGCTCTTCACCGGCAAACCCGGTCTTCCTCACCGAATCCCCTTTGCTCATAAACGTCTACGACATGATCATCAAGGATAGTTTAGCCTATGTTGCCGCTGGGGATTCTTTGCTGATACTTGACATTAGCGACCTATCATTCAGCCAAATCGCAGCGATCCCAGCAAATGAAGATCCTATCAGCAGGCTCTTCATCGATGGCGATCTTCTTTATGTCGGTGCCTGGGATCGCATTACTATTTATGATATATCTAATCCGGCACAACCACAAGAGATTGCTCATCATTGGTATTTCGGAAACGATAAGTCAATTATTGTCAAAGATGAACTGATCTACACCGGTTTCGGGAAAATTTTCCGACTAAATGCAGCTGATTACTCTTATACCGTGAAGCACGCTTTTGATTTCAGATTTAATCCGGGATGGACTTCAGAACTCCAGGAATATGTCGTAACGTTTACCAACAATGGCGACAACGCCATGACCTTTACGAACTTCAAGAGTTTTCCGGAATATGTGACTCCCGATATACAGTCACTCACACTGGCGCCTGGAGAGGTAGGAGATGTCACGCTGTCCGCCTACTACATCAATGACACCACCGGGCGAGCTCACTTCTCATTTTCTCATGACGGTGCAAGCCAAAGCGATACCATTAAAATAAGCGGCAGGCTTATTCAAAATCACACAGTTGATTTTTTTGGTGCTTCCGAGCTTGACTTCGGCACGGTGCATTTGGATAGCAGCACGCAGCGCACCTTTCGGTTGGTTCATACACATGGTGATTTGTTTGATCTGATGGTTGCCTATGTGACAAGCAACAGTGACGACTTCATTGTTGAATCATTGCCGGCGATCTTTACCCCACCGACGCTTGGTGACATCCATACGATGACAGTAACCTTCAAACCAACCCGAGTCGGGCAAATCACCGATACCTTAACCCTGGAGCACAACTTTGAACACCAGCGGCCACTACGACTTATTGTAACCGGCGTGGGAGAAGATAACCTGACATCGATAGAAGATGAAACTGAAGATGTCGCTCTACCCGATGAGTTCTCGCTATCCCAGAATTATCCCAATCCCTTTAATCCTACAACGCACATTGAATTTGCGCTGCCGCAAGCAACGGATGTACGTCTGGAGATTTATGACATTCGCGGAGTGCAAGTGAGAACCTTGGTGAACAGTTTGATGCCAGCGGGCTATCATAACACCAAGTGGGATGGCCGGAACGATGCCGGCAATGCTGTCAGTTCCGGAATCTACGTCCTTCAGATGCAGGCCGGCGAACAGCACTTCGTTAAGAAGATGACCTTGTTGAGGTGAGGAATGGATGCTGGATGACACATCCCCCTGTCACCCCTTCGAAGGGGACACAAGGAGGATGTGCTTGGAATCTAGCCACAGGGCACAGAGAGGAAAAGCACGGAATGATGGAATGATGGAATGATGGAATGATGGAATGATGGAATGATGGAATGATGGAATGATGGAATGATGGAATGATGGAATGATGGAATG
>JANQRS010000047.1 GCA_028284445.1 Calditrichia bacterium
CCTGTAAGGCCTAATCGCAATTTCAAAAGAAACAAAAAGTTCAGACATAAAAACTACAAATATTCGTATAAACCTATTCGTTAACTAAACGACATTGACTTGATACTTGATACTTGATACTTGATACTTGATACTTGATACCGGTTGCTAGAGCTTTGGAGTTTCAAAAACGACATCCCCCTGTATCCCCCTTCGAAGGGGATACAGGGGGATGTGCTGTTAAAATTTCTATATCACGTCCAGCTCACCTTCCGGCATCAGATCATCATCTCCAATGACCTCATACGCCAGTTTACCTTGAATGATATCGAAAAGCGTATGAAAGATCATCGGTAGCCACAGTGATCCGGATAAGAGGAAGACGATCATTAGCACCGCGCTGACAGCCAGCAATGCCGGGAATTGCTTTGCCCCCTGGTAACTATGCGCAAGGGCAAATAATACGATACCAATGATCGCTGCTGCCCAAACAGGCATAAACTGGGCCGTTAGCCAGATAAAGAACCCGCGAAAAAGTATTTCTTCGATAATGCCGGCAGTTAAGGAAACGCCATAAAAATACCTGAGATCTCCTTTGTTATGCGGTAGTATTGGAATGACACCACCAAATTCCTTGAGAAATTTTTCGCGGACCGCTTCCGGTCCACTTCGTGCCATTTGGAGCTGTCTATAAAAATAGCTCAAAGTGGCGATAACAATGCCTAAGGCAATCCAGAATTCCCCTTCCATGTCGAATCCGAATCCCAGCAATGTCCAGTCGCGTCCATGGGTCGCCCATAATGCGACCACCGCGATACCGAGTAGCCATTGAAATACAATCGTACTTTGGTAGTAGCTGCGACGATTGGCGGCAAGCACATCTGGTCCCTCTCTTAGCGCTTTCCGAAATTGAATGACGCTATATGTTGGAATGACGACGGCGAAAAGCAGTAAAAATAGAATATCAAATATTGTCATCTTGGTTTCTCTCCGATATTGAATTACATTCACGTATCTATTTAATATTCACGATGAATAAAAATATTCATGCCAGCATGAATAATCAAGTTTTTTCTTAAAAACCGGAAAAATGTATGAGTACATATTGGGTCAAGCGGATAGATCAGGCAGCATTGCTGGCCGATTCCTTCAAATTAAGCATCCTGGAACAGTTCGCCGACGAACCACGGACGGCAAAGCAGGTAGCGGATCGAATGGATCTTAAGCAGACTCGGTTATATCGCCACATTGAAGCGCTGCATACCGCCGGTTTGTTGAAGCTGGTTAGCGAACAGCAGAAGCGGGGAACGGTGGAGCGTTGTTATCAGACGGTGGCGAAGCGCTTTGAGATAGATTCTTCGATGTTCTCGACCGGCAGCAGCGAAGAAAACGAGGTGCTGAAGATGGTGCGCGGGATTATGCGTGATACAGAAGAAGAGGTGATCCCGCTGATCAGTGATCCTGGCTTCCAGGAAATTCTTGAAGATGAATTGGCGCCTTTGTTGATGCGCCTTTCGATGCATGGAAGCAAAAAGAAGATTGCCTTGCTGCGTGAGAAATTGGTGGAATGGATCGAGGCCTGTGGGCAGGAGGAGGATGACGCAAACGTAAGTACAGAAGATGAGGCCGTTTCTTTTCGCGGATTGATCATGTTTTATCCTCAGGAGACAAAGCAAAAATAATCGCCGATGTGATACATTTATCTTGATACCTCTAGTCCATCCTCTGCAGTGTTCTGCTCCTTAAAAGCTTAATTTTTATTGTGTGATTGGAATTGTCAACTCTGTTGTCAATTCCATTTATTTTGAGCCGGAGCTAAAACGGAGGGACTTCTCATGTCCAGGTATCTTGTCTTAACACTGATCTGTCATTTCTTAATCGTCGTCACGCTTATCGCTCAAGAGCCGGAATGGGATTGGGTTGTCACCGGCGATGGCGGCGGCTTTCATGCGGAGGTAGCTCTCGACGATAAAGGTAATGTATATTTTTATACTGCTCTTGGGAGCGAAATTACACTACGGACCAGATTGGATGGAACATCTAGCGCCGATACGCTGATTCAAGGGACACCTGGTTCAGGACATCTTTTACTGGCAAAATATGACATCACCGGGCAGTTGGATTGGGCCAAATTGATGGTGTCATCTGACGAATGGTTCTGGCCGATAAAAATGATGGCTGATGCTGATGGTAATTGGATATTAACCGGTAACATTTTTCTTGGTGATTTGCAATTCAGTGATACGCTCATTACAACGGGCGAGATGGATGAGAGCCCTTTTATGGCTAAATACGATAGCCTTGGCAATTTCATATGGGCCGAACTGATTGGCGATGGTGCGGAAAACAGTGGTTACGATGCGGCCATTGATGATGATGGAAACCTGTTGATTAGCGGAAATCAGTATTTCCAACAAACTTATGGTGACACCACAATCACTAGCGACTTTTCCGGTGGCATCATGTTTACGGCGAAGTATAGTCCTGATGGACAATTCATAGGCATAAATACAGCAAGTAGCAGCGCTTTTACGCCAAGTGGATATGCTTCTGTTGGGGGTGGTCTGCTTGTCCCGGATGGCGAGGGCGGTTTTGTCTTAACAGCCGGATTTAACTAAGGAACTCAAGCCGCAGGTGACTACGAGTTGATCTGGGATGCCCGAAATGATACCGGGAAGAAAGTCGCATCGGGCATATACGTGTATCAATTAAAGGCTGGCAGCTATACCAAATCCCGCAAAATGGTAGTGCTGCGTTAGCCTCGATTCTTTTTTGTGTTCACCGCAGCAACACCATCTTCCGGCTTTCTTGTTGCCCCTTATTCGTCGCTAGTTGATAGATATAAATGCCGCTGGCGACCTGTATGCCTTTATCATCTCTCCCATCCCAAATAAACGCCTGTGTTCCTGCCGATTGCGGACCGGCTACCGCCGAGCGAACCCGCTGGCCGGAGAGATTATAAATGACAAGCTGAACATCAGCGGGCACCGGCAGCGCATAGCTGATTGTGGTGCGCGGATTAAATGGATTCGGATAGTTCTGGAATAGTTGAAAAGATGCCGGGATTTCCGGTTCCTCGATGATGCTGGTATCCAGCTCAAAAGGATCGCTGATGGCATAGCCAATATTGCGGATCTCCGCCAGTTCAGCAATCATGGCTACGGTTGTTTTGACGACATTGACCAGGAAGGCCATATCGAGTGTGCTGATATCGTCGCTGGTTTGGTGGTAGTGCGGATTACGGAAATTGGCGCCATCCGTCAGGAACAGCGCTTTTAATCCGGCATCCCAGAAGCGGATATGATCGCTGCGGCGGAAGTTGGGATCGCTGCCGCTTGCCGCCACCGAGGCCACTGCCAGTCCTGTGACGTAGCTTTGTGCAGCCTGATCAAAAGCAAGCCGTAGTTCTGTGGAATTGCTGTCGCTGGCATTTATGATATAATCACCGATACAGCGAAAGGCATCACAGCACTCTTCTTCACAGGTAAAGCCAATCATTTCAAAATTGACCGCACCTTCAATAGTTTGATAATCGAGAATACCGGAGTTCACATAATTGCGACTGCCGACAATCCCCACCTCTTCCAGGTCAAAGCCAATAAACTCTATCGATTTTGAAAAAGACGCGGTGGACAACACCCGCATCGCTTCGAGTGTACCAACCACCCCGGTGCCATTGTCATCAGCGCCCGGTGTGTTCCTGACCGTATCGTAATGCCCATCGATGATATATGTTGCGCCTTCCTCGATATGCCCGGGATGCCGGCCAATAATGTTCTGACCGGTATAGTTAGCGGTGTATGCAAAATCGTGACGACGAGATTGCAGACCGTTGTTGCCGAATTCCGTTTCCATATAGTCTTTTGTGGCTTCCAGTAAGGTTGGCCCGGCGGAAAAATGCCTTACCCCGACAATCGCCTGCAAATCAGCCATCATCCTGGCCTCATCCACCTGGTTGACCAGGTCCTGGATGTTGGCTGCGCTGCGATCTGCAGCAACCAGCTTGGCCTGGAACGATCCGCTCTTAATCACACGTTTTTCTGCTTCGCCGGTATTGTAATACCATGTCAACTCCTTGTTCAATCCCGGTAAAATGGGGTACCCCACATCCCCGCTAACGCTATCTGTGTTAACGATGAAGGTTTGTCCGCCGTCGCCGGATACACGCAGGAATACATCCAGCGAATCCTCTTCCAAATCACTCAAATCATAGGTGAATACCACACGCTGATTCAGTGTGTCTGCTGCAACCCGGAGATTTGTTATCGAGGGTGGTTGATTCTGCGCAATGATAGTCTGCGTGATAAGGAAAGATATGAGAAAGATACAGATGCCGGATTTTGCCGGTATGAACAAGAATCGAATTTGCAAATTAGTTCTCCATTTTTCAACCCCCTAAAATACGATTCAGCCACCATGAATACTATAACCCATGTATGCGGTTTTTGACATCTTCATCCTCCTGGGTTCTCCTTCGAAGGGGGAGGCACGGGGATGTGCTTGGAACTAATCATCAAATTGTCTAAACTGCCAAAGTTTAACAGCCAACCCGGATGTTCATATGGCCACGCACGCCCGAAAAATACCGCTCTTCCCGATTTTGTCAGTCAATTTTATCGGCACATTGGGATTCAGTATTGTCCTGCCATTTTTGATTTTTGTCGTGACCCGATTCGGTGGCAATGCCATCATTTATGGCCTGCTTGGCGCAACCTATTCGGCTTTTCAACTGGTTGGCGCCCCTATCCTCGGACGCTGGTCCGATATCTACGGAAGACGAAAGGTGCTATTGCTTAGTCAGGCCGGCACGCTGATATCCTGGTCAATATTTCTCATCGCTATGTATTTGCCGGTCGAAGAATTGCTGGCGCTGGATTCGGATCTGCTTGGTGCATTTACCCTGACGTTGCCGCTGCTTGTCCTTTTCCTGGCCAGGGCGCTCGACGGCATAACCGGCGGCAATGTTTCTGTCGCTAACGCCTATCTGGCAGATATCACCGACGAGAAACATCGCAGCCAGAATTTTGGGAAGATGGCTGCCGCCGCGAATCTTGGCTTCATTTTTGGTCCTGCTATTGCCGGCTTGCTAGGCGCCACGGCCATGGGAGAAAAATTACCGATACTGATGGCCATGTTCATATCCGTCACTGCCGTCGTGATGATATTTTTCTTCTTGCCTGAATCAAGGCCGCGAAATGCCTCGGACAGTGCAAATACCGGCAGCATGCACAAGGTGATGGGACAGGAATGCAAAGATTGCTACAGCGTTGAAGAGGAAGGTCGGCTGCCCCTTAAGGCCATAATCAGATTGCCGCATATTCCGGTGTTATTATCAATGTATTTCCTGGTGATGCTGGGGTTTAACCTGTTTTATGTGGCCTTTCCGGTTGATGCCGTGCAGCGTCTAAATTGGGAATTAATCGACACCGGCACCTTCTTTTCTTTCATGGGGTTGATGATGGTTATTGTGCAGGGGCCGGTACTCGGACAGCTGACAAAAGTGCTTGTAGATCAACAGCTCCTGCGTATTGGCAGCTTTCTCCTCGCCGCTAGCTTTCTATTATACCTATTTGGGAATACGGTGACAACCTATGCGGCGGCGGCCTTGCTGGCGCTTGGAAACGGCGTTATGTGGCCTTCGTTGCTCTCGATTTTGTCCGGTACCGTTGCATCCAAGCAGCAGGGCGCAATTCAAGGTCTGGCGGGTAGCATCGGGAGTCTTGCCAGCATTATCGGCCTGCTTGTTGGCGGGTTTTTATATCAGCAGCTTGCCGAATATGTGTTTGTTTTGTCGGGTATAGTGATCGCAGTTGTATTTCTGTTGTCTATTCGACCATTTGCGGGCGGGGAGAGGTCTTGATTGCCAAGGAATACGCTGGTGTGCGGCTCTGCCGCACACCTTGCCGTCTCTGATTGTTGCGCAGTTAAACAGCACGTCAGTTGCTATGATCGTCCCCCCTCTATCTCCCTCCAGGGGGAGATAGAGGAAGACACTCTTTGCCTGACTAACTTGCCTAAGGTATGCTACCCTTAACGCGTTGAAACTTCCAGCTCTTTGCGCAGCTTCTTCAGCATATCCGCGCCGTGGGTGTTTTCCGGATTCAGCTCCACAGATTTTGCATAGTTCTTGATGGCCAATTCCGTATCACCGTTGATCATATATGCTTCGCCGAGGCTGTCGTAGGGATTGGATGCTTCCGGGAATATCTCTACGTTTAATTTGAAAATCTCGATCGCATCGCCGACACGCTCCCGGCCGAGCAGTTGGTAGCCAAGGCGATTTAGCTGGCCCTCATCAAAACGATAATCATCCGGCTGATTTTTCTTCAGGGCCCGATAACGCTTGATCGCTGCTGCTGCATCGCCTTTTTTCAAGGTGCGAATCAACTCGACTGCAATTGGTTTGGCAGTGGCCTTTTCCTCTGGCTGTCCGGTGATCCATTCTTTCCAGGCGACAAAGATGCCACGATGGACGAACCACCCGTTCGAACCATTTGTTAAAACCACAATGCCATCGCCCGTTGCCGGCACAATTTGAAAGACAGAGTGCCATCCGCGATTGGCGCCGCCATGACCGCTGGCAGTGAGGTCATCAGACAGCTGTGCGATACTATATCCCAAGCCGTAACGGTCATCTGAGGCTGGGGCTGGCGTCATCATTTCCGTCAAAGTTTCTGCTTTCAGAACACCGCGCCCGGGTTTATCACCGGAAGGACTTGTCAGTGCTGCGGTGGCAAAACGCGCCAGATCGTCGAGGGTTGTGTGTAGTCCTGCCGCTGCCTGTGCAGTAAAGCGTGGATTTGGCGTGGGATCTCCCCAGCCATCATAGGCAATCGATGAATTATCAAGTATACGCTCATTCAAATGATAGTCGCTTGTTGTCATACCCAGGGGCAGAAGCACTTTTTCGCGCATATAGTCTGAAAACAGCTGACCGGTCATTTCTTCTACCAGCAGTTGCGAAAGGGTGTAACCACCACCGGAGTATTTCCAGTTGGTACCGGGTTGCATGATCAAGCGGACTTCGCCTGGACCGTTGTTATTGCCGGATAGGGAACCTTCGACGCTTGGCAGAGGATCATTCGGTCCCCAACCGGGATAACCATGAAGTGATAATCCGGCGGTGTGACTTAGCAAGCGCCGTAGCGTCACACCTTTATTGTCGAATTCAGTGTCCGGCAAATGCCAGCGCGTAAGATATTTCTCTACCGGGGTATCAAGGCCAAGCTTGCCAGCCTCGACCAAAGTCATTAGCCCCCAGGCTGCAACCGTTTTGGAAATGGAACCGATGTTAAAGCCTGTTTTTGGGGTAACAGCCAATTTATTCTCGACGTCGGCAAAACCGTAGCCCTTTCGGAATACCACTTTACCGTCCTGGATCACCGCAATAGCGACACCGGGAACAATATTGTCTGCCAATAATTTAGGCGCTAATTGATCAAAACGGCTTGTTAATTCCGAGACCGATTTTCCCTCTGGCGTTTCCGCACTTACTGTAAAAGCCGACAGCAGTAATAGCCAAGCAAATATGCCAATGTTTCTCAATGTCATCACAATTATCGGTGCCGATAAGCTTTTTGGGTTTTGCATTGTATACCTCCTGAAGTCATAAGATGGAATGGCCCTGCTTGTTGGACGAGTCTTACGGGAAAAGGTTGCTGCGAAAAAATTCGCATTTGTGCTTGAATTGCACATCTCGATTTTCTATACTTGAGAAGTGCGAAAAAATTCGCACTGACTTTTCAATCCTTGGAAACAAGAAGAACGGGGATATCTATGGCAAAATCAAATGATATGTATCTGAGCCGCCGTGAGCGGCAGATTATGGACATCATTTATCAATTGGGAGAGGCGAGCGTGCATGATGTACTGGAGCGTTTGCCCGACCCACCAGGCTATAATTCTGTTCGCACCATCCTGAAAATTCTCGAAGACAAGAAAATGCTGATGCACCACCGCAAGGGGCAGCAATACATCTATGTGCCAACCATTGTGCGTGATAAAGCAAAGCGTTCTGCCCTTGCCCATTTGCGGGAAACATTTTTTGCAGGATCCACACCGAAGGTCGTTTCCACGCTTTTGGATATGTCACTTGGCGATTTGGATAAAGCTGAACTGGATGAACTTGCCAGGATGATCGAAAACGCTCGCAAGGAGAAAAAATGAATATGATATTAAGCAGCCTTGTCGACCTATTGCAGGAATCAACCAGCGTATATTTGCTTTTTCTGCTTGCTTGTAAAGCAACAATTGTCCTTACAGCAGCCCTGGCACTGCATTATACTCTGCGACGCACATCAGCGGCGGTTCGCCACATGATGTGGGGCGGTGTTTTTGTCTGCCTGCTTATTTTGCCCGTCGCTTCAGTGCTGATACCGGTTTGGGAAATTCCACTCTTGCCGGACGCTATTGAGCAGTGCAGCAGCGAAGCTGCAGCACCGCCGCAGGACATGAAACCCGGCGCCGCGGCGCCAATCGCAGCGCTGGAATTGTCATCAGGTTTAAATACTTCCGAGCCGCCAAATGTCGCCGATTCCAATTATTACGAAACCGAAAATACGGCCTATGATCTGCTTCCATTGGCTGGATTGGCGTTGGCCGTTATCTGGTTGTTTGGCTGCATTTTCGGTTTGGCGCGTCTTGCTGTTGACGTCATTCTCGTCAAGCGGATACAAAGTGGAAGCAAGATTGCGGCTAATGCGAGCTGGGATGCTATAAAAAATGAAATCTGCGCCTATTTGAATGTAGACGTGGCAATTGAAGTGCGCCTGGGAAGAGCCGTGCCGATGCCCATGACATATGGCTTGTTAAAGCCGGTGATACTGTTGCCGGCCGCTGCGGAAAATTGGCCGTTGGCAAGACGCCGCTCGGTGCTGCTTCATGAAACTGCCCATATCAAACGCCGTGACTATGCAACGAATCTTCTGGCCGGGATTGTCGGCGCTGTGTATTGGTTTCATCCCCTTGTTCATATCGCTCAAAGCCATATGAAGCAAACACGCGAGCATGCTTGCGATGATTACGTGATTCGCTCCGGTGTTGGCAACTGCGATTATGCAGAACACCTGCTTGCGATTGCTGCTGCAACCGGTAGGAAGCAGCAAGCCCTGCAAACCGCCCTGGCGATGTCGGAAAAAGAAAAGCTGCGAGGTCGCCTGGAGCATATTATTTCTAACAATGTTGCTCGCTCTGCTGTTTCCAGGCGCGGAATGATGCTGGCGGCAATTGCAACCGCATTAATACTGATACCGGTTTCCCAGGTGCACTTGAAAGGCGGCGCGTTTCTAGGTGCACAGGAGGCCAGCGTAGTGGTATTACTAAAGCCCCAGGATGAAGCGGCTGTCCGCGCCTTGATCTCGGATCTGCAAAGCGGCGAAGTTGATCGCCAGAAAAAAGCTGCCTGGGAACTGGGCTGCCGCGAGACAATTTTGGGCGTTGAACCCCTGATTGCCACCCTGACAGCGCGCGATCCGGAAGTGCGAGCGATGTCCGCCTGGGCGCTTGGAGAAATTAAAGATCAGCGGGCTATCGCACCGCTCTTGGGTTTACTGAAAGATGATGATATCTATGTTCGGGAAATGGCAGTGCGGGCTTTGGGTGAGCTGGAAAACGCGCAAGCAACAGCAGCATTGACAAGACTGGTAAAGGACAAAAATGCTGATCTCCGCTATGCCGCGGTCTGGGCGCTTGGGGAAATTGCAACCCCGCAATCTTTGGAAGCCATAACCAGCGCACTGCAGGATACCAGTCCCGACGTTCGCGACATGGCTGTTGATGTGTTGAGCCAATATCGTGGAAAAGAGGTCCTGGCCTTCCTGAAGCCGATGCTGCAGGATAAAAATAATTCGGTGCGTCGTCACGCTGTGGAAGTACTGGGCGAATTGCGCGATGCAGAAGCGATTGCGGTGATCTTACCGCTGCTTGGTGATCCTGATGGTCACGTCAAGGAAGCTGCAATTCTGGCGCTTGGCAAAATTGGTCATGACCGTGCCGTCGAACCACTCATGGCCCTTCTCCGTGATCAGCAACCTGCAATCCGCTCAGCCGCCGTTTGGGCGCTGGATGAGATTGTGGTAAAGTAACACAAATCCCAAATATCCTCTGCTGTTAAGAATTACCAACTCGCGATGCGGGGATGTCTCATTTGCTCAACCAATAACGCTCGCCGGGAAACCGGTCGGGAGACGGCTAAGCTATGTCTATAGATGCGAAAAAATTCGCATCTAGCGTTGAAAACTCAAAGGAGTATCCATGAAAACTGCTATTTTGTTCATGTGGGTTTTTGGACTGTCACTATTTGCGCAATCGAATCAGCCTTTTTATCCGCTCAAAATTACCGAAGACATCATTATTGATGGTGTCCTCGATGAGGCTGCCTGGAATGAAATTGAGCCCTTGCCAATCACCATGTATCAGCCGACCTATAGCGGAGATGCCAGCGAGCGCACTGAACTGCGCGTCGCATATGACGAGGCATTTTTCTATTTTGGCGGACATTTTTATGATTCCGATCCTGAAGCCATTCGCGCAAATTCGCTTTATCGCGATCGCTACAGCGGGGACGATGTCGGCGGGATCATTCTCGATACCTTCAATGACAATGAAAATGCCCTCTGGTTCTGGACAACGCCGAACGGTATTCGCGGTGACCTGGCGATTAGCCGCGACGGTGGATCTACCAACGATAACTGGGATACATACTGGGAAGTGGCCACGAAACAGTCGTCAGAAGGCTGGTTTATGGAGGCGAGAATCCCGTTTTCCAGTCTTGGATTCCAGGCCAAAAACGAAGCGGTGACCATGGGCATGATCGCTTATCGCTTTATCGCCCGCAAAAACGAGCGACTGATTTTTCCGGATATTTCCACCGATTGGAATTGGAGTACACCCTCACTGGCACAAAAGATTGTCCTGGAAAATGTTCAGAATCAAAAACCGGTTTACATAACGCCGTATTTGCTTGGTGGATTAGGCCAGGAATCGCAGCTGCTCTCCAACGCCTCTGGATATGAACTGGCTGAGGACTATGAGAACGAGTTGGGCCTGGATATAAAATACAACCTGACCAGCAACCTGACTCTCGATTTGACCGCCAATACCGATTTTGCCCAGGTCGAGGCCGACAACCAGCAGGTCAATCTTACTCGTTTCTCGCTGTTTTTCCCTGAAAAACGGCGCTTTTTCCAGGAGCGGGCCGGTATTTTTTCTTTCAATACCGCGGTCTGGGCGCCGGATCGGCTGTTTCATAGCAGGCGTATTGGCATACGCGATGGCCAGGCGGTTCGAATCTACGGAGGCGCTCGGCTGGTCGGCAGAGCCGGTAAATGGGATGTTGGTCTCCTGGACATGCAAACAGCAAAATCCGGCACAGTGCCTGGTTTGAATCACGGCGTGCTGCGACTTAGACGCCAGGTATTGAACGAGCATTCATATTTTGGCGGCATGTTGACCAGTCGCGCAGATAAAGATGGCGTAGATAATCTCGCTTATGGACTCGACGGCGTATTGCGTTTGTTTGGGGATGAATACCTGACGCTGAAGTGGGCGCAAACGCGTGATCGAGACATTATAGACACGGATGGATTTTCATTCCTGGAGGCCTCTTCAGCTCAGTTCCGCTGGCAGCGGCGTAAACAAGGCGGACTGAACTATATCGCTTCGTTGAGTCGCGCCGGTGCTGACTTCCTGCCGGAAGCCGGATTTACGACTCGCTCCGACTTTACGGAGCTTTTCTGGTGGATCAGCCACGACTGGTTTCGTGATGAGGGCTCTAGATTCAGCCGCATCAGTCCCATTCAGTTCTTTGGTTTTGCCACCTTCCGTAACGATGATCGCAGTTTGGAGTCCGCCCAATTTGAATATGATACCGATTTTGTCTTCAAGACCGGGGGCAGTATGTGGGCTGATGCAGAACTGTACTATGAAGACTTGCAAGACACGCTCTCTCTTCCTGAAGACACCTTTATCCCAACTGGAAGCTATACCTATGCGAAAGTCGAGGGCGGCTATAACCTTGCCCTGGGAAGACTTTTTCGAGGTGGCATCAGCGCCGGAGTCGGGCAGTTTTACGATGGCTGGCGATATGAATTTGGTGTTTCTCCGATCTGGAATGTTTCGCGTTTCCTCGAGCTAAATTTTCAATATCGCCTTAACCTGATTCGGTTCACCGATCGCGATCAGGAGATCAATTCACACATCATGCGGCTACGCATCCAAAGTGCGTTGAATACCCGCGTATCGATGAATGCTTTTCTGCAATACAACAGTGTCGACGATCTTTTTGTACCGAATGTACGCTTCCGTTATAATTTTCGTGAAGGCAACGACCTGTGGATCGTCTACAATGAGAGCATCAACGGAGATCGCGGAGACACTAGACCGTTTTTGCCACGCAGCAACAATCGCACTATTTTGCTGAAGTATACCTACACATTTCAGCAGGGATTATAGAAAGACAAGGGTTGTAATTCTTCTGAGACGATTCCCCCTGTATGTCCCCCCGGGGGGCAAACAGGGGGGATCGTGAGCGGACAGAGAGACTTTTCGGCAAAGATCCAATGGACAAGGCCAGGGAAAGCCTCAGGGAGCCAATATTTGCATCAAAACTGCCGTTGGGCACCGCCTGTTGCCAAATATCTTCCCGCAAAAAGCCATCGATCCTCAACGACTCAGCGCAATCTGCGCTTAGGCGGGTGGAAGACAAATCGCTCGAGTTAGTAGATTGAGCATTGAGGCAAAAAAATGTAAAAACAAGTGAAATGGACAGGTAATAAATCGGCTTCTCTGATCGGCTTGGCCAGGTTTTCAAAGATCATCCCCTCCGCAAAAGATATACATTTGTTCACTATATAATGATCATTGTTTAAGATACGAGCAATAGATTTTTGAGACTGTTGATCTTTGTAATGCATGCCGGATTCTGTATCTTGGTGAAACATCAGCACGAAATAGGATTCAAGAAGTTGCCTTTAGCATCACCATTTAATATAGAGAGACCGAGCGATGGGTAATGCTCATTACGATCTAATTGTTATCGGTGGCGGCTCCGCCGGATTAACCGCCGCCACCATTGGTGCGCGAGTTGGCGCCAAAGTCCTGCTGGTTGACAAGGAAAGCCTCGGCGGTGATTGTCTGCATTATGGCTGTGTGCCATCCAAAGCCTTGATTGCCTCGGCGCGAATGGCGCATCGAATGCGCAATGCCGCAGAATATGGTATACAGCCGGTAGATGTTGCCGTAGATTTCAAGAAGGTCATGAAACGCGTCTGGGATATCAAGGCGGATATTGGGCAGCATGAAACGCCGGAGACATTTCGGACGCTCGGCGCGGATGTGATGCTGGGCGGGGCGCGATTTGTTGATGAACTTACCCTGGAGATTGGTGGCAGGCAGCGAGTCACTACCGACAAAATCATTATCGCCACCGGATCGAAAGCATCGCCACCGCCAATTCCCGGACTGGCAGAGTCCGGATTCATTGACCATGTTGCACTTTTTCATTTAGAGACCTTGCCGAAACGCCTGGTGGTGATTGGTGGCGGACCCGTTGGCTGTGAAATGGGCCAGGCTCTGTCTCGCCTTGGTAGTGAGGTAACTATTGTGCAGAAGGCCTCCCGGTTACTGCCGCGCGAAGACGCCCAGGTTTCCGAACTTTTGCAGGCCCGTTTCCGTGAAGAAGGCATGCAACTGCTGCTATCCTCAGCAGCCAGCAAAATATCTGTAGCTGACAGCGAAAAGAAGGTCTTCGTCCAGCGGGGTCATGATGAGATTGTAGTGGACTGCGATGAGATTTTGGTGGCTGTGGGACGTCGCGCTGTTGTTGCCGACCTCGATTTGGCCGCTGCCGGGATTGAAACCAACGATCGCGGCATTTTGGTGAACGATCGTTTACAAACCAATATCAGCCATATTTATGCGGTTGGCGATTGCAACGGCGGGCCCCAGTTTACCCATTGGGCGGAGTATGAAGCGCGGATTGCTGTTCGAAATGCCCTGTTCCGCGGCAGCAGTAAGCGTTCTATGGCAATAATTCCCTGGGTAACATTTACCGATCCGGAAATTGCCCGCGTTGGCCTTACTTTTGATGAAGCGATTCAACATATTCCGGAAAACGATGTGCACATCCATCAGGTGCCGTTGAGCAAAGTGGATCGGGCCGTCTGCGAAGGGGAGTCGCAGGGATTTATCAAGGTTGTTGTGGGCGCCAAAGATCGTATTCTGGGCGTCAGCGTTATTGGTATAGAAGCTGGAGAAGCATTGTCAGAGTGGGTTTTGGCAATGGAACATCACATTTCCCTGGCCGATATCGGCAATGCCATTCATGCCTATCCAACACTTGGCCGAGTGAACCGGCGCGTGGCAGATGATCGCTTCATGACCCATGGCATTTCCCGGTGGACAACAAGGCTGTTTGGTCAGTTCAAGGCAAGAGATAGCGAGGAGCACGGATGAGGTCCTGGTATAAGCAATGGATTGAGCCGTTGATGACGCCCCGTTCTCCTGAAAAGCTGGCGCTCATTCGACAGCGCTGGTCCACTCTGGATGATCATCTTAAATTGCCTCAGCAAACGGCTGGTATATACAATAATGCCTGTGGCGCTACACATGGCATCATGGAAAAATGCAATTTTGCCTGCACCAGCTGCTATCTCACCGATATTGCCAATCACACCGAGCCTCTCCCTTTTAACGAAGTTTGCAAACAGCTGGACATGCTTCGCGAGCACCTCGGCCCTGCCGGAAAAGCACAAATCACCGCCGGTGAGGTAACGCTTCTGGCGCCGGAGGAGCTTGGCGATATCGTTGCCTATGCCCGCAGAATTGGTCTCGATCCAATGGTGATGACCAACGGGCAGCGCTTTTTGCAACTGCCTGATTATCTACCGACGCTGGTAGAAAAATACGGCCTGGAAAAAGTATCAATCCACATTGATAATACCCAAAAGGGACGACGCAGAACTCGCGTGGGGGTTCCTGAAGCTGATTTGCATCCGGTGCGCGATCAATTTGCTGAGCTGATCCGAAGTGTGCGCCGTCGAACCGGCAAAAAACTGCAGGCAGCGCAGACAGTAACCGTGAATGCCGGTAATTTTCATGATATACCGGAAATCATGCGCTGGATTCTGAAAAACACCGATAGCTTTCGAATGATCAGCTTTCAACCCGTAGCGGAAGTGGGGCGCACACGTGATAAACGTTCAATTGATATCACCCTCGATTCCGTTTGGGCGCAGATTTGTGCTGGTGTCGGACAGTCGCTTAATTCCCGCGCCATGTATTTTGGCCATCCGCAATGCAATATAGTTGCTCCTGTGATGGTGGTCGCATACGGTGATACGTGTCGAGTGATTGAAGCGGCGCGTCAACATTATCGCTGGGATGCGCGCTTCTTCAATAAATTCTTGCGTCGCTTTGGCGGATTTACCACCGTCCATGCCTCGTCACGACAAACCATCTTGAAAATTCTGTCAATGTGCGTTCGCAATGTTGATTTCCTTCTGGAGCTGCCGTTTTACGGCATCTACCGGCTTTGGGGAATTCGCTCCTGGCTGCCGCCACTATTATGGCGTTGTTTGCATTTGAAGAAGATCCGCCTTCGGCCGCTGGCAATTGTGGTGCATCAATTCATGAGCAGTGGCGAACTGGATACACCCGAAGGCCGTGAACGCTTGGCAGCCTGTGTGTTCAAGGTACCGGTTGATGGCCGGATGGTATCCATGTGTGAGGTAAACGGGACAGATTTGCGGCTGAGGTTAAACCAGGAGCAGATACAGCCTTCAAAGCAGTCGGGGCTCTCCCGCTAATCGAACAGCGTTTCTCCCGGTGCCAGCTTATTCATCGATGATGGAAGGACAAACTTGAACATAAGATCTGCTGATAATAGAACACTTTTCAAAGACATTCCACAAGAACAATGGAGCCCATATGAGTTTTCAAGATAAAGTAGTTTTGATCACCGGTGCAACAGGCGGGCTGGGTCGCTCGGTCACCCATTCCTTTTTGGAAGAACAGGCTAGTGTAGTGGTTACCTATCGGGATGATGCGGAGTTGGCAGCCTTGAAAACGAGTGCGCCTGTTGGCGGTACTGAGTTGATGGCCAGTAAGACCAACGTGCTGGATAGCACCAGTGTTGAGGCCCTGGTCGCAGATACAATCAATAAACACCAGCGGATTGACGCACTTGTACATCTGGTTGGTGGTTTTTTTATGGGGGGCTCAAGTTGGGAAACCCCGGAAGACAAGTGGGATTTGATGATGGATATGAATATCAAATCAACATTCCTTTGTTGCAAGCATGTGTTGCCGCATATGGTTCGTCAGGGAAGCGGCGCAGTTGTTACCATTGGTGCCCGACCGGGGCTGCTGGGTGGCGCTGGCATGGCTGCTTACGCGGCTTCCAAAGCAGCCTTGACCAATTTTACGCAATCGCTTGCGCAGGAGGTCTTGCAGCATAATATCACCGCTAACGTGATTGTCCCCAGCATTATTGATACACCTGCCAATCGTCAGGCAATGCCGGATGCCGATTTTGAAAGCTGGGTAAGCGGAGAAGATCTGGCAAACGCCATCAAGTTCGCCGCATCAGGCAGTAATAAAGCGATTAGCGGAGCGGTTATTCCTGTATACGGGAAAGTTTAGAGAGCAATTCATATCGCTAACGGATGAGCAGCATTTTCCGCGTGAATGTAAACTGTTTTGCTGACAGCCGGTAAAAGTACATACCGCTGGCAACCTGCTCTCCGGTATCACTCCGTCCATCCCAAACATATTGATGAAATCCCGCCGGCTGCCGACCGCTAACTGCCGACCGCACCCGCTCACCAAGCACATTGTGGATCGTCAGGCGAATCTCCGCCGCTTCGGGCAAGGCATAGTGAATCGTGGTTGTCGGATTGAAGGGGTTGGGATAGTTTTGCTCAAGGCCGAAGGCCTCAGGCAGTGCCGGTGTTTCTTCAGTTTCAACTGATACCAGCGGTTGTTCAGCGATCGCTTCTACCTTGTCTACTGCCAGGCCGAGAGCGTCGAAGCCCCCGATGACGTAAAACTGATTTTGGTAGATGGCTGATGCCATCCAAAGGCGGGGGCTGCTGATTTCCTCGGTCTCGGTTGTCCAGGTATCGCTGGAAATATCGTAAGAAATAATAGACTGGTAGGTATTGTTGGGATCAGGCGTGCCGTCATTGCTGCCGCCGACACAGTAGATTTTCCCCTTGTAGAATTCCATCGCGCAACCGGCGACAATATATGGTGGACTGGCCAATTGGCTCCATTGATCGTTGTCCGGACTATATTTGTGGAATTCACCACCCTGGAAGCCAATCACGTAAATTTCCCCATTGACGGTAACAGAGCGCATACCGGATAATCCCGGTTTCGGGCTATCGCTCTTTGATGCCCAGGCGCTATCAGGTATGCTATACTGCCAGGTTTTGAAGGCAATATTTATCAGGTAAATATTATCGCCTTCAACCGCCACCGTGTTCCCCCACTGGACCCAGTTGTTGCTCCGCGGTAGGTCAGTCCAGGCCCCGGAAGGCAAGTGAAAGCTTTGTGCCGAGCCGGCGCCAGCCGTATATCCGTTAAACAGATAGACGTTATCATCTGCGATGACGGATTCTCGTCCCCAGTTATTTGCATCCGGAATGGTGTTGTGTGACACCCAGGCGGTGTTTTCCAGGCGATAGACATCGTCGTAAATAGCTGCAGCCCACCAGTCACTGCTTCCACCAAAAAGGTAAATCTGATCATTCCAAACCTGAGCAGTCGCGGCCCCAATAGCTAAGGGGAGTGAGGGGAGAATTGCAATAGAATCAGGCTGTAAGTATTGTGGCCAAAAGCCGGAAGAAATGTTTCCGCTAGTGGCGCTGCTTACCCCAACAATCGTTTGCCCAAAGGTACCATTGACAGTGCTCGCTGCACTGCTCATCGGGCCGCCACCATTGGAAAATACCTCGCGACTGATATTGTTTTGGGCGATTGCCGCAAACGATGTAAACAGGATCAGCAATAATATTCTACCCAATTTTTCTAAAGTAGATGACATGATGCAATAAGTCCTTTCTACAGCCATGATTAACGCAGTACAGGCTGTTCGCTTCTCAATAGATCTAATTGGAATACGTGGAGATCGAGCGAAATCATTCAATCTCCGGATCGAGCTTCAGACACTGACAAATAAGTGTAAGGTCATCCCTGTTCATGCGAGTTAGGGAAGGCAATGGCCTGTCAAAATGTCCAGTCAACAGTTCTGCCAGCTGCTTCTTGCTTAACATCTTGTAGCCGCTTTCTTCTGCTTGAAACTCCTTCATAAATTTCTCAAAAATACGCCTTTCAGAATGCCCTTGCTGAATGAGTGCCCGATAGCGCTTTTGTTGCTCAGCGTTCAAATCATGGAAAATGAGGGCATCATCTCCATCACTGCTACGGCGACGATTCATAATCATCTTGATACCGCCATTGATTTTCAAAAAATGCATGGTCCGTCCCTTTTTTGTTGAAAGTTATGGAGACCAGGGATTCGTTTACATCCCCCATTATCCCCCTTCGAAGGGGGTAATGGGGATGTATCCTCCAAAACCTACTTCATCAATATCATTCTCCGCACGTCTGTTTGCTCACCGGCAGTTAATTGATAAAAATAGCTCCCGCTGGAGACCTGCTGTCCATTGTCATCTTTGCCATCCCAGGTGAATGAATGATTGCTTCCGGCCAACTGCCAACCACTGACTGCCGACCGTACTCTCCTGCCGAGCACATCGTAAATCGCCAACGTTACATAATCGCTTTTCGAAAGGCTGTAGCGAATAGTCGTCGTTGGATTAAAGGGATTCGGATAGTTTTGATCCAGCTGAATGCTTGTTGGGATTGCCGTCAGCGGTTCAGTTTCATCAAGACTGGTCATTGTGTAATCGTATTTTAAAATGATACCACCAGAAGCGACGATCCAGCCGTGATCGGCATCGATAAAATACCCTTCTGAAAAGGAGGCTGTGGTTGGTGACGACATCACCTCCCAATTGTCTCCACCATCGGTAGTGCGTGCGAGAACCCCTCTATTGCCGAGGATAAAGCCGGTCATTTGGTCGAGGAAATAGACATCATTGAGAGTTAACGACGTGGGTGTGTTGATTTTCGCCCAGCTGTCCCCGCCATCTTCAGTTTTATACATAAGGCCTTTGGCGCCAGCCGCCCAGCCGATATTTTGATTAATGAAATAGACGTCGAAGAATGTTTCATCCGGATGGGGGACGGTGATTTGCTGCCAAAAATCTCCGCCATTTGTGGTTTTCCTGAAGTTGTTCCATCCAACGGCCCAACCATAATTGGCGTCGGTAAAGAAGATATCATTAAATCCACCGACGGTATCGAGTTGGGTGATCCAGTTGGCGCCACTATCAGTTGTTTTAAGTATGTCGCCGGCCCTTACCACCCAACCGGTTGTTGAGTTTATAAAGAAGCCGTCCGTATAAAGATGTTGCTGTGGATCAACCAGGCCCGGGAGCATTTGTTCCCAGGTGTCGCCACCGTTTATCGTACGCCAAACCTCGCCCTCATACTCGATGCGAAAGCCATGATCCGGATCGGGGAATTCCAGGACTGATATATAGTGTTGAAAGCTACGGGCGGAATCTACCAGGGTCCAACTGCCGCCGCCATTGGTCGTACGCGCCAGAGCCCCGTCATGTCCACCGGCCCAGCCGTTGTTCTCGTCTGTGAAAGCCACCTCAGTGAGCCAGTGCACTCTGAAGCCATCTGCTTCTGAAGTCCAGGTTGCGCCTCTATCCAGCGATTTGTATAACAAACCGACATTCCCACATGCCCAGACTATGGAGTCGCCTTCAAAAGCAAGGTCATCGATGAAATCGGAACCGGTAAGATCCGTTTCGGCTTCCATCCAGTGGGCGCCACCGTTGCTGGTATAAAGTATCTGACCATCGGCGCCGGCCGCCACGCCGTCATTTTCATCCCAGAAGTAGATGTCCTGCAGAACGTAAAATGTGCTCACATCGAAGACAACTTGGGTAGTCCAGGTTTGGCCGCCGTCGTTGGTGTGCAGAATCAGGCCGTCTTCACCGCCGATCCATCCGGTTTGTTCGTCGAGAAAAAAGATAGTGTTAAGGAACTTGGGCATTCCGGAATCCGGCAGCTTATTCCAGGTTTCGCCGCCATCAACCGTCTTGTAAACGACAGCTTCTACATTGAACTGGTTCTTGACTCCGGCTGTCCAGCCGATATTTTCATCCAGGAAAAATACTGCCAGCGGATAATCCGGCAGTTGGGCGTCGGTTAGCGTCCAGGTTTGGCCACCATCTGTGGTCCGCTCAACGTAGCGGGTATCACCAACAATCCAGGCGTGCATGGGGTCAATCGCATATAAATCGCGCGGCGCACCGCTACCGACCGGCCGCGGTGTCCAGGTGTCTCCGCCGTCGCTGGTTGTGTAAATTTGAGCACTTAAGCCACTGTTGTACGCCCAGCCATTTTGCGAATCAACGAAATGTAAGTCGCCAAAGCCACCCCGATCAGATATAATATGATGCCGAACTTCCCATTCAGTTTGCCCGGGAAAGCGGCGCATAACCGTACCGCCCCCACCCACGGCGATGATCGTGCCGTCCGGCAAAGCATCTATTCCGCCGAGCGACTGTCCCTGCGGATAGGGATTCTGCCAGTGTAACTGAAATTGCGCGAGCGCTGCTGTGCAGATGCAGATTTGTATGATGATATATGTAATTGTCTTCATGGTGTATTCCTGTTATTTGTTGATCGTTATTCGATGCCGTGACATCCCCCTGTATCCCCCTTCGAAGGGGATACAGGGGGATGTCTCAATGCTCCAATGTCATTGCAGCGTCACCAGCACCTTAATTACCCCGGTGCCGCCGGACAATTCTCCCAGGGCTTTTCCGACAATCGTGCCGTTTTTTGGATCCTTGTCACGCATGGCGTGGCCGGGTGTTGAGGATGTGACCAGCAGGTCGCCGGGACGAATTGCGCCGTTTTCGGCGGATACCTTGCAGGGCACAATGCCGACTACCGCCATGGGGATTTCGTTGAACTCCGTAGCCATCTCAGCTATTGAATAGGTGCTTGTGGTGCTTCCCTCAGGCTTCTCCCAATCCCGCTCCGAGCCAACGAAACCAGGTTTTGTGCTATATATCCCCGCCACCAGGCTGGATCGTGGCTGGCTTGATTTAGTGATTGAATGCAAATCGGTGGGATCAATAACCATGACATCTCCGGCTTCAACGCTGGATGCGCCGCTACTAACCGGAAGCATTTCGGCAAAATCGGCGGGACCGGTATAGGAGCCATCGGCAAAGACGTTGCCATCTGCCTGGATAACAAACTTTAAATCTGCTCCTGCCTGGCATGTAATGAACCGGCCAAATGCAGATGCCTGATCGGTCGTACTGAGGAACAATATATCTTCATCGGTCCTCAATCCATCGTTACCGGCGGTAAATCTAACCAATCTGTTTGACGTACCGGTGACATCGCCATCGACGATAAAAGCTGCACTGTATCGATGAACAACATTCTGACCCCCGTCAATACGCACTGTGCCAACATCATCTATGTACATGCGTTCCGTTAGTGTGCCACGGGTATCATCCCACTTCGTGCGAAAACTCAATCTCGGGCTGCGGTTATCGTCGCCAATTGCCGCGAGGGCAATCCGGGCAGCGTTGTGCGATTGTCCGTCCGCAGTTATATTGTTGAAGTCAATTCTGGCGATATCGTTGAGAGTATTGCCACCTGCATTTGTTACTGATCCCTGTATCTCCAAAGCAGCGACGGCAGAATCTGCGCTCGACTCAGCGGCGGCGAATGTTAGGTAGCGACTTGCTCCGGCATTGACGCCTGGACTCCCGGTTCCGATGCCAACATCTCCATCACTGGTAATCCGTAGACGCTCGCTGAAGACAGATGAACCATCCCAATGTCCAAACTGCAAGGGTTGCCCATCCGGCACCGCAAAATCTGCGCTGCTGGCAGCTGAGTAGAAAGAGGGTGTTGCGCCTGATCCAAAGCTGTGGACATTGGCCGTGGGGTTTATCAAACCGATGCCAATTTTTCCGCTGTTGTAATAAATACCATTGGCCGATTCTTGCCAGGGGGAGCCGGGAAGTCCCGTCAATCCCGAGCCATCCCCAACAAATGCGGCAGCATTAATAGTGCCGCTAGTATTGATCGTTGTGACCAAGCTGTTTCCAAGCTCAATACTATTGCTTGCAACAGCGAAGGCTCCGGCGCCGATTGCTGTTGCGTTCGTCAATCCTGAAGAAACGTTCGCGGAAGCGCCAATAGCGGTATTGCGCGTGCCGTTGTCAAACTGGAAAAAGGTAGCGTCGCCAATTGCAGTATTGCGACTGCCGGTGGTGTTGGCAGCCAATGCTGCATGGCCAATCGCTACATTGCGGAAGCCGGAGGTGTTGGAGTTTAAAGCCTCTGCTCCCAGCGCGGTATTGTGAGTTCCATTGCGGGTCTCACTGCCGGCGTCATAACCTACAGCGGTGTTTTTTTGACCCGAAGTAATGTCTCTAAGCGCATTCTTACCGACACCGGTATTCTTGCCGAAGGAACTGGTTGTCGTGAAATTACCGGCATTGGCGCCGGCAAAGAAGTTGTCTTCGCCATAGCTATGAAGAAACCGGCTGGTATCGGACATGATGACGCCGATTGGTTCATTATTGGTGTCAAGGGTGGTGGCCGGCAGCTTTAAATTTCCGTCTATCTCGAGCTGTTCTGTCGGATTGCTGGTGCCAATGCCGACATTGCCAACGTCGTAATAAATACCAGCTCCAAAATCCAGCCAGGGGCTATTTCCACCGCCCCCTTGAATACTGTCGCCAGCGGCAATAACGAACGCATTAGCCGAGGGTGAATAGTTAAGTGTGATATTTGCTCCGGCAAGCAGTTTGACGTCATCTGTCTGGCCGTTAAAACTGCGAACCACCTGGTCATCGGCAATCTTGCCGCCGGTAACGATGCTATCGGGTATATCTGCCGTATTCAAGCTGTAGGGTGATGCCGTTAGCTTGGTGCGCGGAGTAAGCACGTCGCCGTTGTATTCAATCTCCAGCCACCAGGATTGATCAAAACTGATGTTGAAAGCGTTAATAGTGCCGAGTTCTACGCTGAAAACGCCATTTTCAACTGTCACGGTTTGTAATTCATCCCAGGGCGGAACCCCACCGGTTTCGCTGTCAAATAAGCTGAAGAAGAGCTCGTATTGGCCATCTGCGACAGCTGTGCCTGAGGCGTCGGCAAGAATGCCCTGATAGTTTAAGGTGTTAGGAATTTGCCCGAAAACTGCCAGCTGTAGCAGCACGAGAAGACTACAAAGATATGATACGATTTTCATTTTTTGGATCTCCTGTCAAATGTTGGGGACTAGAGATTAGAGATTTGAGACTCGAGATTCGTTGGTTGCCTCCGTTCTCATCTATATTGGGAAATTGGGCAGGCAAGAATCGACCAGGATTGCGACAATTGCTGCAAATATTCAGACATCGAGGGGAAAAGGGGGAGTTTTAGACAAGATTAACAGGATTAACAGGATTGAAAGAGAATACTAAAATGATAGAAACCCGTCGATACAGATGCACACGGATCTTCACAGATCCACACAGATGGAAAAGAGGAATTAAAGGATAAAAGACCTCTACCGGATTCTGGTTTTCTCGCTCTTTATACTCAAAAATCATCAGTGTTCATCCGTGAAAATCTGTGGGGATCCGTGTCGAAGGGGTTCAATCTTTATCCTGTCATCCTGTTCATCCGGTCAAAAAATGGCTTAGGATGATTTGACTTGCTTTACAAATTCCGAAGGGGAGATATCAAAGCGTTCCTTGAACAGTTTTGCGAAATAGGAAGGATTACTGAAGCCGACTTCCAGGGCGATTTCAGAAACATTGCCGGCCTGCTGTTCCAGAAGCTGTTTTGCACGGTTTAGTCTCACACCACGCATAAGATCAACCGGGCTGAGGCCGGTGAGTGCCCGTACTTTCCGCTGCAGCTGACGTACGCCGATATGTAGAGAGTAACTCAACTTTTCCACGCCGTAGTCTTCTTCGGCCATATTCTCCTCGAGGAGGGTCATAAGCTTCTGCAGAAATTGTTCATCAACCGAGCTTGTCGCAACTTCCCGAGGTTGCAGGATGCCTTCGCGGCGAAAGCGATCCCGTAATTTTTGACGCTGTTCGATGAGATTCTTGACGCGCAGTTTCAGCTCCCGGGGGCTAAAGGGTTTGGTCAGATAATCATCTGCGCCGATCTCCAGTCCGCTGAGCTTGCTTTCCTCTCCGGCTTTGGCCGTTAAGAGGATGACTGGAATATGGCTGGTTTTAATATTCTGCTTCAAGGCCTTGCATACCTGGTAGCCGTCCAGTTTTGGCATCATTACATCGCTAATGATGAGGTCCGGAATAACTTCGATGGCGGTATCGATGCCCTGTTGCCCGTCGCTGGCCTCTACGATATGATATTGCTCGCTTAAATGGCTGCGAATATAGCTGCGCATATCCGGATGGTCATCAATAACCAGGGCAATGATTTCGTTGCTGCCTGGATTACCGTCTGTGCCCCTGTCTCGCGTCAAGCTTGCTGTGGGCTCAGACAGCAGGTTCAGCGTAACTGTTGGCGTGGCTGCCGATGATGCTTCATCCGCAAATTCGTCCGGTGAAAAATGGGCTTTGCCAAGCGGCAGGCGTATTTCAAAGGTCGTGCCTTTTCCCTCGGCACTCTTCGCCTTTATTTCGCCGTAGTGGCGTTTTACCATCTCCATGGTTAAGGCCAGACCAATGCCGGTGCCTTCATGCTCCCGTGATAAGGCATTGTCCACTTGATAAAAGCGGTCAAATATGTGGGGAAGTTGCTCCGCAGGTATGCCGATGCCACTATCGGAAAATCGAATAATCGCTTCCGAATTCGATACTTCGCTGTCTTTTTCTGATTCACCAATTGTTACTCTGACCTTAACTGTCCCACCACTTTCTGTAAATTTGAAAGCATTTGAAAGCAGGTTGAGGACGATCTTGTCAAATTTATCTGCATCGTAGTAGAGATTGCGATTTAACCGCTGCTCAGTCTGTTCATCGCAGTCAAATCGCAACGAGATGTTCTTTTGGTCTGCGAGTGACGAAAATGAAACCACCAGACCCTTGAAATACCTGATGAAATCTCCCTGACGGACCCGTAAGGGCATTTGATTGGTTTCTAATCGGGAGAGGTCAAGCAGTTGATTTATCAAGTGAAGCAGTTTTCCGGCATTGCGGTGAACCATGCCTAATTCGCTGCGGCTGGTGCTATCCTGAATACGTGCAATCACGTTTTCCAGCGGTCCAAGAATCAAGGTCAGCGGGGTTCGAAACTCGTGAGAAATATTTGCAAAGAAGCGGTTCTTGACGTTGTCGATTTCCAATAAATTTTGCGCTTGAAGTTCTTTTAGCTTGAGATTGTTTTCCATGCGAATACGATTGGTTTCGATACGCCGCCAGGTATAGAGGGCAAGGCCAGCCAAGAGGATATAAAACAAATAAGCCCAACCGCTTTTCCACCATGGGGGAAGAATGTTTATGATGATCGAATCGCCGGTTCTATTCCATAAACCATCGCTATTGCTTCCCTGAACCCGGAAAACATAATCACCTGGGGATATATTTGTGAATGTTGCCAGCTGATCGTCGCCGTATACCCAGTCATCTTGAAATCCCTCCAGTTTGAAGCGATACTGATTGGCGTCCGGACGGGTATAGTCAAGTGCCGCAAATTCGAAGGAAAATGTATTTTCAGAGTGCCGGAGCGTCAATTCATTGCTATGGAGAATTGAGCTGGTCAGTAGGGAATCTCCTTTTTGGCGGTGGCCCTCGGGATTTGTGCTGAAATCCACGGATTCATAGAACATACGTATGCCGGTGATATGTACCGGGGGCGGGTAGGGATTGTCCTTTACTGCTTCCGGATTAAAAACGGTGATGCCATTTGAACCGCCGAAGATCATTTCACCTGAATTGACTTGCAGCGTTGTGTTTGACAGGTCACTTTGATGCATCCTCCGTTGAATCCAACCATCGCCCTGATCATATACCCGAAGCGTACCGTTTGAAGGGGAAAAGCAAAAAAGCGCAGCGTTACTTTGCATCCAGAGGTTGCCGCTCGCATCGGCTTCTATGCCAAAGATCGTAGAGGCTGAATATGGTGCGGCCAGTGGTACTTCATGGTAGGTGCCTTGCGCTTTGTCGAAGCGATACAATCCGCTATCGGTCCCAAGCCACAATGTGTTCTGCTTACCTTTATGAATCGCGTGAACATTGAACCCAACCGACTTTTGCATAGCAGCTGTTGGGGGATAGTACTGAAATGTTGTATCCGATAACTGAAGGCGATTCAAACCGTTACCAGTGCCAATCCAGAGAAATGGAGTATCAAATTGCTCAATTGTCAGGATTCTGTTATGGCTTGGAGAGGAAGTATCACCAGGGATATGCTCATAGCGCTTGAATTTATTTGTGCTTCGATTATAGCTGTTAAGGCCCTTCGCCGTGAAGCCGATCCAAATAGTGCCGGCGTGATCCTCGAATAGCACCTTCGCGAGGCTGATACTGAGGCTTTGTTTGTCAGCAGGGTTATGCAAGTAATTTTGTATCCTGCCGGTTTTAGGATCGAAGCGATTTAAGCCGCTTTTCATATTGGACGCCACCCAAACAGACCCATCGGATGCAGCTAAGATATCATAAATCCATGAAGGGCAGTTGCGGCAGATTGTGGGGCCAAATCTTTGAAAGCTGCCGACCTGTGGGGTGAAGCTGCTAAAGCCTGCATTCCAGGTGGATACCCAGATTTGGCCGTTCGTATCCATGTCGATGCCGGTTACTTCGCTATTGTTGATGCTATTTACATCTTCCGAACTATGAGAAAAATGCCAAAAAGGTTTTTCCCACCTGGCCCATAATGCAACGCCTTTTTCCAGGGCAATCCACATATTGCCATCACGATCTTCGAACAGGAGCGAAATATCGTCATCCGGGAGACTGCCTGCTGCTTTGCTAATGTACAAATACCGCTCGATGGATTTATCTGCCGGATTAAAAATGGTTAGTCCATCACCGACGGAGCCAATCCAGATGTTATTCTCGCGGTCGCTTGTCATACGCATGAAGAGACGATCGGTACGGATCGGGTTTATGGGGCGTAAGCTATAACCGCCAATGTCTGTGAAAGTCAGCTGTTGTAGTGGCTGACCATTCATCGCCAGCCAGATTCGGTCTTTCCGGTCAGCAAGAAGCACATTGATATCTCCGGGACTATCTTGCGGGAGAGCATAACGGACCTGGCGGTTACTCTCTATATCAATCAGGAAAAATTGATGTCCGGTTGTTCCAACAAGGAGGCTGTCTGAACGAAATGAGCTGATAGAATATATCCACAAAAAGGGTTCAGGCTGTCCGTCATTGCCTATTAAATCGATCTTGGATAGTTTTGTCCGTTCCTGATTCATCTTGTAAAGGCCATCTCCGAGTGTGCCTATCCACAGGTTGCCTCGCTGATCTTCATGAACTTTGCCCACGTAGGTGAGTTTGTCCGCAAGGTTGTCACCTGCAGTCAGGCGCGGACGTTCAAAAGTCTCTTTTGTAAAATTGAAGCGATACAATCCCTTGGCGAAGACCCAGAGGTCACCACCGGAATCAGCGTAGACAGCCATAACTTCATTGTTTGGCAGGGAAGTGGGGTCATCCGGGTCATGGACAAAAGTTCTGATTGTCCGCCCGTCAAAACGGCAGAGACCTTCCTGGGTGCCGAACCACATAAAACCATGTATGTCCTGGGTAATACTATGAACCATCTCTGACGGTAGGCCGTCAGAGATGCCGATATGATGGAATGTACGCTGGCCAGGGCCGGCAATTCCCTCCCCAACTGCTGTAGAAAGTGATATTAGCAGTAGGCAGAGACTGATTTCCAAGCGTATGTATTGAGCAACTTTCATTCATTGCCTGAGGTCTTGTCTGAAATAATATACATAGACTTGAGAGAAGTTAGGGCCAATTGTTAATTTTTGATTAAAGTAAGTGGTTGTGTAAAATTTTTTACATCGTTCTTGACATGTTGTGTTCCGAGCTCTAATTTACTGTAAAAAAAATTACAGTAGGGATCTTATGACCAAAAGTGACCTGCAGAACCTTAGTAAGCGCGAACGACAGATCATGGATCTTGTTGTGAAACTGGGACAGGCGACTGTTTCAGATATTCTCGCAAACATTCCCAGTCCGCCCAGCTACGACTCTATCCGTGTAACGATGACCATCCTGGAAAAGAAGGGCTTTCTCAAGCATAAGGCCGAAGGCCCGCGCTATGTCTATTCTCCGGTAGCTCAGGCAGAGAGTTTGCAGCTATCGGCGTTGGAGCACCTCCTTAGCACATTATTCCAGGGATCCGCTCAGAATATGGTCTCATCGCTGTTGAATCTTCCCTCGCGGAAGCTAAGCCAGGATGAGCTGGATGAGCTCGCAGAGCTCATCGAAAAAGCCAAGCGGGAGGGGGATTGATGCCGGGATTTTTACAGGATCTGCTTCTGATGCTGGATTTTACGCTTCTGCTTGAGTTGGTCATCAAGGCAACCCTTGTCTTTGGTGGCGCTTATCTGCTTACATTGCTGTTGCGCCGCGCGTCTGCATTTGTCCGGCATTGGATCTGGGCACTGGCATTTTATGCCTTTTGTCTGACCGCTATTGTGACGCTCAATTTTTCCACTGTATCGTTGGACTTGTTGCCGGCGATGAATCCGGAACAAACATCAACCGCCATCCAAGCTCCTTCACCTATGGTAGGGGGAGAACCTCCACTTGAGCATTCGCACCCGGAGACCGTGGCAGAATTGACAACAAGCGATGCCACATTGCGACTGCACTGGACTGAGGTCCTGCTCATTGGCTGGGTCGCCGGTGCGACGCTGTTGTTACTTAAATTCCTCTTCGATCATTTCCTGCTTTTCATTGTTGCACGTTTCAAAACCAGGTCTTCGAGTGAATATCTCGCAAAGACAATGGCAACCTTGAAGGCGGAATTAGATGTTGAGCGAGTGGTTCGTCTACGAATCAGCCATCTCGTTCAGGTGCCCTGCACCTTCGGTTCACTACGCCCGGTTATTTTGTTGCCGGCTGCAGCCGAATGCTGGTCGGAGGAACGTTGTAGGATGATTTTGCTTCATGAATTGGCGCACGTTTCCCGCTTTGATTACCTGAATTCGCAGTTGTCCCGGCTGATGGCAGCCGTCTTTTGGTTTCATCCGCTGGTGTGGCTGGCAAAATATCATTTACAAGTCGAAAGCGAGCAGGCTTGTGACGATAAGGTGCTCCTCACAGGGCAGGAAAAGATTGGCTATGCGCAATGCCTGCTTGGCTTTTTCCAGGAGCTGCAAACAAGGCGTCCCTATCTTGATCGAACAGCATTAAGTATGACGACCCCGGCGAATATCAAACCGCGTCTGAAGGCTATCCTCAGTGAAGGCAATCGCCGCGCATCTGTTTCCCGGTGGCGCGTGTTGCTCTATTCATTTGCTGTGCTGACGTTAACGATACCGATTGGACTGGTATCGGTCCAGAAAGATAGCGGCGGCTTGCAAGCGTCGATGCTTGAGCTCCTGGTTAGGGTGGAAGCAAGTGAAGTTCAGAATAAACGTGTGCTGGAAATTGAGAACCTGGCCCGGAGCAATCTTACCGACAATATGCCAGTTTTTATTCAGGCGCTTAATGATCCTGACCCCGCTGTTCAGGTAGCAGCGATGGAAGCTGTTGCTTTGAGTGGCGACCGCAAAAATTTTAAGCTTGTGATGGGCTTCCTCAATCATAAAAATCCGCAGTTAAGAGCCGCCACGGTCCGAGCCCTGGGGACGATTGGTTGTGAGCCAGCATTCATTGCGATTGCCAATCAGCTTGATGATTTATCGCCGATCGTGCAATTCGCTGCCATTCGGACAATAGCTACTTTTGAACCCCATCTGCATAGGGGCAATTTGCGCACGCTCTTTCATGTGCAGCATCAGATCAATAAAACAACCCTGCTCAAGGCAATCCCACGGCCAGGAAGTTTGTCGGTTATGGACAAACTGCGGGTGCTGGCGAAAAGCGGCGAGACACAACTGCAACTGCTGGCACAGAGCACATACCTTAAGCTAATATTATCTTAATACTTGTTTAAAGATATGAGGCGGCAGCGGCCGCGTGAGAGAGTTTTGTATAGAGGTGTAAAAAATTTTACACTTATTGCTTTAACCCGCCCTAAGCCTCCTCCATTGGGGTTGGTGCTAGATGTGCAAAGATTTACCACGAATGGACACGAATTTCACGAATATGAGAACCTTTTCATCAGTCACTTACGGTTCTTTTAAATTTATGTCTATTCGCGAAGATTGGCGTTGATCTTTCTGCATTAAGAAACACCTGAAGGGACTTAGGGGTGGGTTAAGGGCAGCATGTGAGATTTGGCTGATTCAAATTTATGACACGATCAAAAAGAGAGGTCTTTTATGTTCAGGAGTTTGACTAAATCAGGATTTTGGACGACGCTCATCATAATTGTTTTTTCAGCACCCCTGTTTCCCCAAAACCAGGAAGACATCGTCTACCCGGAAACCAGGCGGGGAACCGTTACAGACACCTACCATGGTACAGCCGTTGCTGACCCTTATCGCTGGATGGAAGAGATGGAGAGTGCTGAAACCAAACGTTGGATTGACCAACAGGAATCGCTGTTGGGAAAATACGTTGAGGATGTTGCTCAGCGGAAAGCGATTCGCGATCGCATTCTCGCCATTCGGGCGGTACCGAGGATCAGCACGCCGGCCTTGAAGAATGGACACTATTTTTATACCCGGACGGATTATGGAAAGACCCAGGGAGCTTTGTACATGCGCGCGAAGGAAAGTGAGCATGAAACGGTTCTCTATGATCCGTTCAAGGAACTTGAGGCTGATCAGCAGTTCACGAATTACACGCTCAGCCCTGACGGGCATTATCTGGCGATTTTTGTGCGAACCGGACAATCGCCCTGGCAAGAAGTTCGGGTAATGGAGCTTGCCAGCCGCAAAATCTTGCAGCATCGAATGACTGATATGCGCTTCGGCGTGACCTGGCGGAAAGATGGAAAGGGCTTCTTTTATGTACGCTATGAACGCCCGCCGGAAAGCGAAGAAATGACCGCGGCACTGGAAAATCCGCAAATCATGTATCATGCTCTTGAGGAACCTCAAAAAGAGGATCGCCTGATTTTTGCCATGCCGGAGCATCCGCGCTGGTTGATCAGTCCGCAGGTGTCCACCGATGGCCGCTATTTGCTTATCAACGTCGCCAAAGGCAGCACCTTCACGGGGTTGGTTGACCAGGTGTATCTCCTTGATTTGCAAGAACCGGCATCAGGTGCCCGGCAGCTGCTTGGTGATGCCGATGGACAGTATAGCTTTGAGGGCAATACAGGCAGTACCTTCTGGATGCAAACCACGGTAGATGCGCCACGGCGCAAGCTGGTTGCTTTTGATCTGCATAAACCCCGGCCGGAGCATTGGCGAACCTTGGTAGCGCAATCAGCCGATATCCTCAATTCTGTGAGCATCATTGGAGATTTTTTCGTCATGCGCTATACCCGCGATGCGCTTCCGGTTATCCGCGTCCATAAACAAAGCGGTGCATTCGCATATGAAGTGGCCTTACCAAGTATTGCCTTGATTGGCGGACTTAGTGACGCGCCCGAGCTGAGTGAGACCTTTTATTCGCTGTGGGGACTCTATGAAAACGGCACGACCTATCAGCTGGACTTGAAAACCGGAAAGAGCAAACTATTTGGCAAGCGAACGTCTGTTTATGATCCGAGGGACTTTGTGATGAAGCAAGTCTTCTACCGAAGTAAGGATGGTACGCGAGTACCAATGATCATTGGTCACCACAAGGATACGAAACCGAGCTCTGAGAGCCCCGTGTTTATGTATGGCTACGGCGCTCTGGCCTGGTCGGCCCTGCCGTGGTATCAACCGCATATTGTTGCCTGGACAGAAATGGGAGGTGTCTACGCCTTGCCGGGTGTGCGCGGTGGTGGCGAATATGGCGACGAGTGGTATAAAGGCGGTATTGGCAAGAACAAGCAGAACGGCATTGATGATTTTATTGCCGCCGCCGAATGGCTGATCAAGAATGATTATACCAGCAGCAAACGCCTGGTTGCCAATGGTGGCAGCGCCAGTGGGGTGCTTGCCGGCGCTGCCATGATTCAACGACCGGATCTCTTTGGCGCCAGCGTCATTGATATCCCCCGTTTTGACATGCTGCGCTATCACCTGTTTACCGGAGGAACCACGCGCGTCAAAGAACTGGGGTCGCCGGATGATCCGGAGATGTTTCCGGTGATTTACAAATATTCACCTTATCATAATATTGAGGCCGGCGTCTGCTATCCACCAATGCTGGTAATTGCCGGTGAAAAAGATGCTGTTGCACCTCCGCTGCATGCTTACAAAATGACCGCTGCCATGCAGGCCAATGCCGCCTGTAAAAGTCCGTATTTGCTGAAGATTGTCCGTGGGGCCGGACATAATTATGGGATTACCCATGAACAGAATGCGCAAACCTGGGCAGATGCCTGGGCATTCCTGATCAAAACCCTGTCGCTGGATAATAGCTTGCGGGAATTGCCGAATGGTGAAGCCGTAGGTGCGCGTTAGGGTAGGGTTTTGCGAACTATCCCACATCCCCCTTTGTCCGCCTTCGAAGGGGGATGTGGGATTAGAACATTCAAATCTTATAAATAGACCGCCAAAGTCAGGAAGCCAGCTGACGAAACGCCAATTTCACGGATGCTGCCGAACTCGGTGGTTGTGACGTCTGTGCCATCGTTTACTCGTTCGTCCTTGACAGATGTATTATCAAAACCAAGGCGATACTCCGCTGCCAGGCTTACTTCCTTCAAGAGAAATACTTCTACACCGGCCAGTCCAAAAAAGCTCAGCGTGGTACCGCCGCGAAAGCCCAGTTCGCCAAAACGGCTATTTTCTACGGTTGTTTGCGGGTTAGGATTAACCGTCACATCCTTGGATTCTGTTGAGATCGACCTGAAAACGAGACCGCCGCCAAAAAACGGACTGACCCGGCTTTTGCTCGCGACGTGCATTTCGGCACCCAATGTGATACCAAAAATGTTGACGGATTCGCTGCCGTCTTCTCCGGTCAAGTCTGAGTTGGCTGGCGCTGAAAAAGGTGTGGTTTCCTTAATGTTGCCGAACTGAAAGCCCGCCCGGACCGCTAATTGCTTTGAGAGATAGAATTTCCCTCCGATGCCGCCTTCAAATTCATCTGCATTGAGGATGTTGAGACCTTCAAATTCAAATAAGACAGCTTTCGCGCCTTCTTCGATTTTGGTTTTATATTCCTGCCCGAATCCGAATGACGAACAGATTAACAATACCAGAATTGTGTAAGCAGATCTTTTCATAGATCCTCCCTTTTTGTGACAGCGCAAATTGACATTGTCGCCTGTGGTTCCGCGGTGACACCCGAGCGAGCGATTCTCCGAATTTCTTTGAATTAGGATAACTTCGAAGTCATCAATGTTAAACTGTCTGTGCGTTGAACTGATTTAGATGCTGAAAATAGTTTTTCAAGCGAAGTTAATCAACCTTTATTCGACTTTTTGGATAAGGAATATTCTGGCGATGAATAAACTGAAAAAATATAGTTGGGATAAATCGGTAATCTGCTGCGCCTTTTGACTCTGTTAGGGAGAGGAAAATATTCATGCTATTGGAAATGGATTACCAATGTATCCCAAGATAGATTCTACCATGCCCCTTACATCTGGAAATGAAGCCGAAGCAGTGGAAAATGCTTTGGCAAAAATCAATATGAAGAGTGCCTTGCAAAAGGCCATCGATGGGAATCAGTTCCGGATTTGTTATCAACCCCTATTTGATGTTTCCAGTGGAAATATTACATCTCTGGAAGCCCTGATCCGCTGGCATCACCCGATACTCGGAGTGATTCAGCCCAACCAGTTTATACCGATTGCTGAACAGACTGACTTGGTAAAGCCAATCGGTGCCTGGGTGATTCGCTCCGCCTGTTTGCACAACATGGCTTTGCAGAAAGCCGGACGGCGAGCAATGCCGGTTGCGGTAAATCTCTCCGCGCGACAGTTGCTTGACAAGAACCTAACGGCCATTATTGGTTCCGCCCTTACCAACAGCGGTTTGAATCCCGCATACCTGATCCTGGAAATTACTGAGACGGCCGCCATTCAGCATTTAGCGCAGGCGGTCCGGACGCTGCGACATCTGAAGAAATTCGGGGTGAAAATCGCTCTTGACGACTTTGGCACCGGTTATTCTTCGCTTAGCTATCTTGATCAGTTGCCAATTGATATTCTTAAGATTGATCGATCCTTTATTGAAGGTATGTCCGAGGAAAACGGCAAGATGACCATTACGTCGGCCATTGTTGAACTGGCCCACAAACTTGGCCTGGAAGTGGTTGCGGAAGGTGTTGAAACGCGCGATCAGCTTTCCTGCGTTACCGGTATTCGCTGTGATAAAATTCAGGGGTTCCTGCTCGGAAAACCGGTCAGCTTTTATTCGCTGCAAAAGATGCTTTAGGCCACCATTTTGCAGCAACAGAGACAAAACTCACTCATGGGCAGGAGGCCCGGGAGCGAGTTTTTGTATTTTATGTCAACGGCTCGATCAAGGCTAACTCTTGCTGCTCTTTTTGGCTGGCATGATAGAGATCCCAGCGCAATTGTAGATTCATCCAAAAACCAGCGGAATTGCCAAACAGCCTGGACAAACGCAGTGCAGTGCTGGGTGTGATGCCACGGCGCTGGTTGACAATTTCATTTACCCGCTGATAGGGCACACGAATAAACTTAGCCAGTTCACGCTGAGTAATTCCCATCGGTTTTAAAAACTCTTCCAGCAACATCTCACCTGGATGCGTTGGAATACGACTTGTTGGAATTCGGACCATTTATTATCCCCTGGTTTTGACTTGGTTCTGTCCCCCCTCAATCTCCCCCCGGGGGGAGATTGAGGGGGGACAGAACCATATCGTAAATTATCAAGTGCTGCAAATTAAGATAATATTCATGCCCTGTCGAGTCTTTATTGCGACCTGTCCTGAATCCAATCTCGAAAATCAATATAGTTCAATGCTTCTCTACTCACCAAGTCAGGCCCGTTTTCCGGAAAGAGCTTTTCCCGCAAGCGAGTGAATTTCTCGCGGTACTCCAGCAGCGGTGTATTGCTGATTTGTACAAAAAATTTCAGCAAGATGCTTTCATACGCCTGCATTTCCCGCTGCTTGCGAATAAACCGCCGGGTATTGTCCACGAAATAACGCAGAACGAAGAAGTTTTGCAGCTCAAAATGAACCAGCAGATTTAACCACCGGGCCTGCACAAAGAACACGCTCTTATAGTCGCGGAAACGGGTGTTGAGCAAAAGGTTGATCCATGTCAGCGAGCGTGCATAATCTTTCCGCAGGAAGTGAATATGTGCCAGCTGGAACCAAAACGACAGCAGGTAGTCTTGCGGTACTTTATGGCGATGCCGCTTAATGAATGCTTCAGTTTCTTCGATGGAGGGCAGGTTGATGTCCAGTTCCCGGGTATCGCGATAGATTTCCATTTCTAAATTATAGGTGCGTAACATGCGCTTCAGAAGCTTCTTGTTCTCAGCTGTAATAGTAAACTGCTCGTACATTTGCCTGGCCTTCCGGGAGTAATTCAGCGCGATATCATGCTTTTTTCTGAAAATCAAGAATCCAATCAGGTTGTTGATAGTACCGGCATAGAGTCCGGGGTCTTCCATGAGATATGTATCATGCGCCTCCAGTATGTCAATTAAATCCCTCAGTGCCTGTTCAGCCCTATCAAATTGTCGTTGCCGTATTTCCTGCAAATAGAGGCCGTTATAATGCAGGGTTTTTGCTTCCAGCGTTAAGGCGTTGTCGGGATTATCAAGGAGGTCCAGGTTTGGCGGCGCCGATTGCAAGGGTGTTGGAATCAGTGCAGATATATCAATGGCCAGCTGCCAGTATTGATTGGCGTTCTCTAACTTTTTGATCTCCAGAGCCTGTTCTTCGACAAGTTCGCTGAAGGTTGCGTGCGCATTGGGCGAAAGGGTTTGCGCCAATTTTCGTTCCCAGGTCTTTGTCTGAACAAGCCCGCTGGTTAGCTCATAGGATTCGGCCATATTGACAGCCCTTTTTAATTCCGTTTTGCAATGTGCGTAGAGCTCTTTATTGAAGAGGATTTCTACGTTTTGCAAAATTGCGTTTAACTGGGCGGACTTGGATACTGATTCGTGAAAATTGCGCAGGCTTTTCAAAATGGCGTGGCGCAAATAGTTCTTGGTGACATGCAACTGCCGCAGAAAGGGCTCACCTTGGAATTGCTCCCGTATCGCAGACTCATCAAAAATTTCCTGGGCATTGATGGCGTCGAACAACCTAAGGTAGACATCGTTCCGGCCGCTTTTCCCGCAAAACATCTTGAAATAGCGTTTTTCATTCCCTGTCAGCGATTTAATCAGGACGAATAGTTCTTCCTTCTTTTTCATTGAAAACCTACGGTTTGGAGTATTATGCTCTTTGGCCCTACTGAGTTCTTTCATCTAAACCCGGGACTTTGGGGTGGGTTTATGAACTCCCGATTGACTTGTCAATTTAGGTTTGTCAAGTGCGCTAATTCTGCCCTCTGTGACCAATGTTGTCGCTCTAATCTAGAAAAATGAAAAATGAAATGCTACGTTCTTGATGATTTTGATCGATTTACGAGTGAAGAAGAGGCTATCATACGCCTGCACTTAATTATGGACACATAACCAAGGAGTTATCATGGCAAACGCAATTAACTGGTTTGAATTACCCGCGACCAATTTTGATCGCGCCGTAAAGTTCTACAGCGATGTGCTAAAGGCGGATTTGCAGCGAATGGACAATGAACAGTTGCAGATGGCATTTTTTCCGGCGACGGACAATGGTGTGGGCGGCTGCGTCACCTATGGAAACGGCAACAAGCCGCAATCCGAAGGCTCGCTGATCTATTTGAATGGTGGGGACGATTTGCAAACCCAATTATCCAGGGTTGAAGATGCCGGTGGAACAGTTGTAATGCCAAAGACCTCGATCGGTGAAAACGGTTTTATGGCCATTTTTATGGACACCGAAGGTAATCGGGTTGCGCTTCATTCCATGGGATAATCTGCTTCTAATAATGATTACGGGAGAATATATGTCAGCAGTTTTAGAGAAGGTGATGCCGGCGACGGCATCGACCTTCGATTTTGAGAGCCATTTTACGGCGGTTCAGGGACATCAAATCCACTATGTTGAAATAGGGGAGGGCGATCCGATCTTTTTTGTTCATGGAAATCCCACATCCTCCTATGTCTATCGTAACGTTTTGCGGCCCATTGCAGAGTTGACCGATCGGCGCTGTATCGCCATAGATCTGTTGGGATTTGGGAAGTCTGACAAACCGCAATTGCAACATACTTGCGCCCTGCATGCAGATGTCATTCGTGGCTTCATCGAGAATCTTCAGCTACGGAATATTATTCTGGTTGCCGAGGATTGGGGCGGATTTCTCGGGGGATATGTGATGACGCAACATCCGGAGTGGTTTCAGTCGGCAATTCTGATGGAGACCTTTCTCTGGCCGATGACCTATGCGGATGATTTTGATCCGGAGATGGTAAAACCCTTCAAATTGATGAGGTCTCCGATTGGCGGGCTATTCAGCAAGGGAATGAATTTAATGATCAATAAAATGATCCCGGAACATTGTCCGATATCCGAAGAATCGCTGCAGTATTATCGCGACAGCGTGCCGACCTACAAGGACCGCAAGGCTATTGGCGATTTCCCGAAAATGCTGCCAAATGACGGCAAACCCACGGCCAGTCACGATTTTGCGATCGAACTGCAAAATGGCCTGAATCGGATTAATTTCCCGATGCTTTGGATTAAGGCCGATCCCGGCGTGATTGTATCACACAAAAATCCAATTGGAATGAAGCGCCTTGAGAATTTGCGGCGTAGTATCCCCACGATGCAGGTACGCGACTTTGGTCCGGGCTATCATTTTCTGACCGAAGAAAATCCGCATAAGGCGATCGAGATGATTGCGGATTGGGTGAAGGAGTTGGTTGAATAGTTAAATGGTTGATTCATGCAGAGCACATCCCCCTGCTTCCCCCTTCGAAGGGGATACAGGGGGATGTGTGTTTGCGAGTCTAGTTTTCCACCTCGATGTTTACAGTAAACGGCAGCTCCCGCGGGCGAAAGCAGCGCACATTGTCACAGGCCTGATAGTTGAGTTTGCCGGCTATAATATGCGATCCGGTTTGGGCTGCGAGGCTCAGTTCAATTGGTATCAGCACTTCGATTCTGCCATCGTAAACCATTAACGGATCCGCCATACCGGCGATTTTCAGAATATGTCCGGCCGGAAATTGGGCCTGGTGTGCGATAATCGCGTTGGTTCTGTCCAATTCAACAGTTGTCGGAATCAGGTAGGGATCATCCAGCTTGTTGGCCTGAATGTGGAATCCGTCTTTAATGGCCACCGTGAGACGAACCAGCTTCCGATGTTCGTCAATCTGTTCAACTGTGGAATTTTGAATCTCGACAATGGGTTGCTCCTGGGCCAGGATAAGTCCGGTGCCCAGGCAGCAAACGATTAGCAATAAGGTTAAGTTCTTCATGATTTTGCGATCAGTTTGTCTAGTACTTTTTTCAGTTCAATTAGTTTGGCATCAAAGTTTTGACTGTCCAGTAGCGAGTAAAACTGGATGCGACCTTCCGGATCAATGATCAGGTTTGAAGCAATCGGCACCTCGTCGCGCGGCAAATCCGGCAGCACGTCTTTCGGTGCGAATGATGCTGAAACACTGCCGTCTCGATCCAGCAAAACCGGAAAAGTAAACTTGTGGCGGTCATTTGCCCAGGCCGCAGTTACTTCATCGGTTTCCTTCACATCTATAATCAATACCTGGACATTCTTTTCTTCGTAATTCTTCGATAACGCTTCCAAATGCGGAGCCTCCGCATTGCAGAAAGGTCACCAGCTTGCGGCAAAATGGATAACCACGAACTTGCCGAGCAGGTCGGCCGAAGAAATATTGCCGCCTCTGGTGTCATCCAGCGTGTATGCAGGGGCTTTCTCGCCGATCATCGGCTGCTCGGTCTGAGATAAGCCTAAGGTGCTGATAAGGCAAAAAGTTGTGATGAATAAGCGCTTCAACTGTTTCATAATTTCCCTTTCTGAGATATGTTAATTGTAGTTGCTTACTTCGCTTTGTTATGTTGCTTGCTTAAATGATAGGAAAATTGCGGCATGGAATATTTCAGATATGTCGCGTTCTTTTGTATATATGTTGCATAAGGGAGGAAACAGTGCTTACAGGGCAAATAACCAATGCGCCGCATATTCCCCGTGGCAGTGCGTTTCTTGATTCCAGGGACATGGTCAGCAATCCAATTTCGGTAATGGAAAAATACCGTGCCCGCTTGGGACATACCTTTACTTTTCATTTCGGCGGAGCGGTTAGCGCGCTGGTGTCCACCCATCCCGATTTTATCCGGCATATCTTGCGCGAAAACTACCAGAATTATCAAAAATCATATATCCAGGTTGAACGAATTGCGGAGTTCGAAGGCCACGGCTTGCTGAATAGCCACGGCGAGAAGTGGCTATCCAAACGCCGCTATCTCCAGCAGGGATTTCGCCGCAGCCGAATGATGGCCATGATGCCGATCATGCAGCAGGCGCTATCGGAATCGATGAAGCGATTCGAAGAGGAGCGCCGTGAAAACGACGTGATTGATGTCCATAAACAAATGGTGTTTTTCACTCTAAGGCTTGTTGGAAAATCCTTGCTTGGCAATAGCATGAAAGAAGAAGAGCTGGAATTGGTGGGCGAAACGATCTCTATCATCCAGAAATTCATGGTGCGGCAAATTGTCCAACCGTATAAAATTCCCTGGTTTCGTATCAGCGGTCAGACTGCACGCTATCAGCGCATGCGCCAGGCAGCAGATCATTTTATTCGCGAACACATTGCCAGTCGCCGCAAATATCCGCTAGAAGAAAGCGATTTGCTGCAGCTTTTGCTGTCTCAACCCTTTAAAGACACCGGGGAAACGTTGGATGATGAGCAGATTTTGATCGAGTGTCTGCAATTGCTGGTTGCCGGTAATGAGACCTCGTCCAACGCCCTGGCCTGGACTTTTTATTTACTTTGTAGGCATCCCTGGGCTGCGGAGAAGATCCGCGCTGAAATCGCTGAGGTTTTGGGTAAAGAGGAACCGAATTTTAAGAATTTGCACCAACTTTCCTATACGATGCAGGTATTTGATGAAACGATGCGTTTGTATCCGCCCTTCTGGATGGTGGACCGCATTGCGATGGGAGACGATGAAGCGATGGGTATTCATATTCCCAAAGGCACGATGGTTGTATCGTATCTATATGGTTTGCATCGCAACACCGACTACTGGGATGATCCGGAGGTATTTAATCCTGATCGCTTTACGAAGGAGCGCAAGAAAGCCCGTAACCCTTTTGCGCATATTCCATTCGGCGGTGGCCCGCGCATTTGTATCGGCAATAGCATGGCCATTGTGCAAATGCTGCTGATCCTTGTTGCACTGGTTCGCGACTATCGTTTCGAGCTGGTACCGGACGAACCGGTTGCTATTCGCCCAATGATGATCCTGCGGCCGGATGGGCCCATGAAGATGCGGTTTTGGCGAATTTAGCGGTTTCGGTTGGGTGGCATCGTTTACAGCAGCTGCGAGTCGACTACTGATAAAGTCCAAATCCCAATCTGAAGATAGGAGAGTTCATTATGTCTAATGAATTAGCTGTAAGCGTAGCCAAGTCAATTTTGGAAGACCGCCGTGGTGCGGGTTATTACACAGACGTGAAGATTCTTGCCGACTTCCTGAAGGGTCACTGTGATGCACCAATTGCGGAGGTCGAGGAAGCAGCGCAGGCGATTCTGAAAGATCGGCAAGGTGCTGATTACTATAAGAATCCGGAGATTCTTGCTGGTTATCTTCAAAGACAATTGGGGTAGGATTGGTTTAGAGTATCCTACTTCTATTATTTAGAAGCGCGCTACTTGACCCCCCTTCCTATAACATATGTTTTTGTGAGTAATTTGGCATCTGCGTGGGCTAGGGGCTCCTCAACCTTCTCACTCGAAGCAGAAAAATTGAAAGTGACTTTAGCAAAGTGACTTTAGCCTAATGGACGCGATGAAAAAAGACCGTTATCCCTTTTTTATTGAAGTTGAATGTAGTTGGCCGCCAAATACTAAATTTGCTTTTGCTATTATTTCGAGTTGGTAATCGGACTCTGTTTCTGTTGCGATCTCGCTTTGTTTGATTCTAAATCGAACCTCTCGATCAAGAATCTATACCCTTCTGTTTCTATGTAGCTGTCGGCATGCCAATGTCTAATATGCTGGACGAATCGCTCACGGAATAGAGATGTCGTGTCACCAAACAAGTCTTGCTGGAAACTTAACCGTTGAACCAGACGTTTTTGCATTCGCCGAATCAAATATTGCAGGTTCTGGATGAGATATTCATGATGCGTAATCGTCATGGTTCCCTCATTATATTGTTCGCGGACTGACTGCCCAAGTTGTCTAAGTTCTTGTATGCCATTAACAAGGTTGTGAGCACGATTCAATTGAACGAGAGTGTCTCCAGGGCTGTCATTTGGCGCTGCGTTCCGTCCGGTCGTTTGTCTATATATGTCCATCATTTGGTTATAATTTCTTGCTTGTTTTGAGGAAGAAATCATCCAAATCAGGAGATGTATTATCAGGAATGTCGAGACTGATACGGATATCAAGAAAACAATTAGTGCTTTGAACCAATTCCAGCTACTCTTGTTGTGCTTGGACTGATAAAAAGTCTTGAGATCATTCAGCACAATTGGTGGACTTTCGAAGATATGTTTCATATCAGCCTGCCTGCTAATATTGTCAAGCATCGACAGAAAATGTGCTATTTCGCGATCGCTTAAGCCAGAAGAAGAGACAAGCAAGGCAAAAGCCCCTACGGTAGGTAGGCTATAAGGAATGTCATAGTACGAACTGTTGAATTTAGTGGTCTCCAGGGCTTGGTGGAATTTTTCGTTTATGATGGGGATTTCCACGGGATCTACGCCAATTAGGTGATAGCGTTCATCTGAGAGCTGATCGTCGGAGTTTTTGTTCTTACTCAGAATGTCTTTGACCAGATGTGAAGTGCCGACGGTAAACACGGCCACATCGATCCGCCTTTCTTCCTTGCTGCGTTGAAGTTCTGCAACCATCTCTTGCATAGGAACTGCAAGTTCGGAGGCTAGTTTGAGTGCTTGTGTTTCGCCTATTCCAAAATGCCTCAGCAATATAGGGAAGAGCAGACTTGCACTCGATCCGGAGACACCAAGAGATATTTTGTGATTTTTTATTGCCTCTTCGACTATATAGTTTGCGTCGCACGGACTATTTTCACTTGTTCGACGAAGAATAAGGGGTTCTTCATGATTACAGTTCTTTGAACACCTGTAAAGGATGTGTAGCCTTTCCATATATAGCGGCGTTATCTCTTTAATTCTATTTTTTATGAAAGAAGCGGAGAGGTACGTATCGCTTTGAATGATCCCGAAAGCATTTGGGTGATTCAGCACTCCATAAGCATTCTCAAGTGCTCCGGATTCTCCTCTGGGCTTGATGGTTATGTTTGCTTCCAGATCTTGTTCTGCTGCCCGGCTCATCGCTTGCCCTAATTTTGCATAAGTTGAAATTTCATCCGTGCTCAAATCTGAATAGAAATAGTAAGCTTTGTGAGGCGGGAAGATGACATTCGTCGCAATTTTGACAAAATCATTATCGCTATTATAGTATTGCATTGTATATCGATAGATGGAAACCGAGATTGTCAGTGACATCAGTATGATAATGGTTCGCCATCTATACGATTTTGGCTTGATGGTATGTGTCACTAAGTTTTCAATGATTCTAAGGTTCAAGGTCAAATCCTCCGCTTTTATTGCTGGCTGTAATTGATCCCGGCGTCATCCTTGCCGGGATCAATGCGACGGTTGTTAGTCCAATGACAAGTCCGAATACTTTATTGGACTGCTACTTCAGCCTCCGGAACACCATCGTAGAACTGAACGATGGGGCCTTCGGCAAAACCGACAACAGACCCGGGAACGTCATTCGGGCCAAGCAGTTTCATCGTCACGACTATTTTGAAGACACCTTCCGGCAATTCACCGGCCCGAAAGCGTACCTCTCGGGAATACGTATGCGGTTTCGACTGGAATTTCTCATAGACGATACCATTGTCAACATCATGCTCGCCTTTGCCGATTTCTTCCAGCAGAACCTGCAACTGCCACTTACCGCACATTAGGTAGTTGAGAGAACCAGCCGTTTTCCAATCCATCTTAACGTACCAATCTTGGTCAGTGCGAATCACCGTGGCTGGCGTTTCACCGGGTGGTGTTACTTCAAATAGTTCGCAGGTTCCTTCGATTTTGAAGTGTGGAACCAGTTCTTCAAACGTGATTGGGAAAGCCATTGTAAGCCCCCTTTCTGTTAGTTTGTGAGGTGTGTATTATTTATCCCAACTCAGAGGATAAGATTTCGTGGATCAGTAATGGGCTGACCAACCTGGTTCCCCGTGGATGGGGAACCCTGTTGGCCGCCGCCTCCCTACTCCGTAGGAGTTGTTCCGAAAAGGTCTCCGCCCGTTTTGGTAGCAACGGCCAGAACGGCACCCCAAAACGTATTGGCAAATGTAACCAGGAATTCTGGCACAACGCCTGGATTTGCCGGTGTGCCGTCTCCGCTCTGTACTACCCAGACAGTGGTTGCCAGGCCACCGACAACCAGATAGGCAGCGATATAGAACCAACCAATGCTGCGCTTCGTTGTCGCTTCACTATGCGGTGATACAAAACTGCCATAGATAGCTGCAACGGTGGATTCGGGCTTCGCGGTCTGTGCGGAGGTGTTGTTCTTTTGCGACGCCGGGACCTTAATTCCAAAGATCAATGCAAAAATACCAACAACAACGCCAGACGCACCGGTAGCAACGGTGATGAATCCCAAGGTAAATCCCGGTACACTCTGCACCGCGAACCAGGTTTTCCAAATTGCATGTCCATACATTGCCATAAACGCAATGGGGATAATCCCGAAAATAACCGATTGAATAAACTCTTTAGGCTTCAAAGACATTGAAGTTCTCCTCTCCTGTGATGATTTATGTTGTGTTTATTTGTGTCAATCCATCCGAAAGCTTAATGAAATCGAACAACCGATTTTATAGGACCGGGTAATTGGCAGCGGATCCGCCAGGTCAGCAGGTACTGGATCCGATGGTATATATCCACTATCTTTGCTAAGAGATTCTGTTTGGCCAATATGTGCCAATAAACTCAACATCAGATGCGAATCAGCGAAACCTGCTGAGGCGCCCAGGAAATAATCAAGCTTGCTAGTTGCTGTTGCATCATCTAATGCAATCGGAATTCCGATGCCGATACTCGCCTTAATAGGGATCTCCTGTATCTCGAAGATGGTTGCACTTAGCATTGAAATGACCACCGGCTGTCTGTCGCTGCTGGTAGAACGGCCAAAGACTGTTTGATTTATAATTACCGGATTGCCATTTACATCAAGGCTGTCTACTAAATTGCCGCTCATGTCTGTCTTCTTAATAGTCACTTTTCCATGCTGTCGAACAATCTTATCTGTCGACAAAAAGCTAAGTGCTATTCCAGCCGATAAGGTAATTCGACTTTCTTCACCAGCGCGAATTCGGGGTCCTAATATCAGTTGATCCTCTGAATTCGGTACTCGAAAGTCATTGCGTTTTATACTGGTGGTCGTCTCTGTCGATTTGTTGAAATTCTGGATATAGCGAGTTGTATAAAATGGTGTTGCTCCCGAAGAAAGACTCCGGTCGAGAAGCTTATGCATTGCTGTGAATTTTGCCTCAAGGCTTTTTAGAGTTTCGACATTGCTCTCGATTCCTTCGGACTGGGTTTTGAGTTTTTGCACCAAGTTTAAAATTGTTTCATTATTCTTTTGTTCTGATTCAATTTTGTTCAATAGTTCAGAAAATTCAGTTGCCGACTTTTTCCATTTGGCAAAGGTGTCGCTACGATTTTCCAATTGGCCCTTCAGTTTGACAGCTGAATTGTAAGTCGCTTGCAATTTGTCGTCAGCTATTTTTTCCGCGTTAGTAAGCGTGATAAAAGAGTCATAGCTTTTCCGAAATTCTTCAATTGCACCAGAAAGGGCATTGATTGATTTTTGCCATTCCTTGATTTTTTCTAATATCTTTTTGTCAGCTTCATTTTGGAGATTAGTGCTTGTAAGTGAGCGAATACTATCAAAGCCTCCTATTTTTGACAGTTCCGGGATGTTTGTCAGGAAATCCCTGATACGGGCCTGAGCCAACGGCCGGGTATCTACTGTAAATTCATAATTATATTTGAATGGATTAAGATTAACGAAATAGACGGTAATGTCAGATCCTGAAGGAAATGTGGAATTACCCCTAACTCGTCTACCTGTGCTGCCATCAATCATAACGTGCCGATCATCGTGATTTTCCGGCTGATTTCGCCATGAATTTGGCAATGGGGTTGATTGAGCATTCCCAAGATTAAGCACGACAAAATTCAGGATGAAAACTAGCCAAAGGGCGTTATGAAAAGTCAGGGTGCGAAAGTCAGTTGCTAATTTTTTCAAGATATGTCTCCGGTTAAATGCCCTTGCCGATATTAAGAAACTGCTTCCGGATAAAACAAATCAGATGCCAGAAACATATATGTCTTTTAAATTGTTGTTTTTTAGTTGCTTATGTGGCTTGTTCCGATTTTGCAAAAGATAAAATAATTTGCATAATGCAAATTATCATTAATTGTGTTTGCATAATGCATATCGGAGGTTGTATATATACATCTAGATGCCAGCATATACTGGTAGTTTTGGTAAAAGAAGATCCGGGATTTTAGGCATTTTTTTTGCTCTTAATTATTGTAGTGAAAAAAATATCTAATGTATTAGTAGGGCAAATTATGAGTGATAACTCTAAACAAATCAAGGCTTTATTGCAAATGCGCGGATTTCGTCGCGCAATCTCGGGGGAGTTTGACGAGAACAGTTTACTGATGAAATTACTGAATGAAACTGTTGCCGCTTTGGATGCAAGCGGTGGCATTATCTTCTTATTGGATGAAAATCGCATTATCCGGAGTGGGAATATTTCAAGTTTGCCGCAACCGGATCTACTGCCGGCATATTGCAGCCATATTTTACAGCAAGCCAGGGAGGCCAGCAACGATCTGCTCGTTCACGAGAGCGGGCGTATCGGGACCGGACTATGGAGTGCTCGGCAAAGCATTGGGCTGATAATGGTATGTGAGCGGCAGAGTGAAGCCGGAACGGTGGAATTTGATGTTCAGGATCAAGCATTGCTGATTGCCCTGGCGGCCACAGCCTCAATAGCTCTGGACAAATATGCAATTGAGCAGGAACTTCTTTTATCCGAAAGGAGCTATCCAAGTAGTGAAATTGAGGGCTTAATTCGCGGCAGCAGTGCTGCTGTTCAAGAGGTCCGGAAGCAGGTTGAGATTTTGACCAACGCAACCGGTAATGTCTCTGCCCTCATCCTGGGAGAGAATGGAGTTGGGAAAGAACTGGTAGCTGAAGCCATACGTATACGGGGACCTTACCAAGATGGTAATCACCAGTCGGTTAATTGTAAAGGATTTACCAAAGAGCTTTTGAGGAGTGAGTTGTTCGGGCATGAGCGCGGCGCATTTACCGGTGCTGTCAGCAGAAAAATCGGCTTAATGGAAGCTGCCAATAATGGCGTTCTCTTTTTGGATGAAATCGGCGAACTTGATCTGGAATTGCAGGGCGTGTTGCTGCGGGCTCTGGAAACTCGAAAGTTCAAGCGGGTTGGTGGGCTTACCGACATAGAGTCCGATTTTCAATTGGTCTGTGCGACAAATCGGGACTTGAAGGAAGCCATCAGCCAGGGGCAGTTCCGTGAGGATCTTTACTATCGAATTGCTGAATTCGAAATATATGTTCCGCCACTACGGGAACGCCTTGCCGATATCGAAGAATTGATACAATATTTTTTGAAGCATTTCAATGATCACTACGGAAAGTCTGTTAATGGATTTTCGCAGCGGGCGCTGCATAACCTGAAGCAGCATACGTGGCCAGGTAACATTCGAGAGCTTCGAAATGTGGTTTCGCGCGGGGTGCTCAGAGCGCCCGGTGCTTACGTCGACAATGAGCATCTGGATGCTGAATTGCAAGAGCAAAGCGGCGACCAGCTAATCTTCGATAGCATAATCCCCTTAAAAGAGGCTGTTGCGAATTATGTGCGATTTGCATATAATAAGATGCGGCAGCATACTACCCAAACTATGGAAATCTTAGGTATTGATTACCGCCAGTTGATGCGTCATCTCGGGAAGCGCATTGATGAACACCTAACGGCTGATCTGCAAGATGGAGTTGAATTGGAGATTGTTGAGCGGGCTGAAAGCATTATGCGAATTGCGGGTATTCCGCCAGAGAAGCAGCGAGCTGCGAAGCGCGGCATTATCGAATCAGTTATCAATGCTGTGGAGCATAGCCAAAGTCAGGATAACAAACTCAAAGTAGACTTCGAAGTCACCGCACGCCTTTTTCGGATAAAGGTCCGCGATTTCGGACTTGGATTTGATCCCGATAGCGTCCCGAAAGTAGATGCAACATCAAAGATTAGAAGCAGGGTGAGTCGTGGATGGGGACTCCATATCATCCGAGAGTCTGTCGATCTGCTGGACATTAAGAGCGGTTCAACCGGCACCACTGTTGTGATGACAATAAATCGATGATCGGAATCGAGGAGAAAATGAGTTCGTTTCGATTGGAATTTGACGGCAGTATCCAAATATTAATTTTTTCCGGCTATCTTGATAACAGTTTCAAGAAACATGTAGATCAATTCATATCTACCCAACAAAATGTATCCGGGGCATCGTGGATTTTAGACTTCGAGGTTGCCGAAAATATGAACAGTTTTGGGGTTTCGGCAATCCAAAATCTTTGCGATGCAGCGGAGGATACCAATTGTAAGCTGGCACTTTGTAGCATCGTCAGTGCCGACATACGTGAAATTCTCAATATTGCCGCTATTTTGAAGCGCTGTCACCCGAATATCCATCCTACCAGAGGGCAGGCGATTCATGCCATGCAGGAAGGTGGGTCCACTAATGCTTAGGTCTTCTTTATCAGTTAACTGGACTTAATGTGAGCGTTTAATAATTATCAACGTTTTGTCGTCATCACTCGGAGATCTCGAGTTAGCAAATGCTCGTAGTGCATTCATAGTCATTGCCACCATTTCTCGCGCATTCATGTTCGGCTGTATTTCTGCCAATAGCTTCCGGAACTGCCCGCCAAACTTTTGCCAATCCTGATTTTGTGCTTCCACAACACCATCAGAATAGAGCACCAACGATTCTCCTGCAGCCAATGTACATTTATAGATTTTTAAATCTTCTAATTGCTGGGTTGACCTTGACCAGCGTCCGTCGCCGAGTGAGCCATTGAAAGCAAAATCACCCCTTTGAATAGCGGTCGGCGATCCATTTTGAATGTGTATTGGTGAGTAACAGCCGGCATTGACATACTCAATTGCGCCGCGGTGGATATCGAGTATAGCCAGTATCAGTGAAACTCGTGTTTTGCCCTTTAGTTTTCGATATAGGAGTCTATCAAGTTCGATAGCTATTTCTGCAAGGGAAAGTTCGTAGTTCATGAAAGCAATACCATTTAGCAGGCCATTAAACAATGTGGAAGGAATGGCCCCCTGCATTCGTTTTCCTTCTACATCGACTAAAGAGATCGCCAATCGCTTACCTTGCTCGATCCAGGCATAATCATAATGATCGCCTCCAACTTCATAGGCTGCCTCACAATGTCCGGCTATTGTAAAGCCAGGTATCGAGGGAAAAGTGTTGGGGATCAGATCATTCTGCGCTTCTTTCGCATTTGCCAGTTCTTCCCTTAGATATAGCTTTTGTTTACGCCTTAGATTGCCGTTGACCAGAAGTAAGTATATTGATAATAGTGTTACCAATCCATAAAGACGTTTTGCCCAATCTGACCAATACCAAACCTCAAGTACGCGGAAATTGAATTTGGCCTCTTCGCTTACAACACCATATCTGTTCTTTGCCCTAACGCGAAATATGTATGATCCGGCGGGTATAAAGGGGTAGAATTTTTGTGTTTTTGATTCCCATTTAGACCAGAAATCATCCAAGCCTTGTATCAGATATTGAAATGATGTGTTGGTGTGCACATCGAATGTCGGTGCTGCTACCGTAAAAACAAATTGGTTCCTATCAAAACTGACTTCCAGTTCTTGACGCTGGCCTTGTTGAGACGTAAAATATTGGTTGTCAAATAGGATTGTATCCTGACCAATTTCTATGTGCTTTATCAGTGCAGGAAACGATTTCCTGGGATAAAGTTGAACGTCATTATTGTAGATGACCAATCCGTCGTTTCCCCCGAAAACTACATCTCCGCTGGCATCCGGATATATAACATTGATTTGGGCATCAGGAATACTCCTGAGATTTACATTCTGTGCTGTCGTTGAATCATATTTTCCCTGCTGATCAACCATCAAGTTTTCATTGTTGGCATGTATCCATTTGTGCCCAGGCTTGTCTTCTGCAAAGCGGAACAGATTTCGTCGATCATCCACAAATTCGGCGCCGAGATCCGGATATGATTGAAAAGCGTTCTCAGCATAAGAATATTTGAAGAGGCGTCCGTTGGCAACCGCCAAAATTCCTGACTTGGAGCTAAATACATGATATTCAGGGCCTATGGCGGACAAAGTGTCATTAAATTGAACGCTGTGTGAATTGTTTGTCGAATCAGTTTCTTCGGCGACTGTGAGCCGGAAGATACCGGTGCTGGGATTGGCGGCAAATAAATAGTTGCCATCTCCTGCAAGAGTGCGGGTTTCTCCAATTTCCTGATCGATAATTTCGTGCTTCCATTGTTCAGCCTCTCTAACCAGTCTTTCTATACCACCAAGGGAACCGATCCATATCTTGTTTTGCAAAGAATCATGGTAGAATACATAAGTTGGAAGGCTTCCATGCTTAAAGATGGCATTGTCCTGAACTTCAAATATTCCGGCACTGGTACCTGCTAGCAATCTATCACCAAGGGACAAAAGCGCCCAACAAGGCCCCCACATTTCGTTGGTTCTTTTAAAAAAGCGAGTCTTGTGAAGGCCGTAATTGGCTTGAAAGGCTGTATCCATTGCTTGAACATACAATCCATCCATTGTCCCGGCCCAAATTTTGCCGGCATGACGCGTTACAGATAGTACGCCGCGCTTAATGCTTCCTGGCAACGGATCTCTAGGGAAATATGAAATTGGTGAGGTGAGACCTAATAAGGCAATTCCTGAATCCAGCGCCAGCCAGGTATTATGCTCGAAATCTGTAAATATATATTTAACATATTGATTCTCAAGACCTTCAGCTTTGCCAATATGACGAACAAATTTACCTTCGGAGTTAATAATGATTACGCCCGCCTTTATTGAGCCGAGGGCGATGTTGCCGTTTGGTAACCTTGCGCCACATCGCAGGTAGTTCTCGTTTAAAAACTGATCTGCATCCGACAATAGTTGGCGAAATCTGTCGTTCTCATAAATCCATAAGCCCTGTTCACGCGTACCGATCAAGATGGAATTTTTTGTAAGAGGCAGCATCGTATAAATTCTTATGTTCTTGAAAATCTCGCTGCCACCTAAGAATCTCAGTCTATCTCCGTCAATCAGGTATATACCGGTCCCGGTTTCTCTCACATATAGTGAATCACCCACTAGGAATGAAAGGTGAAAACCCCTAACTATTTTCGACTCAATAACAGTTAGCGAGTCATTGTGATAGCGGAAAAATTTCTCTGGGCTTTGAAAATACACGCCGTTGGTGGTTGCAGCAATCTTCCAAATCGAGCCGAATTTATGCTTGGCTGTATCTAGCGATGTGCTTATAGATTCATAACGATTGCCTTCAGTGCCATTAAGCACGAGTCGGCCAAATTCAGAATTTCCGCCTACGTAAATGACGCCATCTTTGTCTTGAGCCAATGATTTCGCTACTACATTTTTTATCGAAATTGTCTCCCAGCGAGAGCCATCATAGCTGAGAACCCCACCCGTATTTGCAAAGTAAATAATTTTGCTATTGAAATCTTGAATAATATCCCAGTTTTGTGGCTGAGCAATTTCTTCGTTTCCTTTATAGGCCTGCTGGTCAAAATACCTGAGTGCAGGTGAGCCTTTTAAGTATGCAGATATCATATTGGTATTAGACCATTCGTCGTTGTCATTCAAGGATTGCGCTGAACTGATTGAAGTGACTAGAAGCAGGTATATGAATATCAATGCTCGCATAAGCGTTCCAATTCTGTTTTAATCATTCCCGAGTATATTATGTAACCTTATATTCAACTCATCGATACCCTTAGAAATAGATTCGCTGTTACTCGGCTTCGCCTTGTGTTGGAGATCAGTTTTTATTCTTTGGAGAATAAGGTTGATTGTAGCGAATGTATTAGCGTTGGACGGGCTATTTAGTAGATCGGAAAATGAAAGTGATGTTGATGCGTCAGATGAATCTTGGATGGATTCTGGGGTGAAGTCAGATGATTCGACTTGTGTTTTTACTTCTTCTGCCGCCGTTAGTATAGTATCGATTTCTTCCAAGTTGTATTTGGAATTCGGCCTCAGGGCCGAAAGTGCGGCGAGGGGATTTGCTTTTCGATCTCGGAATGGACTATTTAGGCGATTGAATTCAATTGCCTCGTAATAAGGAGCCAGTTCATTGTCTTGTAATGCTTCATTTAATAGAGACATGGCATTGGCAAATCCATCACCGCCTATAAGACCTAGGAGTTGCATATCCGGGTCACTTAATATGCACTTTGCAAGATGCTTGGTGCGTTCAGAACGAGGTGATGTAATTCTTATGGAAGGTTTTGTATTTGATACAAGTATATGCTTGTCCGTCATGATCAATAAATATATCGAAGCTGTATATATCCCCGCTTTTGGGAATAGGCAACCGTGAGGACCCCTGGTCAAAATGACACTGTAGTGATATGATTCGTTCTTGTTTAATGTTATATTATCATCTAGGCTTAGCTCATAAATAGTCTTCTTGAAAATGCGAGAAAATCGAGCGGAATTTGCACTTGTTACCTCTCCCCAGTATCGAATACGATGAGAAGATATCTGTCTTGGAATGTTTATTTTTCTCTTGCTTATATTCTTAATAGTAATATCTAAACGAACAGGACCGCCAAGAACGACATCGTGATCACCATTCACAAAGATTTCTAAGTCGCTTGATGAAATTTGGTCATGGTCAAATCTTTCTGTAGGTTTGTGAAGGCTACCACCGGGATAGACCCAAATGTCTGGATAATGCTTCAATTCGCGCTCGTCGCCATCGCATAATTCGTAAGACAGATTTTGAGGGAAAGGGCGACTAGGGCTCCCTCGATTAATGAAATAGTTTAAACCTAACATAATATGTGAATGACTACATTTCTTTGGATTGTCGGTCAAGTTGAATGTATGCATTATTTCATGGGCCGAAACGAAAAAGAATGCTTCTGGACAATCAGCCAAGATCATTTCGCTTTTAAGATTGTCAGAAGTTGTACGAAGTTGTTTGGCATAGGCAACAGCAGAAACTTCTCTCGGAATCTTGTTGCTGTCAGTCGAAGTTTGGTCAAACATTATTCCCCATGCTCCTGTTCTGTCACCAATCTTGGGCACACAAATGAGACGCGAAATGGGGCTGTATTCACATTCTGAATTCTCAGACATCATAAGCATATATTCATGGAGGTCTGCAGTGGACCATTCTCTTTCTTCACCGCTACTTGTTGTCCAAGGCCATTGTTGAGGATCTGTCTTTTGTAACGATATTTGGAATTGCCATTTGAAGCGCTTAAAAAATCCATGCCAATCCAAACTCTTTTCCATGGTCTGATCGGAATTGTCATCAAGACTGCCCAGAGGGGACCTGGCCTTGAGAGGAAAGTCCACTCCTTCAGGCATGTAAACTTGAATCGCAGCCTTTCTTAAGTTATTCGAAATTTCTTTGATTGTGAGATTGCCAACAATTCTTCGATTGTATCCGCTTGGTTCATGCGAAGGCTCCTTTTCATGTTTGATTAGCATCCCATGCCAGTATTCTGCTATTCTATCATTTGCATTTTCAGTTAGATTCTTGAAAAGCTCTACACTAAACGTATTGTCAATTTCTTGCCAGAGCGATTCAAATGGATTTTCGGAATACTTGTACAGCTTAAAAGTCATTTTGTGAGGTATGTTGTCGCTTTCTGAGCCTACTAATTCTACTACTTTGAGGTAAGTTCGATAGTCTTTGGGGTGAAAGTCGGGGATGCCTGTTTTGTTCTTGTTTAGGATCCATTTGTCAAAAAGGTCGGGCTCGCAGCTCGTATATAAATCGCCGCTAGCCATTAACCTATTTCGCGGAAGTTTTTCGATGCGCAAAGTTCCAGCTAATGAGCCATAAAGTAGCGGAAAATGGTTTATTAATAGAATGTATGTCCCCTCATTGAGCTGGACATTAAGCTGTTTTAATTCTGCTAATTTTGGATTGAAGAAGTCTCCATCGTAGACTGTCATGATAACCCTCCGCCTGTTTTATCAAAGATCATATCTGAGTTTCTTGGCTAGGCGCCTTGAAATATTCTGGACGAAAGTTGCAAAGTGTTCGTTTATGTTCCCCGGCCGGGTGTTTATGAATTAGATTGTTTGCTATGTAAGTCTACAGCCAAAATCGATTAGCGTTAGACATCATCCTGGACTGTTACATTGCTACCTGTTGTACTATCCTTTTTATACGTAAACTCAAATAGATACTCGGATTGAGCGCTTTTTTGCTCCAAAGTTATGCTGATACTTTTACCACTGCGCCCAGACCCTGGACCTCTTACAATGAATTGTGTATTATGCTTTGGCTCAGTGATAGGCTTTTGTTCTCCGCTCTTTATTTCTTCCTCTAGTACCTTTTTAAGTATTCCATTCTCTTCATAGAAATAAGTTATGAAAATGCTAACATCATGTTTATTATGGATTTCCATCGGGTATCCTTTCATTTAGATTTGTTCTTATAATAGATGCACTCAACTCACTCACTGGTTCTCTAGTTATATATGAGCGTTCCGGAGATCAGATGTCTTTAATTGGTATGCTGATATCAACAGTTGCTTTACTGAAACGCAAGTAAGGGGCCAAAAACGGCGCGGGAATTGAAGTTGCATATAAACAGTGGTTTATAGTTCTTTTTGCTGTTGTCTTTTCCATTCAAGATGTTGACTAAAAGACAAAGTTTATGTAAGATATTTGCATTTTGCAATACCTGGCTTGTCTAGCTAGATGTGGAGAAATAACGATTGTTGCCTGGGTATAGTCAAATGCATTAATGTCATTATTTCAAAATATATAAAACTTGAATAACACTTCAAATGTAGAACAGCGAATTGAGACACCTGTCCCAAATTATAAGTTGCGTCCTATTTAATCCGGGTTGGGAGTGTGCTGAGTATATCAGCTGTCACTGAACTAGAAGCCGGATGTAATGACTTGCACTAGCACAGTGCACTATCGCGGGTCGCTTTGTCTTGCCTAGCTGAGTAGGTCCAACGTCCTGATTGCCTGAAAATTCCGTCGTTCAACAGACTATTTGGCTCAATTTACGTAGTAGGGTACAATGACATTTAGTATTGGAATCCATAGCGTATTGAATTCGTCAAGGTTTTGCTGGCAATTGTATTTGCAATCTGCATTTGTTTAGCGAATACCATTTGAGTATTGCAATTCGCAATTTTTTGCTCTTACTTAGTTGCTTTTTGCAAATAGATTGTAATTGTTGTTGGTATATATTCATGTTTTATAAACCAAAGTTTTTATTGTGTTTATAGTGATTGTTGGTATGCGGCACCCAACTTGCCTTATGCTTAGCCACACGCTAAACATAAGGAGTTGCTAATGGCGACAATCACCATCAACGGTAATCATATCGATCCTGATATGATCCGTAACCAGCCAACGCTATCAGGTTTGGAAGCCTCGGATAGCGCTTCAAGTAATTATATTCTAATCCAACTGGATGGACCGCTCACCAAACGGCGTCGGGAGTTGCTTAAAAGTAGTGGCGTTCAGATACTGGAATACGTTCCCAAAGATACCTATATCTGCTACTATGAATCAGCCGATCTTGCCCGCATTCGAAGGAAATCGTATGTGCGTTGGGCAAATGTCTATATGAAGGAATTCAAGATCCCGTCTGATTTCCGTAAACCGGAAGATGCCTTTCAGCCTTCATCCCTCGTTCTGTCCAACACCCTTCATTCAATGTCGAATGAACCGCTCCGGGTGCAGGTCGTTCTGCACAATAATGTTTCGATTAGCGATGCTGTGGCGAAGCTGGCGGATGCAGTAGGCTTGGATCCTCAGGATATTGAGGAAGATGAATCGGCACTGCGACTGGTCGTTCAGCCGCAAAACCTGAAGAATCTCGCGGAAGTAGATGATATTCGGCATATAGAAGCCTACGTCGAACCAAAACTGCTAAATGATGTCGCTGTGCAGATCCTGGAAGCGGATGTTGTACATAGTGAAACAGATTTCCGCGGTGCGGGTCAGGTTATCGCTGTTTGTGATACCGGATTTGACAAAGGCTCAACGACGGATGTACACCCGGATTTCACCGGTCGTGTGAAGAAGCTCTATGCCTTGGGTCGTTCCCGGGCGAATGACCCGCACGGACACGGAACGCATGTCGCCGGCTCTGCATTGAGCGATGGTTTTGACAACGAGCGAGGCAAATCTATCCGGGGAACAGCACCGGAAGCTGAACTGGTGATGCAGTCCGTTTTGGATAATCAGGGACGCCTGGGTGGCCTGCCCAACAATTTGGAAAGGCTCTTTCAGCAACCCTATGATAACGATGGGGCCAGGGTTCACAATAATTCATGGGGAGCTAACGTTGCCGGAAAATATACCCAGGACAGTCTAGAGGTTGATCGATTTGTTTGGAATAATCGTGATATGGTTATCTGTTTTGCCGCCGGCAACGAAGGGACTGACAGCAATCGTAATGGAATGGTCGACTACAAGTCGATTAATTCTCCTGGCACTGCCAAGAATTGTATTACGGTAGGGGCTACGGAGAACAACAAGCCCGAATATGATGTGACGTACGGACAGGCCTGGCCAGGAGACTTTCCGGTTAATCCAATTGCCGGCGATAGAATTGCCCAGGATCCGGAAGGGATGGCAGCCTTCAGTAGTCGTGGCCCAACGGAAGATGGGCGTTATAAACCGGACGTCGTTGCTCCAGGTACTCAAATCCTTTCTTCTCGATCCAGGGATTCGAGACGCCTGGTGAATGGTTCGCTGGCTTCCGATCAAACTCATGTGACCAGTCACGGAACCAGTATGGCCACGCCATTTGTTGCCGGTTGTGCCGCTGTAGTTCGAGAGTTCTTTCTGAAACAGCATAATCATCAGCCCTCGGCGGCACTGGTGAAGGCTATGTTGATCAACGGGGCTGTCGATATCGTTGGGCAATACACCCCTTCTGAGGCACGCGAAATTCCGAATTATGCCGAGGGGTTTGGGCGAGTGAATCTAGCCAGGACCGTAGGGCCTTTTTCTCATAATACGCAATTCGTTTTTCAGGATGAAGACATCGCTTTGGATTTGGGCGATAGCCACGAAATCGAATTTGACGTACCGGCTGGCACGGCCTCCATCAAAGCAACATTGGTCTGGACAGATCCGCCTGGCGAAGCTTTGCAAAATGATTTGGATCTGGTGTTAATCGACCCGGCCGGAGAAGAATGGCATGGCAATATGCCCAGAGGGCATTCCGGATTTGATCGCACCAATAATGTTGAACAAATCAATGTTGAAAACTTTGTCCCTGGGCGTGCCAGGTTGCAGATCAACGCATTTCGGATTACCAGCCACCTGCAATCTTTTGCCGTCGTTTTGAAAATCACAGAAATTATCGGGTGAATTTCTCAAGGGACAGATAACGAAGCATATTGCTGAAGAAAAAGTAGTGAGACGTCCTGGCAAGCTATACCTGACCTTCCCGGCAATGCTCGGGGCCGCTGGAGTTGGCGGCCTCGAGTTGCTGGAGTTGCCGGCATGTTTCACAACAAAATTCAATCACTTCTATAGTCAAATAATTTTTCTACTGATCCCTGATGATTTGCGGGAAAACACGTAAATCATAAGGCCGATCTGCAAATCAAATAACTGGATTGGAAACGGAGAATAGCATGAAAAACTGGAAACGCCTTCTCAATGAATTTAAGATAAATCCTGATCTGGAAGATGACGAGTTGTCGTTGCGCGTATGCAAATTGGCTTTGCAAGCCAGGGAGGAAGACTGCTATGGCGTCGGGGCACTAATCGTTGATAAAGATGGCGAAATTATTGTTTCCGGCCATAACGAGGCATTCTCGAATGGTCAACGATCGGATCTGCATGCCGAAATGGTTGTCATGAATGCTCTCGAAGTGAACTGGCAGCCTGGAAAAGCCAAAGAGTGTAAGCTCGTTACGTCGCTCGAGCCTTGTCCGATGTGCATGACCCGATTGATATTTTCCGGAATTGGTGAAATCATATACATCAGGCAAGACGATATTGGCGGGATGGTGCACCGTTCCAAGGATCTGCCACCGGTATTTCAGGATCTAATGGAGAGCCAGGCACAAAAGTGGCGGCAAGCAGAGTGTTCTGCGATTCTCCATAGCGCCGCATTTGAAATTTGGGATGAAACCAGGGAAGCATTGGATAAAAGATGGGTTGAACAATAGGAACATAAAGATTCGCATTTCGATAATATAGTCCTATACTTGGTAAGGTTAGATAGATTGATCATTCATGTCGGACTTATTAATCGGACTTCCCTATGCCCTCCATCCTTCAACCGTTTTATGAACGGGTAGCCGAACACCTCGACAAGCTTCTGTTCTGCTTCCTGAATGTGGACGGCGATATTCAGGCTTCTCATACCTACCAGTCTTTCCTCGATCGAACATCTCAAATTGCAGCATATCTTTATGATACGAATCCGCTAAGGCCAGGTGAAAGAGTGCTTCTGGCCTATCCACCCGGTATCGAAATGATTGCCGCCTTCTTCGCCTGTGTTCGCCTCGGACTAATTCCAGTCCCGGTCTATCCGCCGACTTCACATGGCTTTCAATCTGCACTTTATAAGATGACATTCATTGCTCGCGATTGTGATGCGGCAGTTGTACTAACTGAGCGCGCCTATTACTGGTCAATGAAGTTGAATCGAACCCGCAATCGGCTCTCAAAGCTTTCGTTTAAGCGCGATTATATTGCCGGATTGAAATGGATCGTCACTACGGATGCACCTTCCGGGAACATCAGTAATTTCCCGGAACGCCATACCGACATCCTTTTCTTGCAGTATACATCCGGATCAACCAGCCATCCCAAAGGCGTTATCGTTCATCACCAGAACATTCTGCACAACTGCGATAGTGTGGTGGACCATTTGCCGGTCGGCGTATCCTGGCTGCCGCAATATCACGATATGGGGCTGATTGGCTACTATCTCTTCTTTGCGATGAAAGGGGGGACAACCTACGGCTTTTCTCCGCTGGATTTTATTCAGCGCCCGGCGCTCTGGCTGGAAACTATCAGCAAATACCGTGGAACCGCATCGTCCGCGCCGAACTTTGCCTACGAGTATTGTCTGCGCCCGGATAAAATGCCGGCAGAAACATTTCAGAATCTAGATCTCAGCTCATTACGCTTTCTGATGACAGCTGCGGAGCCGATCCGGCCCCATATCTATCGTCAATTCCTGGAAAAGTTTCAGCTGTGCGGCTTGCAAGCAAATCACTTTTTTGCCGCCTATGGCCTGGCGGAGTTTACCCTTGCTGTGAGCAACTATGGACGGCGAATTCTTACGCTTGATGCCGAGGCGCTTAAAGCGAACCGGGTGGAAGAATTGCCAGCAGGCAGCGAGCAGAGTGTGGATATCATGAGCTGCGGAAGACTGCTGGAGAATACCGAGGTACGCATCGTTCGAGACGGCCAGACTTTGCCCTCTGGCAAGGTGGGTGAAATCTGGCTCAATGGCGCCAGTAAATGCGCCGGATACTGGGATAAAGACGGCTTAAGCGAGCAAGTGTTTGAAGCACGACTCACAGGTGACAAATCTAGCTGGCTTCGAACCGGCGATTTGGGCTTTCTTCACGAGAGCGAACTATACGTTTGCGGTCGCAGCAAGGATGTGATTATTATTCGCGGCCTAAATTACTATCCGCAGGATGTTGAATGCATTGCGGAAGAGGAGCCGGTGATCCGCAAGGGCTGTTCAGCTGCATTTGGTGTCGACGATGATGGAGAAGAAAAGCTGATTCTGGTGGCCGAAGTTCGCGACCACGGTAAGTTGCCGGATTCGCAAACCCTCAATCGGCAAATTCAACAGCGCCTGGGAATTGCAGTTGATGTTTTTACATATGTACAAGCGCGTTCAATCTCCAAAACCAGCTCCGGCAAAATCAGGCGTCACGATGTGCGTGACCAATGGCGACGAAATGAGTTGAAAACTATTGCTATGATTGAACTCGCCGGTCGTGCGCTTAGCCAGGGTGAGATTCGTTCTGAACGCGTCGTTACGGACATCTTCATGCGTTTCGGATTATCCGTGAGCGACACAAGTGCGCTTTCAGAAAGTGGCCTGGATTCATTGCGGCTTGCGGAACTGACCCATGATCTGAAAGACTATCTGGCTTCAGCCGGAATGAAGAGACTTGAAGGTCAGCTGGATCTCCGTTTGTTACAGAAAATCCCAGTTGCCGAACTCTTCCAATTGCTCGCGGATCTTGAGAACGCGTCGCCAAATGCCAGGCTGCGTTTTCAGCGTGCCTTTCGGCGATTGCGACGGGAGCATCAGGAGATTGAACAGGCGCAGATGCGCCGCGATAGCAAGTTCCGCTACCGCTTCTCGGATGTAGCGCAACAAACAGCGACGGGCGCGAAAAACAATATCCTCTTAACCGGTGGAACCGGATTCTTTGGTCCTTTTCTCCTCGCCAGCCTGCTGGAGCAAAGTGACGGTCAAATTTATGTGTTGGTACGTGCAAAGAATTTGCAAGAGGGGAAATTGCGACTGCTTAGCGGGTTGCAGCTAACTGGCAAATTTGCGCCAGACCATCTGTCGGGTATGATGACACGGGTGCATCCGCTCTGCGGTGACCTGGCCCGGCCGCAGCTCGGACTTGATAAGTCAACGCTGGCCTTTTTGCAGAATGAGATTGCCATGATTTACCAAAATGGTGCCATGGTAAACTATCTCTTCGATTATGAAACGTTGCGGCCTGCCAATGTGAACGGGACTGCCGAGATGCTTCAATTCGCTTTCGTTGGCCGACCGAAAATCATCAACTACATTTCTACCACCTTCGTCTTTGGTTGGTCGGTGAAGGATACCCTCTTTGAGAGCGACAACAATGCTGATCTCGACCTGCTGGACTTCGGATACAGCCAAAGCAAGTGGGTTGCTGAACAGGTGGTGAAAGACGCCATGCGGCAGGGGGCTGCGGTCCGGATTTTCCGGCCGGCGTTGATTTCACCTGCCATTGACGGTGGCGGCTATAATTTTGATATCTCTGTCAGATTGCTCGCCTTTATGTTAAAACACGGAATAACAACGGACGCTGCAAACCAGGTCAGTTTTATGCCGGCAGATATTGCTGCTAATAATATTGTCGCGATCGGAAATTCTTTGGACAGTCCTAACGCAACCTATCATGTAACGCGTGACCAATACGCCAGCATGGAAGATATCACCGACATCTTTAGCAGATTGACCGGCAAAGTCTTCCGAACCTTCCCAATTAAAGAATTTGTTCCAGAGGTTATTGATCGCTGCAAAAAAGAGGACCTGCTCTTTCCACTCCTGGACTTCCTGGTACGCTCAATTGATAACATCACCGACATGGAATTTAAGCGCTATGACAACAGCAATTATCGTCAAGCGCGTGATCGCAGTGAGTGGGGGAAAGCGGACCCGCCTCTGGAGCAGGTGGTTGGCGGGATTTTGCGCTTTATGGAGAAGCAAGGGATTGTTGAAGCGTTAAGGAGTTAAAACGTTGAATGGTTGATTCGTAGGAAGGTATTTCTTACATCCCCCTGAATCCCTTCGAAGGGGGATTCAGGGGGATGTAACCGATTTTTCTAATTCCCAGTCTCCAATCTCTCCGGTTTTCGACCCAATGGATTCAGATTCCTCCAAAATATGCCGATAATGCTAATAAATCAGTCCATCTTTACCGTATTTCGATACTTTTATGCAATGATTCTGTGAGAAAAAAATCACAATTGCCAAAAAAAGCCTAGGGGAATTCGCTCAATAGGCGTATTATCTGACAGTTATGTTCTCCGTTCTCACATCAGACAGATAAGACTGCACACCACATACCTTCAGGGATAGAAGCTAACTCCGTGCAAGATGCACTTTCATTCCAACATAGTATCGGGGGATCACTATGATGAATAAGATTCGTAGTATCTTTATGTTATTTCTGGTTTGCTGTTTTACGCTTACGCTTTATGCAGATAAGGCAAAGGAGGCGAAAGAGATTGAGTCTGATTTTCACGAAGCAGTCGTGAAAATGGAGAAGAACGGCAGTTCACCCACTCACATGAAATTCCTGGAAGATGCAGAACTCACCGTAGAGAACTTCTTCACGGAATATCAAAAGTTCTACGGTTTTTCCGCAGACAATGATATGAAAGTGTTGCGGAGCCATGAGGACGCAATGGGCAAGCATCATCGCTTTGACCAATATTACAAAGGTGTGAAGGTCTTTGGCGCCCAGTATGTTCTTCATGAGCGGGAGTCCAAAGTCTGGATGGCAAATGGACATCTGGTGCATGGTCTTAAAGTTGACGTCAGCCCGAAGGTGAGCGAAGAAGCGGCTTTGGAAGCAGCGTTGAAGCATATTGGCGCCAAATCCTATATGTGGGAAGCGGAGGAGAATGAAGCCTTCTTAAAGGCCGAACAAGGGGATGAGAATGCTACATTCTATCCGCAAGGCGAATTGATGCTGACTTCCGGCGGCCACGCTTTGGAAGCCCGGAATATGGTGTTGACCTATCGTTTTGATATCTATGCCGAGTATCCGCGGTCCCGCGACTATATTTTTGTCGATGCCCATACCGGCAAAATTGTGAACAAGATCCCGCGAATCCATCACGTCGATGTTGCCGGCAGTGGCGCCTCTCTTTACAATGGCACCGTTAATATGACGGTAGACGAAGTCTCGTCGAACAGCTATCGCCTGCGTCAATCAACCACACGCGCTGCCGCTATTGAAACATATGATATGCAGAACGGCACCAGCTACACTGCTGCCGCCGATTTTACGGCTACCAGCGCAAGTGGCACCTGGGATGCCGCCGGCGTTAGCGGGCACTTCGGTGCGGAAGCAACCTACGACTACTTCTTCAACAATCATGGTCGTAATAGTGTGGACGATGCCGGTTTTACCCTGCTGAGCTACATTCATACAGACTTGATTGGTTTTGGCTATCCGAACAACATTAATGCATTTTGGGATGGCTCCCGAATGACTTATGGTGACGGCGACGGCGTTAACTATACCGAGCTCGTGACGCTGGATATCTGTAGCCACGAATTGACTCACGGTGTAACCGACTTTTCCTCAGACCTGATCTATCAAGGTGAATCCGGTGCACTGAACGAATCTTTTAGTGATATTTTTGGAAACCTGGTAGAATTTGAAGTTCAGGGTGACCCGGGTGTTGGCACCGGTAACTGGCGCGTGGGTGAGCAAATGACCACCAATGGTCTCGGTATCCGTAATATGGAAAATCCCAATGAGTTTAGTGATCCGGATACCTACAATGGTACTCACTGGGCGCCGACCGGACCGTTTGATTTTGACAACGGTGGTGTTCACATCAACAGTGGTGTGCAGAACTTCTGGTTCTACCTGTTGATGACCGGTGGCACCGGCACCAACGATAATGGTTATGCCTATAATGTTGTGGCAATTAGCAAGCAAGATGCGGCATCAATTGCTTATCACAACAACAATTCCTTCCTGACCCCAAGTTCCAATTATGACGATGCGCGTACAGGCGCTATCGACTGCGCTGAGCAGCTTTTTGGCGTGGGTTCGCAGCAGGCCCTATCTACAGCGGAAGCGTGGCTGGCAGTTGGTGTGGGTACTGTTCCGCAGCCGCCGGCAGAATATGCAACCCTGCCATTCACGGAAGGTTTTGAGGCCGGTTCTTTTGGTGTGAACTGGAATACCTATACAAGCAATAATTTTGGCCGCGTTCAGGTTACCACTGCCAATACGCCGGCAGCCGGCAGCTACCACATGACGATGGACGTTACCACGAATAATAATTTCAGCACCCAGGAAGCCTGGTTGCACCTGGATCTTTCCGGCGAATCCCAGGTTACCCTGGATTTCCAATGGAAAGACTTTGCTGATGAAACCCACACCCAGGACGGTGTTTACTTCTCTGATAATGGTGGTACCACCTTCACCAAGGTCCAAGATCTGAATGGTGCGTCTTACACCAATAATGTCTGGAACAGCTTCAGCCTGGATGTGGATGATCTGGCATCGACTAACGGTCTGTCTTTGACAAGCACCTTCATCATCAAGTTCCAGCAATATGACAATTACGTTATTGCTACGGATGGCCATGCGTATGATGAAATTAGCGTCACCGGCGACGGTGGCGGCAATGTTGCCCCGACTGCCGAGGCCAATGGACCATATGATGCAGATATCAATGTATCCATTAACTTTAGCAGCGCTGGTTCCAATGACACCGATGGCACGATTAGCAGCTATTCCTGGGACTTCGGCGATGGCGGCAGCAGTACCGATGCTAACCCGAGTTACAGCTACGCAACGGCTGGTACTTATACAGCTACCCTGACCGTAACCGACGACGGTGGCTTGACTGCGGAAGACGAAGCAACTGTGACCATTACCGATCCGGGTAGTGGTGGCACCGGCGATTGGGTTGAGCTGGCATATGATGATTTCGAATCCGGTTGGGGCAGCTACGTAGATGGCGGCAGCGACTGTCGTCGCAGCGCGAACGACGCGGCGTTTGCCTGGGAAGGCACCTATTGTGCACGTATTCGTGATAACTCGACGTCCTCAAATTTCACCACAGGCACTGGTTTGAATTTGACCGGATATGACGAACTGCGTTTCGACTTCTATTTCTATCCCCGCACCCTGGAAGCAGGAGAAGGATTTGTGGTAGAATTGAATGACGGCAGCGGCTGGGTGGTTGTCGGTGATTATCAGGAAGGTGTCCACTTTACCAATGGCAGCTTCTGGCATGAATCCGGCCTGATCGTTAGCACCTCCGTTGTCAGCTCGCTCAGCGATGTAGATGTTCGCTTCCGCTGTACCGGTACAGTTAATAATGACCGTGTATATATGGATGCGATTCGGATTGAAGGACGTACTAATAGCACGATTGCCGGTTTGATTGCCGGTGGTAGCGGTAGCCCCGCTACAATTCCATTGGAATATGCTCTTGCGCAGAACTTCCCGAATCCTTTTAACCCAACCACCACTATCAGCTTCTCCGTTCCACAGGAAAGCGAAGTCTCCATCAAAATTTATGACATCAATGGTAGTTTGGTGAAGACCCTGGTGAATGAGCACAAAGCGGTAGGTACTCACTCCCAGGCTTGGGATGGCCGCAATGACAATGGCGTCGCTGTTAGCAGCGGTATCTATATTTATCGCATGGTTTCCGGCAGCTTTGAACAAAGCCGTCGCCTGATCATGTTGAAGTAAGGAGCAGCTTCAATTCTCGCAATAAGAAATCCCCGCCGGTATGATACCGGCGGGGATTTTCTTTCTCCACCTGTCCGCAGGGGTGATCTATATTATAAGAGGCGAACAGGCCGCCCGGATCTCACTTTGCCTGCAAAAACTTTCCGAAAACTGCATATCCTTGAATATTTTGCTGAATTTCAATATCTTTTCTTGCTATCGCATCATAAGTATCCTGGGAGCCGGGCGAGTCGGAGAGAAATGCCCACCAAAATTGACTAAATTCCAGCGCCACCAACCATTTCCAGGGACAAACCGTGAGTCATTAGCCGGCTTCCCCGTTTTATCCGTAGGCTTGATTTTATCGGTATTTCGATTTTTTCAGTCGGTAAGGTGCATATAGATCGCTCGAACCCGTCATTTTTTCGAAGTACCGGGCCTTTTTTTTGAGAAAAGCCTCAATTCCTCGTCTCTTTTCACATAGAGGACCTATGTGGAGAACATTTTGAACTATTCGATGAATGGGCATGCTCAAAAGCGCAGTACGATTGCAGTGGCCGCGGAAGTTGATACCAAGGTAAAGAGAATGCCCCGCAAATATGAAGATTTATCCCATAAGGAATTGATCCATCGTTTGGGCGAAAATCCTGAAGATCGGCAATTATGTGATGAATTCTATGCCAGATATAACGCATATATCTCGAGCGTCGTTGTTCACAAATACCGGAATTCGCGCTTAAAGCGCTACATCGAACCCGGAGATATTGTCCAGGAAGTATATATCAATTTGTGGAAAAATGACGGTAAGGCCTTTACTGATTTTCGATCTGACTATGAAAATGGCGTGTTTAAATGGCTGGGCACAATTTCGTACTTTACGCTGCTGGCGAAAGTTGAAAATCGTCCCCATTTGGATTTTGACAATATGCCGACTGAAGATCGTAAAAAGTTCGTGGCCGAACTAAGCGTGGCCAGGGAATTCAACGAAGAAGTAAATGACTGTCTCCAGCGGCTTGGCAAACTGCGCAGGCAGGGATTTCGTGACAAAATTATCTTTCTCTTGAAGGCCGAAGGATTCAGTACCGAAGAGATCGAAAACTATTTCGACAGCCTTAGTGGAAAACGAATTGCCGGCATTTGCACAGAGATGAAGCAGGCGTTGCAGGATTGCCTGCGGAAGAAGGGAATCGATCCCATCGGGAAATAATCATTTCTTTTTAAGAAAAATTGCACAAGAGGCAATCTGTAAGAATAGTGAGGGTAGCGGAGTAGGGCACTTAATTGGGGAAAATTAATGGTCGAGCGATTTAGATGGTGTGTGTATTATGACAAATATGTATGGAATGGGAGAACCCGGTCAAGACCGGTTTGACAGCGAAAAACTTGCGCTATTATCCAAGTATGTGGACAAGCAGACGACGCCGCAGGAAAATGCCCGGGTAGAAGAATGGCTGGCGACAGATCCGCTGCTTTATCATACCTTCACGAGCCTTTTGCAAGATGCTGAAAAGGAATTCGGTCTGGAGGAGCAACAGGAGGCGATAGAAATTGTTGGCCTGACGGCTGACGACATATTTGCCAATATAAAAAAAATGACCGCTGAACCGAATCCGGGTGTAATCCCGGTAACGAAACCGAATAATGTCATCAGCGTTCCCTGGTGGCGGCAAGTGCCCGTACAACTTGCGGCAGCAGCAGTGTTGTTGCTTGGCTTAATAGGCGGGCCACAGGTCTATGATTATTGGCATTTTGATCGGGTGATCGATCAGGCTTTGGTGGCGCAGCTTGAGAATCACACTCAGGATCTGCACCAGGCCCGTCTGAGTGATGCTTATCGTGGTGAATCGATACCGATGAGCCCTGAAGAAGCTGAGACAGAACTGGAAAAGCAGTTGCTTGCGGCAATAGACTTCAAGGCAGATGACGACGATACCGAGGCGCGTCGACGCCTTGCGAATGAGTACTTCTTGTTGGGCAAGAGCGACAAACTGCGTCGGGAGTTTGAGTGGCTAAAGGGCGTCGAAAATAAGTCTGCCAAGCTCCTGAACGACCTCGGTACATTCGTTTACAAGCTAAAACCGCTGGATGGAGCCAAAGAGGCCAACACATATTTTCAGGCTGCCCTGGAACAGGCGCCGGAAAACTCTATTTATCAATATAACCTGGCGCTAACCCAGGAAGAGTTGGGCAATTTGAAGGAAGCAAAGCGACTGTTGGAAGCATGCCTCAGGACGGAAAAAGATGAAGGCTGGGAGCAACAGATTCGTAAGAATCTGACTCGTATCGAAGCCGCGGAAACCCCGCCCTGATAAAGCTGCGGCATTTCATTTCTAGTGGAGGACAAAATGATTAGTATCGTCAATTGGATACTGAATCTCGTGTGGCCAAAGCGATTCGGTTCGGTTATCTACGTGCGACGCACCCTTGGTACCAAGGGATTTCGCATCCACCTATTAGCATTGAGCACCGCCTTTTTTGCAGTATTGGCCGGCATATTTGCTGCCGGTTTACCTACCTATTCTTTACCCTTTATTTGCTGGACAGTTGCGATATTGTTTGCCGGTTCTATTTTTGGCGCTATGTGGCTGCCATTGATCATCCTTGCCGGTATCCTGGCACTGGCCGGGGGATTGGCAGCACTCCATCCGGAAGCGCCGCAGGTGTTCGTGAACTACTGCAGCGGATACCTCGTCGGAGCCCTGCTCGGCATCCTCTACAATGATTTGGTCTATTTGCATCAGCGATTTTTTCGACGTACGGCCTCGCGAATTGTCTATGCCTATGATACTGAGCGTAGCTTGAATTTCATCATGTCGCCAAAGATCAAGGAGGTGATGCATGCCGTGCCGCCGGCCGATCGCGACAAATACTTCCAGCCCGATCCTGATGAGCCGGACAAAATGATCAAGAAAATTGACACCTGGCTGTACGATTTTCAACCTGACCATGAACCGCCCTATCCTTTTACAGTAGCGATAATCGCCAATCCAATTTTTCGGGAGAAGGTTGAAGATGGGTATCGGGAAATGGTCGATCCGATCAGTGAGGATCGCGAGCTGTTTATGCGCTCCGCTGAACGTGCCTTGCAGAGCCTCAGCCAAAACCATGTCGTGGGTGCCCCGGAAATCTGGTCCAAAATCCGCATTGTAACGGTATTCCACAAGTTGGTGCCGGAGGAAAGATGGGAAGATGTCGGCATGGCCCAGTCTTATGAAGCCGGATTGTACGAGATCTCCGGTTACGAAGGAGAAGGGAATATCGCTATCGATGGTGTGTCAACGGATGACCTGATCGATGCTGCCGCTCATGCCCGCGACCGCTATCTTTATATGCTGAATGCCGCCAGCAAAGAATTCCCGACATCGACCGGGGCAAACGGAGAGGACCTTGACCCGGAGCAGTTGTGCCGCGAAACCGATATGCTGATCATTCTCAGTGCCGTACCGAAGTACAAGCGTGCGACTGCTCAATTTGCCAATTGGTATGAAGACGATACCATGCGCCCGCTGCAACCGGATATGAATGGCGAAGAATTTGAGCTTGAAAAAGTCCGCTTGCCGGAAAAATGCGAAGATCCGGTTCACGCCTTCTATTTCCATAACCCTGGGCGAATGGCTGTCAATGTGCTCGAGGCCAGCTTCCGGACCTATATTCACGAATTTGGTCATGCGATATCGGATGTTGATAACGGGGTGATCGTAGATGAATATTACGACCGTTTTTTTATCGACAATCTGCCGGACAAGCCTTCGCTTAACATTCGCTGGTTTGATGTCAATCGATTCTCCAGAAAGGTTGATAAGGACACCGGACGAATCTTGCAGCCGATTCCGCGTGAATTCTCCGAATACCGGCTGAAGTTGGCGGCGAAGAAAGAACCGAAAACCGCTTTCCAATCTGATATTGATCATCCATCAGGTAAGGAAAACTGGCTTGGGTTTTTCCCGGCGCGCGACAATCTGGATGCCAATTGCATTATGGATCGAACCGGTGTGCGCAATCGCTTCGATGGATTGCTTTCAAAGTTCATTTATGACCGGTTGTGGGTGAAGGTCAACCGAATGAAGCGAGCAGCGGCTTCACGGAAAACCGCTGCTTCGTCCAATGCGAAAAACAGAAGTACTACGACAGACAAATCGAGCAAATCGAAAAGGAAAGGGGTAGATAAAGATGCTTCCTTATAATCAGTCTTTTCGGACCTTGTTACGCAAATATATTCCCCAGGTCAGCGAATATCAATTGAGGCGTCACGAAGAAATTATCGGTTTGCGAAACGAGCTGATCCTGGAAAGCGCTTACGCGCCGGAGCCAAATGATTTGCAAAACTACATTGCGGTGATAGAAGGTTTGTCAAGCCGCGCCAGAGAGGTATTTGCCGGATATGAAAATTTATACCTTGCTGCCGAGAAAGTTTGGGAAGCACGGCGCCGTTTCGCTTATAAGCAAGGGAATTTGCAGCAAATTCCCGATTCATTCAATGGCCTGCGTGGTTTTATTAGGGCAGCCTGGAATTATACACGAGTTACCTGGCGCTACGTGCCGGTACTCTGGTGGAATCGTTTCTGCGCGATTGCACCGATAATACCAACTCCTGGTCCGGATAACCCCGGTGGCATCAATCCTGATGATGGTCGTGAAAAGGATCCGGACGATACACGTCCGCCCGGTGGCGGTCATAATCCCGGCTATGATCAAGGACCGAAGTAATGAAAGTTGCACGCCCAAATCCATGGCTGCTGCTGGTCCTGGCTTTCCTGGTCTTTCTGACAATTTTTTGTGAACGGCAGGCGCCGCCTTCTAATGAGGCGTTTCTTGCTGAACTGGATTCCCTGGCTGGTACTGCCGAAACTGCTGCGGATAGCGTAGCCATCGCGGAGCGCCTGGAAGCTTATTACCTGGCATTGACACCGAATGATTCGCTTGCAGACATCCTTTTCGAAAAGAGTCGCAGGATTGTTCGGGATTTTCGGAAAATGAATCCGAAGGCCATAATTCAGGAAATCGCAGAGCTTGAAAACCCTTATAAGCAGGAAAATAACTTGCGTAGGCTTTTGCAGTGGCAGATCGTGTCGACTGTGGATGACTCCCTAGAGATGACGCCGAAGATTCGCTCGGCAATTGATAGCTTGGCGCCAGTAATAGATCAGCGCACCGAGAACAGTTATTGGGAACCCTGGCGTCGGCAAATTGCCGGCTGGGATAGCAGCCGCTGCCGGGAATGGTTGACCGCCGAGGCCGCGAGACAGCTCTGTCGTGGCGGCGTATTGAACTCACCTAAAGGGGTTGAGACCTGGGCAGCGATAGGCTTACGTGCATTACAGATGACAGAAGACAAGCGCCTCGAATATGAAATCAAGCAGCGAGTTTTTGTCAATCTTTACAAGAATTTCTTTCACAATCGGCTGGCAGCTCTTTACGCCAACAACTTGGCTAAGGATGTTCTTGCCATCAAGGATCACTTACGATACGTCGGTGTTCTATTTCAGTTGAGTGAAAGTTATAAGGAGATCGGTGCTCAGGCGGAACAATTTCTGGTTTTGACCAAGACAGCACAGTACGCATACAGCATTGATGACAAGGCAGTCCCAAATGTCGATTATTACGCTGTGTCAAATCTTAACCGGCTTGGCATTTACTATACCAACCAGGGGCAGCATAAAAGAGCATTGGCTGTTTTTGATTCGATAGGCCGTTTTCCCGTCATTAAACGCTACAAAAGTCTCAGAGACCAATACAAAATGGGTTCTGGACTCACCTATTTGGCTGGTGCTCAATATGAAAAGGCTCTGGAAACATTCGAGTTTGTGTCTCAAAATGCAGTTGATCCGGTTAATAGAATTGCCGCCTTTCAGAACATAACAACCGTGTACGAACGCATGGCAATTCCGTTCAAAGCCCTCGACGCTGTGAAAAGCGCAATGGCGTTACTAAATAAACATCGCCGATTTGACGCGCGGCTTCGCCTGAATCTTTTAACGCGCACATTGATCCTCAAGGGGCAAATGAAGTCCAATGAAGGGTATCCCCTTCTTATCGCGGCAATTGATAGCTGCTCCGCATTGGTTGAAGCAAAAGACGTCTTGGCTGAGACGGCCCAATCTCTTGGTGTCTTTTACATGTATCACAGGAAACAGCCTGATATTGCAGAGACTTATTTTGCCGAGGCTGAGAAATTATATTTGGAATTATCCTGGACCGAACAGATCCTGCGAAGTCGCCTGAATCGAGCATGGGCCTTGATATATGAGGATAGGTTCGAAGACGCTTCTGGCCTGCTTCGTACCACAATTGAAATGGCTGTAGCAAGTGAATACAAGAAGGATATGATTCGCTGTTTAGCCTTGCAGGCCTTTTTGGAGGATAGACGTGGAGATCTAAGCAAGGCTGTGGAATTTTCCGATAGAATGCTTGAAGAAGTGGAAGAATTCAGCCGCGGATTCGATAGAATTGACAATTTGATTTTCTTTCGCAACTGGATTTACAGCTCACTGAGTGATGCGGTTGTATATGAGTTGAAGTTGGGCCGTCTTCAAGCTGCGAAGAATAAGCTCGCGCGGATTCGACAGGTAAGACGGAGAAGCGACTTTGAGGCGGGTGGAAAATCACTCCAGTTTGCAGCGAATTCACATTATGATTCGGATTTAAAGCCCGGTGTCTGCCGTCTGAGTTATTTTACCCAGGATGAACAAGTCTTTACTTTCATTGAAACTATAAAACATCAAAAGATCCTGGTGAAGGAGATCCCGAAAAAACAGTTGGAAGCCAGTATTGAAGCATATTTGAACCGTATCCTCGGTGTTCGTAATTATGTCATTACACTCAGGAAGCAAGGAACCGGCGCAAGTCAAATGCAAAAGGAGTTGGGCGCTTATTATTCTTCAACGTGGCGTGAGGGCTTGCAACTGTCTGCGGTTGTTTTTTCGGATTCTTTGTTGGAATTGATCGCTGAATCCGAGCAATTGGAAATATTTTCAGATGCGACGTTATCAAAGTTACCATTTGAATGTTTGCCTATACCAGAGCAGACAAATACGTATTTAGCAAGCCTTCTGCCAATCATTCACAAGCCAAGTGCATTGGATATTTCAAATTTAAGTTGGGTGATGTCTAAAAGCGAGGCACCCAAAATACTTCTCGGGGTTGACCTGATTGATTTTCGAAGAGCAAAATCTTTAGAAGCATCTCTGCTTGATGCTGGCTATGAAGTGTCTTGGTTATATCAAGGTGCAGGCCAGTCGAAAAACGAGATATTTAGCAAGCTCGAAGACAATTATGATCTCTGCCTTTTGTTAGGACACAGTCTTGCAGTATACGAAAATCCAGATGATTCCTGGATTCAAATCGGTGTTCAGAGTCAAAATGGGCTGCGACAATTACGGCTAACTGCAGAAGATATCAAGTCGACAGATTGGTCAAGGATTCGAACGCTTATTTTTCTAGGCTGTTCTACAGGGGATGGGCCGATTGTGGAAGGCCTCGGTTTTGCAGCATTGGCACAAGCCGGTTTATTGGGCGGAGCTAGCCAGGTAATTGCTAGCCCCTGGGCAATTCCGAATGACAACTATATTGGTATGATTGAAGATATGCTGCTCAGCAAGCACCTGTTTGATGGTCAGGTGCAGAAAGCATTACAGTATGTACAAAAAAAGGAAATTGGACGTTTGTCAGATAAAAATCAGAACAGTTACCCGCATCCATATTATTGGGCGGGTCTAAAAATTTATCAACTTAATTCAATTTAGAGGTGTGTCATGGACAAAGACTTTTATATCGCAGCAGAGCCCGGCGGTGAAGGAAGCGAAGGAAACAGTGGTGGTTCTGGCGGTGGACCGGATGATCCCGGTAATTTTACACGGCGGGCCATTCAGATTCATGGATTTATTACCTTGCTTTTTGGCTTTGCGCTGGGACTCACCCTGGTAATTATGCACTGGCTTTTGGGCCTCGGCTGGTTAGGTAATCCGCTATCCTTAAGCTGGATAAGCAACGGTGATGCCTGGACTCTCTTCGTTGTTGGTTTTATTGGTGGTTCGCTTTTCTCGGCCTTTTACAATATGCTGATGTTCCGTCGCTTAAATCTGTTTGGCCTGGGACGATTGATCAACTAGAAATTGCCAATGCCGTAAATTTGCAAATCAACAAGACTGCAAATTAGTAAATCTGTAAATCTGTAAAACTGCAAATACTTGATGCATTGCAGATTTGCGTTTTTGCAGATTAGCAGATTTGCAGTCTTGCCTATTGATGGCCTTTTGGATTGCATGCGCGGCAGAGCCGCGCACGAGTTGGCTTCCTGCTACTGCCCAGTGCTACTGCCACTTTCGTTTATCCTACCACCAATTTCTTTCATGCGAACTGAATTCTTCACTCTTCACTCTTCACTCTTCAATCTTCACTCTTCAATCTTCTTCCATCATTCTCTCATGTAACATTTGTCGACGAAATAGATCTAATAACCAAATAGATAAAAAGTCGAAATGAGGTTATGATGAAATTCAATGATCACACCACACTTGAAGTGCATAAGCCGCATCAGCAAGGCAGCGGCGCGTTTGACAATGGAAAGATAACGGAGATAAAACCGTTGGATTTTCCTGGTGGCAGTTCACTGGCGAAACGTGTCGGACCGCTTTTCTATTGGGCCTGGGCGTCTGCCAAAGGCGACGGCGTGATAGGCATGCATCCGCATCGCGCGTTTGAAATTGTGAGCTACGTTCTGGAAGGCGAAATTGGCCATACTGACTCTCTTCGCAATAAGAGCCGCGTGGGCGAAGGCGGCGCACAGGTCATGCAGACCGGTTCCGGGGTTTATCACCAGGAAGAAATGTACGGCGAAAGAACGGAATTCTTCCAAATCTGGTTGGAGCCGAATCTACAGGAAAGCATCAAAAAAGATCCGACCTACAACCAGTTTGAACATGGCGATTTTCAGATAAAGGAAAAAGATGGCGGACTGGTAAAGTCTATCCTAGGGCCTAATTCACAGGTAATGCTTGATGCTAATGTTACGATGGAAGATATTACCATCGAGGCCGGAGCAACCTATCAGCGGCAATTAGGTGCGGATAGCTGTCTGGCGGTGATGACCGTCGATGGCGACGGCCGTTGGTTCGATGCTGGTAGCGGAAATGAAGCCAATATCGGCCGTCGTGACTTTACGCTGATCAAGGCGGAGAAAGCGAGTCATGTTAAGCTGGAGGCCGGTGAAAGCGCTCTGCGAATTGTCGCGATAGAGGTGCCGCAGACCGTTGATTATCAACTGTATTAATAAACAAAATATGACATCCCCTGCATCCCCTTCGAAGGGGGATAAAGGGGGATGTCTATTTTTAATGCCCCCTGAACTAAGGGGGCGCGTCCAGTTGTTAGAAAATTGGATGGCTACTAAATTATCACCGGCTAAGGTGCTGGCAATACCAACTCCCAACCGGGCAGGATCAGGTTCGGACTTCCGGTGATAACATTCCGGTTGGCATCGTATATGTCTTTCCAGCGTTTCCAATTCCCTTCATATTTTTCCATGGCAATGCCAGAAAGACTGTCGCCTGACTTTACTATGTATATTTCCTTGTCTGAATCTGCTTTATATAGGTTCGCTGGCATTTCGTGCCTGTCGGGATGAGCAAGGATATAGATCGTTTCACCTTCGGCAAAGTTGTTTTTGAGATCTTGCTCCATTCCAGGCTTTGCCGCACTGACTTCGGGCCGACTCGTGAACACTCCCGGGTATCTATCCAGTGTATGCGGGAAGTGAATCTCATAATACAATTCAATTTTGGCTCCTGCTTCCAACTCTTTAAAGACGAGAGTTAGAGGATTCCAATTAATTTTCGTGGAATCTGCTTGAGCACTACCAATAGCATATGTGATTTTTTTATCCTTGATTTTTGCGAATGGCGGTAAACTATTTGTCAAAACAACTTCCTTTGCAGCTACGTCTCCAACATTGGTGACGATTAGGGTGTCTTTGATCGTTTCCGTCTCAAACAGTGCTTTGACGCGAAATTCCTCTTTTGGGCGATGTGGTTTGTCGGGCTCGAATTGCAATTCTGCCAGACCTGTTACGAGAAAAAACTCAACGCGCCTATTAAAAAGATTTTTTCCCGTATTGGGCTGCAAAGGCTGCTCCAGACCCCAGCCTTCTGCCTTAATTCGGTTTTTATCAACAGGAGCAGCGGTTTTTTGGCTCATGTAGTCCTTAACCGAATCAACACGTTTTTTTGACAAGGCTTTGTTATATGACGCAGCACCTGTTTCATCAGTATGCCCGCCCAGGTAGACGCTAAAGTTCTCCAACTCCGGTTGATTCAAGGCTTTCGATAGCAGAGTTAAAGTGTGTTGGCTAAGCAATTCAAGGCGGCTGCTATCATGTTCAAATCTAACTTTGGGGTCGAAAGGTATTATATCTGTTGTCTGATCCAGGGCCAGGTTGTAGCGACCGGGTGGCACCAGGTTCGGGTAACAATTGTCAGCAGGATTCAGGTCGCAGAAAGGTGCCAGGATCATTCCCTTATTTTCTATGTCGGAAAGGTCCCAACTCGGATTAACACGGCCGCGTAGCGTGTCTTCGACATGAGTATTGGGCGCCAACAAGTTTATTGCCATACTGAATCGGCGATCCTGGGTATAAGCATCTCCGGTATTCAATTCCAGGTCTTCTGAGATCGTTGAGAGAACCTGGAAGTTGCTGGCTGGCGCAGATCCGCGGTTTTCAACGCGAACGATGAAGTCGATACTGTCGCCGGGCGCTGCATTTTCAGGCGAGGTGCGCAATGTCAGCACCAGATCTGGCAAGCCCAGTTTGGTGCTCTTGCTGTTGTTGGTTTCAACCTCCTCATTAACCGCTGATTTAACATCAGCAATTGCAAACAGGAATTTGCTATCGGAAATCTGTCCGGTCCAATCCAACTCCAACTTTATGGTGCTGTCAGGTTGAAGACTATCGACCAGAAAAGTTTCGTCGCTTGTCAAGGCGGAGTCGCCACTTTGCGTAATCAACCGCGAGGTAGGTTGCGGCGCAGTAGCTGAAGCGACCGGTTCAATGTTGTCTTCATAAAGATTGAGAGCAAACCTGCCGGCCGGCACTTCGCCATTGTTTTTCACTGTAACGACAATTTTACAATCGTCATTTGTGCAGTCATCTTCGGTGCCGGATTCAAAGGCAATGACGGGAATTATCAGATCTGGTTTAGCAATGCGGAAATGCCCGATGTTGTCAGCGAAGCGTACATGATTGTCGCGATCATAGGCCAGACTGGTCCAGTAGTAATCGCCGGCTTCATGCAGCGGGGTTGGCACAACCGCATGTTGCATGATATAAGTATCCGGAAGCTTGCTCAGATCTTTGCTCCATATGAAGCTGCCCTGGCTGTTTGCTTCACTGGCCCACTGAAGTGTATCTCCTTGAAAACGATAATGTATTTCGCCGGATGTTTCTGCTGCATCGATTTTCCCATCCAGAAATTTACCATCATATCGGCATTTGGCCATCATACTGGCCAGCGCTGTACGATCCCCTTTAACCAGGAAGACTATGTAATCAACAGTATCGTAGACATCCGGATCTCGGGTCTCTTCCCAGTGCAGGGCGACGGACTCCTCTGGCGAATAAGGCTTCTGGTGGGATGTGTCATCCACCCAAAACTGCTCCGGGCCAATCGGGTAATTATTCAGGCCGAAACGCAAGGGGTCGTCGGAGAAGACATCAATGCTTTCCCGATAGGCAACGTCGATGCGACTGTCATTAGCGCGGGCCTTAAAGGGCAGGGGGATGCCCAGTCGCAGACTGGCGCCCACAGTGAATTTTGAGAAGAGGTTTTCATTAAAGGTATAGCCTGCCCGAATACCAAAGCGGTATCCCCACATGGCTTCGGCACCAATGCTGAAGCGATCTGTTTCGTCGAGAACCCTGCTGTAATCAGCTGCCAGTTGAATCTGCAGCGATTCATGCGAGCCTATATTTAAGGCTGCACCGGTACGGAATGCACGCGGCAGCGGCGATTCGACCCCGATAAAGTCCATCGGCTGACCAAGCTGGTTCAGCGAGGCCCCGGCTGAAAGGATGGCGTATTCGAAGCCAAGGAAGCTGATCGGCATCTGCTCGGTGCGGTACAACAAACCGAGGTCAGCAATAAATGACGATGCGCTAATGCCATCCAGGTCGCTGCGGAAGTATTTGAGATTGGCGCCAAATGACAGGTTCCGCGAGATGCCGCCAAGGCGTTGCCCAAGGCTAAGCGTAAACAGTGCATCACTCGCCGAGGCCGTTGCCGCATTGCGATCCCTGGTGCTGTTGAAGTCGCCAACATCCTGATAGTGAATACCAAGGGCGAAGCGGGTATGATTACTCCACGGTGTCCGCAACTGCTGTCCATATAGCCATGACAGGCTTTGAACATCGGCGATCCAATTAGTATACGAGGCCGACACTTGCCATTCACGCATCAGTCCGGTGGCGCCGGGATTGGCGTAGAGGCCATGAATTTCATCAATCACCCCGGTTTGGCTGCTGGCCATACCCTGGTTGCGGATGCCCGGTAGGAACTTCAGGAAAGATGCACCGGCACGAACCTGGGCATTCAGCAGGTGCGGCATCATGATTGTGCTCAACGTAATCAGCATGACTATCGCTGACAGGAGACCGGAGCGGGTCATCCTTCTGGTATTTTGTCTAGTCATCGTCATTTTCTTATGATTACCTTTCTCCAACAAGAGAGACCTGCGGATTGGAACGTTATGATATAGACGCCACTGCCTACCTGTTGTCCATCTTCCATACGCCCGTCCCACTCACGTCGATTGAGACCAGCGTCGAAATTTTCCGCGTACAATTCACGAACTTTATAACCTGTAATATCCATAATGTTTATTGTGGCGAAACGCCCGCTGACCAGCTGGAATTCCATACCAAGCGGCAGACCACGTTCGGGCTCAAAGACGTTGAAATCGAGAAACAGGCACTCCTCAGCGAAGACGCGCACTTCATTAATCACTGAGATAGAGGCGCTGTTATTTGCGAGCAGTGCCGGGTTCTCATTGCTGGCTCGTCCGGTGGCAGCATTCGTTAATGTGGTTCGTCCGACCGGCATATCGGCGGGAACCGTAACGTCAAATTGCAGGGCGATGCTGCCCCCTCCGGCAAGGGTGCCGAGGTTCCAGACCAGGGAGTCCGCATTTTCTGTCGCCGCAGCGGGTTGGACTGAACCGGAAACCGTGCTCACGAAGTTTGGCAGATTATCGCGAAGAAATACGTTGCGCGCTTCGTTGCCGCTGATATTAGTGACCGTAACGGTATAAGTGTATCTCTCGCCTGGCTCGACGTAGTAGGTTGTCGCGCCGTTTTCGACACTCATCGAATCGGTATCGACACTCATCGTGACCTCGATATCCGTCAAGCGGGCCGGATCGACATAGCCTTGTGCCGTGCTGGTGCTACGGTTGTCGAAGAGCCGGGTTGGCCCCTCGTTTTCTGCTTCTACATATGCCTTGTTCACCAGGGGCCAGGGCGTGAAGGGAAATTGATCGTCAACCAGCGCACTGAATATCACCGTGGTGTCGGCAAATGCGCGCAGCGTATCAAAAGTCCAGGTAATGACGTCGCCGCCGTTGAAGCCGTCACTGGTAACCAGATCCGGCAGCGTATCGCTCAGGACCACATTGATTGCATCAATGGAGTCCTTGTTTATCACTGTAATTTCGTAGTCGATAACTTCGCCGGCAAAGGCCCAGGCGACGGTGTCGCTGCCACTGATTTGCAATGAATCCGTCATCACAATCTGGCGCAATGTGAGGTCTGCCCCGAGCTGAGTCGGTGGTACCACCAGGACATCCAGTTGTGAGAAGTTATTGTCGAGGGCGCTAAGCGGCTCTCTTGCGACTCTTGGAACAACAGCGATATTTTCCAGCGGCGGATCGTCGATGTCGTGTTCACCAATCACCTGAACGGTTAGCATACGCTGAACAGACTCGCCGGGATCAAGGTCACCCAATGACCATTCGACCAATTCGTCGGTAACCAAAATGGCATCCGGTGCTTCAAGTACCATGACCGACCCGGATGGGCGATCTTGCAGGCCGACATTACGAGCCACAGAACTATCCGCTTCATTGGTAACAATGATGGTATAGGTGAAAACCTGGTCTTCCAACACCAGCCAGGTGGTATCGCCGTTTTCGATGCGATAATCCAGCGTGACTCGCTGCTTAACGGAAACATCCAGGTCCGGGATGTCGGTCTGATCTATAGCAAAGACCGTCAATGTATCCGTGACCGGCACCGGCAGATTGTCTGCATCCGCTGCCGCTTCATTATCGAGCGGGAATTGATCGAAAGGAATTGCATCTACGACCGTCGCATCAAAACTCACCGTTTGTGATTCACCGGGCGCCATGTCGCCAAATGACCAATCAAGTGGATCTGTCACAGAGACAGAATCCGGAGCGATGTCTGTAAGCGCCACATTGGTCGCTGTGACGGTGCCGGTATTGGTGACCGTAAGGACATAGGTGTATGTTTCACTTACTTCTGGATACCAGGTGGTATCGCCGTTATCCACAACGAAGGAATCGGTAACTGCGCGCTGAGTTAGCGTCAGCTCCGGATCGACCGTGCCCGGCGGGTCAATTGCGAATACCGTTAGAATATCCGTAACCGGAATTGGTAGATTCGATGCGTCGACGGTTGCCTCATTGTCAAGAGGGAATGGATCGAATGGAATTACATCAACAACCGTGGCATCAAAGCTGACTGTGCGTGATTCACCGGGATCCATGTTACCGAATGACCAATCCAGCGGGTCAGTCACCGTGACTGAATCCGGTGCAAGATCGTTCAGCGTAACGTCCGTAGCGATGACTGTGCCTTCGTTGCGGACGGTCAGGATGTATGTATAGGTTTCGCCTACTTCCGGATACCAGGTGGTGTCGTCATTGGCGACCGTAAATGAATCGGCTTCGGCGCGTTGGCTCAAGGTCAGGACCGGTTCCGTGGTATCAGGAATTTGAATCGCAAATACCGTTAGTTCCGAGGTGATCGTCCCAACCAACGGTGGATCGAGGTTGGAAGCATCGGCGGATGCCGTATTCAGCAACGGAAATTCGTTGAATGGCACATCGTCAACAACCGTTGCTGCAAAGGTCACCGTTTCGGAAGCGCCGGGCGGCATATCACCAAAATCCCAGGACAAGGCAGTGCCGGCTTCAACGGTGACTGAATCCGGGATAACATCGTCGAGAGTCACATCCTCAGCGGTGATAGAATCGTTGTTGGTAACTGTAAGAATGTAAGTATAGGTCTCGCCTTCCAGTGGATACCAGGTGGTATCGCCGTTGTCTACTGTAAATGAATCAGCAACGGCACGTTGCGTAACGTCCAGCTGTGTAAGCAGAACCGGATCATCCGGTGGATCAATGGCAAAGACGGTTAAGGTATCGGATACCGGCGTGGGGAGATTGTCTGCATCGGCCGTTGCTTCATTGTCGAGTGCAAATTGATCGAAAGGAATCTCATCTACCACCGTAGCATCGAAACTAACCGTTTGTGATTCGCCGGGACCCATATCGCCAAATGACCAATCAAGCGGATCTGTGACAATGACTGAATCCGGTGCAACATCAGTAAGTGTCACGTTGGTGGCAGTGACGGTGCCGGTATTGGTGACCGTAAGAACATAGGTGTATGTTTCACTTACTTCCGGATACCAGGTGGTATCGCCATTGCTAACGATGAATGAATCGGCTACGGCACGCTGGGTCAGCGTTAGCACCGGGTCCGGAGGCGGCAGCACCGGAATCGAATCGTTAAATATATTGTCGTCCGGATTGAGATCACATGCGGCAATGAGGCGGGCACCGGTTACGATTTCCGTAATTGAGGGATCAATCGTGGCAGAGACTGTCACGGAATAAGTGATAGATTGAAGGTTGCCGGCAGTGACTGAGTCAAATCGCCAGTATGATATGTCGCCAACCGTCGAATCCGGCGCCGGGATGAAGTTGGCGGGCGTCAGATAATCGGGCAGGGAATCCACCAACGTCACGTTGTATGCCGTATTCGGTCCGCTGTTTATGACTGAAATATCGTAGGAGAAACTGTCGCCGGCGCGTACACTGGTAACGTCGGCGAGTTTGGTGACTGATAAATCGTAGCTGTTCACCGGGCCATCGTAGAAATAGCTATTGGTGGCGCTGCCATTCAGACCGTTTTCATTAGCGGCGACATCAACAATGCGATTCGGGTCGCTGCTGCTCACACCATCATCACAAGGCACCGGTGAAGTGTGGGCCATTACGTAATAATTGTTGGTTACGGCCAGCAGTTCTTCATAAAAGCCGGTTAGGTCGCCGCTAGCGCCAACCCGAAAGAGACCGCCGGTGCCGTCCGTCAATCGAGTCAGGAATTGTTCATTGACCGGTTCACCGGGAACGGTATTGTCGGCGATGATATGAATGGTAATATTGGCGGCATTGGCTCGCTTCACCAGTGAATCGGCGCACGCGAGGTTGATGTCGCCTGCCTGGACATTGCCTTCCGGTGTACAGACATCGGTTACCCACTTGTTGTTTCTACCATCTGTAAAAGCGATGATGCTCCTGCGAAACGACGATTCAGCAGCCAGTTTGGTGATAGCGCTATCCAGCGATTGAATGACCGGGCTGCCGGTTTTGGCAAATGAAGAATCGACATCTGCATTCAAAATGGTTGTGTCGCTGGTAAATGGCTGAAAGAGGATGCCCGGGAAGGGATTCGGGGCGTTGAAGCCCAAATAATCGCCGGAAAAGCGGATAATCCCGGTACGGTCTACCGTGCGCATCCCCTCAATAAACAGGCGCGAACCGTCTTTGGCTGCTTCAAGCGATTCGCCAAAGCTGCTGCTTTCATCAAGCATCAAGAGGGTGCTGTTGGGGATGATCGGCAGACTGGTTTCCGTAATTTCGATAATGGTTGCAGGAATGTGCTGCGCGAAGAGATCCTGAATCAGCGGTTGGCTAGGATCTGATTGAAAATATTCCCGTGGTTGCCAAATATCGCGCATCAGTCGGCCATTTGGCGCAACATCATCCGGGCCCAGCCAGGTCGATGTGTCGGATAAACCGGTGACATGATTGCCGTTATTGTCTGTAACGGTAATAAACGACAAAACGGGATAGGGGAGGGCGGCATCGCGTCCCCGGATAGATACGCTATCCGTCGCAACGCGATTGATTCGTATCGATAACGAATCCTGGGCTGCGACATCCACAGCTACCAGGCTGACAATCAGTGCAATCAGCAGTAGACCAGTCGGCATGGCAATTTGTGGGATGAACGGTTGAAGCTTCTTTCTCATAACCATATCCATGATAAGTGAGTGGAACGACCTTGCGGAATAATCCCGGCAAGGGCAATCTTTTCATCCATGCGGTATTCGAGATGTCGCATCCAGCGATGTCAATGAGCCTTAAGAATGGCAAAACGAATCTATGTAGTTGGTAACAATACAACCTTGTTGATACAAAGTTGGTCGAAGTTTAGAAAAATGTGGAGAGGCAAAAAGGTAAGAAAGGTGAAGCGCTTATTTATTTATCAAAAGAATGAGTGGTTTGTCATGAATCCCCCACTAAAATCCATGACCAGGGCGGTGGCGCTTACCTCGAAAAGAATAGCGAACTTTTGTAAATAAAACAACAGGTTAGTGCAAGAGAACATCCGTCAGCCGGGCGTGCGGCATAGCAACATTGCAAGAGATACTTTGCGGTTTTTTAGGTTTTGGGCCAGATTCATGAATTTCTCCGCACTGCGCCGGCCCGTTAGCAGGCTCAGGTTAGGGATTGCGCCCGGCTGCTGCTTTGAAAAGCGTTCTGCCACGGCGCTCATGAATGTTGCTCCGGCAGCAGTGTTGTCGATTTCATGCTCAATAACAAAATTTGCCTCATTTAGCCACTGTTTTACAGCTGACGGGGTTGCCAGGAAGCTACTTGAGGCATCAGTTGCCCAAGGCACTGGAAAGTCAATTGCCTGATTGCCGACTGAAAAAATATCGTATATCAGAAATGCTGCACCGGGCTTGAGAACGCGGGCAATTTCGCTGTAGAAAGCCGGTTTATTTTCGATGTTCATAGCGACGTGGATTGTAAAGGCAGCATCAAAGCTGTCGTCAGTAAAATCGCTCATGTTGGTGACGCTACCACTGCGCAGTTCAACCTGCTCTTGTAATCCGACCCATTCACTCAACCGGTTGCCGGCCCGGCAGTAGTCTTCGCTGAGGTCGATACCGGTAACGCGGCAATTAACGGCTGTTGCAATGCGCCGGGCAGGACCACCGAGACCGCTGCCGGCATCAAGGATATGCATGCCAGATGTCGGCTTCAGCAGCTGGATTAGCTCTTCGGTGGCTTTAACCCCGCGAACGTGAAATTCATCTACCGCTGCCAGATCATCCAGGGTCAGCGAAGATATCGGCTTCCCAATAGCGGCAAATGCTGCTTGGATCTCTTCGAGCAGATTTGGAGCGGCATAGTTTGAGCGGATGTTTTCGGAGTTTGAGGGCATAAGGTCTTCCGGAAATAGCATTATAGAACTAAACATAGGGATAAATTCCAATTTCCAACAGGAAAAATTCCAAAGCGATGCCCTTAATTTGGAATTTTTCCTGTTGGAAATTTTCTTGTTCGATTCCATTAATTTACAATCCGTAAACTTGTGATCTGCATGAAATCTTATGCATAAATCATTTATAACTTTTCTGGCAATTTGCTTTTGGTCATTGTTATATTGATCGACGAAACTAGATTATACCGCACAAAACGGCTCATTGGTGGACCTTCATATGAAAACAATTGCGATATCAAATCTGAAAGGCGGCGTTGGCAAGACAACGGTTACGGTTAATCTCGGTGCAGCCTTGGCTAGAGAGGGCAAGCGAGTTTTGCTGGTTGATCTTGATCCGCAGGCCAACCTCACCGATCACCTGGGAGTTGATTTTCGCCGGGTAACCGGTGTTGAAAAATTCCTCGATCAGCAAGTTAGTTTTCAGGATGTCTACCTGACCTACAATGACAATATGCATTTCCTTCCGGCAGGCCGGGAATTGGCCAAGCTGGAAACCGCCCTCTACAATATGTTTCCCACCAAGGCAAAGCGCTATTTTACCATCAAGGATGCCTTTGGCGATGCTGATATACCCTACGACTACGTGCTGCTGGATTGCCCGCCGTCACTGGGATTTATCACCATCAATGCCCTGGCATTTGCGGAAGAGGTATACGTACCGATTCAATGCCATTATTTGGCGCTGCGCGGTCTCGGAAAAATTCTGGCTCTGGTAGATATTGTGAAGAAGAAATATAATGAAGGATTGAAAATTGGTGCAGTTATTCCGGTAATGTATGATCGGCGGAATAAGATCTCCGGTTTTGTCCTCGATAAACTTCATAAGCATTTTGAAGATCGCTTAACGGATGCAAAGATCCGGACTAATGTAGCGTTGGCTGAATCACCGCGTTTCGGTAAATCCATTTTTGACCATGCACCGGATAGCAATGGCGCCAAAGATTTTAAAGCGCTGGCCGTAGAAATTATCAAGAGAGGTTGAACGGCCGGTTTCGCTTAATCATAAGTCGCCGAGAAGGCGCTTCAATGTTTCATCTATTTCTGAATCTACTTCAACTTCGATCTCTTCGCGGGTCCCGTCTAGAAAATATATCTCAATGACTCGGCTTTCCATTTTCCAGGAATCCGATCCATAGTCGACATCATCAAACTCATCATACATGCTATAGTCTACTTCATCAAAATCTTCATATACCATGTAGTCCACGTGATCAGCTTCCAGCTCGAGAATTTCACAAACCTCGTTGAATATAGGATCTGCCTTGCTGACAGTTTTGTGGTTCAGGCGATCAGGAAATTCCATCAATTCCTCCTGTTGTGTTAATCCCTGTTCTTATCTTCCCTTAAAAAACAACGCTACAAACCAGTCATACGTCGATGCGTTTTCGCGTAGAAAGAACATCGCTGTTTTGGGGGCATATTATAAGAAAAAAAACGCAAAATCATAGCAAAAAAATGGAAAAATGCAAATTTCCATTTTGTAGCGATACAGCAATGTTTCCCGGGCGATTTTCGCAATTTTTAACTATCTTCACGATATTCGGTTCACTCGCTCCGAAAAAAAGTGCTAACTGCTTAAATTTCAAATGTGTTGATCAGGTAAGTTGAATTCAGATCTTGACCGGATTCTACAAAATACTGCAGGGATAGTCAATATTATTCTTAATCTTTGGAACCATGTTGTTTCGACGCCCATATTAATATCTGATAACTTTTTTCTGAAAATAGGAAGTGTATCACTTAAAGCGCAGCAAAACCTCTCTATATAGGAAGGAGTTGTATGAAACTCTCTGTCATTGCTACTGCTGTCATGTGTTTTCTGGGCCTCTCTCTTGGATTAATGGCTCAGGGCGTAACCATCAAGCCGTATGCCGGATTTTTTAAGCCGCGGTTTGCAGATGTGAATGCAAAATTGTCCAATGATATCACCGGATTCCGCAATCAACTGGGTGAAGCCCTGGATGATCCCGGTGATTTTGGCGGTAACCTGGTATGGGGCGGCAGACTACAGTATCAAGTAGGTGAGGGCAGTTTCTTTGGTGTGAATGTGACCTATTACAACGAAACGGTTGAGCTTGACCACCGGGGCGGAATTGAACAGACAAATACCTTCCTGTTTGAACGAGAAGTTGAGTTGTATGATGTCTTGTTTACCGTCCATCGCTATTTTGACTACAGCTCCTGGCGTCGCTTCAATAAGTATATTGGTCTCGGCGTGGGCATGGCAATTGCCAATGCCCGGTCACTTTCCAAATCGGACTATACCCAATCATCCGGAGAAACACCACTGCCCTTAATTCCTTTTGACACCGTTGGTGAATCTTCAGGCAGTAATATTGCCGCAGTTTTTTCGGGCGGCTTTGACTATCGCTTGACGAATTCGCTCTCGTTCTGGAGCGAGGCTGGCTATCAATACGGTAACATCGGTAACCTTGAAGGGTCACTTACTTTTATTGACGGTAGCACGAATACTGATTACGTGACGCAATCTTCCTTCGATTTCAGCGGTTTTTATATTCGTGGAGGGTTGGGAATCGGCTTCGCGTTTCTCAATTAAACGCTAAACTTCTGTTTCCCGCATACGACTATTTGAAACACTAATGTTCACTGTTTTAAGCTGGAGAATCGTAGCCGATGCGGGACCTGTTGCTTAACGATAATGTTGCATATACATTTTTGCTTATTTTTGTGCTCTTGATGTTCGCGCAAACCTATATTTTGCTGCGTATACGCAATATTCTCAACGCTATTTCTTTAAATTTCGAATCCATCATCTATTTTTGCCGGAAATTCGCGCAGACAAGCAACGAAAGCAAGCCGGCGTCAACGATTCCGCGGACCTGTCAGTTCTGCAAGCATCGTTTGGCATATATCAATACCAGTAAGACTCGCAATGAGGAAGAAGATTTTTATCATGTTTGCGGTCTGAAGAATGTCAATATTACTTTGACAGACTCCTGCGAGAAGTTTGAAAAAGAAGATGATGTGAAGGCGTGATTTGCTCAGAGATTTCTCCCCCCTCTATGTCCCCCGGGGGACATAGAGGGGGGATGACTACTGACATCTACTTCCGAATTTGAATATTCACCACAATCTTCCCCCCTTCCTCCATGTACCCGAAGGCCATATATGGCGTGTTATGATGAAAGGCATAGTTACCATTTGAGTCAATCCCTATCACGCCACCCAAACCCTTGACTCGCTCCTGCAAATGCTTTATCACTGCCTTTGCCGCCTGCCCGGCCGGCATTGAACCAAATAGATCGCATAATTGTCTTGTCAGCATGACCTTGAGAATAGATTCTCCCCAGCCGGTTGCAGAAGCTGCGCCTAGTTCATTATCTGCATAGGTGCCCGCACCAATAATCGGGGTATCACCGACGCGCCCCGCCAGTTTCTGCGGTGTGCCTCCGGTGGAGGTTGCCGCGGCCAGGTTGCCATCATTGTCCATTGCCACCGCACCGACAGTGCCCATTGGTTTATCGAAGGGTTGATGTGTTCGGAAGCTACTGTCCTTTTGCAGACGTTGCCAGGTGGCCAGCTCGCGCTCCGTTAGCAGGTCTTCCGGAGTGGTTTCCTCGATACCCTGTGCTTTGGCAAAGTCCTGTGCGCCCTTGCCCACCAGAATACAATGCTCACTTTCCGTCATTACCACCCTGGCCACGCTAATTGGATGAAGAACGTTCTGGATAGCGGCAACCGCCCCGAAATCGAGGGTGCGGCCATCCATAATCATGGCGTCCAGCTCAATCTCGCCCTTACTGTTGAGAAATGCGCCGCGCCCGGCATCATAGGTCGGGTCTGCTTCCAGCATACGCACCGCCATTTCGGTGGCATCGAGGGCTGTCATTCCCTGTATAAGTTCAGCACTAACAGCTGTTAAGGCCTCCCGGATACCGTGCATGTGGGCGTCTTGAAGCGCATCAGGAATATTCCAGGCGCCGCCATGGAGAATTAGTCGATTTTTCATGAACACAAATTAGCAGTTGCTGCGTAGAAGTGGAAGAGGAAATTGATGCTGGATGCTGGATGCTGGATGCTTGATGCTTGATGCTTGATGCTTGATGTTGGAGATTGGTTGAATAGTTGATTGGTGCATAGTTTGCCGATTTGCCCTTTAGCAGGTTTGCGGATTTGCGGGTTTACAGATTTGCTCTTTTGCCGATTTCCCAAATCGCCGATTTAAAGATTTACTCATTTACCAATTGACTACCCGGCGCACAGACATTAATATCAATGTTTACAATATTTTTTCAAACTGACGAATACTGCCAGACCTTAACTTCATAACGAGACCTTATATGAGCACAAATGCCCAAATTAGCGAGAAGGATGTAGAGCTGCTTGAGAACTTTTCAGCGGTTTATAAAGAAATTGTCGGTGAAATACAAAAGGTGATTATTGGACAGGACGAAATCATTGAACAACTGCTTATTTCCCTGTTCTCGCGCGGACACTGCTTGCTCGTTGGCGTACCCGGACTTGCCAAAACTCTGCTGATCAACACTTTGGCTGAGGTGCTGGACCTCAAATTTAACCGTATCCAGTTTACTCCGGATTTGATGCCCTCCGATATTACCGGTACGGAAATTATTGAAGAAGATCGCACCAGTGGAAAAAAAGCCTTCCGCTTCATCAAAGGCCCGATTTTCGCAAATATTCTGCTGGCTGATGAGATCAACAGAACCCCGCCAAAAACCCAGGCTGCGCTGCTGGAAGCGATGCAGGAGCATAAAGTGACTGCCGGTGGGGAAGACATGAAGCTTGATGAGCCTTTCTTTGTTCTGGCAACCCAGAATCCGATCGAACAGGAAGGCACCTATCCACTGCCGGAAGCCCAACTTGACCGCTTTATGTTCAACCTGTGGATCGATTATCCATCTTTTGAAGAAGAAGTGCAGATTGTTAAGGCGACCACCGGCGGTTACAAGCCGGAATTGCACAAGGTGCTTGATGCCAATGCGATTGTCGCTCACCAGCAAATGCTTCGGCAAATTGTGGTTGCAGACAATGTGGTTGAATATGCGGTTCGCCTGGTCAACCTGACTCGCCCCGATGCCCCGCAGGCTTCTGAGAATGTTAAGAAGTGGATTAACTGGGGCGCCGGACCACGGGCATCCCAATACCTGATCCTTGGAGCAAAAACCCGTGCCGCTCTACACGGCCGATTCACGCCTTCCGAAGAAGATGTGCGGATTTGCGCAGTACCGGTCTTGCGCCACCGCGTCGTTACCAACTTCAACGCTGAAGCGGAAGGCATTAGTTCGCTTGGTGTTATTCAGCGCCTGATCGAAGAAATGGGGTAGGCTGGGCAAATTTTGTCGCAACATTGCGGATGAAAACATCCCCCCTCTATCTCCCCCCGGGGGGAGATAGAGGGGGGATGTTTGTGTTTATACCTCAACTTAGGCTCTGTTTTTTTGTTTATTTCACTCTTTCCTTATTATATTTGCCTGAATAACTGAAGTATTTCAAATGGTTGCAGCAATAATGTCGGTTCGATAAGTCAAAAGGAGGCTTTTATGACAGAAGATGCAAAGAATGCAGCAGAAGGCGCAAACATGCCGAGTGGCGCAGGATCAGATCCCGGTGCTTTGAGTAGTGATGAAAAGATGTGGGCAATGTTAACCCATCTAAGCGCACTTAGTGCTATCCTGACCGGGTTGGGATTTATCCTTGGGCCACTAATTGTTTGGTTGATCAAGAAAGATGAAATGCCATTTGTTGACCGGCATGGGAAATCGTCACTCAATTTCCAAATCAGTTTCGCCATTTATGGTTTTATCAGTTTCCTGCTGATATTTATTGGCATTGGCCTGTTGTTAATGCCAGTTGTTGGGGTTGCCTGGCTGGTGCTGACCATTGTCGCAAGCTTGAAAGCCAATAACGGCGAGGAATACAAATATCCGCTTACGATTGAATTTCTGAAGTAAGGCCATTTTGTAACTTTAGTTGGTTGTGTCTGATTTTTTCAACATCCCCCTGTATCCTCTGTCGAAGGGGACGCAGGGGGATGTTGATATATTGCCCTTCGAGTTAACCTGCACATATACTGAATTTCCCTCCCGATAAAATTGATATTTGTGGAACTTATTGCGTTATTTGCCGTCTTATATAGTGGGTTTGGGAAGATAGATTCAGGCTCTTTAATAAGAGTTAGTATTCGCATCATTCGAATCTATCATATTTAATTTGGCAGAAATTGATCCAAGGCATGACGGTATTAAACCGCTTGTCTTGACCTATTCGTTGCGCGCTGGCCTATTTAGTTGGATGCGTCACAAGTGATATCTGTTGTCTAAAGCAATTATCCATGGGACTCACACACCCATACAGATCCTCCGGCAAGGCGTCGGTCGGCACACCGGCGCCTTCTGGAGTTTTTTTGCTTTCCCCCTGTAAACCTTGACATTTCATCGAAAATCTTCTACTATGTTTTTGCGATTGCACAATCTGACATGGCAAACAGCACTTGGCAGTCGCATAACCTATTTGCAACCAGGACGATTTGTGGATCAACCCAACAAGGTAACATTAAAGCCCGGCATGTTTACTTATTCTGTCGGCAAGATTACGTATGCACTAAGTGGATGGAAATTGGTTGGTGATATGCCACCGATTCCGAAAGCAGTGGTCATTGTTGCCCACCATACCTCAAATTGGGATTTCCCGATTGGCTTGATGGCGTCATATCTGACGCGCCGTCAATATTTCTGGATTGGTAAACATACCTTGTTCAAGGGGATGTTCGGCACTTTTATGCGTTGGTTGGGCGGTATCCCTATCGATCGCAATGCGACTACCAACGTGGTCGATCAATGTGCACAACTTTTTCGGGAGCGCAGTGAACTGTTGCTGGTAATCGCGCCAGAAGGCACGCGCAAGAAAACCGATCACTGGAAAAGCGGCTTCTATCGGATCGCCTCCGCTGCCAAAGTGCCGATTGCTTGTGCGTATCTGGATTTCAAGAAGAAAACCTGTGGTATAGGCGAGATTCATATGCCTACCGGAGATATCAAAACGGATATGGAGAAAATCCGCGCGTTTTATCGGTCAAAAGTTGCGCGTTATCCGGAACAGGCCGGTGAAGTGCGCTTGTTTGCGGAAGATGAAGCGGCGCCGGATGCCAGTACCTCACAATAACGAATGCGAAGACCTGCATGGCGAAACCGATTTTAAAGCGTATTGAATCCCGCTTTAAGAAGTTGTTGAAGCAAGCTTTACTCTTCTTCCTGCAGCGAAAAGATGCTGAACCGGTTGAACTGGAATCGATTCGCAAGGTGCTGGTTTTTCGGCTTGATCAGCGCGTTGGCAACGGTATTTTGCTGATCCCCTTGCTCAAGGCCATTAGCGAAGCGCATCAGCCCATTCAACTGCATTTTCTGATTCACCACCCCATTGCCTCATTGCTCGCGGAGCTGCCAGGCGTAAAAATCGATCGTACCTGGGCCTATAACCAACCGCAATTGCTCAGTCGGCCCTGGCGATATATCTCCTTAGTGAAGAGTCTGCGCCAAGAACAGTATGATGTTGTTCTCAGCTCCAATAATCCCGATAATTTTTCGCTCTCGCAGGCTATTTTTGGCCGCCTGATGAAACCACGCTGTCTGGTCGGATTCGATGCCCGCGATAGTGCCCCCTTCTTTGATATTGCTGTTCAGTCATCAACCCGGCAACATTACTCCAAGTCGATGGTGGATCTTTGGAAAGCTGTGTATCCGCCGGCAAATTGGTCTAGCGGTGGTCTGCAGGTTTCCAATGAGCGTAAGATTGAGTTGGTAAAGCGCTACCCGCAATTCGGCAGTGGTGGTATTTTGCTTTGGTTGGGAGCTACCGGACGTAAGGTGTTGCCGGGCACGCTTTTCGCGGAAATTCACCAACATTTTGTGGAAACAGCCCGGCGTCCGATTCATTTTGTTGCCGGTCCTGCTGATGAAGATCATCTTGCTGACTATCCCGCCTGGATTCGCGAGCAAACCTTGATTTGGCGGAACAGCCTTAGCGATACGGCAACGCTTTTTTCCCTTATGGATGGCTTCGTATCTGCAGATACCGGGCCAATGCATCTGGCGGTTGCGCTTGATGTACCCACCCTGGCAATATTTCTAAACGACAATATTATTCAATACGGATACCAGGTGCCGCAACGGCATCAGGCGGTGCGCTGGACAGGTACGGCTGATAGCCGTCATGAACTTCAGACATCACTTCGGCAATTTGTGGCGAGGTTGAAGGAGCGTTCACCGCAACAACAGGCAGGGTTGTATGGCCGGCGGATTTGACCTCCAGGCACTGCTGAACGGTGTACTGGCCAATGATCAGCGCGCCTTGGGACGGGCGATTACGTTGGTTGAGAATGATGCGCCTGTTGCAGCAGATATCCTCGATGCCCTCTATCCGCATACCGGCAAGGCCCGAAGAATTGGGATTACCGGACCGCCCGGCGCCGGCAAAAGCACCTTGACCGCCGCACTCATTCGCAAATTTCGTGAAGCCCACCTCTCGCTGGGCATCGTTGCAGTTGATCCAACCAGTCCATTTTCAGGCGGCGCGGTTCTGGGTGATCGCGTTCGAATGACCGAATTCTCCCTGGATCGGCAGGTATTTGTGCGCAGTATGGCCAGCCGCGGGCACCTTGGCGGCCTTTCCGCAAGGGCGCAAGAAGTTGCAGATGTATTGGATGCTGCCGGGCGTGACATTGTGCTTTTCGAAACCGTAGGGGTTGGGCAAACGGAGCTGGACATCGCTGGTGCTGTTGATACCACCGTCGTGGTTCTGGTGCCGGAAAGCGGTGATATTATCCAGACAATGAAGGCCGGACTGATGGAGATTGCCGATATCTTCGTGGTGAACAAGGCTGATCGCGATGGCGCAGATAAACTCGCCCGAGAACTGAGCATGGCCCTGCATTTGCGTATTAAGGAGGCGCCTTCCCGTGAGATTCCGGTATTGAAGACCAGCGCAGAAAGCGGCGAAGGGATCGAGGCTTTATTGACTGAAATTGACAGTCATTTCAATGATGTGGATGGCAGCGGTCAGCTATTGCAGAAGCGTCTCGATCGTATCGAAAAGCGAATTATAAGCGATATTGAGCTACGTCTTAAGGGCCGCTTTTGGAATGATGAAAAACGCAAAGCCCTTGCAGAAAGATTGCCGGCGGTTACCCGGAAAGAGCTTTCGCCACGAGCGTTGGCAGACTTCTTGTGGGAAATGGGAAATGACAAATGACAAATGTCGAATGACAAATGGGCAAATCGGCAAATCAACTTTTTAACTATTCGACGCGTCAACCAATCAACATTGCCCGGATTTGCAGGTTTGGTGCCCTCACAAGTTCGCCGGGAGCGAACATCTGCCTGGGCTATGCAACGGCTCCGCCGTTCACGAAGAACGTTTTAACGATTTAACGCATCAACCAATCAACATTGCCCATTTGCCGTTTCAACGAACCACGACTTTTCCTCTTTCCCTTTGGATTTTTTCCTGTTGGAATTTGGAATTTATCCTTCCACGGGAATATTCCGGAATTGTCCCTGTCTAACTGGTGTGCACAAAGCGAGTAACGATTAAGGGACCGTTGCTCAAGCCTCTGTTACCGTTCTTTTGTAGCAGGTGCATGGCCGAGGATAATTAACCGGAAGTGTAGGCGATTCGTGCAATATTGCCTGCAAAGTTGATCTGATAATTGGAGTCAATCTTATGAAACGACATGTAAGTCTAATTCTGTTCTCGTTCATTTTGCTACTGTTTGTCAGCGCCTGCGATACGGGCAATGAGCCCGATACCGCTGCGTTCCTGGATGCACCGGTTTTCCTGCTGGTCGATGACAGCGATCCGCTGAATATCGAAACCAGCACAGCATTGAAAATGGACGGCATCGGTCCGATGTATTTTCGCGTGTTGGATTTAACTACTGAACAGCAAGATGCTATTCGCGCTATCGCTGAAAGTTATCGTGATGATTTTCGGGCGCTCCGTGCGCAATGGGAAAGCGGCGAGGTTAGTTGGGAGGACGTGCAGGCCCAGCGACAAGCCATTCGCGAGCAGATGAATGCGGAAATCCTGGCGCTACTAACGCCTGATCAGTTGGCGATTATCGAAGAAATTGAGGCACAGCTGGCCAATGGCGAATTCCCAACTATCCTGATTGAGCATCGCCTGACCTGGTTGACGGAGCAGCTTACCTTAACAACTGAGCAGCAAGACGCTGTTCGTCCGGTGCTGGCTCAGCACGGTGCTGATCTGCTGGCTTTGCGTGAGTCAAGCAGCGATCGAGAAGAGTTTCGCAGCAATATGGCGGCGCTTATGGAAAGCCTGAATCAGCAATTTGAAGCGATTCTCACCGCTGAACAATATGAGATCTTTCAACAGTTGAAGCGCTCGCGCGCCCATCGCGGAGATATGGGACGGGCAAGGGGCGGCCGCTAAGCAAGGTGTGAAATCTCTTTAACAAGAATATATGCAGTAATTGGTAAACAGGATCAGGTGTGACTGACGAACAACTTCTTCAAGCTTGCAAAACCGGGAATACCGGCGCATTTAAGGAACTTGTGATGCGTTACCAGGGGCAGGTGGCAGCTACTGTGATCAGTATGCTGGGCCCGGGGCCGGAAGCTGATGATGTTGGTCAGGAAACCTTCATCCGCTTCTACAAGAGTATTGCAAAATTTCGTGGCGATTCGTCGCTGGGAACCTATCTCACGCGAATCGCCATGAATCTCTCGCTGAATGAATTGAAGCGGCGAAAAAAAAAGCTTAGCCGGTTTTTCAGTAAAACACCGGAAGAAATAGATATTGTTGATCGGGATAGTGACAAAAAGTGGTATACTGATGAAGCGCGAATAATCCGCAAAAGTTTGCAGCGTTTGGAGCCTGATTTTCGCTCTGTGATCGTTCTGCGCTTGATGGAGGGGTATTCTACCCAGGAAACTGCCGATATTTTGGGGATACCGGTGGGCACCGTCCTGTCAAGGTTGTCACGGGGACAAAAAAAACTAAGGGAAAATTTGGCACCGCTACTGAGGGAAAGTCATGAATGAATCTTTGAACGAATTGTTGTATCGGTCTTTCGATACGACCCTGTCTGACGAGGAACAGCAGCGCCTTGATGAAGGATTGAAGCAGTCTGAAGGGTTACGTCAGGAATATGATCGCCTGAAAACCATGCGTCGTATTATGGCGGAACAACCGCAGCCCGATTTTATGCCGGGATTTGCTGACCGGGTGCTTCAGCGGCTGGAGGACGGGGGAGATGCATCGGGTGATGCGCAACTGTTTTTTGAAGCGCTCTGGCTGTCCTTTCGGCGAATGGGCACGGTAGCGCTTTTGCTGCTGATTGCAGCGATCAGCTACAATATCGGGAGCAGTGATAACGTTTCGCTAAGAAGCGCCTTCAATATCCCGGAAACAACAATGGAGGAGATTATTGAACCGGATTTCTACCAGGAATTGGAGTCATTGAGATGACTCTACATACAAAAACTGCCATCATTTTGCTCGTAACCCTGATCATCGGCTTTTTGCTGGGCGTGGCAACCAGTGGCTATCTTATCTTTTCACATATGCGTGATGACAACGCGAAACATGAGCGTTTCAAACGCATCATAACAAAAATTTTGGAATTGGATGAAGCGCAGCAACGGCAGGCAGAGCCATTTCTTGAGGATCATGCTAACCGTGTGCGAGCCACTAACGAGGCACATAGGGAATCAATGTTGGCCAATATGGATACATTGAAGCTGCAACTGCAGCCAATACTTACAGCGGAACAGGCTGAGCGCCTGGAGCACTTTCGCGAGCGATTGAAGGAAATGCGGGGGCGTCCCCCGATGATGCTGGGACCGCGCGGACGCGGGAAACCGGGCCGCCCGAGACGCCCGGCCGAACGGCGACCTGAATAATACTACTCCTGGAACTCCAGTAAACCCCGTTCTCCTTGACGTATTTTGGGCTGCAGAATAATTTCCCAATAGTAAACGACAAATGTGCCCAGGCCGCCACCAAGCGTAAAGAAAATAACGTCGGTTATGTTTGCATACCGTTGATTGGACATCAATTGTGCAAGCTCGATAAGACAGCCGAAGATGAAAGCCAGCCGAATATTCTGCGTATAGATAAGCGGCCATTCCTTTTCATTCTGACGCATTTGAAATGTCAGATACATTGCGACAGGCATGAAATATAGCAGGCACTTGAAAAGATTGCTCAGGAAAGCGCCATCCATCTTGATTAGATAGGCGTAGAACGGAACAAGAAACGCCGCGTCAAGTCGCGATAGCAAGTGTTGACCGGTAAAATGCAGATCAAATGGCCGCATACCATTCCAGGCGATGTAGACAACATACATAATCAACGGAATCGTGAGCAGGTCGAAGTCCGACTTGTAGTTATGCCGACGCTGTTTTCGCAAGGCCTCATAGAGTATAAAGCCCACCACAATTCCCAAATAGCCTGCCACCACCTCGTTGATGTCGCTGATACGATCAAAGATGAAGATTTGAAATGCTTCCACAGCCGGAAAGATGATTAGCGGAAAACCCAGCAGCATCATAATGCCATCCGGCTTTTTACGCCAATACAGACGATAACAGATGCGGAACATGTAACCGATAATGGCCGCATAAATCACATCACGGATAAAAATGGTGATGTCGAAGCGAGTGGTGGCAAATGTATTCTCTCCAACAATGTAGGACGTTGCATCGGAGTTGAAGTCAAACAGCGAAAAGTTGGCCATGCCGATATTGCGGGCAATGTCCCCAAAGCCAAAAGTAAATGTGAATGGTATCGCTGCTTCCAGCCCCAGGGCCGCTATCATTGCCATTAAGACCACCAGGAAGGGCCGCTTATTCACGTAGCCATAGAAAGACCGACGGATTGTCAGCGTGCGGTTTAGATTGAGAATGTAGGCGAATATCGCCCCGATGGCGGTTCCCAGGAGGTTGTTGGCAAAGTCGTACAGTGCGGCATATTGCGAGGCGCTAAATATCTGCATCATTTCAATAAACAGGCTCACGCCCAAGCCAAGAACCATGGCCATGGGAAGCGGACTGGCGTGACGCTTCAGAAAATAATAGGCGTATGCCAATCCCCCCAAGGGGATGAAGAGGATGATTTGCTGCAAAAATTCTACCAGCGGAAAATATCCGTCCGCGGATAAAATCGGCAGCCATCTGATGTGTTTTAATTGCGCTGGCAGATCGGCAATTCCGTAGTCGAACCAGAAGGGCATCAGAGCCCTGTGCAATAATAAGAGTATGTAGCCAACCACCAGGACAAACATAATTTTACGATTCATGTCTATGCCTGTGTTAGGATCTATTAAGACAATCGATAATAATGCCCTGGAACTATATGACAAGCATTACAAAAGAATATATACGTTTTTTAATTCGCTCGTAATATGTGCGAATTATGTCCCTTACAGGCAATTTAACAGTGCGATGCAACATATAAAAAGGAATACCCGTATGGTTAGGAAAAGGAGTTAAACTAACCAACCGTAGGGGTGAAAAACAACAATGATCAAACTATTGCTGATCATCGTTTTCTTTGTATTGTCATTTAAGGTGTTAGCCGTTGTAGCAAAAGTCGGATTGTCGATATTGGGGGCTATTGCAGGCGTCATTGGCGGCATTCTTTCCGTTATTGGGGCAATCTTGTTGATTCCCTTTGCCCTGCTGGCTGCTTTTGTGGGCTTTTTTGCAAAGGCCCTGGTTATAGGGGCGCTGGTCGTGGGGGCGATTATGTTGATCAAGCGTTAAGGGTAAATTCCAAATCCCAACAGGAAAAATTCCAAAAATACAGATACGGAAGCTTGCGCGTAGTCCAAAATTAATTGATGCGTTCTTTTGGAATTTGTGTTTTTGGAATTTGGAATTTCGAGATAAAGTTGGCATAAAAAAGGCAATGTTCTGTCCAGAGCATTGCCTTTTTCTATGTGCAAATCTAATGTTCCTGCCCTAGCGAAGGATCCTCGCCAGGATGATGCCAAGAACCAGCCATAACGGAATGGACAGGAATAGCGCCCACACAAAACCCTGGATTGTGCTGAGTCGTTCGCGCAGGTTCTTCTTCTCGAAGGAGCGCTCTATTCTCAGTTTTACATCTTCCATATGGAAAGGTTTGGTGATATAATCGTAGGCGCCCTTCTTGATAGCCTCTACGGCTGTTTCAATGGACGGGTATCCGGTAATCATCAGGAAAATGACGTTCCGGTCTTTTTCGCGAATCTGCTTGAGCAGTTCAAGCCCATCAATTGTCGGCATTAATAAATCTGATACGATCAGGTCGAATGTACCTTCCTCGAATTTGTCTAATGCGTCCTGGCCGTCGGAAGCCGTCACAACCTCATATCCCAAAGTATCCAGATAGCTGGAAAGTACCTCGCGAATATTCTCCTCGTCATCCACAACCATAACTCGACCGATTTTCTTCATTGTTCCTCCAAGGCTGACTTCGTGATGGCTAAAATGCAAGAAAAGCCGCCTCAAATCAAGCGCTTTTGAATTCCGTGTTATAACCCTTAAGATCGTCCTCGTACCCTTTTTATTATCGAACCATCGCTGAAGAGGTTGAACAAAAAAAAGAAAAAGGGACCGGAAAATCGTCCCTTTTATCATAGCGGTAACAGGGGGGAAGGCCCGGAATGTTGGCCTTATATTAACAAGCAAACGGACAGGAGTTATCCTGTCCGTTGCATCATGTTATTTCGGCAATTCAAAGTATACCGGTGTCGAGAAATCACTCTCTTTATCGCCGGCAACCGCCGTGACAACGAACTGTAGTTGTAAGCCACGTTTCTTCGGATTAAACACCTGCGATGTCTTGGTAATCGGCTGCGGTGTAATCTTGATCCACTTGTTCGCCTGTAACTGCTTTGCGTATACGTGGTAGCGAACACCCGGTATTGGCAGCGGATCCCAGGTCAGCAGCATCTTGTTCTCTTTGAGCCTGCTGAGACGGACACCAGTTGGTGAATAGAGGCGTTTGTCATCCGGGATCTCAACTTTCTTGCGGCCTTCAGTCGGGGTAACAGAACCGTCGCGGCGAGGACGATTAATGACGCGGCGTGCATCATCCTGTCTGTCTCTGTCGCCAAGCGATGACGGTACGTGGGCGTTTCCAATGTGAAAGACCACTTCGGCCCGGTGCGTGTCACCAAGGTCGCCGTAGGGCACGTATACATAGTTCACGCGATGCCGATCAACCAATTCCAGACCGAAACCGGCAGTCATACCGTTACCGGCGCGTTCTTCGACCTGGTAGCCGCCACGCAAATAGAAACTGTTGGAAATTCCAAATTCCAAGCCGGGATGAATCTGAAAATCCTGCCCGCGTGTTTTCACAAAATCAAGTGCGAAGGTGCCGCGAATTGTTGTCGGCATCTTGTAGGCAGCTCCGAGACGGTAGGTCATCGGTAGTGATTCACTTGCTTCTATATATTTAGCTGATGGTCCAAGATTCTGAATCGAAGCCCCGAAACTGAAGCCGGTGTTCGGCACTTTCGCAAGTACACCCAGATCAAATGCGACGCCTGATGCGGTTACGTCCTCAAGCCCTTCCTGGAAGAACTTCAGGTTGGTTCCCACAGAAACCATATCATTTATGCGATAGCCGATACCGGTCAGTATGACGAAATCGTAGACACCAAAAGTGCCGTTTTCCAAGGGGCCGCCGGTCAGCGGATCGATTTCATATCGAACCAGATCAGGCGTATGCAAATAGGATATGCCTGTTGCAAACGATAATTGTGGTGTAAATGGAAAGAAAAACGTCAGGTTCTCGACGGAAATATCTTCAAACCATTCAGAGTGATATAACATAATCTCCCGATTCAGGCCGAAACCCATACCACCGGGATTATAATAGATACCATTGGCACTTTCTGCGAGGCCGGTATAAGCATCGCCCATTGCCTGAGCACGACTTCCAACTGTCATTCTGAGGAAGCTGACGCCGGTTGCAGTTTGGGCAGACAATGATCCCATTGCCACAAGCACTGCAAGTATCATATACCGGAGAAAAGCGCTATTTTGTGCTGCTGTCTTCATTAAAGACTCCCTCAAGTTAATCTTATCACTACAGCCTGTTTTCTAAGCAAAGAGTCTGCCAAAGTGATTTTCCAAGACTAATTGAGCTATTTTTTTCATGTTTCATGAACTTTGTAAACAATTTATACAGACATAACCGTTCCATACCGTGACTTTCAGCATCTTTGCAGGAAAATAAGCATCTGCACGGGATAAGACATCCATCGACTACTAATAGGGGCTTCTTTACCACGAAAGGGGGCGGAGTTCCACGGAGCGATTTCGCCTTGGGAAGGTTTTGTGCCTGTGACGTTACTCAAAGATCAGCCATCAAGTGCGTTTGACGGATTTCTCAACTGGATAATTGGAAACGATTTCACCGCCGGCATGGCAGTGAAATCGGGCCTAATTTACGCTGGAAATAATGTGGTGACGTGACCCCCGGCATGATTTGCAATTTTTCACATTTCTGTCACGCGGTGTACCGTGGGTGGCATTGCGGAATTTTGTTTCATCAGCGATACTTGATGTTTGATACTTGCTGCTTGAATTTGCACACGACACTTATGCACTGGAATTTGGAAATTAGTTACATGTATCCAGTATCCAGTATCCAGTATCCAGTATCAAACTCTGCAAACTCACTTGGGAAAGTTTGGCAGTTTGCTGCGGTTCTTGGCTTGTAACAGATGCCGCTGCTCGTGCAATACCAGCAACTGAAGCGCTTCACCGACCTGGAACTTTAGAAAACGGCTCGCCGGCGAGGCTATCTTGACCTTATTGAAGTCGATGCCCGCTGCGCCGCGAATAAGATTTTCCATCATAGCCTGCTGCGCCAGAAAGTCATCAAGCAGGTTTGGATTGGCATTTGACATCCCGTTGGTGAAGGTGGAAAATGTCTTCAGCTTGGTGGTTTTTTCCGGACGAACCTGGTCTATGAACCAGGCGGCCAGGCGTCGCGGTTGATAGGCGAGTGAGCTGGTGTCGATGTTGGCTGCCTGCTCAATACCGGGGCCAATATTATCGCCATAGACGCGATTGGTAGCAATCAGGTGCTCGAAACATTCGCTGATGCTCCACACTTTTGGCGCCGGCTTCCAGCGGACTTGCTTTTCCGATAAACCGGCTAGAAATGACTTGGTTTCCGCTGAAACGTCGTTGAGTATATCCAGCAGCGACTGAAGAAAAGGATTGGCGATGGTTGTCGCACTTGCCTGAGTGTCTTGACTCATTGATGCTCTCCTTTATGATATTGGTATTTTTTCAGCAATGCGGCCTGAATTTCATCCAGTGGATAAATATCCGGTTGATAGACATAATGACCAATGATGCCGTCTACCGTGGCGAAGAGGATGCGGGCCTCCGTCCGCGGGGCATCTACCCCAATTTGCTGCAGGTTCTCTTCAAGTTTGTTGATAATGAAGTCGCGAAATTCTGCAATTTCTGCTTCCAATAGCTCCATGACCATCGGTTGCATGCGAATTCTGTGAAAAAGACGCCAAAAGTGCGGGTCTTGACGGACAATCTTAAAGCTGGTGGTAATCAGGTTTTCCAGTTTCTCGACGGGGGAAAGCATCGCCTCAAGGCCATAGTAGATGCCTTTGATTGTGGAAAGGCTGTGCAGTATGACTGCTTTAAAGAGCGCTTCTTTGTTGTCAAAATAATTATAGAGGAGTCCCAGGGAGATGTTGGCTGTTTCGGCGATCATGCGTACGGAGGTCTTGTCGTAGCCGTGCTGAACGAAGAGCGCCATGGCTACATTGAGGATTTTGTTGTAGCTAGCCTCCCGGCGAGCCTGATTGGCATCTCTCTGGCGAGGTGTCATGGGATATTGGATGATTTTTTGAATGAACGTTCGTTCATAAAATAAGATTGTGAGGTGTGCTTTGCAAGTGTTTTTGCGAAAGGGCGGGTGCCTAAGGGATCTCGGGAATGAACGGCGAACGGAAAGGGATGCCATCCTTCGTATCACTGTCTTTATCGCGAGCATAGTGCTTGCAAGGATGGCATCCCTATAGCGAGGTTGAGTTTCAGTCGTCCCAAATCGCTGCTCGCTGACCGCGAATTTCTCTAATGCGCGGAAAAACGAGTGGCAGTAGCAGTGGCACAGGGCAGTGATAGACGGCTAACCGCTAGAACAACCGCACTTCCAACCCCAGCGTCAGCAAACGCCAATGTGGCGGATCACCAAATTCCTCGGAGCCGATTAAGCCTTTGATAATGGCGGATGACTGCTTGGAAAGCTGTAGTTTGAAGATCGATCCCATCGTCAGGCTGCTTTCGTAGCGCACACGGCGATTGTTGAAGCTGTCAAGTTCGACAAACTCATACATCCCCAATCCGGCGCCGAAGTGGATGGAAGTGGTTTGGCGTTGAAAGGCATTGACAAAGACCATAAAATTCAGGGCAGAATTCCCATAATATAACTCTTCTGAGGAAATCTCCTGGCTGTCGAAATCCCTTTCGAGATTGCTGTCTTCGCCCTGCCATTTGGAATACGTAAAGCTCCCGTTGATTTGTTCGGTAAAGGGTAACAAGAGCGAAAAGTTCACATTCGGTTCAGTTCCGATGTTCTCAACACCGGCAAATCCATATTCAAGCGCAATGCTCTGTGCTTTGAGAGATCCCATCCCGACAATCGTCACGATCAAAAAGGCGATTCTAAATGCTCTTTTCATGCGATGTCCTCCTTGGTTTTTGTCCTGTGCCGCATTGCCTGAATTAGGTGGCATTCGCCAAGCAATGCACACAGGGGACATATCCTGATGTTCCCCCTACCATCGTCAAAAACATCAGCTCTTGAAGCGATGGTCATATATTTTGCCATACCGACAGTGTTTTAACCGTGTAAGAAAACGTGTGTGAATGGGAGTAGAATCGTCTGCGCGGGGCGTATTGACGCCAACCGTGGTAGAAGGAGTGCCGGTTGCACAACACTGTCTATCTATGATACGCTACAGAAATGATGCCAGTTCGATTTTGGCGCAAAATTATTGGAGTTGGTGGAATGTTTAAGGGTGGGTAAGTGATTGATAATTAATTTGTTGTGTGCTTTTTCTTTCCAAGGGCAACAAGCGTCGCATCGACAAATATGCCGACGCTGCTTCGTCATTTGTGGCCGTGAAGAATTTTTACAGCGCAGATAGTGGATGCTTTTGTCGAAATGTGGCAGGTTTATTCACCGCCTTTATTCCGTTTGATGCCGAACTTTTGCATTTTGTAGCGGACCGTCCGTTCGGAAATTCCCAGTTCCCGACCGGCAGAGGATTGATTCCAGTCGTTGTTCGTCAGGGCTTCCAACAGCATCATCTTTTCGTAGGCTTCGCGTTTGGACTTGATATTTTGCCCGTCATCGTCCGACATTTGCGCGACGACTTTTTCGTATTCGCGAGGACGAATTTCCAGTGGCAGGAGGTCCGGTTCAAGCTTTTCTGCGCCCGGATCCGCCAGAATGACCATGCGTTCTACGATATTCTCCAGTTCGCGTACGTTACCGGGCCACTCATATTGCTCAAAGTGGGCCATGGTTTCGCTGTGAAATCCGGAAAGCGGTTTCTTATACTTGTCGGCAAGCTTGGTAAGGAAGTGGTTGGCAAGGATGGCGATATCGCCTTTGCGCTCGCGCAGCGGCGGCAGATTAATTGATACCACATTCAGGCGATAATAGAGATCCTGCCGAAAGTTGCCTTCTTCGAGGCGCAGGCGCAGGTCGCCGCTGGCGGCAATGACGCGCACGTCAACTTTAATGGTCTTTGTGCTCCCAAGTGGGCGGATTTCGCTTTCCTGTAAGGCGCGCAGGAATTTGCTCTGGATTTCCAACGGCATGTTGGCAATTTCGTCGAGAAAGAGCGTTCCGCCGTTGGCTTCCTCAAAGAGGCCCTTTTTGTCGCGATGTGCGCCGGTAAATGCGCCTTTCATATAGCCAAACAATTCACCTTCCAACAGGTTTGCCGGAAGCGCCCCACAGTCAACCGCCACGAAGGGGGCATTATGGCGCGGCCCGCTGTAGTGAATCACCCGGGCAATCAATTCCTTACCAGTGCCGCTTTCACCTTCCAGCAGCACCCGTGCATCTGTGGGCATCACTCGCTCCAGCAGCGAAAAGATTTCCTGTAGCTTCGGGCTGTTGCCAATGATGCCGTGAATGGCGTATTTGTTCTCGACTTCGTTGCGCAATCGCTCTGCCTCGGCAAAAACGTCTTTATGCAAGCGGGCATTCTGGATGAATTGAGCAAAAGTTGGGGCGAGAATAGTTACCAGCCGCTGTTCCCGTTTCGTGAAATCCGGCTGGGCGCCAAGCCGTACCAGGTTCAGGGCACCGATCATATCACCGCGTAGAACAAGCGGTACGCTCAGTGTAGAGGTGATTTCACGGTAACGCGGCTTGTAAAATTGTTTGCCAACGGTTGATTCCAGATCGTTGGTTAAGAGCGGTGTCTCATGTTTGCTGACCCAACCGGCCAGCAACATATTCAAGAAGTGATCAAGCTTGATTTCACTGACATCCTCCCGGCGGATGAGGGTTTTGGCTTCCTGCTCTCCAACCGGATCAAAGAGCATCAGCGACCCCTGATCTGCACTGCATAAATTTAGTGTTTCCTCGGTCATTCGCTGCACTACCAGGTCAACCTCGAGTGAGGAAGACACCGCTTCCAGGACGTCGTGCAGCTTTTCAAAATCGTCTATTTGATCTTTTAAGCTGCTTATTTCTGCTTCATACTGTGCTATTTTTCTTTCACTTGCGGAACCCATCACTCCCTGCACTTTCTTCACGAAATATGAACTCGTCAAAATTACCGAATTGGAATAACCCTAATATAGAAGCTGATTTTGCAGAGTCAAGAAGATATTGTGGATTGATAAATGACGAATGACGAATGACGAATGACAAATGACGAATCTGCACGTCAGCAAATCTGTAAAACTCTGATCAGGCAAGTGGATTGGTTGAATCGTTTATGGTTTTTTGTTAAAGCGTTGAAAAGCGAAAATGTTTTTCGTGAACGGCGGAGCCGTTACATAGCTCAGGCAGATGTTCGCTTCGGGCGAACTTGTGTGGGGAGCAAATGGGCAAATCTGCAAATCCGGACAATGTTAAGCGTTAAATCGTTGAGCGAATAAACGAAGAACGCTTCAACATTTCAACGATTTAACGATCACTAGTCTCCATTCGTCATTTTTCATTCGTCATTTTTCATTTTGAAATAGAGGCCTCGCGATGTAAGATAGAAGTCTGTATTTGACAGCGTGCGATTCACCGACTGCAGATTCAACTGACTTCTCCGATCATTGTAGCACGAAAGACACCAGGACCGCTATCAATTTGGGATACGCTTCATGACCGAATATACCGTAAATCAGCCTGCCCATGAAACCGAAGATGGCCAAATTGCCCGCTTTCAGCTTGCCAATGGCTTGCGAATTGTGATGATGAAGTCGGCGGTTGTGCCGGTCGTTGCTGTAGATATCTGGTATCATGTCGGTTCGAAGAATGAAGAGCGCGGCAAAAGTGGTTTTGCTCACCTCTTTGAGCATATGATGTTCGAAGGCTCTGCCAATGTCGGCAAAAGTGAGCATATGCGCCTGATTAGCGATGTTGGCGGCACTTGCAACGCCTCAACCAGCAAGGATCGCACCAACTATTTCCAGGTCGTGCCTGCCAATCAAATCAAGCTGGCACTCTGGCTGGAAGCGGATCGTATGCGCTCTCTGGCGATTACGCCTGAAAATTTCGAGAATCAACGCGATACCGTCAAAGAAGAGCGGCGTATGCGCATCGATAATGCCCCCTACGCACCTGTGTTCTACGAAAAGCTGGATGAATTTGCTTACGAAAGCTGGCCCTATAAGCATTCGATCATGGGATCGATGGATGATCTGGATCGCGCTTCTGTCGATGATGTTAAGGCCTTTCACGATCTTTATTACCAGCCGGGCAATGCGGTGTTGGCCGTGGTTGGGGATATCCAGATTCAGGAGACCCTGAAAATTATACAAGACTATTTTGGTGATATACCTGCCGGCGCAGCGATTCCACCGGTACACTTTGACGAGCCGGAGCAAACTGAAGAAAAACGCCTGGTTTGGCAGGATCCTTTTGCCCCGTTGCCGGCGGTCACCTTCACTTATCGCACGCCCGCTTATGGTAGTGCGGATTACTACAGTCTTGAAGTTGCGGAGAAAATCCTTTGCGACGGCGAGAGTTCTCGACTCTATCGCCGCTTTATCGAAACAGATCGCAGCTTGCTGCATTTCCAGGGCGGTATGGACAATCGCATCGGACCGGGATTGTTCAACTTTTTCGGACAGCTCAAGCCGGGAACAGAATTGCCGGTTGTTGAGCAGGCCCTGGGAGAGGAAGTCGAGCGCATCTGCAATGAGCTCCTAAGCGATGAAGAATTGCAAAAAGCCAGGAATCAGTTCCGGGCCGATTTTGTCAGTCGCCTCGAACGCAATTACGACAAAGCCGATCAACTTTGCTTTTATACTACCTTTTTTGACGAGCCGGAACTGCTCTATACAGAGCTCGATCGTCTGTTGCAGGTCACACCGGAGATGGTGCGTTCAGCAGCACAAACTTATTTTCGACAAACAAATCGTTCGGTCATCGAAATTGAAGCAGCCGGACGTCAACAATAAGCAGGATAGATATGACCAAAGTACCCGTGCGTCCTCCCATTGATGATACCCAATTGGGATATCGTTTTCCTGTTATGCACCATTCTACGCTGGACAACGGCATGGCCTTGACCTGTATTCAGCGGCGCGATATTCCGAAGATCTATTTCCGCATGGGCTTCAAGCTGGGCGACCGGCACATTGATCCTGCACTCAGTGGATTGACGGATTTGCTGGCCCGGGTATTGAAAAAGGGAACTTTGGATCGCAGTCGTGAAGAGATCGCTTCAGCGGTCGATTTTCGTGGCGGGTATATTGGTGCCCTGAGCGGCGCGGATGCGCTCTATGTTTTCGGAGAGTTCCTCACGGAATTTGCGGAATTCGGTTTTGAGCTGCTCAGTGAGATTGTTCGCAGGCCTTTATTCGATGAGAGTATTCTTGCCAAAGAAAAAGAGCGCATGATTGCTGATTTGCAAAACGAACGCAGCAGTCCGGCTTACCTGGGACAGATGCAGATCGTTCGCGCGTTGTATACGCCTCATCCATATAGCTATCAAAAAAATGAAGAAACCGTCGCAGCTGTCACTCGCGATCACCTGATTGATTTACACCAGCGCCGCTGTCGCCCGGCCGATGCCACGCTGGTCATTGGCGGCGATATTGAGCCACAGGAAGCAGAGCGCCTAAGCGAGCGCTATTTTGGCAAGTGGCAGGGTGATCCGGATACCAGGGAAGCTGAACCGCTGCCGCCAAACGCCCCACAACGCCGTATCTATCTGATTCATCGTCCCGGCGCTCAGCAGGTAAATTTGATGCTTGGCAATCCCTTGTTCGAGCGTACTCATGCGGATTATGAGGCAATGGTGCTCACAAATAAGATCCTCGGTGGCGGCGGCAGCGGACGTCTCTTTCTGAAACTGCGCGAAGAAAAAGGCTATACCTATGGCGCCTATAGTTCGCTGGATGTGCATCGTGAGTACGGCGCCTGGTATGCGCAGGCAGATACGCGCCCGGAAGTGGTCAGCGCTGCCCTTTCTCTATTCTTCGAAGAATTTGAAAAAATGCGTAGCACGCCGGTTGCCAAGGACGAGCTCGATAGTGCCCGGCGCTATGTCGTTGGGGTATTCCCATTACGCAATGAAGCACCGTCTTCTATCGCCAACCTGGCGCTTTGGCAGCGGCTTTACGGTTTCCCGGATAGCTATTGGGAAGAGCACCTGCGCCGTCTGGAGGCCATCAGCGTCGCTGACGTCCAGCGTGCTTCTGATACATACATTCGGCCCGATAACATGTCCATTGTGGCCGTCGGCGATGCCGGCAATCTGGCTGCGGAGCTCGGCGCCTTCGGCGAAGTTGAGATTCTAAACGAACGCCTCGAGGCGGAGAAATAAATTCCAAGGCCCAACAACATAAATTCCAAATTCCAACAGAAAAAATTCCAAGTAAGAACTGACTAATTTCCAAATTCCAACAGAAAAAATTCCAAAACATTCTAGCCACCGATGAGTAAACGCCAAACCTTTCACGATCCAGAAATCCGTAGAGCGGTCAATACTGCAAATCGTTCGACATTGCAATATCGGTCTGCCCGGATTTGGAAATTTTTCTGTTGGAATTTGGAATTTCGAGTGTGCCGCTTCGTCGCGATAACCTGGCTTATCAGTACCCTTCTGTTTAGCGGCTTACTCACTGCTCAACCCTTCACCATCGATCTTGTGGAAGAGGAAATCCGCGCCGGCATGATCGAAACCATCCAAAATGACTTCAGCGGCGCGCAAAGCCGTTTTCAGGGGCTTGTGGATCACTATCCGCAACGTGCCTGCGGGTATTTTTATCTCGGTGCGGCTATCCAGGCGGAGATGCTTGATGCCGAAAAATACGACCGCCTTGACGAGTTTCTCGACCTGATGAGCGTCGTAATTGAAAAAGGCGAGAAAATAGTGAAAGAAAATCCCTCTGATCATTTGGCCCGCTTTATGGTTGGCAGCGCTCACCTGTATCGCAGCTTCATGGATAGCAAGCGCGGTAAGATGTGGGGGGCATTTCGCAATGCCAACAAAGGGGTCGATAAGCTGGAAGAGATCATCAAGGTTGACACAACCTTCTATGATGCCTATCTCGGCGTTGGCAGCTTCAAATACTGGAAGAGTCAAAAAGCCAAGAGCCTAAGCTGGCTGCCCTTCATCAGCGACGAACGCGATTTGGGCATCAATATGGTGCAGATGGCGATTGAACACGGGCGTCTTGTATCGTTAGTTGCGCGAGATCAATTGGCCTGGATTTTACTGGCGGCAGGCGATCTGGAGGGGGCAGCAGAGTTGGCGGAAGAGAATCACCGTCAGTTCCCGGAAAGCCGTTTTTTCCTGTCCACTCGAGTGGAGGTCTTGTACAAGGCCCGGCGGTTCACGGAACTGCAGCCGCTGTATGAGCAGCTTTTGGTCTCTGTTCGTTCGCTGCCGGACAATAATCATTACAACGAAATTCGTTGTTTGCATCGTTTGGCGGAAATTGAACACGAGGCCGGACGCCTCTCCAACGCCCTGGAATACTTGAACGCGCTGCTGGCCCTGGAGTTATCCGGAGATGTTCGTGACCGTTCGAAAAAGCATCTTTCCGCTGCCGAGAAACTGCAGCAGGAATGTCTTTCTGAGCTTCAGGAACAGGAAAAAATGAGTCATCCGTAGGCCATTTTTTGCCTGCAATTCCAGTGAAATATTGAAGTTGTAACAATTATCTTTTTCGTTTCTGTAAAGGCGGAAAGCATCACATATGTCAGGTTGATTTCTGTTAAGATATGACAGTGCCGTGAATTCGGTACTACTGATCTGTGAAACAACCGACGCCGAGACCGCATTGCGGATCGAGGTCAAGTATTGCAAAATTGTTGATTTAAATAGCTGTTTTTGTTGGGTTTGTGTTCAAAAATGGCGATTGCAAAAAGCCTTGATTTTAAATAGGGTGAGGCGTATATTCTCCAAATCAAAAAAAGAGTCAGGTGATATGGGCGAAGTTGTTACAATTGCGAATCAGAAAGGTGGCGTAGGGAAGACTACGACGGCAGTGAATCTCGCTTCTTGTTTGGCGGTTGCGGAAAAGAAAGTGTTGCTGGTGGATGTGGATCCTCAGGCAAATGCAACCTCCGGGCTGGGGATCAATACCCGGGAGGTGAAGAAAACCGTTTACGACGTTTTTCTTCATGACGAAGCAGTCGAAAACGTCACTATGACGACCAAGGTGCCAAACTTATCTCTGGTGCCCTCCCATATCAATCTTGCTGCTGTTGAAATCGAGCTGGTGCAGGTAATTGCCCGAGAGAAAGTATTGCGGGAAGCCCTGGCCGGCGTTCGCGAGCAGTATGATTACGTGATCCTCGATTGTCCGCCATCCCTTGGCATGCTGACCATCAACGCCCTCACCGCGGCAGACAGCGTGCTGATTCCCATTCAGTGTGAATATTATGCGCTGGAAGGATTGAGCAAGCTGCTTGATACGGTGCGTCGCGTTCAGCGAAGCCTGAACAAGGAACTTTATATTTACGGTGTTCTTCTCACTATGTATGATGGCCGCCTTAATCTTTGTGGTCAGGTTGAGAAAGAAGTGCGTAATTACTTCAAGGATAAGGTCTTCGAAACCACAATCATGCGAAACGTGCGGCTCAGTGAGGCCCCAAGTTTCGGTTTGCCGATTGTGATGTTTGATGCCGCTTCTACCGGTGCGCAGAATTATATGAAGCTCGCCGAGGAAGTACTGAGTCAATGAAGGGACGCTCACACTTAGGCAAAGGACTGGATGCGCTGATCCCATCCGTTGATGATACGGTGGTCAGCGATACCGTGACGGAATTGGATGTCGCTCTGATTGAGCCCAATCCATTTCAGCCTCGCATTGTCTTTGGAGAAGAATCTTTCGAAGACTTGAAGCGTTCCATAGAAGAAAAAGGGATCATTCAGCCGATTCTGGTTCGGCCGATTGACGGCAATCGCTATCAGGTTGTGGCCGGAGAACGGCGCTTGCGCGCTGCGATTGCCCTGGGCATCAAGCAGATTCCCACATATCTCAAGGACATCAGGACTGATGAAGAGATGTTGGAAATCGCCCTGATCGAGAATGTTCAGCGGGAAGACTTCAATCCCATCGATCTCGGCAAAGGCTATCAGCGTTTGATAGATGAATGCGGTTTGACCCAGGAAGAGGTCGCCAAAAAAATTGGCAAAGACCGCACAACGGTTTCGAATCTGATCCGTCTGTTAAAGCTGCCGGAGAAGATTCAGGAGAGTTTGCGCTACGGTGAGATCAAGGAGGGCCACGCCCGCGCCTTGCTTGGCACTTCGAATGCACAGGCGCAGGAAACAATCTGGCGCAAAGCCGTTAAAGAGTCACTATCTGTTCGGAATGTTGAGCAGCTGGTGCGGAAGTCGCAAAATAAAGATAAGGCCGCTGGCGCCCGCAAGCTGGCAAGCCGCAAATCAGCGCTCCTGACCAAAAAGGAGTCGAAGCTGCGTGAAAAGCTGGGCACCCAGGTGAAAATTCGCACCCGTAAAGGCGGTGGAACAATTGAAGTTGCTTTTTATTCAGCTGAAGATCTGGAACGGCTGATGGATATATTTGAAGGCATCAAGTTGTAATATTTAGTGGCGGGCCTTGCGTGCATCGAAACTACAAGAAGAAAAATCTTAACATCCTGCTGATACCGGATAATGAAGCGAGTCCGAAGAGTTTCAGAATCCGCTATTCCACACTTAAAGTCGTTCTCGCTCTGATTGCGATTTTTCTTATTTCTGTCATCTATGGCGTGATAAGTTACAATCAGGTGTGGCAAGCTGCCTTGAAGAAGGACGTTCTCGAGCGGGAAAATACCCAGCTTAAAGAACAGCTGACCAAAGCAATGCTGCTGCGCGAAGAGCTGAATGAGGTGCAGGCTTATAAGGACCGGGTTGTTAACAGCTTTGAAGGTTTTGTAAAATATGCTGAGGATGTCGACAGCGACGAATTGCTCCCGGATAATATCGGTCAGTCCGAGTCGAAAAGATCCTCTATCTTGACCAGTGTGCCCCTGGTGACCCCGGTTACCGGGTTTCTGTCGCAGGAATATCACTGGCCAACACATAACGGAATTGATATTGTCGCGCCGATCGGCACGCCAATCAAGGCGTCTGCTGACGGCAATGTCGTATTTAGTGATTATACATCGAATGCAGGGCATCTGGTGGTGCTTCACCACGCTGGTGGGTACCTGACGTTTTACCACCATAACTCCCGTAACCTGGTTCAGGTAAATCAGGTGGTGCAACAGGGAGATGTCATTGCTTTTTTAGGCAATTCAGGTGAGTCATCATCAGGTCCTCACTTGCATTTCGAAATATGGAAAGACGGGGTGCCCGTGAATCCCCGCGAGATGTTAGTCGATCTTAAACTTGGAGAATGAAATGGCTTTGAAGAAAACGAGTATGGACACACCGTCGAACGAACTGAATTTTGTGGGCGCAGGGACCTATCTTGAAGGTGTTATTGAAACCAGCGGCAGCTTGAGAATAGATGGTAAGGTAAAAGGAACGGTCAAGAGCAGTGACCGCGTTACCATCGGCGCCTCCGGTGAAGTGATTGGTGAAATTCATGCAAAAAGCGCTATTATCGGTGGCCGTATTGAAGGCGACGTTCACGTTGAGCAGAAACTGATTCTGGAAAAAACGTCCTCTCTCAACGGTAACCTGAGCACCGGCAAACTGATTATTGATGATGGTGCGCATTTTAACGGTAAATCTGCCATGGGAGCTGCAGCAAAAAACGCCGCAAGCGCCAGTAATAACGGTAAGAAGAGTATTTTTGAGAAACAGGCTGTATCAGAAGGATAGCTGTGGTGTCAGCCAATCGACCAAAGGGGTCCGAGGATCCCGATTCGCCATCAGGCCCCGATAAGGGGTCTCTTGCCGAAGTGTATCGTGAACTCTCGCCATACCTGAATATCAGTTATACCTTTTTAATCGCAATTCTTCTATTTGCTTACCTTGGGGACTATCTCGACGGTATCTATGGCACTGCGCCGAATTTGAAAGCAGCCGGCGCGCTGCTTGGCGTCGTGGTTGGATTCTATTCATTTTTTAAAGTGGCCCTCAAGTCTCCCGAAAAAGGTGCGAATAAATGAAATTCTGGCCCTTCTTTTGGAAGAGTGTCCTGGTGATGGCTGTTGCCGTTGCTATCGGGCTCTATGTGCTGGATGTCCTGGAGCGCGGTGAGGATACGCGTGCAATTGTTGCCGGATTTGCTATCGGGTACGGCAATGCTTTGCTGGGCTTTGCTGCACTTAGCTGGGGAATTGACCGCTCAAATCAGGCTTTTATGGTTTCTTTTCTGGGTGGAATGATTTTCAGATTTTTGTTGATTTTTGCACTTTTATTTCTATTAATTAGGGCGCTTAAATACGATCAGGTTGCTATTTTGGTTCCATTACTTGCAACCTATTTTTTATTTCTGGGGTTAGAGATCTTCCTGGTAGCGCAATTTTCTGATAGTGAAAGGACGCAGTAATGATCTTGTCTATGTTAAGAGGTGGTGATGACACACACGATGATCATCACGAAGCGGAAACTCTAAATGAATGGATCCTTCATCACCTCCAGGATACCGACAAGTGGCTGGGCGCAAAGCTGCCGACATTGCCCACCGTCGAGCTTGGTCCGTTGACGATTGATTTTTCGATTACATCTAATGTTGTCATGCTCTGGATTGGCAGTGCCATCCTGATAGCGATGTTTTGGCTGGTGTTTCGCGCGCCGAAGCAGGTGCCAAGCGGGATGGCCAATGCATTGGAAAGTCTGGTTCTCTTCGTGCGCGATGAGATCGCGATTCCCAATCTCGGAAAGAGCCTGGGCTTACAGCTAACACCATTTCTCTGCAGTATGTTTTTCTTTATACTGGTGCTGAATCTGATGGGGCTGGTGCCGGTTTTTACCAGTGCCACCGGAAACATTGCTTTTACCGCTGCGATGGCCGGGGTATCATTCATTGTGACCCAATATTACGGTTTTAAAAAGAATGGCGTTAAGGGGTATTTTGCTCATTTCTTCCCGTCTGGCGTACCTGCGCCCTTGTATCTGATTCTTTCTCCCATTGAATTCCTGGGAATTTTCATCAAACCATTCGTCCTGTGTATGCGTCTGTTTGCCAATATGGTTGCCGGACACACCGTTATCTATGCGATTGTTGGTTTGATTATTGTGCTTCAGTCGGTCTGGGTATCTTTTGCAGCGATACCATTGGCCCTGGCGCTGAACCTGCTGGAGCTGTTCGTCGCCTTTCTGCAAGCCTATATTTTCGTGATCCTGACCGCGCTGTTTATCGGTATGGCGGCAGATCACGCTCACTAAGCCTGCCGATTGTGACATATCCCGTCCCGGATTCCCAATCATTTGGTAGATGTTTCCGCAGGTAGCTGCGGAAACACGAATGTGAGCAGGTCTATGCGTTGAGCCTGATAAAGGCTAAGTGCGATTTTTAGTCAATCCATATAGTGTTTGTGAAATAAAAAACAATCTCGTCTTTCATCCAGCCATTTCATGTATTATTATTGTGCCTTGTCTTTTACATGAACATGAAACTGGAATTTTATAAAAAAATGCCGAAAGTTTCTTGTAAAGGCGTCGACTGTCGCCGTATTTCGATAAAAAAGTTTAAGCATTTCCAGATAACTCAATCAAATAACACTCAATTAAGGAGCATATTGAAATGACTTCTGTAGGATTAGCATGGTTAGCAGCAGGTATCGGTGCCGGACTGGCAGTAATTGGTGCAGGTCTTGGAATTGGCCGTATCGGTGGATCAGCAATGGAAGGTATGGCACGTCAGCCGGAAGCCGGTGGCGACATTCGTACCGCAATGATTATTGCCGCAGCGCTTATTGAAGGTGCCGCATTCTTTGGTCTGGTTATCTGCTTCCTCCTTTCCGGTTTGACTGGTTAATACACCCGGAAATTAATGACGAAAGGATGAAGCTATGGATCTGTTGAGCCTGAATTTTGGCATGGTTTTCTGGACCGGCCTAACCTTTGTGTTACTGACAATTGTCCTGAGGGCAATTGCCTGGAAGCCGATTCTGGATGCCGTTCAACAACGGGAAGACAAAATCAGGGATGACCTTCAGCAGGCGGAAACCGCTCGTGCCGAGGCCGAAAAGGCCCTCAAGGAGCAGCAGGAAAAACTCTCTGCCGCCCAGAGCGAAATTCAGCAACTGATGAAGGATAGCAAACAAATGGCGGATAAGATGCGCGCTGATACCATGCAGAAAGCACAGGAAGATGCTGAAAAGCTGGTTGCTCGCGCCAAGGCCGACATTGAAAAGGAACGTCAGGCAGTGGTTTCTTCATTGAAACAGGAGGTTGCGGATATCGTGGTAGACGCCACGTCGCGACTGGTTGGCGTTGTTGTCGACAAGTCCAAGCATGAGAAGATTATCAATGAATCTATCGATCAGTTTGGACAGAAAAACTAAAGGATTTTTAGTGTGAAGAGATCTCGTGTTGCAAAACGATATGCGAAAGCGATTTTCGAAGCGGCCTTGGAAACAAAGTCGCTAGATCAGCTGGAAGCAGACTTCGAGTCCCTCAGGAATAGTTATAATGAGGCTGCTGAATTTCGCAACCTCCTCAACTCTCCGGTGATTCCCAATGAAACAAAAAGCAATGTTTTTGCCGAAATCTTTGAAAAACGGCTGAGCAAGGCTGCGTTTCAATTTGTGTCGCTGCTGATCTCCAAAAATCGTGAAGCACTGCTGCCTCAGGTGATCGAGGACTTTCGGCGTCTCGCCGATCAACACCGTGGTATCGTCCGCGGCAGTGTTTACAGCGTATTGCCTCTCTCAGCAAGTCAGCTGAAAACACTGAAATCGAAGATGGATAAAATTACCGGTAAGGACGTGGTGTTTACCCAGGAAATCGACGAAAGCCTGCTGGGGGGCGTAATGGTCCGAATCGGTGACACCGTCTACGATGCGAGTCTCCGAAATCAATTAGGTAAGTTAAGAGAAAACCTTATCCGGTCCTGATGTATAAGTCCCTTTTAGGGCTGGATTTAGAATGAGGATAACAATATGGCCGTTGATGTAAAACCCGAAGAAATATCTGCCATTATCAAAAAGCAGTTAGAGAATTTTGATAAGGATGCGGATTCTTATGAAGTCGGGACGGTCCTGCAGGTGGGTGACGGTATTGCCCGTATTCACGGCCTGGAAAAAGTGTTGGCCGGGGAGCTGGTCACATTTGACTCCGGCGTTACGGGAATGGTGCTGAACCTGGAAGAAGACAGCGTTGGTGCGGTAATCCTTGGTGATGACAAGTCGATCAAGGAAGGTGAAACCGTTAAGCGCACCAATACGATCGGCCAGGTACCGGTTGGTAAAGAGTTGCTGGGGCGGGTGGTAAACCCGATTGGCGAGCCGATGGATGGACGCGGCCCGGTCAACACCAGTGAGTTTCTGCCCATCGAAAGCAAGGCGCCCGGCGTCATCTATCGTCAATCCGTAGATGAACCACTGCAGACCGGATTGAAAGCTATCGACTCGATGATTCCGATTGGCCGCGGACAGCGCGAGCTGATCATTGGTGACCGTCAGACCGGTAAAACCGCGGTTGCGATTGATACCATTATTAATCAGGCGAGCACTCACAAAACTGACAAGCCTGTTTACTGTATTTACGTCGCAGTTGGACAGAAAGCTTCTACAGTTGCCAAGGTTGTAAAAACCTTGCAGGATACCGGTGCAATGGAATATACCATTGTTGTAAACGCGCCGGCGTCTGTGTCTGCTGCATTGCAGTTTATCGCACCCTATACCGGTGCTGCAATGGGCGAATACTTCCGTGACAATGGCATGCATGCTTTGGTTGTGTATGATGATTTGTCCAAGCACGCATTTGCATATCGTCAGATGTCGCTGTTGCTCCGCCGCCCGCCCGGCCGTGAAGCATATCCCGGTGACGTATTTTATCTGCATAGCCGGCTGTTGGAACGTGCTGCAAAGCTTAGTAAGGACCGTGGCAATGGTTCACTGACCGCTCTGCCGATCATTGAAACCCAGGCTGGTGACGTATCTGCCTATATTCCCACTAACGTGATTTCAATTACCGATGGCCAGATTTATCTGGAGCCGAACCTGTTTTATGCTGGTGTTCGTCCTGCGGTAAACGTCGGCATCTCGGTGAGTCGTGTAGGTGGATCTGCGCAGATCAAGGCGATGAAGCAGGTTGCCGGTACCTTGCGTCTGGAGCTCGCTCAGTATCGCGCCCTGGAAGCTTTTGCCAAGTTCGGTTCTGATCTTGACAAAGCAACACAGGCACAGCTGACACGTGGTGAGCGTCTGGTTGAACTACTGAAGCAGGGACAATATGTGCCACTGTCGGTAGAAAAGCAGGTTGCCGTTATTTTCGCCGGAACCAAAGGCTATCTGGATGGTTTTGGGGTTGAAAATGTGAAGCGCTTCGAGCAAGAATATTCCGACTTCCTGGAAAGCAAGTATCCGGAAATTCTGACTGAGATCGTTGAAAAGCAGAAGATCTCTGATGATTTGCAGAAGAAAATGGAAGAAGTACTCGATGAGTTTCTCAAAATCTTCAAACCGGAAGGATAACGGTTATGGCGACTTTAAGAGAAATCCGTCAGCGAATCCGGGGGGTAAAAAATACCCAGAAGATTACCCGGGCCATGAAAATGGTTGCTGCTGCCAAAATGCGCCGTGCCCAGGAGAATATGTTCTCGGCACGGCCTTATTCATCTAAAATCAAGGAACTGATCCTTAATCTGGTTGGCCAGGTTGAGGGGTATAACTCTCCTTTGCTGGAAGTGCGTCCGGTGGAGCGGGAGTTGTTGGTTGTAGTCAGTGCCGATCGCGGTCTCTGTGGCGCCTTCAATACCAATTTGATTAAGGCTGCAACAGCAGCGCACAAAGAGTCGGAAGCTGAGGTTTCCATCGTTTGTGTTGGTAAAAAGGGGCACGATTTTTTCAAGAAACGCGATTTTACTATTCGTGAACACTATCTGAATATCTTCAATAATCTTGACTACTCGCATGCCAATGATATTACCCGGTTCCTGACAAATGAGTTTGTAGAAGGGCGGACCGATTCGGTGAAGCTGGTCTTCAACGAGTTTAAGTCTGTGGCTCAACAAGAAGTGGTGATCGAGCAGTTGTTGCCAATCAGCTTGCCGGCGGATGAAGAAGAAGGCAAGCGGCACGTGGATTACCTGTATGAGCCGTCCCTGGAGCGTTTGCTGCAGGCGCTGCTTCCGAAATATCTTGGCACCCAGGTCTGGCGTGCCCTGCTGGAATCAAATGCGTCCGAGCAGGCGGCACGAATGCTGGCCATGGAAAATGCCACTGAAAATGCTACCGAACTGATCCGGGATCTGACATTGCAGTTCAATAAGGCACGTCAGGCAGCGATTACCACAGAAATCCTGGAGATCGTTGGTGGTGCGGAAGCCCTGAAAAATGGCTAATTGATGGCAAACCGCTCAAAAAATGCATATTTTCTCATTTTGTACGCAAAAAAATTCAAAGAAAAGGAATCGTGAGCAATGAGCACAGGAGTGATTACACAGGTTATCGGTCCGGTTGTGGATGTCGAATTTCCCGACGGGAAATTACCTGCTATTTACAATGCGGTCACGATAGAACGTAAGGATGAAGCCCCGCTGGTGATGGAAGTTCAGCAGCATCTGGGTGAAAATACCGTTCGCTGCGTTGCCATGGACAGTACTGATGGTCTGGCCAGGGGAATCGACGCAAAGGACACCGGTGAAGCGATGACCGTTCCGGTAGGTGAAGAGGTGCTCGGCCGCCTGATCAACGTTACCGGTGATGCGATCGATCATGGTGAGCCGATCAAGGCCAGCGCTAAGTGGCCGATTCACCGTGAAGCACCGGCATTCGAAACCCTCAGTACCGAGACCGAAATTCTCGAAACCGGTATTAAGGTGATCGACCTGCTGGAGCCGTATTCCAAAGGTGGAAAAACCGGACTGTTTGGTGGTGCCGGTGTTGGTAAAACCGTACTAATCCAGGAACTGATTCGCAATATCGCAACAGAACACGGCGGCTTTTCAGTATTTGCCGGTGTAGGTGAGCGGACTCGTGAAGGAAATGACCTTTATGAAGAAATGCGCGAAAGCGGGGTATTGGAAAAAACCGCCCTGGTTTTCGGGCAGATGAACGAGCCTCCGGGCGCCCGTCAGCGCGTGGGTTTGAGCGCCCTGACCATGGCAGAATACTTCCGTGATGAGCAAGGTAAAGACGTCTTGCTGTTTGTTGACAATATTTTCCGTTTCACCCAGGCCGGTTCGGAAGTATCGGCGTTGCTGGGACGTATGCCTTCAGCAGTAGGGTATCAGCCGACGCTGGCTACGGAAATGGGGCAGTTGCAGGAACGTATTACCTCTACAACCAAGGGATCGATCACTTCGGTACAGGCGATTTACGTACCGGCGGATGACTTGACAGATCCGGCACCGGCAACCGCGTTTGCGCACCTTGATGCGACAACGGTATTGTCCCGCCAGATCTCAGAGCTCGGAATTTATCCGGCTGTGGATCCGCTTGATTCTACATCCCGTATTCTTGATCCGAATATTGTTGGCGATGAGCACTATAACGTAGCCAAGTCAGTTCAGGAAACACTGCAAAAATATAAGGATTTACAGGATATTATTGCAATTCTCGGTATGGACGAATTGTCTGATGAAGACAAGCTTGTGGTGCAGCGTGCCCGTAAGATTCAGAACTTCCTTTCACAGCCCTTCTTTGTGGCTGAGCAGTTCACCGGAACCCCGGGAATCTACGTACCGCTTGCGGACACAATCCGCAGTTTTAAAGGGCTTATCGAGGGTGAGTATGATGATTTACCGGAGCAGGCATTCTACATGGTTGGCAGTATCGACGATGTGCTGGAGAAAGCTAAAAAAATGGCTTAAGAATGCAACTTCATGAGATGAATCACATTTTTATTCGTTAAGCAAAATATAATTAAAGTTGAAATCGTGACTCACGATTATACCCTTTATCAAATATGGCATATACTACTATGAACGTGGAGATAGCAACGCCTGCTCGCAAATACAGTATTGAAGATGTTATCAGCTGTACTGCGCCGGGTGTGATGGGTAATTTTCAAGTGCTTGCTGGACACACAGCATTGATCAGCGAGTTGAGTGCAGGTGAGGTCAAAATTCAGATGCAGGATAAGACCCAGTACTACGCAGTCAGCGGTGGATTCCTTGAGGTTCTCGACAATCGGGTACTATTACTACTCGAAGCTGCGGAACCGGCAGAGGAAATCAACACCGACCGGGCTACGGAGGCACAGGAGAGGGCTAAGAAGCGTCTGGAGACTCGAAGTCCTGATACCGATATGATACGTGCGGAAGCCGCTCTGTCTAGAGCGGCTAACCGTCTGAAGGTAGCAGGCAGAGCATCCTCGTCTTAATGTTTTAAATAAATCATTATCAGTCCTTAATCATGGTGGAAAACCCATTATGAGACGTGTATTCTTTGTCGCTATTTTAATTAGTCTCTTGTCGTTGTCCTTAAACGCACAAACCAACCCACCATCAGATTCTGTCGGCTCGACCAATCAAACCATTTATTCCGACCCGCTGGATTTCCAGGCGACGCTAACCGAATACGTCGCCGGACTATATACAGATTACGGATTCCGGCAAATTCCCCAGGAACGATATCTCATTAGCCTGATGTACCTCATTAATGCCGAGGTGTCAGGACGGCTTGAGAACCCGGATGCAGCGCGGGAAAAATACTTTTCCGAACTGCATAATATGCTCGGTGAAATGCGCCAGTTGAAACGGCGCCTTCGCACGGCTGGTATTCGGGAACTGGATGATTTTGTCAATGACCTTGAGGGGCGTGTTCGCCTGACGCTCGAGAATCGTGATGTTGACTTCCGTAAGAAGAAGGTCTTCCAGGATGCTCTGCAGATGCTCTACGTATCTGAAGAGATGATCAAGTTGGATAATGTGCAGGGCCCCGGTGGCCTGACCCAGAAGATTGGCGAATCGAAGGCCCAACTGCTGAGCGCCTTTGGGGAAGTGGAATCCGGTGGAAGCAGCGGTAGCGGATTGCCGCCCTCCATTTACGATTTGTTTGTGGAATGGCGCAGGACCGATCAAGCCAAGTATGAACTCCGCTTGACGGATGTCTACCTGGCGCGTCGCAACCTGCTGAATAGCGGCGGCACGGCGGCGGTTCAGCGAATGTTCCGTAAGCAGCTGGAACGCGCGTACATTCATTTCAACCGCGCTGAATACGATCTCGCTGAGCGTCTCCTGTCAGACTTGAGCAAGTCCTATCCGGAATGGGGCGTTCGCAACATGGACGATGTGCAGTTCTATATGGCTGAATCGAATTTTGCTCTCGATCGCCTGGTCCATGCCCGCGATGATTATGAGCTGTTGGTAAACGACTATCCGAATTCCACCTTCCTGGCGAATGCCTATAGCCGATTGGTGCAAATCAGTTATAACTTGCGTGACTATCTTAATGCAATTTATTACGCAGAGCTGTTTGAGCGGATTGCTGATCCCAATAGTGAAGACTATTACGATATTCAGTTTCTGGTATCGATGTCCCATTACCAGCTTGGCAATTACGATAAAATTGTGCAAATATTGCTGAATATCCCCGAAGATCATCCCTATTACTATCTGGCGCAGTACTTTGTCGGCAATGCTTACGCAGCCAACCAGCTTTACGATGATGCAATAGGCGTCTACATCGGATTGATCGATAACAAACTAACGCCTCCGTATCTCCACGCCCGCGCCCTTTATAAGATGGGCATTTTGGAGTATGAGCGTAATAATTACACAGCGACCATCGGCTATCTCGGCCGTATCAGCAGTGCCTTCTCACGCTTTGATAAGGTGTTGAATGCAATGGCCTGGGCGCACTTCGAAAATGAGCGCTCCAAGGAGGCCGATGCACTGGTCGATTTTACCCAGGCCCGCTTCTATGCGCGGCGTCTGCTTGATGAATATTACGCTTCACCTTATGTGATGGAAGCCACAGGGCTATTAGCCTTTATTAAACAACTTGAGAACGAACCGATTCAGGCCATCGGGCTATACCAGGATGTATACCAGGCCAAGGTTCAACGCACGTCTGTTCAAAATTTTCTGGATGAAAGAGAACATCTCGAGCGCCTGTATCTTGATGCCAAGGCGATGCGAGATAAGTCGTTGCGCACCAAGAATACTGTTGCGTATGGCAAGGCAACGCAGTTAATGGGCGAGCTTTACTCCCAAATATCTGAAATGGACCTTGCTGAAAGCAGTAGCTCCGGTGCCGCCATGTATCGTGAAGTCGAGCATGTGCTGGGGCAACTGCGTGAATTGAATCGTCTGCGCCTGCGTGCCGAAGAAACCGGACGCTACGAAACTGTACAGCGAATCGATAGCCTGCAGTTCCGTCTTGGGGCTGTTCTTGAGGCATTTCCGGAAGAAGTTGTGGAACAAAGTAGCGGATATGTCAATTATTTTGATGATTATCCGATAAGTAAATATGTCGTCGAAGAAACATCCCGTCATCAGGCAATCAAAGAGAAACGCGAATTGGTTAAGAGTGAGATTGCGTTGATCGACGATTTGATGTTGGCAGCTGAGACCAGCAAGAAGCAGGCTTTGGAATCTCAAAACTTCCGCCTGGTGTCTCGGCTTGAGCAGAAGAAAATAGCTTTAGAGGATCTACGAAAAGAATATGATCAATTACTGGTCGCTACATATGCCGTTCAAACCAACGAAGATCCTTACCCTGAATTTAGCAGGTGGGGAGATTTGGGGGCTTTTGGCATTATAAATGTATACTTTGATCAGAAGCAGAAGACCCAAAAGAACCTTGTTCAGGTTGCCAATGTATTGGATCGGGTCAACGTGCAGCTGAATCACCGCAAAGAAGTTATTGAAAGCAAGATCAGAAAGATTGAGTCTGAGGTTAGATTCATGACCATGAAAGCCCGGATGGAAGAGCGGGCCAGATTGCGGGCCGAGCGTGAACGAGCATTCCGCGAAAGCTATTTTGATACAAGAGAATCTGAGTCAGAAGAAGAATAACAAAAGATAAAAGCCATACTGAAATGAAAACGATCCTTAGTAAAATCAGTTTGTGTCTAATCGTTTTAGCGGTGTCTCTGGGGATGCAGACGCAGGAAGTTGCAGCCCAGGAGGGTCTTTTTAGTGATTCCAGCCTCAGCGTATTTTCCGTTGAAGACCTGGTCAAGATCCGGCAGATTCTCTCACGCGAACGCGGAAGACTGTTGAACTCGCAGGAAAGAATCCGCGAACGCGGTGTAGAAGTAACCAAAGATTTCCTTGGCAAGACCAAGGAGGAAAACTCGAATCAGGACAAGATTCTGGTGAGAGTTGCAGAATACTATATCGAAGAAGAAGATATTGCTTTTGAAAGCCGCTTTGACAGCTACGAAGAGCAGTATGTTGCCTACGAAAAGCAAATGCAGGCCTATGAACGTGGCGATTTGAAGGCAGAACCGGTGGAACCGGATCAGCCGCAGCGTGATTACGGCAAAGCCATTGCGATATATGACCTTATTATTCGTAATTTCCCCGAGTCCGACCTGATCGATGATGCCTACTATAACAAGGCATACTTGCTGGATGAAATGCAGGAAGAGCAGGCAGCTCGCCAGCTGTTTCAATCCATTATCGATGAGTTCCCGGAAAGCACCTATGCACCGGAAGCTTACATGAAGCTGGCTGAAAGCTATTTCTACCCGGAACCGGGTGATAGCCTTCCGCAGACCATCCTGAAACTGAACAAGTCGATTCAGTTGTATAAAAACGTGCTTCAATACAAGGACTCGCCTCGCTACGATGAAGCCCTTTACAAATTAGGCTGGAGCTACTACCGTTTGGCCGGTGAAAATCCGGACCATTATACGGACGCAATACTCTACTTTCTGGCAGTTGTGCGGGATATTGAAAAGCTCTCCGAACTGGACCCAACCGGGGAAATTATCCGCGCGGACGTGAAGCCCGAAGCCTTGCAGTTTATCGCTGCCTCATTTATCGACCCCGGTTATCGCAAAAGCGGTGTTCCGATGGCCAAGGCGTTCCTGGAGAAACTGGATAAGCCGGAGTACGGCATCAGCATCATGGAAAATATGGGTGATCGCTATGCCAAAATCACCAAGTGGCAAGATGCGATTAATTCTTATTACGAATTGCTGGAGATGTATCCGGAATACCCATATGCCCCGAGCATCAAAAAGAAAGTGGCCGACGCATATATCGCTGACGAACAGTATGAGCGGGCATATGACGAGCGCAATCGCCTTTTCGAAAATTACAATCCGAAATCTGAATGGTATGCTCAGTTGGAGCAGCGCCAGGGCGCAGATCGCTTAACGGCGATGGACAATGCCTATAAGATTACGGAAGAGGCATTTCGCACTAATATTACTTATGTCTATACCATTGCCAATCAGCTGGAGAGCGACAGTAGCTTTACTTCCAGCCGTCCGGTATACGAACAATTTACCGACCTTTGTGAACGCTATCTAGAGAACTATCCAACCGATGAAAATGCCTACGAGATCAACTGGGCGTATGCATTTGTGCTGGATACCAAGCTTTCCCGTTTCGAAGAAGCATTTGTTGAGTATATCCAGGTAAGCAATGACTATCTCGAGACCTCACGTCAGCTGGATGCGGCAGTGAATGCCATCAACGCGGCAGATACCCTCGTTAAGATCGCCCGCACCCTGGATGATCCGACGCAACTGTCGATCGAATCTTCGGCACCGCAGCTTCAGGTAGCCGAACTGGCGCCGGAAGAGAAAATGCTGGCGGAAGCCTACGACAACTTTATCAAGCTCTTCCCGAATTCAGCGGAAACGCCGTCCGTTTTGGCCGCTGCCGGTGCACTTTACTACAATCACCGTCAGTATGACCTGGCCCGTAAGTATTATAAGACGATGGTTACCAAGTTTCCGAAGTCCCAGCAAAAGAGCATTGGCCTCGTTTCATTGATGAACAGCTATTTCTTTTTGGGCCAGTATCGGGATGCCGAGATTGTGGCCAAGAAGATTCTTGAATCGCCGGAAATTCCTTCCGATCAGATCGAAATCGCCAAAAGCCGTATCGGTGAATCGATATTCAAGAATGGTGAACGTCTGGAACAGGAAGGCAGCTTCGCTGATGCGGCCCGCGAATATCGCCGGGTATATGAAGAAGCTTCGGAATATGTTGAGTTTGTCGATCTCTCACTGTTCCGATCTGCCCGTAATTTCGAGCAGGCTGACGAGTGGCTGAGAGCAATTGAGACCTATGAAATCCTGGTTGAAGGATATCCGGAATCGAAGTACGTGCTCGACGCCCTGAACAACATCGCTGCTGACTATAAAGAATTGGAAGACTACCTGAGCGTAGCGAAAACCAACGAGCGGATATTCGAGCGTTTCCGTGGTTCCGAAGAGGCGGAGAATGCGCTGTATAACTCCAGCTTGTTTTATGCCAAAGCTGAAGCCTGGAGCGAGGCGATTCGCGCGAACAATATTTATATCGAAAACTATCCGAACAATCCGGAATCCAAAGAACTTCTCTTCGAAAATGCCAAGTATTACCTGAAGCTGGATGATCTGGCAAGCGCGAACAATATCTATCGCCAGTTTGCGACCCTGTATCCCAATGATCCGCTGACTGTGGAAGCGTTCTACAATCGTGGTGTTTATTACTTCGAACGGGTTCGTTTGGATTCGGCGAAGTCTGAGTTTAACAAGGCCGTGGCGCGCAGCAATGAATTTGCCCGTGCCGGTCGCGACCCGAACCTCTATTTTGCTGCGGAAGCGAACTACAAGCTTGGTGCAATTCTCTATCGCGAATACAACGATATTCAGTTGAGTTACCCGCAAAGTGCGCTACGTCAGCAGTTGGAGCGCAAGCAGGGGAAACTTGCTGAGGTTGAAGATGCATTTACCAACGTGATTGGCTATGGTTCCGTGCGCAGCTTTGAGGCAATGTTCAAAATCGCCGAGGCTTACGAAGGTTTTGCCGATGCGATCAGCAACCAGCGATTATCGCCGGAATTATCGGCGGAGCAGAAACTGGTTCAGGAAGATCAGGTCTTTAAAGCGTCGGTGCCGGCATATGATCGCGCTGTGGATGAATACAAGAACGTTATGCTGAATCTGCCGAAGCTGGCGGACAAGCTGGAAGTCAATATGGACGGCACTGCTGAAGACACCTTGCCGATTGAAGTTGAGGCAGATAGCGGTGTCGTTGTTCAGAAAGAGGTTGAGGCAGATAGCAGTGCAGAAGTAGCACGCAAGTGGTATAGCCGGGCGAAAGAAAAGATTTCACTCATTCAATATAATGTGGCCGATCGCTCTTCACAGTTTATTACCAAATACCTGCGTGTTGACAACCCGAATCAGGGCTTGAAGGCCTCTGTTTTTAAGGATCAGGTATTGCGTAAGCTGGTTGCGCCGCAGGTGAATACAACCATTGAAGCGCATCTGAAGAATATCCAGGTGTCTGACGAGCTTGGCCTGGAAAACCGCTACGTTGAGGAGTCGAAACGCAAAATCCTCCTGGCGCGGAATACCCTGGCAAATGAATATGAAAAGCTGACGTACGAAACCGGTGATCTTTACCTGAGTGCTGTAGAAACCCTGGAAGACTTGATTACTCAGGGCGAAGGTGCGGTAACGCCGGATGGATTTGACTACTACGATTATCACGACAGCTATATTATGCAGCTAATCTTCCTGATGAATCAGTATGCGAAGATCTCTATTAGCCAGTATCGTTCTACGCTGCAGCTGGCAGGTGATAACAATATTTCCAACGACGCAAAAACCACAACCGAACAAAAGATGTTCAACTTTGGATATGAAGTCGGCCAGCTGATGAACACGCTGGCAGAGGTGCCCGCCGCCAAGAGCGAAGCAATGATTACCGTGTTCGACTCAACGCTGAATGAGAACTATCAGTTAGGCAGCACCTTTTATGATGATCAGAATTTTGAATTAACCTCTCAGGCACAAGGGCTCTATGAATTTGCCTACGGTATCGGCAAAGAATTTAATATCGATAATATCTGGACTCAATTGATTCTGGTAGAATTGGTAGAACTGGACCCGGTTACCTACGTCGAGGATTTACCGAGAGAAGAAGTCGTCATTCAGTCAGATACCACCTGGTCCGCGACATCAGTTTACACGCCCAGCTGGAATATGACCGACTTTGTGGAAACAACAGATTGGCAGCCGGCAGTACGCAAGGCAATACCGCTGGATGTCACAGTTGCCGGATTCGACACGATGGCTGTTGATCCACGGTCGATTTGGTATGCGGTTTACCGCTCCGGAAGCGCTGGCACCGGCAGTCTTGGCAGTCCTTTGGATATGGAAGATCGCTCCCTTGTAGACTCGCTTGCTGTTGATAGCAGCCTGACGGCTGGTGTAGACTCGCTCGGAATGGCTGAGATAGAGGTTGAACCGGACAGCGTTGTTGCTTATTTTAGAAGATCGTTTACACTCTCATCTGCTCCAATTGAAGGATGGCTGGCCGTGGCCGCCGACCAGGGATATCGTTTCTACATGAATGATATTTATATCCTGGGCATCGATTCAGAAGGCTTTGACCGCATCGAACGTCTTGACTTTGCCACGTTCTCGGAATTTATCAAAGACGGTGAGAATACAATTGCTATTTCGGTCACCGACCCGGACGGCGTACCGCGCTATGGACTGAAATTCTACATGTCGCTCCGTCTGCTCCCGGGTGAGATTACAGAAACGATCAATAGAATTAAAGAGCAGATTCAACCGCGTGATATTCGGGTTGAAGACCTGCAGAGAGCAGTGATTTTGAATAAGAACCGTATTCTTGAGTAGAGAAAGGAATTACAATATGGCGAGCGAACGGTTTTTGTGGCTTTGCCTGGTATTTCTGATTGGCAGTTCAATTAGCCTGTTTGCACAGGAACAGGAGCAAGAAAGGGTTGTGAACGAGGATCAGGTGATTCAGATCGAAGCGCAGATTCTCGACACCAGAGCGGAACTTCCTCAGGTGCAAATTCTTGACAAACGCAAAGTGTCGGAATTTGATGAAGTAAAAGTTGAGAAAAGTTTCAAATCTGAATTGTCCGGTAAGAGTGAAGAAATAGAGTTCAAACCGATTACCAGTGGCAAGATCAAACCAATCAGGAATATGGAAGAACTTTTAAACAAAAAAAGGTTCTAACCGAAGATAACAACGGCTTTAAAACTTAAAGACATATTCAGGAGAAAAAATTTATGGGAAATGCATTTTGGAGTGAATTTCTTGGCGCTTTCAATCCATCCTCCGAAGGATTTGCCTTCATGTGGTTAATCCTCTTCTTTCTTGTGATTGCGATTAGCATCGCAGCTGAGCGTATTTACTATGTTATTGTGAAGTCCAACGTGAACAGCGATAAATTCATGATGGAAATCCGCAAGTATGTTACCTCCGGTAATATCAAACGTGCTATTGAATTGTGCGAATCCGGCAAGCAGAAAGCACTGCCTTATGTTGTTTTGGCTGGTCTGAAGCGCGTTGCTGAAAGTGAAAGCCTTGATTTTCGCTCTATCCAGAATGCTGTAGATGAAGGCACGCTGGAAGTGATTCCGAAGCTGCAAAGACGCACAAATTATCTGTCCATGTTAGCCAATATTGCCACCCTGACCGGATTGATGGGAACGATCTATGGTCTGATCGTTGCGTTCTCGGCGGTAGGTAACGCTGAGATCCCGGAAGATCAGAAAACGCGTCTGCTGGCGCAAGGTATCTCGACGGCGATGAACACCACGATTTTTGGTTTGGCAGTCGCTATTCCGACGATTGTTGCTTACAACATCATCCAGAATAAAACTGCCCAGATTATCGACGATATGGACGAGCACCTGGTAAAACTGATCAACTTAATCACCGGTAATCGCTAAGGATTTTTGGCAAGAGGACTTAAGTTATGGCATTTAAACCGTCAATGCGCTCTACCAACAGGGTCAAGGAAATTCCCCTGGATATTCGTCCGGTGATGAACCTGATGGTTGTATTGATCCCGATACTTTTGTATAGCGCTGAGTTTGTTAAGCTGTCCATTCGGGAATTGAACCTGCCGCCGGCTTCTACCGCAAATAGTGGCGGTGCCCAGGAAAAGCCCCAGGAAGAAGCCAAGCGTTTGCAGTTAACCGTGATTGTTGCCCGTGAAGGATTTTACATCGGAAACAAATCAGGATACCTGACCGGCGAAACCGATGCAGATACAAACGAACCGTCTGTGCCGCTCGATGAAACCGGTAACTACGATTATGTAGCCCTGCAGGAGCAGTTAAAAGAATTCAAGACCAAAATCGAAGGTCAGGAATTCGTGGACGAGAACAGCATTATTATTTCCGCCGGTGCGAATATCGAATACCGGCATATCATCAAAACGATTGACTTCGTAACGATGTATGAAAACGAGCGGGGGGATCAGTTTGAATTGTTCCCGCAGGTAAATATCGGACAAATTATTTAGTCGACCCGCACTTGGGTCATAAAAAGGAAATTTAGAATGGCTTTCGCCCCTTCAAGAGCAAAGAAACACCGGACTTCGACCTCGGAAGAGCTGAATCTGACATCGATGATGGACGCGATGACAATTATTCTGCTGTTCCTGTTGAAGACCTACTCAACCTCCGGTGCGATCATTTCGCAGTCGAAAGACCTGAAATTGCCCTATTCCTTAAGCACGCAGCAACCGCACAAGGAATTAACCGTATCATTAACACAGGAAAACATCCTGGTATCTGACGAGCGTGTTATGGCAATCGACCAGGTGAATCGTGATGATGCAATTATCAGCCCGCTATTCCAGGAACTGTCCAGGCGCGCAGCTGAGGCGAAGCAAAATCACATTCAATATGCCATTCCATTTACCAATGAGGTGTTGGTGGTGGCGGACGAAAGCGTGCCGTTTCACCTGTTATACAAGGTGATATACACGTGTGGATCGTCGGAATACAACAAGCTGAGGCTTGTGACGATCCGGGAACGATAAACAGTAATTTTTAATATATTTATTTGAGTCACAGAGGAAAAATCATGGATGCAAAAAGCCCCGGAGCAGGTGGTCCTGGCTTTCGCTTGGTCGGCTTCCCAAAAGAATTCGAGAAGAATCTCTGGGAAACCTTTGACAAGCGCTATTATTTGATCTTCTTGATCACCTTTCTCCTGTTTTACGGTGGCGCGGCGATTGTAGCCTTGCAAGACTGGCGTCTGAGTGATGATCAGATTAACGCGATGAAAAAGCGTGTGATTGAAAAAATCTATGACGTCGAGTTTGTTCCTCCGGAAACCCCTGAGGAAGATGATTCCGGTATCGGCAGCCTTGCCGAGGAAGAAGAGCCGGAAGAAGAACCACAGGAAGTGAGCGAAAAAGGCAAAGAGCGGGTTCAGGAGTCGGCTGCTCAGGCAAATCAGCGCCGCAGAGCATCCCGTGACGAGCTGGAACGGCGTTCACGTCAAATGCAACAGGAAGTGGCAAACCAGGGTATTCTGGCAATTGCAACCTCCGCAGGTGGATCTGGTGCAGGGAACGTTGCATATAATGACGTTCTGCAAGATCTGGCCGGCGGCGCCGGTGGGGTTGGCGACATCGGTAGTGTGGTTGACGGAACAGCAGGTATTCGTACCGCCGGTTCCCCGGGCGAAAGAACCCGTGGTGCCAAGGGCAGCGGCTTCCGTGCAGACGGTGGTGGTACCGGTATTGATGATATGATTACCGGTGAGAGCGTATCCAGTGGCGGTTCCTTTAATCGCCGCGGCAGTGTTAAACTGGCGTCCGAGAACGTCAAGCTAACCAGTGGCCGCGGATCTCGTGATCCGGAAGCAATTACCGCTTCAATTAATAAGCAAAGCGCATCGGTTGAGTATTGCTATAAACGCAGCGCTCGCCTGAATCCGAACCTGCGCGGCCGTATTGATCTGGAAATTTCCATTATCTCCAACGGCCAGGTTAATCAGGTGCGGGTGGTTGAATCATCACTTGGCGATCCGAAACTCGAACAATGTATTGTTCGTGCTGTCAAGAAATGGCGTTTTGGAAAAGTTGATAAGGGCAACGTTAAGATTCGAGTACCTTTCATTTTCTAATAGATCTTTCTCCTTTCTTTTTGGTTACGAAAAGCCCCGGGTTGCCGGGGCTTTTCGTTTTCTAGCGCTTTCAGCCGGTGCCTTTTGGTATGTTGGCGCTTCTCTCCAGTTTTCACATTCCACGATTCATTGTGTTGATTCCCATCTTTTCGGCAAGGTCTACCAACAGTGCTCCCCTTCGGCAATAAGCAATTACGGACCGGTGTACCATCGGCTATACATGGAAACTGCTTGTAAGGGGCATGAAATGATTGAAGATATCAGGCAAATTCGCAGAGAAGTTCGAGGTGTTGAAAACCATCGCTTTCCAAAGGAATTGGAAAAACAAATACAGGACATGATTGATCACCGGATCAGCAGCATCTTTTTGCTGACACTTCTATTAATGTTTGGCAGTGCCAGCTTGCTTTCCATGAAGCAATGGGGGAGTGATTACAGCGAAATTGAGCCGGTATTATCCCAGGGGGCGGTCAGCTCCGATGGCTTCAGGTTCAGTGATAAGATGCCTGTCATTGGATTTGTGGACAAGCTGCCAACGCGAGAACAGGCCCTGGCCCAGATTGAACGGCAGGAAGCTGCCAGGAAAATGCAACCGGGTCGGGAGGAACTTCCAACCCGGGAAGCTGCAACGTCGGATAGGGGGGCCAAGCCATCGAGATTAGAAGACCTCGCCAGTGAAGTGGGCGAAGATGGCATTCTGGCCGTAGCCACGGCACTGAGTGAGGATGGCTCTTCACCTTATGACGATTTTTATCAACAGCTCTCGCAAGGCACCACTGGACTGGATGTAGCAAGCATCAGGGCTGCCGCCAGTGGTCCAACTGTGGCTCCAAAAAGCAGAAATGCACGTAACCCCATCTCAAATGGACGGCGAAGCCATGATGATGGCATTGTCGTCACAACCGGCAATAGCGGGGCGAATAGCAGCTTCTCCGTCGGAAGGCGAGGAGAATTGCGTATGGCCGTTGACGATATGAAAATTACTGCCGGGAGTGGCCGGCGCGATCCAAAACGCATTGCCGCGACAATCAAGCGGCAGCGAACGGCGATCGAATACTGCTTTGAACGCGCGCTGCGCATGCATCCCAATCTTCGTGGCCGCATTGACGTGCAAATAAAAATAGCGGCGAATGGTGACATTGAGGATCTCAGGATCATTACTTCGTCTTTGAACAATCCCCGGATGGAACAGTGCATGATTCGATCCGTGCGTCGCTGGCGCTTTGCAAAGGTTGAGCAGGGGAGCGTGGTGATCAGGATTCCTTTTGTTTTTTGAAGCGGGCAATCTGCAAATGAGCAAAACTGCAAATAGGGCAAACCGGCAAAAGGTTGGTAGAATCGTTAATTGGTTTAAACGTGAAGCGTCAAGACGTTTTCCTGAACGGTGGCGCCGTTACATAGCTCAGGCAGATGTTCGCCTTGGGCGAACTGGTGCGTGTTGTTGAATGATGAAATCTGCAAATAGACAAACGGCAATTAGCGTAGCCGTTGATTCGTGAAAAACGCTGACGATCATCCCCCTTCTATGCCCTTTAGGGGAACATAGAAGGGGATATCTAATACCTGACGCCGAACACCTCTCAACTCCCACCCCACTCCTGTCTTTCGTCCCTCGAAAACGTTTGCAGTTCCAATCGAAATCGGCTGGCCGGCGGCAGTCGATTTCTTAGGCGCTGAAAACTGTATTTTAAGCTTGATTAAAGCATCGATCAGCCCTAACTTTGCCCTCTTTTATTGAGGCAAAATCCTATGAAACTGAAAAGAACACATCGATGCGGTGAGCTCCGCAAGGCCCATGTTGGCGAGAAAGTCGTTGTTAGTGGTTGGGTGAACAATTGGCGCGAGCATGCCGGCCCCTTTTTTATCGATCTACGTGATCGCTATGGTGTCATCCAGTTGGTTTTTTCACCAACGGATGAGGCGCTATATGAAAAAGCCCGTAAACTGCGTGCTGAGAGCGTTATTGCTGTTTCCGGTTCCGTAAGAGCCCGTGCAGACGAGGCAATAAATAGCAATATTGAGACCGGTGAGGTGGAAATTCATGCTGAAGACCTCGAGGTGTTTAATATCAGCAAGACACCGCCCTTCGAGATCAATGAGTTTAACAACGCGTCTGAAGATGTGCGACTGAAATATCGTTATCTGGATTTACGGCGCAAACCCTTGCGCGATGCACTTATTCTGCGGAGCCAGGTTGCCCAGCTGACTCGTAGCTATTTCAGCCGGCATGACTTTGTTGAAATTGAGACGCCCTTTTTGACCAAGAGTACTCCCGAAGGTGCACGTGACTTCCTGGTGCCCTCCAGGCTGCATCATGGTCAATTCTATGCCTTACCGCAGTCCCCGCAGACCTATAAGCAAATTCTGATGATGGCCGGTTTTGACCGCTACTTCCAGATTGTAAAGTGTTTTCGGGATGAAGATCTTCGTAAAGACCGTCAGCCGGAATTTACCCAGATTGACGTCGAAATGTCCTTTGTCGATGAGACCGACGTCATGAGCTTCGTTGAGGGCTTCATTGTTGAGCTTTTTAAGGAAGTGCTGGGTGCTGAGATAAGCGGTCCCTTTCCGCGCATGACCTACCAGGAAAGTATGGATCGCTTCGGCAGTGATAAGCCTGACACCCGTTTTGGCCTGGAGCTTACCGATATTACCGCCGGTTTTGGTAGTACAGAATTCAAAGTGTTTCGCTCTGTTCATGGCAAAAAGGGCTATATCGGCGCATTGGTAGCGCAAGAGGCCTCTGGCTATAGTCGCAAGCAAATTGATAATCTCAATCAATTTGTGATTTCGCTCGGTGCTAAAGGCGTTGCACACCTTAAATTTAAAGACGGTGAGTTTGATGGCGGCATCAGCAAATTTATGGGTGACGCAGAAAAAGCCTACATGATCGAAAACCTCGGCTTGAAGGAAGAGGCGCTGGTGTTGGTCATTGCCAATGAATCGGCAGAGGCTGCTAAGAACTTATTGGGACATTTGCGCAATAAACTTGCTGAAGATCTGGAACTGATCGATGACTCCGTTAACCATTTGCACTGGACCATCGACTTTCCGATGCTTGAGTACAGTGAAGAGGACCAGCGCTATGTGGCCCGGCATCATCCCTTTACCTCGCCTCGTGACGAGGATCGCGATATGCTGGAAACCGAGCCGGAGAACATCCTGGCGCGTGCCTATGACCTGGTTTGGAACGGCAATGAGCTGGCTGGTGGCAGTATTCGTATTCACGAACGCGAGCTGCAGCAGCGGGTATTTAACGCTCTGAATATCTCGCCTGAAGAAGCGCAGTCGAAGTTCGGCTTTTTGCTGGAATCCTTCGAGTACGGCGCACCGCCACATGGTGGTATTGCCTTCGGCTTTGACCGCATGATTATGCTTTTGGCAAGGGCGGCATCAATACGTGACGTAATTGCCTTTCCCAAGACTGCCAGCGCAGTTGGTCTAATGGAAAAATCGCCGTCGCTGACTGCCGATGAGCAGCTCAAAGAATTGGGTATAACTGTCATAAAATCATGAATTTAAAATATTTTGGCAATTAAAGGCTTGACATAAAATTCTAATTTTAGTAATATTTGGGCATAAAAATTAATCTTATGAGGAGGCAGATCGTATGTTACTCTTGAAAGGTGTGAGAAAAGCACTTGTCGTTCTCGCAATTGGTAGTTTTCTCCTTCTGGCATTTAGCAGCTGTAAGAGCCGCCCCAACGAAGAACAGAGAATGAAGATGGAAGAGACACGTTCTGCTGCTTTGTCTGCGGAGCAAAAGCTCGAAGAGGTTCGTCAGCAACGGAGTGAAGCTGAGTCTAAAGTTGCCAGTAAGAAGAGTCAACTGGACAAGGTTAAGTCGGACAAGGCTGATACCGAAAATCGCGTTAGTAATTGGTCAGAAGACGGACAGTAGATTTAGTGACGAATCTTTTAATGCTTAGGAGGCAATAATGAATAGACGTGTGATTTTTTCTCTGTCAGTTCTTCTACTGATGGGATTATCGCTCGGCGCTTTCGCACAACAGTACAGCTATGATTACGAAGAAATGGAAATGGATGTCTATTTTGCTGAGCTAAGTAAGTGGCAAAAGCGTGAGGCAGATGCCAATGCTGCCATTGCAGAAGAAGAAGCAAAGATTGCGTCTCTGGGTGCAGAAGAGCAAGCACATGATGCAGAAATTGCAAATTGCTGGAACAAGATTTACAGCATGCTTGGCACAGACGAAGCAGGTTATAATGATTTTGTAAACCAAGCCAAAGCCTTGGAAAGCGACCTTAATGGTTTTGTAGCACTCTCTCCGGAAAACATTTACAGCCGGATGGATGAACTTGAAGAATATGAAAACCGTCTAGCCGCACTGCGCTCCGACAAGCGTAGCCTCGGTCCCGATGGACATGCAATTCTTCAACGTGTTGAGGCATTGATCGAACAAGCCAAGGAAAAAGCAAGCCGCGCCATTCCGCCGTCTTATACGGTAGTTCGTGGTGACTATCTTTGGAAGATCGCAGGTCTCTCTGAAACATACAGCGATCCGTATGCCTGGATGCGTATTTACACCGCTAATCGCGACCAGATCAAAGATCCGGACCTGATTTATCCGAATCAGACGTTTGCGATTCCGAGAAATACTGCACGCAATGAGCACCTGGTTGCACGCGGTGAAACATTGCGTTCGATTGCCTCTGCCAACGGCAATGCTTTTAGCTGGCAGCAGCTCTATCAGGCAAATCGCGACGTAATTGGTGACGACGCTACGAAATTGTATCCGCACATGGTTCTGCGCTTGCCTTAAACGCGCATAATCAAAAGCTTACTTTTTTTTAATGGCTCTTGGCTTTTGCCAGGAGCCATTTTATTTTTCAAGCATTATGCTTTTTTGAGAGGATTGTATGACGAAAACCCGAGAGGCCGGAGAACGCCTCTTTATGGTCGAGAAAGTCGACCCCATGACGTTATATGGTGTGGCAGATCAGCACCTTAAATTGATAGAGAAACATTTTTCAATACAATTGATCGCTCGCGGTAATCAGGTCAAGCTGCGCGGTGAGAATGAAGAATTGGATCAGGTTGAAAGCATTCTAAGTGAGCTGATTTTTATTGCCAATCGCAATAAGCAACTCACCCTGGAAGATGTGGAAACGCTGGTTCATATCATTAAGGCCGATTCTTCTGTAGCGCACCAAACGCAAGTAGACAAAAAACTACGTGATGCCGGTGAACTTGACGAAGTCGTTTTGTTTACCAGCAATGGCTATGTGAAACCGCGAACTTCTGGCCAGCAACAGGTCGTCGATGCGGTCAAAAAGGGTGATCTGGTCATTGTTGTTGGCCCGGCTGGTACCGGTAAAACCTACATGGCTGTTACGCTTGCAGTTGCTGCGCTAAAGGAAAAGCAGGTTAAGAAAATTGTCCTGGCGCGCCCGGCAGTTGAGGCCGGGGAAAGCCTTGGTTTCTTACCTGGTGACTATAAGGAGAAGATCGATCCGTATCTTCGGCCGCTCTACGATTCACTGGAGGGAATGCTGCCACGCGACCTGATCAAGAAATATACTGAACAGGGCATAATTGAGGTTATTCCGCTTGCCTTCATGCGCGGACGAACCCTGAACAATGCCTTCGTTATTCTTGATGAAGCACAAAACGCCACTGCCAACCAGATGAAAATGTTCCTGACGCGACTGGGCGTAAACTCCAAAGCCATCGTCAATGGGGACGTTACACAAATTGATTTACCGGAAAAGGCAACGTCCGGCCTGGTTGAAGTTCAGCAGATATTGGAAGGTATCGAAGGTATTGAATTTATTTATCTTAGCCAAGGGGATGTGGTTCGCCATCGCCTCGTGCGCGAGATAATTAAAGCATATAATGAGCATCATAAAAGCAATGGTGATGTCTCGTAAAATGGCGAATTAACCAGTGCAGGAGATGTAACGTGGCAGATATACGCGAAGTAGTAATCGTTTCTTCGGTTAGAACACCGATTGGCTCTTATGGCGGCGCATTGTCCTCCGTATCAGCCCCTAAATTGGGTAGCATCGTCATTCAGGAAGCACTTAATCGGGCCAGTGTTGATCCCGGTCAGGTGGATAAGGTCATTATGGGAAATGTCTTGTCCGCCGGATTGGGACAGGCACCGGCGCGACAGGCTGCGATATATGCCGGCTTACCAAACAGCGTAAGCTGCCTGACGATCAACAAGATGTGCGGGTCCGGCCTGAAAGCCGTTATGCTGGCTAGTCAGGCAATTGCACTTGGCGATGCTGATATTATCGTTGCCGGTGGCATGGAAAGCATGAGCAATGCTCCATACTTGCTGGACAAAGCCCGTTTTGGGTATCGCATGGGGCATGGTGAACTGCGCGATAGTATGGTCGTTGATGGTCTTTGGGATGTCTATAACGACTTCCATATGGGCAACGCAGCAGAGCTCTGCGCCCGTGAATGCAATATTTCCCGTGAAGACCAGGACGAATATGCCAAGACCAGCTTTGAGCGTGCGTTGAAGTCTCAAATGGCTGGATACTTTAAAGATGAGATTGTCCCGGTGACAGTTAAGTCGCGCAAGGGCGAAACCATTGTCGATACTGATGAGGGACCGGGAAGGGCCAATTTTGAGAAGATGCCGAAGCTGCGTCCGGTATTTGATAAGGACGGTACCGTCACTGCAGCCAATGCGTCTTCCATTAATGACGGAGCCAGCGCTGTTGTTGTTATGGCGGCGGAGACAGCCAAAAAGATGGGCATTACGCCGGTTGCCAGAATCAGCGGCTATGCCACGGCCAGCAAGGCGCCGGAATGGTTCACAACTGCCCCGGTGGACGCCATGCAGCGCGTGTTGAAGAAGCTTGATCTGTCTGCACAGGACATCGATATATATGAAGTGAATGAAGCATTTGCTGTCGTTGGATTGGCTGCCAATAGGGAATTGAAGCTCGACCATTCCCGGGTCAACGTAGCCGGCGGGGCTATTGCGCTTGGTCATCCAATTGGTGCCAGCGGCGCCAGAATCCTGACGACATTGCTACACAATTTGAAACGAGCCGGCGAGAAGCGCGGCCTCGCATCACTCTGTATCGGCGGTGGGGAAGCGGTCGCTGTAGTCGTTGAAATGACATAATAGTCACGATATAAACGTCTCTGAATGGCGGTAGGCCAACTGTTCATCACCGCTGACAGCAATGCTGTACAGGTATCCCCGGCTGTTAGAATGAATTACCGGGGAAGTTGGTCATAACCGCTCCGGTTGAGAACAATACTACCGGATTGTTGAAAACGGTCTTTGGAATTATCATTTAAGCTTCTATGATCGGGCGCACGACGTCAGGGCCAAAATTTCTTTATCGTTGATTGAAAATAGGGATAATTTTATCAGTTGAGGCTTATAATGCTCTCTCGTCGTTTAGCACGAAGGATCGGCTTACAGATACTCTTTACAAATGATTTTTTGCGGGAAGATATTGAATCGGTTTCATACCGGGTAGCAGAAAGTTTGGGAGAAGAACTCTGTGATTTTACCATGGAATTGGTGACGCATACCAGCAAGAACGAGGAGGAGCTTAATAACTTGATTATTAAGCACTTGCGTAACTGGGATTACAAACGTGTCGCGGTATTGGATCGCGTGTTGATTCGCATGGCCCTCTGCGAGATGATGTTCTTTCGAGACATTCCGGTTGAAGTGACGATCAACGAGGCGTTGGAAATCAGTAAAGACTTCAGTAATTTGAAAAGCCGACGTTTTGTGAATGGTATTCTGGATTCCATTTATAAAGAGCTCAAATCCAGCAACAAGATTGAAAAGAACATCACTCTCAAGATCCCGTCGGATCGGAAGAAAACCACGCACTCCAAAGGCAGCCCATAGTGAGATTCGCAGTAATATCTGATATTCACTCAAATTTTGAAGCACTAAACGCAGTTCTCGGCTACATTCATCAAGAAAAAATCGATAAGGTCATTTGTTTGGGCGACGTCGTCGGCTACGGCCCGCATCCCAATCAGTGCGTCGATTTGGTGAAAGAACGCTGTGAGCGCTGCCTGATGGGCAATCACGACTACGCTGCCCTCGGCCCCGGTGACCTCTATTATTTTAACGACTATGCCCGTGAAAGCATTCTTTGGACGCGGCGCCGCTTGACCAAATACAATCTCGCCTATCTCGAAAACTTGCCATTTACAATTATCGACGATTTGTATCTCTTTGTCCATAGCTCCCCGCTCTTGCCGGAAGAGTGGCATTATATTTTCGATGAGGTTGAAGCCAAGGAGAATTTTGACGCTGTTGAACAGCCGCTGATTTTTGTCGGGCACTCTCATATGCCGGTGATTTTCTCCGAGCAAAACGGCGCCTTCTTTGAGCCCCAAACAACGCTTGATCTCAACCATGATCGTTACATCGTAAATGTCGGCAGCGTGGGGCAACCGCGAGACGGCGACCCCCGCGCCAGCTTTGTTATTTTTGATACGGATTTGCAACAGCTACAATACGTGCGCATTCAATATGATGTAGAAAAGACCTTCCAGGAAATCCTGCAAAAAGAGCTTCCTGCCTTTCTGGCCATGCGCCTTCTCGTTGGTCAATAGATCCCAATTTACACGTAACTTTTGGAACCCCTGCGCCATCATACCGTTAATTAGGGGAATCCCATTCATATCACCGGTGACGAATACAAAAGTCATTGCGTTGCTGGTAATTTGACCCTATGTTTACGAGTTAGACTGTATGTGTATTGAGTTGAATAGCCGGTCATATTCACCCGGCATAAAAAACCAGGATTGAGGTTGAACGTACTATGGTAACTGGCGTCATCAAGAAACTATTTGGCAGCAAAAACGACCGCGAACTCAAGCGGCTCACGCCAATGGTTGAAGAAATAAATACCTACTTTGAATCATATCAACCGCTCTCGGAAGACGAGCTAAAAGGCAAAACCGATGAATTCAAACAGCGGCTGACGGACGGGGAAGATCTTGATGATCTCTTACCGGAAGCATTTGCCGTTGTGAAAGAAACCTGTCGCCGGCTGATTGGCAAGAAATGGATGGTCACCGGCAAGGAAATCGAATGGGATATGGTTCCCTTTGATGTGCAGTTGATTGGCGGCATTGCCTTACACCAGGGAAAAATTGCGGAGATGGCCACCGGTGAAGGAAAGACCCTGGTGGCAACCATGCCGCTTTATCTCAATGCGCTTGAAGGCAAAGGCGCACATTTGGTGACTGTGAACGATTACCTGGCCCAGCGTGACGCCGAGTGGATGGGTGAAGTCTTCAAATATCTCGGACTGACCGTTGGTGTGATTCTGAATAATATGGATAGCTCCCAACGCCGCAGCGCTTATGAATGTGATATCACCTATGGCACCAATAACGAATTTGGCTTCGATTACCTCCGTGACAATATGACCAGTCACATCGACTTTGTCGCTCAGATTCGCGGTCACAACTATGCGATTATCGATGAAGTTGATAGCGTGCTGATTGATGAAGCACGAACCCCCTTGATCATTTCCGGACCGGTCGAAAATTCCCGCTCTCATACCTATGGCGACGTGAAGCCAATGGTAGAGCGACTGGTGAAAGTACAAACCCGGTATATCAACGGCTTGATTGCGGAAGCGGAAAAGCTGATTGAGGAAGATGACCTCGATGAAGGTGGTTTGCGCCTGTTGGTTGCCCAGCGTGGTGCACCCAAGAACAAACGGCTTCAAAAACTTTATCAACAGCAGGGGATTAAGAAGCTTGTATTCGATATAGAAAGTCTCTTCATTCGCGACAAGAAAATGCAGGAAGTCGATGAAGAACTCTACTACTCGATCGACGAGAAAAAGAACATTATCGATCTGACAGATAAAGGCCGTGAAGAGCTGTCGCCCAATAATCCCGAAGAATTCATTTTGCCGGATATCACCGATGAGTTCAGTCGCATTGAAGGCGATGAATCGCTCAGTGAGCAGGAGAAGAACGAGCAAAAGAATACGTTGCAGATCGAGTATGCCCGCAAGAATGAAAAACTACACAACATCAGCCAGCTGCTGAAAGCCTATGCCTTGTTCGAGAAGGATCGCGACTATGTGATTGCTGAAGGCAAGGTTTTGATTGTTGATGAGTTTACCGGTCGTACCATGCATGGCCGCCGCTACAGCGACGGATTGCACCAGGCGTTGGAAGCCAAAGAAAATGTGAAAATTGAAGGAGAAACACAGACCCTCGCATCCATTACCTTGCAAAACTATTTCCGCCAGTATGAAAAATTGGCCGGGATGACCGGAACCGCGGAAACAGAAGCAAATGAATTCTGGGATATCTACAAACTGGACGTCATGGTCATTCCTACCAATCGACCGATTGCCCGCATGGATTTTGAAGATCAGATCTATCGCACCATGCGTGAAAAATACAACGCGGTTGTCGATGAAGTGCAGCGACTCCACGAAGTTGGACGCCCGGTATTGGTTGGGACAATTTCGGTGGAAACGTCGGAAACGCTCTCGCGGATGTTGAAGCGCCGCCGCGTTCCCCACAATGTTCTCAATGCAAAATATCACCTTCAGGAAGCGGAAATTGTTGAAAAAGCTGGTCAACCGGGTGCGGTAACCATCGCAACGAACATGGCCGGACGTGGAACGGATATTAAACTCGGCCGCGGTGTTCGTGGCGAAAATGCCAACGGCTCTGCGTCGGATGATGTCCCCTTTGGTCTGCAGATTATCGGTACTGAACGTCATGAATCTAGACGTATCGACCGCCAGTTACGTGGCCGCTCCGGCCGTCAGGGTGATCCGGGATCCAGTCGCTTCTTCCTTTCGCTGGAAGACGACTTGATGCGCCTCTTTGGTTCCGACCGCATGATCAAGGTGATGGATCGCCTTGGCGCTGAAGAAGGTGAAGTGATTAGTAATTCCATGGTTACCAAGGCGATTGAGCGTGCACAGAAGCGTGTAGAAGAACGGAACTTTGGTATTCGCAAGCACTTGTTGGAATATGATGATGTGAACAACAAGCAGCGTGAGCAGATCTATACCCGCCGGCGTAAAGCGCTTGAGGGTACAACCACTATGGAAGACCTTAACGAGGTACTGGACGAATTTCTGGAAGTGCAATTTAATCTGCATATTGACGAACGGGTGGGCCCGGAAAATTGGGATCTTGAAGGCCTGCATGCCATTATTCAACGCACCTTGACGGTTGACTTTAATACCTATGGCGATGAGCTCACTGAGCTGGGACCGGAAGATATTAAAACCCGGGTTCGTGAAGATGCCCTGAAAATGCTTGAATTCCGCCGTGAGAAGGTCAACGACGATCAATTCTTTGATGAAGCGCTGCGGCGCCTCACGTTGATCGTTATCGATGAGCACTGGAAAGAGCATTTGCACCAGATGGATATGCTGAAGGACGGCATTGGTCTGCGTGCCTATGGCCAGAAAGATCCGCTGATTGAATACAAGCGCGAAGCCTACGAGATGTTTCTTGATTTGATTGACAGCATCAATCAAAAAACCCTGGAAAAGATCTGGCGAAGCGAATTTGTTGAGATACCATCAGAACGCCGTGGTGCCACACCGCGCCGGATGGTATTGATTCATAAGGATAGCACTAATATGGGATTTGCCGGTGGTCCGCCTCCAGAAGAATCCGATATCCAGAAGGCCAGTAAGCAGCGCAGCCGCAAACAGCAGCCGATTAAAGTAGAGGCAAAAGTGGGTAGAAACGACCCCTGTCCCTGTGGAAGCGGCAAGAAGTATAAGAAGTGCCATGGAGCAAACGGCTAGTCAAAAGACAGTCGCAGTTGGCGGTTAAAATATAGACACATCCCCCTGCTTCCCCCTTCGAAGGGGGAAGCAGGGGGATGTGTCGTTTTTACGCTTGCCATATCTTGTTTTTTTCTGCCGCCCGCCACAATCTTTTCAAAATTTCTTCAATTCCTCTGTTACGGCACGTAGCATGCTGGACTTTTGCCGGTTGGGAAGAAAGGCGCTTTTGAATCCGTCCAAAATCATTTCCTTGATTTCATCCAGTTGGAACCCTAGATGTTTATGCGCCAGGAGGTACTCGTTGGTGACTGTGGTATCTGATATCAAGCGGTTGTCGGTGCAAACACAAACCCGCAGGCCATAATCATAGTAGAAGCGCAAGGGATGTGTCTCCAGTGCCTTGGCTGCGCCTGTTTGCACGTTGCTCAGCAGACAAATCTCCAGTGGTATCCGGTGGTCGTTCACGTAGTTCAATAAATCGCCGTCTTCCATCAATCGTGTGCCATGGCCAATACGATGTGCACCACAGTAGTGAATGGCCTGGTGGATGCTCTCGGCGCCATAGGCCTCACCGGCGTGCGCCGTAGTGTTGATGTTGTTGTTACGCGTCAGGTAAAATGCTTCTTTGTGGTGCTTTGCCGGGTAGCTTTCTTCCTGACCGGCGAGATCGAAGGCCACAACTCCCTGGTTCTTGAAGGCCACGGCCAGCTTCGCGAGGGTCAGGGAGGTCTCCGGATTCACGCTGCGCATCCCGCAGATGATCACCCCGGTCTTGATGCGATATTTCTTTTCTGCATCTCGCAATCCGTTCAGAACCGAATCGACAATCTCGGTTAGCTTCATACCTTTTTCAGTATGCAGAATGGGGGAGTAGCGCACTTCCATATACCAGACGTTCTCTTTTGCCGCATCTTCTGCCAGCTCGTAGGCGATGCGGTAGAGGGCCTCCGGCTCCTGCATAACCGACAGGGTAATATCAAAGCCTTGAAGGTATTCGCCGAGATTCGAACAGTTTTTACCGCTCATTACTGCCTTTTCCAGCTTCTTCTTGTCAGTTGCCGGGAGTTTTACATTCTGCTGGGCGGCAAGTTCAAGCAGAGTTTCTGTCCGCACTGAGCCGTCTAAATGCACATGTAGATCTGTTTTTGGGAGCTGTTTCAAAAAATCGTAGGTGATTTCCATTTGCGTTCACTTCCTTTTTTGAGGGCGGGACTGCCGATTCTTTCGGCTTGCAGACATATCGCTCTAAGCATCGACATGAAATAATGGATCTTAGGAAATATACGCGCTAAACTACGGTTTTGCAACAAGCTATACGGGGGGCTGCCTTGCTTGGGTAGGTCGGCTCAAGATCGTTCCAGGATCTTAATGTCAAATCCTGAAAGCTCAATACGGGCCGCATTGTCTTGACCGATAGTGATCCGGGCCTTGTCCTCTAGCAGATTCAGATATGATCCGGACAGATCGCTGCCTGACCGACTTGGGGGCTTGAGGTGAACAGTTACCGGTGCTTGGTCCAAATTGATAACAACGATGACCTGTTGATCATCGTTCGATCGGAGAAAGGAAAGCACATTTGGCTGGTCGTTAGTGACAAATTCTATCTTGCCTGTGCGAATTGCCGGAGTGGATTTTCGAATTGCGATTAAACGTTTGTAAAAATGCCAGAGCGACTGTCTGTCCGCAACTTGTTCTTCAAGTGAAATGCCATCCCCGGATTTTAGATTCGTTTGATGCCACCAGGGAAAATCTCCCTTATACCACAGCGCCATACCGGGACCACTGATATCGCGATACCATTCAAATGCTTCCCGTCGCGGTATGTCGCTGGAAGCCGATTCATCAAATTTCTGTTTTTTTCCGGGCATGCCAATTTCCTGCCCGTAATAGATACTCGGTATGCCTTTCAAAAGCAGATTGAGCGCCGCAGAAACCCGGAGTTTACCTGGGTTTCGATCAAATATAGTTGCTGCGCGGTCGAGGTCGTGATTCTCTATGAAAATAACCTGACCAATGTTTTCCGGCGTGAGTAGCCAGGTGCTATCCGTGCGGGCTGTAATCTGCTGCTTGTTTAGTGCCGAAAGCGCTCCGTGTAAAGGAAAAGCAAACACCGCATCAGCCAATCCGTCCTGGAAATAGCGGGTACCGTAATCCCATTCTGCTTGCTCGCCGAGGACAAAAATGTCCGGATTAAGCTCTCGCAGATTTGTTAACAAGGGACGCCAGAAATTATTTAGAAGTTCCGGACGGATGCCTTTCCAATCCATATCATCCATCATATGATCTATACGAAATCCATCAACGCCATCGCGAAAATCGCCGTCTCCGTTTGGGTCCATCCAATAGGCAAATAACTCCTGCATATACCTTTGCACATCTGCATTGTAGAGATCAATTGAGCACAGGCCTTTTGTCTTGCCATCCCAGGTGAGAACTGTGTCCAGGCCAAAAATAATGCTTTCAGGTCTGGTGTTGCCGGGGCCGTTGTAAATAATATGCTTGCTATATTCTGAGGAGGGATTTGCGTAAGAATCTATGAACCAGGGATGTTCATAGGTGATGTAGTGGATTTCCATATCCATGATCAGCTTCATGTCGCGCTGATGTACTTCATTTACGAACGACAAATAGGTATCTAAATTCCCATAAGCAGGATCAAATTTTTCGAAATCGTCCGGAAAATAGTTGTGATAAAACGGCGATGCGTATAAGGGCGTTAACATAAGGGTTGTCACACCCAATTCCTGGAGGTAGTCGAGTTTTTGTGCCAGACCGCTTAAATCGCCGTGTCCGTCATTATTGCTGTCATAGAAGCTTCTCAGGAACACATGATAAATGATTTCATTTTCGAATTGGAAGGATGTTTTCCCAGCGTTGACATCCTCTGGATTGGGCGGAGTAAGTGCGCATGATGACAGGATAAGCAAGATAGAAGTGACTTTTGCCGGGAAATAGAAGTGGTTCATGATAGCCGCTCTCTTCATATAATGAAGATAAGTCGTCAACGGCTCATGCACCATGAGCATGTTTGCATTAAACAATACTATTTTTGCGCAAAGCGACTGTCCTGCGCAAATTGGACAATTTGGGGTTCTGCTTGTAGAATTGGGATCTTATGCAGCAGTCCCCGCTCTATCTCCCTCAGGAGGAGATAGAGCGGGGACTCTTCGCTATTACAATTTGCTATCAAGAGATCTTTTGCGGAGAGATCAGTTTCCGGTGGTATCCGGAACTGTGATTGATGAATCAACTGGCGTTTGCACAGAATCAGGAGTGCTGAACCAGCCACTCTGCTCATACTCCAGGCGGCGGTCAACCTTGGTCTGGATCTCCGCGATGCTCTGTTCGGAACGCAAGGCCCACTCTGTACCGGAATATGTTTCAATTGTTTTTTGATGCGCAGTGATGGCATTTGAAAAATCGTCCAGCTTCTCATAGAGAGTGCCGATTTTGTGCTGCGCAAGACTCTTGGCAATCAGGTCGTCGCTGTTTGGGTAGCCAATCGATTTATTGTAGTAATTGATGGCCGTTTGATAGTCTTTGGTGCCTTCGCCGCGCAACTGCTCAGAAATACCGGCGCTGCGTTCGTAGAATTCGGCAATGGCATTGTATATCGTTGGCACCTTGCTGGGAATCAGGTTTTCGCGAAGCAGGGTATAGAGGATGTCAAATTGCTTCTCATAGTTCTGGAGTGCCCCATAACTACGGCTGAGACCGATGGCTGCATCGATATATTCACGGCTGGTAGGATAATTGTAATACACAACGCCATAGGCAAGGAAGGCGTCTTCATACTCTGCTGATTCGTAATACTGATCCGCAACTTCAAGAATCTGGGCGGGATCATCCGTATCACCTACTCCATTCTTGACGGTTTCTTTCCCGCCGCCGCAACCGGCAAGTAGCAAGCCTGCCAATAAAAGTGCAATAAAGCGCATATGTTAAAACCTCCGGTTCTCGATAACCGCTTGATATTCAATGCTATTGGGTTTGTTGCCTGGAAACTCTTCTGAATACATCATTCACCTACAATGATTTCTCAGGCAATAATAATGCAAGAATACACAATTTTAGTCACTTAATATTCGACGGAGGTCACTTGAACTTTATTCCAAGAAATAATCCCGCGAGCGATATTGGGTCCGCTAATTGTCCATCGACTGACGATATTTGCATTATAGTTGACATGTCATTCTCACCCATTAATCAACTGGCTGTTTAGCCATTCCTGCGTGACCGATTCGAGTGAATCTTGATGAACGGTCAATGTAGCTGCTGCAGGAGGCAGAATCAAGTTTTATTGAACAGTTTGAGATGCAAGGTATATGCGAAGTACGGCATCGTAAATTCCAAAATCCACCCTCACAACCGGACACTTTTTCAAATATGACCGGCAACGCCGAATTGTCATGCCCGAATGTAGTTATCGGGCATCCATTTCGCTCAAATTCGATTGGATTCTCGCTAAAAGCATGCGGGAATGACACTGTAAGGTCCTTTAGGCCCAAAAGTGTCTCGTGGTAAAATTCGAACAGAAAAAGTCCCAAATGCTTGCTAAATTTAGCCCCCGTATTGCTGAAATCGTTTGCATGGATTACAAGGATATGAAGATACTTTTCGGCCTCCAAAAGAGCTTGCCAAATCTGCCGTAAAACTTTATATTGTTGACTTCGATTTGAAAAAAGCAAACTCTTTACCTCAGGAGACAAGTATGGGTATCAAAGTAGCAATTAATGGATTCGGCCGCATTGGCCGCCTCGTTTTCAAGGCTCTCTATAATGATCCCGATGTCGATGTTGTCGCTATCAATGATTTAACAGATGCAAAAACCCTCGGACATTTATTGAAATACGATTCCGTTCATGGACGTTTTCCGGGCACTGTAGTTGTTGATGGCGATTCCTTGATTGTCGGAGACGACAAAATGAAGGTGTTCGCAGAGCGTGAACCGAACAAATTGCCGTGGGGCGAACTCGGTGTTGAATTTGTCGTTGAATCGACCGGTATCTTCAACAAGCGTGACTTGATGAACCTCCATATCCAGGCAGGAGCGAAGAAAGTCATTCTGACTGCTCCCGCAAAGGACGAACTGGATAACACGGTGGTTATGGGTGTAAACGATGATACCTTGCGGGCGGATCACAAGCTGGTATCAAATGCCTCTTGTACCACAAACTGTCTTGCACCGGTTGCCAAGGTGCTGAACGACAACTTCGGTCTGAAGCGTGGCTGGATGACCACCATTCATGCCTATACGAATGATCAGCGCATCCTCGATTTGCCGCATAAAGATATGCGTCGCGCACGCTCGGCAGCCATCAATATGATCCCAACCACCACTGGTGCTGCCAAAGCTGTTGGAATGGTGATTCCCGAATTAAAAGGCAAGCTCGACGGTATGGCGGTACGTGTGCCGGTGCCGGATGGCTCTTTGGTTGACCTTGTAGCTGAATTGGACAAGTCCGTTACTGCAGACGAAGTAAATGGAGCAATGCGCGATGCTGCCAATGGCGCACTCAAAGGATACCTCGAATACAGTGAAGATCCGCTGGTATCAACTGACATCATTGATAATCCTTACTCCAGCATCTTCGATTCGCTGTCTACCCGGGTGATGGATGGCAACCTCGTAAAGGTTATCTCCTGGTATGACAACGAGTGGGGATATTCGAACCGCACAGTTGATATTCTGAAGAAAATGGCTTCCCTGTAAGGAAGTTTGCTGATTGTAAATCTGACTCTCTGTAGCTGATACCGCTTTTTCCAGTGGTATGCTGCGGAGAGTCGTATTTTAGGACCTGCGACCCGGAGCCTTTGATGAATAAGTTGACCATTGATGATATCGCCTTGGGCGGAAAAACTGTTTTAATGCGGGTTGATTTTAATGTGCCGCTTGATGCGGACTGCAAAATCACCGATGATTTGCGAATTCGCGCAGCCTTGCCCTCAATTCGTAAGGTACTTGACGAAGGTGGTCGCCTGGTGCTCTGTTCGCATTTGGGACGCCCGAAGGGGGAGCGCAAGCCGGAGTTGTCACTAAAACCGGTAGCCGATCATCTGGCTTCACTATTAGATATCTCCGTAGAGTTTGCCGATGACTGCGTCGGCCCGCAGGTAGATACCTTAAAAGAGTCCTTCTCGAAAATTCTTCTCCTCGAAAATTTGCGTTTTCACAAGGCTGAACGCGGCAATGATGCTGAATTTGCTGCGGCGCTTGCTGCCGGCTGCGATGTCTACATCAACGAAGCTTTCGGGACCGCACATCGCGCCCATGCCTCGACTGAAGGCGTGACTCGCTATTTTGATCAATGTGCAGCAGGCTACCTGATGGAAAAAGAGCTGCAGTTCCTGGGGAGAGCCCTGGAAAACCCGCAGCGTCCCTTTGTTGCGATTCTGGGCGGCGCAAAGATTTCCGGAAAGATCGATGTGATTCAAAATCTGCTTGGAAAGACCGATACATTGATTATCGGTGGTGGCATGATTTTTACCTTTTACAAAGCCCACGGCTACGAGATTGGCAAATCGCTGCTTGAAGCAGAGCGCCTGGATATGGCCAAAGAGATATTGCGACTATCGCAGGAGAGCACCACGGAACTGGAGTTGCCAACAGATGTTGCCGCTGCAGATCGCTTCGAAGCCGGCGCCGACGTGCAGCAGGTGCCGGTGCATGACTTCCCCTCGGACAGAATTGGGGTGGATATTGGCCCGGCAACAATTGAGCGATTCCGAAATATCCTTGAAAATGCAAAAACAGTTGTTTGGAACGGCCCAATGGGCGTATTTGAAATCGCTGATTTTGCGGCCGGTACCCGGGCTGTTGCTGAAACCTTGGCGGATATCAGCGAAAAAGGCGCAACGACCATTGTCGGTGGCGGTGATTCTGCAGCGGCCGTGAAGCAGTTTGGACTAGAAGACAAGTTATCGCATGTGTCGACCGGTGGCGGCGCATCGCTGGAATTTCTCGAAGGTAAAACGCTGCCGGGACTGGCGGCATTGACCGATGCTGATAAGGAGCTGACATGAGACAAAAAGTGATTGCCGGAAATTGGAAAATGCACTGCACGATTCCGGAAGCAAGGCGGCTGGCTACCCAACTGACTAAACGCCTTGACAAAAAACCTGCCCCCAAAACGCGGGTGATAATCTGCCCGCCCTCAACAGCGCTTAGTGCTGTCAGTGAAGTTGCCAAAGGCAGTGCTGTTTATGTCGGTGCCCAGAATATTGCCTGGGAAGAAGAAGGTGCTTTCACCGGCGAAGTGTCTGTGAAAATGATCAAGAATGCCGGTGCAAAATATACCATCATTGCGCATTCTGAACGCCGCAAGTACTTCAACGAAACATCGAATATTATCAACAAGAAGATCAAGACTGCCTTGCGTAACAAGGTAAAGGTGATCTATTGCGTTGGAGAAACACTGGATGAGCGCCAGAACAATCTGACTAAAGATATTGTTCTCAACCAGATGGAATGGGACCTGAAAGATCTGGAAGTCACCGATCTGAAAAATATGATGATTGCATACGAACCGGTTTGGGCAATTGGCACTGGAAAGACTGCTACTCCGGAACAGGCCCAGGACGTTCATTCCTTTATTCGTGATATTGTTGATACAATCTTCAAAGGCAGTCCGGCATCCAAATTGTCCATTTTATACGGTGGCAGCGTGAAGCCTGGTAATGCTGAGGATTTGCTGTCACAACCGGACATTGACGGCGCACTTGTTGGCGGCGCAGCCCTGGATGCCGCTGGATTTCACAAGATTATCCAGGCGAGTGAAAAAGTCGGAAAAAAGTGAGAATGTAGATGCCAAATCCATATGGCGCCCCTGAAATCAGCGTTGCTGATGCAGCGGCGAAGCTAAAAGACGGCGAGACCTTTCGCTTCCTGGATGTTAGAGAAAAGGAAGAAGTGACCGCCGTCTCGATCTCTGCTGAAAATGTCGACTACGTGCCGCTAAGCGAACTGGGGGCCAACGGTCTGGATAGCCTGCCTGAGGCTGTGCGCGATCAGAATGCTGAAATTGTTGTGTTTTGTCATCATGGGATGCGTAGTGCGCAGGTAGTTGCGTGGCTTCGTAAACAAGGCTGGCAAAATGTAGTAAGTATGGCCGGCGGGATTGACGCGTATGCAGCGGACGTGGACCCTTCAATTGGGTTTTATTGATCGCTGTCTGTGTCTTCGTTTACCTCCAGGGACTCAGGTTCTTCTTCTGCGTCACTGAGTTCTGCAAATTTGGGTAGCAAATCAACCAGATCATCATAAATGGTCACGGAAAGCGTTAGTGCATGGGTTAATGCATTGATGCCTACCAAGAATGCAAAGTCGTTGCCGGGTGGGGATGTTTCCTGACCCGCGTCACCTGTTTTGCTTTCCGCCGGTTCAGGACCGGAATAACTTTCCGGATGCGTGAGTTCGCACACGGCATCGTATTGCCAGCGGAATCCACGAATCCAGTCTTCCAGGCTATCAATTGCAAATTTAATGTTGGAGAATTTGGAAAACTTTAACTCCATTGAGTCTTCAACTGAAATGCCGAATCCCTGCAGCAGAAAGAGCAATTCTGCATCGAAATGCTGTTTTGTTCGGCTGGAAATGGCAGCTTCTACTTTTTCCTTAAGGAAGAACAAGATTGCCGTTGTTTCCATTATTGAGCGGGTAATGAGCAATCCCGGCAGTTCTTTGCTTGACGAAAACAAGGTACAGGCTATCTCGCTCAGCTCAGCCTGGCGGCGAACAAGGTTTTCCTGAAGTGTAACGACTTTGAGATGGGTTGGAGTCGCATGCCAACCAGTCGTTGGCGCCAGCATCTGTTTTGGGCGGCAGTCGCGGATGAAACCACTGATTTTATTAGCCCGGTTCAGTAATTTCAAGTGATAGTTGTTGAATTCCATTTCAGCTCCTGGTTGTGCAGAACACATGGCTCTTCCCTGATCTCCACATCTTTCAGAAGAGGGATCAAAACAGGATAGACAAGATTATCGTAAGAATACAGGTCCAATCTTAGGACGATTTATCGGCTGTTACAGAGAGGAGGCGCTAAAAGGCAGTGCGAGATCGATGGTAGAAACGCTCTTTGAGTCAGAAGGGGCTAACTCGGAACTCTCACACTGTAGAAATACATTACCCGTTTTGGAATCGGAGGCGCAAGACCCTCACAGTCCGTAGTGCAACATCCTGTCAAATACGAAATCAATATAAGGTACTGCATTAAAGGTCAATTTGCACTCCGTCACAACATGGCAAGGATTTGTTAATGATTTGAAGGAATATGTTACGGAAGGTGGACAGTGAACATGGAAAAAACGATTGTAGTGGCACTTGGGGGCAACGCCATCTTGCAGGAGGGAGAGGTTGGAACGATTGCTGAGCAATTTGAAAATACCCGGCGCAGTTTGCAGGGGGTATTGGAGCTTATTCGGCGTGACTATCGAATTGTGATTACGCATGGCAATGGACCACAGGTTGGCAACTACCTCATCCGTGTTGAAGAGGGAAGAGGTATTGTGCCCACCATTCCCCTCGGCGTGATGGTTGCCGATATTGAAGGCGGAATGGGGTATATGATCGAGCAATGTTTGCAGAATATCATGCTCGATAGCCAGTTAAAGAAGGATGTCGTGTGTATGGTTACCCAGGTGCTTGTGGATAAAGACGATCCGGCCATTCTTTCACCAACCAAGTTTGTTGGCCCATTTTATACCAAGGAACAGGCGGAGGAGCTGTCCGCTTCACGGAATTGGCGCATGAAGCGAGACGCCAATCGCGGCTGGCGACGGGTTGTTCCTTCTCCAAAGCCCCGGGTGATCGTTGGTAACAAGGCCATCCAACTGATGCTTGAGAATGACATCATTGTTATTGCCGCCGGTGGTGGTGGTATCCCGGTTTATAAGGATGAAAACGGCTGGCTTGAAGGCGTTGATGCCGTTATCGATAAGGATTATGCCTCTGCGGCATTGGCAACCGATATTGGCGCTTCTGAATTGATGATTTTGACCGGTGTGGAAAAGGTTGCCATTAATTTTGGCAAGAAGAATGAACAACGCCTGGCTCAAATGACCATGGCGGAGGCCAAGAAACACCTGGCGGATGGTCAGTTTCCGGCCGGCAGTATGGGCCCCAAGATTGAGGCGGCGATTGCCTTTCTTGAAGCCGGTGGCAAACGTGTGGTAATTACATCCATTGAACATTCCGGTGAAGCGGTTACCGGTAACGCCGGAACAGTCATCATCCCTTAGTGCACCAACGTGTTGCAGGTGCCGTGTCAATGGTCTCGTAGCGGCAAGCCGAAACGTGCTGGCAAAAAATTGTACTGGTTGAAAACTGAGGTTGCGCTGGCTAAATTAAAGATCTTTTCAGAAATGCCTTTGACTTGCTTGGTTATTGCATTGGAAGATTGAGAATTTCGAGGCGCATGGCGCAGCGCTGCTGTCCATACTGGTTGGTTGCATAAGGCGTGCAGGCGGATTTCTGAGCGAGATGACATTGCGCGCAACAATTTCTGTCTATCCATATTTTCTGGCAGAGCGTGTGCAAATGTCGAATATGATTGAATAGAATAGACATACAATTGGATTAGAGTAACTGAAACAGGAGATAATGAATGAACATTCATGAGTATCAAGCCAAAGAAATCTTGCGGCAGTACGGCGTGGCCGTTCCGGGCGGCGAGGTTGCTTTTACGGCGGATGAGGCTGAAAAAATTGCCCGTGAAATGGGCGGTGATGTTTTTGTAGTGAAGGCGCAGATTCACGCTGGCGGCCGTGGCAAGGGCGGTGGTGTTAAGCTGGCTAAAAGTCCGGAAGAAGTGCGTGAACTGGCTGATAAAATGCTGGGGATGAATCTTGTTACCCATCAGACCGGTCCGGAAGGTAAAGAAGTCCAGAAAGTGCTTATCGCCGCCGGCGTTGATATTGCTCGTGAACTTTATCTCGGCATCGTCCTGGATCGCAGCACCTCGAAACTGGTGATCATGGCTTCCACCGAAGGCGGTGTGGAAATCGAAAAAGTCGCCGAAGAAACACCAGAAAAAATTCATAAGGAATATATCGAACCGGGCTTTGGCATTCAGCCCTTTCAGGCGCGCCGCATTGCATTTAAGCTGGGACTGGAAGGTAAGCAGGTTCGCAGTGCCACCAAATTTATCATGGCGCTTTACAAAGCCTTTGTGGGCTCCGATGCTTCCCTGGCTGAAATCAATCCCCTGGTCGTCACCGGCGACGGCGAAGTGCTTGCACTTGATGCCAAAATGGGCTTTGATGACAACGCACTGTATCGCCAGAAAGCCATTGCTGAGATGCGCGACGTCAGCGAAGAAGATCCTCTGGAAGTAAAAGCCTCAGAATTTCACCTCAATTATATCAAGCTCGATGGCAATGTTGGCTGCATGGTAAACGGCGCCGGCCTGGCTATGGCAACCATGGACATTATCAAATTGGCCGGGGGCATGCCTGCCAATTTCCTCGACGTCGGCGGCGGCGCAAACGTCGAAACTGTCCGCAATGGTTTTGAGATCATTCTCTCCGATCCAAACGTTAAGGCTGTTTTAGTCAACATCTTTGGAGGAATTGTTCGCTGTGACCGCGTTGCCAGGGGAATTATGGAAGCCGCCAAATCTATTGACCTCACAGTGCCGCTGGTTGTTCGTCTGGAAGGCACAAATGCCGTAGAGGCCCGCAAACTGCTTGCGGAATCCGGCATGAATTTCGAAGTTGCGGAATCGCTGGAAGATGCAGCAAACAAGGTGGTCAACCTGATCGCCTAACTGGGTCAACGGATGAACAAGAATATAAACGAGAATAGATGAGGTAAATACAAATGAGTGTTTTGGTTAATAAAAATAGCCGGGTGGCGGTGCAGGGTATTACCGGCCGCGAAGGCTCATTCCATGCCGGTCAAATGATTGAATACGGCACCAAGGTGGTGGCCGGGGTCACGCCCGGAAAAGGTGGCACCAATTTTCAGGACAATGTTCCGATTTATAATACAATGCAGGAAGCGGTTGACAATGGGGGTGTTGATGTCTCCGTTATTTTTGTCCCGCCGCCATTTGCAGCTGATGCTATTTATGAAGCGGCCGATGCCGGTGTGTCAACGATCGTCTGTATCACCGAAGGCATTCCGGCCCAGGATATGCTACTTGCATACAATTACGTGCAGAATCACACCAATAGCCGCTTGATTGGTCCTAACTGCCCGGGAATTATCACCCCCGGTGAATGTAAGGTTGGCATTATGCCCGGATTTATTCACACGCCCGGCCGTGTTGGTGTTGTGAGCCGTAGTGGAACGCTTACGTACGAGGCAGTTCACCAGCTCAGTGTTGCCGGACTTGGTCAGTCCACCTGCATCGGTATTGGTGGCGATCCGGTGATTGGCACACGATTCATCGATGCGATGCAGCTCTTTCATGCGGACGATGATACTGATGCGGTAATTATGATTGGCGAAATTGGCGGTTCTGCTGAAGAAGAAGCCGCAGAGTGGGTGAAATCGAATTTCAAGAAGCCGGTAGTGGCCTTTATTGCCGGTCAAACCGCCCCGCCCGGAAAACGCATGGGACATGCCGGCGCCATCATTAGCGGTGGAAAAGGCACTGCTGCTGAAAAAATGAAAGCGCTGAATGCTGCCGGTATTGCGGTGTGCGACAGCCCGGCTGTTTTGGGACAGAGAGTGAAAGAAGTATTGGGGTAAAAGAGTAAATTCCAAATTCCAAAAGACCAAATTCCAAACGTCCGCTAATTCTGGATTTGGTGAGAAGATCTAAGAGTTTGATGCCAAGAATTTCCGAGGCAAATTTGGAATTTTTCTTGTTGGAATTTTTCTTGTTGGAATTTTTCTTGTTGTCTTTAACTAACATCTATCAGGAATTCAGTAATCATCCAGGAGAAGTATTTTGGGAAACAGAACATACACCATGATCAAGCCGGAAGCGGTTGCAGCCGGTAATTCAGGAAAAATAATCGCTCGTATAGAAGACGGTGGCTATAAAATTCTTGCCATGCGTAAAGTTCAACTGTCAAAAGCAGATGCGGAAGCGTTCTATGCAGTTCACAAGGAACGTCCCTTCTATGGAGAACTGACAGACTATATGAGCGGTGGGCCAATTGTTGCAATTGCCCTGGAAAAAGACAATGCAGTGCCGGATTTTCGTCAGTTTATTGGCGCAACAAATCCACAGGAAGCAGAAGAAGGTACTATCCGCAAAGACTTTGGTACCAGCCTGCAGGAAAATGCGATTCACGCTTCGGACTCTGATGAGAATGCTGAAATCGAGATCAAGTTTTTCTTCTCGGTTCGCGATCTCGTTGGCTAAGCAAACGCTGTTGTAGAAAAACCGGCAACTATGGTGCCGGGTGGCAGGCCTTTTGCGAAACGTCATACCGCTCTTGGCTGATACTAAGAGGAAGTGATATGCGTAAAAGCAAGATGGGGGAAATAAAATTGCCGGGAACAGACCCGGCAATGGGAGGAATTATCAAGTTAACGGGCAGAGTCAAATGCGGCACTGTTATTGGCCTCATCGCTCTACTGTTTCTGGTAAGTTGTTCGGTTAATACACCGGATGCTGCCAGCGTATTGCAAATTTCCGACCGCATCGAACTGCAGCCCTATGGCAGTCAAGATGAGCTGGAAATTGCCAGCTGGAACATCGAGAATTTCCCAAAGGCAACCGGCACATTGAGCAGCGTGAAGGAAATTATCGAAGACCTTGATGTGGATATTTTTGCGCTGCAGGAAATTACCAGTGAAAGTGAGTTCCAGGATTTGCTCGATGCGCTGCCCGGGTATGACGGGCGTGTTGGTAGTCTGGCGACTGATGGCTATGCCCTTTGGCCGGCGATTGTTTTTCGCAACTCGATGGTAACCGTTGTCAGTGAGAACTATCTCTTTCGTGATGATCCATATCTTTTCCCGCGCGCACCTTACATGCTGGAATTGCGAGTTACCCGCAATAGTGAAGTCTTCGATTTTACCATGATTATTTTACATTTAAAGGCACAGGGCGGAAGCGAGAATGAAGAACGCCGCCGTGGCGCCATTGTGAAATTGGAAGAGTATATTGCCTCACAAATGGCTGTCGCCGGAAATGATCCTGACTACGTAGTGATCGGAGACTGGAATGATTTGTTGGATGATGCCGGACAGAGCAATGTTTTTTCACCCTTTGCAGATCAAAGCGACAAATACCGTTTCCTAACGGATCGCTACGCCGGCAGCCAAACAGAATATTCCTATATCGGCGGCAACTTCCGTTCTCTTATTGACCATGTGATGGTTACCACCGCAATTGATACCGCATTTTCCAATCATACAGACATCATTAAAGTCGATCAGGTATTTCCCTCCTATCTGGTGGAGGTATCTGATCATCGGCCGGTGATTTCCAGGTTTGCGGTGTTTTAGGTACTGGATACTGGATACTGGATACTGGATACTGGATACTGGAAATTAAGCTGAATATGTCTTGTGTCAATCATTTATTTGGATAAGTTCGCCTAAAAGCATCAAGCATCAAGCATCAAGCATCAAGCATCAAGCATCAAGCATCAAGCATCAAGCATCAAGCATCAAGCATCAAGCATCAAGCATCAAG
>JANQRS010000060.1 GCA_028284445.1 Calditrichia bacterium
TTGAATCGTTGAATCGTTGAATCGTTGAATCGTTGAATCGTTGAATCGTTGAATCGTTGAATCGTTGAATCGTTGAATCGTTGAATCGTTGAATGGAAATTCTTACAACTGGGCCCACGATCCAATCATTGTTTTTTATTTGTCATTCCACATTGGTCATTTGTCATTCGACATTTGCCATTTCGAATCCATTCGCCATTACCGAGGCTAGAAACGTTTGACCGCTACGTGGTCTTATCAGGTGAAAAGAAAATATTTTCAATCCTTCAATCTAATACTGTTTGATCTTGTTTCGCCATTTGGTATAGGTCGCATAATTGATCAGCTTGCGGCGTTTCAAATAGGTTGCCGTACGCGTAGCCCGATCGCGCACCTCATTGATCTTGTCCGTGACGATGAAACTGAACGCATCGCTGCCTGCCCCTGATCCAAAGCTTGCTAACAAAAGACGATCTCCGGGCCTGGCTTTGTCGAGCACTGCAGAGAATCCCAAAGGCGAAGCGCCGGCGTAGGAATTGCCGATATGCGGGGCGAGGAGGCCGGTTTCAATCTGTTCCGGCGTAAAGCCAAGCATATCTGCTGCGCGGCGCGGAAATTTTGCATTCGGTTGGTGGAATACAGCGGCGGCAAAATCGCTGGCAGTAAGTCCCAGCTCCTCCATCAGGAAGCGCGTCGAAGATAAGATATGATTAAAGAAGGCCGGTCCGCCGGTAAAGCGGTTTCCGTGTTCCGGAAATTTTTGATAAGCTCGCCGAAAAAAGTCCGGTGTATCGCTAACGTAGCTGAATGAGGCTTCCAAAACCGCCAGTGACTCAGTTGCCGGGCCAAGAATGTAAGCGGCGCCACCGGCAGCGGCAGTATATTCCAGAAAGTCGCCCGGGCGTCCCTGGGCAGTGTCCATTGCGATTGCCATCGCATAGTCAGCCATGCCGCTACCAACAAACCCCAGCGAGGCCTGTAGCGCCTCCGTGCCGCCTTTACAGGCAAATTCGAGGTCGGCTGCGTTCACGGCCGGGGCAATGCCCAGGGCCTGCGCCACAACCGTCCCGCTCGGCTTCACCGCATAGGGATGCGATTCAGATCCGACCCACACAGAACGAATGTCTGCCGGATCAATCTCGGCACGCAACAAGGCATTCCGTGCGGCCTCAATGGCCATGGTTATGGTATCTTCATCCGGCCCCGGTACGCTTTTCTCTTCTACCGATAGCGTTGCGGCATCCTGGCCGCCTCGCCAAAGCTCGGAAATTTCTTTTGTTGCCAATCTATATGCCGGAATATACGCGCCATAGCCGACGATTCCGGTATCCTGTTTCGGCTTCAATAATTTGGACACGTGATCCTCCAGTTATTTTTTTCACATGACATGTTAATAAGAAAACGCTTAAAAGGAAAGCTCTAACAAATTACTTTGCATCGCAGAGTAGATGCCTTCACAGCCACATACACTACTGTCAAAAAAGGGTTCAAAATCGCGGTTGGCGGAAAATTCGTTGAAGCGTTGAAACCTTGATTCGTTAAAGCGTTAAAGCGTTAAAACGTTTACTGGTCGAATTGTTTTTAGTAAACGGCGGAGCCGTTTCATACTGCAGGCAGATGTTCGCTTTAGGCGAACTTGTGCGAAATGAAGAAAGTTGATAGTTTTTAGTTGCTGGTTCATCGGAGACTCCGGTGAAAGCGCTGAGGCGTTGATGGGTCAAAATGTTAAAACTTAGAAGCGCCTTGCGGCAAACTGTAATCTGTCAACGGTCAACAAATTACTACAAAGATTGTGAAAATACTTCGCGGTAGATAGTGACTGAATTGTGACACTTTCGTGATGCTTTTTCTGAGGGATCAAGTATCTTTATAGCACGGTGTGAGCATAAATAAAAGAGTTCCCAAGCGGCCACTTGGGAACTCTTTTAGTTTATAACTGATTTTGGTGTTTATTATTTTCCAGTCGATGCCTGGTCCGTTTTACCGGAGCCAAGTCCCCTAACACCAAAAAGGGGCAATAAACCACTCGGTACCCGCTCCGGAACTTCAAGCAGGTAAGCCGGTAACTGGCTACCATTATCGGTCATAGCCCGCATAAAGGCGATCACATCATCAATTTCCTGCTGGGTGAGACCCAGAGGCTCTCTGAGAGATTCATGAAGAATATCATCACCGACGGGTGGGTGACGCGGAAAAGCGCCGTCGTTGTAGAAATCCATTACTTCTTCAAGCGTTGTGAAAACACCGTCGTGCATATAGGGGGCTGTCAATTCTACGTTACGTAGAGTTGGGGTACGGAAAGCGTAACGATCCGCTGGATCATGTGTAAACTCTTCGCGACCTGTATCATCTCCAGGAATAACTTCCTTGCCCGGACCTTCCTGGGGAACCCCTTGCACGACGAAGCTAAAGTCGCTGAACATTGCACCATTGTGACAATCAGCGCACTTAGCCTTCGTGTAGTACAATTCCAATCCACGCTTCTGCTGTTCGGTCAACGCATCATCGTCGCCACGTACAAATTGATCATACGGGGAGTTATTCGATACGATTTCACGCTCGAAAGCAGCAATTGCACGACCATAAGTGCTGGAATCAATTGCAGTTTCGCGAGTACCAGCGTCAATTTCAGCAGCTTCTTCCGGGAATGCAGCACGGAACAATTGCTCATATTCGTGAATATCACGAAGTCTGACAAGAACAGTATCCAAAGCAAGTGCAGCTGCTTCTTCATCGGTGCCCGGGATTGCATCGCCACGCATTTCCACGCGGGAGGTAATCGGCTTGGTTGCCTGAACTTCCAGGCTGTTTACACGGCCATCCCAGAACATAACACCTTCATGAGAGGGAACACCATTCTCATCATGGTTGTAAGCGACGTTCCAAAGGCTCGGCGCATTACGTGGTGTTAATGAAACTGGATTTCCGGTGATCATCGAAGTGTTCAGATAACGATTGGGCCCCATGCCGATGCCGCTGGTACCAACCGGCAATGCCCGTCCGTCACCAAAACCGAAGTCCGGATGGTGGCAGGTTGCACAGGCAACATCTTTTTCACCACCAAGGATGGGATCGAAAAAGAGCAGACGTCCAAGCGCGATACGCTCGAAGCGAGGACCGTTGTTGGCCGGATATGGAATCGGACCAAGGGTCTGTAGATTAAATTGAGTCCTGAGATCTTCCGGTTCAGGCTCAACAGTTGTCGTGGTGCTGTCTTCGCCACAACTGGCAAGAAACAACATCGCGATCATGGCCATAAATAAAGAACGATAAGTACGCTTACCGCTCCGTACGGTGTGAAGCATAAATAACCTCCATGGTTTAAGTGGTAGAATAAAATTGGCCAAACAATTTGGAGTTTTTGTCGTAGAACAAACGAGGATATTCATCCGTGAACATGTGCTTAAGAAAGCACTCCCAGATCCTTATCCTGTGACAATATGCACTTTTTCATTTTGTAAAATTCTTGCACAAAACTCACTACTACAACACCCCCGTATAAAACTCGCTAAATATCTGATTTTCATGCATTTTGATGCATAGAAAATCAGCAGCGAATCCCTATCGTTGATATTGTCGTCATGCCTGACCGTATCGTTAAAATAGATTATAGAAATTTCCAATTTTCTCAGCTGTGGCCACACAAAGAGAGCATACGTCACCGGGCTCCGATTGCGCATCAACCGGTAAACTGGAAACACAAAGCATCAAATAGGATGGCGCAGATTGGGCTAGGCCCACCATCATTTGATGTCATTTTTTGTGAGAATGTTGTGAGAACAGGTAGTAGGTAAATGATAGTATAATGAAGCTCAGAAATCAAGTGAAATATTTAGCGAAGCATATAAATCACGGTCTTTTTGCGAAAATTTGAGACTTCCTGCAGATTATTCCGGCTCCGGAAGTTCACGATACAATAACAATGTGCTGCCAATAATCTGAACAATTTCCGACGCGCTCTTGCGACTAAGAATGTCTGCCACCTCCCGCGCTGTCAACGGAGAACTTTCCTGCAGCTTGATTTTAACCAGTTCCTTGGTGTTAAACGAATTTTCCAGCGACTGTAAGGTGCCATCAGATATCCCGTCTTTACCAACCCACAGCTCCGCCTTTAATCCATTTCCCAGGGCCCGAAGTCTTCTTTTTTCTTTACCTTTTAACATTTTGCGGCTTCCATATTTTCTGTATATGACATTCCACTAAAAGCGTTTGGAATACATCGCTCAAAACGCTCAAATATGCATTAATTTCCGGGAAAAATATTAAGGATGATTTGCAGATATACAAAGGGAAAAAGATAATCAAAGCGCTTCGATTGCTTGCAATGCCAGATCAATCGTGTATAGATGAGAGCGAATAGCAACGTCAACCGGGAGTGGTGAAATCTGAAAATAATCGATCCTTTCAGCGATGGATTCTCCTTGTCGCAGCTTCAGCAACAGATCCGGAATTTCCGCTTTAAAAGCCAGATAGGCTTCCGGTAATCGCGCTGAGCTCCCCTGCCCCGTACGAGCAATATTGAAAAGCGGTAATTCCGTTACCAGGCAAAGTGGATCTCCCCCAAGGTCCCGGACAAACTCCATGGAACTCAGGTGAAATTTTGCCGCTGTTTCTGAATCGCCCAGGTCGTTAAAGTATGCCTGCATGGCCCGGCCTTCCGGTGTCGTCGTAAATCCGGGACCGATATAAATAAATCCCTTCTCGCCCTGGCGATCATGGTCATGTAAACCAAGGCCGATATCAGCAGCATGCTTGGCAAAGGCAGCTTGAAGTATTGATGCGCGCTCAATCCAATGCCGTTCGATCAGTAAAAATGCCCCCTCGGAAAATGCCATACCGTGCAAACTCATATGCAGCGAAAGGGGCGCATGCTGTTTCAGGAAGGCCGCAACGTGCCGATTCTCCGGGCGCATTGCCGGATATCCGAATTCAAGATCCAACCCCGGCAACTCACGAAAGGCATGTTGCAGATAGGCTGGCAGATCCGGCCACTGGCTGATCCAGCTTTGATTGATGGCTTCGCCATCCGGATTTATGTGGGGAATGATAAGAAAGGTGTAACGGGAAAATAGATCTTGCAGCTGTTCGCGATTCGCAAGGCCCTGCAGGATCAAGGTGCGCAGCGTTTCCGGACCGGCAGGTTCATCTGAATGCGCACCGGCCAGCAGGCTGACATGTTTCGGCCCGCTTCCCAGGACAACGGCAGATATCGGCCTGCCTGCAACGCTATTTCCGATGACCTCATGCCTTGCGATATCAGAATTATCCCGACATGCCCGCTCAAAGGCATCACTGACGGATTCACTTGTTCTGAATTCTGTTGCCACATCAGTTATCACGCTATGGAACATACGTCAGCCACCTTCATCCGGACATGCCGGGCTAAAAAGGTCAATGTTTTTGAAAGAACTGATAGGCAAAATGCCGATCGGCCCGATGATTCATCGCTCGGTACGACATGCAGCGTCGAAGTGAGCGGGGCGGATGTGAGCCGATACGGCATAAATAGATAGTGGGTGCTACTACTATCCAATTCTAGAGACAAAATACGGCGCAACCGGCATTTGTTTGCGACCGAAGTCATAAATCATCAAAAAAGGCTTTTCGCGCCCGCTCGACAAACTGCCGTACAGCTTTCTCGGACTTCCTTCCCTTACTGTCTTCAACCCCGGTGTGTACATCAACTCCGGCAGGTTGCACGGTGGCAATGGCTCCTGATACATTATCCGGGTTCAGACCACCCGCCAATATGACCGGGCGAGGAGAAATCTCGACAAGACGACGACTGACCTGCCAATCATGCACCTTGCCGGTAGCTCCATCGGCTCCGCTCACCGGATCATGTGTGTCAGTAATGAAGGCATCCACAAAAGGGCTAAGCGTTTCGACCAGCATTTCAAGATGCTCAGCTGTTGATTTTCCAACCACCAAGCTCTTTATCAAGAAAGCATCCGGCAATAAGCGCCGCAAGGCTTTAACATCGACTGTTGGGATCTCGCCATGCAGCTGGATGGCCCGCGCGCCGAGCTCAGATGCAAATTCGGCGATCGCTTCAGCGGCAGAAAGATAGGTTATCAGGACGCCGAAAGCGTCTTCCGGCAAATTTCGGATAATCGCTGCTGCTTCAGCTTCACTGAGATCTTCGGTATGAACCGGCAGGCGCAGGGGAAATCCGAGCCAGCGCACGCCGGCGGCCAGAAGCAGGTCCGCTTCCGCCTGATCTATCACGCCGGCAACCTGTATCAATGGTTCATCTATTCCCATTCGCCCGCCGGTACCAAATGTTTAGCAAGGAAACCCAACACTTTTTCCTCGTATAGCGCTGGAATAAAATCATACAAGTCTTCGTGCCCGGCACCATCGATCATCCAAAGTTCCGTCAATGATTGTTCCGCAGCAGCGAAGAGGTTACGAGTATCAAGCTCGAGGGTACGCACATCTTCAGTTCCGCTGATGATAAGCAGGGGCTTCTGCAAATGAGCAACCTCGGCCAACGGGCTGACGTCCGCAGCATCGGCGCCAATAAACGATTCTGCAAATGGCACCATCAGCATCCCACCTAACCAACCGGGCATTTTGAGATAATGGCGATAGCGGCGGTCCACAGCATCCGTCAGGCTGCTATATGCACTTTCACTGATCACACAAGCAACATCCTGCAATTCTGCCGATGCAAGCAGGATCGTTGCCCCACCCTGAGAAATACCCAGACAGCCAATACTCTCGATGCCGCGCTGCTTCAAGTATTCTACAGCGCCGAGCAGGTCTTTTTGCTCATGGTAGCCCACAGAAATACGCGACTCGGCGCTTTCACCACAGCCACGGGCATCGTAAAGTAACACGCCGTACCCGTTTTCCCGAAACAGGCGAGCACGATCGAGGGTTTGCAGACGGCTGCTGCGATAGCCATGCAGGAGCACCAGGGCTGAGCGAGCAGAATCAGGCGCGCTATACCAGCCGCGAATCTCAAGGCCGTCCTTTGCCGGAAAGCTGACTTGCTCCACGACATGCGGAAAATCTGCCGGTGGCGGACCAATGACCCGATTTTGCGGCATCGTAAAAAACCAGGCGGATACCGCGCTGATCAGAATAAACAACAGCATCATTCCAGTGAGGGCAATGATGATTCTGCGTAGTGAAAAGAAGGGTTGTCTCCGGGCCATGAGGCAAGCTAGTAAATTGCCATGAACAGGTCAACTACCGAATTCCGGAATACACAAAAATCAAAAGCGTTTAGATTGAAAATCATAACAGCTATATTGCAGCCCTCACATCCAATTGGAGATGATAATCATTCGACAGTTCATTAATAATTACTTCGATGCCTATCGGGGCTTACCTAAAAAAGCCTGGCTGCTGGCCTTTGTAATGTTGATTAATCGCAGTGGCACAATGGTGTTGTTCTTCATGACCCTCTATCTCACTCAGCATCTCGACTACAGCGTCAAAACGGCCGGTTTTATGCTGAGCGCCTACGGCCTGGGATCCCTCGGAGGCGCTTTGCTAGGCGGTTGGTTAACCGATCGCTGGGGATTCGAGTGGGTGCAAATCCTGAGCCTCAGCATCTCCGGCGGCTGTTTGATTCTTCTTGGTTACGTGACGGAGCCGATGCTAATCCCCTTGATGCTATTTATCACCGCACTTATCGGGGAATCATTTCGGCCGGCCAACTCCGCAGCTGTGGCTGAGGTCTGTCCGCCGGATCGTATGGCCCGCGGGTTTGCTCTGAATCGTCTGGCGATCAATCTCGGCGTTGCCATTGGCCCCGGCATCGGTGGCTTTCTGGCAGCGCAGAACTACCAGTATCTATTTTGGGTGGACGGTTTAACCTGTTTGGCAGCGACCGGTTTGCTTATTCTGTTCTTTCCGCCCAATCGAGAAAAGCAACAAGCCCGCGTCAGCCACAGCGATGACAGCAACCGCTTCCCCTTTCATGATACGCCCTTCATGTTCCTTATCGCGCTATTGTTCTTTTGCGGACTGATTTTCAATCAGCTATTCAACACCTGGCCGCTCTTCCTCAAGGAACATTATTTGTTCGGAGAAGACCAAATTGGATTGATGGTTGCTCTGAATGGCTTACTTATTGCCCTTGTAGAAATGCCGCTGATTCACCGAATCGAAAAATTCTCGGCTTTGCGCATTTGCGCAATTGGCGCCGCGCTCTTGTTCAGCGGCTTTGCTGCGATCAATTTTTCCAGCGGGATGGAATTTGCTATCTTCACAGTTGTCATCTGGACAATCGGCGAGATGCTGCTTTTCCCGATGGTCGCCAGCTATATTGCCGCGCGCGCCAATGATCAAAATCGTGGAAAATACATGGGCATGTTCACATTTGCCTTCGCTTGCGCCTTTATTGTCGGCCCCATCCTCGGTCCCTGGACATATGAAGCACTCAGCCCGGCATTTCTGTGGAATACCATTGGCATTATGGGGGTGTTCGTAACATTGGGATATTTACAACTGGAGAGATGGGAGAAGGCGAATGAAAAGCCGGTGGGCAGTGGCAGTGGCAGGGAAAAGACAAATGTCGAATGACGAATGTCGAATGACAAATGGAAAATCCGTTGGCGGTTGGATAGGTAGGCAGTAGGCAAATTAACAGAGCTTCGAGATTCGAGATTAGGTTCTTCTTTTCGCCATAGAATACGGCGAAGCCGTTACATAGTGCAGCCTCATGTTCGCTTCCGGCGAACTTGGGGGAGCAAGACATTGAAAATTGACGATTGAAACATTGAAAAACCGTTGGCGGTTGGCGGAACTTACCGCAAGTGTTTTAACGAAATCACGATCAACGATCAGCGATCAAAACGTATTCCCGTACAAAAAATTCGCTGACCGGTTTACCAACCAGTCAGCGAATTTCAAATTTCCAGATTGGTGGGCGGCGGAGCCGCACACCAGCGATCGCTTACTTATTAAACATCAGCTTGCGGGTTTGCACATAATCACCTGCAACCAGACGATAAATGTAGATACCGGAAGCAACGTGCTCACCTTGAGCATTGCGGCCATCCCAAACTACGGAATGCTGACCGGCATTGCGTTGCGCACTTACCAGTGTAATGACTTCCTGACCAAGTGTGTTATAAACTTTCAAGGTCACTTCGCTGCTTGCTTCAAGCGCATAACGAATGGTTGTGGTCGGGTTGAACGGATTCGGGAAGTTGCCCTGTAGTTCCGTTTCGTTGACCAGGCTGTTGGCGCCAGCTGCGCTTTCATTTACGGTAAAGGTGGCATCATCGCTATCGCTTAATCCATCCGGATCAGTAGCGGTGAATGTGATGGTTTCGCTACCGGTGAAACCGGCGACTGCCGACACACGGCACATGTTCAGGTCGGCACGATACTGGATAATCAGGTTGCTGCTTGCCGAGAAGGTCCAGTCGATAGCGCTGTCATCTGTGTCCGGGTCGTCAACATAAATATTGAGGTCGATCTGTACGAAAGCGCCTGTAATCGTCGCATCCGGGATGTCGGAAACAACCGGCGGTTCCGGATCACCACCGCCACCACCATCGCCAACCGTATAGGTCGCGTCCTGGCTGCCGGTGTTGCCGTCGGGATCAGTTGCGGTAAAGGTGATGGTCTCGCTGCCTTCCCAGCCAGCGCTGCCGGAAATACGGCAGGCGCGGATGTCAGCGCGATACTGGATAATCAGGTTGACATCGCCTGAGAAGGTCCAGGTGATTTCGGAATCAGCATTGTCTGCATCATCTACAAAATCATCGAGATTCAGCTGAACAAATTCACCGGTAATGGTTTGATCAGCGATTCCGGATACAACCGGGGCATCACCGCCACCACCACCGTCTTCATTCACGGTGTAGGTTGCATCGTCGCTGTCAGATTGTCCATCCGGATCGGTTGCGGTAAAAGTAATCGTTTCGCTGCCAATGAAGCCGGCTGCGGCTGTAATGGTTGCCACATTGCTGCCATCGATCGAGACGGTAATGCTGCTGCCGCCGGAGGTCGACCAGCTGATTTCAGCATCGGTATTGTCGCCGTCTGTAACAAAGTCATCGAGATTGACTGTGGCAAACGCGCCACCTTCAGTGATGGTCTGGTCAGCGATATCGCTAACAACCGGCGCCTGCAGGCCAGTACCGCCACCGTCGAGTGCAGCTGCTGCATCTACACGGCCCCAGCCGGTCTGATCGTCGAAACCGGCAGCACCGATATCGGTGGCGGTTTCATTCATGCGATCACGAATTTGTTGATTGGTAAGCGCCGGTTCCGAGCTGCGTAACAGAGCAGCAATTCCAGCAACAAACGGACATGCAGCGGAAGTACCATTGAATTCGGAGAAATAATCACCAGCATCATAACCACCGGAACCAGTGATGTCTGTGGTATGAATACGGGTTCCCGGCGCCATTACGTCCAGGTCGTTTCCAAAACTTGATCCCCACCAGAATTCACCATCACAGGTGGTTGGGGTTTTGCGATCGTTACAGGGGCTCAAAGCGCCAACTGCAATTGCATTGTCATAAGAGCCGGGATAGCTGGCAGCACTGGTGTTATTGTTTCCGCGGCTGGCTACCACTACAACATCAAGATCATGTGCATAGTTGACTGCATCTTCAGTGGCCTGGTCAAAACCGCCACCAAGACTTAATGAAATCACATTGGCGCCATTGTCGGCCGCCCACTCAATACCTTCTGCAACATCAGCGAAGCTGCCGCTACCAAAAGCATTTAACACTTTCACACCCATAATCTGACAGTTCCAGTTGACTCCGGCAACGCCAGCGCCATTGTTACCGGCAGCAGCGGCAATACCGGCACAGGAAGTACCATGGCCGTTATCATCAGCCGGATCACTGTCATCATTTACAAAGTCAAAACCGGCAACCGTACGGCCGGCAAATTCCGGGTGGTCATAGTCAACACCTGTATCAATGATGGCCAAAATAACGCTATTATCACCCGTGTGAATATCCCAGGCTGCTTCCATGTTGATGTCAGCGCCCGGTGTTCCAACGATAGTACCGGTTTCAGAAATCGCCTGACCGGTATTGTTCAATCCCCACTGATCAGGGTAGGTCGGATCATTCGGAACGAGCTCGGCATTCGCACCGCCACCGCCTTTGTAGGTAGTTGCTGCTTGTTGCATCTGAGGGATACTAGCCACTTTGCCCGGCTGCGAATATTCGACTGAAGCCAGCTGCTGGTAAGCGGCGGATGCAACATCCTGATCTACCGTCTCATCAATCGTCAGGACGTAGGTCCGGTCCATACCATACTTCCTGGCGATTTCAGGATGCTTGAACCCAAAGCGATACAGAGGGCGCAAATTAGCAGCCTTGAACTGATGGTTTAGCGCGTCGATTTCACTGATGCCGGTCACCGTCACGTCTTTTTGCGTGGATATGACCATTTGCTGGACAGCATCTGCCTTAAATTTGATAATCAATTCACCCTGCACATAGTTCTCTCCTTTGGCATGAGCAAAAGACAGAAATCCAACTCCCAGGATTAGTAACCAGACAGCAAAACATGTCCGTTTTAGAACATTCATGCCCGTCTCCTTTTCAGTAAGTGATTATTATGTAATTAATATCCGGGAAATTCCCGGTGGATGTTCACTGGAAGTGTTTGGAGGGGTGAATGTTTCTTAGGAATTGGCATGTCTTCCGGATCTCCCGAAGAGCTACAAACAGCATAAATACCAATAGCAAAGGATCAATGCAAGATACCAGAACGCTCCCCATAGAATAACGCGTCCGTCACATATCTTGACAAACCTGATAGTTTGCTGTCGGCATTTATCCGCCCGATTGCAATGCAACCACTAAGGGCTTTGGATAATCCCAAAGATGTCAAGGGCCAATACGATTGGAAAGCCAATCAATAAAACAAGAAACAGGTGAGTTTACAACATTACGGCCATTTACGATTGTAAATGGATCACCCCGCAAAACATTAAAACTCAGGACAAGCTTTTAAACAAATCGCTCTATTTGTTTACTCAGCTCAAAAAAAGAAAAGCGACTCCACTCCGGAGCTATGACACAAATAATGTGAAAAAAATGACAAAAACCAAGGAAAAAATGAGAGTTGAGGAAAAAAGATGCAAAGTCATTAAACAGCTAACACCCGATTTCTCTCGCCTGAAATACAAAATGCCTCCATTCACTGAAAACCATTTGGCTCACGCGGGCATTCAATTAGCTTGACTCCTGACATCAAACATTATACGAAAGGAGCAACGGATGAAAGCGATAATTCTTGTCTTATTGGGAGCTACTTGTCTTGTTTCAAGCAGTTTGTTGGCGCAGGATATGGCGTTCGCAATAGCAATGAAAAATGCCAGCGTTGCACATGATACAGCTTCAAGTGCAGAATCGGAACTCCTTGCCATAGAGGCTTGTAAAAAAATAATACGGCAGTACCCAAATGCGTGGGCACCTTATTTCTGGACATCGTATTATGCCACACAAATAACCCGCTACCCTAGCATAATCAGAGGAGAGAAACGCCAAAAAGATGTTTCGCATTATCTCGAAATGGCTCAGCAAAATCTGGATCAGGCAACCAAACTGGTTCCGGCAGACGCGAATCGGATTCGCTCAAGTTTCAGTGCACTTCAGGCACTCATTTATGCCTTTAAAGTCAGCTCCGTCCCGGAAAATGAAATTGCCCAATACCAGGCGCGTTATAGAGAAGCCATTTCCGAGGCAATTCAAAGCAGCCCTGACAATCCTGTCGTTCATGTGCTACTAGCCACAGACATGATTAAAGAGGGGCAAAGAGATGAAGATATTCGTAAGCTGGTGGCCGGAAAGGTAATGCTGAACTCAGCAGAAGAAACGTTTAATCTGCTTGAGGAAAATCAGATTCACCATAGCTTGACGCATCACTTTAATCAGGAGTGGGTCAGTTTTTGGTCAAGCCATGTCGAGAAACTGATTGAAGACAATGATCGATGAGGCTTACATTCCTTGATTAGAGCTTATAGTGCTCTTGCAGGAAAATATATGAGTAAGCTTTCGACAATAATTCCCCCTGGAGACCCGCTTTTGCAACCAAAAGCAACAAGTATATTACGCCACTTTGCCTTTAGATTCATGATCGGGTTCTGGCTATTACTCGGCCTAATCGACCTGCTCAAGAGCTTCATCTATACAGCGAATGCGGGAATAGATTTCGATTGGGGGTCATCGCTACAATTTGTTTCGTTTTATTGCCTCGCCTGGTTTTTGCTAAGCTTTCCGATTTATGAACTGTTTCAAAGAACCGCTCATCTCAATTGGCAGCAAAGGGCGTTGCTACATAGCATTGCCAGCATCATTTTTGGCGGGCTGCACGTTCTCATAACCTCATTTTCATTTTTCCTGTGCGATACTCTCATGAGTCATCATGTCGATTTTTGGGAAGCTTATTTCGCCGTGTTAACAGGCAGAATGATGCCGGCATGGCTTGATCGTTCCCTGACATACTGGATGGTTGCCATTATTCTGTTGGCTTTCGATTATTATGAGAAGTTCAGGAAGCAAACCACACTGGCACTGCAACTCGAATCAGAACTCTCGCAGGCACAGCTGCAAGCCTTGCGCATGCAGGTGCAGCCGCACTTTTTGTTCAATGCCCATAACACCATCGCCATGCTGATTCGGGGTGGGAAACACACTGCAGCCGTGGACATGCTCTCGGGTCTCAGCGACATGCTTCGTACGGCCTTGACGCAGGAAAACGATCAGTTCATCACCTTGAAGCATGAAATTCACCTAATCGAGAAATATCTCAATATCGAAAAGGCTCGATTTGAAGAGCGCCTGAGTGTACACGTCGAGGTAGACCAGGAAACAAGTAGCGCTCTGGTACCAAGCCTGATTCTTCAGCCGCTGGTCGAAAATGCCATCAAGCACGGCGTTGCCCGGGAAATGAACAAGGCAGAAATCAGGATATCTGCTACCAGAAATAAAGGAGAACTTGTTATCGTCATTTATAACTCCGGCCCTGCTTTGCCCGCAGATTGGTCGCTTGAAGATTCGAAGGGCATTGGATTACAAAATGTACGTCGTCGATTACAGACACTTTACCCCGAGACATCGAATCTAGAGCTTATAAATGCGCCGGGTGGGGTTGAAGCGCGGATACATATTCCTTACACTCAATAAGTTATGAGCAAAACATCCTGGAATGGCAGAATCAATGAAAAAGATTTCTACAATTGTGGTGGACGATGAAAAACAGGCGCGGAATGGCCTAAAGGTATTACTCGAGCGTGATCCTGAAATCGAAGTTCTTTCGTTCTGCAGTAACGGAATGGAGGCCATCGAGCAAATCACCAGGTTGCAGCCGCAACTGTTGTTTTTGGACATTCAGATGCCGGAAATAAATGGTTTCGACGTGATTGGGAGCCTACCCGAGCACCTGCTGCCGGCAGTTATTTTTGCGACAGCCTATGACAAATATGCCCTACGGGCATTTGAAGTTCATGCCATTGACTATTTGCTGAAACCTTTTACAGACAAACGATTTTTCCAGGCGCTGGAACATGCAAAAAATCAGATCCGCTCGAATCAATCCCTTGCCGTTCATCAAGGGCTGGCAAGTTTACTAACAGACTATCAAAGCAGGTCTGAAAATGCAGCGACCGTCATCATACACGACAGAGTTCCGTCAGCGGCCAGAGATAGATTGGTTATCAAATCAAGCGGAAAAATTCAGTTCATTCCGCTCAACCATATTCGCTACCTACTGTCGAAAGACTACTATGTAACGGTCTTCACAGACAAATCTGAATATATGGTGCGAGAGAGTTTGAAAGCATTGCTGGAGCGCCTACCAGAGGAAATCTTCCTGCGCATTCATCGCTCTCATGTCATTAACTTAAACGCCATTCGAACCATTGAGCCATATACCAATGGCGATTTCCATGTCACCTTGCTAAATGGAAGCACACTACGTGGCAGCCGCAAATACCGGAAAGCTCTTTTCGAACAATTTGGTTTAGATTGAGGAATGGTTTGATAATTCAAAGGGATGTAAAGTCGGCAGGATTTCCAAACAATTTGGATCAATCACCAACCGCGGGTTGGTGATTGGTCCAAGGTAAATAGTCTTTAAAACTGATATTTCAATCCCAGCAAAATCTGGTTGGCGGTTATCTCTTCTATCGTGCCACCGGGTGTAAATTCGTCTTCAGATTCCTGATTCCAACTGCCGCGCAGGAAGCTGACATCCAGGCTGACAAATTCATCAACCAGGAAGCTGACGCCGGCCGTCAGATATTCTTTATCAAAATCTGCCACCGGATTTTTCAAAGGTGAAGGAATTGACGTATATCCCAGGCGAACCTTGCTGTTCAAACCGGGCATGTTCAATTCGCCGCCAACGCTATATTGAACCGTTGCTTCGTAGTCAGTGCGAATGACTTCGTTTTCATCAAGCAAACTGCGAAGGCCGTCATCAAACAGGTCTTCATCGTCTGCATCAAATTCAACATTTGACCAATCGCGATAGCGAAGACCGCCGGCCACCATAAATTGCTCATTAGAGAAGGAAACACCACTGTCAAACGAGAATGGCGTTTTCACTTTATAACGGAATTCCGAGGTCGGCTCATCAAACGGATCGTCGGTGCCATCATCAAACACGATGTTATCATTGGCAGCGTAGATTTCATCCACAGTGAAAGTCGTCGGTAATCCCAGCGATGCTCCTACCTTAAATCCTTTTGCCGGTTCCAGCAGTGCGCCCAGTTTCAGCGAAACACCGGTGTACTCGGTTTGGATGGTGCGAAAAAGCGAATAGCTGTCGAAGTCCGCGGGAAAGGTATTGAAATTGTTCTCCGTATCAACCTGGTCGAAGCGGAGTTCATAATCACTGTTTCCGTTCCATACAATGGCGGTTAGACCAGCGTAGAAATTCGGTGACATCGCAACGCCAAAGCCAGCTGTCCATTGATCCAAGCCGCCTTCATCCCTAACGGATTCCGTCTGCTGAACATTCTGATCGAACAAAAACGTCTCTGTCTGGCCATCTACTTCAATGTCTATTCCAAAACCGTTGCTTTGGGTATTGAAGCCGCTAAACAAAAGGTTTTGATCAAAATCTTTTACCCGGTTGTAACCGACGCCAATGACAAAGCTGCCTTGGGTGGTAGCCAATGGGAATGCATATCCAAGTGACCGCAGGCGGGTAAAGTTTTCGGTTTCGTCGGTCAGGCTCCCATAAAAGGTTGCCTGGTTGTTAAAGTTAAGGTGTGAAATTTCTCCGTAAAACTCTGAGCGGTCGAGCGATGCCAAACCAGCTGGGTTCCAGAAGATAGATGAATAGTCATCTGCAACCGCGGTATAGGCGCCGCCCATACCAAGCGCGCGGGCGCCAAAGCCGGTCTCGTCCTGTAGAATGCGCACGGCATCCACGGCGGACTGGCCAAATACCCAGCTTGCACAGAGCAGGCTGAATGTTACTATATATGATAATGTTCGTTTCATTGTTTTCGTCTCCCTTGAAAAACTGCAGTCGGATCCGATCTGTGTATATTAAGTGCTAGCAATTCCTGAGTAATAAGTGTTGAGTGTTAGTTTCCATGACTGCCAGGCGTCCCTGCCACCTTATACCGGTATTCAGTCTGTATTTATATGTTTGTCTCTTAAATATGCATCTTCTTGTCTATCAATTATTGCGGCTCTTGCTCCTGGAAGACCGTCCGCTGCTTTTGGACGACGATCCGGAAGAGCGTGATGAAGATCTTGCGCTACTGCTGCTGCGGCTGCTTCCCCGCGAAGAGGAACGCGCACTGCTGCTACTGCGTTTGCTACCAGAACTGGAAGAACGAGCGCTGCTCTTGCTACGCTTGCTGCCGGAGCTTGATGAGCGGGCACTGCTTTTACTGCGCTTGCTGCCCGAACTTGATGAGCGAGCGCTACTCTTGCTGCGCTTGCTGCCGGAGTTAGATGAACGAGCGCTACTCTTGCTGCGCTTGCTGCCCGAGCTTGATGAACGAGCACTGCTCTTGCTGCGGCTACGGTCCGTAGAGCGCGCCTTGGTGTTACTGCGACTGCGTTCGTTTGAGGAACGAGCGCTGCTTTTGCTGCGGTCGCTGGAACGCTGACGAGCGCTGCTGCCGGAAGATCTTCCATCGTCGTTAGAACGATCAACGCGCGGGTTGCTACGACGGGTTGTGGTTGTACCACGATCGGAGCTGCGACGCCGTTCAGTGCTGCTGTTTACGCCGCGATCTCTTGTCGAAGTCGTGCGTGCGTCCTCGTTGCTGCGAGCACGTTGACGCGCCCGGGAAGTTGCATTGCGATTCTGAGTAGCGCGACGGCGCGCATCTACAATGCGGGAACGGGGATCTTTTTTGCCGCGGTCACGAACAGTAGCACCGCTACCTGATCCTTCACCGTCAGCAAGTTCACCCGTATCACCAGCCGTTACGCCGGTTGGATTGGTTCTGGTCGTCGTTCTGCTGCCATCATTCTCATCGCGAACGGTTCTGCGAGTCACAACTCCGCCGCTGCTGCGGGCACCACTGCCGGTGCGAGTCGTTGTCACGTCGCCGTTACGTGCTGCGGTGCCGCCGGTGTTGCTGCCCGATCCAACTGTCGAGCCAGTTCGCCGGGTTGCCGGACGGCCATTGTCACCGCTGGATGCCGTGCGGCGATCCCAGCTGCGACGTTCTCCGCCATAGCCTCGACGAGTGCCGCTGTAGTATCCGCCATAATAAGGATATCCATAATGTCGGGTGCGATAGTATCCGCGATAGGAATAATAGGGATCACAATAAGGTGGATAGTAAATGTATGGTGAATAAAAACCTGTGTCGTAGTAGTATCGTCCATAGCTGCTGTAAACACCAAAGTGCCAGGACGTGCGGTAACCGTAGTGGCCGTAGTGGCGATAACGCCAGGGATTGTGATAATACGCCCAGCTGTAGCCATAGGGGTAATAGTGATAATCGTAGTAGTTGTAGTGTGCAAAGCGTGGATCATCGTAAAAATACTTATAGACAATCACATCCGGGTCATCGGCATAGTAGTCATCGCTACCGCCATAACCGTAGCCGTCATCATAATTATCACTGTCGTAGTCATCAGTCGTGTAGTCGCCGGTTGCATAATCGTTTCTGGGCCGCAAGCCAACATTACTTTCATATTCGCTGGTATCGGCATCGCTGTAAACGTCTTCACTGGCCACATCTTCTTCGGCCCGTTCCTGACGATCACCATAGCGAGGATCGTATCGATCAGACTGGGGGGAACCCAGTTGCGTATAACATCCTTGCAGGAACAATAAACTGGCTACGCCCGCAACGATGAAGCTTAACATCTTAACATTTTTCATATGCACACCTTCCTTATTATGGTCACCACACCTTATTCAATATCAAATATGATACCGAAAAATGCAAGATTGGGGTGAGTTGCATGACAACGTCCTGTTTCTATTGTATTTAATATATTTTCAAGTCGGCAAAATTCTGTACGAAAAATCACAAACTGTCAACGAGGTATACAATTTACCTGTTAACGGCGTTTATAAATTGTCGAATCCATCTCGTACCGTTGCAGTTTCTTGTGCAATCCGAGACGGCTTAAGCCCAATTTTTTCGCGGCTTTACTGATGTTTCCCCGATATTCTTTTAAGGTCTGATCAATGTAAAAGCGCTCCATCGCTTCGGTTATTTCTTTCAGGGTCTGCTCGCCGGCCTGAAAGTCCATGAAGTTGGGACGGCCATCAGCACCGCTGCTATCCATATCCGTACCAAGCACACTGGTGTCAATCATGCCATCGGGTTCAGCCAATGTAACTGCCCGCTCCATAAGGTTCTCGAGCTGGCGTACGTTGCCGGGGAAGTCGCCCCCCATCAGCATCGATAGCGCGCCGGGTTCAATACCGGCAATTCTCTTCCCGGATTTTGACGTAAACTTTTGAAGAAAATAGTCTACCAACAACGGAATATCTTCGCGACGGTCACGCAAGGGCGGCAGGGAAATGGGAAAGACATTCAGCCGGTAATAAAGATCCTGCCTGAAAGTGCCGTCAGCAATGGCCTCCGGCAAGCTGCGGTTGGCCGCAGAAACGATTCGAACATCCACCTTGATAGTTTTTTCAGATCCAACAGGATGAATTTCTCCCTCCTGCAATACCCGCAACAGGCGCTGCTGCATGGCCGGTGAGGTATCTCCGATTTCATCCAGAAAAACTGTTCCGCCATCAGCCAGTTCAAATAGGCCTTTTTTGTCACCGGTAGCTCCGGTAAAGGCCCCACGCACATGTCCAAACAACTCACTTTCAAGGAGGGTGTCCGGTAACGCTCCGCAGTTCTGCGCAACAAACATTTGATCAGCTCGCGGACCATTATGATGAATCGCCCGGGCAATAAGCTCCTTCCCTGTGCCGGTTTCACCATTGATCAATACTGTCACGTCCGAGGGAATCGCTTTCTTCAGAAGTGAAAAAACCTGCCTCATGGCAGCGCTTTCACCAATGATGTTATCGAAGCTGTATTCTTTACCGATTTGCTCATGGAGAATGGTATTCTCTTCGGTGAGTTTCTGATTAGCAGCCTGGAGCTCATTCATCAGGCGGCGATTTTCCAATCGCAGATGATATTGTTCAATGGCCCGCTGCACAATAATGCGCAGCTCATCCGGCTCCCAGGGCTTATGGATATAATAAAAGATCTGGGCATCATTGATTGCCTGGATGGTTGCTTCAACGTCGGTGTAACCGGTAATCAAAATGCGCATGGCATCGGGCTGTATCTCCAATGCTTTTTGGAAAAGGTCTACCCCGCTCATGCCCGGCATCCGCTGATCCGCGAGGATCAACCCAACTTTCTGTGACTTCAATACTTCCAGTGCAGAATTCCCATTCAGGGATTGAATAACGTCGTACTGGCGACGCAAGGTGCGGAAGATAGCATTCAGGCTCGATTGCTCATCATCGACCGCGAGGATTTTTAGTTTTTGCTGTTCGTCCATTTTCTGGTATAGGGGCGAAAGCCCCGTCCTTCCTGTATCGTATTAGTCTGCTTTCCCGTCAGAGTGCATGGTAGCGGATGCCTGGTTTTCGCTGTCAATTTTGGCGCGAACCGGCAAAATAATCGTAAAGATAGTTCCCTCCCCGGCTTCGCTGGCCACGCGAATATCACCGCCATGCTTCTTCACAATATTATACGAAATACTGAGTCCCAATCCCGTTCCATCGCCAATCGGTTTGGTAGTAAAGAAGGGGTCAAAGATTTTTCGGTGTAGTTCAGCCGGAATCCCTTTGCCGCTGTCCTCTATGGCAATGTGAACAGTGTCGGCAACCTGTTTTGTGGTGATGGTGATACTGCCGCTGCCTTCGATCGCCTGGGTGGCGTTTACCAGAACATTCATAAATACCTGATTGATATTACCCGGATTACAATAAACCGCGGGAATATCACCGTAGTTCTGCTTGACCTCAATACGGTCTTTTATCTCGTTATTCAACAACAGCAGGGTTGAGTCAAGCCCTTCATGCAAGTCAACTTCCTTAAATTCCGCTTCATCAAGCCGCGAAAAGTTTCGCAGGTTCTGCACAACATGACGCACGCGCTGGCTTCCTTCGAGGGACTCATCTATCAGATTGGTAATATCCTTTTGTATGAATTCAAAATCATAGTGCGAATCCAGCTGTTGAAGCTGCTCCGCCAATTTCGCATCTTGTTGCCCATTACGTTCCGTGACGGCTTTGAGCAACTCGGTAATGGCACTGCTGTATTCACGCAGCTCCTTCATATTCGCATAAACGAAGCTAATGGGGTTATTCAATTCGTGCGCAATTCCGGCAACCAGTTGACCGAGGCCGGCCATCTTCTCACTCTGAATTAATTGTGATTGTGTATTCTGCAATTCCCGATAGAGCTGTTCCAACTGCTTATGCTGATTTTCCAATTCCAGCACATACTTCTCGCGGATTTCCGTCTCCGTCAGCCGTTTGATCAGCTCCTGACTTTCCTTAATATAGTTATTGTTTTCAATCGCAATTGCCGCCTGGCCTGCCGAGATTTGCAGCAATTGCAAGTCGTTCAAATGAAGCTGTCCGCCATTTGCAGGCGGTCCAAGCAGGAGAAGTCCATGCAAGCGCTGGTTACGGCCCAGAGGCACATACCAATGCACGCCGGCTTCTCTTAATGCTTGCGGTGCCTCAATAGCCGTTTCGCGGTCAAGCATTGGCAAATCCAGCAATTTCTGTTGAAAGCCGGCGGCAATATCAACGCTTTCGACACGCTCCGGCCAGTGACCATCAACAGCTTGCAGCTGCGCCTGCTCCTGTTCAATCGTCATTACCGCGGAGAACTCTACACTCATAGCACCAACAACCGTTTGCGCCATTCGCTCAAAGAGTTCGTTGTTGTCCTTGATCAAAATCAGTTGCCGGGAGAAATCCTGCAGCAGCTGACGGTAACCGGCACGCTGGCTCTCCAGCCGATGAATTTTTTCCATGAAGATGGCAAAAATCGCGATCAAACCGGAAAGCACCCCTAATTGGACTAACAATACATTTGCCAGTGGAGTTCCCGACATCCACAGGAACATGACGGTGGACAGGACAACGAAGCTGATCAGGAAAAGAGTTGTTTGCTTGTTTTGCCATTGATATCGGCGGGAGGCCATAAAAATAAACCCGACGATCAGGCCGATCAGCAAAGACAGCAGGAAAAAGTTTTGCCAAAATGTCGGTCCGCGGGTAATTCCAATTGCACGGTACATCAGGCGATGCCAGCTCACTATGAGCGGATTATCAATTTCGTCGAAATAGTAGGTTTGTCCGGCTCTTAAGTCTTTTAATTGCTGGTCTTCTCCGCCGGGAAAGCGAATTAGTGCAGTGTAAGTGAAAGCGGGATCCACACCAAAATGAAGCACCGGCTCATTCACAGATAAATAACCGGAGCCACCGGAGACCTCGCGATACCCCAGAATCTCTTTGGACTTCCCATCGGAGAGCTGACGAAATAACCAAACCTTGGCGCCGACGGCATCGCGATTACTGGTGACGCCTTGTAGTTGTATTCGAATAGAATTTGGTGACTGCAGGGGATTTCGATAGAAGAAACTGCTGGTGTCTTTATTCGCTACAAAAAGGTCAATGTCGCCATCCTGGTCATAGTCAGCGACCGCGCAACCGGTGCTATAGGGATCTGCTCGTCCACCCGCCTGCACCTTATCGCGATACGCTTCTTCGAAGCGATATGGTTCGTACTGCAAAAAAAGCTGATTTGGGCCAATATTGGTAAAAAAGACATCCAGTAAGCCATTATTATCGAAATCAGCCATGACACTGCCGTATGCAGGGAAGGGATTCGCGAGTCCGGCAACATCTCCAGCCTCGCTAAATTGCCAGGCATTTCCACGGTCCAGATGATTAATGTACAGAGCGGTTAGACGGGTTCGATCCGTTACCAATACATCGAGGTCGCCATCATTGTCAATATCACCAAATGTTATCCCATTGCTTTCTGTTTGCTGCACCAGATGCTTCAGCGGCAGTTGTATGGGCTCAAAATATTCGCCGTTCACATTGCGATAGAACACGTCAGGTGCTGACCAGGTACAAACGTATAAGTCCGGGTATTCATCCCCGTCAATATCAGCAAAGGAAGCGCCCTGGCTATTGGCCTTCAAATCAACCCGATATTCCTCGCCGAGATCAACAAATTCACCATAGCCGTTATTGACGAAGAGATGATTTTTGTAGTGTTCATCGGTAATGTAGAGATCGAGATCCCCATCAAGATCTACGTCGGCCCAGGCCCCGCCGTTGCCGTCAAGCGGAAAGTTATCACCACCGATTCGAATTGGTGTGCCGTATTGCATCAGGTCGTCTGCCGGAAACAAGGTGCTGGTAGCGCCCCAGCCGATTATGGCCACATCTTGCAGGCCGTCATTATTAAAATCAACAATGGATGCCCCTAACTCCAGGTGACGTTGGCGCTGCGACATCAGGTTGCCGCCAAGACCGGTTTGGATGGTCCGGTCTATAAACAGCCCATGGACGCCTTGATTCACCAATAAGCGATTGAGGTCTCGGAAGCGAACAACATAAAGATCAGGGAGCGTGTCGCCGGTAATGTCGCGAAAGGCCACGCCGTAGCTGTCCTCAAATTCGGGCAGCTCATTTTCGAGGGGATTCACAGCAAACATTTGCTGATACCAGGGTAAATCATCGCTGTCAGGATCTTGCGCAAAGAGGTGTACCGGCATCAAGAATGACAGTAAGAGAAGCAGAACAGCAAAAAGCGGTGATTTTGCAAGCCACATAAAAAAATATAGATCGCGTCAGTGCGCTATTCAAGGGAAATCTCGCCGGCTCGCTACTGGATCAATTCAAGAGAATTCCATTCCGGGTCGCGCAAGGAGGCATGCAGTCTTCCGTCAACTTCAGCAACATCTGAAATCAACGTGCCGCCGCTGGCCAATCCCTTTGCCAGCGCAGCACGAACATCATCTACGACAAAGCGTAGCTGAATGCTATTAATATCTGTATTCACACCTGCAAGTTCACTGGGGCAGAGCATCAGCTCCATCTTGCCCAATTTACCACTGTATAGTTGATACCCGGCAAGTTCCAGCGGCATAAAATCAACGCCAAAAACAGCGCCGTAAAAATTCCGGGTTTCATCTATTTTGTTTACAGCCAGGGTAATCTTATCGATCAAAACCATCTCTTCACTCCGTGCTTCATAGTTTGCCCTCTGCGCAAAACCGATGATACCGACGGAGAATACCAACATCGCTGCTAAAATCAGATTGCTCGACTCTTTCATCTTTCATCTCCATTTAGCATAGGGTTACACAACTGCCCGTAATGCCCAAACAAATTTCCGCGAATCAAAATGTAGTTCATATTTATTCTTGCCATCCGACTCGATCAGGAAATGATACATCTCCGTCGCACCGCGATTTTCGCGCCACTTTTTCTTTATTCGGCGAATGGGATACACCCGGCCATTCATGCGAAACTTTACCGGGTCCATTTTGCCGTTTTCAAAAAACGTTAATACATCAACACGCTTCATTCCTGCTGTGCTTTTCAACATAAGCTGTTCTCCTTTGCCTCATGCAATGGGGTGGTTCCGAAATTTGGTGAATTGAACTAGTGAACGAAAATCCACTCCCATAATAGTGGAAAAGGAATTACGATGCAAGGAATTTATTTCAAAAAACTATACTTTTGTTCACGCTTTTTAAGGTAGGTATATCAGAGGAAGGAGGGAGAAAGAATGGCCGGAAATGAAGCGCTTTTTAGCCGAAGAAAAGACCCGTCCGGGCCCGATGGCGGCATCTTCCAGTCGCCTATTTGCGATTTTTAATGCGTTCCAAAAGATTCTTCTTCACGTTTTCCGGACAAGGCGTTTCTTCGTTCAGATTCTTACAAACCTTGACAGTCATCTTCACGGAATCAATGTATTTCTGACATTCCGGGCAGTTTTGCACGTGATCATGCAATTCCTTGCACATTGGGCTGGCGAAATCATAGCCCAGATAATCGCATAGTTCATCGACGATCTTCTTTGAGCAGGCCTTTGAATGGCTATCCATCGCTTAAGCTTTCGTTGTCATTTGTTCGTTCATATATTCTGCCAATTTATCGCGTAAAAACATGCGAGCTCGCTTCAGGCGAACCTTGACATTGGTTTCTGTGATTCCCAGGACCTTGCTACTTTCCCGTATCGAGAGATTTTCCAGATCCCGCAGAATAAAAACGGACCGGTAAATTTCCGGTAGTGAATCAACAGCCCTGTTGAGATGCTCACGAAACTCTTCAGACAACATGTTCTCCAGAGGACGTGCTTGCCATTCCTCAATTTCAACATAGTTGGGACGATCAAAATACTTCTCGAGATCATCATCGGTTAACACCGTGCGCTTATCCTTGCGCAACTTCATCAGGCTGAGGTTGGTTGTAATCCGATATATCCAGGTAAAGAAGTCGGAACGGCCATCAAAGCTGTCGATCTTCTCAAGGACTTTTATGAAAGTCTCCTGGGTGATATCAGCAGCATCATCACTGCGACGCAGAATTCTCAGCGCAAGGTTATATACCCGGTCACTGTAAAGGTGAACCAATTGAGTATAAGCTTCCTCGTCTCCTGCCTGCGCCTTTTTGACCAACGCCTGAATCTGTTTTTTATCCATGTATACCGCTATTGTGTAAGATTCCAAGTACCCTGTAAAGGTTACAAAGTTAATCAAATCATTACGCGTTTCAAAGGAGAATCGGGGAAGGCAGTGGCAGCCCATGCGCGACGATGCCGCGCACGAGAGACAAAACAGGTTTGATTTTTGACGCCTAAACGAGTTCCCAATTTTCTGCATTGCAGATTTGCCTATTTGCAGATTTTAGAACTTCCGTTCATACAGCCATTTTGGCAGAACTATTGAGCATGCTTCATCATTGCGCTCAATCTGGATTTTGGTTTTCGGCAACCAGGCGTGACGATATCCAAATTCCACCAAAACTGCTGTGGAGGTCTCGTGGGCGATGACGGGATTTTCGATGGTAACCTTCCGGTAGTCGAGTAGGCGTAACAGTTTGCGGTGCATGGCCTCTCCTTTGTTTTATCCAAATTCCATTTTGTTGCATCGCGATAGTACGACAACAACATGTCTAAAGCAATTAACCAGTGTGATGGGCTATGAAGGCTAAAAGCCCCCCTCTCAACCTAAGAATACAACCTAAATTCCGATTTCATTTGACCAAAATCAATAAAACCAAAGGTGTTTTTTCGATAAATGCTATTTTCACAGCAGCTTAGGCAGAAAAATCATGGCGAGTATACCGGTTAGGAAAGCTGATCAGAATTTCAATTCATATAGCCAGCGCGGTAGTTCGATCACAAACGCATCCTCTTTTTGCTCGATGCGAATCTTCTCCTTAGGGAGCCATGCGTGACGGTATTCCCATTCCACCAGGACTCCTGTGGCTGTCTCGTGCGAAATTTCCGGAATTTGGATGGTAACAGTGCGGCTGTTAAACAGGCGGCTTAGCTTGCGAAACATCATATACTCCTTATCCTGGTTCAAAATCCCTTTTGGTACCTAGGCGTAGTATGATATTCGGCAATGCGCGATTATTCTATAGGTATTGCGTCGCGATGCGACGCGATATCCTATTCACGTACGTGGCCCTGACCCATTACCACCCATTTATAGGTGGTCAGTTCTTTTAGTCCCATGGGACCGCGGGCATGAAGCCGCTGGGTGCTCACCGCTACTTCGGCGCCAAGGCCAAACTGCGCTCCGTCGGTAAAGCGGGTGCTGGCATTCACATACACTGCCGCTGAGTCTACTTCATTCACGAAGCGAAGGACATGGCTGTAGTCTTCTGTCAGGATAGAATCGGAATGATGCGTGCCGTGCTCGTGGATGTGGTCCAGCGCCTGGTCAAGATTATCCACAACCCGCACCGCCAATTTCAGAGACAGGAATTCGGTATCAAAGTCTTCATCACCCGCTTTCTGCACGGCCGTATGTCCCTGCAATATTTCATACGCGCGTGGCTCACAGCGAATTTCAACGCCTGCTTCCGCAAGATCATCGGCAATCCGCGGTAGCATCTCTGCTGCCCGGGATTTGTGAATCAGCAAAGTATCCAGGGCATTACATACCGTTGGCCGTTGAACTTTGGCATTGTGCACAATGGGCACGATATCTTCGGTTTTGGCTGATTCATCCACAAAGATGTGGCAAATGCCAATCCCGCCGGTTATCACCGGAATGGTTGCATTCTCCCGGGCAAAGGCGTGCAGCGAACTGCCGCCGCGGGGAATGATCATATCGATGTATTGATCGGCACGCAGCATATCTTTCACCAGGGCGCGATCCTGGCTTTCGATGAGTTGCACCACACCATCCGGTAATCCGCAGCTCTGGCAGGCATCGCGAATGGTATTGGCCAGCACCTGGTTGCTACGTACCGCCTCTTTGCCGCCACGCAAGATGGCAGCGTTGCCGGATTTCAGGCAGAGCACGGAAATATCGACCGTCACGTTCGGACGGGATTCGTAAATAACACCAATAACCCCAATCGGCACCCGGCGCTTCCCGACTTGCAGTCCGTTGGGAAAAATTCGCGTTTCGAAGGATTCACCAATTGGATCGGGCAATGCCGCCACAGCGCGCACATCATCAGCAATAGATTTTAGACGCATTGAATTCAACATCAGACGATCAAGCATTGCATCACTCAGTCCGGCATCACGCCCGGCGTTCAGATCAACAAGGTTTGCACTGATAATGCGATTTTCCCGCTCAACAATCAAATCGGCGATTTTATGCAATACCTCGTTGCGGGATTGGGTGCTCAATACACCGAGTCGACGCGCGGCACTGCGTCCCAGTTCGCCTTTATTTTTCAATTCTTCAAACAAAGAAGCATCTCCTCACTATTTGGCCGGCTTACTCTTTCACCGACTCAAGAATTACCAATTCATTGTGATATACCACAACAGGGCCATACTCATACCCCAAAATGGATTTGATTTTGCTCGAATGTTGACCGCTTATCGCACGCAGGTCTTCTGCACTGTAGTTAACGAGACCGCGGCCAAATTCGTTACCATTTGCTGATTTCAGACGCACCGTCTGGCCGCGCTCAAACTCTCCATCGACGTTTAAGATGCCCATGGCATAAAGGTGTTTATCATTGCGCATGACGTCATGGCTTGCGCCTTGATCAAGCACCAGTTGCCCCATCGGCTCTGCCGACAGTATCCACTGCTTGCGGCTCTCTTCCTGACTGGCATTCGAGGAAAAACGCGTACCAATCGCTTCCCGGCGATCAACAAGGCGAATCAGCACTTCCGGTTCATGGCCGGAGGCGATAATCACGTCCGTGCCGGCCCGCATCGATACTTCAGCGGCCTCAACCTTGGTTGCCATGCCCCCGGTGCCGATACCGGAGCCGCCCTTGCCTGCTCGCTGGCGCAGCTTTTCATCTATTCGCGTTACTTCGCGAATCAATTGGGCTGAAGGATTTTTTCGCGGATCAGCTGTGAAGAGTCCGGCCTGATCCGTAAGAATAATCAGCAGATCAGCATCGACCAAATTGCCGACCAGCGCTGAAAGATTATCGTTGTCGCCAATTTTGATCTCATCAGTGGCAACCACATCGTTCTCGTTGACAATGGGAACAATATTTAAACGCAGCAACGATAACAAGGTGTTACGCGCATTCAAATAATGCTCTCGATCGTTAAGATCAGCACGAGTCAATAGCGCCTGGGCCACACGCGTATCATAGAGCCGGAACAGTTGCTGATAAATGGTCATCAGACGAACCTGCCCGATCGATGCAAGCACCTGCCGGAAAATGATGTCATTGCGCTCCGGCTCGCTGTCCATTACTTCACGTCCGGCGAAAACAGCACCGGAGGAAACCAGCAACACTTCATGGCCGGCATCACGCAAGGCGACAATTTGGCGAACATATTCGATCATCTGAGGACGGCTTAAACGATCCCCGCCCTTCGTTAGAATATTGGTTCCCAGTTTGATAATTATTCGCATTTCATATCCAAATTAGATTCAACTCCCCGCAATCAAAGGCATTATCGGCCTGGCAACAGAATATCGCAGCACAATTTCGGCGGGAACAGCAGTCGAGCAAAACCTGCTTTTTTTAACCTATTTCAGCAAAGGCAGTGCTTTTTGAAGAACAGAAGCTGATTTTCCCTTAACAATTTAAGGAATCACCTGCCTTTTTAAAACTAAGAAGAAATGTAGCGGGAAGCCAAGCGGAAATCTTGATATACCGCATGGAAATTCGTACAGCTTTTGGAATGGGGAAAAGATGAATAGAGATTGGAGAATAGAGATTGGGGACCTGGACCACCCGTTTGATCCAGGCCCGAATTGAGCTAGATTGTAAGGTTCATGCAGAGCGATCGGTTAGCCAACATTATTTAGCCAGCCGCCGTCTACAACCAGTTCCTCACCGGTGATGAAACTGGCGCCATCGCTCAGCAAGAACGCCGTCGCCCGAGCGATATCGTCGCCTGTGCCAAATCGCTTGAGTGGCACCCGATTTGCCACATGGGCAGCGAAGCCTTCGAGCTGCACCTCATCCATCCCGAGCTTTCCATACAACGGCGTCTGGATTGGTCCGGGGGCCACTGCATTGACGCGGATCCCCTTTTCCGCCAACTCCACAGAAAGTGAGCGAACGATGGACCGAAGAGCCCCCTTGCTACCACCGTAAGCAGCAGCGGTACTCATGCCCATTTCATGGACCATAGAAGTATTAAACACCAAAGATCCACCTTCTTTGAGTAGCGGCACCAGCTTCTGCGCCAGGAAATAAGGCCCCTTCACATTGATATCGAACAATTTGTCGAACTGGGATTCAGTCCAGGTTTCCAGCGGCGCAAATGGGGCGACTCCGGCATTGATGAATGCACCGTCAATTTTTCCATATGTCGTCCTAAGATGCTCGCTCAGCGCATTTACCGCTTTGAGATCTCCAGCATCGGAGGCCAAAACTTCAACATTAGACGGTGCGACGTTTTTAGCCGCTTCGAGTGTCTTCGGTGACCGCCCGGTGGCAATCACCCTGGCGCCGGCTGCGGCCAAATAAGCGACGGTTGCTGCTCCGATCCCGGTAGTCCCACCAGTGACGAGATAGATCTTGTCTTCATGATTTGAATGCATACCATTTTCCTTTCTTAGGGCTGTCGGCTATAGATTTCATGAACTAAAAATTGCATCAAACTTAACAGTTATTTTAAAAGTAACAAATAGATATAAAAAAAGAGTTAGATTTGCTTCATGATCTCTTTTAGCGTTGTTTTCTTCAGCTGATTTCGCATCGCGTTTTCTGCACCGCTAAAAACACCCTCAAGAGCATTGCCAATGCCACGACTTACCCGGCACGATTGAGATGGTTCTCTGGTCGATGTTTTTAGAACAGGTTGCTGTACGACAGCATCATAGACATCCTTAAGGGTTATTGACTGAGTCGATTTAGCCAGGCGTGCCCCTCCCTGAGGTCCGGACCGCGTCACCACGAGACCAGCAGCCGAAAGTTGTGACAGCAGGCGGCGCACAAGTCCCGGATTGGTTTGAATACTATCCGCCATTTTTTCCGAAGTCACCCATTCGCCCTCATAGAATGCCAGTACAGCCAGCATATGGGTCGCGGTAGCGTATGTCAGGTCATATCCCATGGGTGCTTTCGCTCTTATCGTTATTTGTTACTTTTATTGTAACAAATAAAATTCGGTTTGTCAAGCCATTATTTAGCGAAATCAGAACGGCGAGTGATTTGCAGATTTATTTTCTTGCAAATTTGCTTATTGGCTTATTACCCAACGCATACGCCGCAGAGCCGCACACGAGCAGCAAACAACAGTCAGCTATCAACTGACAACTCTCAACTCTGACCTATCATCTGACAACCAAAGTATCCGTCTGTGTTACCGTTGTGCGGTGAGTAATTGCGGCGATGCCGGACTCTGCTTCCACCGGCACCGGCAACTCGAGATAGGTTGCAGTGACCGTGCGAATCAGTTTCGCATCCTGCGGTATTGCAAAGCGCACTTCCATTTCAATGATATCTGCCGGTTCGGCTTCCCAGGTTAACTGCAGATTGTTGTCTGCACTGCTATAAGCGAGGGAGGTAAAAACATCTTCTACGCCCGCCGGATCGCTGGAAACGTTCACCGTAAGGCTATACCAGGGACGCGTCGTGCTGACCTGCCAATTTGCCGCCACGGTATGGTTGTCGTCTTGGCTCTTTTCGACCGCCTGAACACCATCGACCGCCATCCAGCGGGCTTCAAACGGAATAGCCAAACTGTCCTGCAGGATTGTGTCATCAATATTTCGCAAAAGGTTGTTCGAACGAATGGTTAAATCGCGCAGGTATTCATTGCCCGCAACCGTCATGGAGGATTGGCCGGTACCGGTGTCATAATCGGCCTGTATCCGTACCTCCGGTTTCCATTTTGCATCAAATGACGGGACGCCATAGAGGTAAGCGCCGTATATAATGATAACGGCCAGTAATCCCACGCCTGTCCAGCGACTCTTGAAAACGTCCATAAAGGCCTTACCGGGTGTGGAAGCGACCAAACCATAGCCAACACTGAAGAACGCGCCCGCAAACCACAACCAGGCAATAGCGGTCATCATCAGGGTGAACATGAAACCTGCCGCAAAAGATGTCATGCTAAAACCGGCGTTGGTCAGGCTTCTCGCCAAGAAGGGAGACGCTTCGTGGAAGAGCAATGTAAATAGCGGCAGGCCGGCAAATACTGCCAAGACCTTGAGCCAGCGTCCCGGCATGAGCACAGCCAAACCAAGCATCAGGGTGCCCAACGCCGGATAAAGCGCCATACGAGCGCTCAGCCCGGAGAACATGGCCATCATGGTCAGGAACACAATCAACCCGGTGGACGCATAAGGATGCCCGCGTTCTGAAAAACGCCAGCGCTTGCCAATCTGGAAAGCCACCCAGATCCCGGCAAGAGCCCAAATCCCGGCATAAGACATATAGCTGCCGTAGGGGGCAAACCAGGGATAGCGGACACCTTTAATGAGCTGCAGCAGCATTTCACCAAACTGCGAAAAAAGTACGACAACCAGCAGCACCATAAACATCTTTAATCCATTGAATCGCGGTGCGTTGTCCGGCGGGGTATCATTGCGGCGGCTTTGCAGCAAGGCCAAAACCCCAACAGCAGCGGCTATGATATTGATGATAATAATCAGCCAGTTTGGGATGTAAATCCGCCCACCGAAGGCTTCCCACAGCATGTAGTTGCCGGTCTTCACCGAGGGGACACCGCGCTTTTGATATTTCTCCAAAAGACCATCCACCAATAATCCACTGCGTTCCAGCATCGGCTTCTTGACGAACTCCATGCGATCTTGCAACGTGTGAATCGGATCGTGATTAATACCGGCGGTGAACCCAATCGCCGGTATTTCTTTTTCCATAAACGGCATGTGATCGGTGCCGGCGCCACCTAGTGCACTATTGATGGTAAAGAAATGGGTGGGATAATCGAGATCATTGTTTCCAAGCGAGCGGGCAATAGCATAAGAATCTTCGACCAACCAGCGCGGCGTTTGATGGCTCGGCAAATCAATAAAGGGGATCAACCAGCCTTCACTGGCGGCCATATCGACATTTAGCATCAGAATGACCTTGTCAAGGTCTTCAAACTCATCTACAAAATATTTGGATCCCTTTAGGCCTCTTTCTTCTGCACCAAAGGTGGAGAACACCATAGTATATGGTCGTGGCCGCTTGCTCCAAACCCGGGCCAGTTCAACGATAATTGCCGTCCCGGACGCATTATCGCTTGCACCGGGATTGCCACTTCGGTCGGTATCAGTATGCGCGCCCACCACGATGATCGAATCACTCTGCCCGGCAAAAATACCCACAGAATTGCCGGTGGTAGTATTGGTTGTGCCAACGCGGGACATGTGCATAAAATAGGCGGTATCTGCACCAAAGCGCTTGAACTCATCTATCGCCCATTGAATGGAGGCGCGCTCACCCCGCGACCCCATCGGCCGCGGACCAATATTGACCGCCAGGTGATGATTATTGGCATAAGCGCTGTCAGCATTAAACTCAGGATATTGCGCAAACAGCGTAGCGCTGGATATCAAGGAGGTAAAAATCACGAAGAATGAAATCAGGAATCGCATACAAAGGCCTTTGGTATCATTAAACGGTGATGGTCGAAAAGATTACGAAAGAAGGGCGACATTGGCAATATGTGAGTAGGGTGGTTTATCAGCCGTGAAGATTCTTCAGATTTACTTCAAAATGTTTGTTATTATTAATGAGTGATTGGAATAAGAAAAAGTCGAACATGATATGAAAATCCTACTCATCGAAGACGAGCAGACGCTCCTGGAATCGATTCGCAGCTACCTGACAGCTGAAGGGCAGCTTTGCGAGGCAGTCAGCAGTTTTGAAGAGGCCTATTTGAAGATCAACGTCTACGACTACGATGTCATTCTTGTTGATATCACCCTGCCGGACGGCAACGGCCTGGAAATTGTCGAGAAGCTCAAGGAGAATCGCTCACGTGCCGGAATCATTATCATTTCCGCCCGCAATTCACTGACCGATAAAATAGCGGGGCTGGATCTTGGCGCCGACGACTATATGACCAAGCCATTCCACCTGGCCGAACTCAACGCGCGAATCAAGTCGCTGATGCGACGCCGACAGTTTGATGGCGACCCGGAAATTGTATTTAATGAAATTCGCATCAACCCCGATCAATCAACGGTTTTTGTCAACGATTCGGCCACTACCTTGACCAAGAAAGAATACGAGCTGCTGCTCTACTTTATTGCCAATCGCAAGCGTGTCTTGACCAAGGCGGCCATCGCAGAACATCTCTGGGGCGACAATATTGATTCCGCAGACTCTTTCGGCTTTGTTTATACGCATATCAAAAACCTGCGCAAGAAGCTGATTGAAGGGGGCGCAGCAGACTACATCAAAACGATCTATGGCATGGGTTATAAGTTCGATGCGCAATGAAGCTGATTAGGAAAACACAACGTTATTATTTGCTTTTTGCACCGATCCTCCTCCTGCTTGCCGGTGCATTTTACTATGGTGTTAGCCGTTTCCTGGCAACGGAAGATGCCGAAGAACGCCTGCGCTACATTCGCCAGCAAGTCATTAAGGAGATCGAAAGCGGCAATATCCCCAAGCTTGATCCCCTCATTCATATCAAAGAGGCGCCAGCGGATGCGCTGGTAAAAAGGGCATATACCGATACCATCATTTATGAGCCCTTCGAAGATGAAAAGCTCGATTATCGCCAACTCAGATTTACGGAGCATATCAACGGCAAGAAATACCTGATAACACTCCGCCATGCTATCGCCGAATCGAAGCCGCAACGGCTGCAGGTGCTGGGAATGGCAATTATCATTTTGCTCATCCTCGCCCCTTTATTTCAAATTCTAAACAGCTGGCTATTGCAAAAGCTCTGGAATCCTTTCTACAATAGCCTTTCCGCTATCAAGCAATATGACCTTGGCAAGGGCGCGAAGCTGACTTTGCCGCGCAGTGATACCGATGAATTTAACGAGCTGAATATGGCTATCGAGGAAATGACCGCCAAGATCAATCGCGATTATCTCAGCCTGAAAGAATTTACCGAAAACGCCGCGCATGAAATTCAGACCCCACTGGCAATTATCATGTCTAAAATTGAATTGTTGATCCAATCATCAACGCTACAGGAAGCGGATAGCGAACTATTGGGGGCCATTAACGATTCCACAACAAGGCTTGCACGGCTGAATGACTCGCTGCTTTTGTTGACGAAAATTGAAAACAATCAGTTCAGAAGCAATACAGAAGTCAATTTCAATGAAATTGTACAGCAGCAGGTTGATGAACTTGAAGAGCTCGCGGCTTTAAGGAACTTGCGAATCTCGACGGAATTTAGTAGCGCAATGAGGATTTATATGAACCCATCCCTGGCCGAAATCCTGATTCGCAACCTGCTGCGCAATGCCATCCGCTACAGCGACAGCGATACCACCATCATTGTGCTTCTCGACCAGACTTATCTGGAGGTTATCAATAGCGGACCGCCGCTGACCATTCCTCCGGAGCAGCTTTTCGATCGATTCAAGAAATCCAATAGCGCTGCCAATTCACTGGGATTGGGTCTGGCCATCGTCAAGCAAATATGTGCGGTTCATGGCCATCAAGCCGGTTATCGCTACAAAGCGGGTCAGCATATTTTTTCGATTGAATTCAGTTAATCTTCAAACTTCCTCCAAAATCTCCTCAAATTTCCTTCAAAATCACGCCTTATCTATCGCCTGTATCAGATATGTTTTCAACAATATTCAAGGAGATAAGCAATGAAAAAGATGGCGTTTTTCATTATTCTGTTTTGTTTCGCGCACGCTCCATTACAAGGTCAAGACGAAGTCACCCTGAGCGGATTTCTCCGCGACTCTGCAAATGGCGAAGCCTTGATCGGCGCAAATATATCGATCCCGGAACTGGCCAAAGGCACGGCATCCAACCAATACGGATTCTTTTCCTTAACCCTCCCGGCCGGCAGCTATGAGGTCGTTTTTGAATACATCGGCTTTGACGCCATTTGCCGCACTCTGACATTGACAAATGATCTTAAGCTGACCCTCGAACTCCGTCAGGCGGCCGTCGCCGGGGATGAGGTTGTGGTCTCAGCTGAACGAGCCGACCGGAACGTCAACAGCATCGAAATGAGTGTGGCGCGCCTCGACGTAAAGACTGTCGAGAAAGTGCCGGTTGTTCTTGGAGAGGCAGACATCCTCAAAACCATCCAACTGCTGCCGGGTATAAGCACTGCTGCAGAAGGGAGCTCCGGATTTAACGTTCGCGGCGGTGCGGCGGATCAAAACCTGGTATTGCTTGACGAAGCACCGGTTTTTAATGCGTCGCACCTCTTTGGTTTCTTTTCCGTGTTTAATGCTGATGCAACAAATGACGTGCAGATTTACAAGGGCGGGATTCCGGCTCGCTATGGCAGCCGGCTGTCATCGGTGCTAGATGTTCGCCAAAAGGAAGGTAATAGCAAGTCGTTTAAAGCTTCCGGCGGCCTGGGATTGATCGCCAGCCGCTTGCTGCTTGAAGGCCCGATCAATAAGGGCCGTGGATCATATATGCTGGCCGGGCGTCGCTCATACGGAGATCTCTTTCTGAAGCTCTCTGGCAACGATAACACCGCCTATTTCTATGACTTGAATTTTAAAAGCAATTACGAAATCAATTCTGCCAACCGAATTTTTCTCTCCGGCTATTTCGGACGGGACCGCTTTGAAATAGCCGATATTTTCGGCACATCATGGGGAAATTCCGCATTTACCCTGCGCTGGAATCACCTGTTTAGCAATAAGCTGTTTTCGAACTTTTCCGCGATTTACAGCAACTACGATTACTCTCTGGACATTCTTGCCAGCGGTGCCTCATATAACTGGAAATCCAACATCATTAACACTCACTTGAAGGGAGACCTCACCTGGTTTCTCAGCGATCAGCACCAAATATACTTTGGCGGCAACGCCACTTATTACCTCTTCCAACCGGGCAAGGTCCGCGAGATTAATCAATCGAACATCACTCCAGTAGATCTCGATGAAAAATTCGCCCTGGAACCTTCGGCATATGTCAGCCACGAATGGAAACTGAATAGTGCTCTTACGCTGCGTTCCGGACTGCGCTTCTCGTCCTTTTCCCGCCTTGGCAAGCAGCGCATATTCAGCTATCAAAATGGGGCGCCGGTGATTTTCAATCAAAATCTCGGTCTCTATCAATCCGCTTCGGTCGTCGACAGTATAAGCTACGGCACAAATGATTTGATCGAACGCTTTAGCGGTTTGGAGCCCCGGGTCTCAGCAAAAGTCAATCTTGGCCAACAACAGTCGCTTAAAATGAGCTATAATCGGACCCGGCAATACCTGCATCTAATTTCCAATACAACCTCCCCAACCCCACTTGATATCTGGGTGCCAAGCGGGCCCTTTATCAAGCCGCAGATTGCGGATCAATTTGCCGCCGGTTATTTCCACAATTTTCGTGACGGTCAAATTGAAACCTCCGTGGAAGGATTTTACAAAACCATGCAGAACCAGCTGGATTATATCGATGGTGCGGACTTGACGGTTAACAACAGGCTTGAAACAGAGTTGCTCAGCGGAGAGGGACGGGCATACGGTATGGAGGTTTACCTGCGCAAAAACAGCGGGCGCTGGAGCGGTTGGCTCAGCTACACGCTGTCTCGAAGTGAAAGGCAGATCACGGGCTTGTCGTCTCTCGATCCCGGCATCAACAATGGCGAGTATTACCCGAACAGTTACGACAAGACGCATGATCTTTCCTTAACGACGATCTTTGAGCCCAACGAAAACTGGACACTATCAAGCAATTTTGTCTACCAGAGCGGGCGGCCGATCACCTATCCGCAGGGACGTTACCAGATTCTCGGCTTGGCGATACCGCATTTTGAAGACCGTAATCAGAATCGTCTGCCGGCTTATCACCGCCTGGACCTCAGCCTGACTATGCATCAACGCTTCGGCGGCGACTGGATCTTCAGCATTTACAATGTCTATAATCGGCAGAATGCGTCCTCGATTACTTTTCGCGAGAATGAAGATCAACCTGGACTCACAGAAGCGGTACAAACCTCGATCTTCGGGATCGTTCCGTCCATTACGTATAACGTGAAGTTTTAGCATCAACATCCCCCTGCGTCCCCCTTCGAAGGGGGAAACAGGAGGATGTTTCCACCAATTCGCGATAACGCGAACGCAATGAGCTGACACGCGCGCAGCGAGTTTACAATCAACGCCTTAACGCCTTAACGCCTTAACGCCTTAACGAATCAACAAACAGGAGCACCTCATGTTCAAATACATCAGAATTCTAATAGCAGCAATGGCTGGAGTGGCCATTCTCAGTTGTGAAAAGGTGGTAGACCTGAATCTTGAGACCGGTGAAGAACGGCTGGTGGTTGAAGGCCGAATTGAAAAGATTCTCGGTCAAGACAATGGCTATCAGCATATCGACCTGTCGACAACCGGTCCCTACCTTGGCAGTGAAGTGCCACCACCGGTAAGCAATGCGACCGTTGAGGTCAGCGATGATCTTGGAGGTTCCTGGGTGCTGATTGAGTCTGCCAGCATTCCCAGCAGGTACGAAACGAACAACCTGATTGCAGCGGTTGGACGCACCTATACACTTGAGGTTCAATATAATGGACAAACTTTTCAGGCTAGCGAGACATTGCGTAATGTTGCCGCCATCGATTCGATTTATCAATATTTTGTGGAAGAGAACGAGTTTGAAGACGAAGGCCTTCGCGCCCGCATCGATTTTAGTGATCCGGCCGACGAAGTCAATTTTTACATGTGGGAGCAGTACATGGATGGCGAGCTGCAGTTATTACCTGATCCCGGCAACAAATTCAACCTGATTGCCAAGGATGAATTTTACAATGGGCAACGCATCAGCGGTTATGAGCCAAATGAAGAGGCGGTTGTGGAACCGGGCTCAACCGTGACCATCCGCCAGCTGTCACTTTCTGAGGCGGCCTACGATTACTTCTTTCTTATATTTGACCAAACCGCGGGGGCAGATATCTTTACGCCTCCCCCGGCAACGATTCGCGGTAATATTCGTAATCTGACCAATGCGGATAATTACGCCCTTGGCTACTTTGGGGCCAGCGCCGTGGCGGAAGCGGTCTTGGTTGTTAGGTGATAGATGAGAGTTGCAAGGATCTTGTGCGTGGTACATCCCCCTGCCCCTTCGAAGGGGATTCAGGGGGATGTGCATTCATCTCACAACTTTTGCTCTATCTTCACGCTTCAAATTCTATCTCATCAAAGGGTTTGCTGACCGCTTGCTCGATGCGCTTCATCCGTTTGTCGAACTGATCCATGGCGTAGCCAATAAAATCTTCCGGTTTCAACCCAAATGGCAACACCTCATATGGCTCAAAGATCTGGTTTATGGTTTCCAGGGCCAATTCCAGCAAGTCTGCCATGCGTTTTTCCAGCACCCGCCATAGCGAGGTATCCTGAGCGATCAGGCGTGATAGCAAATAAATACCGTAGGCAATATGTCGCGACTCATCACGTTTGAGCAAACCAATGCCCTCACGGAGTCCGGGCAATAGATTGTTACGCTGAAGCATTTCATAATAGGCGTGATAGCCAGTTTCCGCCAGGGTGCCTTCCACCACCATATTATAAGTCGCCGAAGCGCGGATTTGGGCAGCTGGTGACGCATCTGCCAACAGGGCATTCATGGCAGTTGGTAATTCCTCGTAGAAGATCCGCCGATAGGCTGATGAGTGAAAGCGACTGAGGTCGCTGCAATCTTCGGCTACCTCGTCAAGGAAGCGGCGGAAAAATTCAGTGTGTTTTGCCTCTTCCCATAAAAACGTGCTGAGATACATTTCCTCTTCGATGCGCCCTTCTTTAGCAACTGCCATCATCAGTGGCAGTAAGTCAAGTGTAACCGATTCTTCGCCAGCCTGGAAAAGGCTGGTCAGATGGAGCAGCACTTCCTTTTCCAAATCATTCAGCCCTTGCCAATCGCTGATGTCTTTCTCAAAACTGATATCGGAAGGATTCCAGATGCCCAGGCGCTTGGCCTTCTGATAGAGTTTCATCGGCAACAAGTCGTGCCTCAGGCCCTGCAGGCTGGTAGTAGCAAACACTTTCTCTTTGCCATTAACCGGGGTGGCAACAACCGCTGCGCCATTTTCCGCTACCGGCGCTGAACCGGGCAGCAAGGCATCGACATTGGCTGCAGACTTCACTAACTCTTTAGCAGCGCTGCCGTAACGAGCCAGCGCAAAGAGATTTCCCTTGCTCAATTTTAGCTTGCTCCGCATCAGGGCCATAATCGGGTCCAATTCACCCTTCAGAATTGCCAACCAGTTAGTGCGCTCACCCTCTATCACGTACGGCACTTTATCGATATCATCGTTGGTCGCCAACCGTGCTTCTCGACAGGTCCCTTGCCATAGATCGAGGTAGACCTGGCGAGTAGGCTCCGTGGCCTCTTCGGCCATCACCAGAACCAGCGGCCATTTCCAATTACGAGCCGCCTGACGATACACATCATTATTATTGAGCTCTTCTCCCCAGGCCTTCGCCCATTCCGGACTAAATACTTCGTGAGGCATAATGGTCTCCTTCGTCGACAAATTTCAAATTCCAACAGGACAAATTCCAAAAGCTGTAAACCTGTAAATCTGCAAAAAGATTGACGCGAAGGAAGCGAAGAATAGCTAACGGCCGTTAAGTAAAGCGTCAGCAACCTAATCTTCAATCTTCAATGGTCAATCGTCAATGCCCTATCCCATTCCCCAATTCTGAATCGCCCAAAGCGACACGAGTATCAATAAAAAGTATCCCACCAGAACACCATACACCGGAAACCAACTCCGTTCCTGGGCAAGTATTTTACCGGCAGAGAGGGTGTATCGTTCCGCCTGTTCGCTAATGGGCTTTGGAAACACAATACTGATCAGCAGGGTTATGCTCGCTGCCAGCAGGGTGCCGGTGAAATTCCACCAAATCCAATGCACATTAAAGGTCCAGCTAAAATGCCACCAAAGCCAGGGCTCTCCACTCATGAACTGCCAGAGGAAAATATTGAAACTCACACCGGCAAGGATGCCAGCAAAGATACTCGACGTTGTGGCGCGTCGCGAAAGAATGCCGACCAGAAAGGCGGCAAGAATCGGTCCGTAGAACGCCGACCCAATCTTATTGATGCCCTCAACAATCGTTTCGAATTGCCCGACGGCAAAAGCAAAGCCGGTTGCGAAAGCCCCCCAGGCAACGGTGACCACCTTACTCATCCAAAGGGTGCGATCCCCCAACTGATTATTAGGGTCGATAAAGTCGCGGATCGTAGCGGCGGAAAGCGAGTTCAGCACTGAATCGAGGCTGGACATAGTGGCAGCCAACAAGGCAGCGAACAACAGGGCCCGCAGGCCAGTCGGTAAATGCAAAAGAATAAACTGCGGCACCAGGTAGTCAAGATGCTGATCAGGAACGGCCGCCTGTAATTCCGGCGACTGCTGATAGACGGCAAATACGGCAATCCCCACCAGCATATACAGCCCGGTCAGAGGAAAACGCGCCAGGCCGTTTAATAGCAACGATTTTTTGGTAGCAGATACCGACTCCGCAGATAGCTCGCGTTGCACCTGACTTTGGTCAGTGCCATAGTAAGACATGTATAGGAAAAAACCGCCAATCAACAATCCCCAAAACGGTACTGCAGAATCATCGTTGATCCCGGTTGAAAAATCCAGGGTTTGCATGCGTTCCGCCGGAAAAGCAGCAAAAATTTGTCCGAAGCCGCCCACGCTGTCCGCAGCATAAATTAAACAGGCGCCAATCCCGACGAGCAGGATCACCATTTGGATAACATCGGAGTACACCACCGCGGCCATACCGCCAATGGTATCGTAAATAACGGTTACCACCCCGATGATGACAATCGTGATCCAGAGTGGTATCTCCAGGCAGACTGACAAGACTATGGCGCTGGCATATACCACCACCGCAGCAGCCATGCCGCGGCTTAGGAGAAACACGGCGCTCACCAACTGACGAATCGAGCGATCAAAACGCAATTCCAGATATTCGTAAACGCTGACCAGCCTCAATTCGTGAAAAAAGGGAATGAGGATCATCATGATAAGGATGACAGAGAGCGGAACAGCCATTTCATATTGCAGCCAATTCAGGCCGCCGCCAGGACGCAGGGCCACAAAAGCAGGTTTGGAGATAAAGCTGATTGCAGAGGTTTGGGTGGCCATTGTACTGATGCCAATCGCCCACCAGGACATTTGTCGTCCGGCGACATAATAGTCTTCTTCATCGGACTGGTTTCGTCCCAGATACACGCTGAACAATATCATGCCCAGCAGGTAAGCAGCAATGATCGCCCAATCTATTCCATTCATCGTGGGAAAAGATTACGAAGGTTTCAAATATGATCCAAGGCCAATTCGTCAATGTCAGGCCATAGGTTTGGAAATGTCGAATGACAAATGACAAATGTCGAACGTCGAATGACGGACATGGCGTAAGTTTCGTAATTGCACGCAGGTCGCTTGTCCTTTATTCCGGATGACAGGCAGACTCCTTTAGCATATATGCAGCGAGGTTTTTGTCCGGCTCGTCATCAAAGATCTCTTCAAGATACTGCACTGTGCGAATTCGATCGAGGCGGAAATGACGAAAATCCTGGCGTGTTTCGCACCAGCTTGCCAGCACCCATACCGGGCTTAGAAATATCAAGGCCAAAGGCTGTAATGTGCGGGAAGTGTTTCGATTTGCCTGGTCGCTATATTCGATATGGATTTTACGGCGCACACGAATGCATTCTCGCAAATCGGAAAAACTCACCGTCCACGGTACGATTGGCGGCGTAGATACTGCATACGTGGTGATCTGTTGCAATTCCCCCTGGTATTTGGCAGGCAACACTGCTTGAATCTTCGCGAAGGCATTGTTGGCTTTGACTGCAAACTTATCGTCGGTCCATTGTCGCACCATACTAATTCCCAAACTAATGGCCTCCAACTCATCGGCATCAAAGGTGATGGGTGGCAGATAGTATTGTTTATCTATAACGTAGCCGACACCTGCTTCTCCCATGATCGGCGCTCCGGAGCCGATTAAATCCTGAATGTCCCGATAAACCGTGCGAGTACAAATATCGAATTCTTCAGCAATGCGTTTTGCGGTAACTGCCTGACGCCTACCGCGAAGGAAGTGAACAATTTTAATCAGTCTATCGGCACGCCGCATATCGTTTCTCCTAATCATCTTGAACGTTGCCTTTAAGGTAAAGCAAGTCTACTGACACCATGCTGTCAGTAGATAGTCAGTATACTATTTGTGAATGCGCTAAACCTTTGTCGGGAGACTGCATACCCAGCAGATAACCCGAGTGTCTGGTTTTAAACAATCTAATCTAATACTGGAGATAATTCTATGCCTAATCCTGTAAGCTGGTTTGATATTTATGTTACTGACATGAACAGAGCTCAAAAATTCTATGAGTCGGTTCTCAATATTCAATTGGGTGATTTCGGTGATCCAAGTGATCACAATATTGTCATGAAGTCATTTCCCGCAGATAGGGAAAACTACGGCGCGACCGGGGCGCTGGTTAAAATGGAAGGTGCGCCTGTCGGGCAAAACAGCGTGCTGGTATATTTCTCATGCGATGACTGCTCTGTCGAAGAAACACGTGTTGAGTCATCTGGCGGCAAGGTGGCAAGACCGAAATATTCGATCGGCGAATACGGCTTTGTGTCGCTAGTAGTAGATACCGAAGGCAATATGTTTGGATTACATTCGTTGAAGTAAGGTATCCTTCAAAAGAACTCAGCCACAGAAGCATTTGGAGTAATGGAGTAATGGAACTTTGATTGACAGCAGTCCGAGTCAAATTAAATTCCAACACTCCAATTATCCTCCCTGTCCTCTGTGGCCAAATTTGTCATTCGACATTTGTCATTTGTCCCTTATCATTTACTAATCCCCAGCGAGGACGAACTGGACACCCGCGTACTGGAGCTCTTCTCAAGTTCGATGGCGCCGAATTTCAGTCGGGAAATTTCCTGCAGGTATAGACCGGCCACCATAAAGATCAGGGCGCCAAAGGTTAACAATCCGTAAGGCGTTGCATCCATTGGTTTACGGCCAATCAATTCCAGTTTTCCGCTGCCACGAATGCTTTGCCCGACATTCACCCGACTCGCCATACTGCTGCCCAGAAGCTGCTCTACCGCTTCCATAGCTGCTTGTCGTGAAGCAAAGGCTTCTCCGGCCAGTTCACTTAATCGCGGAGACAGCGAATCAGCATCCGCTGTTGATAAAGGCGCCAGCAACTGCTGCGGATTGAAACGGACCTCGCTTTTTTCATATTGCGGGAGTCCGTAGAAGTAGCCCCACTGCGCCCCAAGGAAAACCAGCATGGCAAAGAGTGCGATAATCCGTGGTCCCCAGGTTGTCGCCACTTCCTGCGGTGGATTCATTCGCGCTTCCAGCTTATGGGCGGCGCGGCCTGCTTTAAAAAAGTTATCGGTTCCCGGTAACACGCGCTTAAAATCGCTGAGGGCATTTTGCATCAGGCGATTCTCCTTGCGGCCCTGTGCCTCAAACAATTTCACGCGAGCAAAGCCCCGGGAATAATGAATGGCAGACACATCTGCGGGAGAAAGTTTACGCGAGGCGTCTGCTGCCTTGTCGGATTCCAGCGCCAGCGCCTGTCCAAAATAGTCATTTGCACGGGAAAACATTTCTTCAGCATCACCGCGGGCGTCGCGCTTGTTGGCATCCTCTCCCATAGCGGTGTACACTTCGCCAAGTCCAACCAGCGCGTCCGCATGAAAGGGAGCAAGATCCAGCATTTCCCGGTAAATTTTCTCCGCCTGTTGTTTATCACGTCCCTTTAAACAGGCCTCCGCCAGGTTTTTGCGAGTGGTAAGGTTATCAGGATCAATCGACATCGCCTGCTCAAAGTAACCGGCAGCTTCCGAGAACTGATCCTGCTGCATCTTGCTCACACCGATATCGATCAGTGCGCTGATCATAGACGGGTCTTCCTTCAATACTGCCTGGAAATCGGCTTCCGCAGCATCATACTGCTTCATCTGCAGCTCAATTTTACCTCGCTGCCAGAGCATTTGCCTGCTTTTGTGATCCGCCAAACGCGCATCAAAGTAGGCTTTCAAAATGCGATACTCGCGCAGTGCCTTCCAATGCGATTCGTTCTTCTTACTACCATTTTCTTCGCTGCGATTGTCGTAATAGGCTTCTTTTTCCTCCAGGTAGAGCTCCAGGAGGTTCATATGCAACAAGGCATTTTCCGGTTCATAGGCCAGCCCTTGCAAATAAATGCTCTCCGCTTTTTCGTATTCTTTGCGGGCCTGATGATAGATACTTCCCAAATAGAGATAATGATAGGCATCGCGCCGTTCCCGCGCCTGGGGAAGTGTCTCTTCATAAATTTTGATCACGTTACCCCATAACTCCCGCGCCTCGCGATAGCGGCCGGTTTTTTCCGCGATGAAGGCAATATTATGCGCTGAATAGCAACGAATGCTGTAATCGCCGTCGGCATCTTGCCCAAGCCGGAACTGGCGAACGGCTTCATCATAGCGCAGCATTTCCAGCAAGGTATTACCCCAGCGAAAATGAATGCTGCTATGTTTTGGATCTATTGCCAGCGCCTCGCGGTATTTCTCAACGGCCGCATCATGGCGCTGCAAATTTCCGAGCGCAACGCCCCACCATTCGAGCGCAAATACGCTATCTGATTTTACCTCCAGCATTTTGCGGTACTGCGCTATGGCATCTTCCGAGCGTCCCATATTGTCAAGAGTAAGGCCGAATTCAAAGTAATTCCATTCGCTATCAGGGTCGTATTGAATCGCAAGCTGATACTTCTTCAGCGCTTCATTGTATTCTTCAAGCGCGCTATGACAACTGGCCCATCTGGCATACGCTTCCCCATGATTCTTGTCTTCTTCAAGCGCCTTTTGACAGGCGGCAATGGCTTCACGGTACTGCTTCAGGTTATAGAGACCGGTAGCAAGATCGGTGTAGCTGGCAGCGCCGGGATTTTTCTCGACCGCCTTACGGAATTCGCCAAGCGCCTCATCGCTATTTTCCAGGCGAGGTAAGTTTGCAGCAATATTGCGATAGGCGCGCTGATAGTTCCCATCCACCTTAATGGCCTGCAATTGTTTATCAATCGCACCGCGCGTATCTCCCTGCTTGCGAAGGGCGACACCCCAATTGTTATATGCCAGGGCTGAATCGGGATCATGTTTCAAAGCATTTTGATATTGGCGAATCGCCTCGGCATAGCGTTTGTTGCCATCCAATTCCACGCCAAAATTGATGAAGATATCGGGATTCTCTACAGAGGCTTCGATAAAGCGGGTCGTTTCTGCCAGAATTTTTTCATTGCCGGATGCAGCTGCAGCGGTTCCGAGTCCACGCCAGGCATCATCTCCCGCTGCGATCTCAATGGATTGGCGATATGCCGCAATGGCAGCTTCGAAATCTTTTAGCTGCGCAAAACCATCCCCAACTTTCCGATGTCCGTGCGCCGTTGGATGCTGATTGACCAAATCGGCCATTTGCTTCAGGGCTGCTGTAGGGTCTTCCAGATGTTCCATGTTGTGCACAACATTGGTATATGCGAGTTCGAAAGAGGGGTCTAATTCAATCGACTTCAGCTGCTTGGCGACAGCGGTTTCGTAGTCGCCGAGCTTTGCCAATGCCGCACCCCAGTTATTGTAAGCCAAATGTGAATCGGATTTCCGTTCAAGGGCGTTCCGATACTGGGCGATTGCCCGCTGGTATTTGCTTTGTGCATCCAGGGCAAATCCAAAGTCGATAAAGAGATCCGGGTTGACGATCTTTGCTTCCAGGAAAGGGGTAACAGCATCTAGGGCTTCGTCATCCGCCAGCGCCGCAACACCCGCCAAGTCGCGCAGCACAGCCTCATTTTCCGGCGCCAATTCCAGCGCTTTCTGTAAATAATCGATAGCTTCATTCATCCGAGAGGCATTACGATAAGCTGTGGCCATTTCCTGATATGTTTCCGCGTTCGGATGTTTATCGACCAGTTTTTTGAGTGCCTCGATGACATGATCGGGATTTTCCAGGTGCTTAATGCCGTCAACAACATTCTTGTAAGCCAAAGCAAAGTCCGGATCCAGCTCGATGGCGCGAAGCTGCTTTGCGATACCTTCGCTCAACTTGCCGGATTTGTTCAAGGCCACACCCCAATTGTTCAAAGCAAGTGAGGAGTCCGGTTTTATCTCCAATGCCTTTTTGTACGTCTCGATGGCCTTGTCGTAGTCACCGAGTTTATCAAGCTCCACGCCAAAATCCACCAGCAGGTCGGCATCACTGAGATTTTTTTCTATTTCATTCAAAATCTCTTGCATCCATTCATCATTGCGTGCTTCAACCGCGGTCACGCCCCAGCCTCGGTAGATAATTGCATTCGATGGGTCAAGCGCAACAGCCTGACGAAAGGACTCCACTGCAGCGCTGTATTGCTTCTGACTACTGAGCGCCAGTCCCAATTGGTAGAGGGAGTTGGCATCCTGTGGATTTTGCTCGGAACTCTTTCTGAAGTGCTGTTCTGCCGCCTTGTAATTGCCGCTGGCAAGGTAAGCAAGGCCGAGGTTGTAGTGGGCATAGGGATAGTCCGCTTGAATAGCGATAATTCGCTCATAATAAGGAGCAGCAGCCTCCGGTTTGCCGGAATTGTGAATTTGAACCGCCCAGTTATGTAACACGTGAGGATTGTTGACCCTGGAAAGCACTTCATGATATTCGTCGATGAAGGATTCCGGCGCAGCTTCATCGTTAAGAACGTTGCGCCAGTTATCATAGGCGGCTTCCGCCTCCGGATCAAGGTGGACAGCGATGCGGAACTGCTCCAGTGCTGTCTCCTGTTTGCCTTCGGTTACCAGCCGCTGTCCCAGAGCATTCAGCAGCGAGTAAATATCAGCCAGTGGTAAATTATTTTCGAGGACGCTGTGAAAGACTTCGATATCCTTGGCTTTTGCACCGGCAGTGACAATTGCTTCGATCCAATCATAATAGGTCACCATCAGGCCGGGATCATGAGATACAGCTTTTTGATAGCTCTCGATCGCCGCATCGTATTCTCCCTTGCGGGTATAGGCATGACCGAGACTATCGAATAGGCGGGCATTATCTTCCTTCAGCTTGACGGCGTTCTGCAGACATTCAATACCCTCATCATACTGGCCGATCTCGACCAATGCCTGACCAAGCCCGTGCAAAGCATCTACCTTTTTCGGGGATTTTTTCAGGATAGTGCGGTATGTCTCAATGGCTTGTTCGTATTCAGCTGTTGCCAATAGCTGGTCTGCGGTTTCCATTAAGGTGCTGATGCGAGTGGATGTTGCCATAGGCCCCTCCGAAGGTGGTATCAGAGCATTTAACCTGTTCCGATTCGTCCCGTATTTCACAACAGGATAAGGATATATGTCCGGCAGAATAATTTTTCCCGACAAAATAAAGACGTCGAATCAAAATCCAAATGCGCTGTGTCGAAATTGGCAAAAAAAATGGGCAAACAAAGCTGCCTGCCCACAAGGTAAAAAAACTGATTATCCGCGTTTAGCGATTCGGAATCTTCAGTACCTGACCTACTTTGATGAGGTCCGGGTTGCTCAGCTGGTCTGTATTCATGTTGAATACTTCCATATAGCGACCGGCGGAACCAAGAAACATCTTGGCAATTTTGCCGAGCGTATCGCCGCTGGCAACGGTGTATTCGCCATAATAATCGGTATTGGCAACTTTAATGTCTGCTTCAACATCGGACGGATTTTCACCGCCAACAGCTTTGATCGCGTCCCAAATCTGATCTTTTTCGTATTGATTTTTGGCAACACCGCCAACCTTCAAAACACCATTTTCTTCATTTACATAGCCGTCGCTGATGTTAAACTGCTGACCAAGTTCTAAAACTGAGCGATATTTGTCTTGCAATGACATATATAACTCCTCCTACATATAGCTGGAAAATATTGCGAGGGTGAGGTACGTCCCTGTCACGTTTCAAGCGGAAGCATCCATTTCCATCTCGGTTCTCACAAAGAATTACGATGCACTATAACAAAAAAGGGTATCTAATACCAATACTTTTTTGACAATACAGCTATTCCCACTTAAAGCGATTTATGGAAAAAAGCAGGCAGGCAACAATCCAAAGGCCGAGAATCAGCAGCTCTGTAGAAACATCCGGAAGGCTGGCACCGCGATTAAATATCTCCCGGATAGCATTGACCAGATGCGTCAGCGGCAGGATTTTCACGAAGGGCTGTAGAAATCCCGGCAGACTGTCCGCTGGGAAATAAACCCCGCTCAGCATGGTCATCGGAATGAAGAGGAGGTTGGCAATGCCGGAGGCCGATTCCGGGGTTTTGGCGATGCTTGCCACAGCATATCCGAGAGCAATAAACGTGATCATGCCAATTGTTAGGGCCACAAAAAAATCGAAGACCCGTCCCACGATTCGCACCTCGAATAACAGCATTGCCAATCCAATTATCAAAACCGCCTGCATCAATACAATCATATAGCGATTGAGAATCTGTCCCCAAATAAAAATCGACTTTGGCAATGGCGTTACCGCAAATCTTCGCAGATTACCCTTCTCTCGATACGACACCACAACAATGCCAATTGAGTAAAGACAGGTAAACATCAGGCTAAAGCCGATTAATCCCGGCACCAGAAAATCCATAAATCGCAATCTCTCTTGAAACAGTGTTGCTGCCGTTTCATGGATGTTAATCGGCTTGCTGCGCTTGATCAGCGCCCAGTTTTGTTCATCGATCACCTGTCTTAGCAAGGAGCTAACCAGTTCTCGTACCGGCTCCTGTGCCGGATCATAATACAGTTCCACTATTGCGCTATCCACTGTTGCTGCTGCCCCAAAGCCGGAGGCAAATACGATCACAACGGATCCTTCTCCAGCCCGCAACTTGATCAGCGCCTCATCGCGACCGGCAGGTTCAACGTTCACTACGGGCAACGCTGCCAGAGCGCCAACAATTTGCTGGGACTGCGGCGAATGATCCTCATCGACCACCTGGATATCAAAGCGAAGCAGATCTGGTTCAGTAAGCAGTAGGCCAAACGTCAGAATCAGAAACACCGGAAAGAGGAAGGTCCAGAGAACGGTTCGTTTTTCGCGCAAAAAGAGCTTCATCTCAAGACGGATCTGCTGCATCAGCATTTGCCACTTCATTCGCGCAGGCTCCTTCCGGTGAGGTCCAGAAACAGGTCTTCCAGGTTCGGTTGAGACACATGTAAATCTTCTACCTCGACGCCACTACTTCTCGCCAGTTCGATGAGCGCCACTATCGATTGTTGCACATCGCGGGAATACAGCTCTACCCTTTCATTTTTGATTCTTATACGGGTGACGGCAGGCAGTTCTGTCAACTGCTGCTCGCCAAGTTTATCATTTTGGGCAAAGCGCAAACAGCTATCAATTTTGAGTTGACCAACCAATTCATAGGGGGCACCCTCTGCAATGATCCGGCCATGATCCATTATCACCAGTCGATCACAAAGCTGTTCGGCCTCCTCCATATAGTGAGTCGTCAGTATGACAGTTTTGCCGTCGGCTTTCATGCTGCGGATAATTTCCCAGAGATTTCTTCGTGCCTGGGGATCAAGCCCGGTCGTCGGTTCATCAAGGAACACCAATTCCGGATCGTTAACCAGCGCCAATGCCAGCGCCAGGCGTTGCTGTTGTCCACCGGATAAATTCTTGTGAAAGGTCTTTCGTTTTTCACGCAAGGACACCAGGTCCAACAAAGACTCGGTAGAAAGACGCTTTCGGTAGTAGCCACCATAAAGGTCTATCGCTTCGTCCACCTTGATATTGTTGAACAGCGAGGTGCTTTGCAGCTGAACACCGATAATTTGCTTTACCTCATCGGCCTCATCCCGCACATTAAACCCATTAATGTGAACCTCTCCCTGATCTGGCTTACGTAAACCTTCAATGATTTCCAAAGAGGTGGTTTTTCCGGCGCCATTGGGACCAAGCAGGCCAAACACTTCGCCGCGTTGAACAGAGAAACTGACGTCGTCTACAGCTCGCAGTTCGGCATAGGATTTACTAATCGATGAAACCGTGAGGATGGGAGATGTGGTCATTGTGTATTGGTTTATTGGTCTATTAGTTAATTTTCAATCTTCATTTGTCATTTGTCATTCGTCATTCCCCATACGCTTTTCGTAAGTACGCCTTCAGGGCATCAAAATCCGCAAAAATCTCCGTGGTGCAGCCGATAATCCAGCCACTCATTTCGGTTTGTGGCATTTCAGTCACCATATAGACCGGAATTCGGTTATAGTAAGCCAGCGTTAGTTCCCCATGCGTGCCCCCACCGCCCAAAACGTATTCATCCCAGAGACAAATCAGGTAGTCAACTTCCCGTGCAATTTGATTGAGATCCGTATCAATCAATTTGCGCATTGTCTGGCGAAAACGCTTCAGGTCGGTTCTTTTCCAGTCGCGAAATTCTGCAAACTCATGTACCGACAATACGTGATTTTCTTCAATACAGGGATCAAATACGCGATGCCCCAACTCTTCCTTCAGAAAGGGGGTAATGGCCCGACGCCAGCCGACGCCGAGATCCGGGGCGCGCTCGATGGCCCCGGCAAGATATATTAACATAGGTGGCTCCCAAATCGCTGGAGAAAATTTTCTTTATCATGAAAAGTCGCTACATTCGGACATGACTGTTACCCGGATACGCCCATGATTCGATTTCTTATAAGTCTACTGTCAATTGCAGCCTTCACCAACCTGTATGGCCAGCAAATCGCCTTCAGCGAGGTCGCTTTGTCACAAGGTATTAATCATACCTATCCGATCGGGCTTGGCGCCGGCGTTTCATTCGTCGATATTAACAATGACGGATGGCCGGACTTAACCCTGCCCAGCGACGATGGTGAGCCGGTGCAAATCTACCTGAATCAGCAGCAGCAATTCCTGAATTCAACCTTCCAATATAACATCACTGACCTATATGAATCAAAGACCGTTTTGTGGGTAGATTTTGACAACGATATGGACCGTGATCTCTTCATCACCAATGTCACCGGTGAAAACCGCCTTTACCGCATGGATGATGATGGCATGCTGGTCGACATATCTGATAGTTCCGGCATCAGCACTGCAACATTGCAAACCATTGCCGCCTGTTGGGCTGACTATGACAATGACGGACTGCTGGATCTCTACATTGCCAATTACCCGATGGAAATCAGCAATCTGCTCTATCGCAACCTTGGCAATGGGAAATTCGAGGATGTTACTGCACTTGCCGGTGTTGCCGACGACGGCAAAATGCCGCTGGCAGTATCGTTCCTGGATTATGACAACGACGGCTGGCAGGATCTCTATACGGCAAATGACCGCGGCACTATAAACTCACTGTATCGAAATCGCGGTGACGGCAGCTTCGAGGATGTGAGCGTTGCGTCAAATAGCGACTTGATGTTCAACGCCATGGGCATCGCCATTGGTGACTATGATGACAATGGTTTCTCCGATATGTATATCACCAATACCTCAAATGGGAACGGCCTTCTGCGCAATAATGGCGACGGCACCTTTACGGAGGTGGCGGATTCTCTGGGAGTCGGCGTGCAGAAGCTTTGCTGGGGAACCAACTTCTTCGATTGTGACAATGATGGAGACCTTGATTTATTTGTCTCCGCAGAATGGGGCCCCACCAACAATGCCGACGTTTTATTTGCCAACAACGGCAACGGTCAGTTCCTGGAAGTAGTTAATGCCGGATTCAGCTCCGCTCACAACAACAGCCACGGCAATGCCATCGCCGATTTTAACCGCGATGGGTATGAGGATATTGCGGTCTTAACGCTTGATCCGGAGAACCTGGATCTTTGGGAAAACAGCGGTGGCTTCAATCGCTGGCTGCAGCTACGTCTCGTCTCGACTTCCGGCAACAGCGACGCCGTCGGCAGCCGAATTGACTATTATATCTCCGGCAAACCGCGCATGCGGACCACCCACTGCGGCATCAGCTATCTCTCACAAAACAGTTATTATACGACCCTTGGTATGGGCACCGATCGCAAGATCGACTCGCTGATTGTCTCCTGGCCAAGTGGCAATCAAACCCACTATTATGATCTGGCCGAATTGCAACGCCTCATCCTCAATGAGAACGGCACGATAAGCAATATTGGCGAGACATCTTCAGGCGTTTTGCCAAAAACGCCGGTTATTCTTCCGAGCTATCCCAACCCGTTTAACAGCAGCACGATCATTCGATTTCAATTACCAGCGGCGAAATCCGTAAAAATGGACTTATATTCCATCAGCGGGCAGTTGATTTCAAGTTACGACTTCGGATATTTATCCGCAGGTACCCATGAACGGACATTTGAGGCCGGCAATCTACCCAGTGGTGTCTATCTGTATCACATTCTTGGGCAAAGCGCCAAACTGGTATTGATTCGCTAAGAGCGCCTGTATCACAAAGGAAGCAGCTATGAAACCTCCCCTGATTGTTTTCCTGTTTTGCTGCATCACCCTGGGCTTATCCCAAAGCTGCGACACACAATCCGGACCGCCAATAGAGAATATTGATATCGTACCGGAAGTTACAGCAGCAGACCAAGCACTTGCCAACGTCTATCAGCCCCTGGACGGCACCTGGGAAGGCCAGTTCTACATTTATATCGACACGATGGGACAGGCGCCCGGTAAAGCGCTTCCCAAAGACATCACTGCCTACGATTTCAGCAATAGCGAATCCTGGTATCTTTCGCAGGTCATTGAAGTCCGGCAAGAGTACACCTCCGAAACGCCCTATTTCCAGCGCGTAAAAATAATCGATACCTACCGTGATACAGACGGCGAACAGCATACTATTGAAAGCAAGGGTGTGAACAAAATCCAGGATGGCAAGATGTGGTGTGTGGTCCTCAAGCCGGATGATACCGTTATCCACGAGGGATCAACGGACGGCGCAAGAACCATCATCTGGCAACGGGACATTCGTGAGCCTTTGAAAATCGAGTATTTCCGGGAAACGGTCGAGGACAGCAGCTACCAGATTTATGGCTGGGGCTACTACGGCGATGACAATCCGGAGCTAACCCCGCGCATGTGGTTTCACGGGGATTATCAGCGGCAGTAAGATACAGATCTTTCGCACAAAGAGGCGCTATTGCTTTCACGGCAATAGCGCCTCTTTGCATTTCAGACAACGGTTTTCAGCTTTGCGATCTAGTGACGCTGCTTAAGCTGCTTCCAGTTCTTGTCAGCCATTGCTACCAGTTCACTGTGCTCACCGGCCAGCCACAGTTGCTGCGCATCGACTTCCAGGTCATAGAGGAATAAGTAGAGTTTACCGCCGGTAACTACGAACTTATTGGGGTCTACCCGAAATTTCGCTCCGGCATATACACCAAAAGAACAGAAGCCACCATACTGCGGGAGATATTTTGCCGGATTGGCATCGAAAGCTGCTTGCTGCTCTGCACTGGTAAAATAGTAGTTTAAGCCGTCGTAAGTCGACTTAAACGCTTTCACCCCGCGTTGGGCGATGCCAAGATCCAGATATGAGACAGGACTGTAGCCCTGCAAAGCGATCTTGCTATCATCGCTATTGTACGCCGGATTTTTGTCCTTGGCGATGAGGAAAATCGAAGTAATTGTAATGAGAATAAATGCTGAAAGAATATAGTGTCTCATGCTGTTTTCCTTTCTATTGTTAGCTCTTGAAATATTGTTCGTGAATAACTTTGCCGTCTTGCCAAACCCGGCGAATGATTTCATGCCAAAGCACTTTACTGCCGTCCTTCATATTAAAGTCGAAGGTAAATTCAGACATTGATACGCCATCACCGGTAGCGGCATGATGACGTGTGATACCGTTTACCCTGGCAATGGCGCCAAGAAAACCTTCCATCTTGCCAATCATTTCATCTCGATTTTTGGTAATGGTGCCGTCGAAATCTTCTGTCCGGGCATTGTCTGCAAAGAAGTCCCTGACAGCCTCGACGATTTGTCCCTGAAGCACCAGGGTATCCATTTCTTCAAGTTTTGCGGATAAGCTCATTTTAAATTCTCCGTGAATGCATTAAACATGTCATTATTTGATCACACGGAGAAAAGGTAGGATGAGGAGAGGAAAAGCCGAGTACAGGATATTCTACAAACAGTGCACTTTTTGGTGAGCCTTCTGATATTCACCTGGTGTTTGACCCGTCAATCCCTTGAAGAAGGTCGAAAAATGATTTGGCTCTTCGAATCCGAGCTCAAAGGCAACGTCTTTGATCGTGTCCGAACCCAAAAGCAATTGACGCGCTTCCTCAATTAATCGACGGCGGATTATTTCGCCAGTGGTCAAGTTGGATCTTTCCCGCACTTTCTTGCAGAGCGTTTTAATACTCATATTGAGTTGATCCGCATAAAACTGTGTAGAACGCCGGGTTCGATAATGTTTGTCGATCAGGAAAAGCAGGTCTTCCAGGAAAGTGTCGCGAGGATGGAAATCAAAGGCCTTGCGGAATTCAAGTGGTGTCCGGGTCGTTTTCTGGCGAAAAAAGCGATTAAAATAGTGCGAGCTGCTAAAGCCCAGGTCATAGGCAATTTCTTTGACGGATTTATCAGTAAACACGACCATCTTTTGCGCTTCGAGAGCCAGCTTTCGTTGCAGCATTTTGTTAGTGGAAAGCCCCACTCTTTTCCGCAAAATTGAATCGGTATTTTCCTGGCTAAAACCGCTGGTTTCAAGCAGCTTTCCAATTGGGCAACGCTCAATAAATGTCGAATCAACCAAATGCTTGACATCAAAGATCAGAGAAATTTCTTCTGCTGCTGCTCGAAAGGGGTTTTTGTTTCGCCAACTTTGAACAGAATGATTGAGCAGGGTCTGGTCCGGTTGCTGCAAGCCGGCTGTATCGCTCACCGGCCCAACGTCCAAATGCGCCAGAGACAGGACATGTTGAAAAAGCAGACGTGAATCCGCCAGTCTGGCAATCATCCGCCGGCTAAAAACAACTTCCGTGATCTGCAGTGAACCGGCTTTTAACTGAAAATACATACCCGGCGAAAGAAAAATTGTCATTGGCGCTGCGAACTGATACTCCTGGAAATCCACTTCGAAATGCCCACTACCCGAGGTGATCATCCACATAGCATGTTCGTCAACAAGCTGTATTTGCCCAATCGTCGGTTGGAAATGCGTCATTTTCAGAATCTCTACCGGCTCATAATCATTCAAGTGCTACATTTATTCAAACCTTAGATGACAGCACACGATATTTGATACAGGCACAGTCGCATTTTCAGACAAAGAACAATGAGAAACAACCTTTCAGAGTAAGCACGATCCTCAAACAATTGTCGCTACTCGCGATAGTTCAGCGGCGCACTTTTGCTATCCGGTATCAAACTCTGATATGTGAAGTCACCGAGCTTTTGGCGAAACTCAGCATCGATCTCCGCCAGTTGCCCAGGACTTTGAAACAGCTCTACAGCCGTTAATGCCAATGTCTTCGCGGCAACCACCATTCCCTTGCGCCCAATGCTGGTACCGCTGCAGGCAGTCGACTGCCAGGTGTGAAGCGAAACGCCCGGTACCAGGGTAGCCGCCCACAAATGCCCGGTAGGCACATTCCAGCTAACGTCCCCAATGTCTGATGACGCTGTAACAACGGCTTGTTCAATCGGCAGAATTTCCCGGGAGCTGCTCAAGGATTTGCGCGCGGCCTTCGGCAAGGTTTGTTGAATCTCTTTGGCAAAGGCCGCTTCTTCCGGGGAGTACTCAACACCACCGACCTTCTTCAGGTTTTCCAACAGCATGGTATTAACGGTATTAAGATTCAGGAAATTGTAGGCACTGCTGACAATCTCGACCTCTACGCTGGTTTCCGTGGCTAACGCCGCCCCTTCTGCACATTTTTCGATGCGATCCCATATGCCGAGCAACACCCGCATGTCAGGATGACGGGCATACATATAGAGCTCGGTTTCATCCGGCACCACGTTCGGCGCTTTGCCACCCTTGCTTACGATATAATGCAATCGTGATTCAGAGGGAATATGCTCGCGCAGCATTTCGACCGCCTGGGTAGTCAACATCAATCCATCCAGGGCCGACCGGCCTTTGTCGGGCGCAGCGGCTGCATGGGAAGCAATCCCGCTGAAGCGAAATTTGGCGGTAATGACCGCCAGACATTGCTGCCAACTGGCGGTGTTGCGATCGCCGGGATGCCAGGCAAGTACTACATCACAATCCTTGAATGCCGCATCATCGCGCATCATGTAGTATTTTCCGGACCCACCTTCCTCTGCCGGCGTGCCGTAGAAGCGCAGGGTGCCCTTGATGCCATTTTCTTCCATATAGTTTTTGGAGGCAACAGCGGCATACAAGGCAGCAGCACCGAGCAAATTATGGCCGCAGCCATGCCCGGAGGTGCCGTAATCACCCACTTGCCGCACGGCAACTGCCGCCTGCGACAAGCCCGGCAGCGCGTCATATTCGCCCACGATGCCAATGACCGGTTCGCCACTGCCATAGCTGGCAATAAAGGCTGTCGGTATGCCGGCAACAGCATCATCAATGGCGAACCCATTCTTCTTCAATTCGCTCTTGCAAAGCGCCACACTTCGTTCTTCCTGGTATCCCAGTTCCGCATATTTCCAAAGCTCTTCAGATTTGCTGCCGTAGTAATCGGCCATCGATTCCATATCGGCAAGCAGCTTGTCATGAAAACTTTTCTGGGCAAAAAGCAAAGTAGATTGCAGCAAAACAACAAGAAATAGGCAACGGGTTAACAAGATCATGACGGATCCTTTGGTCAGATTGGTAAACATTGGAGGAAATATTGAAGGATCTCCCCATTTGCCCTTTTCGAACAAACGGGGGTATTCTAATTGCTTAAGTGGCAAAACTTACGAAGAACAGCGGATTGAGACAAGAAGCGCGCTCAAGTCGATTCTGACGCCGTTAGAAACTGATATTGCGAATAGTGAGCATCACGCTCTTTTCGGTTGTCCCGGTCAAAGGATGATCAGCTGGCTCAAGAACCTCTGATCGAAAGAATTGAATATCGAACTTATTAGCAAGCGCCGAGAGAGATCTGTTACCGCTCGCCATCGCCAAAAGCTTAAAAAAACCAAGTGATCGAACGCCAATTCCAAAGGTTTCCTGTCCTGACCATCCGGGGCCGCCAAAACTACCAAAAGACACCTGAAAAAATTCAAGCATATCAACACGAAAGCCATAATACACGTCTGCTAAACCGTCGCCATCAAGTGCGATCAGGTTGCTAAAAATGCCGATATCGCCAAGTAACCCGCTTTTGTATTCCTGGTCCTCACTATTCACCATGATGTCACTTGATTCCACCGACCAAACAAAATCCATTGCTTTCAGTGAAACAACTCCTGTTCGCAACTCAAAGCCGCCGGAGAACGCATATCCTAATTCCGCCGTTCTCGGAATCGGGTCGGACTGCCGCCCCTCTACATACGAAACCCGCCCACCGATATTGGTCATTGCATAGCCAAGGCTGATACTGGCATAAGGCTGAAGCCCGCGTGGTTTACCGGTGTCCGGATTAATCCGATCTTCCCGGAATTTCAGGATTGGGACATTCAATAAAATGCCCACATCTGTAGCGGTGGTTTCAACCCGGCCGTCAGAATTATCTGTCTGTAAAGGCGAGAGTTGCGATTCAATGCCCTTTATGGTAAAGCCGACACTAACGTTGACATTTGTGCCATAGCTTGCCCCCATCGCCACCCCCGAATAAGATTCGGCGCTGCGAAATCTTGCAATCTCATTTCCATTAACATCGGTTTGAATATTCTCACCGTAGTTGATGCGGCTACGGATAAAGCCAACTCCCAAACTCAACGGTAAGCGACTGGAATGATTGCCAAAATCGTAGCCGATATGACCAGCGCTGGCATCAAAATACAAGTTACTGAGATTAAAGCGCGGCAGCCAATCAGTCTTCACTGGATAAAACTGAAAGGCCAAATTTTGTTCCCGGCTCATGTAACCCAGATGAGCGGGATTATAATGCATTGCGAAAGACTCTGAACCCGGCAAAGCCACCCCGGCACGCCCGATTCCATTAATTGCCGGTGATGGCGGTATTCTCAGGAATAGAAGCGTCGCTTCGCCTTGTGCAGACAATTGTGCAGAAAAAAGTAGCAGAATGAGTACAGGAATGCGAAAAAAGAGTTGCTGAAATAGCATCTTAACCTACCTCTCCGTTATAAAAAATCCCAACATCGACCAGCCTCAAGGACGATAATACATAATACATCCTTTCCTGACCGGCAGCAATGGATACTCGATAAATACAACAAAAAAATTCCAACAGGAAAAAATCCAAAACACACTTTGGAATTTTTCCTGTTGGAATTTGGATTTTGCTTCCCTGCTTTTTGGATTTTTTCCTGTTGGAATTTGGATTTTACGCTTTCCCTGTGAGCTCTTGCTGCAACTGCTGATACACGGCATGCAAGCCAAGGTTATGTTCCGCGGCAATGCGCTTGCATTCTTCGAATTCCGGAAGCAGTCGCCGATCACCATTCAGCTGAACTTCCTTCACCTTGATTTTACCCCATTTTTGCGATTCAACCTGGATAACCCGCCGTGGCAGGTGCTCGCGATGAACGGTATGGTAGCGTAAGCCAATGGTGCTCGTCTCGCTGAAGAGAATGTTCTTAACAGTGGTAAAAAGCGCGGGGTCAGCCAGAATGGATACCAACACGCCGGGTCGTCCCTTCTTCATCATCGCCTGGTAGATCGAGACATCGTTCACGCCTGCTGCGAAGAGCTTTTCCATCACGTAGGGATAAATTTCAGGATTGAGATCATCGATATTGGTTTCGATCTGCAGCAATGAATCATGTGTAAAGCGGTCGTGCAGCTGCCCGGTCCATACCCGAACCAGGTTCGGTACTGCCTCGAAATCCTTGCTACCAGCGCCATAGCCGATGGTGTCTACCGTAAAGGCCTGATCCCGCGGTAGCAATCCCTGCGAAAGCTGACTCACCAGCAAGGCGCCGGTAGGCGTCACCAGCTCTCCTTCCATATCAATGGACGAAAGCGGGTAGCCTTTTAACAAACCCATCGTTGCCGGTGCAGGCACCGGCAGAATGCCATGCGCCGCCTTGATGCGCCCACGGCTGACCGGCAGCATTGAAGCAAAAATGCGGTCCACCTGCAGATATTCGACGCAGATGAAGGCCCCAATGATATCAACAATTGAATCAACCGCGCCCACTTCATGAAAGTGCACTTTTTCGATCGGCATATTGTGCACATTCGCTTCTTCCCGACCGAGTCGTTGGAAAGCTCCCGCCGCCTGTTCCTTAACAAATGCGCTCAACTTGCTTTCATCGATCATTTTCAAGATATGAGAAAGATGGCGATGGCTATGTGGATCAGGTTCTGTTTGAACAGTCAGTTTCTTTGAGGAAATATGATGCCGGAAGGTATCTTCCAGAACCAGTTCATATCCATCCAGCTTCAGTTGACTGAGCTCATTCTTCAAATAATCAATAGGAACGTGTTGATCCAAAAAAGCGCCTAGCAGCATATCACCGCTGGCGCCACCAATACAATCGATATATAAGTATCGCATTATTTTTCGAAACCTGCCTTCCATTCTGCACTTGGCTGTGCGGCGTCATCGCGCTGCCAGCGCCCATCCAGCTTTATTTCCAGGGGCGAATTCGCCTGGATATGACCAATGACGGCCTCTCGCAACAGCTGCCCGCGAAAAGCGACCCTGGCCTTGGGAACGCGCTTAAGCAAAACCAGACCGGAGTTGCCTTCAATTAGATAGTCTGTTGTTGCAACTTTATAGCGCCCGGCGGGATCAATTGGCTTGCCACCGATAAGTATTTCCACGGCTCGCTTTCCCTCATCCCGGGTTTTATTGAATGTGACTCGGGCACCGCCGATGGCAAATCCACGGCTGCTGCCGGCCAGCTTGCGTTCAACAATGCGTTTCAAAAAAGCACCGGTTGCTTCAAAAGTCACAATCTCATTACCAAATGGGAGTACCTTAAAAATATCTTCCCTGGTAATGGAGCCAGATTTTACATCCGCACGAATACCGCCAAAATTCATAAACGAGAAGTCCGCTTCGCCGGCTTCGCAGAGGACATCGCAAATCAGGTTGTTCAGCGGCGCTTCACCCACGCTGGAGCGGGTCAGCGCGGTCCTGGTTTCACCAATGATATCGCGAAAGCCCTCTTCATGGATAGCCCGTTGTTCATCAATAAACTTCTGCATGGTGCTATCCGGCCAAAACTGATCTTGCTGCAATAACAGCAGAGAATTTTTATCTGCCGCATACTCATATCCGGCGATGGAACGGGTCGGTAAATCAATATCAATATCCAGCCAGCCCAAATTGCCGAGGTTACCGTAGTTCTGCATACAAATCGTATGATTCACCGGGTCTTCCCACACTTCACGATACCCCTTGTGTAAGTGTCCACCAACCATCAAATCGATACCACGGACAAAATGGGCTATTTCCATGGCGTTTGTGTAGCCCTTCTCTCGCACAGATTCCGGCGTCTGCCGCAGCAAATCCTCATATCCGGCCTGCGGGTCATAAGGCAGACCGATATGCAATAATACCACAACTAAATCACACCCTTTATCGCGCAATGTGCTAACCGTGGCTTGAAGCGAACTGATTTCATCGCGGAATTCCAGCCCACGAATATTGTCAGGAAAACTCATTGCTGCAGTACCCATGGTGGTCGCACCGGTGATGCCTACTTTCATTCCGAGCTTTTCCGTAATCACCCACGGCTTCACAGGTTCCCAATGGGTGCCGGTTTCGGCATCAAAAATATTTGCAGCCACCCATGGGAAGGTCGAGGCTTCAATCATTTTAACCAGGTTGTCTTTGCCAAGATCAAAGTCGTGATTCCCGGGCACAACCGCATCATATTCCATACGATTCATATATTCAACAACTGCCTGCCCCTTTGAGCGGGTGCCAACCAGAGTTCCCTGGAAGGTATCTCCACCATCGATGAGCAGCGTGGCCTTATTGCCATGCGGTGCGCGTCGCCGTACGCGATTGATGATTGTTGCAGCAGAAGGTCCGCCACCCAAAATAGGCGGGAAATCAGGATTTAAAAACTCGGCTTTCTGCGGGACAATTCCACCATGGATATCATTGGTAAAAAAAACGGTGAGCCTGGCAGTTTCATTCGCCTCCTCGGCAAGAACAAAACTACAGGCAAAAAAAAGCAGCAGGGCGGCGATATATCGCATGCGGTCTTCCTCGACATTTGCAAAAATATACCGGTATTGCAAAATGGACGCAAGCGAATAAAAAGCTGTGGCGATGACGTTTCCGAGGATGGGGCGGTGCAATAGACTATGTCGTTTATGCGGTAACCGCCTCATCTGATTGGCCGGATTTCAGCAGGGCATTAATTGTATTCTTCAGATGGGTAAAGTTAACCGGCTTCGACACATAGTCATCCATACCGGCTTCCAGACAGCGTTCGCGATCACCAGTCATCGCATTCGCGGTGAGAGCAATAATCGGCACATGCCCACCGTTGATCTTCTCGCGGCTGCGGATGAGCATGGTTGCCTCGACGCCATCCATTTCCGGCATCATCATATCCATCAAAATCACATCATAGCTAATGCGACTGGCGAGTTCTACAGCTTCGAATCCATTACCAACGACATCAACCTGATGACCCATTTTCTCAAGGAAGCGGCAGGCAACTTTTTGGTTGATCACATTGTCCTCGGCCATCAAAATGCGCAGCTTTATGTCCTCGTCCGGCGACGCACTGTCTTCTTCCCCATCGATAAAACGTTCTGCGATCGATGTCAGTTCGGCATCCTGAGAGAGCGCTTTCGTGATTGCTTCCAGAAGTTGATCTCGCTTGATAGGCTTGCGCAAACTAAAGCGCACACCAAGGCGATCTAACAGTTCCCGCGACACTCGCTGCATCATTGAAATGAAAACAATCAACTCCGGTCGTTGCGTCACATCAAGTTGCTGCATTGCGGCAAGGTGGGTATCCTCTTCCAGGCTTGGCGCCTGGCCGTTCCAGATGACCATGTCAAATGGGCGTCCCGATTTTTCCCGCAGCTCAACGCGCTTGGCAGCGCCTTCACCACTGCGTATCGTTTCAATTTCGCAGGCATAGACCTCGAGAATACGCATCAAAATCTGACTGCTGGAGCGATTGTTATCGACAATTAAAATTCTTGGCGGACTATCCTGTTGCCACCCTGCGGGCAGCAATTCAGCCTGCTGTGCAGATTCCGGTCCGGCCTCGAATCGTGCTGTAAACCAGAAGGTTGATCCATGCTCCGGCACGCTGCTCAAACCGGTACCGCCCCCCATCATCTCAGCCAGCTGACGGGAAATCGCCAGACCTAAACCGGTACCGCCATATTTGCGGCTGGTCGTTCCGTCCGCCTGGGCAAAGCTCTCAAAAACGAGCGATTGTTTGTTCTCAGGAATCCCAATCCCCGAGTCAACCACACTGAAGCGAATCAAATTATCTTTCGCACTCGCCTCGGCGAGATCAACCTCAATACGGATTTCACCTTCGTCCGTAAACTTTACAGCATTGCTGAGGAAATTAAGCAGGATCTGGCGGATTCTGGAAGGATCTCCCTGGTAGCGGCGCTGCACAGCCGGATCGATGTCGATCAGCACTTCCAGGCCCTTTTCCTGGGCCTTCAGGGCAATCATGTCCACCGTGCTTTCAACGGTATCAACAAGGTCAAATTCCAGGATTTCCAATTCCAGTTTACCAGCCTCGATCTTGGAGAAGTCGAGGATATCGTTGATCAGATTCAATAACGATGACGCACTGAACTGAATGGATTTTGCAAACTCCTCCTGCTCGCCGGATAGTCCGGATTCCAGGAGTAGACGGTTCATACCAAGTATACCGTTCATCGGGGTACGAATTTCATGGCTCATATTCGCAAGAAATTCGCTCTTGGCGCGAGTATTGGCTTCAGCTTCATCACGCGATTGTTTCAATTGCCTTTCGACCCGTTTCTGATTACTGATATCGCGCGCAACCGCGACGATGGCCGTTGGCTTACCGTTGTCATCACGAAGCGTAGACATTGATAATGAAATGGGGAATTCGTGCTGATTTTTATGGCGGGCATAACATTCACCCGTCCAGGAGCCACCGCCATTTGCGAGCAGGATTTGTTTCAATTCCGCAGTACGTAAGCCACCGCCCCAGAGCATGTCACAATTTTCGCCGAGAATTTCGTGTTCCTCATAGCCATAGTTACGCGTAAACGCGGAATTCGTAAACAGGATTCGCTCATGGATATCCATAATGCAAACGCTATCGTTGATATTTTTGAGCGCAAGCGACATCATCAAATAACGCGATTCTGTTTCCTGGTATGCCTGAGTGGTTTCAGCAAGCAAGTGCGTGAGACGCTTTTCAGATTCCTGCAGCTTTTCGCGAAGGCGATTCACCTGAAGGCGCGCTTCATCAATGCTCAAGATAAAGTAGAAAGTTCCGGCTTCGGTCTGTACCTCGCGCACCTGACATCGAACCCTTGAGAAAGATACCGTTCCAAAGACAATCTTGGGCGTTAGACCGGTTATGGCCCCAAACGTAGATTGCAGGCTTGAGAGGCAGTTACCGGCGGCTGTGTTAAGCACCTCTTTGAAAAAGTCACCATATTCGGATCGCATTTCACGGCGTTCATCCGGCGCCGGCAGCACACCGACCTCAAGTAGATCGGCTGCAATCTGCTCTTTAAAACTAATCGCCAGAAACCCGGTTTTTGTACCGGAGAAATCCAGAAATGCATTCATCCGTTGCTCTTCAGGAAAGAGATCAAGCTCATATTCCTTGTAGCCTTGTTCGGCAATTGCCGATCCCAGAATCGCATTAATCGTTTCAAAGCAATCTGCAGCCAAGTTGGCCAGAATTTCAAAAGTGTTCATTGTCTCTCAATCATCCTTGCTGAGAATTTATTGGCACCGCAATTTCAAATTTGCAACCAAAGCGGTCTTCGTTGACCAGTTGCACTTCGCAGCCGATCTCGGCCAGTTGCTGCTTGGCGGATGCCAAACCGAGTCCGCGTCCCTTGTCCAGGATGTCTGTACAGAGTCCTGTAACACCTGGCTTAAAGATCAATCCCAGCAAATGGGACCGGCTCAGCTCGTTGCTGTTGTCTCGATCGATTAATCCACTGGCAATAGCATTTTCCCGTAATCGTTCTGTATCAATTCCAGCACCATCATCTTCAATACTGATCAGCAAATATTCGTCCTGAACCGTCTGTGATACAGTTACGATACCGATGGCGTTCTTCCCTTTCCGCTCCCGCACATCGGCCGTCTCTATTCCATGCTCGACTGCATTGCGCAAGATTTGAAGAATCGGATCAATCAATTGCCTGGCAAGTGACACATCAATGGTCAGGTCATTGTCAAAGGAGAAAAGAATCCGCTTGCCGAACCGCTCTGCCATGCGCTCCAGCATGCCCTTAACCGACGAAAAATGTTCAAATAGATCTATTTCCCGGAGATGACGAACGGCCGTTTTCAAGCGCAGGACGTCTTCACCCTCAGATACCTTCGTGCTGAATCGGTCAATTTCCAGGTCGAGGTTCTCAATTTTATCGAAGGGAACTTTCACCCCGTCAATCAAGTGCGGAAAACCATTCATGCCTTCATTTATCCGTCCGGACATTTGCTCGATATGTTGCACCAACTGGTTCAAGCCTTCCAATTCGCCTTCGATATCAGCCGGATTATCATGGTCTTGCCCGTCAAGCCGCCCGATTTCTCCTTCGATCGCCTCCGCCGCTGCACCCAACTGGCCCAAATTATATTGAGAGGCGCCGCCCTTAATACGCTGCATCTGCCGTTCAAGCATTTGCCCGTAAATCTTATCTTCCTTCACCAATTGCGCCAGCTTCCGCGTAGTTGCAATAATTTGTTTCGTCTCATTAAGAAAGGTAATGACCTCATCCGATTCCAGATTCATCAAAACTGAAACCAACTCAAGGTTTTGTTCCTGGCGCTCTACCATCTCTTCACGGGTTTTTTCCAATGCCCGGCGGTCGGTAATATCCTCCGCTATCACCATCAACTCGTGGATGCGATTATCGCGATTATAAATTGGAATCCAGTTGAAATACAGAGTTTTACCATTGCGGGTTTGCAGCTCTTTAATACTGCAGAGCGGTAGGACATCTTTATGCCAGTCGAGGCGACTATTCTTGAACGCCAGCTTCACCCAGGGGATAAAACCAGCCAGCACGCTGGCATTTTCTGCCAGGCTCTTGAAAATTTCCTGCAAATTGGGGTTAGTATCTGTGACTGATAAATCGAGAATCGTCCGGGTTGCCGCTGAATACCCGGGGCGTAAATTAAGATCCTCATCAACCATAAATATGCCGGTGCCAATGGTATTCATAATTTTGGCAATCGTTTCCCGGGTTTCCTCGGCACGCTGCTGCGCCTGACGATAGTTCTCAAGTGCATCGTGATAAGAGACGGTAAGATTCAGCTTCATTAAATTCAGATAGAAATGACATTCAATGCTGCCATGGTTGGTATTCAGAACTCCTCTGGCGGTTGGAATCAGTGGGTAAATGCCCTGACCAACCAATACGCGTGGCGAAGCAAAGGTCAGGCGTTTGTAGTCCTTGTTCAGATGTTGAATGGTTTCGCCAACGATGACATTCAGTGCTTCGGAGAAGGCATCTGCCACCTCTTCGATGTTTGCATCCATAGCACGGTCCGCCTGAGGATAGCCATCTGAAAGCACATTTATCGCTGTTGACTCATCTAGTGCGAGAATGTACTCACCCTGGATCGTTCCGGTGAACAAGATGGCAACAAAGATGCGTTTGTCGGTCGTCAAGGTTCGCTCTTCGACGACGGCCTCCTGGCTGCGGCAAACGACACCGAACATATCCTGCAAAATTTCACGGGTCGATTCAAGGAAACGTTCCCCGTGTTCAACTATATAGCTCATTGCCTAATCCTCCAGGGCACTTTGAATCGTTTCTCGGAAATTCTGGCAAAATTCTTCATCGCGGAATTTCAAGGGCTTTTCGACATACCCTTTTGCGCCGGTTTCAAGACATTCCATAATGATATCGGAATCACGGACTGCTGACACAACAAGCACCCTGGCATTCTCATCATACGCCAGGATTTCGCTAAGGCAATCTCGGCCATCTTTATTGGGCATGGTTATGTCCAGCAAGGTCAAATCAGGATGATATTTTTTGTAAAAATCAACCCCTTCGTTTCCGTCTTTACCGAGCGCCAGCACTTCGTGCCCGTTTGTTTCCAGGAACTGTTTGGTTGCCTTTGCCAAATAATCACTATCATCCACAACTAACATCCGAGCCATATTACCCACCTCTGTTTTATTGATCGCTTTATGTTATTCCTCTGAGATACTTCTTAATGCTTCCGCTGACAGGGAAACCGTTTCCTGCTCAGCCCACTGGCCAATTGTGGCCTCCGTTTCGCCCGTATCATCAAGGCCGGATCGCGCAGCGAGCATCAAGTGCCCATTGCTTAGCGGAAGACGAAGCGTCATGCGCGTTCCCTTTCCAATCCGTGTGAAGATTTCCAGTGAACCGCCAATTTTTTCCATGTAAGCCGTTACTGCATCCATACCGATTCCGCGCCCGCTAATGCTGCTTACCTTTTCATTTGTGGTTAAGCCGGGTCGCAGGATCAGCTCCACTTTTTCCCGGCTGCTTAACTCAGAAACGGCTTCCGCGCTAATCAGGCCTTTCTTCACAGCCATTTCGGCAATTTTTTCTCCATCAATACCCTTACCATCATCGGTGATGCTGATCCTCAGCAAATCTTCATTCTGGTGAAAACCGATGCGTACGGTTCCGGCGCCCTTACCGTTCCGCTGGCGTTCAGCGTCACTTTCAATCCCGTGATCCATTGCGTTTCGCATCAGATGAATGATGCTAGGTTCCAGCAAATACATAATGTCCCGATGTACAAGGGATTCCGGTGTTTCGACCACCAGGTCATTAATCGTCTTTTGGAATCGGGAGCGATAGTTTGTCAGCAAGCGCTGATATTTTCGGCAGTAGTGGCCAAAAGGCTGGGCGTCGAGAGACCGGACCGTTTTGAAAATATCATCGAGCACCATCAGATCACCGGTTTTCAGGTCTTGCAGCAAGGCGTCATAGCGCTGACGGTCGATGTACATGCGATCATCCCCATCCGGGAAAAGCTTGTTCTGTAGCCTGACAATTCGCTGCAGCTCAGCCTGGAAGACGGCAATTTTCACCTGCCAGGCCGCAAAACGGCGCGTCGGATCGAGTTTGTTATTTGCCTCAAGCACATCTTCCAGCTCTCCGGCAATAGTGCTCAATTTGTTAAAACCGATGGTCCCGGCATTACCCTTGAGGGTGTGGAGATCCCGCTTTGTCTCCAGCAACTCGCCACGCAAGTCCGCAAAAGAGGTCATTGCCGTCATCTGCTTGACAAGCTTATAAGCGCCGTCCAGGAATCCTTGTACCTCAGATTTTTCATTACCAACAAAAGCAAGGACTCTTTCCAGTAATGCTTCCTGTTCGCGGCGAGTTTCAGCAAGCACCTCGCGGGAACGCCGCTGCTCCGTAATGTCTTTGGTTAACAGCATGATTTGTCTCAGTTGGCCGTCAACAATCACCGGTCGCCAGGAGGTAGTCAGAATGCGCTTCTTTCCGTTTGACTCCTTATTAATTTCCCGGAAGGGGTTCAGCTTTTCGTGGGATTTCCAGTTTTTCAGGAATCGCGGCTGCCGGGCCAGCTTCAGCCAGCGATGAAAAAGGGACATCTGTTTATCGTCGGCACCAAAAAGAGCCTGAATGGTTGGTGTCTCGCCCCAGTCATAGTCGAAGAGCTCCTGAACCTGACGTGAATGCACGGCATGAATTGTCCCATCCGGATTCATTGAGAGAACACCTTCTTCGAGATTCTCCAGCATGTTAACCAGGTCCATCTCACGCTTTTCGACCTCAGTCAGCATATAGTTAAAGCCGTCAACCAGGTGGCCGATTTCATCCTTCACTTGCTCCGGAAATCGGACCGAGTAATCACCGGTCTCAGATACCCGGCGCGACACCGCCGCCAGTTCCACAAGCGGTCGACAAAGGGCCTTCTTGAGCAGATTTGAAAAAAGGAAAAGGAAGGGAAATCCGGCAATAATCACCACAAGGCCGATGAGGCCGTAGTTTTGCAGGCGCGTTGTGGTTGCATCCAGGCGATAACGAATGAACAAGGTTCCCACGACTTCTCCGCCATAGGAAATCGGTTCGAAATAATCGGCATAGTCGCTGTGAAATTCATATCCTTCGCTGCGGAATTCAACAGCAGGCACGTCTTCATTATCCTGAGTTCGTTGATAAGTAGCGAATATATTGCCGGTACTGGTATGAATGGAGACCTGCTGAACAGCCGGCACACCACCGAGAACAGCGATAGAGTTATTAACGCCCACCGTATCACCAGCAGCAAGGGCTGTGTGACTGTTTAGGCGAACTACCTGAGCCAGGCCGGATATAGTGGTCAGGGCGCGATGGCGAAACGTGAAGTATTCATACGCGATAAACGACAGCGCCATAATGACCAGGGACAGCCCGGTCACCGCAAAAATAGTTCCCAGCAGTTTTTGCTGAAATGAGATATGCTGCAAGCGAACCATCATACGCCCAAGTCGCTGTTCATCCCATTGACACTGCTATTACAAACCTGGATCATTCCTAACGGCCCTCCGTTGCCATGCTTGCTCTTCATCCTTGAGCATTTTTGTGATCACTGACAGTATCGGACGCTCAGAGAAGATCTATAGCAGCTTCTTGTCGATTGATTTTGCAAAAGTGGTTATCGGTCACGTTATTTGAAATACCAGCCTGGTTATTTGATAGGGAGCATGCTTGCTCGCAAAGTTCTGTGACGATGAGCGATATACTACTTAACCTAACTTTTGTAGCACTGGTTGCCGGTGCGATTGCCGGCGGCTTAATCGGGGCGTGGTTTGCGCGACGCAAAGTTTACGATCTTGGTGATCTTCTCCACCCCGATTCCTTTCGAGTCTGGCGCGGCGCACTAATCGGCTGCACCTTCGGGGCATTTGTCGGCCCAAAAATCATGTTGGTTGGATATATCTTCTTCTTGCTGATCAATTGACAATGCCGATTACGAGCAAAACACCCAATTCCAGCAATCGAAATCCCCTACTTTATTACATTTCAGATTTAATTCGCCTTTGTACAGCGAAGATACTACATTTATCCGTTGAAATACCTTTTCAGGCAAACAGGAGGTTAACATGGCAAGAATTGTAGCAGTAGTACTTTGCATCATGGTTACGGCAATGTCGTTTACCCATGCACAAGAAGGACAAAAGGTGTTCCGCAAAAACAAAACAGAAGTTTCTTTCAAGGGATTGGGAAAAATGACTGTTGACAATGCAGAAATGGTAACTGCAACGATGAAGCGGACGGTATCCGACACCAAGTTCAAGGGTGAAGGGTTTATGAAGAACCTGCTTAGCAATATGGTCATGAAATCAGGCAGCACCGACCAGATCATCGACATCAGCAGCAAGATGACGACTTCCATTGATCACGATAAGAAGCAATATCGCGAATTTCCAATTATGTCATTCGCCAGTTCAGGAAGCGACGCAACACCTGAAGGGGCTGCCGAAGGTACCACCGACATGTCCGATGAACCGGAACGTGAGAGCGACATTCGCATTATTCGTCAGGTTTTCACAGTCAATGAAACCGGACGCGACGGCAAGAAGAACAAGTTTCAATGCAAAGAATACCTTGTTCTCTGGGTAATGGAATGGGAGTCCATTTCTTCCGGTGAACGGGGCAAAGACAGTGTTCGCACGACTATCTGGTCAACAGAACAGACCGAGAAATTGGGTGCAGCAAAAAAGATTGATCAGCAATTCACCAATGGATACCTCGAAGCAGTTGGTGTTAACACCAATGCGCTGGCTGATGATGCGCTCGGTTTAAAGTGGGCGGAAATGTTTGCGCAAGCGACCAAAGGCAAGGCAACTTACTCCAAGCCTGACGGTGATGCCATGCAGGAACTATCAAAAATCAAAGGCATGCCGGTTATAGTTGAAGGTGGCTACTGGCCGCAGCGTCCAAAGTCAATGAGCGGTGAAACCGCCCAGGAAGATGATGGCGCCGATGTTTCCAATCCATCCAAGATGCTGGGACGCTTTGCAAAGAAGAGACTCTTCGGCGGGAAGAAAAAGGATAAAGAAAACGAAGCAACCATTACCTGGAAAAATGAAGTCAAAGAGGTGAAGGTTGAAAAAACCAAGTCACATGACTTCAAGACACCAGACGGATATACGAAAGTCCAGTAATGGATCACTATCTTGACATATTGATTGCCGGCTATACCGGATACGCCAATTACCTGTTGAATGAGATCACTAATCCGCATTGGGGGAACTATTTCTACTGGCTGATTGGCGTTTCCCTGTTCTTTTTCATTTTGGAGGTAGCTACCCCCTGGCGAGAGAACCAGGCAAAATTTCGACAGGATTTTTGGCTGGACTTTTTCTACATGTTCTTCAATTTTTTTCTGTTTTCGCTGATCATCTACAATGCTGCTTCCGATGTGGTTGTGAACCTCTTCCATGATTTCCTGGGACTGTTTGGTATCACCAATCTGGTTGCTATAGAAATCGGCTCCTGGCCAGTATGGCTGCAATTGTTCACGCTGTTTATTGTGCGGGATTTTGTGCAGTGGAATGTGCATCGCCTGTTGCATCGCGTGCCTTTTCTCTGGGAATTCCACAAGGTGCATCATAGCGTAGAGCAAATGGGCTTCGCCGCCCATCTCCGTTATCACTGGATGGAAAATGTCGTATATCGCAGCCTTGAATACATTCCGCTGGCAATGATTGGCTTTGGCATTGATGATTTCTTTATCGTGCACATCTTTACGCTTTCGGTTGGGCACTTCAATCATTCCAACCTCAACGTCCCGCTCGGCCCCTTCAAATACATCTTCAATAATCCACAAATGCACATCTGGCATCATTCAGCGGTATGGCCGGAAGATCGCCAGCACGGCGTCAATTTTGGCCTGACCTTGAGCCTTTGGGACTATCTCTTTGGGACGGATTACATTCCGTACGACGGCAGGGATATCAAGCTGGGCTTTCCGGGATCAGAGGATTTCCCGAAAACTTTCATCGCCCAGAATCTGCATGGGCTAGGTAGAAATAGAAATTCCAGATCCCGGCAGGAAAAATCCCAAAGCAGCTGAGAACTTTGGAATTTTTCCTGTTGGAATTTGGATATATTTACTTTTATTTCGCTTTCTCTATCTGTACCCGCGCATCATTGTAGCAGGCACCACCGGCAACCACATTGGTATCGGTCGGACAAAGAGCAGTGGACGTTTTACCATTTAAGGAAGCCTTTCTCCAGGCACCTTTGGGCATGCAAACCACCCCGCTACGAATCGCGCGTTTGACTTTCGCTTTGCAAACCACTTCGCCTAATTCGTTAAATACCCGCACCTTATCCCCGGAATTGATGCGGCGAGGTTCCGCGTCCGCCGGATTGATTGTTACAAATAAGGTTGGATAATTGAATTCACCAAAAGTGCTGGAAACCATCTTGTTCGTTGCCGGACTGATCATCGCAAGCGGATATTTCTTATCTTTCACCGCCTGAAAATGATAGGGCTTATCGCCCAATGCCTCGGGCGTCAGATTGATTTTCTCATCAGGCGTGCGCGGGAATACTGTTTTGAATTGCACCGGCGGTGCGCCTTCAAAACCATATTTCTGTATCCTGCCAGCCATTAACAGATCAACATCGCCCTTGTCTTCGCCGAGCGTTAGTGCACCGGCCACCTTTTTCATAAATTTGCCGGTAGTCCAGCTGAATGGATCATCTTCCCAACCCATTGCCCGGCCCAGCATCGCAAACACTTCCTCATTCGGCTTTGCTTCTCCCATCGGTTCTATCACCGGTTGCACACCACCAGTAACATAGCTGCCATATGCCTTGCGTATTTCCTGCTGTTCCAGAAAGGTCACTGCCGGCAACAGAATATCGGCATAATGACAGCTATCGGTCATCACCTGCTCAAAAACCACCGTGAATAGATCATCACGGCGCAGGCCTTTAATCAGCTTGTTTTGATGAGGAACGGTTGCCACCGGATTGCAATTGTAAACAAATAATGCCTTGATGGGCGGATCCAGCGGATCAACCAGGAAGTCGGCAAGACGGGTCTGGTTTAAGAGGCGGGAATTCCACTCAATTTCGCCGAGCACCTTATCGCGATCAAAGCGTCCGGCGCCGCTATTGCTCATTGTAAATCCACCTGCTTCTTCGCCGAATTTCCCGAGCAATGCCGGCATCGCCAATATGGCTGCAGCGGCCTGACCGCCATTTCGGTTGCGCTCCAGCCCCCAACCGCAGCGCAATACTGCCGGGGAGAGTTCCGCATATGCCTCGGCTAGTTTTTCAATCCTTGTCGCCGGAACGCGCGCTGCCTCCGCAGCCCGGGCAACCGGCCACTTGCGTGCTGCATCCAGTAACGGTTGCAGGTTTACGGCATGATCCGCCAGGAAAGCATCTGCCAGTAGTCCCTTCTTCATCCAATAGTGAATCATCCCGAGCGCCAGCGGTAAATCACTTCCCGGATAGACCGGAATGTGTAAATCCACTTCATTCGCAGAAAAATTGGCAGAGGGATCTACAACAGCAATGAACGCCCCATTTTTGCGCGCCTCCTTCAGATAGGGCACAAGATGAATATTGCTGGCTTTGGGATTGGCACCCCAGATTAAGATAAACTTTGCCTTGGGATATTCTTCAAATGCGACCCCGGGCATTTTGCCGTACATGCCGATATTTACGGCAGTAGTGGGCGCCGCGCAAAGTGTCTTTTGACAGCGCGAAGCACCAAGGCGCGCAAAGTAATAGTGATCCATGAATTCATCGCCAAGCAGTCCATTGGAGCCGCCATAGTGATAAGGCAGAATTGCTTCGCTGCCATGTTTGAGGCTGATCGCCTTGAAGCGGTCGGCAATGGCTGCAATTGCCGTATCCCAGGAAATCCGTTGATATTTTCCGCTGCCCTTGGGGCCAATTCGGCGCATCGGATATAGCAAGCGCTCCTTATAATACAAGCGCTTGGGAAATCTTGCTACTTTTGTGCAGATGTACCCCTGGGTGTTGGGATGTCCATTGGCAGCCCCGTTGATCTTTGCAACTTTTCCGTCAACAACAGTCACTTCCAGTGCACAGGTATCGGGACAATCCATCGTGCAGGTTGTTTTCACGATATGCTTTGCCAAGGGGCCTCCGATGTTCAGGTTAGAGAGGAAAGGATTTGTTCAATGTCCGAGCGGTTCTCTGCAGCCGGCATCAATTCAAGATAACGATTAAAATGATCGCTTACCAGCTTATCTTCACCCTCCTGCTCATAATATAGGAAGCCCAGGTTTAAATGCGCCAGGGGATCATCCTTATCGACAGTAATGATGAATTTGTAATAATTGATGCTCTGCTCAACCTCACCATTATAACGGGCATGATTGGCCAGCGTATGAAGCACGTTGGTATTGTCGGGGAATTTTTCCAGCAGTTTTTCCAGGTAGATACGCGATTCTTCGCGAATAGATGGATCATCACTGAGGATCGCTTCGGTAAAAGACTCACCAGCCCCTTTTTCGTCACCAGCATTGTATTGCAAAACGCCGCGATTAAAATAAAGCACCATGTCATCCGGCACCAGTTGAACGAGGGCATCGTAGGTTTCCAGCTCCCGCCGGGCATCGCCGCTTTGCCCGTATTCACGCGCCGCTTCGTATAACTTTTCGATACTGGCTTCAATCTCACGCAAGACAGTTTTTGCAGTCGTCGAAAAGCGATCCGGGACCAGGATATTCAGGCCGGATTCGTTATAGTAGTTTCCAAAGCGGGCATCAAAGCGGCTGAAATTGGCATTCTTGATGGTAAAAAGTACGCTGCTTTTATCGAGCGCCTCAGCAACCTTGGCGACATAGCGCTGAGAATCGGAATGGAGTACAATGCTCCAGCGGTCCATTTGAAATTCTTCGCTAATATCACCTTCCCATTCTTCCAATCGCAGGAATTTTTCAAGGGTCTCCTGAAGAGCAGGCTTCTCTCGTGCAAAGAATGATTTTTCGTAGCCTTCCTCGAGAAAATGGTGAATGGTCCAGAAACTCGATTCACGTTGGATCATAAAGGTTTCGTTTAAAATGCTGGTAAAGAAAAGGGCGTCCCAGATGGTCAGTTCGACATCCAGACGCTTCAGCGCCTCCTTTATGGTGATCGTTTCGCTTTCCCCGGTATTGAAGCTATAGCCAACAGCCTCGATAGCAGTTGCCGGATCAAGTCCGCGCTTGCGAATTTCATTCTGCGCCGCTTCGTGAAATTCCTCGGAGTAATCACTCCGCTGAACAGTTGTAGCCCTTATTAAGGCCTCATCACTCATATGAGTGAATTGTGCATCTATTTTATTACCCCTCATGCGCATATCCTCAAGTTTTGAAATCGGCAAACCGTTGAATCGTTGAATCGTTGAATCGTTGAATCGTTGAATCGTTGAATCGTTGAATCGTTGAATCGTTGAATCGTTGAATCGTTGAATCGTTGA
>JANQRS010000064.1 GCA_028284445.1 Calditrichia bacterium
TTGAATCGTTGAATCGTTGAATCGTTGAATCGTTGAATCGTTGAATCGTTGAATCGTTGAATCGTTGAATCGTTGAATCGTTGAATCGTTGAATGCGAAAGCTGCTAAAACCACCTTAACCGATCAACCATTTAATGAATTAACGCTTTAACCAATCAACCATTTAACGTCTTGACGTCTTAACGCTTTGACCAATCAACCATTTAACCAATCACTCGTCAACTTCCCGGCTCTCCGTGGCTAAACGAACTTCACCTGCTTTGAAATATAGCGGAATGGGTCAAGCTATACAAGAAGCGCAGGGTTTTGAGGGAGATGCGTGGTGGGATTAGCAATTGCAAATACGCGCAGCGCAGCAGAGCTGCACCGCGCAACTAAGACCTAATGAAGATAAAAGGTGAGTCCTGCAGTGGGAATATGCAGAAATTCGTAGATGTTGCTCCAGGGCATGTAAAACATGTCATAGTCAACCGACAGGGCAATCGAATTTTTCAGAAGGAAAACCTCCGCCTGCAATCCGCCAATAAAGTTGAAATGGCGTTCTGTATATTCAATCCCCAGAAGATCCTGGGCAGACACATAATAACCACCTGCGCCAAATGTAAAGTGCAGGAAAAAGCGATTAATGTTCATCACGTTCTGCTGGAACTGGATGTCGCCACTATAAATATCCGCGTCAATTTTATTCAGATCCTGATCGTAGGAATCACTGACATAATTCGCCGACAGCTTCAATTGACGCTTGTGGCTCATCTGATACATATAGTTCACCTTTCCGGTGCGCCCGCCCTTTATGGACAAACCGTGCGAACTAATGGTATGGTAATAATAAGGATCCTGAGCGCTTACAGCCGTCACCAGGAAAGCCATGATAAACCACATCAAATGTTGTTTCTTGAACAATTCTTTCATTTCCGAAAAGCCTCTCCGGTTATTCTAATACTATTCTTTCGGAATCATATATGTTATCGAGCTGACGCCACCAAATTTATCCGTTACTTCAAGTATGACCGGATATTCCGGCGGGCCGGCATCAAATGCCTCGGTCACTACATTCTTATCAGGTCCTTCAACGACAATTACATTGCTATCGCGCAAGAAGGTCCACTTATAGTTGACTATTTCGTCCGTCAAATTCGGATCAGTACTGGTCGATGTATATGTGACGATCGCACCATTCTGCGGAATCTCCGGACTCCAGGTGAAGTCTGCAATCGGATCGAGATTTATTGCGTTAACAAACGCACTTTCCTCAGAGAACTCCCCGTTTCGGCGATTGGTGACGCGCATGGTTACCAGGAATGTGCCCGGTTCGTCAAAGGTATGCTGCACGCTGTCAATGTTGTCGTATACCAAGGTATTATCAATATAAATATCATGATCTATCTCTCCACCCTGTGGGTCAAAGGACTGATTACCAACAATATTGGTTATCAGCGGAAAGTCGCCTGACAATGGATCAACTTCCAAATTGACGACCGGTAAGGTCACCACACTGACTGTCACGCTGGCGGTATCGGTCCGTCCAAGATTGTCTTCAACCGTCAGCTGCACGGTATAGCTGCCGTCGTTGGCATAAGTATAAGTACCGGCGCTGTTCAATACGCTGGACCCATCATCGAAGTCGATGCGATACACAGAAATTTCTCCGTCCGGATCGACGCTATTTGTCGCAGTATAGGTGATTTCATGCGGCGCCTGACCATTAACGGGTGTTACTTGCAAAACAGCCAACGGCGGCTGATTCTCCGTCTGGATGACCTGTTCGGTGCTATCCGCCGCGCCTTCATTGTCTTCCACTTTCAAACTGATGGTATATGTGCCGGCATTTTCGTAGCTATGGGTCAATGCATTGTCGTTCGTTCGGACAACCGCAGACCCGTCACCAAAATCCCAGTTATACCATTCCAAACCACCTTCATCACGGTCAAAACTGGCCGAGGCATCCACCGATACCTGATATGGCGGGGCTTCAGTCAACAATACGCTGGAAAAAGTAGCAACCGGCGGCTTGTTGTCAAAAACGTTAGACGAAGCAACGGCCGAGGAAGACTTAACTTTGTCAGACAATGTTAATTCTATGCGTAGATTTCCGGTCTCGCTCGGCAAGAATTGCAGATTATCATTAAAACTGCTCGGCACGCTAAAGGTGACGGAGTTATTTGTGCGACCTACTTCGGTAAAAGATGAATGGGTAATGCTACCATCACCTTCTTCAAAGACAAAGGTTGCCGTCAGCTCCTGATTTTCTTCATCTTCATAAACCAGGCGCAAATTCACCGGATCGCCTGTTGAACTTTTTATAGAATCCGGCAGCGTAAACTCCTGAATGGCCGGCGTTTTGTTCAGAGCAGAAAACGGATCGCCGTGCTCCTCACAAGCAACGATCAGAAACGCAAGAGCTGCAACCAAACAAACACTAACTAAAATCTTTTTCATGTTTTCCTATTCTGGCTTAAATCGGTCATACTTACCTGATCGAATTGATCAGCACATAGAACTCCAAGCCCTCTTCCAGTTCTGACACGTCCTGGTTGAGGTTATTAGACAGCGTGGAACGTTGGGCCACGCGCCCGACAATCGGCACGCCGAGAGTGGCATCACGCAACTCATCCAGCAAGATCCGCCGGGTTTCCGAATTGACCGGCGAATAAGGCAATCCTTGCAATCTCTTCAGATCGTATGCCCGGCCGCTGAGTGAGCGGTTATCATCTTCCAGGATGATCTGGCGGAAGTCAATATTAACGCGGCGATTAAACATCGACGCAATGCCAATCATCCTCGTACGGCGCGGGATGGTAAGCTCGCCCCATTGAGCATCACGCACGACGCGCGCCTCCACCAGGCTGCCATTGGCAACCGGGGTACGGTCCGGCAAAACAACTTTCACCAGCGTCGCCTGTTCACTGGCCAGGGCGCTGGCGTCGGGCGAACCATCGCTCTTACCAATGGTATTGTGAACAATCATATTGGGATTCTTGTTAACGCGCATTGGTGCTTTCGCGGTCGTTTTCGGTGCAGGCGCTGATTTCTTTTGCGGTCTGAAGACAGTGGTTTTACGCTTGCGTTCCGGCTCACGTGTCGCCGGCTTCTCAGCGATCGGCTGCGGTGCCTCATTGCGCGGGAAATTGGTTATCGCAATCGTATCCACTTTTATAAAATCGTATTCCAGATCCTTCGGCTCAGGCGTTGCATTGGGCATCAATGTAACCTGATCCAGGGGTTCTTCCTGGCTCAGTTGCATAATTGACACTGCGATCAGACAGATCAACAACATCAGTGCGCAGGCAGCGCCCACCACCAGCTTCTTCCGGCGTGGCCACTCACTGAAATTCATGCGATTCATGATCTCTCTAAAATCCATTCTTTCTCCTCTCTGGATTCAGGCCGTTATTCAACCATCGATCCCGGTACTTCCAGTACCAGGTCCCTCCGCCCACTCTCTTCATTACACTTGATATTGATGTAGCTGTGTTCGGAAAACCCATGTTTGTCAAACACAAACAGCAAACGCCCGGTCGTATGCGGACGCACCGTATTGTTATAGAAGACGTTCAACGGTTCGATTTCCGTCTCCTTCACCTTCTTCTTCCAGAACACATAATTTCGCGCATAATCAACCAGTTTGAAGCGTACATAGCCAATATCGTAAGGGATATTGGAACCGTTGATAATGGTGCCAATGATATAGAGGCGATCTTTTATCTGCTTCATATGGTCAATGGCGAAAACAATCTTGGAATTATTGACGCTGTAGGTATATCGATTGTCCAGCTTAAAGCGGCTGTTCAACATCCCAACCACTTCAGGACTTAATTCGGAAATCGGACGGCGTTTGCTATTGCCGTATCCATTCCCGCTGCTATCGTCTTCTGAACCGTTAAGATAATTGCGTGAAAGCGGACTGTGCATTGATGCCAGCGGCACCTCAAGATCCGGCACTTCTGCAACCTGCAATAGGAGCGTATATGACTCTACACCAGCCTTGATGAACATGTTGGTTGTGCCACTGGTAATAAGCGGCTTCACCAGCACGTGGTTGCCTGCTTTTTGTACTGCAAAATCATCCGGATTCCCAACCGTTACCAAATCCGGTGCAACCGGACAAGTAATAACAGTTGCATAACCAGGGGTGACCTTAACAATTTGTCGTTTTTCCTGCCCTGGTAATGCGGCGGTCAACACCATACAAGCCAGAAGCAGCATCCTCATTTCTAAATATCTTCTCACCTTAAACTCTGCTTGAAATTGGTTATTTTTAGCCCAAACGGATTATCTTCACTCCGCGAGACAGTGGTGACTTCCAGGTCAAATTCCATATTCAGCGGGGCTTGTCCGGGAAACAGCTGTTGCCCGTTCACCTTTACTTTATATGGTTCCCCTTCCTCCACGTAAATTTCCCCAACCTGAAAACGAATGGTTTCATCGGTCTGCTTCACGATTTCAGGTATATTTGAACTCTTGATGGTGTTATACATAACGAATTCGAGTTTTTCCGAGCACATTGTCAGTGCGGTCTTGATACGATCGTTAAAGTTCACTTTGTTAAATTCCAGCAGGTGCTTTGAAAATTCCTCGGAGAATCGCCGCACCTCGTGAACCGAACGCTGATATTCGTAAGCATTGGCAGCGTATGCATAACCATCCTTAATAACAAAGGTCTGCGCCGGGCGGGTAAAAGCAATATAACAAACGACCGCCAGTGCAATATTAATTGCAATAAGGCCGATAACCAGGCGCTGGAGAAAGATCTTGTTTTTGACCAGTTCTCCATAAATCTCATAGTATTTCGTGTTTGTTGCCATTTATTCCATATCCATTTCAAATCGCTTCGGCCCTATAATTTTCAGAGACCGAAATTGTACTTAATTCACGGCTTTCTAAAAAATTATTCCCCTAAACCATTGTTATTATTATTGGCAACCGATGAGCCGCCGAAAGGCCATGAGCCACCACCGGGCTCGTTTCGCCCGCCTTCGCCAAGATTTTGCAGGGCCGCCTGGGTATTTGAATTTGAGGGGCTTTGGGCCATCGCTTGCGCCCCGGAGATAACACCACTGCTGGTTCGAGCGGCAAGCTGTTGAGATGCTGCTACACTTGCAAATTTAAGACGCTGCCAGACTGTTGAAATAACGACGCCGGCGGTGATCGCGGTACCGTAGCTTCCCAGATCGGCGGCTGAAGTTCCCCCTTTGAAGATGGCCAGAGCCAGTTTTGGAATCAGAACGATAATTACAACTATAATGACACCAAGGATGAAAGAGTTCCATAACACAGCTTTGTCGCCGTTGGCAACCGCCTGTTGGAATGCCTGCGACTCGGTTAACGTCTTAATCAAGCGAAACAGAATAGCCACAAGCACAGACCAAAAGTTAACGGCGCAAAAATTGGCCAACCACAGCTTGAAGACATCACGGAACGTCGGAAACAGCGAAATAGTGATCGCCAACGGACCAATCATATACAGGAAGATCTGAACAATGACCTGGATGATAACGAAGATTTCATAAACAATCATCACCAGCAGATAAGACAGACTGGACAGGGATTCCAGGCTCAAAATATTGAATACCGACAGGCTTATGCCCGGCCCATTTGGATCATTGAAGAAGGCCCCGAGATAGTCGGTCATGATATTGCCGGATTCCAGATCAAATATCGCCTTGGCAAGCAAGACAAAGACCTTCCCGAGCCAGATTGCCCAAATTTTATAGGTCGCAAGACCAATGGCGCTGAATGCCACGAGGAATAAATGGTAAACGGTATCCTTCCCGTCTGTGCTGGTCGACAGACGAAAGAGCAAGGCGATGAAATACACCACCACTGCCAGGGTAAACAGGTAAATGGAGATGCGAATAATAAACTCCACCATACTGTGAACCGAATTGAAAAATACCGGACTAAAAAAGACTTCGAGCATGGAATCTCCTGTTACTCAAATGGCGCTGTCACCAGGTCAAAAAAGCCGTAGCGAATTTTTGAGATGCTATTCACCTGCTTGCGCATTTGCTTCCAGTTATCACTGGCGCGCAGGCGTTTTACCTTCTCCTCGTAAAGGTTCAGCTCATTGTCATGGGCCTGACGAGTCAGGTCCAGATACTTCTCGTAATAGCTATTCGACAAATCCCGCAATTTTACACTTTCAACCAGCAGTTGTGTCCGTTCTGCCGACGTAAATTGATTCTTTCGATCCATGATCTGCTCATGCAATTCCACAGCCAGGGAATCGTAGGTATTTGCCAGCACCCGGCACTTCAGCGCATATTCAAACATCGCCTGCGAGAACACTTCGTTTCCGACCAGAGCATTATGCCGGCGCTGTTCGATATCGAGCGGCACAGATCCCTCATTCACGGAAACAGAGAAGCTCTCGAAGGTTTGCTGCAGCGCTTCTCCGTTGTTGAGCAGCGCTTGTGCATCCATAGCGGCACGAGTCAAATCACCGGAAAGCGATGGAAACCAATAATCAGCGCGATCACCATTGATGATAAAATTGGTCAGCGCATAGCTCTGGGTTAAGTCCAGGTTTTCCATAGCTTTAAAATCACGATAAAGACTTTGACTGAACTCAATATCATTGCGCAGAAGGGTGTAGGTATCGTAGAACTGGCGCAACTGTTGAACCAGCTTGGCAGTTTGGGCGCGCTCCTCTCCCAGGGCCATATTATGACGTGCTGAAATTTCCCGCAGCGTATTGAGTATGAGAGTATTGTTCGGATCGAGAAATTGAGCGGAAGCGTGGGAGTAGCAGCAGAACAGGAGGAAGAGGGATGCAATCCGAATATGCCTAAAACGCATTCTCTTAGTCATGGTCAAATGCCTTCTTTTTTGCCAGCTTATCGATGGCTTTCATTAAATTACCGTTATGTTCAGCTAATTGCTGTTCGAGGTCGTTGTTTTCTTCACGATTGGTCGTGAACAAGTAGTGGTCGTAGTCGCTGGTGTCGATTTTCAGCACGGTATTGTGGCCGTCGCGGTCGAGAAAAAATTCGCCGCGGCTCAGGCTGCTGATCAGTGCCAACTCGTGATCGCTATAGCCAAATGCCCGGCTCAGCGATTCCAGCTGTTTGGGTTGATGCGCCAGAATGAAGTGATTCAGTGCATTGTCCTTAATCGGTGTCGAAAAGCTTGCTGATTCAATATCATCAATTGACTGCGAAATCGCAAAAATTCCTGCCCCCATCTTGCGGGAGGTGCGAAAAAGCTCCACCACCAGATGGCCAATGCTGGTATTGTCATCGAGTACTTTCCACAGCTCATCCGCGAAAATGACCTTCTTCTCGGTCAGGTTCCGCTCCATCAACTCCCAGAGAAGGCCGGTGATAATGATGGCAATGATGCCCTGCAGATCCGGATGGTTTTCCAGCCCTTTTAGATCGAAGCATACCAGGTCTTCGCGAATGTCAATCATGCCGTCAGCGCAGAGAAACTGGCTGTATTCGCCGTGGGTATAAATGTACATCTTGCGTGCAAGCAGCTTCACGTCGACATAGCCTTCCTCATCCTTTTGCTGGGCGAAGAAGTGCACAAAGGTTTTCAGATTGCGCTTGCCGCGATATTCCGTGACATATTTTTCGAGCACCTTACTGACAAAGGCCTGCTCGACCTTGGAAAGCGAATCTTCTCCCCTCTCGAGAATCAGCTTTTCAATAAAAGCGCGCAGGAAAAGCTGCTTCTTCGTGTCGAAATTCTTGCCTACTAACGCAAAGGGGTTTAGCGGAATTGGATTATCGATGTTCAACTCGATATAGCGGCCGTTAAGCAGCTTGATCATCTTTTTATAGCTGCCGCCAATATTCCCGACACCACCGACATCGAGGCCAAATACTTTCACGCCCTGTTCCAGCATTTGCAATAGCATTGCCTGCATCAGGTAGCTTTTGCCGGTGCCGGTGGGACCGATAATGATCGCGTTCCAGCTATTCAGGCGCGGATCAAAATAGTCGAAGAGAATCGGTTCATCATTGCGATTCTTCACGACAATACCGCGATGATACCCGCGATTAAAATTGGAAAGATTTATGAAATGGGATGCATTGCTGGTTTTGACCAGCAAACGATGATAGTTTTCAGCGGAATTACCGGGCAGACAGCTTACAAAAATTGGCAGAACATCGACCGTTTCCAAGACAGCCTGGCCTTTTTCCATACTGCGAAATGCCTGATCAGCACGATTGATCTTGTCGTTCAGTTGCTCAATATCGGTATCATAGATGATCACGTTGAGGGTCGTCACTGCCAACTTCTTATGCTGCTGATAGATCTCATCGAGCAGCTCATTGAGTTCCCGGTAGCGCACCTCGCTGCGCCGTCCTTCGCGGTTCTGGGAGAAATTCGCCATGAAGCGCGTGAAGTTCAGCTTCCGTGACAGTCGTGCGGTTTCCTTTTCCATGTCAACATTCTGGGTAGAGAGTACCACCCGATGCGGAAAAGGCAAATTGTGCATCAATGGGAACAGGAAAGGTAACGGAATGCCATTTAATGAAAAATGCGAGCGGGTCACTTCCGGCAGCAGGCTCATTGACAAACAGGCGACGTACTGATTGCCGATTTTCAGATAGCCTTTTTCGACTTCGTAGTCACGTGCAATCAACTCGTTATTGGTCGCAAGTCCGCTCAGGCGACGCTCCAGCTTATCGTTGGTCAAATTCAACGACTGGTAGAGTACATCTGTCAGTTCGACATTCTCCAGGCGACGCAGTTTAACGCCGACCCGCTCGATGCTGGCGCGAATGGTCTTTAAATCATTTTCGCGAGTGTGAACCAGACGCTCATGCTCTTCTCTCAGGCGTTGCACAATGCTGGTCCCGGAAAAAGAAATATTGAAGGGATTCTTGAGAATTTTACCGGCGTCGAGGTCTACAAATAGATACATCCGGCAGCGCAAATACTTATAAAGAGAGAAGTACTGGTGCCGGTTAAATTTGAAGTAGTTCAGGATGGAATCATCGCTGTATTCCAGTTCCTGATCATAAGGATAATAGTCAAACTTGTAGTAGAACTGCAAATTAACATGCGGCTCAAAACTGTTGAGTGTATTTTCGAGGGTCGCCGCCAACGCATCATAGTCAGCCCTGGAGAGTCCCATATTGTCGCGAGCCTGGATTTCAAATCCGGCCACAAAGTTGCCATTCTTCTTGATAACAAAATTATCGAGGATATCAAGATATGGCAGGTGCTTCGCGAGAGACGCGCGATAACGGTATGACTGCCGCTCGTTTAGACGGGTAAAATTCATCGTGCGCGATGCTCCCTTTGATTATCAGAATGTGACTCAGCAGCGGTTTTGCCATAGCGCTGTTCATCCAATACATAGGCGGACAGGCGGGTTGGCCAAACGAAGCGCGATAGGACAAAGGAAGCCAGACCGTAATCAAAGGTCGATACCCGGCCGGCAAGGCGGAAGATAACGATCAGCACGACTTCAAGCGCCAGAATGAAGATGACATTCCAGTCGAAGACCGTAAAAATCGGGAAAAGGATCAGCGGCAAGCCAATCAATATGAAGATCTCGATGATACTCATGCCCGCAATCTGTCCGCGGTCCTGAATATCACGATAACACTTTTCCATCACAGTAATCCGTCAACAAATCGTTATCGTCCGGCCTCATGCCAATCAATTTCAGGCGGCCATGCCTGATCAGATACAAAAGAAAAAGTCAATGAACATTAATGCCTGGCATTCAAAAAACGCGTTTTTGCCTTTGGCATCATGCTCACGCGCACGAATTTTTCAAAACATTTCCAAATAATGCATTTTTATACAATTTAGAATGATGCACCAGGTACAAAGGATATCAGGGTGGAAACGATGAAGCGTGCACCAAAGATGATTATAGCAGCGATTGTTACCCCAATGAGCTGGCGCTTGGCTTTTTCGTGACGGCCGCCGTCTGCACTTGCCATATTCAGACCGGCAATGATCAGGGCAATAACCAGCACAGGTGAAGCGAGAAGCGTCAAGGCCTGGGTAATGTTCTCGAGTGATTGAAGAATAGTCTGCATGAGATACCTCCTACTTATTTTGATCCGGAAATAATTACTTTGTCACCAGATCTTCCAGTTTACTGGTGCCGGCCTTGCTGCCGGAATGGGGTCTTCCCCGGTCAGATCCATCTTCCCGCCTGCGAGCAAATCGCAGTAATTTGTCAAATTTGAAATAGCCTGTTTTCAGGACGCTGATATAGCGCGGCTGTCTGAAAAAGAGAATACATTTGCCCACTTCAAGATGGCGGAGAAAGTCGGGATCAGAAATATTCAGCTTCCCGGTATCTTTCTCGGTGTCAATTTTCCCGAAGCGGTTCAGCATCTCCTGGATACCTTCGGGATTGCCTAGCTGAAAGGCACATACGCCATTTGTGTGATCGATCAACTGCCCGACAAACTGGTGCGAAAGCCCGAGATCGGGATCATCCAGTTCCGCGAGTGATTGATTCGTGTAACAGACGCTCACCCCAATTGTGCGACTGTTTTGAAGCAGTTTGATAAACTCCGGTCCTGCAAAACGGGACATTCCATCGACAATGAGTAACCCATCTTCCGTATTGTAGTAGGTATCATTCATCGCGATGCGATTGAAGCTATAGATGAAGTCCTGGATAATCAGACGACCCAGGAAGCGATTGGTCTCTTCATTGCTGTGCATCGGCAAGGTAAAATAGCAGTCCTTACGCCCGAGATATGCCTCTACGACATCAATACCGGGGTCATTGGTATTTAAGAGCTGCGAATAGCCGGATTGGCAGAGATTCCGCAGGATGCCGATGAAGAATCCCATGTTGGTTTGAAAAGCATTATAGTCCTGCATGATCTCGTTCAGGCTGTTAACGAGATAATCATCTTCCATTCGCTCGGCATGTGTTGCCAATTTCTGTTTTGACGTAAAAAAATCAAGCAAATCACGCAGGTTGAAGTGGCGATGCGTGTCTTCGAGGATCTGCAGAAATACGTCCAGCACCGTATCCAGTTTTTCGCGGCTGCTGGTTGAATAGAGCTGCCAATCGACACTGGCCATAATCTTATGCTTTACATCCGAGACAGATCCGCGCAACAAGGGATTATACGAATCCGACCGCGCCGGATCACCGGGATTGAAGTAGTAGATCTCGTGGCCTTGGGCCAATGAACTGGCAATCGTATAGAATTTGTCAATGTTGGAACGGGTGGCCTTACCATCCAACACGAAGGTCGGCACGTTGCGCTGCACTTGCTGAAACCAGATCGGCTGAATAATACTTTCTGTTTTCCCGCTACCCGGTCCGCCGATGATCTGCAAATGGCCCTTCAGCCAATTTTTATGTGCATAGAGCGGGCGTCCCTGCTTGTTGAGATCAAGTCCCATGAAAATCTGGTCAGGCCGGGCACCTTCTGCAAAACGAATAATATCAACTTCACGAATTGCTTTGTCCCGCAATCGGGCCGCATGATTAATCGTGTAATACGTCCCGATAAGACGATAGAGAAGATTTGTTAGAAAAATTACCGGAATGAAACAGAGATAGGCGGACCAGAGGAAGTCCCAGATATTGATCAGCGTACCACCGCGGACGTAATATATAAAACGGTTCAGCGGACTAACAAACCAATTGAAAGTGCGGGCAAAGTCGTTATAGATTGAGATAAAATAAGTGCCCAGATCACGGGCTGCTGCCATAAACGAACCGCTGAACTGTAGAAAATCGATAAAGCGGACGGTTAGGTACCACAGCAATAAAAGTGGTACTACAATTTTAACCGCTTTTAGAATCCATTCTTTACGCTTTTGAACGGTGAGATTATAACGCTTGAAAATGGTAGGTTGAAATAGATATTCAAAGGTTTTATCCGCCAGATACCAGGGCAGCAAAAATGGCAGCATCACTAAACTGGCAAGGAATTTAAGGAAGATTTTCAATCGTTTATCCTGCAATTTCTACAAATTCAACTAAAAACTGCAGGCAACACCCGATGTGGCTTCAAACGTGATTTCCCACATCCTGGTATGGCCCTTCGTCTCCAATGACGCTCATCAGGTTATCAATCAGTCATGCTGATTGACAGATCTACAACAACAGCAATATTGGCCTTGCACAGACATCGGTTAACAATATCTATGGTCGCTAAGTAACAGGTAATTCAACCTAAATTAACATTCATAAACTATTCAATTTTATAACGTTGCGGTGATAGGTCTGTCTGTTGTAAGCTTTTGCTGCCAGTGTTTACCATTGTTTGGCGTGTGATATCTTATCTAAGGCCAATATCATGAATTAGCGATGTGATGTCAAGCGAATTTTGGCGGTTTGCGGGCAAAAATCAAATCTTTTTGGAGGGACGCAATGACATACGTCACATAAGTAGCGCACCTCGAAGGTTTATAGATAAGGGACGCTGCCTTACGGCGGGTGACAACTATTTAAAAGACTTCCACGACCTTTTTTTTGAACCACAGCAACTCCTTTTGCAGTAGTTTTTCCAGTATTAGAAGATATTTAAACAGCTACTTTATCTTCTCCTTATTGTAGTAGTCGGGATAGAGCTCCTTGATGCAGCCCGGACAAAGGCTATGACTAAATTGGGCGTCTGAATTTTCCGTTATATATTTCTCAAGTTTCTGCCAATATCCACCATCATCACGAATACTTTTACATTGTGCACAGATCGGAATCAATCCACTCAAGGTATTGATGGTCGCAAGTGCCTCTTGCAATTCCTTTATCAGGCTTTCTTTTTCTTTCTCCGCTCGAATCCGGGCGGTGATTTCCCGAATCATGGATAGCACTTCGCCATCCCCTGCCGCAGTCATACGATTTTCGAAATACAGTGGCTCGTCGCGATGGCTCATGGTAAACTGAAAGACCTGAACAGTGCCGGACTCCCGCGCTTTGCCAAGATATTCCATGGTCAGTTCGCAAACATCAGCAGGCAGAAATTCGCTAATATTCTGCCCGCGAAAGTCGCGATTCAACACCGGCCAGCTGCTTCCCGCCTGACTAACGTGCGATACAGTGCCATCGTTCTTCAACTGTAGCATCAAATCAGGTACTGCCGCCAGGATTGCTGAATTTGTGGCCTCACTCAGACGAAGCTTTTCTTCAGCTATTCGCTTGGCTTCCTTGAGCGCATTCTCGTTGAGGATCTGAGAGATAACTGAGGGCATCAATTCAAGATAGTCACTTTCTTTCAGCAAATAGTCCGCTGCGCCCAACTTCAATGCCTCCACAGCAACTTTCTCACTGCCGCTTGCCGTCAGCATGATTGTCGGTGGCAATACTCCTTCCTCGGAAAGGATTCGAATCACCTCCAGGCCGTCAAAAACCGGTAAATTGTAATCGACGACCAGCGCATCAAAATGTCCGGAACGATACTTATTCAAACCTTCAGCACCATTGCGGGCAATCTCTACCCGGTAACCGATTTTTTCCAGACGCCCCTGAAAAATACGTGCCAGTACTCGATCATCTTCAATATATAAAACAGTGGTTTCGCCCCTCATTTATCTACCTCCTTCGCGTATACGCTACGATATTCACAGGACTGTGAGCGCCCGCAGCCTTTCAATTTCTTTGGTAATCCAGAGCCGGGGATCGAATATGGAACGCCCATCGACATCGACCACCCCAGCTAATACCACACGTCGGCCACAAGCGGGACAATCATTCAGAAATTGATGCACCCATTGACTATTGCGTAAATACAGCAAGATTGCATTGCTCATTTCCGCCTCCGGGACATCGCTTTCGTATTCTTCGCGACAATGATGGCAACGAAATCGCACCCGGACATTTTTCCAGGCTTGCTCATGAGGCCGAATTGCGTGCTTCATCGAAAGCCACCTTTCTCAAATGCCGGTTTTTTGGTATACGGATATTGACAACTGTTCCCTTGTCCAACTCGCTGTTAATCGCCAGTTGTCCACCAAGAGACTCAATGATCTCTTTAACGAGATGCAAGCCAATACCCAGTCCGCCCCCCATGAACTTCGAGAGAGAGCTGTGATGATATTTGCTCTCCTGCACCTCGTAAAAATCCGTGCAAACCTTCGATCGGTGTTCCTCGGCAATGCCAATTCCGGTATCTTCAATCGACAGATCCAGGGCATCACCTTCGAAGCGGGCCGCCAGTGTGACCTCTCCCCCATCGCGGGTAAACTTCAGCGAATTGGTGAGGATTTCTGTCACCAGTGTTTGAATCGCCAGCTCACTTGCGCCAATAAAGATGGCATCTTCAACATGGCAGGCGAAACCAATATGCCGTCGATCGAACAAAGGGGTAATATTGGCAACAGTTTCCAAAATCACTTTTGAAACATCCACTTCCTCATCATCCATCTGCCAGCGCTTCCAGGTGATCCCGTCGAGCATATGCATCCGCTCTACCGCATGATTAAGATTGCGTACCGTCAGCTCCATACTTTGAAACATAGAGCGCACGCCCGGTTCAAGCCCAACATCGGATTTCAACATTTCTAAATAGCCTTTGATGATTGTCAGCGGCGTACGGATCTCGTGGTTAGTAATCGAGATAAACTTTTCTTTCATCTCATTCAATTCACGAAGCTGATTGGCATAGTCTACAAAACTGGCGCTACGCATTTGCCGGCGAATTCGATTCTCTGATTTTTGAACCACCAGATGCAAATACTCCAGATCAACCGGTTTCATGACGAAGTCAACAGCCCCCAACTTCAGGGCTTCGACGGCAGCCTCGAGAGTCGCATATCCGGTCAACACGATAACATCAACGTCGCCATCGCGTTTCTTTAGCTGCCTCAGCAGACTGAGACCATCCATTTTCGGCATATTCAAATCGGTGATCACCAACTGAAAATGCCGCTGTGTAAACATCTCATAAGCTTCACGTCCATTCGACGCGGTTTCCACATCGTATCCCCAACCGTCCAGTGCTGCTGCAAAAGACTCACAAACCAGGGGATCATCATCTACGAAAAGAATGCGAAGACAATTGGTATCCATCTCTACCTCCCTAATATTGGTTTATCTGCTGGATAATAGCATCAAGCTGCTGTTTGATTTTGTCCAGGTAGCGCTGCTGCTCCTGATCTTCAGGCATTGAGTCCTGCAGAAGGTAGAGCGACGTACCTATCACATTGAGACGTGCACGGATAAACGAGATAAAATCCGGGGGGACTTCCTTATCGGATACCTTAATGGTAACCAGCGGGGGGTATTTCTTTTGTAGTGAACACATGACCAACTCCCTGTCTTTTCGATTTCCCTATCGAGACATTCAGGAGTCCAGGCTTCATCCCTGAACCTACTATGTCATCCACTTGCTACTATCGCAAAATAGATGCCGAAACTGAAGCAGCAACTTAAATTCTCACGCCAAGCTATTGTTTTTTATTGATTTTTAACACTGAGCTGCAATGGATTGTGTTGAATTTTCGACTCATATTTCAACAGTAGAGGCGTAATTTTCGTCAAACCAGATCCATTTTGGGACAGGAGAGGGATAGAAAATGACCAATGACAAATGTCGAATGACAAATCCGGTGAGCGATGAGCGAATAAACCAAAAGCGTTTTAACTCATCAACAATTTAACAAATCAACGCCTCTTGATCTGCCCATTTGCTGTTTTGCAGATTTGCGTATTTGCCCCTTGCCCATTTGCAGATTGGCCTTAATGCGCTTCCAGCCAATTGGCGCCGGTACCAACATCCACTTTCAGCGGTACACTCAGCTTCATTGCGCCTTCCATCTCTTCGCGAACGAGGGTAGTTACGGTTTCGATTTCTGAATTCGGCACTTCGAATACGAGTTCATCATGCACTTGCAACAGCATGCGGGTTTCCAGCTTTTCCGCTTCAAGCCGGCGATGAATATTGATCATGGCCATTTTGATCAAATCAGCTGCGCTGCCCTGAATGGTGGTGTTAATTGCCACCCGCTCCGCGTTTTGGCGAATAGCGCCATTGCGATTATTTATCTCAGGGATGTAGCGACGCCGTTTCATCAGTGTCTCCACGTAGCCTTGCTCCTTAGCAGTCGCAATAATGTTGACAATGTACTCATTCACCTTTGGAAAACGCGTGAAGTAACTCTGAATAATGTCTGCCGCTTCCGCTGCGGTGATGTTCAAACGCGAGGCAAGTCCAAATCGGGAAATGCCATAAATGATACCGAAGTTCACTTCCTTTGCCTTGCGACGGTGATCCGGCTCTACTTCATCTTTGGATATTTGAAAGATGGCCGCGGCAGTGGTTGTATGGATATCTTCACCACGCTCAAAGGCTGTTTGTAATGCCTCATCGCCGGATATATGCGCCATCATGCGCAATTCCACCTGCGAATAGTCTGCAGAGAGAATAACGCTATCCTCGCGGGAGGGCACAAATCCCTTACGAATTTCCCGACCTTTTTGTCCGCGAATAGGGATATTTTGCAAATTGGGATCGTGACTGGAAAGGCGTCCGGTGGCGGCTACCGTCTGATTGAAGGAGGTATGTAAGCGATGTGTTCTCTCATTCACCAGCTTGGGCAGCGCATCAACATAGGTCGATTTCAATTTGGTCACTTTGCGATAGTCAAGGATTTTATCGACGACCGGATGCGCGCGATAGCGACTGAGGATATCTTCAGAGGTCTTATACTGACCGGTAGCTGTTTTGGCCGGCTTGCGCTTGTTCAACTCCGCATGAATTTCCAGATTGTCAAACAACACCTTGCCGAGTTGCTGTGGTGACTTGATATTAAATTCTTCTCCTGCGAGCTCATAGATCTCGTCCTTCAAACGGGCAATATCGCCCTTTAATTCATTTGACATTTCTTTCAAGAACGCAACGTCTAGATTGACGCCATTGGCTTCCATGCGCATTAGAACCTCGATCAAAGGCACTTCAACCTGATCGAAGAGGTTATCCACACCCGTCTCCGTCAGCTTGCCAGCCAGCAGATTGCGAAGCCGGAGCGTAATGTCAGCATCTTCACCGGCATAGGTAGAAACAATATCAACCGGCACATCTTCCATCGTCTTCTGATCTTTGCCTTTCTTGCCAATCAGCGATTCGATGGAAATCATTTTATAATTCAAGTGACGGGCAGCCAGGGCATCGAGTCCGTTCTCGCGGGAGTTGGATGTCAGCAGGAAACTGGCAATCATGGTGTCAAAGTCGATACCGCGCACCTCGATGCCGTGCTTGAGCAACATCAGGGCATCAAATTTTGCATTCTGGGCGGCCTTCCCGATATCCGGATTTTCAAAAACCGATTTTAATTGCCCCCAGACCTCATCAGCCGTCAGGCCATCGACCAGTCCGTTGAGGGGCACGTAATACGCTGTGCCCTCTTCCCAAGCAAAAGCCACTCCAATGACGTCATGAATAAATGCGTCAAGGCCGGTGGTTTCAGTATCAAAGACGAAAGAACTTTGGGCAGACAGTTCTTTCATGAATGTTTCAAAAGCAGAAGGTGAATTTACCAACTCGTAAGTTTGCTTTTTCTCATCATAAGCATCCAGTCCGGCAGTCAGATCTACAGCCCCTTCACCCAGCAAGCGATCCGCCAACGTGCGAAACTCGACTTTTTCAAAGAATTTTCCCAACACCTCGGGATCATAGGGTTTACAGGCCAGCGATTCAATCTTGACATTAACCGGCACATTGATATCAATTGTTACGAGTTCCTGTGAGAGGTCAGCCAACTCCCGATTCTCTTCAAGACTGGCTTTTACCGCCTTCTTGGTAATGCTCTCGATATTTTCGTAAATGCCTTCCAGCGATCCGTACTCAGACAAAAGCTGCTGAGCGGTCTTCTTACCAACCTTTGGGACGCCGGGAACATTATCGCTGCTGTCGCCCATCAGCGCCAGATAGTCAACAATTTGCTCCGGCTTCAGACCAATCTCACGCTCGACATAGGCCGCGTCCATTTTGTCTTCATCTTTGCCCGGGCGAATGTTGTAGATAAATGTGGTTGGTGATATCAGCTGCATATAGTCTTTGTCACCTGTGACCATATAGGTCTCAAAGCCTTGCGCCTCCGCTTGCTTGGCGACCGTACCAATCACGTCGTCTGCTTCGTAGGTATACTTTGTCCCATCATCATCGGTTTCCGGCAAGAAGGGCGGTTCAATCAAGGCGACATTAAATGCAGAGACCAATTCCTCCACCCAGGGATATTGGTCAACCATTTCATCAGGCATCCGCTCGCGGGTCGCCTTATAAGGCTCGTACATACGATGACGGAATGTCGGTTCTTTGCGATCAAACACAACCGCCAGATAGTCAGGTTTTTCATCTAGGATTTTCAGGAGAGTGAGGGCAAAACCAAAGACACCGCTGGTGTCCTCGCCCTTGCTCGTTTTGCGGGGATTGCGAATAAAGGCAAAAAAGGAGCGATAAAAGACGGCGGAACCATCAATCAAATAGAGACGCTTGCGGGCCATGGCTATACCTCAAAGAAAATGTTCAATAATCAGTCTGGATTCTAAGAAGAGAATAGACAAATTCCAACGGGATTATTGGAGAATTTTGCTTGCTGATCGGGCAAGTTTATGCCTTAAATGCAACATCCCCCGCTATCCCCTTCAAAGCGGGATAGCAGGGGATGTCGTCGCCAAAGCCAGCTTAGCTCAAAACAACCACCGTAACACCGCTATCGCCCTCACCCCATTTACCAAGGCGTTTTTCGGCAACGCGCTTGTCGCGGGAGAGGAATTGGTTAACAGCTTTACGTAGAACGCCGGTTCCCTTACCATGAATAATACGCACTTCGCTCCAACCGGCATCACGTGCTTCTGTGAGGTATTGATTGGTGGCTTCCACCGCCTGCTGTGAATCCATGCCACGCAAATCCAGCTCAGGCTTGACACTTTCGGCGGCACTATCGACCTGCTCGCCACTCATATGACGGATCACCGGTGCGGAGGGCGGCGGACCGGCTTTGGGGCGAATACTGCTTATGTCCAGGGTCATTTTTACGTTTCCAACCAGCACCCGCACCTTCGACTTACCAGCGGTATCTTCCAACAGCTCGCCATCTTCACCGAGCGTATCGACGCGAACACGATCGCCCTTGCTCATATCCGGCACTTCCACCGGCTTCTCGCGTTCCTCGGCTGTCATATCCTCCAGCTTTTCCCGCTCTTCCTTCAATAGTTGACGAGCATGCTTGATCGTCTCCCGGTTGGCGCCGGTTTCCCGAATTTCCTTGACGGAATTCTCGATAATCGCATTGGCGCTTTCCAGCACCTTTTGCGCCTCCAACGCGGCTTCCCGTTTTAAAGCGGCTTTATTGGCCTTTAAGTCGGCCGACTGCCGTTCATATAGCCGTCGCATTGCTTCAGCCTGGGAGAGCTTGATACTGAGATTTGCTTTTTCCCTCTCGTGCTCCTGTGCGCGCTTTTCCAGGGCCAGGATCAATTCTTCCAGGCGATCCTTTTCGCTGCCGGTAATTTCCTGTGCGGCAGTAATAAGCGAATCCGGCAAGCCGAAGCGCCGCGCAATTTCGAAGGCATAGCTGCTACCAGGTACACCTATCTTCAGGCGATAGGTCGGCTGAAGGGTCTCCAAATCAAATTCCATGGAGCCATTTTCAACCTGTTCAGCATTGTGAGCAAATACCTTCAGCTCGCCGTGGTGCGTTGTGGCGATTGTCAGCACCTTGCGCTGCGCAAATTCTTTTAACAAAGCAATTGCCAGGGCCGCCCCCTCTTTGGGATCTGTACCGGTTCCCAATTCATCGAGCAGCACCAGGGTATTTTCATCCGCTTCTTCGACGATATGCTTTAATCGCAAGACATGCGCAGAGAATGTACTGAGATCTTGCTCCAGCGATTGACGATCGCCAATATCGACCAGGATTTTACAGTGAACGGGAATTTCCGTTTCGTCCCCTGCCGGAATCAACATGCCCATTTGGGTCATCAGAATCAGCAAGCCGGCCGTCTTCATCGACACGGTTTTACCACCGGCATTCGGACCGGTCACAACGATGGTGTTGAAGTCGTAGCCGATAGCCATATTCAGCGGCACGACTTCCTCAAGTCCCATTTTCAGGATTAGCAAAGGATGACGACCGCTATCAATGCGCAGAACCGGCTTCTCACTCAACTTGGGCATCTTGCCGTCAATCTTGCGGGCAAAACGGGCCTTGGCAAAAATCATGTCCAGCAGGGCAACGTTCTCAACGCCATAGAAAAGATCATTACGAATCTCACGAATCAAGCCGGTGAGGAATCGCAAAATACGGATGACTTCAGTACGTTCCTGAATCTTCAGGTTCTGGATCTCATTGCTGATCTGCAATGTTTCCATTGGTTCGATAAACACGGTAGCTCCCGAGCCGGATGTGCCGTGCACAATGCCGTTCACTTTGTTGATGGCATTGGGAATGATGCCAAGCACCATCCGTCCATCGCGCAGCGTAATGATATCGTCCTGCGAATATTCTTCATAGCGCTTTTGCATGCGCTTAAGGACTTTTTTCTGATTCGATTCCAATGAGCGAATCTCGATGCGAATTCGCCGTAGCTCGTGGCTGGCATTATCCGACAGATCGCCCGAGGGCTCGATGGTGCTCTCAATTTCGTGAATGACGTGCTGGTGATGGTGAATCGCCTTGGCATATACCTGCAATCGTGGCGCCTCTTCTTCCAGGTTGCGAAAAAAGCGGGCAACTTCGCCCATTTGCTGCAAATTGCTCTTTATTTCCAGCAATTCCTTCGGCTCCAGGAAGGCATTTTCCGGACGAATTTTGTCCAGTCGGTCTACAAAATGTGTGAATCCGCTTAGCGGAATATGTTCACCGGTCTCCAGTATTGCCATCATTTCCTGCACTTCTTCCAAAGCGCTCTTTAGAGTGTCCCGATCAGACGAGAAGGTCAGTTCATCGACTTTCTCCCGACTAAAGGGTGTCGTAAGAAGCGTTTTTAGGAATTCAATTATTTTAGGAAACTCAAGCTGCTGGAGGGATATATCGTTTTGTACTAATTTCATTACTGATACCGTGGCCTTACCTTAGTTTCTCGTCAATCGTGTCTTCAACTTCATCTTTAATGTCTTCAATTGCCTCATCGATGATCTTTTCCCTACCCTTTTTCAGCATTTTGCGGATGTGTTTCGGTAGATCTTCCAAGTCATCTTTATCGCCGATATATTGATAAAGTTTCGGCACAATCCGGTAGATGTATGGATAAAGTGAGCTTTTATCCTCGATTTTCTCAAGCGTATCATCGATCGGCAAATAAGAGGCGTACATCAACACGAGGCTCATAATAACCGCCCCTTTTAACATCGAGATTGCTCCGCCCCCAACTTTGTTCAGCCAACCGAGTTGCAACTTCTCGCTGATCGATTTGAGCAAACCGGCAAGCAGCTTGCTCAGAAAATAAAATGACGTAAATACTGCTGTAAAGCAAAGGATGTGCGCGAAGAGACGGGGCATATCGAAATATTCCCGCAGCACTTCGCTAAGCGGTGCAGTTAAGAGGATACCAGCGGCAATGCCGCCGAAAACACCAATTAACCCAAACACTTCCGAAAAGGCGCCTTTGCGAATCCCGTTTAGCAGGAACGCGGCAAGCACCAGCAGGACAGCAATATCAATCGATGACATGTATTTACATTGAATTTAATTGATTACGCACAATTTCCTGCACCAATTTGCCATCGGCTTTGCCCTTCACAAGCGGCATAATAGCCCCCATCACTTTACCGATGTCCTTTGGTGAGCTGGCGCCGACCTTGGCAATAACATCCTTAACGATCTGCGTGACAGCTGCTTCGCCCATTTGCTCCGGCAAATATTTTTCGATGACTTTCAGCTCTGCTTTTTCCTCATCAGCGCGATCCTGGCGACCAACCGCTTCAAACTGCTCAATGGCCTCACGGCGCTTCTTCGCAGCAGAACCCAATACTTTCAAAATCTCTTCGTCATCAAGCGTTTTTTGCTTCTCGATTTCTACATTCTTGATTTGTGCACGAATACCGCGAATGGTTTCGAGCACAACTTTATCGCCGCCCTTCATCGCGGCTTTCATTTCTTCCATAAGTTGCTCTGAAAGACTCATATGTTCTTGACTCCCTGAAAGGATGAGTGCCTAAAGTTAATAAAGTGATCTATAGTTAATAAAGTTTTCTCTTCACCTAATACCGGGTTGGAGACAATACGCCGAGGTTATTGGCCTGCAAAGCCCCAATTTGCAGCTTGCCCAAACAAGTAATGCCTGGATTGTCAATTGTGAACAATCCAGGCTTCAACATTTTACGTAACAGATTAAGAAAGGATTCTCTGTGGCCTAAATCAGAAATGAAAGGTAATGCAGCGGGGTTTTCCTCCCCGATGGACTATTTAGCGATTATCCATCATCATTTTGCGCATTTTACGGCGCGCTGCATTTTCCCGGCGCTTACGACTTTCGCTGGGCTTTTCATAATACTGATGCTTTTTGATTTCGGCCATCAAGCCGGACTTTTCACATGCCTTGGTAAAACGCTTCAAGGCTCTTTCAAATGTCTCGTTGTCTCTAACTTTTACGTGAATCATAAACCGCTTTAATCCTTTCTTGACCTAAAATGTGTCTGTTGATATTAATACGCGTATTTATCCGGATTTTTCAGGATATCAATTTCGTGTTCAGCAGGACGCTTCCAATTGCGATCACGTGCTGCTTTTTGATATGACGCCAATGCTTTCTGGGTTTGTCCCTTGTTTTTGTACACCTCACCAAGGCCAAAATTTGCGGCGCCCTTTATTACACTTTTGGTTGCGAACTTCAGCGAATTCAAATATGCCGCTTCCGCGTCATCATACTGTTTCAGCGCAAATGCAGCATCACCGATGCGCAGATAGCTGTCGCCTTTCAGTCCGCGGTTTTTCTGGTTCTGAATGGAGTTGGTATGTGCTTCAATTACCTTCGCATGATCGCCAAGCTCGGCATATGCAACGCCCAAACCACGCCAGGCTTGTGCATCGGTTGACTTCAGTTCGACAGATTTTTCATAGCTGGCTACAGCCTTCTTGAAATCCTTTTGCTTGCGATATACTTCTCCAAGGCCCCAATGCCCCTTCGCAGAGTTGGCATCCAGTTCAACAGCCTTTTTGTAGCTGGTCAGCGCCGCGCTCAACTGTCCCAAACGAATCTGGGCAAATCCCAAGGCAGTATATGCCTTAATCATGTTCGCATCTTTGCTAACAGCTGTCTGGTACGACTTGGCAGCGTTATTGTAATCACCCTGCCTTTTGTATGCGTTACCCAGCCAGTAATGCCCCTTTGCAAATCCCGGATCTGCAGTTACGGCCGCTTTATAGCTTTCTGCCGCTGCAGCATATTTACGAGCCCGAAATTGATCGTTCCCATCATTAAAAGCCTTTTTTGCATCATTGTTAGGCTCTTCTTGCGCAAACAACGCAGCGGTTAAAAGAATCATTAATGCCGTAACAACCTGATAACAACACTTCTTCAATTGTTACCTCCTCTTTTGGGTTAAAGACAGCCTCAAAATATAGCGTACGGATTAGCGCTATTCAAGGCATTCTTACAATTGTAATAAACAGGGTATTCCCTTACCTCGTATACAATCGGCCGATTTTAGTGGTTCCAAATCTTTTTGATTTATTTTACACGATCCAGGTATTTACCGTCGCGGGTATCCACACGGATTTTTTCACCTGTTTCGATAAATGGCGGTATTTGGGTAACAAAACCGGTTTCCAAAGTGGCGGGCTTATAAGAACTGGATGCTGTTGCCCCCTTCATGTTAGGTTCTGTCTCTGTAACAGTCAACTCAACTGAGGCAGGTAGATCTAATCCGACGGGTGTGCCGTCGTGGAATTGAATCTGCACAATCGCCTCTTCCAGCAAGAAGTAGACACCATCTCCCAACAATTCATCTGTAATTTGAATCTGTTCGTAGGTTTCCAGATCCATAAAGGTAAAACTTTCGCCGTCACGATAGAGATACTGAAATTCGCGGTTGGTCATTGTGGCTTTTTCAACCGACTCATCGGGACGAAAACGGTTTTCAGCCTTGGTGCCATCCGACAAACGCTTCATCTTTACCTGCATCATTGCCGGTCCCTTGCCGGGCGTCACGTGGGTTGCTTCCGAAACCCGGTACAGATCATTCTTAAATTGAATGACCATCCCCTTACGAACCTGACTTGCCTTAAGCTTCATATCTTGCATACTCCATAAAAGTCAAAGGTTAAAAATGTAAAAATCACTGTCAAAAAAAGCAATGGCTTTGTGAAAAATTACGCAGTATGAAGGCCTTCGTGGTGATGTAGACCGGAAATATTATTTCCTTCGGCAAAAACAAAAGGCCGGTATTAAGAATCAGCAATCCTTTGCAATGGGAAATACTCCCCCTTATATTTCGAGTTTTATTTGAGAATTCTCAGGAAACAGGCCATTACCTGATTGATAGTGGCTATAAGAGCGCCTTCACCGGCGCATAAAAAATTTTACTGATCGTGGTGGAAAGTCTTATGAGTCAAGAACGAACAACAAGCGACATCCCTAAAATTTATGAGCCAAAGGCTGTTGAGGCCCATTGGAATAAAACCTGGCAGGAAAACGGCAGCTATGATGCCACTGTCAACCCGAATCGCAAGCCTTATACAATTGTGATCCCGCCGCCAAATGTCACCTCTGTCCTGCACATTGGACACGCACTGAATAATACCATTCAGGATATTCTTACCCGTTTCTACCGGAAGAAAGGCTATGAGATGCTCTATCTCCCGGGAACCGATCATGCCGGCATCGCTACTCAGGCAGTCGTTGAGAAGAACCTCAAAAAAGAAGAAAACCTGACACGCTACGATCTGGGCCGGGAAAAATTTGTTGAGCGGGTTTGGGCCTGGAAGGAAAAGAACGGCAACGCAATTATTCACCAGCTAAAGGAGATGGGCTGTTCCTGTGACTGGAAGCGCGAACGCTTCACGCGGGATGAAGCCTATTCGCATGCGGTTCTGGAAGTATTTATTCGCCTGTATGAGAAGGGTGACATCTATAAGGGACACCGGATCGTGAACTGGGATCCGGCTGCCGCCACCGCACTTTCAGACGAAGAGGTTATTCACAAGGAGGTTCAGGGAAAGCTCTATCACATCCGCTATAAGCTGAAGGACAGTGACGACTTTATCTCCGTTGCAACAACCCGTCCGGAAACCCTTTTGGGTGACACCGGTGTTGCCATCGCCCCGGACGATGAAGAAAAGGCGCACCTGATCGGCAAGACCGTTATCATTCCGTTGGTCAATCGCGAGGTTAAGATTTTCAGCGATGAACATGTTGACAAGGATTTCGGTAGCGGCTTTGTAAAAGCAACGCCCGCTCACGACCCCAATGATTTTGATATGGGCAAGCGGAATGATCTTTCTCAGATCCTGATGCTCGACAAAGACGGTAAAATTCTGCCGGTCTGTCTGTTGGTTAAGGGCGACGAAGAAACACCGGAATTGCCGAATCCGGATTTTCTCGCCGGTCTGGACCGCTTTGAAGCACGCAAGAAAATCATTGTGGAGCTGAAAAAAATCGGGCAGATTGAAAAAATTGAGGATTATACACACTCCGTTGGTCACAGCGAGCGAACCGATGTGCCGATTGAGCCATATCTTTCCAGTCAGTGGTTTGTCCGCATGAAAGATCTGGCAGCGCCTGCCCTGAAGGCCGTTGTTGACGGCACGGTTAAGCTTCACCCCGGCGACCGGTGGTACAAGACCTATATTCACTGGATGGAAAACATTCACGATTGGTGCATTAGCCGCCAACTCTGGTGGGGACATCGCATACCAATTTATTATTGTAACGATACCGGGCGTATGGTTGCCAAACACACTCGCGAAGAGGCGATAGAGGCGTTAGGGACAGAGAACATTCGCCAGGATGAAGACGTTATGGATACCTGGTTCTCTTCCTGGTTATGGCCCTTTGCAACGCTCGGCTGGCCGGAAAAGACTGAGGATCTTGCATATTTTTATCCGACACAGACATTGGTTACCGCGCCGGAAATCCTCTTCTTCTGGGTTGCCAGGATGATTATCAGTGGTTACGAGTTTATGGGCGAAGCACCGTTTAAGGATGTCTACCTGCACGGCACCGTTCGCGACAATCAGGGCCGTAAAATGAGTAAGTCCCTGGGCAACGGGATCGACCCGCTGAATATTGTTGAAATCTACAGTGCTGATGCCCTCCGTTCAACCTTGATGATGCTTAGTTCGGAGGGTCAGGATATAAACCTGGCTGAATCTGATTTTGAAATCGGCCGGAATTTCTCGAACAAAATCTGGAACTCTTATCGCTTCCTCGGTATGAATCTGGATGACATCTCGGACGATTATCAAGCTTATAGCGACAACTTCGAAGTCGCGGACAAGTGGATTCTCAGCCGACTGGACCGCACGATTCAGTCGGTTACCGGCTCGCTGGAAGCATTTCACATGAGCGATGCCTTTAAGGCGATTTATCACTTCTTCTGGGATGATTTCTGCGATTGGTATCTGGAATTAATCAAGGCACGGTTGTATGACGATGTTGATCCTGCTGGCCGCAAAACCGCTCAGACCGTTGCGACTTACGTCCTGAAACAATGTATGCACATGTTACATCCGGTGATCCCCTTCATTACGGAAGAAATCTGGCAGCGATTGAAGAATGATGATGAAGACGATCTGGTGAAGGCCGCCTGGCCGGAAGCGATTGGGCAAATCGATCAAGATGCTGAAACCGAGATGGCATTTGTTCAGGCTGTCATTACCGGAATAAGAACTGCCCGCGGCGAGATGAATATTCCGCCGGCAGCACGCGCCAATTTGCTGTATCGCACAACGGAAAACAAAATATCCGGCATGCTGGAGGCCCATAGCACATATATTCAGAGCCTGGCCCGCATCGACAGCATCGTAGCGATAACCGACCAAAGCGATTTACAATCTGCTGCTGCAGTAGTAGTAAACGGAGCTGAATTGTTTATTCCGTTGGCCGGATTAATTGACGTCGAGCTCGAGAAGAAACGCCTCGACAAAGAAATCGGACGCCTGGAAAAGCAGGTTACCGGTCTCGAGAAGAAACTCTCAAACGATAGTTTCCTGGCGAAAGCACCGGCTGAAGTAGTCGCCAAAGACAAGCAAAAACTGCATGACTTTGCAGAAAAACTTGGCAAGCTAAAACAGAATCTTGACCGCCTCTAAGTGGATTCCCGGCATCCGCTTTTCGCTCCGAAAAGCGGATGAACAATCCCGGGAACCGAACACACCAAATGTCGTTTCAAAATCAGGCCGGGCAAATCCTTATTTGTCCGACACTTATTACTAAATCTCGCACCTAATGTCCGTGATTCTTTTCAACGATTATATAAGACATATGATGCAGGTTTCCGATGGATTTTGCGCTCGACTACAGAAATATTGATAAAAAAATCAAAAAATTATTATCTTTATACATACATCCCGAATGATGAAACTGCTTTTCGTGAGTGGTTCCCACAAGACTGTGGTAGTTTCGCAGCCCTGCCTAGACCGGCATTGCCGACGACGATAGCGATAAGGAGTCTGCGAAAATATCAACTTAATTATTGATTCTGTTGTCTCAAAAATATTGATCGGCAGCAAGATTGTACCGGGTAGTTGATATTAACATGCAAATAGCGATATAAATTCAAAAAGCAAGTAAGCGATATATTCATGATGCAAGTGAAAACATCATTAAGCGATAGAGAACTTCAGAAGATAAAAGTGGAAGAATTTGAGTCGTTTTTCGACGAAACGCCGGATTATCTTCCCTATTTGAATCATCTTGGCGAACTAAAGTGGATGACTGAAGAAGAGGCCGACCAGCAGCACGAGTTTTTCGAGTATGATGAAAGTCCTATTCGCTCCCTCAAAAAGAAACTCAAATTTCGCAGAAATCCTTCGTACGACAAGCTTCCGGCTGAAGAGCGCGAGCTAAGGCTACAGTTTCGCAAATACCTTGAGGAAACCTACTATGGCCGGCTTCGTTCAGAGACCGCCAGTTCAATGCCAAGAGTATTTTCTCGCGAACTATCTGCGGAAGAGATTGACCACATTCCAGTGACGCTCGCTGTTTTCGAGCAGGTATCCTGGGGTAAATCTATCACTGCCGTCTTTGCAATCTTATTGGTGCTGGGCGGCGTTCTTGCATGGTCGCTACTATCAACGGAAGCTGCCCCGACCGGCAACATGCTGGTAAACACCAATATCGAAGGTGCACGGGTTTTCGTCGACGGTGTTCAGCTGGGATACTCTGATCGGCTTATTGCCCAAATTGAGCCCGGCACACGACGCATCTCCGTGGCAAAAGCAGGGTTTTCTGCTGTACCGCCGTTTATCAATGCCGATATCCTGGCAGACACAACAACGGAAGTGAAATTTCGCCTGACGCCGATCAGCTCTACCCGCAATGGCTACGTCATCATCCAGTCATCGCATTCAGATTCGAAGATTTTCGTCAACAATGACTTTTACGGCACGCTGAGCGATCAACCGGTGCTCGCTTTACCGGAAGGTGATCACCGCATTCTAATCGAGAAGTCCGGCTTTCAATCAAGTCCGCGTGAGCAGAACCTGTCGGTTGTTCCGGGGGATACGCAAATTGTTTCCTTCAACTTGGTGCGTGCAAGGCGAGCAACGAACGCGGCAAGTGGTACTTCAACCAGGGCAGCCAGGAGCACCGGCATCGGATCACTTGATATCAGCTCCAATATTCATGGCGGGCGGATAATTCTCAACGGCGAAGATACCGGTAAGCAAGCAGACTATATATTCAGCAATGTACAACTGGGCACCTACCGCGTGCAGGTCGAACGTGAAGGCTACCGCAGCGTTCCGGCAGAAAAGGTGGTTACCTTAACAGCGGATGCCACAAATGCTGATCTATCGTTCAAATTGATCAAAGAATTCCAACAAGTATCGATCACCACTTCCCCGGCCGAAGGTCAAATTTTTGTCGATGGCGAATTGGTTGGAAAAGGTATGGTGGATACCAACCTAAAGCTTGGTAAGCATGAAGTGACCTTTGGTGATTTGGAAGGCTACCGCCGCCCCGGCAAGCGAACCATCAACGTGGATGATTATTCGCCGGTATCTTTGAAGGTTCATTACGCGCCGATCGTCGCGCTCTCATCAAATGTCGATGGACAAGGCAATCTCAAGAACAGCGGCTTGAATGCAACCAGCGGCTATAGCTTCAGCAATCGCGGTTTTACACCGAGCAATGAGGCCGGACCGGAAATCCAATACAAAGAAGAACTCGACGACTATTTCTGGAAGCTCGGATATGCCTTCCCCTACCGTAATCCGAAGGGGAACGACGCACTGCAATTTTCTTTCTCTTTGCCGCGCGATATGAAAGCATCTCCGAAGTATATTCTGCGTTTACATGCAGCTGCTTCCAAGGAAAAATATCCATTGACGCTCTCCGGCACTATTGATGTTAAGATAAAACTGAATGGTAAAATCCTGACATACTATTATCAGCCGAAATTCCTTGAAGACCTGCAGTCGATGGAAAAAATCGATTGGGATATCACCAATTTCGTCAAGCCCGGATTAAACTCCATTGTGATATCGACAACGGATAAGAACAATACTTATTACTTTGTGAAGAAAGTGGAAGTGTTAAACTAGCCATTGACCGCAGTCGGCGATTATTCGACGTCCCCCTTAATTTCCCTGCGAAGCGGAATTAAGGGGGATGTTTGTTTTGAGGCTTTTTTGGCGAAAAACGTTCCTTTTACAAGAATTCCATATTACATTTTTCAACTATGGACCTTTTTTCTCAAGATTTACCCGGCCAAGAAGGAAACAGGAAAAATGTTCCCCTGGCAGAACGACGGCGGCCGAAACGTATCGCCGATATCATCGGTCACCAAAATGTCATCGGACCCAATACGCCGCTAAGGGAAGCACTTCGTCAGAACAAGCTTAGCTCGATTATTTTGTGGGGCCCGCCCGGGGTCGGCAAAACCACGCTGGCTCGCGCAATTGCCAATGAGATTGAAGGTGATTTCGAGGCGATCAGCGCTGTGACCAGTGGCGTTGCCGATATCCGCAAGACCATTCAAAAAGCACGCAACAATCAGAAATATTTCAGCAAAAGCACGATTCTCTTTATAGACGAGATCCACCGCTTTAATAAGGCGCAGCAGGATGCCCTTTTACATGTCGTAGAAGACGGTACTATTATATTGGTCGGCGCTACCACGGAGAATCCGTCTTTCGAGGTCATCGCACCGCTGCTTTCACGCTGCCAGGTTTATCAATTACAGCCACTTGGCAAGGAAGATATTCGCACCATTATCGAAGAAGCTATTAAAAATGATCCTGCACTATTTGAGATGCAAATTAAGATCAAGGATTGGGAACCGTTGTATATTCTCGCCAATGGTGACGCCAGGAGGGCATTGAACACCCTGGAGAGAGCTGCAGACCTGGTCCGGGACAATTCCGAGAAACCGGTTCTGGATGCCGCACTATTTGAGCGTGCGGCGCAGCAAAAAGTGTTGTATTATGATAAATCCGGCGAATATCACTACGATCTGATCTCGGCTTTCATAAAGAGCCTGCGCGGTAGCGATCCGGACGCAGCCATTTACTGGATGGCACGCATGCTCAGCGCCGGCGAAGATCCTAAATTTATCGCACGCCGTCTGTTGATATTGGCGTCTGAGGATATCGGTAATGCCGATCCCGATGCCTTGACCATTGCTACCAGTTGCTTTACCGCTGTCACGTACATCGGTATGCCCGAATGTCAGATCATTCTTAGCCAGACGGCTGCCTATTTAGCTGCTGCCCCAAAGAGTAATTCGTCCTATGTCGCAATTGCAAAAGCTCTTGAAGATGTCAGAAAAATGCCGGATATTCAGGTGCCTCTTCGTTTACGAAATGCGCCAACCGGCCTGATGAAACAGTTGAACTATGGGAAGGATTACCTATATGCCCATAACCACGAGGGTCATTTTGTAAAAGAATTGTATCTTCCCGAATCACTTCAGGAAAAGGTCTATTACAATCCATCATCAATGGGCAAGGAAAAAAGCATCAGGCAGCGACTGCAAAAATTGTGGGCCGATTTGAAGAACTACTCATCGGAAAAAGAGAACGGAGATAGTCATTAAAGAAAAAATTACAAGTTACCTGATCAAAATGAAGACGGACCGGGTAGTCCGTCGCCTGGAACGGGCGATGAGCTTTCCGATCGAAGCGACATCCGTTCGCAAAGTCCTGGTCATTTTGCCACGCAATCTGGAAATGCTGGATCGCGCTTCCAAGTTTGTTCAACTATTGCGGAAATCCTATCCAAAATGGCGAGTTGAGTTATTTGATGTAGACAAGCTGAGTAAAGATGAACTGAATCCGGTTAGCTTGCCTCGTCCGGAAATCCTCGCGAAACTCAAGAATGCTCAGTATCATTTTGTGCTGGATCTAAATGATAACTTCGATCAAATATCCTCATATATTGCCTTAATGACCGAAGCAACCTACCGGCTTCATTTTCGTGGAGAGAACAGCGGCTATTACAACATTGTTTATCAGCCCAAGCATATTGAAGGCAGCCCCCTTCACTATGAGCCACTCCTCGATTATTTGCAAAAGCTCTTTGTATAAGCAAAAGCCGATGACCTCTTGGCTCATCGGCTTTCGGAAAATAGATTAATATGACCGCAGACCAACGCCCTGGGGGAGAAACGACGCGGCCTGCGGCCATAGGATCAATCGGAATACGTCATACGGCCTATCAGATCATTGCCATAAATATTCCAATAGATCAGCTCTCCCGATGCGCTAAACACACCGAGAATTTTGCCTTCATCAAGTAAATAGTATTCAGCAGGCTCCTCGCCCACTTTCTTGTAAATTCGCTGCCCGGCAGCATTGTACCGATAGTGAACCACTCTGCCGTCAGAAAGTGTGAGCTGGATAGGCAGCTGCCGCTCATCATAGCTAAACAAATACTTCGGCTGATTATCTGCATCTTGTACTTCAACGATATTACCGTTGGCATCGTAAGAGAAAGTACTGCTCTCTGCATCCCAACCGATGGTCTCTTCAATGCCGTCTTCCACCACACTGAGGCGATTATTGGCTGAGTAGCTATAGCTCAGGTCATCGATAATTGAGCCGTCCTCATCGCGCCGCTCGAGGGATAGAAGATTACCATTGCCATCATATGCCAGGTTTTTCAACCCGAAGCGATTCGAAGGTATCCATTTCCTGACCTCATGTGAATAGTCCGCTTGAAGCAAACGATTCAGCTCGTCATACTGGAAGTCATATTTGTATTTGGTCTGATTGCTTAATCCGGATGCCTGATTATAAAATGTCGCCGTTTCAATATTGCCATTGGCCAGATAATCGTATTGGGCGGCAAAAGGCTTGTTGGTACGATTGATATTGTTTATGTCGCTAACCCAACCACGAATATGATAATCGTAGGTTTGCTGCTCACGCCAGGTATCTGTATCGTATTCAAACACGGCAATTTCGCTGACCGTTCCATCCGGATTGTATTGGTAGCTGGCATCCCGCAGGAGGGACTGAGGCTCGCCGCTATATTCAACGCTGGTGGTCACATCAGATAAGGCGCCCATTTCGTTATATGTATAATAATGATAGAAAGTGTGGTCGCCATAGTATGCACCGGTTTCAGTCAGTTTGTTCTGCCGGTTATATTGATATGTCAAAAAGGCGCGATCAAAATCTTCATTGACAATCGTCTTCTCAACAATTCGCCCGGCGGCATCATAGCTGTAGAAAACGCCCTGCCAAGATCCGTTTGAGAGGTAGGCAACTGCGGAAAGGCGTCCCTGCAGGTGGCGTTGCTCAGCGGGAAAGTCCACGACGTCAAACAACGAGAAAGGAAATGTCGTTGCGTCAACAGCCCGGTCATAGACCTGAAAGCGCTGCCAGTTTCCGGTATTCTCTTCCCAGCTATGCATCGCATTGGCATCCCAAACTGCGATTTTGCCGGCATATTCACCGCTAGCCGTCGGGCGATTGGCAAAATCGTAGCTATTGAAGGAAAATTTAGACTCAGCTCTTTGGCGGGCGTCTTGTTGAAAGCGCAGGTTGCCGTTTCGATCATAAACCCGTTGCCGCTCCCCGGCATCCGGCGTGATTGAATGCGTCTGCTGCCCAAGTGCATTGTACTGATAACTGATCTTCCAGTCATCGGCCGTGCCGACCGGTGGATCAAACCAATTCGGCGTTCTAACCGCCAGTAGGCGGCCGGCAATGTCGTATTCGAAGTGGGTATCGACATACCCATCGTTATCTCTGCGCAGACAAATTTCATTGTCGAGTTCATCGCGAAACACAATGACTTCCTGACCGTTCTCATTGAAGCTGGTGTTTTTTCTTAACGTGCCTGCCGGATAATATCCACCATTAATGGGATCTTCCAGCTCGTCAGTTTCATTGTTGTCGTAATGGAATTGATGAAACTGCCCAAGCGCCTGATCGTGATAGCTTTGACCAGGGGCATGGAAACTTTCTTTGCGCTGCAATGGATCCTGGAGATAACGAGTCTCGCTGAAAGGAAAGCCACCGGCATCTGCGCCCGGACCGCCTTTGCTGTAATAGTCACTTGCCGTGCGGTCATAATCCGCATTAAAACCAAGATCGCTATCTTCCCGGAAAGACTTCCAGGACCGGTATTCCCTGCCCTGACCGTCGTATTCGTTTGCTCGAACGTCAACTTCATTGCCCAGCAGTCGCCGGGTTTGCACCTGGCGTCCAAGGCCGTCGTAGTAAGCCCGGGTTTTGCCATATGCAGTCTCTGCCTGCCAGGCAGTTGTCTCGATATAATTCGGTGAGTCAGCATCAAATTCACCGCCGGCATCAGACCAAACATAATCGATTTGTCCATTCAATTGTCCCAGCGAATTCGTGGTGCTGATCAGACGGCCAAACTCATCAAAGCCGAAGGTCTCTACCTCAGCGCCGTGCCCGGCCGAACTGTTCACCTGCAGCAACTCGCCATCAATTGTCTGTGTAGACATCAATGCATCGGCAGGATAAAAACGCATATCATCCCAATAACAGGACATTTGATCATCGCCGTAATTTCTCGCGACGGCCATCACTTCGACCAAACCGCTCGCCGTAGAAAGATCGAGCCGGGTCTCCAGCAATTGCCAGCCTCCGGCGTCTGCATCGTAGTGCGCTTTTCCGGGATAATGCCAACCATCTTCATCCCGATACTTAAGTTCGATATTGATATCCATTTCTTCGCAGGCAACTGCCGCCTTTACCCAGGCGGAGAAGAGATAGGTCCGTGAATCGTCGAGATCATCAGCAGAAAAGGTCTTCCAAATGGCATAGTCGTCCTTGCCATTGGAAACCGTATGAGCGTTTACACGCCAAGCTTTTTTACCGCTGAATACTGTGCCCGTCTCAACGCCTTGATTATTGGCAGCCGTCACCTTCCAGCCACTTTCATCATCCGTTTCAAAATGCTGAAAGGCCACCTCGTCTTGAGCCGCATTCTGGATAAAGGCAGCCGGAAATCGCCCCTCGTCTTGCCAGATATAGACGGCGGGCGTCCCCATGGCATCCGATACGGCAACGATATTGCCAAATGCATCATATGCATCGGCTGTCTCAAACACAGCATAGCGATCATCAAATCTAAGCGTTCTCTTGATTTCGGCCGGCTCGAAGTCGGACACCGGTTCTTCCGTCTCCAGACGATAGATTTTATGTGGCAAAACATGGATATTATCTTGCAGCTTATATGTGACGAGAGTTGCCGAATATACCTCGCTGTTGCCGTCAGCATCTTCCTCACTAAGTGTCTGCTCGATAACAGCATTATGAATATGTTGAGCCTTCATTTCGGTAATAGCGCTGGCTTCATCATCCCTGTTACCATCAGCAAAATCTTCGGGATAGCGAAACTCGCTTACCTGCTTACGCCCATCTGCGGTTTCGCGAATGCGCTTCGTTAATTGAATATGGCCTGGATTATCATACTCGTGGATTAATTCGGAGAGCAGCGGGTTACCGCCGTCTTCATCATATACGGTGGTCGTCTCAGATGAAAGATGGACCCATTCGGAAATAATTTCATAGCGATTGATACGCGCAGGCAGGCTGCTTAGAATACCAGTTGGGCAATTGCCAAGATCAACCTGAACAAATTTTGTAGATAAGCCCTTGTAGCTATGCGAGGTCTCACTGTCATCACGAAAATCCCAGGACTGAACCAACGATTGTTGAAGAACATCATCCGCGCTGTAAGTATCGACAGCCTCAGCTAAGCCTCGCCGCCAATCGTAGCTGGTTCGCTGCCCCAAAAGCCAGGTGCTATTTTCCATAATGATATCCGGCTCATCGGTCGGCGAGCGAAAGCGATGCAGGGTGTATCCGGCGGAAGCATCTTCGCCAAAAAGCACCTTGACTTCGCGATAGCCAACGTGGCTGCCCTGGGTCATGCCAATCGGTGCAAGGGTATTGCTTGCACGTGACATCCAGGTTTGTGCACTACATTGGCATCCATTCACACCACCCCAGTTATAGATATACGTGTAGGCAGGCGCACTGACCAGCACACCACTGGATTCCCCGGTATCTTCGGTAACGTCTTCATATTCATATTGCCTGACAATATCTCTTGCACTATCCATACCGTCGTGATGCCTCATTTCACGAATGCGTACGCCGCCTGCAGTTCGCGTGCCGGTTGTGTTTACATCAAGGGAACGAAATTGAAGCGCAGCGCTGGCAGAAACAGCTGTAGAATTGGTGCCGCCATGAGCCTCCAGTACAAAATTACCCGGACTTAATTGTAGCTGATAGGTACCGCTCACACCGAAAAGCCATTCTTCCCCGGGGTGATCCTCAGAATATAAACGGATTTGCGGATCAGGGCATTCAATACATGGGTCATTATGCGACTCAGGCTCCACATCGACTCGAAGCGTGGCCACACCACGGTGATTACCATTAATCAGGAAGAACTGTCGATCGACCGGGTCTTCGGCAAAGGCAAAGGCGCTCACCGTGGTAGATTCAGACCATGTCAGCTCATCTTCTACCGGCATATCTGAAACCCAACCGTACTCATGGGTCTCAAATTCAAAGGTTGTTGATCCGCCGGTCGGCCAAACGATCTTTTCCAACATACCGGCAGTTGCCATGGCAGCGTTTGGCTCACGATTGGCGCCGTTCAGGTACTGGATTTCCGACACCATACCGCCGCTGTAAAATTGATAGGGAATCAGGTCCGCGTTGGTCGTTTCACCGTTATAGTATCCCCAATGATCGATGGCATTGCTAAATCGGTCCGGTAGTTGAACATCCTGCTCATACTCAAATTGATGTGGCGGCATAGCGCCGTCCTTCTGTCCAAATTCCTGAACCGCATCCAATCTCAAACGCAGTTCGGTATTGTTCGAACGCGCCGGATCAGCATCAAAATAGCCGTAGCTCAATTGATATCGTCTTTGCAACTCCTCACCGGACTGAACCTCTATTTCGTCCAGCTTGTATTCCTGTAGTGCGCCCGTTTCCGGATGTGCAGCATCATCACGAAGAGAGCGATTAAAGGTTACCGTGGCTTTGGCAGCAACGATCTTTTCCAGGTAGCGCGCATATGTTTCATACTCATTCTCAACGACAACATCTGATGGTAGAGTACAAGCATGGGTGTTATAAATCCCGTGAATGCGTTCGCGATAGGTTCTGCTCTTGTGCATCACCAATCCGGGTTGCGAATATTCAAAGCTTATCTCATCATCCCCTTTTGGAGAGACAATGCGGGTCAAATACCAGCTGGAAATATAGGTGCGTGGCGCGCTACCACTGATCGATGTTGAGATACTTGTATTGGTGGTATACTCCGTGGCCTCAAACTCATAGATGGTGCCATCCGCTGTTGTCACCTTCCATGATAGCACTTCATTTTCTCCGAAATCTCCGACACCTTCGGTGGGTTCAATGCGAATTTTTTGGTAGGGAATGGTATGAATTTCTTCTTCAGGACCGTAGACAAAGCGCCCGCTGCCACCGGGAAAGTTCAGAAAAAACATGTCCGGTTCGGAATCGGCCAATTCCGCCTTTAGTTCGTTGATATACTGCTGCGTTGGCGTCGGTGTCCAATTTTGACTATTATTGTCATCAAGCCGATGAGCGGTATTATGGTAGCCATAAGTATGATCATCCGGCACCCCTTTCACGGTTCGGGTAATCACCCCGCCGGCGTTCAAGGACCAGCCGCTGCCAACCCAACCGGGAATGGTTTCTACCTTAATCCCGGATGCGTGGTAGCTGAGTCCAATAGGCAAAGAGAGATGCCTGCCAGGTAGTTCGTATAACGGTATAGAAATATTGGGCGTACCAGTATAGAGACTAACAGGCACATCACCGTATTGTCCAAGTGATGCTGCCGTCGGTGAGCCCATTCCGATTTGCAAGGAAGACACTTGCCCTTCCTGCGCCATCCCGATGCTGAACATCAGTTGGCATATCAAAACAAAGCGCAAAATAGCGTGCATAATTTACCTCTCGCGAAAAATGGATGAATGAGAATAGTTGCGTGAGGCGTTCTCCCTCGCCCACTTTACCTGTAGATGCCGGCTCGTAAGCGATTCCACAAAAAAAATCCAAGATAACGTATTTTTCCATCCGATAATCCGGGAGTTGACAAAAACTGACCGTTTTGCTTACTTTAAAACAGCAGACCACAGAACCGATCCGTACGCCGTGTCCTGGCACTGCCGTTTTGACCTCAGTTGCATTCCTCATTACGAACACATAGAACGTTCAACATCTTTAGGAAAGAGAGAGACCTATGTCAGTCCGTTGCCGCTGTGTCCTTCATCTATGCCTGTTGTCAATCCTCATCTCGCTGCCGATTTTCGCACAAGGAGGCAGTATCGTTAATACTATCCCCGCCCCCGACTATCCATATGGTATTGCCCATGACGGCACGCATTTATGGGTTGGCACTTCTGCAACCAATTCCGGCGGAGATGTATTGTGGAAGATTGATCCGGCAGATGGGGCGGTCGTCGGCACCATTCCGGTGCCTAACTCCACAGGCTCCTACACCGTGAAAGGCCTTGGCTACGACGGGACAAATCTATGGGTATTTGAAGATCTGCCAAGCAGCAGCCACCCGGACAAATTTTACAAGATCGACCCGGCAGACGGCACTATTCTGAAGACATTAGACAGTCCGGAAAACAACTACATCGGCGGAATGGATATCGTAGACGGTTATATTTATTATTCGCAGTACTATGCGAATCAAACCTCCGGCCGTGATGTCATCATTAAAATGGATACCAGCGGCACACTACTGGATACGATTGTCACAGAAGGAGAACAACCGCAGGGCGTGGCCTTCGATGGGGAATTTATGTGGTGCGCTGAGGATACGGGTTTTGGCGCAACTCGCCAGGAAATTTATCAATACGATCTGACAAGTGGCACATACACCGGCACCTTCATCCGCAACCCTGATCGTTCCCCCCGCGGTATGACCTGGGATGGCCAACATTTGTGGATGGTGGGCTATAATAATACAAACAGTATCATTTACCAGATAGACGCCGGCGGCCGCGGCACACCGGAAATCAATCTCTCTGCAAGCGACCTCGACTTCGGTCTGACGGAAATTGATCAAAGCAAAGAACTGACGGTCAGCATCAACAATTTGGGGACAGCTGATCTAATGATTGATACGATCTACTTCAGCCATCCCGAATTTGCCGCCGCGCTTGGCGGTTTTCCAATTATCGTCGGCGGCGATTCAACCCTGGCAGCTACCATAGATTTTACACCGAGCGGGTTTGGGGTCGTTAGCGGAACAATGACGATCGAAAGCTCGGATCCTCTTACGCCGGCAATAAACGTCAATTTGAATGGAAAAGGCCTGTATGGTGTTCCAACGCTCTTTACTGCAAACAGCTCGCATGATTTTGGGGACGTTTGGGTCGCTGGAGAAGGCAGTGCGATGTGGGAACTGGCGATTATCAATCGGGGCATTCAATCTCTGGAACTAAATTCTGCCAGTCTCAGCAGCAGCTATTTCGCTGTTGTTGGAGATGTTGTTCCGGCGGTTATCTCCGCGGATGATACGATGACGATGACCATTCGCTTCACGCCAGAACAGGCAATCAGCTATGAAGATAGCTTGATTATCGAAAGCAATGACACACAAGCTTCTCCAACCGATATAGCCCTGAGCGGCAACGGACAGGCGGGACCATTTGCTGTTGGCTATGAATTTTGGAATTACCAAATTCCGGACAATCCGGCCACCTCCTTCAATGAGCATCGGGTACTTGCGCTGAAGAGCATTGATGATGTCAGCGGGGATGGACTGGCAGATGTCGTTGTCGCTTCACGTAATTACTGGACAATCTGCTTAAACGGGGCCAGCTCCGGCAGAGCGGAGGAGCTATGGCGATTTTCCAGCTACGTCAGCAATTTTAGCGCAGGGGGCATTGGCGGCACAAATGAGTTGCCGCCTCAGCAACGCGCACTGGCAATTGCAAATGACCTCAATGGCGATGGCTTTCAGGATGTTGTCATTGGCACCGGTGGCGGTAACGAACGGGTCTATGCCCTCAGCGGCGTCGACGGCAGCATTATCTGGGATTACGGCACCGACTCCCCGGACAGCTTTGCACTCGGCGACTTTACCGCTTTGACGGTAACGCATGACTATAATGATGATGGCATCAATGATGTGGTTGCAGTCAGTGGGGCCACTGAATCTTATGGCGGCAGCGGACGTCGCACAGCGTTCTGTTTTGATGGGAGCAACGGCAACATTATTTGGGAATATTTCGTCGGCGCATTTACACGCGACGTGGAAGTGATAGGCGATCTAAACGGGAACGGCAGTATTGATATTGCTATCGGCACCGGAAATGGTGAAGTAAATAGTGATGTGCTGGTGGCAGTTGACCCCGAAGGCCCAACTGGCCCGGCGCCACTGTGGACCTTTACCATCGGCGACTCCTATGGCGGCGCACGTGATATTCTTCGCCTGGACATCCCCGCTGAAACACCAGACATTGTTGTCGGGGGATTCTTCAATAAGGTATGTCGCGTGGATGGTGAAACGGGGCTTGAAATCTGGAATCGCGACTTTGGCGGTTTTTCCTCCATTAGCCACCTCTCCCGCCTTTCCGATGCGAATGGCGACGGCATAGATGAAGTTCTCGTTTCCAGCTTTGCGGACAGCTTCTACTGCCTGAGTGGCGCAGACGGTAGCATTTACTGGTCATTTACCCTGGGTAACTTTAGCTGGACAGCCGAGCCGGTCGCCGATCTCGACGGCGATTTCCAGGAAGATGTACTGCTTGCTTCGCGCAATGATAACATTTATGCTCTGGACGGCAACGATGGCAGCATCATCCATCAACAAGCAATGAATAGCGGGGTGCTGCAGGGAGCAACCTTGATTTATCCACTACCAGACGCCGATGGCAATAGCTCACAGGAAATTCTGGCTGCAACGGACGACGGACGGATCGTCGCGCTATCCGGCGGCGTCAATGCCACTAACATTGATGATTCACAGCCGGCCATTTTGCCGGCGGCATTTGAATTAAAGCAGAATTTTCCAAACCCATTCAATCCGCAGACGACCATCGAATTTTCGGTCCCGGAGAGAGCAGTTGTTTCGTTGACCATTTTCGACATCCTCGGTCGCACCATTGCCACACCGTATCGCGAAGCGCGATTGGCGCCGGGCAGCTATCAAATTCAGTTCCATGCCGGGCAACTAACCAGCGGTGTATACTACTATCAGCTCAGCAGCGACAGCTTTACGATGACGCGGAAGATGGTCTTGATTCGTTAGACTCGCTACGCTCATGTCAGGCTATCTATGGCCGTCAGCAGCTACGCCGCGTCAGGCTCGCAGGCTCGCCGCAAAAAACAGACCACGAATTAACGCGAATTGACGCGAAACCTGCAAAGGAGTGTGTACTCAATTCCTGCTTATTTTACCATTCGTGTTTATTCGTGTAGATTCGCGTTAGTCTTGTTCCAAATTGCTTTTGCTTTGAGACATAGAGATATAACATCGCCAATGCTATTAAAGACTCGAGACTCATCATGATCCTCAGACGGATTTCTATCATACCGTTCCTTCTTTTTATTACAACCCTGAATTTCCATTTATTGGGTCAAAGCTACGCATATCGTATTGCCGTTGATGATCGGGACGCGGTCTCAGCGTTATTCGATGCGGGCTTCGAGCTGCTGGATGCCCGCGTGCGCTTCACAAATTCTGGCAAGAGTCTTGATGTATACTGGCTGGAAAACAATCAATATGTCACTGTTGCCGGCACTGAGTCCACGCGGACAGCGCTCGAGACCATCGGTTACGAACTATTGCAGACATCTGAAATTCCTCGGAAACAGGCGCCTCGCAAAAAACAAACTTACCCGATGCAATTTGGTTGGCCGCGGGTCATGGATGGGTGGCCGGGAGTCTATGGTCAATGCCCAACGATTGCTGATTTCACCGACAATGGCGAACTCACGATTTTCTTATCCAACATTGAAGGATACGCCTATATGTGGCGGCCCAACGGCACCTTTGTGCTTGGATTTCCGGTATTACCGATTGGCGCCGGCTGGAGCACTGGCTCCAGTGAAGCCTCTGCAGCAGGTGATATTAATGGCGATCAACTAATGGAAAACGTCTTTGGCCGTTGGACAGGCGGGCTGGTTGCCTATCAAACCAATACCCTCCAGGTGAGCGGTTTTCCGCTGCCGCTTGGTGTGCCTTACGAATCGAATCATCCTGCGCTCTATGATCTGGATAATGACGGCCGCGACGAAATCGTGCTGCTTGCTTATCCGGATCTGACCACCGCGCCAGCCCAACTGCATATTTTTAACGATGATGGTAGTGAATTACCGGGCTGGCCGCAGGAACTGGCGCAACATTCACAATCTTCGCCTGCCATCGGCGATATCGACAACGATGGTGAGATGGAAATTATCATAGGCAGCGGTGAAAGCGTCAGTGCCAATATTGCCGGACGACTGCACGCATTTAATCTGGACGGTAGCGCCTGCAGCGGCTTTCCGATACGTATCGGCAATTCGGTCAATGCAACGCCGACCCTCTATGACATCGATATGAATGGTGAGCTGGATATCCTGATCCGCCTGCAACCGGATGATAAAGTGCCGGTCAACGGCATCTATGCTTACAATTCGCTTGGAGAGCGCTTGCCGGGTTTTCCCGCTGTGATCACCGCCGGTGGTTCCATTGGCGCGCCGGCTGTGGCCGACGTTGACGGCGATGGTGATCCGGAAATTGCCTACGGCACCATCCAGGCGGTCGACTCCGGCAAAGTTTGGCTATGGGATCACAATGCCAATCTACTGCCCGGATTTCCCCAACCGGTATTTGCCACATTTGTGGAAGAATCTGTTGTGCTTGAAGATGTTTCCGGCGATGGGCTTGCGGATATTGTTTGTGGCACCAACGGGGTGGGCAGCAACGACCCGGCGCAGGTTTGGGCCTTCGATTTCCAGGGCCAGGTTGTCGATCAATTCCCGATCACGATTATGGATCAGCCAACAACACTCGAGACAACGCCGACCGTCATTGATATCGACGGAGATGGCGACACAGAAATCTTCACGGCCAATTGGGCCGGATACCTCTATGCCTTCGACACACCCGGCGTTCCTGCTGCTTCCAGCTGGCCGACCTATAAGAACAATCCAGCTCGCACCGGCAGTAAGCTTGATCCGCCTACATCGATCGACGACGCAGTGGCAGCGCCCCTATCGTTTCAGCTCTATCAGAATTATCCAAATCCCTTTAACCCGGCAACGACGATTCGGTATGAATTGCCCAGGGCAGCAGAAGTACACCTGACAATTTACAATAGCCTTGGTGAGATAGTACGGTTGGCGGTCAGTGGTTGGCAGGCGGCTGGCACGCATACATTTGTGTGGGATGGACGCAGCAATGATGGTCAGGCAGTTGGAAGTGGATTGTATTACGCGGAGATGAGAATAGTTTCGAATAGTGGTATTTTACAACGGCAGGTTATTAAAATGGTGTTGTTGAGATGAGTTAGGCAGGTGTCATTCCCGCGTGCTTTTAGCGGGAATCCATTAGTCATCCCTCCAATTCAGCACAACTTAATTCAGCAATCATAAATTGTTCATATTTCCTCATATAGATCTCGCCATTCTGGATTTTCCTTAACAATCAAGTCGATTTTCCATTTACGATTCCAATTCTTGAGCTTCTTTTCTCGCTCCAACGCTACTCTGACATCATTTGTTGATTCATAATAAACAAGTTGGTGAATGCCATATTTACGCGTAAATCCATCTACAAGATCATTCCGATGTTCATAAACGCGGCGTTTTAAATCATTGGTCATGCCGATATAAAGGGTTCCGTTGGCCTTGCTGGCAAGAATATAGACAAAATATGTTTTATGCATGGTTCAATTAAATTTCTGTTCAGGGAAGAAGGACAAAAGGATTTCCACGAAGCTCAAATCTGATACGGTCATAATGGATGCCCGATAACTACATTCGGGCATGACAACACAAGTGCTGAAGTTACATCTTACACCTGGAAGCATCAGGGACTTGATGGACGCCCGGCAACTACATTCGGCCATAACAATCTCCGAAGGTGATTCACTTCCGCCTGCCACTGCCAACCGCCACTGTCTTTCACAGGCTTTTTGTTCGTCCCCCGTCAACCGGGAGGTTGATACCGGTAATAAACGAGGCCGCGGGTGAGGCGAGGAATCCAATGGCGCTGGCCACTTCCTCCGGCTGACCAAATCGTCCAAGCGGGATGCCGGTGAGCCAGACATTTTCTATCGCTTCATATGTCGTTCCGGCCTGCTCTGCACGACTGTTAATGACCTCTTTCAAGCGACCGGTCACGGTTGGTCCGGGCAAAACATTGTTCACGGTGATACCGAATTGCCCCAACTCGTTGGCGAGGGTTTTTGCCCAGTTGGCAACGGCACCACGAATGGTGTTTGACACACCCAAACCGGGGATTGGCTGTTTAACCGAGGTGCTAATGACATTAATTATTCGGCCATATCCAGCATCTTTCATACCGGGAACAAGCGCCTGGGTCAACACTTGATTGCAAAGCAAATGCTGCGAGAAGGCCGCCTCAAAGGCAGTCGGATCAGCATCGATCGCCTGTCCTCCCGGAGGCCCGCCGGTATTGTTAACCAGAATGTGAACGACGCTAGTCTGCCCCAGATACTCCTTTATGGCACTGCCAACAAAGGCGGGATTCGAAAAGTCTGCAACGAGGTATCTGTGCTGTTGTTCAGCGGGTGTAGCCAACGTCTTCAAAACGCCTTTTAGCAAGTCTTCATTGCGAGCCATCAATGTAACCGTAGCGCCCTGTCCGGCCAGCATTTCAGCTGCAGCCCGGCCCAATCCGCGAGTGCTACCACACACCAAAGCATGTTTGCCGCTCAAATCTATTTTCATTCTTTACCTCTCACTTTTGCGAAAAATAATAGCCCAAATCCCGTTCAACGCTTTCCGGCAAATCCGGAAGCTTGGAGCGCGGCACTAAAAACGTAGAAATGTTGAAGAGGTCAGCATAAACGCGATGTTCTTCTGCGGTTTTCTTCAGGTAGCTGTATCCGGCAGATCCACCGGTGCCGGTTTTACGTCCGATCATTCGCAGCACCATCAAGGCATGCCGATAGCGCCAGGTCGAGATCCGCTCATCAATTTCCACGATTTCCGCCAGCAAGCGATAGGGCAGTTGCAGAATCGGTTGATCACGATAGAGATTTATCAACAAAACAGCCAGCGTGGCCTTGTATGAAAGGCGGCGACGCCCTTCCCTAATGAATTGATTATGCTGATCTTCTTCAAAGAGTGAGTCGAAATGACGCCGAGAAGCGTCCATCAATCTCAAACGACCTTCCCTGTCTTCTTTGGAAAGCTGAGCTTTTTCGATGAGCTCACGCTCTTCAGCCAGCATCCGCGTCACCACCGCCTGGTAGGTCTCAAGGAAATTAAAGCCCGGAAACTCCAGAAATGGAATACGTTCCAGCCAGTTTTCCAGCAGATGATAGAGTGTTGGCTCATCCTCTAACAATTCGAGAATAATCCGGCTGCCTTCGTCGTACATATGGTGATAGGCTTGCTTGCTGTATTTTACTCGCGATGCCGGTTTTAATCCCAGCTTGATTTCGATAATGCGAAATTGCAGGCTCTGGAATCCCGATGCCGGTGTTAGCAGATTGCGAAATTCGAGGAAATCCAGTGGTGTCATCGTTTCCATAATACTGATCTGGTCGATGAGAACTGAAAGGATTTCATTGATGCGATTGAGACGTGAAACCGCCTTATCGATATTGCGTTCGTCAACATAATGATCTTTAAACATCGTCATCACCGAGTTCAACTCGTGGATGATTTGCTTAAACCAAAGCTCATAGGTTTGGTGAACGACAATAAAGAGCATCTCATCGTGGGCCGGGGTTGCCAGCGCATCACTTTCGGGGGCTTGACTATCAAGTATCTTATCCAGTTGCAGATAACTGGAATATTCAACGCCGTGTTTTTCAGACATGTTGGACCATCTGTTTTATGAATTGATTCATCATCTGGTCCGATAACTTCGGAGGGAAAAATATCAATTGCAAATGAGGAATAATAAACTTAAAAAGCCTTACTCGGCCACATACTGTCTACAACTTCGCGGAATTCACTTAAATGGAAAGGCTTTTGTAAGAAGGTGCACTCGACCTCGTCGAAAAAGTCGAGCATCTTTGCGTCCGGCTCATAACCGGACATAAAAATGATGTGCTCAGTAAAATTTGGCTTGCGACGCTGCATGTCCTCGAACAGGTCCATACCGTTTACGTCAGGCAGGCTGATATCGATAATGGTCAGATCCATTTCAGTATCTTCAATGCGCTCCAGGGCTTCTGCGCCCAGCGAACTTGAAATCACGTCGATATCCTTATAAAGCCCCAGGAAATCGCGGATCAATGCGCGAATATTGTCTTCATCTTCGACGACAAGCACTCTCTTCGTAGACATAGTGTGCACCTCTTTGGCCAACTTCAACGGCCTTCAATAGTTACATTTTCATGTTCGTCTCCGCCGGTTCCTGATCACTAAGCGCCTTTAAGCTTCTCACGCAAGATCTCATTCACCGTCGCAGGATTCGCTTTCCCGCGCGTTTCTTTCATCACCTGACCAATAAAGTAGGTAAAGATTTTCTCTTTACCTGCCCGATACTGTTCTACCTGTGAAGGGCTATTTTCAATAATTTCATCAATTATCTTTTCCAGCGCACCGGCATCAGAAATTTGCATCAAGCCTTTCGCCTCAACAATTTTCCGCGGTGAGCCACCGGACTCCAGCATTTCTTCAAATACTGTTTTACCAATTTTGGCACTGATGGTCTTATCGCTGATTAAATTCAGCAATTCAGCGAGTGCTTCCGGTGATATAGAGAATTCAGAAATATCTGTTTTAGTATCATTGAGAACGCGTAGCACGTCGCTCATAATCCAGTTGCTGGCCAGTTTCTTATCCTGGCAGTCAGCTGCTGTTTTCTCAAAGTAGTCTGCCAGTGAACGGGTGGCGGTTAACACCTCGGCATTGTATTCAGGCAGCTGGTAATTTTGAACAAAACGTGCTTGTTTGGCTTCCGGTAATTCCGGCAGCGCGGCTCTAATACTATCGACCCATTCCTCGGAAATATTTAGCGGTGGAATGTCAGGCTCCGGAAAATATCTGTAATCATGTGCCTCCTCCTTGCTGCGCATGCTGCGAACCGTGTTTACATTGGCGTCCCAGAGGAGGGTTTCCTGAACAATCCGGCCTCCTGACTCGACAATATTGGTCTGCCTTTCTATCTCATAGGCAATAGCGCGCTCCACATTACGGAAGGAGTTCATATTCTTTACTTCTGTTTTTACGCCAAATTCCGCATCCCCGACCGGACGAATGGATATATTGGCGTCGCAGCGCAGACTGCCTTCTTCCATATTGCCATCGCAAATTTCAAGGTAGGTTACCAGCTGCTTGAGCTTGGCGAGATATTGACCGGCTTCTTCAGCAGAGCGAATATCCGGTTCACTGACAATTTCGATCAGCGCCACGCCGCTTCGGTTAAGATCCACCAGGCTGTCATGCCCGGCAATAGCGGTGTCATGGATCGATTTGCCTGCATCCTCCTCAAGATGGATACGAGTGATACCAATTCGCTGCTGGCCGCGAGCCTCGGTATTGACATCGACATGGCCGTTGCTACAGAAAGGCAGCTCAAATTGAGATATCTGATAGCCTTTTGGCAAGTCCGGATAGAAATAATGCTTCCGCGCAAAGCGGCTAAAGGGCGCAATGGAACAGTGGGTCGCCAATCCCATGCGAATAATGTATTCAACAGCCCTGGTGTTGAGAACCGGCAAGACACCCGGCATTCCCAATACTACCGGATCGGTCTTGGAATTCGGATCACCGCCAAACTCGGCGCTGGACCCGCAAAAAACTTTAGACTCGGTCAGAAGTTGCGCATGCACTTCCAAGCCAATGACCGCTTCGTATTTCAATATATTTCCTTTCGAATCAGATTCTCTGCTACTCTGCCAGATTTTCCACAGCCTGCGCCGCCTGCAACAAACGAATTTCCTTAAATGAGGACGCTAACAACTGTACGCCTATCGGGAATCCATTTTCGGTCTTCGCAAGCGGTATGCTGATGGCGCCGATGCCAGCCAGGTTAGCCGTAACCGTATAAATATCAGATAGATACATCTTCAACGGATCCGAAAGACGCTCACCGAGTCGGAAAGCAGGTCCCGGTGTCGTCGGCGTAAGAAGCACATCCACCGCCTCCATTGCCTGATCGTATTCCTGCTTAATTAAGTTTCTGACCTGCTGGGCTTTGCGATAATAGGCGTCATAATAACCGGACGATAACACGTAGGTTCCCAGCATGATACGACGTTTGACAGCCGGCCCAAATCCCTCACTACGAGTGTTGACGTACATGGATTCCAGATTCTCAGCATTTTCAGTGCGATGTCCATAGCGTACGCCATCGTAACGGCCGAGATTGGAAGACGCTTCTGCCGTGGCAATAATGTAATAGGTAGAAATGGCAAATTCAGTGAGCGGTAGCTTCACTTTGGTGACAGTGTGACCGGCATCTTCGAGGCGCCTGGCAAGTGCCTCAATCGCCGCACGTATTTCATCATCCAGACCGTCACCGAAAAATTCCGCCGGCATGCCGAACTTCATTTTTTCGGTGGTATCCAGGTAGCCACTGAATGCCGGCACCGGTACGTGGGCGCTGGTGGCGTCGTTCGAATCACCGCCGGAAATGACTTCCAGCATCAGTGCTGCATCAGATACGGTTTTACCAAAAGGACCTATTTGATCAAGGGATGAGGCGTAGGCTACCAGGCCGTAACGGGACACCCGTCCATATCCTGGCTTGAGACCAACCACCCCGCATAAAGCCGCAGGCTGACGGATGGAGCCACCGGTGTCACTACCAAGAGCAATATCGGTCATACCGGCAGCAACTGCAATCGCAGAACCGCCACTTGAGCCGCCGGCGACGTAGTCGGGATTCATAGGATGACGGGCCGGTCCATGCGCAGAGTTTTCTGTCGATGAACCCATAGCAAATTCGTCGAGATTGGTTTTGCCGATAATGATGCCATCTGCATCCTGAATTTTACGCACAACAGTGGCATCGTACGGCGAAATAAAATTGTCCAATATCCGCGACGCGCAGGTTACGCGCTTGCCGGCCATGCACATGTTGTCCTTTAAGGCGATGAAGAGACCGGCCAGCCGACCAAGCTTCTCTCCGGCATCGCGGCGAGCATCGATTTCGGCAGCCCGCTGACGCGCGTCATCCGCATATACCTGGATAAATGCATTCAGGTGCTTACCAGCTTCGATTTTTGCCAGCATTTCCTCAACGCGCTCGGTCAGTTTAAAACCGCCCTGCTGATAATCCTGGCGCAATTCAATGCAGGTTTTCAAATAACATCCTTTCCGCCTGTAGCTAACGGCACAGCCTCAGGCCATATTTCATCAAAAACCTCCACAATGCAATAGTGGAGGTTCTTCTTAGTCAGCGTCTAAAATCATTGCAAGAATACGGGAGGTTTGGTCAATAAAATGCCCTGCGCAGAATCCTGAGATGAAATCTCATATAAAATCTGCAAGAGGCTATCACAATGCCTTTGAGACATCCCCCTAGATCCCCCTTCGAAGGGGATACAGGGGGATGTCCACAATGCGCATTTAAGATTAAATTTAGCTCGCAGCGTTTCCGGCGTCGGAGTTATTTTCGGTGTTTTCACGGCGTTGGCTGTTTGAGCGCGGCCGATCTTCCAGATGTTCTATGTCGAATTCCTCACGCAACCCCTGGGTAGCATGCTTGAATTCTTTTATCGAGCGCCCAACAGAGCGGGCCAGTTCCGGTAACCTTTTCGCGCCAAAGAGTACGATGACCATCATGCAAATGACAATAATTTCTGTCGGTCCCATGCCGAACATAACACTTCTCCTTGTTTTGAAGCCGTTTCCATCAACAGCTTCCTTAAAAATTACCTGCGGCAACATTCTTGTCAGGGCCGTCAGGTACACATCAGGGCAAATTTCCTACAACTTATTTGCCTTCGATTCTGCTTAAAATATAAGCAATTAAAAAGATGCCCACAACTCCCATAATATTGATACTGATATTAAAACCAAAGGTTACTGTCAGCACTTTAAGGTTAAATGCCGTGGTCGGCAAGCCAAAACTCGCCGATTTTAGCAGCATCGTCTTCAATATTCCCGGAGGCAGCATCACACCAAAGGCATCCCCCAACACACTTCCAACCACAGCCCCAAGAATCAGGACAAACATATACCAGCCGAATTTCTTCCCTTGCATTGTCCACACCTTGCTTTTTCAAGTCCAGGCGATGGCCAACAAAGCCATTACGCCATGCAGTCGAATTAGGTGACGGAGACAACTTATAAAACATCCGTGACATATTAAATGGGGAAGAATATTTGGGCAGTATCAGGCAAGCAGGGATTGAAAGATATGGACGCCATCATTCGAACCGAGCATTTCTTCCATGGCCCGTTCAGGATGCGGCATCATGCCCATCACATTGCCGCGCTGATTGATAATACCGGCAATATCATCCACGGATCCGTTTGGATTTCCGTCACCGCCGGTGTTATTATTCTGATCAACATAGCGAAAAACAATCTGATTGTTTTCCTGAAGTGATTTGATGGTCGCTTCGTCCGCGAAATAACGGCCTTCACCGTGAGCAATGGGAATTGACAGTTGCTGTCCCGGCTTCAACTTGTCGGTAAAGCGGGTATCATTATTCTCAGTACGCAGATAAACGTGACGGCAGACAAAACGCAGGTTTTCATTTCGCAGCAAAGCCCCGGGAAGGAGGCCAACTTCCACCAATACCTGAAAGCCGTTGCAAACGCCCAGCACCGGTTTTCCGCTCTCGGCAAAGTCAACCAGGGCATTCATAATTGGCGAGAATCCGGCAATGGCGCCGGCACGCAGGTAATCTCCATACGAGAATCCACCGGGCAACAGGACAAAATCGTATTTGCTTAAATCGCCGGTCTTGTGCCAGACAAAATCGACATCCTGCCCACATAGCTCCAGGGCATGAAAGGCATCATGATCACAGTTGGAGCCGGGAAATACGACAACGGCACACTTCACTTCGCAGCCTCCGGATATTCGATTTCAAAATCTTCGATAACAGTATTTGCCAGGAGTTTACGGCTGGCATCTTCAACAATCTTTTGAATGTCTTCTTTGCTTTGCCCGTCAGCAACTTCGAGCTCAATCAATTTGCCAACCCGCACACCGGAGATTTGGTCAAATCCCAACTGATGCAGCGCTTGATTCACAGCTTTGCCCTGCGGATCAAGAATACTTTTCTTAAGGCGAACCTTTACTGCTACCTTCATAGTTCATTTTCCTTATTGACAATCTTATGCGTTTCGTTTTGCTCACCATTTTTCCAGAGCTTCCAAAGCGCCCTGACCAATCCGGAGGCAATATAAATAATCGATAGCGGGAAAAAAGCTTCTTGTGGAAAAAACAGGATGAGCGTCGTGCTCACGATGGCAAAGATGATCATGATCCGATTCGTCGCATCGCCTTTAAAGGTAAAATTCGGCGTTTTTTCGTAGCGAATGGTCGAAATCATCAGCAGCGAAACAATGATGATCAGGCTGAGAAATACCTTCGACCAGCGCAGATATTCCCAGAAATGGAAATTGAAGATAACAAAAGTGGCGATAACTGTTGCCGATGCCGGAATCGGTATGCCTTCAAAATACGCCTTGTCGAAGCCGTCCAGCCGAACATTAAATCGCGCCAGGCGGATAGATCCAAAAACCAGTGGCAGGAAGCTGGCGATAAGCCCGATCGTTCCCCACTGGTTGAAGAAAACTGAGTACGCAAGCAGGGATGGTGCAAGTCCAAAGGAAATCACATCCGCCATCGAGTCGTATTGAACGCCAAACTCCGAGGAGCTATCAGTCAGTCTGGCAAGTTTACCGTCAAGCGTGTCGAGGACTGCCGCCGCAATAATCAACCAGGCGGCCTGCATGAATTTGCCTTGTGCTGCCTCGTTCATGGCATTGGCTTTTGCTACCTCAATAGCTCCTTGCGACGATAGGATCGCCGAAAAAAAGCCGCAAAACATATTTGCCATCGTAAAGAAGCCTGGTACTAATCCGGCACTTACTTTCACAGATCTATCCTCATAAAGTACTAGTTGTTCGTTGTCAGATGATCGTTATTAATTGTTCCTTGAACGGACGACAATTAATGATCATCGGTCAACTATTCCCCACTTCCGATTGGGGTATTTCTACGACTCGCTGTTCTTCTGCGTCTTGTCTTCCTTCATCCGGGAAGGTAGCCAAAATTGTTTCGCCAGCTTTCACAACCTGGCCTTTCTTCACCAAAACCTTGGCGTCGAAAGTCAGGAAGACATCCACACGGCTACCGTAGCGTATTAAACCCATTCGCTCTCCGGCTTTGCTCCAGGCACCTTCGCGTAAATGACAAACGATACGACGGGCAATCAAGCCGGCAATTTGCTTAAACAGAACCTGGTGGCCCATTTGGTCGACCATGCCAATCTCAGTCTGTTCGTTCTCATCGGATGCGCGATGGTTGAAAGCGGCAAGGAATCGACCGGTCTTGTATTTGAAGTAATTAACCTGTCCGCTAATCGGCGAACGATTCACATGCACATTAAATACCGAGAGAAAAACGCTGATTCTCTGGACTTCCTTGCCAAAATACTCGTCTTCAACAACATTACTGATCTGTATGACCTTACCATCCGCCGGTGAAACCACCGCCAGGGGATTATTCGGCACGTTGCGATCAGGATCTCTAAAGAAGAACAGATTAAAGACGGCAAGAAACCCCAGAACCCCGCACAATAGCAGGGTTGCAGTGCCCGGCATCATATAATAAATGCCGAAACTGACAGCAAAAGCCAGAAAAGTACCAATGATAATTCCGTAACCATCTTTGGCAAACACTGTTCGATGCTCCTCTTATTGGTTGTTGCCCAAAATGCGGGATTGAAGATCCTTATAGGTGTTGGCAGCTTTCTTGGTGCCGTATTCCAGTTCATCAAGAGAGCCATCTTCTTTCACATTCCAGATGGACATGGTGTCCAGCGATACTTCATCACCCAGCAGAATCTGGTTGTTTCCGCGACCAAATTCAAGACGAAAGTTGATTAACTTCAGCTTACGGCGATCGAAGAAAGACTTCAATACCGCATTTACCTTGGTCGCAATACGGGTAATACTGGTCATTTCCTTGCGATCACAGAGACCAAGCGCATAGGCGTGATACTCATTGATCATTGGCATATCTTCGCTGCCGTTCTTGAAATACATTTCGACTACCGGAAATTCCAGCACTTTGCCAGCTTCGATACCGAAACGTTCAGCCAGCTGACGTGAACTTACGTTGTATACGGTCACCACAATTGGAATCATATCAAGCTTCCGAGCCAGGAAGCTCTTGGCGTCTACCGTTTTGATAAAGTGCGACGGCACATTATAACTTTCCAGGTATTCAAATACAAAGGCGGAAATAGCATTATTGATGGCTGCTTTATCCGACATGGTTTCTTTTTTCTTACCGGGCACCAGTGGAAACGCATCTGACAGCGTTAAAACCACCTGATCGCTCTGGTTTGTTGCATACACTTTCTTACTGGATCCTTCAACAAGCATTTCTTGAATATCCACAGTCTGTCCTCCGTTTTAAATCAGTCCGTATCGTTTAAAGGATACATTGACGTTTTTTAGTCTATTTTCAACATTACATATTTCTTCTAATTCTTCAATCGTCAGATGCGTTGTTACTTCCGCATCGTTTTTCAGTTCCGTTAACAAATCTGAATCGCCGTTCCAAACGGTCATTGCGCAGCGCTGCACGAGTCGATAGGCATCTTCGCGACTGACACCGGCGTCGACCAACCGTAATAATATCGACTGAGAGAAAACCAGTCCGCGACCAGAGTCGAGATTGCGGCGCATGTTGTCCGCGTGCACCACCATACCGTCCAGCAAAAAGCGCGTCTTCTCAAGCATATAAAATACGGTAATTGTTGAATCTGGCAAAATTACCCGTTCAACGGATGAATGAGAGATGTCGCGCTCATGCCAGAGAGCAACATTTTCAAGGGCTGCAACCAGGTTGCCCCGCAGCAGACGGGCCATGCCGGAAATACGCTCGGAAAGGATCGGATTCTTCTTATGCGGCATCGCTGAAGACCCTTTTTGACGGGAACCGAAGGGCTCTTCCATCTCCAGAACCTCGGTGCGCTGCAAATGGCGAATCTCTACGGAAATCTTTTCCATGGTTGCCGCCAGAATGGACAGGGCAGCGAGGAATTCCGCATGGCGGTCGCGCTGAAGAATCTGGGTGGAAATTTCCGCTGGTTTCAGACCGAGGTTCTCGCAGACATACTCTTCCACAAAGGGGTCCATATGAGCAAAGGTGCCGACTGCCCCGGAAATTTTGCCGTAAGAAACCGTTTCAATTGCGCGCTTGAGGCGCTCACGATTGCGCAGCATCTCGCCATACCAGACCAACAGCTTAAGGCCAAATGTGGTGGGCTCGGCATGAACCCCATGCGAACGTCCGATCATCACGGTATCTTTATAGCGTAGCGCCTGGCGCTTCAGCACCTCGATGACGCTATCAACTTTTTCAAAAATCAATTCACCAGCCTGCTTCATCTGCACGGCCAGGGCAGTATCCAGCACATCCGATGATGTCATACCGTAATGCACAAAGCGCGATGGTTCGCCAACGTATTCAGCAACATTGGTTAGAAAGGCGATGACATCATGATGAACTTCTGCTTCAATTTCCAGAATGCGCTTGACTTCAAAATCACCTTTTTCGCGAATGACTTTCACTGCATCTTCAGGAATATTGCCCAATTTGGCCTGGGCCTCGCAGGCAAGTATTTCAATTTCGAGCCAAATGCGGAAGCGATTCTCATCTTCCCAAATGCGCCCGATCTCGGGCATTGTATATCTTTCTATCATCTCTTTCCTGGTCTCGGTGTAAGTTCAACATTAATTCTCTCCCGTTCGCTGCCGCGAGCGACTACAAACGATACAACAGCCCCGACCTTCAGGTCCATATTGCGTAAGGCATCAATCATCTCATCACGATTGCGAATCGCGCGATCACCGATACCGACAACCACATCTTCTTCACGCAAACCTGCTCGAAATGCCGGGCTGCCCGGTTCAATATGGGTAATGATAGCACCCTCTGTGACCTTCAGGCGGAGCGCGGAAACAATATAAGGATTCAAGCTTTGGGCATCGTTAATACCAATCCAAACGTCGCGATTTACCCGCCCGGTTTCGCGAATTTCCTTGACCAATTCCTTTAGCCGGTCAACGGGAATGGCAAAGCCAATTCCAACCGATCCTTCGCTATATTGACTTCCGGTGTAAATAAAGGTATTCATGCCGATGATTTTGCCTTCGGCATTCACAAGCGGACCACCGCTGTTACCACGATTAATCGCAGCATCCGTTTGAATCATATCAAGGAACAGCTGTCCCTCGTCAGTGCGTCCCCAATCGCGATCGATAGCGCTTATCACGCCGACCGTGACCGTCGGTGTATCGTTCAGTTTAAAGAGTCCGAAAGGATTTCCAAGTGCAATGACCCACTCGCCTACCAATAGATTATCGGAACGTCCGAACGGAATATAAGGGAAATCGTCGCCAGCGATCTTCAGCAGGGCAACATCGGTTTCCCGGTCACTGCCGATCAGACTGGCGTTATAGCGCCTGCCGCCGGTCATGGTCACCACAATTTCACTGGCGTTTTCAACCACATGATGATTGGACACCACATAGCCGTCAGCGGAAATGAGGAAGCCGGAACCGAGCGATTCAACTTTGCGGCGCATGGTGCGATTGCGATATAGCTCCGGGAAAAAATTCCGCCAGAGCGGATCGTCGAATGGGCTACGCCGCCGCACTTCCTGTACTTGGGTGACGTTGATTCCTACGACTGCCTGACTAACGCTCTTCACCGCCCGCGTGATGGCATTCTCGCGGGTATTGCTGATATTCTGATTGGCCATTGACAAGGGATCAACTGCAGCCGCTTCTTCCGCAGCTGGCTCTTGCGTTGACGGCGCTTCCGTTTCCTGACAGGCAGTAATCGAAAGGCAAATCAGTAATAATATTCCGACAAGGGAGATGTTCATTCTTCGTGGCGATGTCTCAGTTTCTTTAATGTCCATAATTCGGCGCTACTGTATTGCGCTTGCAAAGTGGAATACTGGAATTACCAATCTAGCACTTGCATCTTCTCGCGCTCTGCAGACCACATTTCGGCAGCGTGCTTGGCGAATGGAATGTTGGAGTATTGGAATATTGAAAAAACTTGACGGCGTCGGGTGCGCGCGTACATTCCATCATTCCATCATTCCATCATTCCATCATTCCATCATTCCATCATTCCATCATTCCATCATTCCATCATTCCATCATTCCATCATTCC
>JANQRS010000034.1 GCA_028284445.1 Calditrichia bacterium
AAGCATCAAGCATCAAGCATCAAGCATCAAGCATCAAGCATCAAGCATCAAGCATCAAGCATCAAGCATCAAGCATCAAGCATCAAGCATCAAGAAACAATTGTTTTTCGATGATCGTTCATCATTGAACGGTTTAATCCCTCCACGGCTGACTGTCTTAGTCCTGGCAACGCCTTTTGCCCGATTCCTTATTAAATCAATAAATCTGGCTATTAATTTAATAAGGAATAGCTGCCGATACTTGATCTTACCTTTCGAAATACCTTGATTTTAAGCGATTTACGCCGTTGAATGTAATGTTAGCCCATGGTACAAAAGTTGCCTCATAACATAGCATTCCTTCGCTATCAAAATATGGAGACCCCATTGTGAAAATATATATTGCGGTATTGGCTGTGTTCGTTCTGATTGTCTCTGTCCTTCCTGTACAAAGCCAGGACAAAATTCCCCTTTCCGAATTACTGGGCAAGGAGAAACATGCGCGGAAGCACCATTCAATTCTTGTGTATAGTGAAACGGCCGGTTTTCGGCATGCGTCGATCTCCGCCGGAATCGCTGCCATTCAGCTATTGGGAACCCAGAATGGATTCACCGTTGATGCAACAGAGAATTCCGCTGACTTCAACGATGCCAATCTTGCGCAATATGGGGCGGTAGTCTTCCTGAATACCACCGGAGATGTGTTAAACACGACCGAGCAGACGGCTTTTGAGAACTTTATTCGCAGCGGTGGGGGATATGTCGGTATTCACTCGGCCGCTGATACTGAATATGACTGGGCCTGGTATGGTGACCTCGTCGGCGCATATTTTCAAAGCCACCCGGCAATCCAGGAAGCGACGATCAAAGTAGCTGATATTGTGCATCCCTCGACTGAAACGCTGCCGCGTCGCTGGACCCGAACGGACGAATGGTATAATTACCAGGCCAATCCGCGTGGCGATGTGCATGTTCTCGCTACCCTCGATGAGAATACCTACACTGGCGGTGAGGATGGCTTCGATCATCCAATTTCCTGGTGCCACAACTATGACGGCGGCCGCTCCTGGTATACCGGGCTGGGGCATACCAGCGACACTTTCTCGGAGCCACTTTTCCTCGATCATCTTCTTGGTGGTATTCTCTGGGCCGCCGGTGATGTGGAAGGCGATGCCGGAGCTACCGTCGAGGCCAACTTTGAAAAAGTGATTCTCGATGACAACACCAACAATCCCATGGAACTCGCGGTAGCAAATGATGGCCGGGTGTTCTATGTGGAGCGTGCCGGGGCATTGAAAGTCTATGATCCAAATAGCTCTGCCACAAATACCATCGGCAATATTTCCGTAAATACCGCCAATGAAGATGGCCTGCTCGGTATCGCCCTGGACCCCGATTTCGACAACAACTCGCATATCTTCATGTTCTACTCTCCGAGCGGAACAAATGCTGTTCAACACGTGTCGCGCTTCACACTGGTCGACAATAGCCTCGATCTTTCATCAGAAGTCATTGTTTTGGTGATCCCTACACAGCGGGAGCAATGCTGCCATTCCGGCGGGTCGCTGGCATTTGATGCGGATGGCAATCTCTTTATTTCAACCGGGGATAACACCAACCCATTTGAATCGTCCGGCTATACGCCGATCGATGAGCGCAGTGGACGCAGTCCCTGGGATGCCCAAAAGTCTTCCGGCAATCGCAACGATCTGCGTGGCAAAGTTCTGCGTATCACGCCGCAGCCTGACGGCAGTTATACCATTCCTGCCGGGAATCTCTTCCCTGCAGACGGATCCAATGGTGCCCCGGAAGTATTCGTAATGGGGACACGTAACCCCTTCCGCATTTCAGTCGATGCCGAAACCGGCTGGCTCTATTGGGGGGATGTTGGCCCGGATGCCGGCGGTGATAGCGGTACTCGCGGCCCGCGCGGATACGACGAATGGAATCAGGCCCGTGAAGCCGGCAACTACGGCTGGCCTTATTTTGTTGCTGATAACAAAGCATATAACGATTATGATTTTGCTACCAGCACGTCAGGCTCCGTTTTTGATCCAAACAATGTTATCAATGATTCCCCGAATAATACCGGTGATACGGTGTTGCCCAATGCGCTACCGGCCTGGATCTGGTATCCATATGGTGAATCTGCGGAATTCCCGGAAATTACCAATGGCGGTGGACGGACGTCGATGGCCGGTCCGGTTTATCAGTACGACTCTTTGAATACATCTGAGAACCAGCTACCGGAATATTACGACAAGACGCTCTTCATCTATGAATGGTCCCGCAACTGGATTAAGGAAGTGAAGTTGGATGAGAATGGTGATCTTCTCAAGATTAACGATTTCGTTCCACATCTCAGTTTCTTGCGGCCGATGGATATGGAAATCGGTCCGGATGGTGCGATTTATATGCTTGAATGGGGAACCGGCTTTGGCGGTGGTAATACGGACTCAAAGCTAGTGAGAATTGACTACATTAGCGGGTCTCGTTCGCCGGTGGCAATTGCCAGTGCCACGCCATCAAGTGGCCCGGTGCCGCTAACCGTGGATTTTTCCAGCGAAGAATCATTTGATCCGGACGTCGGCGAAGTACTGACATATGAGTGGGACTTTGAGAGTGACAGCACAATTGATTCGAATGATCCCAATCCCCAGTTTACATACACAACTGCCGGAAACTATACGGCTCAGTTAACCATTACCGACGAGGCAGGCAATCAGGGGATTACAAATGTCTTAATTACTGCCGGAAACACCGCCCCGGAATTGACGATCCACTATCCGCTGAACGGTGGTTTCTACAACTGGAACGAGACAATCGCATTTGACGTTTCGGTAACCGATTTTGAAGACGGGTCTACGGAAGATGGTACGATCGATTGTGATACGGTGTTCTTCCAGCCCTTTATTGGTCACGATGATCATGCCCATCCACTCGAGAATTTTACCGGATGTGAAGGGGAATTTGTTGTGGCTGCCGGGCATGGTAATGAAGGAGACAATTTATTCTACGTGGTTGAAGGCCGCTATACAGATGAAGGGGCTTCGGAAGTTGGCAGCTTGTCGGCTATTGTTGACTATATTTTGCAACCAAAAGTGAAGCAGGCAGAGCACTATACCACTGAAAGCGGTGTGATTCCGGAAACAACTGGTGATGTTCTCGGTGGGGTCACGAATCTCGGCTTTCTTGATCACGATGATTACATATCGATTTCGCCGGTGAACCTCGAGAATATCGGCTATGTGTCTTATCGCGTGGCTTCAGCCGGCACCGGTGGCCGTATCGAAGTTCGTGTTGGGAGTGCGGATGGTGAATTGATTAGCACTGCCCATGTCGATATTACCGGCGGTTGGCAAACCTATCGCACCATTATTACCCCAATCACCAATCCCGGTGGTACCAACGATCTCTTTTTTGTATTCAAGAATCAACCGGGAAATAGCGGTCTATTCAACCTTAACTGGATCGAATTTCACGGCGCCGGCATGGCAACACTTCCTGAAGGCGCGCCTGATGGATTAAAGGCAACCTATTATGATGATCTTGATTTTGGTGGTGACACCCTTACTCGCATCGACCCGATGATCGCTTTTAACTGGAACAATACCGCTCCTGATCCGTCCATGAACCCCAACCGCTGGAGCTCGCGTTGGACCGGCCAATTCGTGACTGAACATAGCGAAGATTACACCTTCTATGTGCGTGCAGACGATGGCGTTCGCTTGTGGATCAATAATGAATTGGTGATTGATGAGTGGAATGACCAAGGCGTAACTGAGTTTTCAAGTGCGCCGATTGCCCTTGTGGCCGGACAAAGCTATGATATCCAAATGGAGCATTACGACAATTCTCTGCAGGCGCAGGCTCACTTGCTGTGGAGCAGTGCTTCGACTGTCAAGCAAACCATTCCACAGAGCCAGCTCTATTCGGAAGCGGGACCGGTCGGGATCGCGGATGATGATAATGGTAATCTCCCGCAGGAAATTACGCTCTATCACGCCTATCCGAATCCTTTTAACCCAACCACTAAGATTCGCTATTATTTGCCAAAAACATCTGAAGTGGAATTAACGGTTTTTGATGTCCTTGGCCGTCAGGTGAAGCGCTTGGTAGACGAACGCCAAACGCCCGGTTTTCATAACGTTGAATTTGATGCAGCTGGTGTTAGCAGCGGCACCTACTTCTATCGATTAAAAGCCGATGGCCGTATACTAACTAAACGTATGACCTTGATGAAATAAGAGGTCACCAAAGTCACAGAGGTCGAGGAGGCCTCTGTGACTAAAATTCATCCCCGCCACCTTCGTCACCACCACCGCGTTCACCACGCTCCTGCTTGAAATTGTTGAAATTGTAGCGCAAATTCAGCATCACAATAGGGGATTCCCGATCTGAAAATCGATAGTCATAAAAGCCTTGTCCTTCGGCAAAACTTTCCCGTTCAAGAGTGCCAAAAACATCGCGTACTTGCAGTGTAGCAGTAAGCTTGCGCTGCATCAGCGTTTGGCGCAGCGAAAAATCTACCGAAAAGTTGTCTTCCTGACGGCCCTGGGATGATACTGTGGCGCTATTGTAACGTGAATTCAGCTGCACCTGAAAAGCGTCCGTTATGCGAAACGAATTGTTGAAGCGGATATTCCAGTTGAAACTCTGCCGATCAAAGGCGGTCTCACCCAATTCTCCTTCAATCCGATAGTCGTAAAGATTGCCCAGCAAGTTGACGTTCCATTTCTTGCCGAAGTCGGTATTCAACATCAACTCGGTACCAAGCGCGTAGTCAGTGCCAACATTCTCCGGACGGCTGATAGTTGTATTCTCATCAAATACGGTCCGCACCCGCTCTATCCTGTCGTGCCCGATGCGGTAGTAAGCTTCAGCCGAGGCCAAACTCTTTCCAAAGAAGGTCTGATAGCCAGCTTCAAAACTGTCAATGTACTCCGGCTCCAGATCAGGATTCCCGCTGCGGACATTGAAGGCATCACTGAAGGTGATGAAAGGTTCGAGAAACCAGCCGCGTGGACGCTCGATGCGCCGGGAATAACTGGCCATCATTTGCTGGCCATCTGCCAGCTGATAGGAAAAATGTGTGCTGGGAAACAGGTCAAAACGGTCTATGCGGAACCGATCATTGGATACCGTGGATTGCTGAAATTCTACTGTCCGATCGGTGTATTCTGCCCGCAAGCCAGCTTTATAGCCGAGTTTATTCCAGGTGCCGCCATAAATGCCGTAAACCGCGTGAATAATCCGTTCATAGTCTGTAAAATTGTTGAAGGCGGTCTGGAAATCGTAGACGCCGCTCGTTGGATTATATTCGTAGAGCTCGGTTTCATCTTCCGAATTGCCATAGGACAAATGGTAGCCCGCTTCGAGTAGCTGTTTGCCCTTACCTGGCTGGGTATAGTCCATGGTCAAACGCAAGCGGCGGCTGGGGCCAAATTCTGTGGAGCGCTGACCACTGATAATGGTACTGGCTTCATCGCGCAATTCATTTAGGGTTTCTTCATCGCCATCATAGAGACGTAATTGCAGTTCGGTGGTCAATTGATGGCGCTTGCGGCCGAATTGGTGCTCGTGGCCAATATTCACACCTGCGAACAAGCCCTTGCGCTCCCGATCATTGATGCTCGTTGACAATAGGTGGACCAGCTCCGGCTCGCTATATTCATCGTAATCAAGATTCTCATCGTTTTGCGATGAGCTGTTGCCTAAACGGGCATTGATGCTGAAGAGATCCTTTGAGGTTGCTTGCCAGGATAGCGCCGCTCGTCCGCCAACCGATACCCGGCCACGGTTGCCGTTGCCTTCCGAGTCGATGAAGGATGTCAGGCCGCCAATAGTTGTTCGGGTATTGCGAATGTTCTCGCTGTCGGAAAAGCGGTTATTGAAGTTGGCCCCGAAAGTCCCGCTGACTTTCTCTCCCCTAAAATCATATGTGGCATCAATGCCATATTTGTCGTTGAGGCCGGCATTCATGTTCAAGAGGCCACTGCGAGTTTGACTGCGATTCTTACGCAATACCACGTTGATAAGGCCGGAAGTGCCCTCTGGATCGTATCTGGCTGAGGGATTGGTAATGATTTCAATATCCTCAATGCTGGTTGCCGGGATTTGCTGGAGGGCGTCGTTGGCATCGAGTATCGAAGGGCGGCCGTCAATTAATACCCGGAAATTGCTGCTACCGCGCAGGCTAACATTGCCGTCGATATCGACGGTGATGGAAGGAACATTTTCCAGTACTTCAACCGCCGAGTTGGCGACCGCCGTCATTTGCTCATCAACATGAATGACTTTTTTGTCGATTTGATAGGAAATGGACGCTCGTTGTCCTTCAACCTGTACCTCTTCACCGGCAATTGCTTTTGGGGAAAGCGTGATGTCGCCGAGATCGACCTCGCGATTGCGGGGATTAACGCGCACATCGGCTAATGAACGGGTGTCGAAGCCCAGGAAGAACACATCAACCCGGTAGCGGCCCGGGCGTACCGGTGTGATTTCAAAGCGCCCGTCTTCACCGCTGATGGTGCCGTTTGCCTGACTGCTGTCACGCAAGCTGAAAAGCACGACCTCTGCGTATTGAATGGGGGATTTTTCGGTAGCATCGAGCACCCGGCCGGAAATCGTACCGGCCATCCGCCCGCCTTCACCGCGTCCTCGTCCACCCGGCGGCTGTGCCAGGAGGTCAGTTGTTGCCAAAAACAAACAGAATATCAAAAAATATCTCATTTCCAGGGTGTCCATAATTTGGGTTGTCTTCTCAAAAATATGACCGGGATACTTAATTGCTATGAATCATTCGCCATTGTTATTTGACAAGCTCTAATGTTTTTCTATTCCAATAAACTTCAGAAATTGTCTTTTATTCGACATTCTAAATAAAATACCAAAAGATTTGTCAAATTTATAATATATCTTTGATGGAAGTTAATACTATTCAGAATGTCCAAAGGGGGAAAAATGGGTTGGCTGGAGAAATCGAATGTTTTGGGGAGGGCTCAGATTTTTTGCCTGTGTGTTCTTGTTGTATTTGGCGCTGATATCTATGGGCAGATCACCTGGGAAAAAATGAATGGACCTTATGGAGGCAGGGTATACAGTATTGCTACCCATGATGAACACAAAATCATATCTCGCGGAACCACGTTCCGGCGCTCCCTTGATGGTGGTGACAGCTGGGAATTTTTACCGACCGGAGTCTCCATTGGTGATGTCAAATATGATTCACACGGCAATCTCTGGGCAGTAAGAGGACAAGTCGGGGAGTTATATATGTCGACCGATGACGGCGAGACCTGGCAAGCTCGATTTGATGGCTTGCCCAGCGAAACCATATGGGATTTCGCATTCGGTGCTGATAGTACAGTGGTGGTTTCCCAAAATCCAAGGACCGTTTTCCGCTCTCCGGATTTGGGCCAAACCTGGGAAGATATTAGTGACAATGGACAGGCTTTCAGTATTTCCGTCGTATTAGATCTGGCTATACACCCGTTTACAAAAGGCGTATTTGCCGCATCGACAAGGAAGCTCTTTGCCTTTGATAGCGATTTGGGAGCCTGGGCAGCTGTGGATACTTTGGGCAATGAAGCATTCGATCTGGTTTTTGCAGCAAGGAACGGCGATATTTTTGCCGGCGGCTTTCATTCGTATCGCTCTACGGATAATGGCGCCACATGGCAAAAGCTAACCGAGGGCTTACCTGAAGTTGGCGGATTTGATTTAATGACCGAATTGGAGGATGGCACTCTGATAAGCGTGATCAGCGCTCGGCTGTACCGCTCTCAGGACAATGGAGATACCTGGGTGGCGGAGCCCCGGGAAGTTCCTCAGCTTGTGACGACCCAATCGCTGGCATCAAATGATGCGAACGATGTGTTCACCGGTTCGTTTTATGGTATTAATCGCTCAAAAGATAGTGGAAACACCTGGGAAAGTATCGGACAGAATGACCTATGGATTACAGACATTTTTGCTACTAGCGCAAATACGATTCTTGTTGCTTCTAATGACGGCGTGTACAGGTCTGAGTCAGATGGCGCTGGGTTCGATAATCTTGCTTATAATAATGTAGGGCCGGTACAATACAGCATGGCGGAGCGTTCCGACGGTGGAATATTACTCGGTACTGCATATGGCGTACGGCATTCAATGGATGATGGTATTACCTGGCTAGATACGGATTTGAGCAAGGGAGCTCGCGATTTCCTGGCACTAGGGAATAGTGGTTGGATTGCCGGTGTTTCCTTTTACCAGACCACCATGATCGGAGAAGAGGGTGGTATTTACAAGTCTGTAGATGATGGTCTCACCTGGACAGCCAAGGCATTGGTCGGAACGCTAATGGATGAACTGACGTCGGATTTTCAGGGCAATCTGGTTGCTGCCGGCCATGATCCATTTACAACAACCGGTCTTGTTTTCCAATCACAGGATGAGGGTGAATCCTGGACGGAGATCGCCGTTTTGGATCATCGGATTGTTGGTCTTGAATATGATCCCAATACCGGTAAATTTGTTTGCGCCACGACAAATGGCGTCTACATCGCAGATGCGAGTGCTATAAACTGGGTGGAATCAGGCCTAACAAATGAAAGGTTAGAGGACGTGGTTGTAACCAGTAATGGCAAGATTTATGTGGCTTCGGGCAATGGCGTTTTTCAATCATTCGACATGGGAAATTCATGGTCCAACGCTGGATTTGCCGGGCAAAGAGTTACCGCGTTGATGCTTGATGAAGATGAGCATCTTTATTCAGCTGTTTACCTGGATGGACTATTTCGCACAGCAGTTTCGGTGGCGTTGAATACTGGAGAGGGAAGCGGATTTCAATGGCGCTTGGAGCAGAACTATCCGAATCCGTTTAATGGAGAGACGAAGATTGAATTTTCAGTTGAAACGCAGGGACATGTGAGCTTATCAATTTATAATTTACTTGGTGAAAAGATTGTTACACTGACGAATACAAGCATGTCTCCGGGAAATTATTCGATACGTTGGGATGGACGCCTTGACAACCGCGAAAAGGCCGCATCCGGGGTCTATTTCTATCGCTTGCAAACCGATCGTTTTCTGGAAACCCGGAAAATGCTATTAATCGAATAGAAGTAGATGAAACTGTAAAAACAAAACCCACCCCGCATAGCTTGCGGGGTGGGTTCGTCGAGAGAACGGGACGTTAGATAAACAATTAGCGCTGAAGCTGCATCTGCCTGACAGAGATGTTTGCACCGGCAGCCAGTCGATAAAAGTAAATACCGCTGCTAACCGGACGCCCGAAGCTATCCTTGCCATCCCACTCTACTGTATGATGACCCTCCCTAAGATCTTCACGAACCAAAGTACGAACTTCCTGCCCCAGTGTATTGTAGATGCTCAGGGTGACATCTTCCGACTGTGCTAACTGAAAACTGATGCCAGTCGTCGGATTAAACGGATTCGGAAAGTTCTGGTGCAATTGTGTTTCCTGCGGAACGGTGCTTTCCAGATTGCCATCGCTACCGGCAAACTTGGCGCCATATCCGCCTTCATTGATTTGGAAGACGGTAACCGTGCCGCTCACTTCATAACTAACCACCAGCAAGGGCTTGTGGGTTGGGCTGTCATAAGCCGGAATGAAGAGCAAGCCTTCCGGAGCGAGATCACCGGCCGTGCCGGCTTCTGCATCACCGTCGAAGTCGCGGGTGTTAATATATTGAACAAACTTCGGACGCTTCGGCTTGGTAATATCATACACCATGATACCGCCGATGCGCTCGAGTCCGATGAACGCATAATAACGATTGCCAATCTTGCCAATCGTCAGACCTTCCGGTTCCGGACCTTTGTCATCACTGCGATTGTCAAAGGAATCATTTTCGTCATTCGTGGAGTTGAAGTCATCCGGCAGCAAGGTCGCGGTGATTTTTTCAAATTGGTCACCACTGTCGAAAACCTGCTTGCCGTAGGCATCCCAGATGGAGAATGAGCGGGCACCGTAGGCAAATAGCTTCTCGAAATATCCGTCACCGTCCGCATCGCCATTCGCCGTGGTGCTATTGAGGCGGCCAAGATTTTCATCTTCTTGCAGGTATTCAGCATTGGGAAATACTTCCGGATCAAGATCGAGATCTTTAATGCGTTCTTCCTCGGAATAGCCGTCGTAGTCGCGAGCATCACCTTCATTGGCCGTTACCAGATAATATTTGCCGTTTACGGAGTAGCTGGCAATTGCATCCGGCTGATACATGCCGTATACCGGCCAGTTGGTAATGTTAATGGCATCATCGCGATTGCTGGCGTCCAGCGCGTTACCGCGCTTGTAATGATTTTTGAAACCAAGGCCCTTCAGGGCAACAACCTTCGGCTTGGTGTAGTCAACAACAGCCAGGGCATTGTTTTCCTGACAAACGACATAGGCATACTTGCCGGCAATGGCGATGAATTCCGGCTCCAGATCTTGGGCAACAGACGCACCAGGACCAAAAATGCGAACGCTTTCGTCCAGATGCTTATCATTGAACTTGGAGAAACCAGCGGTGCGCACACCGGCATTTTCAACGCCGTATTTCAATCCGATGACGCTGACGGAGCCTTCCGGATCAACATCGTAATCATCATTTGGCTCACCTTCGTTGGCTACCAATACGTATTGCCCGTCTTCAGTGAAGGTGAGCATGTCCGGCAGAGCGCCGACTGTGACCTGATTAAGAAAGTTGCCGTCGGTGTCAAAGAAGGCCACGACACCTGGCGCTTGCTTATCATTGTTTTCGATGGCCGCTGCAACCAGGCCGTCATAAGCATCGACACTGTTGGCGTTGTTGCCGTATGGCGATACATCTATGGAAAAAAGCAAACTCATGCTGGAGGGATCTGCTACATCCAATACGTCAATCGATTGCGTTGCCGCATTCACTACGAAGAGCCGCTGGCTGGCGGGATCATATGCGGTGATTTCAGCAGCGCCATCGTCAAACACCCCGGTTTCATATGTACCCACCGGTACCAATTCGATGTCATGGTCGGCGAAAACTACGCCCGAAAACATACCAAGTAGCATGCATGTTGCCACACCATACCAAAGCTTATAACGCGTCCTATCCATTTGTTGTCTCCTCTAATGAGTGATAGTATGTGAGAGAGTTGATTGAGCTTGAGTTCCGAATTCCTTGAGGCGTTACACCGGCGGCTCATCACGAGCCAGATTTCACAATCAACGAACTTAGGCAACTCGCTTAAAGAACGGGTAACCTCTGTGTTGCAGCGATGTTACGAATTGGTAGATTTTGGGAGGCTAAAACATTGCGGTAGAGTTGTTTTAATTAGACATCCCCCTTTATCCCCCTTCGAAGGGGGATAAAGGGGGATGTTTTCAGAATGGGCGTGTCTGCTAAAACAAGCGCTCACGGAAGCGGCGGCTGATGATCAATTCCGTGCCGTCTTTTAGAATGGCGATATAATCGCCGTGACTCCAGGGCTGCATTTCCCGAATCGCCTCGATGGCGACAATATGGGAGCGGTGGATGCGTTTAAAGCGAGCGGGATCCAACTGCTTCTCAAGATTTTTGAGCGATTCACGGATCAGGTGGGACTGCCCGCCGCTGTGAATGCGTACATATTTCTCTTCTGCTTCCAGGTAAGTGATATCTGCTGTCTTGATAAAGAAAAAGCGTTGTCCGCTATTGACCATGATCCGTTTCAGGTATTTCTGCTCGCGATTAAGTTCCGATAGCAGATTTTGCAAGATGCCGCTGTGATCATACTGCTGGCGAATTTTTTCAACGGCCCGCTCCAGGGAGGTCAGCAATCGCGACTTGTCGTATGGCTTAAGCAAATAGTCAACGGCCTGTATTTCAAATGCCTGAATGGCGTATTGATCGTAGGCTGTGATAAAGATGACCGGTGGCATCTTCTCAACACCGATTGTTTCGATCACTTCAAAACCGGTCATACCGGGCATCTGTATATCCAGAAGAACCAGGTCTGCGCTCTCGTCCTGCAACAGTTCGACGGCCTCTTTGCCATTGGTGGCTTCCAGTATGTCGCCGGTCATTTTGAATTCTTCCAGAAAGTTGCGCAGCTTGCGCCGTGCCGGTTTTTCGTCTTCGACGATGAGAATCCTAAGTTTCATGGACTGTGCTTCCCGTGTCCTTTTGCGTGCGATAAGGAATGTCGATTTCGACCCGTAGTCCCCCCTCGTACCGGTTTGTCAGGCTGAAATCATGGTCGTCACGATAAAGTTGAGTTAATCTTGCCATTGTATTTGAAAGGCCGATTCCGCCGTTTAATTGCATGTCATTCTGCGCATCAATGCCCGGCCCGCTATCATCAATCGTGATGCGAAAACGGTCTCCTGATTTTGTTGCTGAGATTGAAATGGCAGTTGCTGTAAGCGCTTGTCGGCCATGTTCAATGGCATTTTCGACAAGCGGTTGTAATATAAAGCAGGGCACCAAGGCATCGAGAGCCGCCTGATCATGGTCGATGTCAATCTGCAGCTGGTCCTCAAATCGAGCCAGCATCATGTTTGAATAGAGTCTGATCAATTCCAGTTCCTTGTTGAACGGATGTTCCGTCCAATTACGGGTATTTAGCGTTCGTCGCAACAGATCGCTGAGGTTGGCAAGCATTGTATCGGCGGCATCGACATGTTCATGCATAGTAGAAGAAATGGCGTTGAGTGAATTAAAGAGAAAATGTGGATTCAGCTGCATTTGCAGGGCTTGCAAGCGCGATTTTGTCAGTTCCTGTTCCAAATTTGCCGAGTGCAGTTTAGCCTTCTCCGCATCGCGGCGGCTTTGCAGGAAAATGAGCGCGAAATATAGAATGACATAGACCAGGGCCTGTTTATTATATTCCATCAAAATGCGATACCAAAGGTCGCCGTAGTCGTATGCGCTCCAATCCATTGCTTTGTGAAGAAGCGTTCGGGTGCCGTACATGATCATGGTTTGGGTAAGGCCGTAGGCAATCGATGCACCAATATGAATTGGAAGCCGCCGCAGCCAGTTTTCGCGATTCAGGGGAAAACGGCTTATCACCCAGAACACGAAGGGCAATGTCGGCAGCAAGGCCCAGGCGCCGATCAATTCATGCCAAAACACTTTGATTTTGTGAATTGAGTAGCCGTCTTCTGCCGCGGCATTGGTCGCCAATACGTTGAAATTGATTAAGCCAATTGCTGTTAAAAACAGAAAGAAATGCAGCCAGTTGACCGGCGGTGGTTCCAGTTGGTAGTTGTCGGATTTTGTGTTCATGATACTGTCAATATACGATAGTCGGATGGATACTTGATACTTGATACTTGATACTGGATACTTGAATTTCAGCTTAGAGTGTCAGAGAACGGATTCATATTTATTGCATCCCCTTTATCTCCCTTCGAAGAGGAATCTAACGTTCAACTCTCGGTGCCCTTTGTGGTATCATCAACGCCCCTTCAGCCGCTTCACCAGATTTTTATAAAAACCGGCAAAGTCATTACGTGGTCCGCTTAGCACATATACGCCTACGCCATTCTCACGGGCGTAGGGATTGTCCAACTGACCGGCCAGCTGAACGTCTTCGAAATAATAGCTGATCTCTTCTACTTCATCATTAACGTAAATGAAAATTTCTGCCATGAGGCTGTCCGGGGCCCAGTAGCGAAAATTATCACTGAAGGAGATTGGTTCCGGAAACGACATTTGCCGGGTGTGATACATAATCGCTCCTGCCAGACCATAGTTTTCGGCGTAAATCGCGCAGGTCGCTTGCTCTTCGGGCGACAAAGAACGATAAGTGTTGATAACGATGTCTGCGACTTCTTCCCAACCGATCATATCGGCGTAGTCCTGGGGCAGGGGATAGCGCTTACCATCTTCCCAGATCAACGTCTGCTCAAAACCATATGGCGCCATTTCTTCGGCGTAGGCTGCCATTTGTTTCATAGGCAGCAACGGCAGGCTGAAGGGAAGGATAAATAGACTGAGGCCCACGACCATGGTGAGCAGGGCGGGGCGAATCCAGTGCCAGCGAGTTGCAAAAATCTGCTCGATGTAAACGCCACCTGCAGCCATCAACAGCGGATAGATGCCCAGCGTATAGTAAGGCTTACCGCGCAGCAAAAGTAATATGACAATCACCGCCAGGAAGGTCAGACCAAGGCTGCGATATTGTTTGCCGGTTTTATCGATCATAAAGAAGACAACACCGGCCATCCAAATGAGCACAGCCGGCAGGTTCATCATAAATTGCGCCGTCAGGAATCCACCGATGCTGACATTGACCAGCTGATTATCGCGAAGGGCAGCCATGTGGGTAAGCACCGGCCAATTATTATTGAATTGCCAAAGCAGATTGGGTGAAGCAATCAATCCGGCAATAGCAATACCCGCAATAAACTGTTTTGTCAGGAGAAGTTTTCTGTCCTTACTTACAAGCAAACCCGACACCACTGCTGTGGCCATGAAAACGATCGAATATTTGTTAAGAAAGGCCAGTCCCCAAACACCGCCAAGTGCCAGCCAGTAATTGGGATTCTGATCTTTGACCATTTTCAAGAGTATGGCCGTCGTCAAAATCCAGTAAAACTGATTGAATGACACCGGCTGAAAGAGGCTGCCGGTGCGCAGATAGGCAGGGGATAGCAGGTAAGCGACACAAGCCAGTATTACCGCCCAGGTGCCGCCATCCAGCTCCCGCACCATCAAATAGATGAGCAAGATTGCCCCGGCGCCAAGCAGGGCCGGGAAGGTCCCAACTGCTGTTGTCGAAAGGCCAAAAATCGCTTCTGTAATATTTGCAAATACCGCGATAGAGGGCGGAACCGAGGCATATCCAAAGTCGAGATGTTCGCCCAATGCCAGGTAGAGAAAGGCATCGCGATGCAATTCGTAGTTGCTCTTTGTGAAAAAGTGGAGTAGGAGTTTCCCCACCGCCAGCGAGATAGCGATAACGGCGCTGATCGATAATTTCATGTTCGTCATTCTTTATCTCTCCGTTTTCTCCAAAGATCGCTAACAATTAGAAACAGATCATTCAATTTGGCATAAGCGGGATTTTTAAGAACATAAGCGGGATTTCTCCGATTCCAGCGAATCAATATTAAAAAAATGTGGCAGGTGATGTAACCTTTGCATATCTTAAGCGTCAATACATATGAATATATTAATATATGGATATAAATATGAAAAAAATGAACCTCCTTCTGTTACTGTGTTTATGGCTTGCCTGGACTGTAACCACGGCACTAGGGGATGATTCCACTGCCTATCGCATGTCTTTGCCGGATGTGCTCTCTCATGCGCAGGAACATGCCTATGCCCTGCAAATGAGCAAAGAAGAAGCAACTATCGCCCGCGCGAATTCCCGCGCTGCCTGGCAGGGGATACTGCCTTCTGTGTCACTACAAAGCGCCTTTATGCGCTCCGATGACCCGGTGGCGGTTTTCGGGACAAAGCTACGGCAGGGAATTTTTACTGCCAACGATTTTCAGCTGAATGCTCTGAATCGTCCGCCGGAAATAAATGGATTTTCAACCTCATTGATTGCACAAGTTCCACTCTTTAATCCGGGCGATCTTTTCGGAAAACTGGCAGCCAATCACCAGGCTGAGAGTGCCGCCTCCAGGTTGGACTGGACGCGCAGCGTAATCAACTTTCAAATCAGGCAAGCCTATTGGCGTCTCTATCTGTCGACAAAGCGGCAGTCTGCCCTGGCAGCAGCGTTGAGAAGTGCCGCTGCCATTTGTGACAATGCTAGGCTTGCCATTGAAAACGGACTATTGAGTCGTGCTGATTTTCTGGCGGCTGAATTGCGACATGCGGAATTAGAGGAAATGCTCATTATTGCTGGCAATGATCTGCAAGCAGCTGGGGATGCTCTGAAATTATTGGCCGGTTTCGACAAGCCGGGCGCCATCGTTCCGCTTGATAGTATTCCCGGCGACATTGCCATTCCTCCATCGCTTCAAAATCCGCAGCACAATCTTCATCGCTCAGATCTCTCGGCTCTCAAGCATCAAGTTGCGGCGTCCAAACATGCCTTGCGTCAGGCGCGGAGCCGCTGGTTACCTCGTCTAAATGGTGTGGTATCGCGTGATTGGCATGGTGACAGCTGGCTGGAAAGTGATAACGATAGTTGGACAATTGGTGCGACACTCGAGCTCTCACTCTTTAGCGGATTTTCCCGAGTCGGGAATACCGCCAAAGCAGCTGCACATTTGAGGAAGAGCGAGGCTGCTTATCGGAAAATACAACAGCAATCGCGTCAGGGAATCGCTGCCCTGGTGCGACATATTAAGGCCGCCCAGCAGCGAATTCAAGTTGCTGAATTGGCCGTAGAGCATGCGCATCAAGGCCTTGATGAACGCAGGAAACGTCATGCAGAAGGTCTTGCGACATTAGCCGATTTGCTAATGCAGGAAAGCCTCTTGATTGAGGCGGAGCTGCGAGAATTACAAGCGCGATATGATTTACAGGTTTCGATTGATGAATATGAATTGTTAACAGGATACAGCGATCCTGAACAGGAGATGAACCGATGAGTAATCGACAATTTTTGATATCCATGCTGGGGGCTGTGTTGCTTCTGGCTGGCTGTAGTGAGAACAAATCCACCACTAGCTTGCAGAGTGGGGAGCCCGTAGCCCTCAAAGCATACACCGTTGCTTTATCCAGCCTGGGGCAGGGGAAGATCTATACAGGGACGGTCGAGGCCCTGGAAACGGCCGAAATTTCAACCCGCCTGTCCGGGTGGATTGCGGCCATCAATGTCCGCGAAGGAAGCCGCGTTCGGCGTGGCGAGGTAATGGCCACACTGCAAAGCCAGGACATCAAAGCGCGACAATCGCAAGCTGAAGCTATGGTCAGCGAGGCGGAAGCGCACCTCTCAAATGTACGCCTGAACCATGACCGAATTTCCAGACTTTTTGCCGGAAAGGCCGCCACTCAGAAAGAGATGGATGATATATCCAGCGCCTTGCAGCAGGCCGAAGCCCGGCATCAAGCTGCTGTAGAGCAAAAGAAAGAAGCCGATGTGCACTTGGCATATACCCGTCTCACGGCGCCATTCGATGGTCTCGTGAGTGCCAAGATGGCTGACCGCGGAGATCTGACAAAGCCTGGACAGCCGCTGCTGGTCCTTGAAAATACCAGTAAAATGAAGGTCGTGGTCAAAGTTCCGGAGAGCGATATTGCTGATTTAAATAGCGGTACGATGGTTCAGGTCTATTCATGGGCAGCGAACGACAGGACTGCGCTGAGCGGCAAAATTGAAAAAATCTCCCCGGCTGCAGATCCTCGCAGCCGGCAATTTGATGTCACTGTCGTTCTGACAGAGCAGCACCCGAACTTAAAATCCGGAATGTTCGCGCGCGTTAGCGTCGGTAGACAGTCTGTAGCCACCCTGATGATTCCTGACCAGGCAGTTTTCCGCCGCGGCCAATTGCAGGGCGTCTTCACCATTGACGATCAAAAAATAGCCCACCTTCGCTGGATTCGTACCGGAAAACGCCTGAATGATATGGTCGAGGTCTTGAGCGGGCTCAATGCCGGTGATCAAATAGCGCTTGCCGGCCAGGAGAAATTGCTCGACGGACAGATTGTGGAGGTAGTGAAATGAAACAGGGAATTGCCGGTTCTATTGCCCGGCTCTTTATTGATTCCAAGCTCACTCCGCTCCTGTTTGTCGCCGGACTGTTGATCGGATTGATCGCAACCTGGTTGACACCGCGTGAGGAAGAACCCCAGATTAGCGTTCCGATGATGGATATTCTCATTCCTTTTTCCGGCAGCAGCAGTGCCGAAGTTGAGGAGCGTGTGGCCCAACCTGTCGAGCGCATTCTCAGCGAAATCGAAGGCGTGGAATACGTCTATTCGATGTCACGTCCGGATTTTGCCTTGGTAACGGTTCGTTATCATGTCGGGGAGAATGTCGAAGAAAGTCTGGTCAAATTATGGAACACTATTTATAAGCATATGGACCGCATGCCGCTCGGTATGCAGGGCCAACCGCTGATCAAGCTGAAATCCATTGATGACGTGCCCATTCTTTCCCTGAACCTCTGGAGTGAGAGTTACGACGGCTTCCAACTGCGACGAATTGCCGAGGAACTGGGGACGGAGATGAAGAAGATTCCCGATGTCGCCGGTTTGGAATTGACCGGCGGGCAGCCGCGACAGGTGCAGATATTGCTGGACCAGGGGCGCTTATTTGCCTATGGTATTGACCCGCTGCAAATCATGGAGAAAGTTCGCAGCGCCAATCAAAATATCACCGCCGGAGAGTTCCAGCGTTTAAACGAAGCATTTACGGTTGAGACCGGTGAATTCCTGCAGTCCATCAGTGATATCGAAAATCTGGTGGTCGATGTGGTCGATAATGCCCCGGTCTATTTGAAGCAAATTGCCAACATTCTCGATGGCCCCGGTGAGGTTGACAGCTACGTATTCTTTGGGCACGGTAGCGCCTCCGGGAAATCTGCCGGGCAGATATATCCTGCGGTTAGCATCGCTGTCTCGAAGCGTGCCGGCGCAGACGCAATGTCCGTTGCTGATGAAGTGCTTGCCAAAGTTGAGGCGCTGAAGGGACGACTGATCCCGGCAGACGTGCATGTTGAGGAAACCCGCAACTACGGGAAAACGGCTTCCGAAAAAGTAAATACACTTCTGCAGCATCTCGCCGGTGCCGTGCTTGCGGTTACGTTGATCGTTGGCTTCTTCCTCGGCTGGCGTGGGGGACTGGTTGTCTTCGCCTCGGTGCCGGTCACGTTTGCGCTGACGCTCTTCGTCTATTATCTCTTTGGTTATACCCTCAATCGGGTGACGCTGTTTGCCCTGATTTTTGTCACCGGGATCGTCGTGGATGATTCCATTATCATCGCAGAAAACCTGCACCGGCATTTTGCAATGGGCAAGGGTTCGAAGTTGCAGGCCGCATTAAGGGCCATCAACGAGGTTGGTAATCCTACCATTCTTGCGACCTTTACCGTAATCGCTTCGGTGTTGCCGATGGTTTTTGTATCCGGATTGATGGGACCATATATGAGCCCAATGCCAATCGGAGCGTCCCTGGCGATGATGTTTTCGCTGCTGATTGCCCTGGTGGCCACGCCCTGGTTTGCCTATCGGTTGTTAAAGCATGAAAAGCATGCTGAAAAGGTTGTCGATGAGAGCAACGATTTCCTGCATCGTTTTTACCGTCGCACTTTACTGCCGCTGCTTGATAATCGCCGTCGTGCCGCCATGGCGCTTGGTGGCATAACCCTATTGCTCTTGATTGCGGTGATCCTTTTTCCCTTAAGATTGGTGGAAGTAAAGATGCTGCCTTTTGATAACAAGAGCGAAATCCAGGTAATTGTCGATATGCCGGAAAGCAGTACCCTGGAAAAAACCGCCGCTGCGACGCATGAAATGGCCTTGAAGCTGGCAGATCTGCCGGAGTTCGAAAGTTTTCAATACTATGTCGGCACACATGCACCGATCAATTTTAACGGTTTGGTTCGCCACTATTATTTGCGGCAGGGGGCGAATATGGCGGATATCCAATTGGCGCTGGTTCACAAATCAGAACGTAGCGATCAGAGCCACGCCATAGCCGGACGCATACGCGCTATGATTATCGATATTGCCAGGCAGCACGGCGCACGTATCAAAATCGCCGAAGTGCCGCCGGGACCGCCGGTGTTGGCAACGCTGGTTGCTGAGGTCTACGGCGGTGACGACAAGCAGCAGGTCGAAGTAGCTCAGGCGATTCGCAATATTTTTGACGAAACGGATGGGGTCGTTGATGCGGATTGGCTGGTAGAGGATCCGCAGACGGTGTTTCATTTTCAGGTAGATAAAGAAAAGGCCGCATTGACCGGCGTTTCGACTGAGCAGATAGCTCAAACTCTGCGCATTGCCCTGGGTGGTTCCGATGCCGGCTTGCTGCGAATACCGGATGAAGTGGAACCGCTGGCCATCCTTTTGCGCCTGGAGGAAGCGCGACGAAGCAGCATCGACGATCTGAAACAGCTCGCTGTGCGTAATCGGGACGGGATGATGATTCCGCTGAGTGAATTGGTACGCGTTCATGAAAAGCAGCGTGATCAGACCCTCTATCGTAAGAATCAGCGGCGGGTAACCTATGTGACTGCTGATGTTGCAGGGAATATCGAGAGTCCGATTTATGCAATGCTGGAAATAGACGAGAAAATCGCGGCGATAGATCTGGACGGCCAGGCGCCATTGTCACCGATGTATCGTGGCGTGCCCTTTCTGGAGGAAGATATCAGCGTTAAATGGGACGGGGAATGGCAAATCACCTATGAAGTCTTCCGCGATTTGGGGGCGGCGTTCGCAGTGGTGCTGGTCATTATTTACTTCCTGATTATCGGGTGGTTTCAGTCGTTTAAGGTGCCGCTGGTGATGATGGTGGCCATACCGCTGAGCCTGGTTGGTATCATTCCCGGTCACTGGCTGCATGGGGCGTTCTTTACCGCTACCTCGATGATCGGGATGATCGCGCTTGCCGGCATCATGGTGCGGAATTCGATCCTGATCATCGATTTCATACAGCTGAAACGGGCAGATGGGATGCCGCTTCGCGAAGCAGTCATTGAAGCCGGTGCCGTGCGAACCCGGCCGATTTTATTGACAGCCGGAACAGTTGTCATCGGTGCGGTGGTCATTCTGTTTGATCCGATTTTTGAAGGATTGGCGATATCGCTGATGTGGGGTGCAATGGCTTCCACGGTGCTCACATTGTTGGCGGTGCCGCTGATATATTATTTCATGATGGTGAGGGAAGAAGTGGCAGCGGATAAGGCGAGCTAAACTGTCTAACCCGAGTTGTCACAAAATTGAAAGAGTTTAACGCGAATTTTCACGAATAAGCGCGAATCAACAAGAAACCGGAAATGAAATATCATCAGTTTGCATTTTCGCGTAAATTCGTGTTTATTCGCGTTGAATCTTTGAACACAGCTTAAAGGAATGTCGAATGTCAGTACAATTGGATCTGGAAAGGCTTGAAAAAGCAGCTGAGATGCTCAAATCTATTGCGCATCCAATGCGCATTGCTATCCTCAATTTGATTGATCAGAATGAGCGGATGAGTGTGACAGAAATTTTTGAGGGTGTGGGAATCAACCAGGCAGTTGCATCCCAACATTTGCGCATCTTAAAGGACCGCGGCATCTTGGAAAGCAAGCGCGAAGGCCGCCAAATCTATTATTCGATTCGCCACGAAATTTTGGGGCAGATATTGTCCTGTATTGAGAAGTGTGAGTTTTAAAAGGTTATCCCTTTTCGAGTATCAAATCAATCCGCCTATTCTTCGCTTTGCCGTCACGGGTGGCATTGGAAGCAATTGGCTTGTCCCCACCGTATCCTATTGCTCGCACTTTGCTGGCGTCAATATTCGGAAATTCCTTTAATAGAGACGACTTGATAAAATTGGCTTGGGTTTGTGTTCTGCGCTTTGCGGCGCGCTGTCTGCGTGAGTTGTCGCTATGCACAGCGATAGTCAATTTATCCGGTTCCAATTGACGAATCACCTGGAAAACCCGCGACACCAATTCTTGCCGGTCACCCTTGAATACAAGCCTTGATGCCTGGAAGGTTTTATCGACCTGCATCCGCACAATTAGCTGATTGCCATTACGTAGGACCTGCGCTTTATCGTTACCAAGAAATGCCTCAATCGCACGAATCCGTCGCTGAATTTGCTTTGCCCGATTTGGTCCGGATTTCTCACTGGTTGTTACAACCCCAGGCATTTTTAGCGGCTTTAATTGAAAAGCGAAAAAGGCGTTTTTGGGATCAACGCTAATGGTCGTATCGATGTGGTTGAAATCTGCATGCTCAATACGAATTTGATGGTCACCGCTCTCAAGGATGTGCGTGGGCCCTGCTGCGGCTGCTTCTCCATTGAGAATCAGGCGGGCATCGGGTGGTTCAAAGAGCAGGGCAACTGTTAACACAATGTTCTGGACCTGACCGGAAAGGGCGAGTTGCCAAACCGCTTTTTCCTCAAGCTTGATACCTTCATCATGCAAAATTAGCTTTAGCGGCTTATGGCCGGGAGCAAAGATCTCTAGCACCCGTTCATCCGGCTGCACATACACCATGTCCTGACCCGGCTGTGAATCGACCCGCACTATGCCATTGTAGGCATCATATTTCAGGCCCTTCACAGCGCAAATTACTTGCACGGCCGCACAAAATCGCCCGTTGGCGTCGCGCACTGCAACAATCTCCTGATCGGATTTGATAGGTGGAGATTCTATGCTCAATTCAGCACTTTGTGCCAAAAGATGAACGCTGAGTATCAAGAGTAAGTAGGTCTTATGTATCATGGTCTTCCTTTTCAGTGCGGAGAAATCCCCCCTCAATCTCCCCCCGGGGGAGATAGCGGGGGGATTTTGCCATAATTGTATCCATACGAACGATCCTGTTGGAATTTTTCTTTTTAGCTTTTTCCATATCGTATTACCCGACCCGGCAAATTACCGGTAAACTTTTCTTTATCAATGACGACCTGCCCGTTGACCAGCACATATTGAATGCCCTTCGGGTACTGATGCGGATTGGACCAGGTGGCCAGATCGATAACATTTGCAGCATCGAAGGCGACAATGTCGGCATAATAGTTTTTGGCAATATAGCCGCGATCCCGTAAATGAAGTGTGTCAGCCGGCAAGGCGGAAATTTTGCGTACCGCTTCTGCCAGCGAAATTAACTTGTCATCACGGGAATACTTTCCGAGAATTCGCGGAAAGGTGCCGTAGCTGCGCGGATGGGGATTGCCCCGGCGCAATACGCCTTCTTCTGCCAGGCTCGATGCATCACTGGCGATCATACAATGCGAATAAGCCATCAGGCTGGAAGTGTTTTCTTCACTCATGGCAAACCCGACCATTTCCCCGCCACCCTTTTCCTTGACGATGAGATTGGCGAGATAATGATAGGGATCGCTATTGGCGGCAAGTTCATCAATCCGCTTCCCTTCCATTGTTTTCCGCGCCTTATGATTGGGAACGCTGCTTACCATTACCGAATGCCAGCCGCCTATTTTGGTAACCTTGTTCTCTACCGCAGCGCGAATATCAGCTTCGAGCGAATTGTCCTGAAGGCGTTCGACAAACGCCTTGCGTCCGCCTTCACGCGACCAAAGCGGAAAGAGTGAGGAAAGGTCGGTATTGTAAGCGATGTAAGGATAGCGGTCGCAGGTAACCTGCATGCCATCTGCCCTGGCAGCATCCATGCGCTTTAACATTTCCGCGAGTTTTGGCCAATTGCGCCTCCCGGATGCTTTCATATGTGAAATATTAAGGTCCACGCCTGCCTCAGCAGCGATCAGAATTGCCTCTTCGATCGCTTCTATAACGGTATCATCTTCATTGCGCATATGGGTGGAATAAATGCCCTTGCCATTCATCGCTTTGCATAGTTCTATGATTTCCCGGGTGTTGGCGAAACTGCCGGGTGTATACTCGAGCCCCGACGAGATGCCGTAGGCGCCATGCGCGATTGCTGTCTGCGCAAGTTGGATCATCTCGTTGATTTCTGTATCTGTTGCAGGGCGGTCTTCCTGTCCAACAACATAGTCGCGCAGGGTTCCCTGACCAATCATGCTCAAGGCGTTGCTGATCATACCATCTTTTTCAAGGGCTTGATAATAACCGGCAAAGTCTGCCCAGCCGGTGTCGATTTTGTAGCGTCGTTTTAGACTGGCGTGGAGCGTCTTCTGCATGCGCTGATTGAGCGGGGCCATGGAACCACCATCCTGACCAAGTATCTCCAAGGTGACGCCCTGGCGAATTTTCGACTGCGCAGTGCCACCCAAGAGGAGTTCATCGTCACTATGTGAATGAAAATCGATGAAGCCTGGGGCAACCGTCAGTCCGTTAGCGTCGATTTTTTGCCTTGCGCTACGATCTTTCAGGTCGCCGATGGCAACAATCCGATCAGCAAGAATACCGATATCTCCCTGAAATCCTCTTTTCCCGCTGCCGTCCAGAATATGTCCGCCAACAATAATAAGGTCGAAATCGGGCCCGGATTTGCAGGCTGTTTTGATAAGCGGGATAGCTAGCAGTGCGCCGGTACCGGCAGTTTTGATAAAGCGACGGCGATTCATCTCAGGTCTCCAGTTGTCGGTGAGGTTCAGAGAATATACGCCAACGCGGTGAAAAAACAGCGGGGCAGGGGATTTTTGTGTGTAGGTGTAGGGGCGCAAGGCGTCACGCAGCGGGGATGCGTGACAAGCACTGGGGGTGAGTGTGCGGGTCGCGGTTCTACCGCGCCGAATGCTTATGTTCGTTTGTCAGGCTGGTTTTCATGCCCGAATGTCTTTGTCGGGCATCCATCAACCTGGATTCAGTGGATGCCAGGTAGAAGCATTCGGGAATGACATTTTCAAGAAAACTCTGCATCGCACGGCATTAAACAACTAGTTGCTAATTGGCACTTCAAATTGATAAACACCGGACTGCACTTCGAATTCAATTGCGCCGTCGCCTGCCTTAACAAACATCACGCCTTCTGCTTCTGCAGCGATATTACCGCTTTCAGTCACAGCTTCCATTGGTGCATCCGAGGGAAGAATAACCCGTGCAGTCGTGTTGGCAGGAATCTCGATGTGCAAGAGGAAGCGCCCATCAACGATTTCCCAATTTGAAGCGATTTTGCCATAAATGGAGAGATATTCTCCCTTGGCGAAAGTGAGCCCGCCACCGGGGCGCGGGGCAATCAGGATTTTCTTATATCCCGGTTCCAGTGAACGAATACCGGCGATCGTCGAATAAAACCACTCGACATAGCTGCCAAAGACAAAATGGTTGAAAGAATTCGTGGGACTATCATTGAATTTCCCGGCACCAAGATAACCATCCCAGCGTTCCCAAGGCGTTGTAGCGTTACGGGCAATTTGAAATCCCCAGGAGGGATACTTATCGGTTTGAAGCAATTCGTAAGCCTTATCCTTATGTCCGTTCTCGCCAAGTACAGACAGAATTTTCCCGCTGGCATGCAGGCCAGTGGACAAGACGTGATTTTGGATCTTAATGCGCCTCATCAGGTTTTTGATTGCCTTGCTGCGCTCTTCATCGGAAAGCAGATTGAATTGTAAGGCCAATACATAAGCGGACTGGCTATTCCCTTCCAGCAAACCACTGCTGAGAATGAATTCTTCCTTGAAGGCTGTTTTGATTTGCGCGAAAAGCTGCTGGTATCTAGCAGCGTCATCGTTCTTCCCTAAAACTGTTGCAATCTGGCTGAGAAGGTTAGCACTGTGGGCAAAGTACGCGGTTGAGAACAAGTCTGTTGGGATGACATCCCCTTCAATATGCTGCCAGTCGCCGAAGCTCCAAACTTTGCTGATCCCGTTTTCGCTATTCTTTTCCACATAGGTCATCCAGGCTTTCATGCCCTCATAGTGCTCTTCAAGAATGCGTTTGTCGCCGTAGATTTCATAAAGCCGCCATGGGACGATAATAATAGCATCTCCCCAGCCGGCAGCTGTTTTCCCGTAAATACGCGGAGCCATTGATGGCAGACGTCCGTCTTCATACTGCGTTTCCGCCACTTCCCGCATCCACTTTGAGAGGAAGGCTGAGACATCCATATTGTATGCCGCTGCCCGGGCAAATACCTGCACATCACCCATCCAACCAGCGCGTTCATCACGTTGAGGGCAATCGGTTGGGATGTCCAGGAAATTGGAGCGCTGTGACCAAAGCGCAGACTGGTAAAGAACATTCAGCAAACTGTCTGAGCAGATAAAATTGCCGGTTCGGGGCAAATTTGAATACGCAACAACACCGCGTATTTTGTCTGGTGTCAGATGTCCCGGATAATTGCTCAGTTCCACATAGCGAAAGCCGTGATAGGTAAAGTTGGGTTCCCAAACCGTTGGTTCCGGACGCCGGCATATGAATGTGTCTGTAGCCCTTGCAGAACGCAAATTTTTGACATAAAGCGATTTATCCGAATTTAACATCTCTGCGAAGCGTTGCTCAATTTTCAGCCCGGATGATCCGGTGAGCTGGACGCGGGTCCAGCCAGTAAAATTTTGACCAAAATCGACCAGGTAGAATCCCGGCGCTAGTCGCGTTATAGAGTGCGGTGGCAGTTCAACATGCTTGACGACCGGTTGTGCCGGATAGGCCTGCAATTCGATATCATAGGAATCTGTTGTATCGACGGGCGACCAGTTTTTATCATTGAATTCCGGCTGATCCCAACCGTGCCACACCATTCGTGCATCAAAATGTTCCCCGCCCTGCATGTCTGCTTCGCGGATTGGGCCGTGTGCTGTCTTCCATTTTGACGAGGTCATAATTGTATCGCGAGTACCGTCTTCATAGGTGATGTGCAATTGCCCGCGCAAACGCGGTTTGTCGCCGTAGAAATTTTGTCCGAGATTTGCCACATTGCCGGAATACCAGCCCGGACCCAATATTGCTCCGGCGACATTGGGTCCCGTTTTTAACAATGAGGTCACGTCATATGTGCGGTAATAAACGCGCTTGTTGTAATCGGTCCAACCAGGCGTGAAATAGTCATTGCCAACCCGATTGGTATTGAAGAAAAAGCGGTAGTCACCCAATGCTGTTGCGTACAGCGTTGCCTGGCGTACTGGCTTGTCCAATTCAAATTCATAACGCATGAATGGCGCCGGTAGCGGACGGTATACATCTTTGCGCTCGGTTTCATTGCCCCAGGGTTTTACCGGGTGACGTTTGTCTTTCAAACCGGCATCATAGCCTATCCATGTTGCTTTCCAATCGCTGCGATCAAGCAACCCCATTGACCAGAATTGCGTGTCGCTCCAGGCGCTCGCAACGTCCTGGCCGTCCCAAACCCGGATCTTCCAGAAACACACTTGTTCAGACCTGAGTGGCTGCCCCTGATAGGGAATTTGGATCGACCCATCAGATGCGATCTTGCCGGTGTCCCACAAGTCACCTTGATTGAGGTCGAGCTTTTCACGGGTGCTGGCGACCAATATCTGGTAAGCGCTTTGCCGGGCACCTCGATAAGCGCCCTGAACAGTCCAGGCAAGGCGCGGTGCAGCGGCATCAATCCCTGTGGGATTGGTGAGATATTCAACGGTAAAATTGGCAGTGGTAAGAGGTGCTTTTTTTTCTTCGCAAGCCGTCAGGAAAAGCAAAATTGAGGTTAGAACAATAGTAATTCTTAACATGGCGGTGGTGGTTTTTTGATGTTTTTAGTCCTGTAAATTACAAGACCATAAAATGCATGAAGAACATGAAGAACGCAACCGATTTAGTATGAATTTATGTGATCTCATTCATGCAGGACGAGAGCGGGTATTTGCGGCAATGGTAAAAAGCGCAGCAAAAAAATACAAGACTTGTATGTTGCGGTCGATGCGTTTATTGTACTGACGGCGCGAAGTCTTCCAGCGCTGGCAGCGGCGCGTACTCCGCTACCGAAGTGAAAATGCGAATTACATGCTCATACGTCTAAAAGACGCAAAATCAAAACCCTTTAACACGGACCTTCACGGATAAAAAATAATCCACACGGATGAATGACGAGTAAAAGGACCAAAAAGAAGCAATTGGATTGTCTTTTTCGATGCTTATAGCCTGTTTATCATCTGTGTTTATCGGTGAGAATCCATGTGCATCCGTGTCGAAATGTTTTAGGCGTTTAGCTGTAATTTTAGCACGTAATTGGCATTGAAAGCAAACGTGAACAACATGGCTTGGAAAGAGAGATATCATGGCAAAGCTGGGCAATTATGTGAGTGGCAGTTGGGTTGAAGGTACTGGCGATGGTAAGCCTTTGTTTGATGCGGTTACCGGTGAGGTCATCTCTTATGCGTCTACGGACGGCATCGACCTGGCGGAGGTCCTGCAATATGGCCGGGACGCTGGCGGACCGGCGCTGCGCAAAATGACCTTTCATGAACGCGGACTGATGTTGAAAGCACTGGCCTTACACCTTACCGGGATAAAGGAAAAATTCTATGCAGTCAGCTATCGCACCGGGGCAACAAGGGTGGATAGTTGGATTGATATCGAAGGTGGCTTTGGCAATTTGTTTGCAAATGCCTCCCTCCGACGTCAATTCCCGAATCAGACCTTTCATGTCGACGGTGATCCGATTGACTTGTCGCGCGGCGGCAATTTTATGGGACATCATATCATGGTACCCAAGGAAGGCATCGCTATTCATATCAACGCCTTCAACTTTCCGGTCTGGGGTATGTTGGAAAAATGTGCTGTCAATTGGATGGCTGGAGTCCCGGCCCTGGTTAAGCCGGCAACGGCGACGGCATTTCTGACGGAAGCAGTTGTTCGCGAAATTATTGCTTCCGGTATTCTGCCTGAAGGTGCCCTACAATTGGTTTGCGGCTCAGCCCGCACCATTCTGGATAGCGTTGGCTCCCAGGATGTGGTCACTTTTACCGGGTCTGCGGACACTGGCCGGATGTTAAAGAGCCATCAACGCATTATTTCCGAATCTGTCCCCTTTAACCTGGAAGCCGATTCCCTCAATTGCGCCGTACTTGGCGAAGATGCCGAGCCGGGCACGGCGGAGTTCGATCTATTCATTAAAGAAGTGCGTAAGGAAATGACCGTCAAATGCGGGCAGAAGTGTACCGCTATCCGCAGGGTGATTGTCCCTGAGCGACTGGTAGACGCGGTCAGCGAAGCTCTCAGCAAGGCCCTGGCAAAAACCGTTATTGGCGATCCGCAACAGAAAGAAGTGCGCATGGGTGCCCTTGCCAGTCGCGATCAGGTGACGGAAGTGCGTGAGCGAGTGCAGGAACTGTCGGCAACCGCAGAAATCGTCTACGGCGATCCCCAGCAGGTGGATGTTGTTGGTGCGGATCCGGAAAAAGGTGCCTTTCTCAGTCCCATCCTGATGCTGGAAGCGAGTCCGCATGAGCATCTCGGTGTTCACGAAATTGAAGCCTTCGGTCCGGTAAGCACCATCATTCCGTATAACGATCTAGCTGACGCTGTTCAGCTTGCCAAGATGGGCAAAGGATCTCTCTGTTGCTCCATTGCAACCTTCGATGATGATATTGCCCGCGAGTTCGTGATTGGCGCGGCGACGCATCACGGCCGCATCCTGGTGCTGAATCGGGAAAGCGCGGAAAAGAGCACCGGACATGGATCGCCCTTGCCAACCCTCATTCATGGTGGTCCCGGGCGCGCTGGTGGTGGTGAAGAAATGGGCGGCATGCGCGGCGTGAAACACTACCTGCAACGCTGTGCAATCCAGGGAACGCCAACAACTCTCACCGAAATTACCGGCATCTATCAACCCGGCGGCAAGCAGCGTGAAACCGCGATTCATCCCTTCCGCAAGCATTTTGAAGAACTGCGGGTCGGAGAAACCATCTACACCCATAAACATACCGTTACCGAAGCGGATATCGTCAATTTTGCCAATGTCAGCGGTGATAATTTCTACGCCCACATGGATGCGACGTCTCTCGAAGGCACCACCTTCGAAGGCCGGGTAGCGCATGGCTATTTTATTCTCTCGAAGGCGGCCGGATTATTTGTCGAACCCCGTAAGGGACCGGTGCTTCTGAATTATGGTCTCGAAAATTGCCGCTTTATTAAACCGGTCTATCCGGGCATGACCATCGGCGTGAAGTTTACTGTTAAAGAGAAGGTAGAACAGGAAAAGCGCGAGCCGGAAGATATTGCCAAGGGCATCGTGAAGTTCTATGTCGATGTTTATGATGAAACCGGTGAATCCGTTGCCATCGCAACCATTCTGACGATGGTGAAGAAGCTAAACCAGGACTGAAAAAATAGGCGATAGCTGTGTCGTTACATCCCCCTGTCTCCCCCTTCGAAGGCAGGGGTGTAACGGGCAGTTGGAATGTTGGAGTATTGGAATATTGGAAAAGCACTTGCTCAGTCCATCTGTGCGCAGCAGCTTCCATCATTCCATCATTCCATCATTCCATCATTCCATCATTCCATCATTCCATCATTCCATCATTCCATCATTCCATCATTCCA